>NZ_VISR01000011.1:44924-263028 GCF_007827595.1 Streptomyces sp. BK340
GGTCCATCACCGTGCCCGTAGGAGTGATCGTCGAACCCTGAGGCACCGTGATCGGATTCCCGGCACCATCCAGCACCGGCTTTCCGTCCGGACCGACCACAGACCCGTTGCCGGTGACATGCGACCCGCTGGGCACCGTCAGCGAACCGGCCTGCGGCAGAGAGGACAGCGTGGAGGACGGGTCAGCAACCGGATTACCGTCCGGGTCCATCACCGTGCCCGTAGGAGTGATCGTCGAACCCTGAGGCACCGTGATCGGATTCCCGGCACCATCCAGCACCGGCTTTCCGTCCGGACCGAGCACAGACCCGTCGTCGGCGACCATCGACCCTGGCGGCACCGTGAGAGGAGTCGACGCACCCAGCGAAGGCGACCCCGAACCCGACGAGGAAACCGGATTGCCCAGCGCATCCATCACCGTGCCCGTGGGAGTGATCATCGAGCCCTGGGGCACCACGACGGGATTACCGGCGCTATCGAGCACCGGCTGACCGTCCGGACCGACCACAGACCCGTCGTCCCCGACCGTCGACCCCGCCGGCACCGACAGAGGGCTGTTGGAGGATGTTCCCGTGCCGGTGATGCTGGAGGTCGGGGCGGACGTACTCGTGGAGGCGGAGTCGGGCAGTCCTGACGTGAGGGACTTGTTGGCAGCGACAGGGCCGAGCGTGCTGGTGGGGTCGGCGGAGGAACCGCTCACACCCGTGATCGGGCTCGAGTCCGAGCTGATGCCGGTCCCAGTGGACGTGAGGTTCTTGAGGGGGCTGTCGGTACCGGTACCGGACGTGACCGTGGAAGGACTGAGATCGGAATTGGTGCTTGTGACCGAGTTGGGCTGCGTGAGGCTCGTGTTGAGCTTGGGATCATTCAGCAGGCTGTTCGGATCTGTGGTCTGCGCCGAGGAAGGAAGACGTAGCTGCAGCGGCACGAGCGAGGCCGGAAGCACCTGCGTCGTGGACAAGTAGGAGCTGTCGAGTGCCGACAGGGCGGAGCCGGCCGGTGCGTCCAGCATGCTGGCGATATTGTCGGTCCAGAGCTTCTTGGCCTGCGTCTGGAGTTGGTCCCAGAAGTCGCCGCTTTTCGGATCTCCCAGCGACGTGTTGATTGTGAAGCCACGCACGCTGCCCCCCGGGTTCTGGTCGAGCGTGATCGTCGCAGTGCCCATGACTGCTTTAAACGCCTGATCCAGGGCGTTCAAGGGCCAGGCCAGCGCACCGGCTCGCCACGCGCTGTACGCGTTGTAGAGAGCGACCGTGGTGTTCAGCAGTTGGGATCGGCTGTTCTGTATCGAGCTCGCAAAGCTGGATGGGGTATTGAGCTGGACGTGCAAGTTCTCGAACTCGTTGGCGAACGCGTTGAGGACGGCCTTGAATTCGCTGGCGGCGCTGCCCTGCCAGTCACTCGCCTCGCTCTCAAGGTCGTTCGCCCAAGCTCGGATGCGGGGGGTCCATCCCGTCAGCCAGGTGTCGACTTGAGTGAGCATGTTCGCGGCAGCGTCAAAGCTCCACACGCTGGTCGTGTCGTTCTGACCGGGTGTGCCGACCAGAGGCTCCAGGACGTTTGCCGGATCATGAACGAACTTGTACAGCGGGCCGGAGGAGTCGTTCAGCTTGGACCAAGGCAGGTTGGCGCTGACGACGATCGCATGGGACTGGGTGGAACTAGTGGTTCCGCCGCGGTTGGTGGAATAGGTGATAGTGACATCGAAGTTGTACGCCCACCAGAGATCCGAGTCGGCACCAGGGTCATGGCCGTCCACCATCTTTACGTTGTGCGATGTAAGCCAGGGGTCGCCGGTGACCTTTGAGCGGGGCGTGATCTCGGTCTGAGCCGTCGAGGCGAAGGCCCCCAGGCCGTCTTCCCAGTTCATCGGCGATTTTCTCCCTGTGACGTGGCCGACGCGGGCCGGGCAATGTCTGCCGAGGCCCGCGCCGGCAGGGCGCTCACTGCGGTTCTAGCTCTTGCTGCTGGTGGTTGTGGTGGTGGTCGGACTCGGCGTCGTGACCGTGGGGTTGAGTGTCCCGACGATGTCCGAAATGTCCTTCCACATCTCCGCAGCGGTGAGGTCGGCCTTGTCCTCGGCGTCGCTCAGGATGCTGTCGACCGTCTGGAGATCAACCGACATCCTGGTGCAGGTCTGCCGGAGGTTGTCGATCTCCTTCTGGAGGCTTCCGCACAAGTCGTGGAAGCGGGTCTGAAGGTCCTTGGCGGTGGACAGCTTGCCGCCGCCGGCGAGAACGTTGCCGAAGTGTCCCGGCGAGGACTCGCCACCGACTCCAGCGGCGAACTCCCCAAGGTCCTTGATGCCCTGGCTGTTCTGCAGGTCTTCCAGGAACGCGCCCAGCTTGTCCTTCGCGAAGTCCTTGAGGTACTGCTCCGAGACCTTGAGCGTCTTCTCCGCCATTCGTCCCCTCTCTTCCTTCTTCTAAGGTGCTCGGACGACTGGGAGACCGGACGGAAGATCTACCGTCACTGGAAGAGACTCGCGCCCTTGTTGTCCGCGTTGGTGAGGCACTCGTGCATGCCCTCCAGTGCATTCGTCCCCTGTCCGAAGTCGTTGTGCATCACGTCCTCGGCTTGGTGGGCGACCTGGAGGAAGGCGTTGAACTCCTGCGCGGACTGTCCCGAGAAGGTGTTGCGCATGTTCTGCAGACCCTGGATGAGTTCCTCCAGGTTGGAGATCATCGTCTTGGTGGCCTGCTTCATCTCCTCGGTTGCCTGCTGAACCGTCTCGTGCTGCAGTTGGATGTCTGCCACGGAACTGAATCCCTTCGATCAGTCTCTGTGCATGAGCGGGGACGACGGAGGCGTCGGCCCGCGGCGCCGGATCCGAGGCTGGACCCGCTAGCCGGCCAGCGCGGTGTACACCCCTCCGGAGGTGCCCCCCCAGTTGCCGCCCTGCATGTGGGCCTCTTCCTCGGCCGCGTCCAGGGCCTGCTTCACGCCGCTGGAGCCGGAGGCGAGCTTCTCAAACTGGCGCATGACGGCCTGGTAGTTGTCGACCCACTCCTGGACCTTCTGCTGGAAGGTCGTGCTGGAGCCGGCGATGTAACCCTGACGGAGTTCGTCGTTGATGCGCTCGGCCGTCTGTCCGGCCTGCATCATCGCCACCACGTGGTGTTCCAGGCTGGCGATGCCCTGCTGCATCGCCGCATCTTGCTGAGAAAGAAGGGCCATTCTGGGACTCCCTGCTCTGAGAGGGCACCGTGTGGCTGTCGCCGCCCCGGCGCCCTCTTATGGAATTCTCCGTTTGCTTCAACGGAGTTGGTGTGCCCGGGGGTTCAGGGAAACCGTCCGTGCCCAGACAGACTCACCATGTGACCGGCAATCCGAGCAGCCCGTGCACGATCGCGTTATGACGGAAGAGCAGCTCCTCGAACGGCGCCGCCAGGCGCAGTCCGGGCAGCCGGCGGAAGAGTGTCTGCAGGGCCAGTTGGATCTCCAACCGGGCAAGCCCCTGTCCGAGACACTGGTGGACGCCGAAGCCGAACGCCAGGTGGCGGTGGGCGTCACCTCGCAGGTCGAGCTCCCCGCCCTGCGGAAACACGGTGTCGTCCCGGTTCGCGACGGCCGGCATGCACAGCACTCCCTCCCCCGCCCGAATGGTCTGGCCTCCAACGTTGACGTCCTCCAGGGCGAGTCGGGCCACGCCCGCATGTCCGACCGGGGACAGCCAGCGAAGCAGTTCCTCGACCATGTCGTCGACCGACTCGGGATTCCCCCGCAGAGCCGCGAGCTGCTCGGGGTGGCGGAGCAGCGCCGCAGTGGCCAGGGAGATCATGTTGGCCGTCGTATCATGGCCAGCAACCAACAGCAGCCTGGACATCGAGGCGACCTGGCCCGATGTCAGGTCGGGACGCTGCACCAACCGGCTGATGATGCCGTCGTCGGGGGCGTGCCGCATGATCTCCGCGAGTTCTTCCAGGTACTGGGCCAGGTCGCTCCACGCGGCGTGCGTGTCCTCGGGATCGGCGCTTGTGTCCGCCAGGACACGGCTGCGTTCCTGGAAGAAGTCGTGGTCCTCGTAGGGCACCCCCAGCATCTCGCAGATGACGAGGGACGGCAGTGGCAACGCGAAGTCCGCGACCAGGTCCGCAGGGGGTCCCGCGGCTTCCATCCGGTCGAGGAAGTCGTCGATCATGGCCTGGATCCGCGGCCGCATGGTCTCGATCCGCCTCACGGTGAAGTACCCGGTGAGCATGCGGCGCTGTCGTGCGTGCTCCGGGTCGTCCAGCCGGACGAAGCTGGGCTCCCCCTTCGCGATGAAGTTGCGACCGGCATTAGGGAAGGGGAATCCGGGCCGGTGTGCCTCGGCGCTAAACCTGGGGTCGCCGAAAACCGCCCGCACGTCCTCGTGGCGGGTGACCATCCATGCGTAACTCCCGTCTGCAAGAGCGACGCGCTTGACCGGTTGCTCGCTGCGGGCCCGCTCGTGTGCGGGAGCCGGGGAGAACGGGCAGGAGCCCTGTTGGGCAAAGAAGACATCCTGGTCGCCAGGTGTCGTCGCCATGGTCGATTTCTCTCCTTCTGGTCCTCTGTCCCTGGGAACGGTGCAGTTCCTGCCTCGGACGACGTGCTGTTCAGTCCCTGTGGGTGTCGGTCACCGTGATGGCCCGGCCTGGGCAGCACGACGCGGCCAGGCGCACCGCCGGCTGATGCACAGCGGCCGGCGCCGGGTCCAGCAGTACAACGGCCCCGTCGTCCGGATCCTGGTCGAACACGTCCGGTGCCTTGGTGACGCACAGGCCGGACGAGCAGCAGCGGTGGATGTCGACGGTTACTTTCACGGTGTTTTCCTTGTCCTTCGGATCTCTCGGAATTGGCCGAGGGGGCAGGTGCGGCCGCCCCGGGTGACGACGGGCGGTTCGCCGCAGCGGTCGGGAGCGGGCGGATCTGTCAGCCGCCGCACTTCGGTGGTGATGCGGGAGGGCCGACCACGCCTCCGTTCGCAAGTACGGCCGGGTCCAGGCTGGGGCCGCTGGGCAGCATGCCGAGCAGCGCCCTGGGTACACCCGCCGCGGTGGCCGTGGTGTAGCCGAGCTGTTGAGCCGTCTGGCCGGAGGGCAGCGGGAACTTCACTCCGGCGTCCGTGACCAAGTAGTAGGTCGAGCCGGTTCCTGCGCCGGACAGGGAGCGGACCAGGGCTCCTCCCCCGGGTCTGACGGCGACGCGGTCGGCCTGGGTGCAGGAGGGGATCACGCCCGGCTGGACGGCCGGAGGATGTCCTGCCGTCGTCATGGTCTCGGCCACCGCGATCGAGAGGCGGGGTGATGCCGACGCCGGGTGGAGGGCGGCGCAGACGCTCTGATCCGGATCCAGGACGATCGGGGCGGGCGGCTTGGCCGGCAGCGCGTCGCCCGGCGAGCGCGGCAGTCTTCCGGCAGGGGCCGTATGCGCGGTCAGGTCGTCGGGTCCGATGGCCGTGGTGGTGACCGAGCCGCCTTGATAGGCGTCACGTTGCGTGCGCGGGTCCCCGCTGAGCAGCATGTACTCGATCCGCGTCAGCGTGACGAGCCCTTCGGCCGTGAGGAGGTAGTGGCCGCCTGCCGGTCCGGTGAACAACTGACCGACTGTGGTGGGCTGACCGGACAGTGCCGGCCCCGGGGCGCCACGGTCCGTTACCTCGGGGGCGGCCAGGTCGGGGCCGGAAGGGATCGCGTTGAGGAATGCCGCGGACACCTGGACAGGCTGCAAGCTGCCGTAACCGAGCGCCTGGACCGCTCCGTTGTCAGCGTCCAGGCGGAGTCGCTGTCCTTGCCAGAGCAGGTACCGGACCCCGTCCGGATCCGCTACGAGTACGCCCTTGCCCTTCGGCAGAGGGGATGCTGCTCTGTCCTGTTCGATCGCGAGGGTCAACTGTGGTGCATTACTTCCGGATTCGTCGGCACGCTGGCTCGCGCAGGCCAGCCAGGTGGCGCCACGCATCGTGGCCGGGTCCGGCAGCTCGTCCGGGGCTCCGACGATCCCGACCGGCGTCCCGCGGGCGGCCGAGGAGACGGATGCCGTGTCAACGCTGTCGACGACCATCCGGTCTCCGGCCAGTAGTTTCGCGCTGGCCTCGTTGAGCACCGGATGGAGGGAGCCGCCGACGTAGAGAAAACGTGCTCCTGTCTGTTTGACGACGACCAGCGTGCCCGGAGCCTTCCAGTCCGTGCCACCACCGGGAACGATCACCCCGTACAGCGCTGCCACCAGTCCGATGCCCACACCGAGGGCCACTCCCCAGGTACGGGCCCGGCCCGTCCGGCTGTTCGGGGTGTCCAGCGCATCCGGGTCCGCGCGCAGCATGCCCGAGGCGAGCCTGCGCATGATGAACATGTGTGCCTGAACCTGGTCGCGCCTGGATTGCATCCTTGTCTCCTCGTGTGCTCGGTGCGTCGTGTTAGGCGACAGGACGCCGTGGGCCGGAAGTCCGCTGAACCGAGGTGAACCGCCGGTCGGCTGGGCCGCAGGAGTGATCCACGCTGGGCCGGACGGATCGACAGCACTCAGCCGGTGAGGGTTCGCAGCATGTGGTAAACGCCAGCGATGTCCAGCGCGAGCGGGAACAGACTGACCGCCGTCATGGTGTGCAGGATGTCGCAGGCACGCCCGTAGTAGGGCAGCAGCCGCCTTCCCGGCAGCGTCCAGGCCGCGATGGAAAGCGCAGCGGCGAGCAGCAGGAGCGCGGACAGTGACAGCACCCGGCCGCCGTAGGACTGCGACAGGAGCAGGGTCGCGGTCAGGAGGGTGAGGCCGTAGACGCCGGGAAGCAGCACCGCCAGCCGCTGCCAGACACTGCCGAGCGTCCGGGCGTGCAGAAGTAGCAGGAGGGACAATGCGGTTGTCAGGGCGTGTACCGGCCAGCCCGTACCGGAGGCGAGCACGGTCATGCACGCCACGCTGACAAGCCCCAGCGTCGTGTAGAAGGCGATGAGATAGCTGTCGGCCACAGTGGTGCGGTCCAGCACTTCGGTCGCCGGGAACGGCTCGATGTTTTCCTGCAGTTCGTCGGCGTTGCGGGGCAGCGGGGGCAGCTGCAGCCCTGAGAGGCGAAAGGACACGGCCGGGATGAAGGCACCGAGGGTCACCGCCCACACGGCGATCAGCGCCACTGCGTGCTCCGGAGGAAGTCCGAGCATCAGCAGTGCGGCGGTGGCCACTCCCACGATCGAAAGCAGGCCGATGGCCAGGTAGAGCGGGACCGAGGCGGCCACGGCGGCCACGGCGAGCACCGCCCCGCCCGCCGCGGCGGAGCTGGCGGCGAGCAGACGGGCGCCGATCAGATCCGCGCCCTGGGAGCCGGTGGGCAACAGCGCCCCGGCCATGGCGAGATAGGGAACGGCCGCAACGCCCAGGGCGGAGCCCGCTCCCGCGTCACCGACGGCCCGCGAGGCGCTCGCGGCACCGATCAGCAGCAGTACCCCGGTGACTCCTGCGGCCACGGCCCGCAGAAGGTGTGGCCCCGGGAGGGCCAGCGCGCCGATGCCGGCGGTCAGAGCGAGGAGCGCAGAAGCGAGCGAGAGGTGGTGGGTCCATGCGGGACGCCAGCCGTCGCCCCGTTGCTGCATGCCTGTGGCGACGCCGTCGACGATGTCGTCGAAGTGCACGGGTGGCAGGGCGGCTTGCCGGGGGCGTACATAGAGCGCGTCCCCGTCGTGCAGATCCAGCGAAGCGGGCGTGGCCTCCTCGTCCAGAGGTTCACCTCCCAGCCGCTGGAGGATCCAGCCTCCGTGATCGATCCCGGTCTCCTCCATGTCCGCACCCGCGTACCCGATCACTGTCGGCAGCAGGTCGGCGAGCGGGATGTCCGCCGGTACGGCGAGCTCAAAGCCGGCCTCAGGCGCATGGAACCTCAGCCTGCACAGTCCGGCGACGGCGCTACCACTCACGCCTTGCCCTCTCTCTCCTGGAAGATGCTCATACTTGTGCGCTGGGTCAACGCCCCGGATCCGGCAGCGGTCAGGCGCGCTCTGCAAGACGGCGGGTCGGCGCCCGGCCGGGCGCCGACGAATCCGCCACAGGCGACGCCCCCATCACGGTCAACGGGGCGCGAGTGAGAATCCGTTCAGCCAGCTGAACCCCTGACCGGTCTGCGCCCGTCGTGCCGAGTGGAGGGCCCGCACCCGCGGGCGTACGGGCCGTCGCACGGGTGGGCAAACCTGCCGTCGGCGTCGAAACATGCGCCTGGCTTGCTGCCGGGAGCGACATGAGGAGCCGTTCTTGAGCGTGACCCTGGTCAACCGGCCCCCCAGGCGCCCTGGCCCGGAGATGCCTTCCGGCGACATTCAGCTGCAGGAGCCGCCGAGTCTGCCGGAGGTCCAGAGCGGCGCGTCAAACATGATCACCTATGCCCCCATGGCGCTGAGTTCGCTGGGCATGGTCCTGATCTTCATGCGTCCCGGCGGCGGCGCCCTGATGTATGTGGCGATCGGCATGATGGCGATGTCGGCCGTGGGCATGCTGGTGGCCCAGCTGTTTCGCAGCTCCAGCGACCGCAAGAGCCAGCTGCGCTCCGAGCGTCGCGACTACCTGCGCTATCTCTCGCAGATGCGCCGCCAGGTCCGGACCACGATCGACCGGCAGCGGGCGGCTCTTGCCTGGCGCCATCCGGACCCGACGGCACTGTGGTCACTGGTGCGCACCTCCCGTCTGTGGGAAAGGCGCTCATCCCACCCGGACTTCGGGGATGTGCGCATCGCGGTCGGCCGGCAGCGGCTGGCCACGAAGCTCGCACCGCTGTCTACCAAGCCCGTGGAGGATCTGGAGCCGCTGTGCGCCCATGCCCTGCGCCGGTTCATCCACGCCTACGGTTCGGTGCCGGACCAGCCCATCGCGGTGTACCTGCGCGGTTACGCGCAGGTACTGGTGCGCAGCGAGGACGAGGACTCCGAGGCGGCGCGGGCGCTGGTGCGCGCCATGGTGGCCCAGCTGTCGGTCTTCCACGCCCCCGACGAACTGCGCGTCGCCGTGGTCTGCGAGCCCGACCAGCGGGCCGTCTGGGAGTGGACGAAGTGGCTGCCCCATGCGCTACACCCTGTGGACACCGACGGTGCGGGTGCGCTGCGGCTTGTCGCGAGCAGCTTCGCCGAGGCCGAGCAGCTGCTCGGGGACGAGTTCGCCGGACGTCCCGCTCATGAGGCGGACGCGCAGCCGGGTCCGGACGAGCCGTACACCGTGGTAGTGCTCGACGGTCCCCGGGTCCCGTCGTCGAGCCGGGCGGCACTCGCCGGGTACCGCAACGCGACCGTGATCGACCTGGGCGGGGCACTCGACTGGAAACCCGACAGGCAGGTGCTGAGGCTGCGCATCAACGAGGGCGTCCTGGAGATGGTCGGTGCCGACCGCAACCGCAAGGACGACATCACCGTCCTCGGCCGTCCCGACGCCCTGTCCCACGCCGCCGCCAGCAGGCTCGCGGCCCTGATGGCGCCTTACCGCCTGGGGGACTCCACCGACAGCAGCGAGCCGCTCGCGAAGGACTTCGAGCTCACTGCCCTTCTCGGCATCAGGGACCTGCTCGCCCACGATGTCCAGAAGGCGTGGACTGAGCGTCCCGCCCCGGAACGGCTGCGGGTCCCGCTCGGTGTCGCCGCCGACGGGTCGCCGGTGGCGCTGGACATCAAGGAGTCCGCGCAGGGCGGTATGGGGCCACACGGCATGCTCATCGGTGCCACCGGATCGGGAAAGTCGGAGCTATTGCGGACCCTGGTTCTGGCACTCGCCCTCACCCACTCCTCCGAGACGCTCAATCTGATCCTGGTGGACTTCAAGGGCGGAGCGACCTTCCTGGGACTCGACGAACTGCCGCACACCTCCGCGGTCATCACCAACCTGGAGGACGAAGCGGCGCTGGTCGACCGGATGCGCGACGCCCTCCACGGCGAGCTGGTCCGCCGCCAGGAACTCCTGCGCCGGGCGGGCAACTACAGCTCGGCCCTGGAGTACGAAACCGCCCGCGCCGCGGGCACCCCGCTCAACCCGCTGCCGACCCTCTTCGTCGTGGTCGACGAGTTCAGTGAACTCCTTGCGGCCCACCGGGACTTCATGGAGCTGTTCATCATGATCGGCCGTCTCGGCCGAAGCCTGGGCGTGCACCTGCTGCTGGCCTCGCAGCGCCTCGACGAGGGCCGTATGCACGCCTTGGAGTCCCACCTGTCCTACCGCATCGGTCTGCGTACGTTCTCCGCGATGGAGAGCCGCGGCGTCCTGGGTGTCCCGGACGCCTACCAACTGCCCTCACAGCCCGGAAACGGCTTCCTGCGCAGCGACATCTCGACGCTGACCCGCTTCAAGGCCGCATATGTGTCGGGCACCTACCGCCAGTTCCGTCGGGCCGTGGCCCAGGAAGCGGTCGCCCAGCAGGTAGTTCCCTACGGCACCACCTACGTCGTCCCTCGTCAGCCCGTCGAACAGCCGCAGGAGGAAACCCCACAGGAGGAGGCGGAGACCAGGAGCCTGCTCGAGGTCGCGGCGGCCCGGCTGCACGACGCCGGGCCGCCGGCCCACCAGGTGTGGCTGCCGCCCCTGGAGGTGCCGCCGACACTGGACGAGCTCCTGCCGCCCCTCGCCCCGCACTCGCAGTTCGGGCTGACCACGGACGGCTGGGCAGGACGCGGCGCGCTCACCGTACCGGTCGGCGTGGTGGACCGTCCGTTCCACCAGATGCGGGAGCTGCACGTGGCGAACCTGTCCGGCGCGGGCGGCCACGTCGGTATCGCAGGTGCCCCGCAAGGCGGCAAGAGCACGCTGCTGCGCACTCTCATTACCGCGCTCGCCCTCACCCACACCCCGCGCGAAGTGCAGTTCTACTGCCTCGACTTCGGCGGTGGCACCCTGTCATCGATACGCGACCTGCCGCACACGGGAGGCGTCACCGGCCGGCACGACGCCGAGCGGGTGGCCAGGACCATCAGCGAGATCAACAGCATCATCGACCGGCGCGAGCAACGCTTCGCGGCCGAGGGCATCGACTCCGTCGCCTCGTTCCGCCAGCGCCACGCCGCCGGAGAGTTCTCGGACGACGCGCACGGAGACGTCTTCCTGGTCATCGACGGATGGAACACCCTGCGACAGGAGTTCCCCGACCTGATTCCGATCCTCACGCTGATCGCCGGACGCGGCCTCAACTACGGAGTGCACCTGATCGTCGCCGCGACGCGCTGGGCCGAGATCACCAGCGGACTCAGGGACCAGCTCGGCACGAAGTTCGAGCTGCGCCTCGGCGACCCGGTGGACTCGGTCATCAACATGCGGGCAGCGGCCAAGGTTCCCAAACTTCCGGGACGCGGCCTGACCGACGAGCACATGCACTTCCTCACGGCACTCCCCCGTATGGACGGCTCGGGCCGCCTGGACGACCTGGGCGAGGCCATCGGCGATCTGGTGAACGCCGTCTCCGAGCACTGGGACGGCCCGCGGGCCCCTGAAGTCCGGATGCTGCCGCTGCGGCTGGAGGCCGCCTCGCTCCCGGCCCCCGAGGGACGGCTGCGCGTCGCCATCGGCCTGGAGGAGACCGGGATCGCACCGCTGTGGCACGACTTCGAGGAGACACCGCACCTGATGGTGCTGGGCGACAGCGAGACGGGCAAGACCAATCTGCTGAAACTGCTCCTCTCCGGCATCCGCCGCGCCTACACGCCCGAAGAGGCCAGGGTCATGCTGGTCGACTACCGCCGTGAGCTGTACGACGCCGTCCCGGACGAGTACCGGCTCGGGTACGCGGTCTCGGTCGACATCGTGCGCCAGTTGGTGGACGGGACGACACGGGCCATGCACACCCGTCTACCGAAGGCCGAGATCAGCCCGGCACAACTGCGCCGACGGGACTGGTGGACCGGCCCCGAACTCTTCGTCGTCATCGACGACTACGACCTGGTAGCCACCAACTCGGGTACTCACCCCTTCGGACCGCTCCTCGAGTACCTAGCCCAGGGCACCGAACTCGGACTCCACCTGATCATCGCCCGCAGCGCCAACGGCGCCGCACGGGCCATGGGCGATCCACTGCTGCGGCGGCTGCAGGAAGTCAACACCCCCGCTGTGCTCTTCTCATGCCCGCCGTCGGAGGGCTATCTGTTCGGCAACGTCAAGCCCCGGCAGCTGCACACCGGTCGTGCCCTACACATCACACGGCGCCGGACGATCCAGCTGCAGACCGGCTTGCTGACCGAGCAGGAACCGGACACAGGCGACCCCACCACCTGACCACCTGCCTTCTCCCTGACCAGATCGCATCATCGTCCGCACCGATGAACCCGTACCCGTCCCGATCCCGTTGTCCGTAGCGCCCGGATCACAACCGCGCTCCGGCTTCCCATCACACAGCAGTGGAGGCACGCCCGATGCCCGAGGCCGTTCCCCGCGCCGGCCATGCCATGGGAGCCACCCCCGGCAGCACCGAACTGCACCAGGTCGGGCCCCACCTAGTCGTCGCACCCGCTTCGGCACTCCAAGGCCCGCTGATGAAGTACGTAGCGGAGCTGCCTTCCGATCCCAGGACGCTGATCTTGCTCGCCGCCGCACCCGACGCGGCATTGGCTCTTCGCACGCAACTGCCGTTGATCAGAGCAATCACCAGAGCGCGAAGCGTCGAGACCGTCGTCCTCGCCGCTTCGGGTCTGGCCACACCCGACCAAGACGGCCGGCTTCCAGCCGAGAACCTCGCGGCTGAGCTGGAGGTTCCGGTTGCGGCCCCAGACGGTCTGGTCTCCGTGCTGTCCGGCGGGAGGATCCGGGTCAATGCGCCTGGTGCCGCGGGCAACACGCCCGATGGCCTGACGCCGTCGTGGTGGCTGTGCGAGCCCCACCGGACACCCCGACGACTCGGCAGGGTCTGGCCGACGTCCGCCGCGGACAACGAGCCCACCACCTCTCAGAGCAGGCCCAAGGTGCGGACACCTGATGTCGCACGCTCCGATCCTCCCCGGCGTGCCGCGGCGGGTCCGGCGAGTGTCATCGAGCTGTCCGAGGGCTACTGGATCACCACTGATTCCGATCCCTCCCCGCTGCCTCCCGGCGCGGTCGGGGCGGCCTCGGCGGGTCCGGACGCCCTGGCGGTGATCATCGGGTCACCCGAGACGCCCTGTGTCCACCCGGACCTACTCGCCGAGGCCGTCGACGGGTTGGCCAAACCAACACGCCACGTGCTGCTCAGCGCCCCCTGGTCGCCGCCTGCCCTCCTGTACGACATCGCGGCGCGACTGGCGGGGCGCCTCGGACAGCCTGTCAAGGTGACCCCAGGACTGCCGTTGAGCGGTATCGACGGGCCCTCCCCGTGGATCCTCGACGCCGAAGGATTCCCCACCTGGGAGCCTTACCTCACCGAACTCACGGCTCACCCAGGACGCGGACGCATCCTGCCCACCGCCTGGCGCCTGCCGATGGCAGAAGCCCGCGAAGAGGGCCGCGCCGTCTTCACGGGGTTCGCCGACTGGCACCGAGCCGCCTTCACTGCGTTCACCGACTGGCAACTGGAAGCCATACCCTGCGGGATCTGGCTACGCCCACAGGAAGGCAAGGCGGACGGGGGAGTCCGGTTCCGGGCCGCCGACCCGCGAAAGCCCCTCCTGGTCATCGGCGACGAATCCCACCCCGTCCCCAAGGAGATCTGGGACGGTGTCGAGGACATCATCCAGCGCCTGGACCGCCGCGCAGACCGCCGGATGGGCCTGCTGGTACCCAACCTCGACGACCGCGCCCCGCAAGCCGTCGCCCGCTTCGTCTGCCGCCTCCACGACTTGGTGTGGGTGGAACCGAGCCGGCCCGATCGCGCCGTTCCGGTCGCGGTTGCCCAGCCGCAGCCGGTTCTCCCCGCTTCCGTGCCCGCCACGGAGAGCACACGATCGCTTCCTCCCGTCGCGGGCTCGGAGAGCCCGCCCGGCCCGGTGCCCGGCACGCTTCCGTTCACCGCGAGCCCCACGTCCCCTACCAGTCCGAGCACTCCCTTCGGCGGACTTTCATCAGCGAACGGACGCCCAATCCAGGACATCCCGCTCCCGCCCTTGCCCGTTGACTCCGGCTCCGGGAAGGCCGCACCCCTGGCAGAGCCGACGCACAAGACGCTGGACAGCGCCGGGGAGCCGTCCGAAGCCGCAGGGACCGCCAGAGCCCCGGAGCCTGCCCCACCGAGCCCTCCGACAGCCACTCACCGCCTGCATGTCTTCGCGCCGGAGACGTTCGCCCGACTTGCGGGGATGAGCACCGATGCGGAGCGCGCTGCGTTCAGGTCACTTCTCGGCAGCCACTACGTGCGCTACGCCAGTCGCGCCGACCAACTCGCGACGCGTCTACCGGGCCTGCGGTCGTCCCGCGATAAGGACATCACACCGGATCTGGTCGCGGCTCTCCTGTACAGCACAGATGCGGGTATTCCGGTCAGCTGCGACGAAGTGGTATCCCTGGCTCGCAACGGCAACGCCGGAGAATTGGCTGCCTATTTGGCCTGTCTTGGCTCGGGCCTGCTTCGGCTGCCGGTTCATCACGGCGGCGTTCTGCTGGGTGCCGAGGCCGACGCACAAGAGCTGGCCCATTACCAGGTCGGCACCGTCCTGGTCGAGCCCGCGCCCATGGTCGGTCTGCCTCGCGCGGACGCAGCCCTGGACGCGCCCGTCGAATTCGTCGTGTGGTCGACGACGGGCCGCCGCACCTCCCTCCTGGGCGGTCCATGGGTCGTATTCGGACCGGGTACGCGGTTCTCCGTAGTGGGCGTGGAGCCCGGCTCGAAGGCATCACGGCCCACACGCGTCCTGCTCCGCGACATCGGTGCGTCACTTCCCTCCCCCGCGCAGGACCGGCGAGTCACCGATCGCGACCGATCGGCGCAGGAGCGCCTGCGGCGCTGGCTGGAGCAGCGGGACAGCGTGGACCCTCAGCAGCGGCAGCGTGTCGAGAACCCCGAGCGATTCCGGCTCACTCCGGGACTCGCGCGGGTGGCAAGTGCTCGGCCGTGAACGACCGAGCCTGTTGACTCGGTTCGTACGGTTCTGTTTGCCGGGACTTTTACAGAAAGCCCCGGCGTTCACGCCTCTGTTGGAAAATCCGTGAACCGGTGATGATGAGTGTGCCGGGCTGCCGTGATCGGTCTGTTCGCCGATCGAGGGTGGGGCTGGATGTCGCTGGAGCCGCGGGCTGATCGCGAAGTGCCGGAGCTGACTGCGCGTGGGGTGCGGTCTTCATTCCCGATGGGGACGCTTGCGGCCCGTGTTCGTGAGGCGATCGGTCTGCCGTTCGAGGATGAGTCCTTTGCCGGGGCTTTCCCTGGACGGGGGCGGTCGGCGGTCTCCCCCGGAGCATTGGCGCTGGTGCCGCTGCTGCAGTATGGCCGAAGGGCTGACCGACCGGCAGGCCGCTGACAGGTCCGCGCCCGGATGGACTGACGTTCCTCCTCGGTTTTGAGCTCGACGACCCTGGGTCCGACCTCTCGCCGTCCTTGCGACTTCAGTACCCAGCTGATCGAGTTCGGCCTCGAGGGAAAAGGTCCTTGAGCGAATCTAGGGGCTCGGGCTGCTGCACACGGGAGGCCGGCGGACCAACTCCACCCACGTGCTCGCTCCGGTGCGGACTTCGAACCGGATGGAGTTCGTCGGAATCCCTGCAGGCTGCCCTGCAGGCCCTGTCGGCGGCGGCCCTGGCTGTCCGCGCGGGTCACCGCCGACTGGGTCAGACGATACGGCGCCCGGGTCGACTCCTAGCGCTTCCCCGAAGAGGAGAACATGCGCAAGTACCACCGCGATGGCGAGGGAGGTGCGCTGGCGGGGGGCAAGGACCTCCCGCCAGGCAGATGCCAGTCTTCTCTCCCTATGACCCCGATGCCCCGGGAATCCAATAGTCGCCAGACATGACCAGGTAGACCAGCATCTTGATCGTATCGGTGTAGTAACCGTCTCCGAACCGATGGCCTGCCAGCTCCTGCCAGATGCGATTCGTCCAATCCTGGTCACCCGCAGCCATGGCGGCCGGCCCGGCCGCGGCTCCGGCCTCCGCGGCCCGGTCCTCCCCGTACGGCCTGCAGTCGAGTGTCAGGTGCGGGTTGATCTCGGCGGGAACGGATCCGGACACCGACTTGAGGCAGGCCGACTCCTTGCTTGCTGTGGACAGGGAACTCGCCGCGGTACTGCGGCCGTACAGCAATGCGTCGGTGCCAAGGTGCCAGGGCACACGCAGGGAGTTGTAGCCGACGAGGTTGTCGGGCTGATTCTCCTGATAGTCGGCAGGCGCCGGTACGGGCGCAGTGGTGTCAGCATTGACCACGTAGTCGGACAACAGACCTGTGTCAGCGGAGTTGGCGCTGGTGAATGCGTCGATGACTGCCTCAGTACGCCTGACCACCTTGTTCCAGTCGTGGTCACGATCGAATGCGGCGAAAGTACGCAGGTGGTCCAGCATCATGTCACTCGGGCGAGCATCCGTATAGGGCCCGTCGTCCTCGCACTTGAGGTGTCCGTCAGGTGCGACGTCATGACGATAGACACCGGCGAGCCATGCCTTGGCATCAGAGGTGTAGCCACCCCACTGACGGTCGGCCAGGATCAGGCCGTAGCCGACGTCCAGGTCTCCGTCGGTGGCGGCGTCAGGGGTGTCGCGATCGGCGTACTTGCAGGTCCGGCCGTCGAGTCGCCACTGCATCATGCCGTACTGGTCGCGGTGACGCCTGACCAGCTGCCACAGTCCGTCGAACTCGGCATGTGCGTCCAAGTCATAGCCGGCCATCAAAGGGATGATGTTCATGCCGTATCCCTGGGATTCGGAGACGGGACCGCCGTGGCTGCCATTGTCGTCATCCTTGGTGGACACGTAGTACTCCCCGGGATGACACCCCTGGACAAGGTAGGTGGCCTTCCAGGAGTCATAGTGCTTCTTCACCGCGGCGTCACGCTCCGCCTGCGAGACCGAGGGCATGACGCCGACCGCATATTTCTGGTGGTGGGGGAAGGAAAGCTTAGGCGGGGAGTCCGAGGGTGATGAAGTGCAGGACGTCATGGTTGCCATGAGCAGGCAGATCGCGACCACATACCTGGCGGCACCCATCACTGCGAACGTTCCTCGTGCCGTGTCCACATCGATCCCTGTTCAGCTTTGTGTCCGGTGGCCGTATCGGCCCGGGTGAATCGTGGTGGGTACCACTGACGCCATTCCAAACAACTGCCAAGCCCCTTGCCGGGGAGGCTGCCGTACCTGGTCACGGCTTCGAAAGCGCCGGGTACAACGGTCTGAGGGCTTGGTACGCGCCCTGATACAGAGCGAAGAGGTCGTCGTAGCGGCCCTTGTTTCGTGGATCGGGAGTGACAGCGCGTGCGATACGGACCATCTCTTCGGAGGCGTCCCAGAGGTTCGTGAAGCATTCTGCGCCGACGCCTGCGGTGATCGCCGCTCCCATGAGCGTGGTCTCCGTGGTCTCCGGCATGAGGATGGTCCGACCTGTCACGTCGGCCTTGATCGCGTTCCACAGCTCGCTGCCGGCTTGTCGACCGCACACGCGGATGTCGGAGACAACGGCTCCGGCGCCCCCCAGCGTCTCCGTCAGCCATCGCAGTGAGTATCCGGAGCTTTCGATCACAGCACGAGCCAGATGGGTAGGACCGTGACGGAGGGTGAGACCGAGAAAGGCTCCGCTCGCGGTGTGGTCCCACACCGGCGCGCGTTCCCCCGCAAGGAACGGCAGGAAAAGTACACCGCCGCTGCCCGCCGGGGCTTGTTCGGCGGCGGCGATCACCTGAGCGACATCCCCTCCGGCGGTCGTGTCGGCCCACCACTGTGTGGCTTTGCCGCCTGCGGCGAAGGGCCCGCCGACGGCGAATGTTCCGGGCGCGACGCCGGGGACGGACCCGATGCCCAGTCCAGTGATCTCTTCTGGGGAACACAGGGCAAGTCCACCGGAGCTGCCACCGGTGTCTGCGGCTCGGCCCGGGCGCACCGCGCCCGACCCGAGCATGGTGGCGAGGGCGTCGGCCATGCCGGCCACCACAGGGATACCGTCCGGCAGTCCGAGCTGTGCCGACCAGGGGCCTTCGGTCCGGCCGTAGACCGTGCCCGCCTGCTGGTGGGGCGGGATGACCGCCGCCCCGGACAGGCCGGCGGCCTCTACCTCGGCGGTCGGCCACAGCGGCGCACCGCTGAGCCCTGACGCGGCGGCCGCGGTACCGCCCGTGAGCCGGTGCCCGATGAAATCCCAGGGACTGAGCGCCCAGCACGCTTTGCCGACCGACGCAGGCTCGTTCTCCATCAGCCACAGGAGGCGGTGAAGCAGGTTGAAGCCGGGTCTTGTGTCGCCCAGGCGCTCGGCGATTGCTGCACGCTGGCGCTCGGCGCGGGCATCCATCCAGGATATGGCTGGTCGTACCGGTCGACCTGCTGCGTCGGACAGGACGAGTACCGGGCTTTGGCCAACCGCGCATATCGCGCGCAGTTCCGCGGGCGCACCCACCGACATGACGTCCGAGACCGTCCTGCATACCGCGGCCCACCAGTGGTTCGGGTCCTGTTCAGCGGCGCCTGGCTCCGGTGCGCTGATGTCCGAGCACTCGCCGCGGGCGAAGCGAAGCAACCGCCCGTCCAGAGCGAACAGTCCGGCCTTGACGGCCGACGTCCCAATGTCGAGGGCGAGCAACGTTCCATTCGTCCCATGACGCGTTTGCACTGCGGATCCTTCGTATCGTTGTGAGCTGCGGTCGCCAGAGCTGACAGATGCGCCTCAGGGCCTGGAGACCTCGGGGCGGTCGAAGCGAAATGTTGCTTCGAACGCACCGCCCACCACCCGGCCGTAGGTGTGGCGTACCGGTTTCGAGGTGTCGAGTCGCAGACCCGGCAGCCGTTTCAGCAGGGCCGCGACACCGATGCGTATCTCGGTCCTGACCAGGCTGGCGCCGAGGCAGTGGTGTGCGCCGCAACCGAACGACAGGTGGCGGTTGGGCGTTCTGGTGGGGTCGAAGCGTTCGGGCTCGGGGAAGTGGCCGGGATCGAGATTGGCGGTGGATATGCACGCCTGGACAAGCGCTCCGGCCGGTACCGTGACACCACCGAGTGGGACATCGTGCCGGGCGCGGACCCGCATCACGGGGAGCGCCGGATACAGGCGCATCGTCTCCTCGATCGCGCCGTCCACGAGAGCTGGGTCGTTCCGCGCGGCGTCCAGTAGTCCGTGGGAGGCCAAACCCGCCAGGACGGGGCCGAGTTTGGCTCCCGTCAGCCCGGGGCTGACCGAGGTCATCATCGCCCCCATGACATCCCAGTCGGTGAGCGGCTCGCCGTCGACGAGATAGCCTTCGCGCTGTGCTGCCAGAAGGTGGTCGAGCAGGGTGTCCTCGGGTTCCCGCCGACGGCGCTCGATCAGGCGGGTGTAGTAGTCGCGGAGGTCCGGATGGTCAGTCGACAGACCGTTGTTGAGCGCTGACTGGCGTTCCCTGCGCCATCTGGTCAATTGGCTGATGTCATCGGGGTCGATCCCCGCCAGGGCGCTGGTGAACCTGCCACCCAGTGGGTCCGCCAGCTCACGGACGATGTCGACCGTGTCGGAGCTGGCCTCCAGTATGTCGTCGATCAGCGCGTTGATGATGTCCTCGATCTGAGCCTGCATGGCGAGGATTCTTCGTGGCTGGAAGTACGGCTGGACCAGCCTGCGCAGATCGTCGTGGCGTTGCCCGTCGGCGTTCCACATCCCGGCGAAGACGGGGTCGGCGTTACGGTCCCGCACCTCCCAGGAGAAGTCGTAGGCACCAAGCAGCACGTTTTCGACATCCGCGTAGGAGCAGACGATCCAGGCGTCCTCCGCCGCGTCGAAGTGCGGCGGGGTTTCGCTGGTCCACGGAAGTGGGGGTTGCTGCAGCATCTGCGCCTCCCGGTCGTCGTCTCGGCCGCGAGTGTCACCCGGCCCGGCGGCGCCCGACAAGGAATCGTTCCGCTTCGTGGAACCTCCTCTTGCCCTTCCCCTGGCCGGAATTCGATGGTGGTGGCCACCAAAGAAAGCCGTTGGAAGGGGTCTCATGTCCAAGACCATCGGGAGCGCGATACCGACCGCGGTGCTGGACATGCTCACAGCCCGTGAAGGTGACGGTGCGGAAGGACCGTGCATCATCGTCATCACGATCGACCCGGACGGACAGCCGCGGCCTTGTCTACTGAGCCCCGGCGAGTTGCTCGTGGTCGACGATCAGCAGCTTCGCGCCGCGGTCTGGCCGGGCAGCCGCACCACGGCCAACCTCGACCGCGGGGCAGCTGTGCTGATCACCGTTGCCGCGCCACCAGAGGTGTTCCATCTGCGAGCCATTGCGGAAAGGCTTCCCGACGCACCTGACAGTGAGCTTGCCCGCTTCACCTTCACTATCAACTCGGTGGAACGGGACGGGCATGAAGGACTGCCGGTCACGGCACCGATGTGGTTCGCGGCAACCGCCGAGGCGCGGCAGGAAGTGCTCGCCATGTGGGAAGAGCAGCGGCGGGCTCTCCGCCATTGAAACCCCCGGTCGCGAGTGGCCGGAGACGCACGTGGCATCGGTGCGTCCCGCCTTGGGGCGCCCTGCCGAAGACCCGGTGCCGGCAGCGGCCGGCCTGCACTGGGTGAGCAATCAGAACCACGGCCGCGGACCAGTTGGGGAGGAATACCACCATCATGCCGACACTCAGTCTCATCGGTTCCGCTGCGGGCGGCCTGCAGGAGCTCCGGACCCATCTGATGGAACCGCTGAAGGACCGCGGCTGGAGCACCGTGGTCACCGTCACGCCGAGCGCCTATTCCTGGCTCGAGACGGCAGGAGAACTGCCGAAGATAGAGGAGCTCTCCGGCTACCCCGTCTACGGAGCACCCCGTCTTCCCACCGAGACGACCGTGCCGCCGAAGCCCGATTGCTACGCGGTGGTGCCCGCCTCCTCCAACACGATTGCGCATCTCGCGCTGGGCATCGCCGACAACCAGGCACTGACCACAGCGTGTGCCGCCATCGGTGCCAGGAACACGCCAGTGATCGTGTTCCCCGTCATGAACCGCGCCTACGCAGGACATCCGGCATGGGATGGGCACATCTCCGTACTGCGCAACGCTGGTGTTCACATGCTGTACGGCGACGATGTCTGGCCACTCCCCGAACCGAACGGCGATCCCGGTTGGTACCTTCCCACCGGCCGTGTCCTGCCGTGGGATGCCATCCTGGCAGCGATCAGTGACACGGTCTGAGCCCACTGCAGAAGACGAGGGGCACGGCTCCGCAAGCCCGCGGGACCTGCCGGTCGCGGAGCCAGTCTCTGAGCCTGTCGTGGAGCCGACAGCAGTGCCGACCGCGGAAGGCGCCATCGCCCCTCCCATCGGGACCGCCCTTACCAAACTGGTCGGTATCCGCTATCCGATCGTCCAAACCGGCATGGCATGGGTAGCCGGACCTCGACTGGCTTCCGCGGTGGCGAACGCGGGGGCCCTCGGCGTCCTGTCCGCGGCAGCGATGAGCACCGACCAACTCGCCCACGCCATCGATGAGGTGAGGGCGCGAACCGACGCCCCTTTCGGAGTGTGCCTGGTCAATCTCCTGGCTGACGTCGCAGAAGCCAGGCCGAGGGCAAGGCTGCTGGTCGAGCGGGGGGTGCGGGTCGCCTCATTCGTTATGCCCCCGGCTCGGGACGTCGTGGACTTGTTGAAGGATGCCGGAATCGCGGTGATACCCGTTGTCGGGTCCCGCCACGATGCGGAGCAGGCGGTCGCCTGGGGCGCGGACGCGGTGATCGTGGAGGGCAGCGAAGGCGGGGGCCACACCGGAGAGGCGGCGAGCACCGTACTGCTCCCCCAGGTGGTGGACGCCGTGAGTGTCCCGGTCATCGCGGCCGGAGGCTTCCACGACGGGCGGGGGCTGGTGGCGGCGCTCGCCTATGGCGCGGCAGGCATAGCCATGGGCACGCGTTTCCTCCTGACCCGCGACTGCGCAGTGCCGGAAACCGTGAAGGAACAGTACCTATCCGCAACGCTGGCGGAGATGACCGTCACCCGTGCGTTCGACGGCTTCCCGCATCGAGCCCTCATCACAGGCAGCCGTGGTACCGACGAACGTACTGCACCGCGCGGTCAACTCCTCGACACCATCCGACAGATAGTCGTCCGGTCCTCGGACACCGGCCAGGGCCCGATGCGTGTCCTCAGGACAGCGCAGCGGCTGAGACGGCGGCAGGGACTCGAATGGCAGTCCGCCCTGCGTGCGGCCAGGACTCCGGCTCTGATCAAGGCTTCGCTCGAAGACACGGGCGCGAGGCACCGGGCGCTGGTGTGCGGGCAGGCTGCCGGGGTGATCGAAGACCTGCCGAGTTGCTCGGAACTGGTGGCGCGGATCACGGCGGAAGCACGAGTCGTCACAGCTCGTCTTCCCAGATGACAGCGCAGCCGGATGTGTGCGGCGAGTCGCCCTGCCTCGGCTGAGCCAGGCGTCCCGTGGCCCGCGTTGTCGTCCAGAGGCGATCGGGTGCGTCGCGGCGAGCGGCCGCTTCGTTCTGGGCGGATGTACCAGCGTTCCGGCCGACGGACGGGGCACGGACGCGGCGAAGAAGATCGTGCGCCACAAGCAGAGCAAGTCCGGGATGGAGCAATGGGAGAAAACGACCTCGTGAGGACAACATGACCGCCCATCTCCCCACTCGCAGTCGCCTGGTCGCCGAGGCCCTGGCCGCGGCCGGGGTACAGACCGAGATCCGAGAACTGCCGGACTCCGCCCGCACGGCCGCCGAGGCCGCGGCCGCGCTCGGCTGCGAGGTCGCCGCGATCGCCAACAGCCTGGTCTTCCTCAGTGGGGGCGAGCCGCTGCTGGTGATGACCAGCGGCGGCCACCGGGTCGACACCGCCCTCCTGGCCGAGCGGCTGGGCCTCGGTCCGATCGAGCGGGCGACGGCTAAGCAAGTGAGGGAGGCGACCGGCCAGGCGATCGGCGGAGTGGCGCCGACCGGCCACCCGGCACCGCTCCGCACCGTGGTCGACATCGCACTGGCCGAGCACCCGCTCGTCTGGGCCGCCGCCGGGACTCCGCATACCGTGATGCCACTGAGCTACGACGAACTGCTGCGGGTCACGGGCGGCACGCCGGCCAAGGTCAACTAATGGTTGCTGGTGCGGGTTCGGGCTTGGGCGAGCAGGTGGGGGTCGTGGGCGTTGATGAGATGAGGTCGGGGTCGAACGCCTGCCACAGTTCTGCGCGTCGCTCGTAGTTGGCCTGCACCTTGTGCCAGTCGTGGGCGATGACACGTTCCGTGGCGAGCAGCGTCTTCGGTGTCTTGCCGGTGCCATCGACTTGGCCGCGGTGGTAGAAGGCGTCACCGGCGTGGAGCACCCAGTGGTCTCCGGCGTCGACGGCGACCGCGGCGTGCCCACGGGTGTGGCCGGGTAGGCTGATCAGTACGATTCCGGATGAGATGTCGGTGAGTTCGGTGGCAGCCTCGAACCCTCGCCAGGCCTCGCTCGTCCCGGGCATGTGGCGGACGAGCGTCGGCCTGTGTGCACGCTGGGCGGGCTTGTATCGCTCCTTCTCGAA
The DNA here is from genome assembly GCF_007827595.1 of Streptomyces sp. BK340. GTDB lineage: Bacteria > Actinomycetota > Actinomycetes > Streptomycetales > Streptomycetaceae > Streptomyces. The sequence goes on from NZ_VISR01000011.1 coordinate 68,396, forward strand.
CCGAGTTGCCGACTGGAGCGCTGCAGTGGCTTCAGCACCGGTGAGGTGGACGTTTACCCCTGGGAAGTCGGCCAGTCCCCCGACATGGTCGGCGTCGAAGTGTTCTCCACCGTTTGGCACTCTCATGAGACCCTCGTGCCAATGCAGCCGGGAGGGCACTGGGGCTCCGAACAGCTCAGAGTGTGGTTGCACTGAGAGTGGTGACGGGTTCCTGTAGTTCACCCGCAGGAGTGGCGGACCTACTGGTTGCTCGGCTGCTCGGCTAGCTCGGGAGATGCGTCGTTCCCCGCGCTGTCGTTGGCGATGCTGAGAAATAGCCTGGCGGCTGCCCTGGTGATGGGCTCATCGCTCTCGGCAAGCTTGTGCATCTCCTTGAAAAGAGCGTCAGTCACGGCCTCTTCATCGCCGACAGCACTGAGCGCTTGGCCGTCGATGATGTCACTGCCGACCATGGCTCGCAGCACCCTGCTCCCGACGGTGCCGGGGTCTCCGGCTTTGGTCGCGGTCTCGGCAACGCTCATCCAAACGCGCTTGAGTCCGTCGGCCTTCCTCCTGGCCTCGTTGAACGCAGTGAAGTCCTTCTTGAGGACGGTTTCAGCCGGTGCTCCTGGCGCCGTCCGCTCAACGAACAGGCTCAGTGCTTTCAGTAGACCGCTGCCATGGTCGAAAATCTCCCAGAAGCCAGCCTCGTTGAGCCATGAGTGCTCGGAGACAATGCCGTTCGCGGAGTTCACCAGTTGGACCGGGCTGACGTGAAGGGCCATGCTATGGCCCTTGTAGTCCATCGACACGGCCTGGTCTCCGAAGTTCACGACTCCGGCTTCCTGAAGCCGCTTGCGGACATGAACCGGAGCGAACCGCTTCATGCGCCCCTTGTCGTCCGTGGTCAGCCAGTCGGCAGCATGTCCAGGGTGGATGGCGAAGTCCATCAGGAGGTATTCGATCTCCAGGACGTCGCGCATGGCGTCGGACGCGACCGAGAAGTATCCCGAGAGGGTCGCTTCCAGCGCCGTCATGAAGTCCGCGTGGGCTCTCTGAATCATGAAGGTGATCTTCGAGAGTTCCGGCGTTTCGGCGAACGCCTTCCCGACTTCCGAGAGTCGGGTAAGCAGCTCGTTGATTCCCGCGAAGCGGACGTCGCCTGCGAGCCGCTTCAGATTCCGTCGGCGTCGAGCGTCCGCGGTTGCCAAAACGAGTGCGGGAACAGGGGCCCCGTCCTCGGCCATCTTCATGAGCTGCGACATGTACGTGTTGTTGTCCGTCATCTCACCTCTTCCTTCAACAGTGATGCTCAGCCCTGCTTCGTTTGCTGGGCAAGCCCAAATTCGAGGGCGTCGTCTGTGGATGCTGCGACGAAGGAAGCGGGGTGAGGGCGCCGTCGGAGTCCTGCGACCTCATCCCCGATGTCAGTGCTAGGTCGGCCGCCGCCCGGCTCCGGGTCGGCGCCTGCCCTGGGAAGGCTCGGTCCACCTCACCGTCGAGACTCTGTCCGCCCAATCCGACGTCCCGGAGGAACAAGTACTGCCCCAACGTCAGGTGCCGGATGTCCATGTCTCTGCTCATCCCGGTGGACAGCGGGTTCGAGGAACCGGCCGCGCGCAGCGGCGAGGCCCGCCGCAGGCCCTGCCCAGCCATCCAGTCCAACAGCGTGTTGATCACGGACGCCTCGCGGTCCCATCGGACTCCACCACCGTGCCCAGGTCACGGCCCCGCTCCGCCAAAAACTCCATCAGCCGCAGCACGATGTAGGCGTAGTGCCGCAGGATGTCCTCCGGGTCGCGACCCAGGTAGGTGAGGTGACGAAACCAGCCGCATGCTGGCTCGACCGGCCGCATCTGCCCGTCCACGATCACCGGCAGACGGTCCGTGAGGGCCCGGAAGTCCAGCCGCCGTAAGGCCTCCTCACCCACCTCCGCCCGGGCCAAGGAGGACCGAACCGCTGATCGGCAGGAATGCCTCCGGCGGGACATGCCGGTAGGTCGCCATCTGATACCAAGGCCTCTGCAGCGGGTGCAGCTCGGCCGGGCCGGCCAACTCGTCGCGTTGGACAACCGCCTTGGCGTTGGGGAACGCGGCCTGTGGGCGCGCGCCGAGGTCGTCCTGGTGCGAGGTCGTGACCAGCCAGCAGCTCAGGTCTCGGGTGTACAGGTGGTCGCACAGCAGGTAGTCGACGTCGCCCGGTCGGATGCCGAGGCGCGCGAGGCGCCCGAGCACCGCGCCGTGCTCGCGGACCGTCCGCCGCTCGATGATGCCCAACCTCTCGGGCGAGGCTACCGAAGTACGGCGTATAGCGACCCAGTTCGACGTCGCTCGGCTCGAAGAGCAGCACCCGCGGTCGCCCGTCGCTGTCTGCTACCGGATCACAAGTATGCGGTTGGTGATCGAGATGAACGGCGCGATCGCGCGTGACGCGCGGAACAGGCTGAACCGCAGGGGGGCAACGTGACCAGATCGCAGGTGACGACGCCCGCCTGGTGCGGACACCTTCTGATCGCTGAACGCGGCGCCGTGTGCAGCGGATTCACGGCGCCAGCTCCCTTCGTCAGATCTGGCTCAGGTCGGCCCGCACGTAGCTGCAGCCGTCCTCGTAGATGCTTATCTGCGCGTTCTCGTCGCCGCCTGCGACGGTGTCCAGTTCGTCATCGGAGAGCTGGTCGGCCTGGTCGAGCTGCTCGGGCTGGAACGCCATGAGTCTTCCGTTTCGTCAAATGTGGTGCGTCCGCCCGCTGCGAACACCTTCCCTCTCAGAACGTGGCGGGCACCGCGGCGGGTTCATGCCCCCTGGACCTCCCTGCCAGCGCCGCCAACGCGGGCGGGTTGGATCCGCATTGACGGCGACCAGGGAGGCCCGCGGGACGGCGGACGCGGCCTGATCCCGCGGGTCACGGACTTGCGCCCCTGGCACTCGCCGGGGCTATTCCTGTTGCCTACGGGCCAGGCGCTGGAAGAGACCGTTCTCGTCGGCGAGGAGTTCGGCCGGTGAACCGTTCTGGACGATACGGCCCTGGTCGAGGACGACGATGCGGTCGGCGTCCTGGACCGTCGAGAGGCGGTGCGCGACGACCACGCGGGTGGCCTGCAGGGTGCGGGTGCTCTCGGTGACGGTCCGCTGGGTCTCGTTGTCCAGGGCGCTCGTAGCCTCGTCGAAGAAAAGGATCTTCGGGCGGCGGACCAACGCCTGGGCGATCATCAGCCGCTGCCGCTGCCCGCCTGAGAGCGAACTGCCGCCGTCACTGAGCACGGTGTGAAGGCCCATAGGCATCGCCTCGATGTCATCGGCCAGTCCCGCCATCTCGACGGCCGACCGCACCGCGTCCATGGAGTGCTGCTGAGCGCCGCGGATGTTGTCGAGGACCGAGCCGCGCAGCGGGCGTGCGTGCTGCAGGACGACGCCGCACTGGCGCCGTACCGCGGCCGTGTCGAGCCCCGCCAGGTCCTGGTCGTCGTAGCGCACGGAGCCGGTGGTGGGCCGGTCGAAGCCGATGAGGAGGCGAAGGAGTGAGGACTTGCCGCTGCCGCTGGGGCCGACGATCGCGACGAACTCCCCGGGCTCGATCTGAAGCGACACGTTCTGCAGTACGGGCGGGCCGTCCTTGCCGTAGCTGAAGAAGACGTCGCACACCTCGATCTTTCCCGTCAGTTCGCCGGGAGGCCGGGGCGCCTCGGCGCCCTCGGGGACTTCACCGGGCTCCTCCAGGATCGGCCTGAGCCGTTCGAAGAGCGGCACGACGGAGCCGAGCGAGGCGACGGCGCCGACCAGCTGACCGGTGGCGGAAAGCTGTGCGGAGAAAGCCACCACGAAGCTGAGGAACTGGCTCACGGACAGGGTTCCGGGTCCGGAGGCGGCGACCAGCCCATACAGCGCCAGGGTGCTCAGCGGAATGTATGCGGAGGTGAAGACGGTCACCGCGTACTGCAGGCGCAGTACGCGGCGGTTCAGCTCCTGGCTGCGGGCGAAGTGCCTGGCCCACTCGCCGTAGGCGAAGTTCTCGGCGGCCGCCACTCGCAGCTTGGGCAGCCCCTGCAGGGTCTGGAAGACCTTGTCGGTGAGCTTGTCCTCCAGCTGTGCCAGCTTCCGCTGCCACTTCAGCTGCCGCAGGGCCAGGGTGCCGAAGACCACCGTGTTGACCAGGACTAGGCCGACGGAGAGTAGGGTGAGTGAGGCGCTGTAGGTCAGCTGGAGAACGAAGTTGGCGAGCGTCAGAAGAAGTGTCTGGGTGACGGTGGTGGTGACGCCGGACACGGACTGCCGGATGCGGCTGATCCCCAGGGCGGTTCCGGCGAGTTCGCCTGTGGACCACCGGGTGAAGAAGCTGGCGGGGGCCCGCAACAGACGGTCCCAGACCCCCGCCTGGACGGAGGCTTCGAAGCGTCCCTCGGTGCGGAGCATGGAGAGGTTCTTGACCACGCTGAGGGCCATGGAGACCAGTGCGGCGAGGGCCACCGCGAGGCAGGCCTGCGCGATCTGTCCGCGGTCTCCATTCGGAACGTAGGTGCCGAGGATCTGTCCGGTCACCACGGGCACGATCAGCCCCAGGGTCACCGTGACCGTGCCGGCGGCGATCACCCTGAGCAGGTCGGGAGTGCTTCCGCGCAGGCCGAACTTCAACAGGCTGAAGAGGGTTGTGGTGTCAGAGGTGAGGGGCCGGTAGAACATCAGCGCGGTCGGCTCGATCCGCGCGGCGGCCTCCTTCGTGACGCGACGGGTGCGGCCCGTCGTGGGGTCGGTCACCTGGTAGCCGCCACGGTGCGGGAGCAGGGCCACCGGGGTGCCGGTCGCGGCGGTCCTGCCGAGCAACGGGCCCGAGTCGCCGCGCCACCACGGTCCCTTGAGCTCGACGCGCCGGATGCGGACGTGCGACGCGATCGCGATGCGTTCGACCGGGTCCAGGCGGTCGTCGGTACTGCTCGGCGGGGGCGTGAGGGTGATGCCCATGGCCTTAGCCACCGCGGACGCGGCAGCGAAGGTGGCGTCATCGGTGCGCTCCTGGGTATGACGGCGGGGCCCGTCTTCGGGCGTGGTGTCCGGCTTCCCCGTCGTTCCGGCTGTGGGCTGCAACTGGGACCGCAGCGCCCGTATGGCACCCGAGAGCGCCCGGGCTGCGGCGTCGCGGCCGGCCAGGAGCCTCTCCTCGTCGTGGCGCCGCTGCCGGTCCAACAGGTACCGCACCTGCCGCTCACAGTCGGCGACCTGCGCCCACAGCGAGCCGTCCGCGAGCAGATCGGCGGTGCGGACGACGCCGAGCACCGCCTCCGACGTCGCATGCAGCGCATCTCCCGCGGCCAGCGGGACCACCTCGCCCGCGCCGGCCTGGCCCAGCATGCTGCTGACCGTTCCGCCGCCGACGCCCACCCACAGCAGGCCGCTCTCGCAGACGCCCTCCTGGCCCGCAGGCAGTGTCACGGAGCCCGGTGCCAGCGTGACGCGATCGTCATCGGCGTCCCCGTCGTTCAAAGAGGCCGTGTTCAGGCAGCCGAGCATCCCCTGCAATCCGGATTCGACGCCCCGGGCCAAGGCTCGGTGCTGCTTGGGCAGGGCACCGGCATCGGCCTGCTCGTTGCGATATGGGACCAGTTCGGCCCGCAGCTGATCGAAGTCCAGCCGGTGCAGCGAGGCGCCGGGGGCCGGGCGGGCGACCAGGATGTGGTCAGGCCCCGGAGAGCAGCTGGGCAGGACGCTGCCGGGGCCGAGCCGGGCCATGAAGCGCCAGCGGCCACTGCCGTGGCCGGCTACTCCGTACAGATCCGCGTGTCCCCCGGTGACCAGCCACAGCGGTCCTGGACCGAGGAGGGCGACCACGTCTCCGTCGGCAGCCTCGCCGGCGTAGGGCGCGAGCACGTCGATGCCGACACGCAGCATCTGAGTCTGCGACATCTGTGCCAGGGACATCTGGGTCTGGGACATCGGTGTCTCTGTCATGGTGGACGCCTCCCGGTCAGTGGTCCCGTACGAGGTCGGCGTAGGCACCGTCGGCGGCGATGAGTTGGTCATGGGTGCCCCGCTCGGCGATCTGTCCCTTTTCCATGACGATGATCTCCGTGCTGTCACGGACCGTGCTCAGCCGGTGCGCTATGACCAGGCAGGCGCAGCCGCGGCGGCGCGTGTTGTCGGCGATCTTCCGTTCGGTCTCGGGGTCAAGGGCGCTGGTGGCCTCGTCGAGCACGAGCACGCTGGGGTCGCGCACCAGGGCGCGTGCGATCTCCAGGCGCTGGCGTTGCCCACCGGAGAAGTTGCGGCCCGCTTCCTCGACCCGGGCATCGTGGATGCCGCCGCGGGCCGCGACGACCTCGTACGCCTCGGCGTCTCGCAGCGCGGCGATCACGGCCTCGTCCGGGACGGTGGGATCCCACAGGGCGACGTTGTCCCGCACGCTGCCCTCGAAGAGGAATATGTCCTGGTCGACGAAGGCCACGGAGGCGGCGAGCACGCTGCGCGGCACCTCCTCGCGGCTGTGCCCGTCGAGCCGGATCGCGCCGCCCCAGGGCGTGTAGAGACCCGAGACCAGCTTCGAGACGGTGGACTTGCCGCTTCCCGATCCGCCGACCAGGGCCACCTGCTGCCCGGGGCCGACCGTGAGCGAGAAGCCCTTCAACAGCGGTGCGCCCAGCGGGCCGTAGCCGAACGTGACGTCGTCGAGTTCGAGGTGGCCGACAAGTCGGTGGATCCGTTCCGGTTCGGGGTGGGTGAACGCCTCGTCCGCCTTGAACTGCTCGACGTCGCGCAGCCTGGCCAGATCGGCCGCGAAGTCCTGGACCCGGCCCGCGACACCGCTCAGTTCACCGACCGGCCGGGTGAAGCCGGCCATCAGGGCCTGGAAGGCGACCAGTATGCCGATGGACACGTGGCCGTCGACCGCCCGAACACCGCCGATGTACAGCACGAGCGCGCTGTTGAGCGCGGCGAGCAAAGGTGCCACGGTGGCGAGCACGGAGGCGGGTACGCCCACCCGCTGCTGGGTGTCGAGGAGTGCCGCGTGGTGTCCGGCCCACCGGCTGAAGTGGGAGTTTTCGCCGCCGGTCGCCTTGAGGGTCTCGACTTGCTGCAGTGCGTCGAAAGACGCCGCGTAGAACTTGGAGCGGTCGGAGCGGAGTTTGGCCACCAGGCTCTCGCGGACGCCGGCGGACACCCTGAGGGCACCGATGTTCAGCAGGGCCATGCCGATGCCGACGACCGTGAGCTGGGGATCGTAGGACCACATCAGGAATGCGTAGACGACGACCACGACCGCGTTCACGGCCGTGGTGACGAAGTCGCGGGCGACGATCTGGGCGATCGAACTGTTCGTTCCGAGGCGTCGGGTGAGTTCGGCGGGGCTGCGCTGTGCGAAGAAGCTGACCGGGAGTCTGAGGAGGTGGCGGAAGAACCTGGCCTGGCTGAGCGTCGCGGTGACGATCTGGATGCGGCTCAGATGGCTCTGCTGCAGCGCGGTCAGCCCCGCGCCGATGAGGATGATCGCGGTCATCGCGGCGAACAGCGGCGGCAGGACGGACGTGTCGCCGCGCAGCAGGGCGCCGTCGATGAACGCCTGGGTGAAGGTCGGCATGACCAGACCGACGAGGACGAGCAGCAGGCTGGCGACGGCGGCGAGGGCCAAGGGCGAGCCCGTTCCGCGCAGCCGCGTAAGGAGTCCGGACAGCGGGCGGGGCTTGCGTCCGCCGGGCTGAAAGTCGGGTCCGGGCTCGAAGGTGAGAACGACACCGGTGAACGCAGCGTCGAACTCTTCGAGGGTGACCGTGCGCCGGCCGCTCGCCGGGTCGTCGAGGAAGACGACCTGGCGGCCGAACCGGCGCCCGGTGCCCTCGTACACCACGAAGTGGTTGAACTGCCAGAACACGATGGCCGGCCCCTGGATCCGGGCCAGCGCGTCGGGTTCGGCACGGAATCCCTTGGCGACGAGGCCGTAACTCCGCGCTGCCTTGGCCAGGTTGGAGGCCTTCGCGCCGTCCCGGGACACCCCGCAGGCCAGGCGTAGCTCCCCCAGCGGTACGTACCGCTTGTGGTACGAAAGGATCATGGCCAGGCACGCGGCACCGCACTCGACCGCCTCCATTTGGAGGGTGGGTGTCGTCCGCACCGGCTTCACGGCCGCGGGGGCGTTTGTCGCGGGGGACTGGCTCGCGGTGGCCATCAGTTGCTCCTGAACCAGTCGACGGGGTGCAGGCCGGCCAGGTGGACCGAGCCGGTGACAAGCGACCGCGAAGGAATCCTGAAGGGCGGTTTGGCGCCGTTGGACCACACGAGTCCGGTGCGGCCACGGCTCTTGGCGGGGGTCAGCTTCACCAGGACCTGTACCGGCTGCGTGGTCTGGGTGAAGCGTTCGGCGAGGTCCTCGTCGGCGAGGAAGGCGGCGACCTGGGCGCGGCTCTCCGGCGCCTTGCCGATGGACGCGACCGTGCCGCGCACATGGCCGTACTTGGGCGGAGCGGCGTTTGCCACGGTCAGGTCGACCTGCTGTCCTACGGCGATCCCGTCGATGTCGCCGGGGGGCAGATAGAGCGCCGCCACCAGTGGCTCGTCGGCAGCGGACACGGGCTCGGCGATGGCGAGGGACGTGTCCGTCGTGACGACCTGCCCGTTGCGGACGGCCACCGATGTGATCACTCCCGAAGCGGCCGCCCGGACGTCGACCAGGTCCTGATCCGGCGTCACCACTTGGGCCACGACGTCTCCGGCGCTGACGGTCCTGCCCACCACCAGGTTGTCACCGGTCGAGACGAGCTGCCCGGCCGTGGTACTCGTCAGCGCGAACGAGCCGTGGGCATGGGTCAAGATACCGGGGCCCATGACGGTGCGGGAGAGGGTGCCCGCGAACGCCCAGCCGCCGCCGGCGAGTAGGGTCACCGCCAGCGCGCCCAGAGCGATCCAGCCCCCCGAGCGGGCGTACCGGACCGGCACGTCGAGTTCTTCCGGCTGCTCGAGCCGGGCCAGTGCGTTGCGGCGGTACTGCATCGTGCCCCCTCCTCCTGCTGCTGTTGTGTGGTGTGGCCCGTGGCACCGAAGATCGCCGCGCACATCCGGGACTGCGCGGCGCGGTGCGAACGCGGTTCAGAGAGTTCCGGGAGGGCGCGGCCGTGCATCGGGCCCGCACCATCAGGTATTCGCTCAGCAGCCATCCCCGGGCGCGCTGCGCGGCGGCGACGGCCGGTGTCCTGCGGCCGCCGTGTCCGGTTTCGCGCCCGGGGCCGGCAGCTTCAGATCGAAGGCACGGGCGGTTCGGCGGGCCGCCTCCCGGGAGGCGGTGTCGGCCGTGCCCCGCAGCATCAGGCCAAGTGGCTCACTTTCCTGACGTGGCAGCCGGCTGAGCAGTTCGCCCACGTTCTCCCAGATGTCGGCGGGCAGCGTTCGGCCCGCCGCGCCGACCACAAGCACGGGCAGCCGGTGGTCCGCCGCCCGGAAACGGACGTTTCTGTCCTTGGCCGTCCCCTCTTTGGGCACCTGGCGCAGCCACAACCCGCAGGGAACAGCTTCGAGTTCCCAGCCCGGAAAGGCCTCGAACACCGCCGGGCCGACACAGGTCGCCCCCGGGAACGGGCGGCGCCAGCCGACCGGGACGACCCGGCGCCGCTCGCGCGACGCGGTGAGTTTCGTCAGATACGGCTCCCAGGCGGGGTTGCCGTCCGCGTCGAGATACACCGCGGCGAACCCGCCCTGCAGGCCCAGCGAACGGAAGGCGGCGAACCGGCCGTCCGAGCCGGCCGGCATCGGCAGGCCGAGGGAGACCAGGACCTCCTCCCCGAGGTGGGCCGTCAGACGCGCCGTCATGTCGTACAACGGCGCCGGCGCGGCCCAGGGAGCGCTGAGCACCACCTGGGCTCTCTCTCCGGCGAGCGGCCCGACGATCTCGGCCAGTCGGTCGCGGTGGACGGTGGGCGCCTGAGACGACCCGACGACCACGGTCATGGTGTTCGCCCCAGCCCCGGCGTCACCGACCACTCCGGGCGGCCGATCCGACGGTGAGGTGGTGATCCAGTAGCCGCCCGCGATCTCCGTCACGACAGGACGTTCCTGGCTCAGGGCCTGCGGCTCCGGCCAGGTGTCCCCGAGCCGCGTGGACGGCTGCGCGGGGGCGCACCGCCACCAAGAAGCCTTGGTCTTCAGCGTTCCGTCGGGCAGCAGGGCGATCGCACCGTCCGGTGCGACGACCGTCAACCCTAGTACGTCGGCGAGCAGTTCGGCGGGTCGCGGCCCATCACTACCTGCGGCCGCGAGTCCGGGGGCGGCGAGGACCAGCTCGGTGACATCCCGTTCCTTCGCGATCCGGGCGATCTCGCTGAGTTCCCCGCGCAGGACGGCCGCGGCGTCCCCTGCAGGGGTGAGCACCACGAGCGTACGGGTGTCGACGGGCAGGGCGGCCAAGGACTCCGCGAACGGCCCTCGGATCGCTTCGCCGGGCGCGATGACGAGGTGAGGACCCACCGGACGCAACGGCGATGCGTCTGCCGTACGAGTGCTCATCGGCGTTTCCTGGACCCCCGGCTGGCATGGCTGGTGCTTACGGAGCGATGCAGCTCCTCTCACAGGAACGTGCACCGTGCCGATGCCGGTTCACCGCGTGCGCGCGCTGTGAACCCCACGCGAGTCCGGATACGTGGAGGGAGTGAAGAACGCCTCGCACACGTATGCGTGTGCCGGTCTGTGAAGGAGTCAGCAGTGGGCAAGGAGCAGTCCGGCGACGGACGCGCGCCCAATCCGCAGGAGGACCCGGGGTACACGGTACCGATCGTGCTGTGGGGCCTGGAGGAATCTGCCGCCACCGAGCCCGCGTACTCGCAAGCGGGCGGCAAGAAGCGGAAGAAGCTGCAGCAGACCGACGCACAGCACCCGGCGTTCCAGGTATCTACGGAGACGACTGCTTCGATTGATCTCTGGGCGGACGAGACCGCCGGGAATACCGAAGGTGCCAGGCCCCGCCGCGTCTCCAAGCCAGTGCTCGTGGCCGCGGTGGCCGCGGGCCTGATGCTCGTCGCCCTGGCTGCGGCGATCCCGCAGCTGTCCTCGGACGGACCTGCCCGGTCCGCGAAGGCGCAGCCGGTGAAGCTGGATCCGTGGCCGGAGTCGGGGCCCGAGCCCGCGCCCGACGGCTCGGGGTATCACGGCATCGCGGGTCCCGGATGCCGCAGCGAGGGCGCCGCGTTCAAGGAGAACGGCTTCTACGAGGGCGGCGACAGCGGCTGGCTGCGTGGCACCGAGGGCGGCTACACGAGCGACGCGTGCGACGGGCAGTACGACTCTGTGCCGATGTCCGGGAAGACTGGCAAGGACGACAAGAGCTCCGTGGTGTGGACGTTCTCCGCCGACTCGCTGAACGGCGTGTCCTGCAAGGTGTCCGTCCACATCCCGGAGTACTGGGACGCGAAACGGGTCGGGGGGAAGCCCACGTTCTACAGCGTGCACTCGGGCAGCGGCGCCGACAGCACCGTCTTGGGGACGTTCGAGATCAACCAGGTCGACAACGTGGGCAAGTGGGAGACCACCGAGAAGTTCACACCCCACGGCGGTTCAGTCTCCGTCGTGATGCACACCAGAGGCCAGGACGGAGCCGGCGAACACCATGCCGCCGACGCCGTCAAGCTGGTCTGCGGCGCAGCATGAGGTGCGTCTCTCAGAAACTGTGTCACACCCTCTTTCAGCAGGTCATGGCATCTAGAATCGTGGTGTCCCTCTGATTGCCGTTCGGTTTGGCGTCGATGGACGGACAACCGAATGGCAGCAAAGGACTCGATATGCCTCCTGCGAAGGGGACGGCTGCTGTTGGAGCTGGCGGTTCGTCCTGGCCATGAGCGGTCCCGTAACTACCGAGGGTCGACCGTGGAGAATGCCGCTGGGAGGCCTGTCGTGATCTCCTTCACTGCCAGGGCCCGTGGTGGTCACTGTGACTGTGGTGGAAACCAAGCTGGCCGACCTCGCCCGTCGGCATCTGCCCCGATGAGGTGGCAGAGCACTACACCCGGCTGCTGCGGCCGGCTCTGGGACTCGGACAGGAGGCGCAAGGACCCGTCGTGGGGCAGGTGGGCGGGCTGCCGTCGCTGCCGACCGGTATGGAATGGCCAATAGGGGTCGCCGAGTACGACAAGGAGCCGTTGGCATTCGTCGCCTCGATCGATCTGGGGCTGCTCCCGCGGTGTGTGCTGGACATTCCCCTGCCCGAATCGGGGACGCTGCTGTTCTTCTACGCCGACGGACAGGCCAGCAACACAGAGGGCTGGGAAGAAGAGCCGCCCTACGGCCCCGCGGGGTGCTCTACGTGCCCGCGGGAACGGTGACATCGCAGCAGGCCTGCCCAGAGGGGATCGGGCCCTACCGGTAGGTGGTACTGCGAGCGGAGGCGATCGGCACCGATCCCGAACACGGTCACCCGGTGTGGGGCAGGCTCCCGAATATCTGGTCGAGGCACAGGGTGCTCTCGGAGTATCCAGAGTTTTCACGGACACGGTGGGAGGAAAGGCTGCGGTTCCGCTTCCGGTTGGGGGGTTACGGATTCTCGTTTCACCAGGCGCCGGAGGTGGACTTCGACAGGCTTGCTCCCCAACCGGACGCCCCGGTGGCCGACGCGGGGGCCTTGCTGGCCCAGTTCTACAGAGGCAGCCTGGTCCACGAGTGGGGCGATGTCGGTGACGGGCTGCTGAACTGGTTCATCCGACCCAGCAGGCTGGCCGCAGGCGACCTGCGGGCGACCGGCTTCGTGTGGGGGAATGGGTGAGCCCAGGCATGCCTCCAGCCGTCTGAGCTGCTCTGGCTTTCGTGGAGTCCCTGGGAAGCGGTGTCACATTCTCTTTCCGCGGGTCACGCTTGTTGAATGGTGGCTGACCCGTTTCTGTCGGGTCTGTTCGTGCCCGCGTGCGGTGGCCGCATGGGTGGGCGCAGGGTGCTGCGGCTGGTCGCGGACGAGCCGGGCCGCGGTTGTGCTGTGGGTGGGTGAGCAGTTGATGCCGGGTATGAAGGCGACGGCGGTGCTCTGCTCGTCTGCGTGCCGCGCGCGGCATGCGCCCCGGATGCGACGCGCACAACCCGATCCGCTCGGCCTGGCGCACGCCCGGTGAGGCACGGTTGCTGCCGCCCGCGGACGCGATGGCGGTGACACCGGCCACCTTCAACACGGTCGACAAGTGGGCAGCCGGCGTCTCCGGCACCTTCGCCTTGGGCATCCTGTGCGAGGCGTATGGCATGGGCATTCCGACTGCTGTCCTGCCGTAAGTGAACTCGGCTCGGGCTGCCCACCCCGCGTACCGCCGCAGCCTGGAGTATCTGCGCGAGATGGACGTTCTGATCGGCTTGTACGAACTTCACCAACCCAAGGCCTGCGGTTGCGCGGATCGATACCGGTGGGAGGAGACACTGGAGCTCCTCGCCCCTGTGGTGTCCGTAGCGAGGTGATTGGCGTTGTTGTCCCTTGGGTACAGGTCGGCCAGCCGGTACGTCGTCGACCGGGCGCACGTACCGGCTGTGGAGCTCCTACAGGTCGCGGATGCGCCGACGGGCGAGCTCGGTGGCCGCGTTGTGGGTGGATGTGTTGTTCCTTTCGGCGAGTTCGAAGACTTCGGTGAGGGTGTCGCCGATGCGGGCGCAATCCGCAAGAACGCGGGCGCGGTCGTAGCCGTCGAGAAGAGCCGCGTTGTTGATCAGACCACCGCCGTTGGCGATGAAGTCAGGGGCGTAGAGGATGCCGGAATCGCGCAGGAGGTCGGCGACCCCGGGGGCGGAGAGCTGGTTGTTGGCCGCGCCGGCGACGACCTTGGCCTTGAGCCGCGGCACGTTCGTCGAGGTCAGAACATCGCCCAGGGCGCAGGGGGCGAATATGTCCGCGGGCTGGGTCGCGATGTCGTCGCTGGCGACCTCGCGGGCGTCGTACTCCTTGACGGCGCGACGTACCGCGTCGGGGCGGATATCTGCGACGAGCAGGTGCGCTCCCGCGTCGGCGAGCATCCGGCACAGGAAGGAGCCGACCTTGCCGAGGCCCTGGACGGCGACCGTGCGGCCCGCCAGGTCGGGGGTGCCCCAGACGCGCTGTGCTCCGGAACGGATGGCGGCCAGGACACCGGCTGCGGCGGGTTCGTCGGAGTCGACGCCTTCGCCGCCCAGGACGTGGTGGGTGGACTCGCGCATGACCGCGACGTCGTCGATGGCGATGCCGACGTCCTCGCCGGTGACGAACCGGCCGCCGAGCGTGTCGACCGCATTGCCCATGGCCCGCAGGAGCGCGGCGGTCTTGTCACTTCCCGGGTCGCCGAAGATGACGGCCTTGCCGCCGCCGAAGGGCAGACCGGCCAGAGCGGACTTGTAGGTCATGGCCTGCGAGAGGCGCAGGGCGTCGGCAATGCCGTCCATCTCGGTGGCGTAATGCCACATTCGGGTACCGCCCATGGCGTTGCGGGGGCCTGTGCGGTGCACAGCGATCACGGCGCGCAGTCCGGAGCGGTGGTCGCGGGCGAACAGGACGCGCTCGTGGTCGTCGTATGCCGGGTGGTCGAACAGGGGCACAGTGACTCCTGGGTTCGGCGAGGTCGGAGGGGCGCGCACACCGTAGGCCTGCGGAAGCGGCGGGGAACCGGTCCAAGTCGGAGTCGATGCACCGGACCGTCGGTCCGTCCGCGGCTTGGTGCGGTCTTTCGGGTCTGCCTTGGTCCGGGCGCCTCAAGGGTGGCGCTGCCTAGCGTCGTGCAACCACCCCATCCCTGCGCCTGCCCGGCGTTCACAGGAGTCGTCCCATGCCTCAAGCAGCACCCGACCGTCAGCCCCTGCTCGGCTACCACCACCTGCGCTACCACGTCGGCAACGCCAAGCAGGCCGCCCACTACTACCGCACCGCCTTCGGCTTCACGCCGATCGCCTACTCCGGCCCGGAGACCGGCAACCGCGAGAGCGCCTCATGGGTCCTCGCCCAGGGGGATGTCCGCATCGTGCTCACCGCCGGGCTGCTTCCGGGGCACCAGGTCACCGACGAGCAGCACCAGCACGGCGACGGCGTGAGCGACATATCGTTCGCCGTGCCCGATGTCGAGGCCGCGTTCGCGCACGCCCTGGCCGGCGGGGCCAAGCCAGTGGCCGAGCCGCACGAGATCAGCGACGAGCACGGCACGGCTCGGCTGGCGACCATCGCTTCCTACGGCGACACCGTGCACACCTTCGTCGACGCCGCCGACTACACCGGGCCGTTCCTGCCAGGTTTCCGCGCGGTCGGTGACACCGGCAAGCTCGGCGGGCTCAAGCCCCTGTGGACCGTCCCCCCGGGCCAGAGCATCGGCATCACCGGCATCGACCACATCGTGTGCAACGTGCCCCTGCACGAGATGGACGTGTGGACCGAGTTCTACCAGCGCGTACTCGGCCTGATCCAGCTGGTCCACTACGACGACGAGACCGTCGGCACCCAGTACACCTCGATGATGAGCAAGGTCGTCTGGGACGGCACCGGCAAGATCAAGCTCAACGTCAACGAGCCCGCCCAGGGCAAGTCGCTCTCCCAGATCCAGGAGTACCTGAACTACTACGGCACCTCCGGGGTCCAGCACATCGCATTCGCCACCGACGACATCACCACGACCGTGGCACACATGCGCGAGCGCGGCGTACGGTTCATGCGCGTGCCGGGGAACTACTACGACGAGGTCTGCTCCCGTATCGACGTCGACGAACTCGGACTGGACCTGGAACAGCTCGCGGACCTGGCTGTCCTGCTCGACCAGGACGAGGACGGCTACCTGCTCCAGCTGTTCACCGAGCCCGCGCAGGACCGGCCCACCCTCTTCTACGAGATCATCGAGCGGCACGGCACCCGCGGCTTCGGCCTGAACAACTTCAAGGCGCTCTTCGAGGCCATCGAGCGCGAGCAGGCGGCCCGCGGGAACCTGTAATCCAACGGTACGGGCCGACTCCGGCCATTCCGCGGGGCAGCACGAAGGGCCGGTTCACGAAAGGGCTTTAATGTCCCTTATGGCCTTCGATCAGACCGCGCGGGGATCCGAGCTGCTGCTGGCCATGGACCCCACCAGCAGCACTCCCCTGCACACTCAGCTGGAGCGCACCCTGCGGGAGGCGATCCGTAGCGGCCGGTTCACGGACGGTACCCGGCTTCCCGCGTCCCGGGTCCTGGCCACCGAGCTCGGCTGCTCGCGCTGGGTGGTCGTGGAGGCTTACCAGCAGCTCACCGCCGAAGGCTTCCTGCGGACGCGGGCCGGCGGCGGCACGGTGGTGATCGCGCCGCAGGCCGAACGTGGCAGCGTCTCGTCGGCCGCCTCCGCACCGGCGCCTGTGCCCCTCTTGGTCGACTTCGAGCCGGGCCTGCCTGACCTTGCCGCCTTCCCGCGCAGTACCTGGCTGCGTGCCATCCAGCACACGGTGCGCAACCTCCCGCCGCACCACCTCGACTACGGGGCCGATGCCGGGGTGCCGCAACTGCGGCGTGTCCTGGCCGAGCACCTGGCCCGCACCCGGGGGGTACGGGCGGACACCGACGGCGTGATTGTGAGCGCGGGCGTCAGCCATGGCCTCGCCTTGCTGTGCGAAGTCCTGCGCGATCAAGGCCACTGCCAGGTGGCCGTCGAGGACCCGGGCTGGCCGCGGCTGAGCCTGGCGGTGCGGCGCGTCGGTCTGGAGCCGGTCCAGGTGCCCGTCGACGACGAGGGGCTAATCGTCGACGTACTGCGCGGCACCACAGCGCGCGCCGTGCTTGTCTCGCCCGCGCACCAGTTTCCGGCCGGCGTGGTGCTCTCCCCGGCCCGGCGTGCTGCCCTGCTGGAGTGGGCGACCGCATGCGACGGCGTGATCCTTGAGGACGACTACGACGCCGAGTACCGGTACGACCGCAAACCAGTGGCCGCGCTCCAGCCGCAGGCGCCCGAGCGCGTCGCCTATCTGGGCACGGTCAGCAAGACCCTGGGGCCTGGGGTGCGGCTCGGCTGGCTGGTACCCCCGCCCGCTTTGCGCTCCAGCGTGCTCCACCTGCGGGAGTGCGGCGATCCCGTCCCCGCAACCGTCGACCAGCTGGCCCTTGCCCACCTCATCGAGTCCGGCGCCCTGGACCGGCATCTTCGCCGGACCCGCGTCGACTATCTTGCACGCCTGACCGCACTGCGTACGGCCCTGGCCGAACATCTGCCCGCCGCCCACATCCAGGGCGTCGACGCCGGCCTCCACCTCACCGTCCACCTGCCCGAAGGCACCGACGAAACCGCGCTGATCCGGGAAGCCCGCCAACACGGCGTGCAGATCACCGGTCTGCACGAGTACAGCAGCGGACGACCTCTGCGACCGGGCCTGGTCATCGGCTACGGCAAGGCCCGCACACGGCAGATCGCGCCGGGCATCGCCGCGCTCGCACAGGCGTACGAGGCCGTGTGCCGCACACGGCCTTGATCTCCCCGAGGACGGACCGGCTCACCGCCGTTGTGGTCCGGTCTTCGAGTCCTCGATCGTCCGGCCTCACGAGCCTCTACGGACAGCGATGGCAACCCCTCCGATCGTCGGCGTTGCTGACAGCGACGTCTCTGTCGCTTACTCCCAGCCCCGTCACCCCGGTCACAGCCCGGAAGCGGCCGACCCACCTGCGCTCGCGCTCCGGCTTGCCGGTCACATGCCCCGCGTCCTGCCGCACGGCCGAGCCCCCGCAGGCATACCAGGCCGGATGCCTTGTACGGCGCTGACAGCGCCGCGATGGTCCGGTTCACCGGTCGGTGATTGGTCCGGGCCGCCGGAACCTGTGGTGCCTAGCCTCACACCGGCACGGCATCCCCGGGCTTCTCATCCCCCGAACGACTTCTGGAGACCGTCATGGCATCCACGCCGCAGGCCATCAGTGCACCCGAACTCGCCGCTGCACCGGCCGCCCGCTTCTACTACAACCACGGCGTCCTTCACGGCCGGCAGCTGTGGATCTCCGGCCAGGTATCCATGGACGCCACCGGCGCAGTCGTCGGAGCCGGTGACATCACCCGCCAGGCCGAGCAGGTCTTCGACAATCTCGCTGCCGTACTGCGTGCCGCGGGGGGCGACCTGTCCCAGGTAGTGTCCACCACCACCTATGTCACCGACCGCGCCCTGCTGCTCCCGGTCAACGAGGTCCGCGGCCGCTACTTGACCGCCGACCCGGCTCCCACCAGCACGCTGCTGGTCGTGGCGGGCCTGGCCCGGCCGGACTTCCTGCTGGAGATCAGCGCGGTCGCCGTCCTGCCCGAATAGGCCCCCCACGAACCGCCCCCCCGCCGTGCCCCGGCCCACCTCCGATAAGGACACCACCCATGCCCAAGACCTTCGCCTCCTCGGGCGACCTGGCCGAGAAGAAGCAGACCCTGGAAGTCCTCGCTGATGGCGTCTACGCCCTGACCGCCGAAGGCGACCCGAACGTCGGCGCCATCGAGGGCGAGGACTTCGTCGTCTGCTTCGAAGCCCTGGCGACCCCGGTGGCTGCCCGGGAGTGGCTGGCACGCCTGCGCGAGCACACGAACAAACCGGTCAAGTACCTTGTCCTGTCCCACTACCACGCCGTGCGTGTCCTGGGTGCGAGCGCCTTCGACGCTCAGGTGATCATCGCTCATCACCGCACCCGTGAGCTGATCGCCGAACGCGGCCGACAGGACTGGGAATCCGAGTACGGACGCATGCCGCGACTGTTCAAGGAGCCCGCCTCCATCCCCGGATTGACCTGGCCGACCCAGACCTTCCGCGACCGGGTCACCATCGACCTCGGCGGTGACCGTGGCGACCTGGTCCTGGAGCATGTCGGCCGCGGTCACACCGAGGGCGACATCGTCGCCTGGCTGCCGAAACACAAGATCCTGTTCGCCGGCGACCTCGTCGAGTCCCAGGCCGCGCTCTACACCGGCGACGCCTTCCACCGCGAGTGGTCCACCGACACCCTGGACTGCGTCGCCGACTACGGCGCCGAGCTCCTCGTCGGCGGCCGGGGCCAGGTGGCTCGCGGACACGACGAGGTCCAGGCTGCCATCGCCCAGACCCGGCACTTCCTCCAGGTGATGCTGAACGAGGTCAGTGCCGTCCAGCAGAGCGGCGGCACCCTGAAGGAAGCCTTTCACGCCACCCACGCCGCGCTCGTCGACCGCTACGGCGGTTGGCCCATCTTCGAGCACTGCCTGCCGTTCGACGTCTCCCGGGTCTGGGACGAACTTACCGGCACCGAGCGCCCGGTGATCTGGACAGCCGAACGCGACCGCGAGGTATGGGCCGCCCTCCAGAACTGACCGACGCGGACCAACCAGGAAAGCACCCATGACGTACTACCGGCAGGTGGGCGATATCCCGCCCAAGCGGCACACCCAGCACCGCCGCCCCGACGGCGGGCTGTACTACGAGGAGCTGATGGGCGAGGAGGGCTTCTCCTCCGACTCCTCGCTGCTCTACCACCAGCACATTCCCTCCGCAATCGTGGACGCCACACCGTGGTCCCTGCCCGAACTGGCCACGCTGGCCAACCACCCCCTTAAGCCCCGGCACTTGAAGCTGCACGCGCTCTTCCCGGACCAGAGGTGCGAGGACCACGACGTGGTGACAGGCCGTCGGCTCGTGCTGGGCAACGCGGACGTGCGCCTGTCCTACGTTGCTGCGGGAGCACCATCGCCGCTGTACCGCAATGCGATCGGCGACGAGTGTCTGTACGTCGAGGCCGGTGCGGGCACCGTGGAGACGGTGTTCGGGACACTGCAGGCGCGGCAGGGCGACTACGTCATCCTGCCCCGCGGCACCACGCACCGCTGGATACCGGCGGGGAACCAGCCCCTGCGGGTGTACTGCATCGAGGCGAACTCCCACATCACTCCGGTCCGCCGGTACCTGTCACGCTTCGGACAGTTGCTGGAGCACGCCCCGTACTGCGAACGCGACCTGCACGGACCGTCGCAGCCTCTCCTCATTGAGGCGACCGACGTGGAGGTGCTGGTCAAGCACCGCGCGGGCAACGCGATCGCGGGTACCCGCATGATCTACGCCGACCACCCCTTCGACGTGGTCGGCTGGGACGGCTGCCTGTACCCGTACACCTTCAGCATCCACGACTTCGAGCCGATCACCGGACGGATCCACCAGCCACCGCCCGCACATCAGGTCTTCGAAGGACACAACTTCGTGGTATGCAACTTCGTGCCCCGCAAGGTGGACTATCACCCACTGGCCGTCCCGGTCCCCTACTACCACTCCAACGTCGACTCCGACGAGATCATGTTCTACTGCGGGGGCGACTACGAGGCCCGCAAGGGCTCCGGCATCGGCCCCGGATCCATCTCCGTCCACCCGGGCGGGCACGCGCACGGGCCGCAGCCGGGCGCCAACGAGCGCAGCATCGGAGCGGACTTCTTCGACGAGCTCGCGGTCATGGTCGACACCTTCCGCCCACTCGAACTCGGCGAGGGAGCACTGGTCTGCGAGGACCATGCGTACACCTGGACCTGGGCAGGACGGGGGCCACGGACATGACCGAGCTGCCCGCGATCGTGCGGCACCTGTGTGACGACGCAGCGGTGTTCCCGCCCGGACTGCTCCCTCTCCCCGCAGCCATCGCCGCCCACCGCGGCCATCAACGGTCCGCCTACGCCGAGTTGGTCGGATCGTTCGTTCTCGCCGCGAAGACGCTTGAAGGACCGGGCGAGCTGTTGCGCGCCGGTACGTCGAAGAGCCATCGACTGCCTCTGGCCGCCACCGTGCCAGGGCCCACACACATCGGCCCGGCACTGGCCGCTGCCGAGAACCTGCCGGTCAGCCTCCGCGCACTGGAGGTCTCGATCCCCGAGGACATGGCGGCCCGCGAACTGGTTTCCACGCTGGATGCGACGTGCGCAGAAAGTCAGGAAGTCAACGTGTTCGTCGAGGTTCCCCGAGACGAACGCCGTCCCGCCGTTCTCGCCGCCCTGTCCGGCACCCGGTATCGCGCGAAGTTCCGCACCGGCGGGGTGAAGGCCGAGCTCTACCCCGACGAAACGGAACTGGCCGCGGCCGTGGTCGCCGCGGTCACGGCGCACGTTCCGTTCAAAGCGACCGCCGGGCTGCACCACGCCGTCCGCAACACCGATCCGCGCACCGGGTTCGAGCAGCATGGCTTCCTCAACCTGCTGCTGGCCACGGACGCCGCCGTGCGTGGCGGGCGTCGGGACGATCTGGCGGCATTGCTCGCACAGCGTGACCCCGCCGTCGTTGCCGGCCGTGTTGCCGAGCTGGACGAGAAGCGGGCCGTCGCCGCCCGCTCGATGTTCGTTTCCTTCGGCACCTGCAGCATCATCGAGCCGCTCACTGAACTGATCGACGTGGGCCTGATACCTTCCTCACTGACCAGCAGCATCGGAGAACCCGCATGACCGCCGTGGACGTTCCCGAAGGCTCACCTTTTGGGCTGGACAATCTGCCTTACGGGGTCTTCTCCACACCTCGCAGCGCGCCCCGCATCGGCGTGCGGGTCGGAGAATGCGTAGTTGACCTCACCCGACTGCTCGGCGACGACGTCTTCGCCACCCCGTCACTCAACGCGCTGATGGCGCAGGGACACACACAATGGGTGGAGGTGCGCGAACAGCTGACCGAACTCCTGTGCCAGGACGTGCCAGACGAGGCAGTCTTCCCCGTGGACGAAGTCGCCCTGCATCTGCCGTTCGAGGTCGGCGACTACGTCGACTTCTATGCCTCGGAGCATCACGCCACAAACCTCGGCCGGCTCTTCCGCCCCGACTCCGCTCCCCTGATGCCCAACTGGAAGCACCTTCCTGTCGGCTACCACGGCCGAGCAGGGACCGTCGTGGTCTCCGGAACCGACATCGTCCGCCCCAGCGGACAGCGCAAGGCGGCCAGCGGCCAGGCCCCCACGTTCGGGCCCAGCCGCCGGCTCGACATCGAGGCCGAACTCGGCTTCGTCGTCGGCACCGGATCCCCACTGGGCCGCCCGCTCTCGACCGAGGACTTCGCCACCCACGTATTCGGCGTCGTCCTGGTCAACGATTGGTCGGCACGCGATATCCAAGCGTGGGAGTACGTTCCGCTCGGGCCATTCCTGGGCAAGAGCTTCGCGACCTCCATCTCGCCGTGGGTGGTCCCCCTTCTCGCTCTGCAGGCCGCGCGCGTGCCCACCCCGCCACAGGACCCGCTGCCGCTGCCGTACCTCCGGGAAGACCAGCCCTGGGGCCTGGACATCGACCTGACCGTTGAATGGAACGGGCAGGTGGTCTCGCATCCGCCCTATAGGGAAATGTACTGGTCGCCTGCACAGATGCTGGCACACATGACCGCAGGCGGCGCATCCACCCGCACCGGTGACCTCTACGCCTCGGGCACCATATCCGGACCGCAAAAAAACCAGCGCGGCGCGTTCATCGAACTCACCTGGGACGGTAAGGAGCCGATTCAGGTCAAAGGTGAGGAACGCACCTACCTCCAGGACGGGGACGAGGTCTCCATCACAGCAACTGCTCCGGGCGTGTTCGGCGGGCGCGTCGGCTTGGGCGAAGTACGCAGCCGCATCCTGCCCGCACACGCGAAGGGTCGCTGAACGGCTGAGACAGCTCGTCGGCGAGCCCCCGCAACGCGGGCGAGCGGGAGTCCCACTGCATGGCCCATCCTCAGACCGGGAAGTTCCGGAGCCAAGCCTGCTGCGCGGACCCGTCGCCATGATTGAACCCGGTCCGCGAACTCGGGATTGGTCTCGGCCCCCCGGCCCACCATCGCGGCCCAGAACGCTGACTTCGGTAGTGAGCGCCACCATGCCCGTACAGAAACTGGACACATTATCCAGTCTGGACGTAAGGTCCAGCCATGGGGACTGTGGAGGAGGGCACCGACCCTCGTGTGCGGATGTGGGCGCCGGCGTGCCAGGCCGTGGCGCTGCTGCTAGGTCCGTATGCCGAGGTGGTCCTGCACGACCCGGATACCGACCGGATCCTGGCCATCTGGAATCCGATGAGTTCGCGCGGCCCGGGGGACCCGTCGCTGCTGGGCGAGCTGGACGCCCTCGATCCGTCGGCCCGGGATGTGTTCGGGCCCTACGAGAAGCTGCTCGCGGACGGCCGACGCCTTTCGTCGGTCAGCGCCATCCTGCGCGACGCGGACGGCAGGGCTTCGGCGGTGCTGTGCGTCAACCTCGACCGCACGCCGCTGGAGCAGGCCGCGGCTGCACTGTCCGCGTTCGGCGCCCCAACCGTTTCCCGGCCGGAGCCGCTGTTCGAGCAGGCCTGGAGCGAG
Source organism: Streptomyces sp. BK340 (assembly GCF_007827595.1). Classification (GTDB taxonomy): domain Bacteria; phylum Actinomycetota; class Actinomycetes; order Streptomycetales; family Streptomycetaceae; genus Streptomyces. Next base: position 91,563 of record NZ_VISR01000011.1, read on the forward strand.
CGCGTCCAGCACATCATCGGCGCCTATGTACGCGAGTGCGGCCGCCCAGTGGAGCGGCTGACACGCGCCGACCGTCTGACCGTGCTCACCCGGCTGGAGGAAGCCAAGGTCTTCGCCGTGCGCCGCGCCACCCCGGTCGTCGCCCGCGCAATGCAGGTCTCTCGATCCACCCTCTACGGCCTGCTGGCCGAGCTCAGAGCACCGAACGCAGAGGACTCAGCACCATGACCCGGCTGCCCGACTTTCGTCTGGAAACGTACCTCGCTCGCTGGGAGATCACCGCGCGTCATCATTTGACCGCTTCTGATGCCCAGACCATGGTGCTCACCGAGCTGCTGGCTCTGGCCGACGATCAGGATCGGCACGCGTTCGACAACCTGTCCCTCGGCTATACGGCGTCCTACGGGGATCCCGGCCTGCGCGAGGCCATCGCACAAACCTATGCTCAAGTGGACGCCGCTGATGTCATCTGCTTCGCGGGCGCCGAGGAAGCCCTGTACCTGGCGATGAACGTGCTGCTGGGCGCGGGCGACCACGCGGTGGTGGTGACCCCGAACTACCAGGCGGCCGAGACCGTGCCACTGGCGTTGTGCGACGTCACCGGCGTCGCTCTCGACCCGGAAAACGACTGGGCCTTGCAGCTCGACCGCATCAAGGCTGCGATCCGCCCGAACACCCGAGTGGTCTCGGTGAACTTCCCCAACAACCCCACCGGCAAGGTCATCAGCGTCGCCGACTTCACCGAACTGGCGCGCATGTGCGACGAGAACGCGATTCACCTGTTCAGCGACGAGGTGTACCGGGGTCTGGAACGCGACCCGGTCCGCACCCTGCCACAGGCCGCGGACCTCTCCGACCATGCCCTGTCGCTGAACGTGACGTCCAAGTCACTTGGCCTTCCGGGCCTGCGGATCGGCTGGATCGCCTGCCGCGACCGCGCCCTGCTCGCACGGTTGGAGAGGGCCAAGCACTACACCACCATCTGCAACTCCGCTCCCAGTGAGGTCCTGGCCCGCATCGCGCTCAAGGCCCGCAGAGTCATCCTTGACCGCAACCGGGCCCTGATCGACGCGAACCTGCCAGCCTTCGAAGCCTTCTTCGCAGAGTTTCCGGACGACTTCGAATGGCGAGCACCAGACGGCGGCTGCGTCGCCTACCCGCGTTATCTGGGGCCGGAAGGGGTCGAGGAATTCTGCACCCGTCTGGTGGAGGAAGCCGGCGTCCTGCTGCTGCCCGCCGGCATCTACCGCTCCGAACTCACCCCCACCCCCACCGACAGGTTCCGCATCGGCATCGGCCGCGCCAACCCCGAGGAGGGCCTGGCCGCCTTCGCACACTGGATGAGAGAACACCGATGACCCTGCCCGTCTTCGACGTCACCGACATCGAACAAGCAGCCACTGCAGACCTTGTCTTCGACGCAGTCCGAGAATCCCTGATCGCCCACGCCCACGGCCGCACCACGGTGCCGCCACCACTGCACCTGGAGTTCCCTGAGGCCGACGGGGACGGCCACGTCAAGGCAGGCTGGGTCACCGGCTCCCCCGACTTCACCGTTAAGATCGCGACCGGCTTCTACCGCAACCCCACGGCCGGTTTGCCCACCAACCACGGTCTGGTCTGCGTCGTCAGCGCCCGGACCGGCCAGATCCGCGCGGTACTCGACGACAAGGGCCTGCTCACCACCTGGCGCACCGCAGCCGCGGGGGCGCTGATCACCCACGCCATGGCCCGCCCCAGTGCGACGACCTTGGCCGTCTTCGGCACAGGAGAACAGGCCCGCCTCCAAGTCGAATGGCTCGGCAGGCTCCGTCCGGTCAGCACAGTGCTCGTCCATGGCCGAAGCCAGGACAAAGCACGGGCGCTGTGTGAGAACTTCAACTCGCGCGGGCACAACGCCCGACCCGCCTCCGCCGAAGAAGCGGCGGCCGCCGACATGGTCATCACCGCCACGCCCGCGTCCGTCCCGGTACTGGAAGCCGCCCACGTCCAGGAGGGCGCGCACGTGACCGGGATCGGCACTGACATGCCCCACAAGAACGAGCTCCCCCCGGCGCTGTTCGGACGCGCTGCGCTGGTCGCGACCGACGACCACCACCAGTGCCTGCAACACGGCGACTTCGGCCACGCCGTCCGTGCCGGAACCGTCATCGCCACCGACGACACCCCCGTCGGCCTCCTGCTGGAAAAGCATGTCGAGCGGCCGGACGACGCGATCACCGTCGCAGACCTGACCGGGGTCGGCGCAGTCGACGCCGTCCTAGCCTCATCGGTCCTGCGTGAACTGGGCCAATAGGCACGTGCATATCCAACCCTCGGGCTGGTCCTCGTGGAGCGCCTCGGGACTCGTAGGTTCCAGATCCGCGCCTGGCAATGCCGTCTGCCCGGAGCTCTGAGCGGGCTGGTGTCGTACGGGTTTCACGCCTGGGCCCACAAGTCCGTGGACAGGTACTTGAGTCCCGAATCGCACACCACGATGGCAAGCGTCCTGCCCTGCATCTCGCCCTCCAGCAGCTTCATGGCCGCAGCGAGGTTGGCACCGGAGGAGAATCCTCCGAAGATGCCTTCCCGGGTCGCCAGCCTACGGGCGGCCATCCTCGCCTCATCGCCGGTCACCTGGACGAAGCCGTCTATCGGTATGCCCTTAAGGAAGTCCAGGTCGCCCATGGCGTAACCGCCGCCCTGGATGGGGTGATGGGGGTCGGTAAGGGGCTGGCCAGCGACGACTGCGGCGCCGACGGGTTCGGCAACGAAGCACCTCACAGCCGGGTTGTGTTCCTTGAGGGCTTTGGTCACCCCTGTGTACGTTCCACCTGAGCCCAGGAAGTCGACGAAGCCGTCGATCGCGCCGTCCGTCTGCTGCCACAACTCCTGACCTGTGCCGCGGTAGTGGGCGAGCCAGTTGCCGGCGCGGTGGAACTGATCGGCGCGGAACGCACCGCCGATCTGGGTGATCTCCCTCGCCCTGGCTTCGACAAGTTCCAGGTCTCCACCGGTCACCTGGCCGGGGGCGGATCCGGGCAGCTGGTCGACGAGGACCACCTCAGCCCCGAGCGCCGCCATCATCCGGGCCCGCTCTGGTGAGTTCCCCTTGGACATGACCGCGATGAACGGGTAGCCCTTGACGGCGCACACGATCGCCAGCCCGGTGCCCATGTTGCCGCTGGTCAGCTCTACCACGGGCTGTCCGGGCCTGAGCAGTCCGGAGGCTTCGGCCTCCTCGATGACCCCCATTGCCGCGCGGTCCTTCTTGGACCCGCCGGGATTCAAGTATTCGAGCTTGGCCAGGAGGGTGCCGTGCAGCCCACTCGTGATCCGGTCGAGCCGCACGAGCGGCGTCGCACCGATGGCTTCCATGGCAGACGATAGGACTTCGCTCATCTCCGTTTTCCTCACTGGTCGCGATGAAGCGGGCACCACAGCCCGGAGGGTAAGGGAACCGTGCCCTTGGGTCTTGTACGTTCTTGCGCCCCGGAACGGTCCAGGGGTACTGACTCCGACACCGGGAACTGACAACTCATCGGTAGCTTTCAGAGCGCGGTCGTCCTTTTCGAGTTCCCCCAAATGGACTGGGCTGGGTAGAGCTTGACGGCCGGCCCCGGGGGACCCTACGTTTGAGCTGATCAGAGGCCCATTGAGTGACACGATGGGTGAGCGCGCTCCTTTGAAGCCGGTGTGCCTGATCACCGGTCACTGTGGCCCCTCAAGGCGCCATCCCTTCTCTCTACGCGACTGGCCACCCGTGTCGGGGCTGACCATCACACACATCATGTGGGCTGCATCGCATGCCCGGAATCATCAGAATCAAGGGAGAACGTACGTTGACAGCGCAGCAGCTGCGAAAGGGCAGGCTGGATGTAACGGCTCTTCGTAGTCGTTTCCCGTCCCTTTCCCGAGTAACCGCCGATGGTCATCCTGTGGCATATCTCGACGGGCCCGGAGGAACGCAGGTTCCGGAATCAGTGATCGAAGCAATGAGCTCCTACCTGAGATCCGCAAATTCCAACATTGAGGGCGAGTACGAGCTGTCCGTGGAAACGGACAGGATCATTGAACGCGCTCGCTCCATGGCTGGCGTATTCGTCGGCGGCGATCCGGACTGCATAGCTTTCGGTCAAAATATGACCACCCTCAACTTCAACCTGTCCCGCGCCATGGGCCGTACACTCCGGCCGGGTGACGAAATTATCACGACCGCACTCGACCATGAGGCGAACGTCTCTCCTTGGCTGCTGCTGGCGCAGGACCGCGACCTCGTCGTGCGCCAGGTCGGTCTGAGGGAAGATCTGGCGCTGGACATGGATGACTTGCGCGCCAAGCTCAGTGATCGCACTCGGGTCGTTGCTTTCTCGCTGACCTCCAATGCAGTGGGCACGTTGACGCCGGCGCGGGAAATTTCCGATCTGGCGCATTCCGTGGGTGCTCTCGCATGGGTAGACGCAGTTGCCTATGCCGCGCACCGCCGCATCGATGTCGCAGCCATGGGCTGCGATGTGCTGCTTTGTTCGCCCTACAAGTTCTTCGGGCCTCATCTGGGGATGGCGTGGATGCGGCGCGATCTGGCTGAGTCCCTTCCTGCCGAGCGAGTGCGTCCCGCGGGGCAGGAGCCGCCGGGGCACCGATTCGAAACAGGGACGCTCTCCCACGAGGCGATAGCCGGGTTCATCGCGGCGGTGGAGTACTTGGCGTCTCTGGGCGCGGGGGACGATCTCCGTCTCGCCCTCGACACCGCCTATCAGGCCATCGAAGATCACGAGACCGAACTCGCGCACCATTTCATGCGGCAGTTCACCGGACTCAATGGTGTCCGCATCGCAGGAGTGGCCTCGCCGGACGCCGAACGGCGTGTGGGGACGTTCGGCATAGCGGTAGACGGAATGGAGCCCGCAGCGGTGGCCCGAGCCCTGGGAAGGGCGGGTGTCTACACGTGGAATGGAAGCTTCTATGCGCAGAGCATCATGGAACATCTCGGAATGGATGTCGAACGAGGTCTCCTGCGGGCTGGAATGGTCCATTACAACACCACTCAGGATATCGACCGTTTCATCTGCGAACTCGACCGTCTGGTGACGAGCGGCACTTCTGCTGTGTAAGGCGGAAAGACGCGAGCAGAAGCCGCCGAATAGGCAGGCGAACAGGACCGCCGCAGTGCAGACATGCCACGCCTGTGGTCGCCGTCATCTTGGCCAGGGGGTAGAGCCGGGCTCCGCATCCGGCGTTCCCCCCTTGCTGTCTTCGCGTCCTGCCGCACCCCGGTGACCATGCGGCTCAGCTGGCGAGCAGTGATCAAGACCCATGCCTACAAAACAAATGGAAAGAAAGGTGCAATGCACAACGTTCCGCCCAGGGTTGTAAGGATCGCACTAGTCGGTTTCGGCTCGGTAGGGAAAGCCCTAGCTGCCATCATTCGTGACGAGGGAGATCGCATCCGAAACGAGTGTGGTGTCGACATAGTCATCACCGGCATTGCCACTCGACGATTCGGGAGCCGGTCCTCGGACGACGGTATCGATCCCACCGACCTACTCGATCGCGCACACCGGGGAGCCGATCAGGGGCCTCCTGGGATGTCGGCTGCACGCTTTGCCGGTACATGTCCCGCGGATTTGATCGTGGAAACTCTTCCCCTGGAGCCCTGGACAGGAGAATCAGCCACCGAAGTAATCCGTGCTTCATTGCAGGCGGGGCGCGACGTCGTAAGCGCCAACAAGGGACCTGTCGCCCATGCCCTGGACGACCTGCGGTCGCTGGCCGTACGGCACGGTGTCAGTTACCGCTTCGAGTCTGCCGTTGCCGACGGCCTCCCGGTGTTCAATCTCATCGAGCACACATTGCCGGCGGCGGGCATCACCGAGATCAGTGGGTTGTTCAACTCCACTTCCAATGTCGTGCTGGACGCCCTGGCCGAGGGGGTGTCCCTCTCTGATGCAATTGCGCAAGCAGTATCTGAGGGAATTGCCGAAACCGACCCATCCTTTGACCTCGACGGCCTGGATGCTGCCGTCAAACTTTCCGCTTTGTGTGCGGCGGTCTGGGGCAGGCGACTGCCACTCGAAAACGTGGAGGTCGAACCGGTAGATGAGTCCGTGCGCGCCCGTGCGGTCGCTGCGCGGGAGTCGGGCGGAAGGCTGGTGAGCATGGGCACCATCAGTCTGGTCGATGGGGCTCCGGCCAATGCGCGGGTGCGCTTGGCGGACATCAAGCCGGAGAACATGTTCTACCCATTGCGGGGTGCGAGTCTCGGACTGTGCATAAAGTCGGAGCTGCTGTGTCCAGTTTCCGTGATGTCTCACCGGCCGACTGTGAAGGACACTGCATACGGGCTCCTCTCGGACATTTTGTCCATGGCGCGCGGCTCCTATCCGACACGAGGTACAAGGCTCGCGTACGACGCCGGTTGACGCCTCTGTCGGTGGCGGGTCGATTGAGCGGGAGGGCGGCGGCAGAGCCCGCAGCCGCACCCACTCGGGGGCCTCATCAGTGGCGCTGATGCACGGATCAGGAATCACCGTTGGAACTTCACACTGCTCCTGAGTCAGCATGAACGCATGGCTTCATTTCGCGTCATTTCGGTTGATTCAGAGGCCGGCCTGGCCTCGGGCCGCACTACGGCTCCGGTCCCCGCAGCACGCACCGGAGGGCGCGAGCCCCACGCCCCCTCCCATGACTTCACTGGTGGATGCCAGACCTGCCAGGGCTGGCAGGAAGTCATCGAGCTGCCCCACGGGCTGGTGGGTGGATCCGGTGGACCCAGCGGCAAGCCTTGCCCGCGCTGCAGGCCGCAGAGCCACTCAAGTGGATGGCGGATTCCGCGGCCGTCGCCAGGTCCGGTGTACTCGGCCGTGGTCTGAAGTTCATAACCCCCACTGAGTGTCACCCTGAACGCTGCCGCTACCCGGATGCTCAGGCGAGCCCCTACGCCGTCTCCCCCTTACTGTTGAGAGTGGGGGGTGATTGGCACAGACAGTCGTGCGGCCCGTGGACTTCCCATATGGCCCGTGGACTTCTCAAATATGGTCAGTCCTCGATCTGGGCGATGCCCGATTATGAATGGTGGCCGCCTCGCTCCCCTCTTTGACAGCTGGAATGGCTGCTTCCCCTCGGAGGTAAGGATGCGTCCCGCAGCATCGATCACCGCACTTGCCACCGGCTTGGCACTCTTCGCCATGGCAGCCTGCAGCAGTCCGTCCAGCCAGGCAGACCAGGGCGGCAACGCATACGGCGACTGTCTGGTTTCCGGGAAACGGGCTGAGTTCAAGCTGACGCCAGAAGCGGCCGACACTCTGACAGTCGAGGCGAGTCTCCCTGCTCCGGGCTGGTGGAACGGAAGTACACCGAATTCCGTGAAGGACGGATTCGAGTATTGCATGGCGGCCAATATCGCCTACCGTGCCGGGCTCGGCCGTGTGAAGGTGAAGAGCGTTCCCTTCGCATCGCTCGCGGAGGGTAAGACGAAGAATTTTGACCTCGCCCTGTCCGAGATCACGATAACGGATAAGCGTAAGGAAATAGCCGACTTCTCTCCTCCGTACCTCTACGCCGAACAAGGAGTGGGAGTGAAGAAGGGTGCGAAGATCGACTCGACAAGCATCCATAATGCCCGCATAGGTGTTGCTCTGGGTACGACCGGCGCCAGGTTCGTCATGGATCGGCTGAAGCCGGCCAAGCCGGTCAAGGTGTTCCAGAGCGCCCCGGACATGATCGCAGGGCTCGCGAACGGCGAGGTGGACGCTGTCGTGCACGACAGCACGATTCTGCTGGCCTTCGCCAGACAGCCGAAGGCAGACCTTCAGGTGGTCGGCCAGTACAGGACCGACGAACCCTACGGGGCGCTTTACCCGAAGGGGTCGCCGAACAAGGCGACTCTCGATCGAATCATCAAGCAGATGATCGACGATGGGACACTCACCAAGTTCTCCGCGGTCTATCTCGGCGCGGCCTACGGCATCGACCCCACCAAGCTACCGTACTTCACTGTGGGTAACCCCTCTTGACACCGCGCCAACGCCCCCCTGTGACCGTATGACGCCGCCCTCAGAGCCCCGAGTCGGTCCACAGATCCAGCAGAGCATCCGCATCCGTGGCTGATTCGGCCGCTTCGTCACCAACCACCTGTTCCGTCCATATGATCTTGCCGCGGTCGAGGTAGCGGGTCCCCCAGCGCTGGGAGAACTGGGCCACCAGGAACAGGCCACGGCCACCCTCGTCTGTGGTGGCTGCGCGGCGCATGTGCGGGGAGGTGCTGCTGCCGTCTGAGACCTCGCAGATCAAGGTGTTCCCGTCGCGCAGCACCCGGGTCCGGATGGGGTCTATGCCGTAGCGGATGGCGTTGGTGACCAGTTCACTGATGATCAACTCGGTGGTGTAGACGGCCTGGTGCAAGCCCCAGGCCTCGAGTTGGCTGGTGACCTCGGCTCGGATACGGGAGACAGCTGCGATGTCATTGGGAACGTCCCAGTCGGCGACTTGGTCCGGGGCGAGCAGGCGGGTGCGGGCGACGAGCAGGGCGACGTCGTCGCTGGGCCGGGCGGACAGCATCGCATCGAGTACTGTCTGGCAGGTTCCTTCAGGGCTCCCGTCCGATTTCGCCAGGGCGTCGCGCAGCATTTCGAGTCCGCTGTCGATGTCGCGGCCCCGCTCCTCGACAAGGCCATCCGTGTAGAGGACCAACTGGCTGCCCTCTGGCAGGTGCAGTTCGGTCATCTCGACCGGCAGGCCGCTGCCTATGCCCAGTGGGGGGGCAACGGGTACATCGGGAAAGGTGACTTTGCCGTCTGGCCCCACCAGGGCGGGTCCGGGGTGGCCTGCCCTGGCCAGACAACAGCGCCCGGAGACCGGATCGTAGACGGCGTATAGGCAGGTGGCGCCAGTGATGCCGGCGTTCTTGCCTTCAGCGGCCGCTTCCTGGTCGATTCGCTCGGCCAGCTCATCGAGGTGCACGAGGAGCTCGTCGGGGGGCAGATCCAGGGCGGAGAAGTTGTGCACTGCCGTGCGCAGTCGGCCCATGGTGACGGCGGCGTGCAGGCCGTGGCCGACGACATCGCCGACGACGAGAGCTACCCGGGCGCCGGGCAGCGGAATCACGTCGAACCAGTCGCCGCCCACCCCGGCCCGAGCTGGCAGATAGCGGTGCCCCACATCCAGGGCGGAGTGCTCGGGCAGCAGGCCGGGCAGCAGGCTGCGTTGGAGGGTGACAGCTGTAGTGTGCTCCCGGGTGTAGCGGCGGGCGTTGTCGATACACACGGCCGCGCGGGCGGCCAGTTCCTCGGCGCAGGGCAGGTCGTCCTCCTCGAAGGGCTCGCGGTCAGAGCGCCAGAAGTCGGCTACCCCGAGCAAGACGCCACGGGCATGCAGCGGCACGGAGATCAGGGAGTGGATGCCGTAGTCGATGACTCTTTGGGTCCGTTCAGGGTCCTGGGCGCGCCAGCCGTCGGAGGCGGCTAGATCGGCCTCGAGAACGGCGCGTTGAGTGGTGACGCTGGTGGCCACAGGACTCGTGGGGACCAGGCGGATGAGCCGCCCCACCGGATAGAACGGCGGGTCTTCGCGTATGCCGACGGCGGCGACCCGACGTACTTCGGTACTTGCCTCCGTCGGTTCCCCACCATGCAGTACAGGGTCCAGCAGTTCGACGGTGGCAAAATCGGCGAACATAGGGACCGCGACTTCGGCCAGTTCTTCGGCCGTGAGCACCACGTCGAGGGTCGTTCCGATCCGCAGCGCGGCCTCGTAGTTCAGCTGCAGACGCTGGCGTGCCTCTTCAGCCTTTCCGGTGAGCTCGCTCAGCTCCGTGGTGTCGCGCAGGGTGGCCACGGTGCCTGGCGGTCCTTCTTTGGGATCGACAGGCCGCAGATTGACGGCCAGCAGACGGTCCCCGGCCAGGCAGACTTCGTCGTTGGCTGTGCGCCCCGATACCAGAAGGTCGGCGATGTCGGGAGCCAGGCCGAGTTCTGTGACATGGTGCCGCTCGGCTTCCGGTGGCAGGTCCAGCAGCCTGCGTGCCTCGTCATTGGCCAGCAGCAGCCGCCGGTCATCGCCGACGATGAGCACGCCTTCCCGCACTGCGTGCAGCACCGCATCATGGTGCTCGTACATGCGGGTCATCTCCGCCGGCGCAAGACCGCGAGTCTGTCGCCGCAGACGGGAACTGACGAACGTCGCGCCACCCGCAGCCAGCAATAGCGCGGCGCCCGCGACGGCGATGAGTATCGGCAGCTGATGCTGGGCCGCGCTGCTCACTCGGTTGACCGTGACGCCCACGGTTATCAAACCGACCGGTGAGCCCTTGGTGTCGAAGACGGCGACCGTTGAGTCAACGGCCCGGCCCAGGCTGCTGTCGAAGGTTTTCTGAACCGGGACGCCGGTGAGTGCTTGGCCGTAGCCAGTGGTGACGTGCTGCCCGATCATGCTGGGGTCAGGATGGGTCCAGCGGAAGCCGTAGGGGCTCAGGGCGACGATGTAGTCGACATGAGCCAGTTTCCGTGCTGCTTCTGTGCGGGGTTGCAGTACTGCGCTGGGGTCGGAGCTCTTCATCGCGGCCGCGATGCCTGGAGAGTTGGCAAAGGCTTGGGCAACCGCGAGTGACCGATCGGCGGCACTTTCCGTGGTGAGGCGCCGGTCTTGCAACAGCAGCGTCACCACGGTCACGGCCACGAGCAGCACAACGAGCGCAAGTTGGAACAGGAAGACCTGACCGGCGACGCTCCGCGCACTGACCAGGCTGCGCAGGTGGCGTCCCAGCGATCGGCGCGGGACGGACCCGGACTGCTCTGTTTCCTGCCCTGGAGTCTCGTCAGGCCGCTCCGGCTCGTCGGATCGTCCCGAAATCTCCATAACCACAGTATTGATCCCCCGGCCTGCTGCCGCGCGGGTGCAGACCAAGACCATTTATGGTGCTCATCTAGCCCGGCCCCGCAACCCGGAACGCGCGGGTGCGGAGGGCCGTGCCGTGTGAAGGCCGTGCCTATTCCACTCCACCTACATGGTTACTTTTGGTGACTATTGCTTACGCAGGGCTCCCTCCGGAGCTCAGTTCACATAGGAGCCCGTCCTCAGGGGCGTCCACTTGCCCTCCCGTACCACGTAGACGGTCAGCTGCTTGTCGGTTGAGTCGCCGTAGCGGTCGAATGACACCGGGCCTGTCACACCGGAGAACGTGACCGACTGCATGGCATCGGTGACCGCTAGACGCGGGTTGGAGGGAAGTCGGCCGGAATTGTTGGCGACAGCACCCTTCACTCCCTGGACGATGGCCCAGGCACTGTCATACGCGTACGCGCCGTACGTACCGGGTGGCGTCTTGTAGGCGGCGATCTTATAGCTGCTGACGAAGAACCGAGCCGAGCTGAGAATATCGGTCGGTACACCGACCGACGTCGCGTAGTCGCCCTCAGCCGCTTTACCCGCCTCTTTGATATACGCGGGGTCGTCAATCGCGTCGCCGCCCATCACCGGTATATCGGTCCGGGTGACTGTCTTCAGCAGCTTGCTGAGCATACTGCATTCAGGATAGAGGCCCCCGAAAAAGACGAGGTCGGGATTCGACGCCGCGATCTCCGCAGTAATAGCCCCAAGGTTCTGCTCCCCCGGGCTGATATTTTCCCTCCCGGCCACGGTGCCGCCCTGCCGGATGAACTCGGTGCTGAATGTTGCCGCCAGCCCCTTTCCGTAAGGCTCGTCGTCGGCGACCACGAAAACGCGCTTTTTACCGAGTCCCTCATAGGCGAACTGTGCGGCGAAGGGGCCCTGGCTGGCATCAGTGGTGACCGTCCTGAAATACGACGGGTATCGACGTACCTTCTCCCCGGAGAGCCAGTCGGGACCAAGCGTGAGAGTCGGGTTGGTGTTGGCCGGGGACACCAGGGTGAGGTGTGCGCGATCCAGAGTCTCCTGCATGAACAGCGCCACACCTGAGTTGAGTGGTCCCACCATGCCGATCACATCGGATGCGCCCACGGCGCGCTCGGCGTTGGCCTTCCCTCTGGAGGGCTCCCCGCCATCGTCCAGGGTAGTGGTCTTGAAGGTGATACCCGGCACTTCCTGGGTTCTGTTGGCCTGTCGGACCGCGAGTTCCACCGAATTCGCGATTCCCTTGCCCATCGGGGCGAGCGGTCCAGTGAGCGGGGCGTCGACGGCGATGGTGACCGTACGGCTGTAGCTGGCGCCGGCGTTGTCGGCGCTGCACGCCGTGAGTACGAGCAGCAGTGCCGTCAGGACGGCGCCAAATGCCCACATCCTGCGGTGCTTCATGCGGTAGGGCATGTCATTCCAGTTGGGGCTCTCGACAGGTTGCTTCCCACTCATTGCGACGCCTCCGCAGCCTGAGCGCAGGCCAGTGCCCGGTCGAGTACAACGAGCAGCGCGTCGCGTACGGAAACCCGGCTGCGCGCGTCGAACTCCACTATGGGTACTGCTGGGTTCACGGAGAGCGCCCAACGGATCTCGTCCGTCGAGTAGCTCTCCTGACCGGGAAAGCAGTTCACGCCAATTGCGAAGGGAATCCCGGCGTTCTCGAAGTAGTCCACCGCGGGGAAGCAGTCCTCGATGCGGCGCGTGTCCACGATCACGAGCGTGCCAAGGGCCCCGCGCACCAAATCGCCCCACATGAAGCCGAAGCGGTCCTGGCCGGGTGTACCGAACAGGTAGAGCTTCAGGCTGTCGTCAAGGGCGAGCGAGCCGAAGTCCATTGCCACGGTGGTCGTCTGCTTGTCCGGGGTGAGACTGTTGTCGTCGACCCCGGCTGCCACCGATGTCATGACGGCCTCGGTGGTGAGCGGCGGGACGTCGGAGATGCTTCCCACCGTGGTGGTCTTGCCGACACCGAATCCCCCCGCGATGATGATCTTCACCGGCAGAGGGGGGCGTCTCCCCGGCGGGCCGGAGTGGGATTCAGGAGATTGCGCGGAGACCACGGATGACCCTCCGAAGGGTGTCGACGTCCTGGGAAGCATCAAACTCGGGAAGATAGGCGGTGACGCGGCCTTCGGCGTACAGGTCACCGACCAGGACACGGACAACGTTCAGATGGAGGCCAAGACGGGCGGAGATCTCAGCCACGGACAGGGGTTCACGACAGAGTTCGATGATGTCGCGACGTTCGAACGTCACGAACTCCCATCCGACCTGGGCGCGTTCGCTCGCCACCACCTGCGTCTCGATGGCGATGGCCTTGCTCGCACTGTGTGTGCGACCGTGTGTGAGGAGGAACGGACGGGGGGCGAGGCCGAGCGGTACGGCCTCACCGAAGGCGGCGTCCCGATGACCCGGAGTCCATGTGCCGGCCCCGTCTGAGGGCGGCTCGGGTGGGTAAGCCGTCATGACTGGGCGTGGGTCTTGAGCTCATGGACGAGTGCCGGGGTCAGGGCGGAACCGGCCCGGTTGGCGAACAAGGCCATCTCGTAGGCGATCTGCCCGAGATTTGCCTCCTTGGATGCGACGACACCGAGGACCGATCCACACCCGATGGCGGTGATCAGCAGGTATCCGCCGGCCATGTCAATGATGACCTTGTTGAGTGCGCCCAGCCGATAGGACCCGGCGACCCCGCCCGCGAGACTTGTCATACCCGCGACGATGGCGGAGAGGCGGTCGGCGTCCGCCCGCTCCCCCGCGATGTATGAGGCGATCATGAGCCCGTCGGCCGAAACGGCGATTGCGTCGCGAACTCCGGCGGTGCCCTCGGCGAACCGGCTCAGCAGCCAGTTGAAGTTAGCGGCATCGGTACTCAGCCCAGAAGACGGATTCAGCTGCATTTCAGACTTCCTCATCTCAATCTCGCTCTGGACTCGTGCCGGCTTCCGCGGCCAGCGCTACGCCGGCCTCGAAGTCGTTGATCATGGCCCGTACTGCTTCTGGATCCACAGCACCAACGCCGAGAAATCCGTTCTCCGGAGCGACGGATCCGGTAGGCAGCTGGGCACCTGGCACCCTGCGTGCGAGGCGACCTTGCGCCCGCCTGCCTTCCGCGAAGGCTCCGAAGTCTGCCGACGCGGGCGCCGGGGCGGCCACATCCGCGGAGGTCCGGGACCGGTCCTGATCATCCGATGGGGTCGGCACCGCTACCAGTGCGGGCCAGGGAGCGGGAGGCGGGAACGACTCGGGCACCTCGGGGTCAGGTCCGAGCGGCACCGGCCGGTGGTCCAGCACGCGCTTGATCTCGTCCTCAAGTTGCCGGTTGAACCAGTCGAAGGCACCCGCGCCCGAAGGAGAGACGGACAGTATCCGCCCCGTGTTGCTCGAGGTGTCGGCCGTGACCTGCTCCTCGGAGACAGACACTTGTCCCCCCGACGCAACGAGAGTGAGCGCGGGCGTCCCGGTCGGCAGGTCCAGTTCCTCGAGCGCACCTGCCTGACGCGGCAGTTCTGCAACGGCGTCCGCCTTCGAAGCCACGGAGGCAGCTTCAAGCTCGCGTGATGCCGCTTCCCATTCAGCCGGCTCCGTCCTTCGGAATACCTCAGGGGGCAGCATGATGTGGGCGGTGACACCGCCGCCCGGCGTATGGTCCAGCTGTACCTGAAGGTGGTGGCGTCTGCTCAACCGTCCTACAACGAACAGTCCGAGAACCTCGGTCGGCACGAGATCAAGTCGCTCCTGGCGGACGAGCCGCGCGTTCTCCTCCGCGAGGCGGGATGCGGTTATGCCGATGCCGTGGTCAATGATCCGGATCTCGACGTTCCCGCCAGGCAGCTGGTTGGCAAAGCATTCGACGGATGTGGCCGGCGGCGAGAAGGAGGTGGCGTTGTCGAGCAGCTCCGCGATCAGGAGCGCCAAGTCCGATGCGGCATGGGGAGCCACCTGGACTGCAGGCATGTGCCCCACTTGGACGCGCTGGAACTCCTCGATCGTACTCAGTGAGGAGCGCGTCAGCTCGCTCAGCCCAACCGTTGAGCCCTGTAGTTCCGGCTCGGCCCAACCGGAGAGGACGATGAGGCAGTTCGCATATCTGCGCAGCCGGGACGAGACGTGATCCAGCCGGTACAGACGCTCCAGGAGTGCAGGGTCGGTTTCGCCACGCTCCATCGCGTCGATCATCGACAGCTGCAGCGCGGCGAGATTCTGCGTGCGGCGCCCGACGTTGCCCAGCATGGCGGTGGTGTTGGTGCTGCTGCGCACCTGTCGCTCTATAAGGGTGACGGCGGACTCCTGGACGCGGTTGAAGGCCACGGCCAGTTGACCGAGTTCGTCCTTGCCCAGTTCCGGGACCCGCATCAGATGCGCTGCTGTTTCGGCGGGGGATGAGCCGGCGACCGTATCGTCTGCCACACGGGTCAACTCGGCATCGGCGGCCTGCGCAACCTGTTCGGCAGCACCGTGCAGCAGTCCCAGCGGCTTGGCTATGGACCGGGCGATCCGCGTGGTCAGCCAGACCATGCCGATCGAGAGCGCAAGAGCGGCCAGGAGGAAGAGGACTGCCAGGCTGTTCGCCTGTGTCGCACGGTCGGAGGCAAGTGCGGAGGCGTCTCGTGAGGTCTTGTTCTGCACCAGCAGCCGCAGCTGGTCCTGGGAGTCGGCGGCCGCCAGAATGCGCGGGACGGTGACGCCATCTGGGCGCTCACTGTGCTGCAGTCCGCCGTCCTGGTCGGCGTACGCCCAAAGGGCCAGCGCGTCGGCATAACTCTTGATCTTGGCGGCGGCGCTGCCGGATTCGACCGCCTGGAAGAGTTCCGCCTCCGAGGGGCTGGCGACCCGGAAGAACCGGCTTCTCTCCGCAGCCTCCTCGGCTGTCCGGCCCTCGACTTCACCCATCAGCTGCCGTGTCTGATCGGGGTTCGACACCACCGCCAGCAGGGAGGCGCCGAGGCTGCTGCTGTCTTCCTGCACGCGCAGCAGAGCCTCCATTGCTGCTTGCTCGTTCCTCAGGGTCCCTTCGGACGCACCCACGTCTGTGGTGTTCAGTCTGAGCGCGTTGATGAGCGCGGAAATCAGCGCACTGTACTGGGTGTTGGCATCCGTCGAGGTCAGGCCTCTTTCCAGGACCAGGCGCCGGGCCCGGTCCAAGTCGGAGACATCGCCCAGTGCGGCCGTCAGGGCTGGAGACTCTCCGCTCTCCAGCCGCTCCCGCAGGTCGCTGACGTGCGCGTCGGTGCGTGCTGCCTGCTGTACGACCGGGTTGCCTGCGCTGCCCGGGATGGCGAGATACGCACCGCAGAGCAGACGTTCCCGCTGGAGATCGGCGATGACACCGCCCACCTGCCGTGCCAGTTCTAGTTTCGAGGCGGACCGTGCCGAATCACTCGCCGACTGCATGCGCTCGATGACGAGGGGAGCCGTGAGCAGCAGCGAAACTGTCAGCGGAACCGCGGCCAGTACCCCGATACGGTGCCGTACCCGCAGATCACCGAGCCGCATCGGCCACACTCCCCCGCGCGAGCCGACCGTTGCTTTCCGGGCCGGGCGATCCTGCGTCCGGGTGGCTCCCGGCATGCTCATCACCGTCGGACTGCTCGGCGTACTGGTGGTCGGCCGAGCCCGACGCCCGCCTGCCGCCGGTCCGGCCCGGTGGCCGGGGCTTGCCCCGGAAGAGCCGAGTGCCCTTTCGCAGCCACATCGCCGCCCCCGCGAGAAGGGCACAGATGATCAGGACCAGCGCAACCCCTTGCCGGTTCTCCTCGGTGTCCTGCTGCCGTGCTCCGAGCAGGTGGTCCAGCGCATTCAGCGTGGAGGTGTCCAGTTGGAGCGCAGTCTGGGACAGCTGGGAGCGGTCGGAGCGCATGAGTTCGACGCTCGGCGGAAGAGGCTGCTCGACGAGAGGAGTACTCGGTGCCAGTGGCTCGACAGCCGCCTGGAACGCGTCGATCTTGTCGAGGAAGCCCTTGCCGATCGTGCCGCTGGCACTGGCACCGAAGCTCTTGGCAAGCCCTGCCTCGACAGCAGAAGCTGCGGTGCTCACCCGGTCACGAGCCACGAGCACGCGGGCGAGCGGTAGGTCCTTGCCGGTGCCTTGGTTACGCAGGACCTCCAGGTCGAGCATGCGACCGCTGTCGGCGATCAGCGCAGGCAGCCGCAGCATTCCCGCGTCCATCAGGTAGTAGCTGTCGATCTCAGGATCCAGGATGAGGTTCGAGGTGTCCCCGATCCGCAGCATCAGAATGAGTGCCACATCGATCGTCTCGGAGTACGTCGAGTAAGCACTCTTGCCGACCTGTGGAGTGGCCTGCAGCTGATCGATCTTGGTCTGCAGAGCGGTCCAGCTGTCGTGGACGCGAAGGCTCTCGCCGACGGTCCTGTCCGCTTGCGTGAGCTCCTTCACGACCCGGTTGATCTCCCCGGTGTCCGGACGGCGGCCGGCCACCGCAACGGACTGCGCGTCAGCAAGCGCTGCGACCAGCTCGCTCATGGGCCGCAGATACACGACGCCTTGCCGCTCGGCCTGCACGAATTCCAGGTCGCGGCTCGTGACATCCCAGAACTGCGCTGTGATGTAGATCATCGGCGCCAGAAGAGCGAGAGCGGCACAAAGCGAAGCGAGCAGGCGCCGCCGCGGCGACGGGCCCCGCTGAGCCTGGAACATCCCGGGCATGATCAATGGCACCGACTTCCCAATGTGACAACGTCTGAGGCTGCCCCTCTGGGGAGAACACGGACCGACAGCGCGGCAGAGTTCACAAGCCCGACACTTCACCGTGGCGGCCCCGCCATCGTCACCGCTGGGCCGCCCCTCGCGGCGGTGGGCGGCGTGGGTCCGTCGGTCCGCTGCGGCATCACGGCAGCACGCTCATAGCCCGCCGATCCCGTGTCGATTGGGCCGACAATCCGGCGTGGATTCTTGATCCCCTGGGACGATGGTGTTGTGGACCTGCCTGCCCATGACGTCCATGGCGAGGGCGTGTGGATACGCTCCCTGCTTTGTTCGCCCGGCTCCTTCCGGGCATGGTCGGGTTGGCGCTCGTCGGCAGCAGCGTCACCGCCTCACGCACGCTCGTCACCCCTCGCTGTTCACCACTCATGCGGGGGATCGGGCGCGCCATCGCCGGCGCGCTGACGGCCTTGCGCTTGGTTGGCCGTGGAACGCGAAGTCCGCGAAGTTGAGGGGATGTTCACGCTGCCAGGCTGTGGGAATGGGGGGTCTGCTGCACGATCGGGTCACCCGAACCTGCATCAGACCCAACCCCACGAGAGTTTCGCCGTCCACGGCGACGACGTGCTCCTGATCGGGATCGGCCAAAGCACGGTTGTGCCAAGCAAGCTCAGTCTCGCCCAACCACATCGAGGTGTCCGCCTCGCTCTCCCAGCCGATCAGGCCGTGAATGTCGTCTGGAGAGGTGGGACGGAGCATCAACACGTTGGCTCGATGGCGACGAACCGCCCCATATGGGATCACAGCCAATCGTTGTTCGCTGCTACGCGTAGCCCGACCCGGAGCAGCCGCGGATGCTGACGGACCTGGCCGTCGGAGAGTTCGGCCGACGCGACGTCCTGATCAACAACGCGGGGACCGATCAGCCGTACCGGGCCGTTCACGGATGTCGACCCCCAGGCGTGGCGTGCGACGTTCACGGTGAACGTCGAGGCACCGCTGCGGCTGGTGCAGTGCGCATGGCGAGGGTAGATGCGCAAGCACGGCAGCGCTGTGATCAACATCTGCATGAAGGGCGCGGGGCACGGGGGGCCGAATGTGAGGGCATTCGGCACCAGCGAGGATCTACCTTCTTTAGACACCTCAACCGGATGGGCGTACGACAGCACCCCCGGCCCTTGCATCCGGGGGCGCTGTGGGCCCTCCCCTGTGCCGCCTGGCTGGGGCCGGGAAGGGCCGTCTGCAGCGGAGCCCCGCACGGCTCCGCCATCTCGGAGAACGGTGGAAAGAGCCGCGGTGGTTCAGTCCTCACTGCCACCAGGGTTTGGCCGGGAAGAGAGAATCCCCTGGAGAGTGATCACATCAGCCGGGCAACGCTTTCCGGGAGTGCGCACACGTTTTGCAGCCGTCGGTATGCGGCGTCGGCAAAGTCCGGGTGTGCGTCCGCCAGGTGCCGAGCCAGGGTGAGCCGCCGGTCGTGGTTGTCCAGGCGCTGCCCAGGGTCGCCGACGTCTTGGAGCAGGCCAACGTCTGGGCTACTCGGACCTTCTTCAGACAACTCACTTGGATGGGTCCACGGCAGCGCCCCCGGCTGTCGGACCGGGGGCGCTGCGGCTCTACCCCTACCGTCTGTGAGCTGGATCAGGGAGAGCCGTCCGTGAGGCCATCTGATCAGTAGGCCAACTCACACCCCCTGGGCGCACGACGGCGCACCGTCGCGCTCACACCCTCCGGGGCACTGAAGACCGGTGGGTCAGTCCACGCTCGGCAGGATGTGGGGTTCGGCGAGGTCGTCCTCGTAGCCCGCCAGGCGGATCGGGGCGGACCGGGCCCACACGTCGAGGCTGCTGAGCTCTCCGGGCCTGCGGCCCGCGCGTTCCGTGCGTTCCCTGGGGCGCTGATCGCGATTGGACTTCTCGGATGTCACCGCGCACTCCTTAGGCGTCTACGGCGATACTGACTTCGGCTCGTTAGGGTGATCTTCTTCGAAGTGCCTGATGGACCCGGACTGTTGTCTGTATCCCCTGGTGTATGAGGTATGCGGATCGGGGCGGGCTGAGTCCTGCGGGACGTCAGCGCCGGGAGACCGTACGGATGCAGGCAGCCGAGCTGTTCGAGCAGAAGATCAAGCCGACGGAGGTCGCACGGCGGCTGCGGGTGAGTCCGAAGTCGGCCTACCAGTGGCACCAGATGTGGCGGGACGGCGGCGCGCGGGCACTGGCTTCCCGTGGCCCGAGTGGATCGCGATGCCGACTGTCCCCGCGCTGTCTGGAGAAGCTGGCCGCGTACCTCGATGAGGGTCCTGCCGCGCATGGCTGGGTGGAGGACCAGGTGTGGACGGCCGCGAGGGTGGCCACGCTGATCGGCAGGAAGTTCCACGTCTCCTACAGCGTCTCGGGGGCCACACGGTTGATGCACCGGCTCGGCTTCAGCCCGCAGGTCCCCGCCCGGCGGGTCGCCGAGCGCGACGAGCAGGCCGTGACCGGATGGAAGGAGGCGACTTGGGCCGAGGTAAAAGAGCCCGGGCGGCGTGCGGGGGCTACGTCTGCTTCGAGGACGAGGCGGGCTTCACGCGACGGCCGGGACGCACTTGGGGCCGGCGAGGCCGCACCCCGGTCGTGACGGTGAGCGGCCGACGCTCGGGACGCCTGTCCGTGGCCGGACTCATCGCGATGCGGCCCGGCTCCCGCACCCGGCTGTGCCGAAGGCCGACGTTGTCGTGTGGGGTGGGTGCGGGTGTCGATGCAGCCGAGCGGGCCGAGTGAGGTCCCGGCGGAGACGGTGCGGGTGGCGCGGGCCGCGTTCCCTAAAGGCAGCCTGGCGATCCGGGTCAGGGACGAGCTGGGGCCGCTGTTCAGCGACGAGGAGTTCGCGGACCTGTTCCCGGCGCGAGGGAAGCCTGCCTGGTCGCCGGGGCGGCTGGCGCTCGTGCTGGTGTTGCAGTTCGTGGAGGGGCTGACCGACCGGCAGGCCGCAGAGGCGGTGCGGGCGAGGATCGACTTCAAGTACGCGCTCGGGCTGGAACTCAGTGATCCCGGGTTCGACTTCTCGGTGCTCTCGGAGTTCCGGGACCGTCTGGTGGAGGCGGATGCAGGGCTGCGGGTGTTGGACGGCATCCTTGCCGCGGCCGGGGAGAAAGGGCTTTTGAAGACGGCCGGCCGGGCGAGGACCGACTCCACCCACGTGCTGACAGCGGCCCGGGACGTCGTCTGGCTGGAGCGGGTGGCGGAGACGTTGCGGTCGGCGTTGAACACGCTGGCCCAGGCTGCTCCCGACTGGCTGGCCGAGGTCGCCGAGCCGGACTGGTTCAAGCGCTACGCCGCCAGGGCCGAGGACTCCCGGTTCCCCAAGGCCCGCACCCAGCGGGACGAGATGGGGCTGCGGATCGGCCGGGACGGGACACGGCTGCTTCAGGCCGTCTGGTCCCGCACGGCACCGCAGGAACTGGGGACGCTTCCGCAGGTGGAGCACCTTCGGCAGATGTGGGTGCAGAACTTCCACCAGGTCGAGGGCGAGGTGAGGCGCAGGGACCCAAAAGACCGGCCGCCGGGCGCAATCTGCCTGGTCAACCCCTATGACCCTGAGGTCCGCAACAGCGTCAAGCGGGATGTCGCATGGGCGGGATACAAGGTCCACCTCACCGAGACCTGCGAGCCGGACATCCCGAACCTGATCACGAACGTGGACACCACCGACGCCACGGTGCCCGATGTATCGATGACCGAGGTCGTGCATGCCCAGCTCGCCAGGGCGGGCCGTCTGCCCACAGAGCACCTCGTTGACGCCGGATACGTCGATGCGCACGTACTGGTCAGTGCCCGTCGCCAGTACGGCATCCCGCTGACCGGACCAGTCGCCGCCGCCATCAGTCACCAGGCCGCCGCAGGCGATGGATTCACCGCCGACGACTTCACCATCGACTGGGAAGCAGAGCAGGTCACCTGCCCCGGCGGGAAGACCACGACCTGCTGGGGCCCGGACCGCTCTCCCGAGGGCACGCCGGTGATCCGGGTCCGTTTCGCCGGCGGGCTGTGCCGTCCCTGCGCGGTCCGTGAGCGGTGCACCACCTCGAAGCTCGGCCGACGCCTGACCCTGCGGCCCCGCCAGGAACACGAAGCCCTCCGCCAGGCCCGCGCCGAGCAGGACACCGACACCTGGAAGACCCGCTACAACACCCACGCCGGCGTCGAGGGCACCATCTCCCAGGGCATCAACCGCTGCGGCCTGCGCAGATCCCGCTACCTGGGCCTGGCCAAGACCAGCCTCCAGCACCAGCTCACCGGCGCCGCGATCAACCTCGTCCGCATCGACGCCCACCTGACCGGCACACCCCGGGCCCGCACCCGCACCAGCCACTTCGCAGCACTCAGCCCCGCCGAGCCGAAGCCCGGCGGGGCTGAGAAGGGCCTGCCCCCGAATTAGCCAACAGCGTCTCCGCCTTGTATCCGGGGGCGCTGCCGCCCTCCCTGTACCGACTGGCCACAGAAGCGGGAGGGCTACCAGTGCCGGAGCCGCGAACGGCCCCACCAACCCGGAGAACGGAGAGTGGGAGCGCTGTGGTTCACGCCCTACTCGGAGCCCGGGCAGGACGAAGCGGCGCCCTGAGTACCTCTTGAAACCGCGTTCGGCACACAACCTTTAGATAGCCGCCCCACTACAGAGGGCTGAAATGCGCCACGAGACCCAGCGAGCCCCCAGCCTGCCGCCGTGTACCCGATGCGACGCGAACCGGGTAATCATCAGCGGACAGATGCTCGATCTCAACGCCTTCGGGCAACAGATCGTCATCCAGCTCTGCGGAATTTGCGACGCCGACGCACCGGCCGGCGGCCCGCTCGTGAGCTTCCTCCGCGAGGGAGGTGGCAGTGCCCCTGAGAGGATGAGGGAATTCGAGGAGCTGGCCCAGGCCTGGCAGATCGAGGCGATGGCCGCGCGCGGCCTCATGAGGATGCCTGGTTTCGATCAGCCGAGGTAGGGCTGCTCACGGTGCTCCAGGAAGTGACCGATCCGGAGCCGCTGCGTGTGGTGGATCGGCAGATGATCTACCTCGTGCGGCTGGACGAACCGCAGCTCCGTTGACTCGTCCGAGATCGTGAGTAGGCCGCCGACCACGCGGGCGGTGAAGCAGACGTTGAACTGTCGGGTCTCGGCCCGCGCGGCGTCGGGGTCAGTCAAAGGAGGGCGCGCAACGCGGTGCCGATGGTGATGATGCCCTCGTCGATCTGGTGGGTGGGGCTTGCGGCGTAGCCGAGGACCAGGCCGGGAGGGCCTGGGTTGATCCGGTGCCAGGACAGGGGAATGTGTCTTGACCCCCTTGGCGAGGGCGGCGCCGGCAAGGTCGGTGTCGCGGAAGCCGCTGCCCCGGTCGCCGCCTGTCGGGTCCCCGAAGGTGACCACGAGGTGCAGGCTGGCGGCCGGTCCGTGGATACGGGCGCCGGGGAGGTGCGTCTGGAGGGCTCGCTGCATCGTGTCCCGGCGCTGGCGGTGGCGCAGCCGCACATGGCGCAGGTGCTGCTCCAGCTCCCCCGAGTCCATCAGGCGGGCGAGGACAAGCTGGGTGAGGACGCTGTTCCCGAGGTCTGCGTATCGCTTGGCTGTCACGAGGGCGTCCAGGCGGCCCGACGGTACGAGGATCCAGCCCACCCGTAGTGCGGGCGCGAGCAGCTTCGAGATGCTGCCCGCGTAGCAGACGCCGTCGGGCAGCATCGAGCGCAGCGCCGGCACCGGCGGCCGGTCGTAGCGGTGCTCGGCGTCGTAGTCGTCCTCGATGACCACCCCGCCGTCGGCCACCCAGGTCAGCAGCTCGCGGCGGCGTTCCCCGTCGAGGACGACACCGGTCGGGAACTGGTGTGCCGGGGTCAGCAGCACCGCCCGGGCGCCACTGGCACGCAGCGCTCCGACGTCGAGGCCGCTCGCATCCACGGGGACGGGAAGAACCTCGTGGCCGATGTACTTGAGCAACTGGCGCGACCCGAGCGAACTGGGGTCCTCAACAGCGATGCGGTGGATCCCCTCGATGCCCGCTTGCCGTGGCCCGCGCTCTGTCACCGTTGGCCAAACTGCCTACTCCTGTTGGCGTGGGACACCTACGCGTGTGCGTCCAGGGTCGTCGTGCCGAAGTGGCCTCACTGCAAGGCGGCCCCGGCCGGATCAGTGTCCGGCCGGGGCCTGGTCCGCCCGCCCCCGATGAGCTCACGGGGTACGGGGGCGGGCGGGGTCAGAGGCCCGAGAGAGTGCGATCAGGATGCGCGCCCGCCCTCTCGATGGCAGGTGCAACCGCGGATGGCGTGGGCCCGGGTGTGCTGCTATTTCTGCGCTGTGTCTGAACAGCTTCCGGCCCGGTGATCAGCGGCGTGCTGTTCATGTTGTCCCAGGTCTCGCTCGTCACGCTCATCTTGTTCAGCTACGCCCCGATCGCAGTGGCAGTGGTGTTGTTCATCGCCACCGTGAGCCGACGGGCGGCTGAGTTGCGGCCTGATGAGGGGGAGCATCGTCCAGCGCCTCGTGTCTGGCGAGGAACTTCGCCTGCGGCCTTCACAGGCGTTGGGGTGGGGGTGTGGGTTACGGCGCTGAAGGGTCGAGGCCTCAAGGCCATGCGAGCGCTGCGTTGACCGTGTCCCCATGCCATGCGCTGCCCGGCCGATACTCGCTGGTCAGGAGGCAGGTGGGGGGATGAGTACGGTCTTGCCGAGAGCAGCCCCGGATTCGATACGCCGGTGGGCTTCGGCGGCCTGTGCCA
The DNA here is from genome assembly GCF_007827595.1 of Streptomyces sp. BK340. Lineage (GTDB taxonomy): Bacteria > Actinomycetota > Actinomycetes > Streptomycetales > Streptomycetaceae > Streptomyces. The sequence continues at coordinate 115,817 of NZ_VISR01000011.1, forward strand.
TCGGCTGGAAGTGGTCGATGGGGACGGTGATGTGGCTGGCCTGGATCAGTGCCAGCAGTTTCTGGAAGATTGCGAAACGGCGGGTGGGAGTGAGTGGGGTGACGTTGACGCCGATGACTTGCTGTTCGCGCAGCAAGAAGCGGAAGCCGTCGAAGGCGAACTGGCGCCCCTGAGCGCTGCCAATGGCCAGGAGGCGCCCGCGGTCGCGCAGGCATTGAAGGCCTTGGGCGATGGTGTCGCCGCCGACGGCGTTGAGTACGACGTCGACGCCGCGGCCGTCGGTGGCCTTGCGGACCTGGGCGGGGATGTCGTCGGCTCTGTAGTCGAAGCATTCGTCGGCGCCCAGGCGCCGGGCTCGGTTGCAGCGCGCCGGGCCGTGGGAAGTGGCAAGGACGCGGATGCCGGCGTGGTGGGCGAGCTGAATGGCGGCCGTTGCAACGCCTCCGCCCGCTCCTGGCACAAGCAGAGTTTCACCTGGGCGGATGTGATGCCGCTGGAAGAGGGCGTAGTAGGCGGTGATGTAGGGGATCCCGAGGCAGGCAGCGGTGATGTCACATGTGTCCGGTGGCAAGGGGAAGACCTCGTCAGCCGTGACGCAGACATGGGTTGCGTAGGCGCCGGGACCGCCGTTGCCGAGGCGGTCCCCGAGTACAACGACTGACGTGCCCGGGGCCAGGTCGGTTCGTGGACCGTCGTAGTGCTCGACGGTGCCGGTGCAGTCGATGCCCACGATGCGGGGCAGCGGCAGCTTGGGATTGATGCCAGCGCGGGAGAGCAGGTCGTAGCGGTTGACCGCGGCTGCCTCAACGCGCAGCAGCACCTCGCCGGGGCTGGGCTCGGGGGTGGGCATCTGCTCCCAGCGCAGGACATCGGGGTCGCCGAAGCGGTGGTGGCGTATGGCGTGCATGGCCTCAGAGCTCGATGGTGGTGGCGCCCTGCGCGAGTTGGCGGAGGGCCTTGGTGAGGATCGTGGTGAGGACGCCGGTGCCTATCCCGCCTACGAGGCCGCCGTCGACGGTGTGAAATCGCGCGGAGTGCACTGGAATGCGGCGGCCTGCTCGGTAGAGCAGGGTGTACGGGATTGACTGGATGGGGAAACGGGAGCTGAGCTCGGGTTCTTCGTCGATGTCGACCTCGAAGAACTCCACGCCGCCGACGCCACCTCCCGCTTGGATCCGGGCGATCGCCTGATCCGTGAGTCGGCAGGGCGGGCACCAGATTGCGCCCAGTTTGACGAGGGCAAGCCGGTCGGCGATGGCGGGCGCCGCGAGGACGTCGTCGAAGTCGGAGGCGGTCAGACGTACAGCCGGGTGCTTGGCCGACGATGCCGCTGGTGCTTCGGCGTTGGTGGGGTGGACCGAGTCGGCGTAGACGATCAGGGCGTCGCCGGTACGGAATTTGTCCTCGGTCATACGCATCAGGATGAAGCGGCAGCAGTACCAGCCTTGGTGAAGGCTGGTGTCGTAGCGGCGCAGCACGGACCAGTCGTGCGGGGCACTGATCAGGAAGCTGTCTGCGGTGTACTCGCCCAGGTCCCACAGCGCGCGGCGGCCGATGATCCGGTCCGAGGTGAAGATCACCGTTTTGCAGTGGTTGCAGGCGTACGCGGTGGTCGTGGTCATCGTGTCTTTCGGACGTTGGGAGGCGAGGGGCGGCCGTGGGTGTGTCCGGCTGGGTTCCAGCGGGACACACCCAGGGGGCCGAGCGGGGTCAGGCGCGGGCGAGGACCAGGCCTATGCCGGTGCCCAGGCCCTTGCCGTACGCGAGCTGAATCAGCAGTTCGGTGGCGGGCTCGATGTAGCGGGCGTTGGACAGGGGGCCGGCGTCCACCGCGTCGAAGCCGAGTTCGGTTGCCAGTTCGATGACAGTCTTCTTCGCCAGCTCGTCGTCCCCGGCGACGGGCAGGAACAGCTGCTGCTCGGCCATGGTGGCGTGCGCGTGGTTCGGAGCGAGGACGCTGGAGAACGCCTTGATGACCTTGGCACCGGGGAGCGCGGCCGCCACCTGCTCACCACCGGAGGTGGTGTGCCCCACGCGGAGCGACATGTAGTCACTGGCCAGGGGGTTGGTGGCGTCGATGACGGTCTTACCTGACAGGGCTGCGGCGACGCGCTCGTCCAGGCCGAGGGCCGCATCGTAGGGCAGGGCCAGGACGACGGTGTCTGCGTCTGCGACCAGGGCGGCGACCTGCTCGGCGGGGACCGAGGAGTCGACGGTGGTGACATCGTGGCCGACCGCCTCGAGGCCGTTGGCCAGGGGGAGGCCGACATTGCCGGTGCCCATGACTGCGATCTTCATCAGGTTCTCCAGTACTCGTGGTCAGCAGGGAGGAGGCGCGCCCTGGTCTTGGGCGAGGAACCTCCAGATGCTTCGAATTCGAAGCGCACGCCGACTGTAAACTTATTTCGAGTTCGAAGCAATTGGCGTATCCTGGACCCATGAACGAGCTCCGCTGGCTTAACGAGACCGAGATGCGGGCCTGGACCGGCCTCCTGGAGACCTACGACCTCCTCCAGCGCCTCGTCGACACCCAACTGCGCGAGGAGGGCGGAGTCACCCAGGTTCAGTACGAGATCCTCACCCGCATCAGCGAGGGCCCCGGCGAGCGCCGCCGCATGACCGAACTCGCCAGCCTGATGGTCTGCTCCCGCAGCGGCTTGACCTACCAGGTCGCCCAACTGGAAAAGGCCGGGCTGCTGCGTCGCCAAACCGACCCAACAGATGAGCGCGGCGTGCTCGCCGTCCTCACAGAGGCAGGCCGCCAGGTGCTCCACCAGGCCGCCCCCGGGCATCTGAAAGTGGTACGAGAAGGACTCATCGATCAGCTCACCCCCGAACAGGTGACCCAGCTCGCCGACATCATGGACAGAACGCGTGGCCAACTGCGCGGCCTTGTCCAGCTACCACCACCGCGACCGGTGAAGGGTCAGACAGCCCACTGACTCAGCGACCTGGACCCGGCACCTTCGGGCTACCAGACGCGCCAGGCTCTCCGCATCAGCTCTACCGGCCGCGGATCGAAGTAACCAGCGTGGTCACTCATACCGCCTCTACTTGGGGAGCCCTGTTCGAAGCCGCCTGATCACAAGACGATCTGGACCCGGAGCATGTGACATCTTCAGGTTGATACGCGCACGCGGCGGTAGACGTCGGAGTCCAGGTCACACACGCTCACGGCAAGATGGAGTTGACTGCCTTGAGGGGACGTCACGCTCTCCTGCAGGAGCGCAAGGGTGGATTCGCTCAGCTGCGCCTTGATCGCAGTGGTACGACCGGACAAGATCCAGAACTCAACGAAGACCATGGCGTGCATCTCAGCGCCATCACTGATGAAGGTCTCGTCAGTCCGGCGGAATCGCGTCTTGCAGTCGGCGATCGGGCCGCCGATCACCTTGGCTGTCAGCGCATGCAGGGCGCGAGCGAAGCCCCGGCGGTCAAATATCAGGCCTTCGGAATAATCGACGGAAATCTGCGGCATACCGACCTCCATGACTTTTCCGGGATTGTGCGTTCGGGCAAGAAGCGGGCTTGAATCTAATTCAACGGAAGACGCCAGGGAATTCGCAAGCAATCCGGTGTTCAGCGTCCGCCCAGCCCTGCTTCGGGGACGCTGAAATCAGATGTGGGTCACTACCCGTCTCTGGCGCAACTGGCACCGGATATCGACGTCGCTGTCGCCATACCCTTGGCTGTGGTCCGTCACGGATCGCACTTTTTCGCCGGGGTCCGGCCGACCGAGGTCGTCAGACTCAGCGCTGAGCGACCAGCCGACGATACCTAGAGTGGCTGAGTGGACCCCGTCGACAACTCACTGGCGTATGTCCCCCAAATGTCCGCGGCCGCCCCTGACCAGACAGTTCCCTTGGCGACCAAGGACGGCGGCCCCCAGGCGCGCACTCCGAGCCGGAGTTCGTTGTCAAGAACGTAGAACGCGAACTTGATGTAGCGATTGGCACCTTCCAGATGCCCAGGGAGTGACTTGAACACAAAGTAATTGCTCCCCATCTCAGAGACCTGGATGGGCGAGTTCCCGGGCTGAAGGACGCACGTGTCCCCCACCTTCAGCACGTTACTGCATCCCTGGAACGGGAAGAATTCTTCGAACTCAGTGGTGGCCGTCCTGAACCAGTCCTGCTTGATCGCTTCTTGCTGCGAGGCAGTTTTGCCGGACAAGTTCCGGAGGGCGAACTCGCACTTGTATTCGAAGTTCGATGATGTATTCGATATCGTCCAGCAGTCGTTGGGCGCGGGAGCCGCGCTGGCGGGTGAGGCGACACACACAGTCCCCATGATGGCCAGTGCCGTCGTGGCAAGGGCGGCAAGGGTCTTACGCATTCCTGTCCCCATGACTCGGTTCGGAGCCGGTGGCCACCGGCTCCGGCCCTCAACCTAGGGCGGCAGCGCCGATGGAGGGAGTCCTGTATTTGCATGACACCCCAAGGGCCTGACCATGTGCTAGTGGCCGTGAGGGGTCAGCAACCAGTCGGCAGCAGGCATCTATGAAGCCGAAGGCGCCGGCGCAGCCGTGGCCGCCGCGACGAAGTCGCCAAGCTCGATCGGTCAGTCGGGTATTCAGGATGCCGCGCGTGAAGCGGCAGTGGCCGCTGGAGCCGGCGTCCACCTGCAGGCCCTCACCGAGCGCCTCGCTCCGCACACCGTCGCCGAACCGGACCGTGCCTTCGCCGGCACCGCGCAGGCGCGGAGCGCCCGTTCAGGCGGAAGCGATGGAAGCTGTAGGTGTGGCTCGCAGCGCCCTACAGGATTCAGCCCGGCGGGTGCCGTGGGCTGCGTGCAGGGATGTGACGAAACGCGCATAACCGTACAATTGATCACCGCTCTCTGGCACGCTGAGCGCCTACCTTCTCCGTACCTGAGAGGGGGTATCTATCGGGACCATCGACAACGCCAGGGCGCACAAGGCCACCGGCGAAGCCAGGAAGGGCTGCGTCAACGGCCACTCCGTACCCGTATACAACTCCATCGAGGCCAGCGCGACCAACATGACCTCAGCCCCATGAGCGGCATAAGCGTTCAACGCCGCCAACGTCCCTGCCTCTACCGCGGGCGTAACCTGCAGCCCCTCGCGCTGCGACACCTGTCAGGTCACATACCGCCGAAACCAAGCGAGAAGCGGCCCTGAGCGTGGTTACACACAGCGGTGGCGCACCGCGGCGGCCCGAACCGTGGCCCAGCGCCGGACCGAGCACGGCGACTGGTGCCTTGGCTGCAGAGTCTTTCCCCACCTCGCTACCGCCCTCACCGCCGGTCACGTGGTGCATAAGGCACACGGTGGCACCGACGCCCCTGAGAACATCCGGGTCCTGCAGCAGCCAGAACCACAGCACCACCACAGACTGACGGCGGCACGGAAGTGCTGCTACAGCGGACAGTGCAGGCCCGCACCCTGCCCGTGCCGCCGTCACACTCACCCGTCACCCGCGAGCACGGCCATGGCCCGGCTCGTCGCATGATGGGACCCCTGCTCAACAACAGCACACGTGAGTTCGCGAGCTCCCACGCAGGGGCAACCCACCGGGAGGGGCTGCCGGGCAGGGCCGGCCGAGCAACTGGGCAGCAGACACTACGCTCAGCCCGGCGTCCCCAGGCTGCTCTCCGCCGTCCGCTGACATTGTGACGCGACAGCGGCCACTCCCACGCCGGTCGTGACCTGCTGAAACCAACACGTCATCAAGGTGCCGCGAAGTACGGTCGCGACGATGTGTTCACCGTTGGCCACAGCGATGTCCGCCACACTGCCATTGATCTTGCGCAGTACCTCACAGGTCTGACCGCAGGATTGTGGTTGGGGAGCACCAGCGCCGCAACGCTCGCGGCCGCCGCGGGTGAGATGCCGGCCAGCAGGCCCGAATTCTTCTTGAAGATCAAGGTCACGCTGCCGCGCGTTCTCGACCAAGTACAGAGTGCGTCTTCGTTCGGGTAACCGATCGTCTGTACAGCCGGTCGCAGGCGGTCGTTGTCGGATCCGGTGCCTTGCCGGCGCTGTGCCGCAGTTCACGAAAAGGCGCGGCTTCGTGCCCGATGCGCGCCTGTGCCGCCGAGATCGCAGACACGGGGCTCGCATCGGGCACCGTCATCCAAGTGGCCCAGTCAACGCTCGGCTCCCACCGAAGGCAGCTCCTCTGTGGGCCACTTCTCGGGTCCTTCGTCCGTCGAGTCTGTCCTGACGACGGCCAAGGAGTTCTTGATCGTGCCCGGTGTGAAGCCCTTGGTCCACTTTCCGTCCGCCTTCACAACCACCGACTCCCAGGCCAGTCCCGCAGAGGTCGATGCGTCGAAGACCAGCCGGTCCTCGACCAGTCCGCCGTCCTTTCCGATGGTTCTGCGCAGGGCCACGGCGGTACCCCACCGACCCTGCGCGTCCTTGACACGGCCGATGGTTGTGAGCCCCTTCAGTCCGCTGAGCATTCGGAAGGTGGCGGCCCGCACCTCGGGCGTGACCGGCAGATCCAGGATCAGGCGCTGAGAAGCAGAGAACAACCACTCGTCCCTGGACCGCCCCTGTGCCCCAGCCCGGTCGAATCCTTTGAGCAACTCGGCCTTGAGCCGCTGCGGGTCGGAGGGCAGGGATTGCAGCTCCTTCAAGGACACCGCGCGCCCAATGAGGTACGGCTTGTCGTCTTCCGGCGTCGTGATGTCCGGACTGCGGTTCGTGTCGGGGTCAGGAGCACGCATCTGCACATCGGCCTTCCCGAACGGCGCCCAGATGGTGATGCGCCTCGGTGACCCGGCTCGCTTCCAGGCCGCCACGTCCGACGGACCGGTCGGAGTGAGACCGAGGTCGTAAGCGGTGAAGAAGCTGCGGCCCGTCTCAGTGTCGGTCCACTCCGTCGTACGGCTCCCTCCCTTGATGGTGTAAGGGCTCTTCTCCATCGCCGCAGCGGTCAGATCCCGTTCGAGGGTTTCGACCTTCCAGTACCGGCCGGACAGGTCCGGCCGCTGGCTTGCCTGCTCGGCGGCGGCCAGCAGTATGCGCGAGGCGTCGCTCGCCCCGGCCGAAACTCCGGCGTCTGGATCGCCGCTCGGGTGAGTGGCCGTCGTGGCCACCACCAGAGCAGCGGCGGCAGCCGCTCCTACGAGACCCAGACACCAACTCGACCTGGTGGAACGCCACGCCACCCGCGGCAACGACTCGTGTCGGCGCGGCTGTGCCATCGCGTGGGCCAGCTCCGTGCTCCGCGTGGTCTCGTCCACTGGCTTACCTGGGTCCAGGTACGCAGGCCGGGCGGCCGCGACCAGCCGCATTACATCCCTGTCCATCATGCTTCCTCTCCTACGGCCTTTACGGCAACAGGCACAAAAGTGGCTACGGGAGGCGCTTGTCGATCGAGGTCGAGCGCCTGCGCGAGTCGTTTGCGCGCCCGGTGGAGCCGGACTCGCATCGTGGTCGCGGAGCAACCGACGACCTTGGCGGCCTCGTGAGCGTGCAGTCCGTGCCAGGCGGTGAGGACGAGCGCCTCTCGGTCGCCCTCACCGAGTGAGGCCAGAGCTCGCAGAATGAGATTGCGATCGGCCACCTCATCCGCAAAGTCCTCCTCGGGTGACTCGTTCCAACCCTGCACCTCAGCCGTCAGGGCCTCTCGCCGAGCCTGGGCTCGGGCACTGTCACGCAGCGCGTTGCGGGCCACGCCGAGCAGCCACGGCAGCGGGGGCTCGGGAATGTCGGCAAACCTGCGCCAAGCGATGACAAAGGTTTCACTGACGACCTCATCGGCGACCTGCCGACCCGCGCGGCTGACGGCGTAAGCCCATACGTGCTGTCGACAGGCGTCGTACAGCGCCGTGAAGCGCTCTGCTTCCTCGGCCACCGCATGCACCTCCGTTGTTCAGGGTTGCTGTCGACAGGTAATGGGCCGTAGGGCGCCAGGTGTTACAGCTGACTCGGAAGTGTTACCGGGCGGGGCGGGTCACCGGCCGGGAGGTGCAGTGAAGCGGGCCCAGCAGTTATGCATCGCCCGCCGCCTCTCTGCTGTCGCCGCCACCTGTGTAATACTCACTCTGGCAATTCAGGTATTACGTATGTTTGAGGGGTACGGGATGCGAGCAGGGGTGGATGGCCATTGGACCGATCGAGGGTCTTTTCGGCAGCACCAGACGGGACGCCTGGACTTGCATGCCCTTGCCATGGAGCACTTGGCTCCTGTGCATGCCGTCTACGGCGATCCTGCGACGTGGATCCACCTGCCTCAGGGGCGACACACCACTGCTGAAGCGACCGCCGAGATGATCGCCAAGGCCGAATCGAGCTGGCGAGACCATGGTCTGGGCTACTGGTCTCTGGTACTCAGAGCACAGCTTCCCGGGTCTCCTCTCCGGCCTGGCGATGTCGTCGGCACCGGCGGGGTCTCAGCCGTCGAAGGAGATCTGTGGAATCTCGGATATAGGCTCACGCCGGACGCATGGGGCCATGGCCTTGCCGGGGAGGTCGTCAGAGAGGCCCTCGCTTGCGCCCGTACCGTGGCACCCAGTCGCCCCGTGGTGGCCCGAATCCTCTCAGAGAACTCCGCATCACGCCGGGTCGCAGAGCGGGCCGGGATGATCCTCATCCGCGAGGAGATCGAGTCCTCCGGACCCGCTGCCGGCCAAAGACGGCTCACATTCAGCGACCGGCAACTGTCCTGATCAGTCGTCTCAGCCGGATCCTCGCAGTCTTCGGAGACAAATGTTGCTGCAGGCGAGTTCCAGGAGACCTCGATGGAGGTCGGCGCGTCGCTCGTAGCGGATGCGCCTCCGCTTGAACTGGTGGAGCCAGGCGAGCGCGCGCTCTACGACCGGGAGTGTCTGCTGACACCGAAAGATTGTTGTTGCCGTGTTGAACCCGGCTCGCCTCGCCATCCGTGATCTCTTTAGGTGGGCAACGTGGCCACCTGCGGAGGGGGGCGAACGGTTTCGACTGCAAGTGTGGTTCCAGGAGAAGCGGGCCGAGGGACCAGGTGGCAGCGGCCTCTTGCGATGCGGGCCAGTTCAAAGCCCCGTTCGGTCACTGGTCGCGGTGAGTTGAGTCATGAGGGACTGGGACAGGTGATGGCACTTCTGCAGCGGGTCAAGGAAACCTGCAGGTCAGAATGCCTTCCTGTTGGTGGCAGGGACTGTAGGGACCGAATCTCCGTATGAGGTCCAGCTTCCCCTGACACTTGGCGTCATAATCCGGCTTCCAGTCCCTACAGTCCCTGCCGCGGCACTCTGCCGCATGGTGGCTCCGCAGAAGGCGGCCAGGACGGGCGCGTGACCTGATGCTGAGGCATGCCACAAAGCCAGGAGCTCTCCAGCGTCTGGAGTGGGATAACTGTCCGTCCGTCTGTCAAGGTCGGGCACTGGCCGGATGAAATCCGAAGTTCGGTCCCTTCAGTCCCTCTTGGCGTCTCTGGGGCCCGCGGAATCAGCACTCGAAGGCGCAGAGGACCACTCACCGCACAAGCCGCCCTGCAACAGCTGCCGCCCCCGCAAAGATCAGTGTCGGCGGGGCAATCTGACGTCCTATGGAGTCGCGGATGCTATGGCCGTCCGTCCCTGGGAACGGTCGGTCTTCGCTCCGGGGTTTCTCGGCTCGATAGTGCGGGGGTCGATGGCTTCACCGGGCGCACCCACGGCGTAAGGTCCGTGCGGTTGGCTGTCACGGTCGTGTGGCAGAAGGAAGAACACACGTCGCCGGTACAGGCCGCTGTCGGGGTCGGGTTCGGCGTCATCGTCCAGGACGGCGTAGCCGATCATGCGGCCGTCGCGCGCGTAGCGCGGTTTGGTGTTGCGGCGGGGGGTCTTGTCCAAGGCCTGACGGACATAGTCGAGGGTGCCGAGGTCTTCCAGCCACACCACCTGTTCCTCGTAGGTGATCTCGCTTGCGTCCAACAGCGAGCTCATGGCTGCAGCCCCTTCCTCGTCGGCCGACTCCCCGTTCGGGGGGTGGCCGCGTGCGTCAGTGTGGTGCGGTGCTCGGCGCGCCGGGTGGCGGTGGAGCGGAGTGCGGGGGCCGCCTGATGGGAGGCCGCGCTTTCATCGTAGTTCGGGTACGGGCTGGGGCGTAGGGCCCTGGGGGTGGTCTCGGGGTGGAGATGGCGGGTCATTCGGTCACCAACAGGGCGAGACCGGGGTAGTACTTTCGGCCGTTTGATTTGATCATCTCGGAAGGTGAGCTGAGGCCGACTTCCTGACGCACCCGAGTCGCGAAGACGCGGGCTGTAGCGGGGCGGATGCCTTCGCCGGAGTTGCACCAGGAGGTGTATTCCGCATACAGCAGGCCCTGCTCCACACGGTATTCCGCGCCGGCGTCGGCGTCCTGGGTGCAGCATTCGGTGAGGAAGCGGCCGATGTGGTCTTCGGTGGTGGCGTAGGCGCTGGTGGCGATGCGGACGCGGTCGGGGCCTTCGAGGGGGTCGCGGGTGGTGAGGTAGCGGCGGGCTCCCTCGAGGAGCCACTGCAGGATGCCGGGGCCTTCGTCGCGGACGAGTTCGAAGGCGAGGTTGTCGATGCGGCGTTCGGCGGCGACGGTTCGGGTGAAGGGAACCAGGCGGATTCGGCGCCAGAACGCGAATCCTCCGGTGGAGACCTCTGGGCGGTGGTTGCCGAGTAGCCACAGGTGGTGGGTGGGGGTGAAGGAGAAATAGTCCTGCCTCATCCGGCGGGCTTTGATCTTGTCGCCGCCGGTGAGGAGACGGACGCGGGCCTCGTCGAATTTGTCGTTTGGTTTCAGCTCGCTGCACACCACCAGGCGGCGGCCGTGGAGTTCGGTCAGTTCGGTGGAGTGCTCCGCGTAGGCGCCGCGGTCCATGAGGAAGCCGGGAGGGGCGGCGTCCGCGTAGTCACCCAGGATCTGGATCATGGTGTCGAGCAGGACGCTTTTGCCGTTCTTGCCTTCGCCGTGGAGGAAGGGCAGGACCTGCGCGCCGACGTCGCCGGTGATGGAGTAGCCGAGCAGCAGGTGCAGGAAGTCGATCATTTCCCGGCCTTCGGCGTCGTCGCCGAAGGTGTCCGCCAGGAAGCGGTCCCACCGCGGGGTGGGCATGGGCTGCGGGGCGACGCTGGTGGCCCGGGAGTGGAAGTCGCGCGTCGGGTCGGGCTTGCGGAGCTGTCCGGTGGCCAAGGCGACGACGCCGGCTGGGGTGCACAGCGCGTACGGGTCGCCGTCGAGCACGTCGGGGTCGACGGACAGGTCCGGGGAGGCCTTGGCCTGAGTGAGCAGGGCCTGCATACCGGTGGTCGAGAGGGTCTTGCGCTTATGGTGGGCAAGGTCGCGATCGGAGAAGATGCCGCGCGGGTCGGTGAGGGGCATGTCCTCTGCCATCTCACCGGCTGCCCACAGGGCTGCCTTTTCCCCGCCGGTGCGCTTCCAGCGGTAGCCGTCCCACACGAACCAGCCCAGACCCTCTGCGTGCCGGAACTGGTCGCGGTACTGCTGGACGAACAGCCGTGCGTTGCCGCGGTCGGACAGGGACGGGGGAAGCAGTCCGGCTGCCACTCCCCCGCCGGCGGGCAGGACGACTGTGGCCTGTGTGGGGAGCAGCGCGGCGGGCTGGGTGGCCGCCTCGAGGTCGAGCATTTGCTGGGCAGCGGCCTGTGCATCGAAACGCGGCATTTCGGCGCTGCTCATGAACGTCCTTCAACGTGGAACGGGCGGGTGGATCCTGCAGCTAGGCCGGCGTCGATGATCTTCTCGTTGCGTGCAGTCTGCCAGGGGCGTGCCCGGTGGGCTGTCTGGCAAAGGTCCTCACGGACGACTGTTTCGTCAATGTGACCGGCCGCGGCGAGGCCTCCGGCGGTGTAAGCAGCGCGGTTGAGCTTCTCCGTGAACCCGGTGCCTTCGGGGGCGCCCGCGCACGCGGCGACATCCTCAAGGAGCGGGCCGAGCAATCGGTGCGCGATGGCGGGTTTGATGCTGCGGCGGGTACGGGGTATCGCCATGGCTGGACGTGGGCGCGGAGGCCCGATGAGGTGTCCGGTGCGGACGAGTTCGTCGTTCAGCCACTGTGGCAGAGGTGCGGGTACCCGGGTGGTTCCTTGTGCCTGATAGACCCCGTCGCCGGTGCGCGTGCCCGGGGCGATGATGTAGCCGCCGTCGGCTCGTACATCGACCTGCCAGGCAAGCGCGACCTTGGTGCTGGAACCGGTGGAACAGCGCAGTCTTATGTCGGGGCGCGGGTTGTGGTACCAGACGTGAAGACCGCCGGAGGGGGTGCGGACACGGAGGGTTTTATCGTCCATGGCCGGGTCGGGTTGCCGGCGGTATGCGGCGAGCAGGGCGAGTGTGTCGAATCCTGACGCAAGTCCGGTCAGGTTCACTGCCGCTGGGATCGGGATGCCGGGCAGAAGCCGTGCTCGGTCAGGGACCGCGGCCGGGTGGGCGTCGATGTCGATGACGACCAAATGGGCCGGACCGCAGGCGACACCCACTCCGGCGGATGGCTGTGCCTCCCACCAGGCGTCGATGTAGTGGGGATTGGTGGTTGCTGCGTGGAAGCCGTGGCACGGCTTGCCTTCTGAGAGGCAGGTGCAGGTCTTCGGATCGTGGTGCCGGTCCCTGCATTCAGGGCAGTTTGAGGCCGGTGTCTTGCGTCCCGGGGCGAGTGGGTGGACTGGCCAGCCTTGCGCAGCACACCAGCGGGCGACGGCGCGTGGCGATCCTGTCTTGCCATGGGCGGCAGGCGTAGGGATCTCACCAGGGCGCGGCACTCGAATCGTCCTCGTTGCTCGGTCTTCTTCGATCGGTCCCTGCGGAGAGGGCCAGTTCATCAGGGCGATGACGTCGACTCAGGGACCGAAGGGACTCTACTTCAGCTAGGGATTCTAGGCCCCAGCGCTGGGGTTGTCCGGTATCTCGAGCAGCGTGCCGCACTTTTCCGTTCCTCAGTCCCTTGAGTCCCTTCACTGCACAGGGCCTTGCAGCCACACGACTTCCAGCAAAAAACGGACAGAAGGTGCGTATGCCTGCCAGCGGTGAGTGTTGGCTGGCCTCCGACACATCAGACCCTAGGACTCGGGAGCACTTCCCACCCAGTGACTACCTACCGGATAGGGACTAGGGACTGGGGATGCCCCCCGTTGCAGGGATCGGACCGTTCTTCGGTCCCTCACATAAAACCGCAGGTCAGGACCCCATTGCAGCGTAACCCAGGGACTGTAGGGACCGAACTTCCCAATTATGAGCTGCACTCAGTGATGTTGTCTCACGCGCCCGCGGATACGTACCTAGAGTCTTCTAGCGGCTTCATAATTAGGATTTTGAGTCCCTACAGTCCCTGCCCAAGGGAGGGCATGTACCCTGACCTGCGGAAACAAGCAGGGACCCAATCGCAGACTGCAAGGGCTGGAATAGTCCCTGAACCCTGGTTCTCCTCGCCTCGTCTCCTCAGGATCTCCGGTCCCCCAGTCCGGCGGGGCAGCTGGTCGAGGCCCGCGTCGGGGCTCCATGCAACTACCTCGCCCTAGGGACCCCAATGGGTTTCTTCCTCATGAGGGCTTGCCAAGCAGTACTTCGGGGAGCACGACTCCCCCCGCCGGCTGGCCTCACCAGAGCCACGGCGTTTTGGGTGGGTGCCAGCCAACGACGCTGATCGGCTGGCACCCTACAAAAGTGGCCCTTGCCTCTCCCAGCGAGGTCTTTCTTCCGCGAGTACGACCTGTCCTCCAGCCTCTACCGTGTCTGCCGAGCGCGGCTCACTGCCCCTAGGTGTGCTGTCCCGGGACGTTGGTGACACGCGGGCTGGGTGCTTGAACGAGTGAGGGCCTTCTGGGTTCGGTGTGGATTGCGACATCTACGCCTGACCGCAGGAGGCCCTCATGTCCCACCGTAATGCCCCGCTGACGCCGACCGGCAGGCTGCGTCTGGCCTGGTGTGTCGTGGACGACGGCTGGCCGCTGCGTCGGCCGCGGAACGCTTCCAGGTCAGCCACACCGCCGCCGCACGCTGGGCCGGCCGATACCGGCTGTCGGGCGCCGAGGGCATGCACGACCGTTCCAGCCGCCCGCACCACCAGCCACGCCGCACCCCGCCCGCGATCGAGGCGCACGTCGCCCGTCTGCGCCGCGAACACCAGATCGGACCAGTCCGCCTGGCAGCCCGCTGCAACGTCGCCGCGTCCACCGCCCATCGCATCCTGGTCCGACACCAGCTGCCCGTCCTGGCCGCCTGCGACCGTGCCACCGGTGAACCAGTCCGCCGCTACGAACGCCCCCGGCCCGGCGAACTGGTCCACATCGACGTCAAGAAGCTCGGCCGTATCCCCGACGGCGGCGGGCACCGCACCGGGGGCCGTGCCGAAGGCCGACGCCCCCGCACGGGAACCGGCTACGCCTACCTGCACACCGCGCTGGACGACCCCTCCCGCCTGGCCTACACCGAAGACCTCCCCGACGAGACCGCCCCGACATGCGCTGCGTTCCTCCAGCGGGCCACCGCCTGGTTCGCCGCCCAGGGCATCGCCGTCGAACGTGTCCTGACCGACAACGCCTGGGCCTACAGCAAGAACACCTGGCGGGACACGAGCCGTGAGCTGGGCATCAGCCCTCGCTGGACACGGCCCTGGCGGCCTCAGACCAACGGCAAGGTCGAACGCTTCCACCGCACCCTGCTCGACGAATGGGCCTACCACCGGCCCTGCACCTCAGACACCGAGCGCCAGGCAGCATTCCCCGACTGGCTGGACTGGTACAACTACCACCGACCCCCCACCGGCATCGACGGCCACACACCAGCCAGCCGCGTCACCAACCTGTCCGAACAGCACACCTAGAGCGCCGGCATACCCAGCCGCGTGGACGAGCGCGTGATGGAGTGAACAGGAACGACAAGCCATCCCCACGATGCAACGCCAGGGCATGAGGCGGCACATGACGACAGGGCAGTTGCTCGCCGTGCTGCAGCACCACGGGTCCCCACCAGGCTCATCGGTGTCTGCGAGTCCCAGCCCAGCCCGGGCGGGGTGGGGCCGGGCTGTTCTACCGGAATCTCAATTTTGCTGTGGTCTTCGGTGAACCCGGGGCGCTGGCTGGGCCGTTGTGTCTTTACGGGTGGGCAGGGTGTCCGTCCGTGAGGGGGGCGATCGGTTTCGACTGCTTGTGTGGAGCCTGGAGAAGCGTGCCGAGGGATGCGGTGACGGCCTCGTGAATCTGAGCACCGTAAACGATGAATGCCGACAATGAGCCGGCCGTGCGTGACACCTACAGCCTTGCTGCCTGAGAGCAGCCGGGTGGTGTGAGCACTGTCAGCCCGGGAAGCCTCCGGCCCGGGATCTGGCATCAGCGAGGAGGATCCACTTCCGGACCCGGCTGCGGGGCCCGGAAGGACACTCCACAGCAGCTGGGCCGACCGGCAGCGGGTCCGCACGACCGCCGGAGGCCGAGAAAAACAGCACGCGGACTGCGCACGGAGAAGAACTGGCAAAGCCCTGCAGGACCCGGGTTCGATTCCCGGCGCCTCCACGTGCGGGCCGGACTGTGGTTTTCTGGCGATTCCCACAGTCTGGCCCGCGTTCTACTTCCCGGCGACAGGCGCATCTGAACTCACGCTTCATCGCACACAGGGCGCCCCCACGGGCACGTCTTGTCAGGGAGGCGCCCCAAGGCGCGCCTTCTCTCGGCCAGGCAAGCGCTGGATGAGCGCTTCGATGTCCTGCTGGCATTGTCAGGGCCACGCCCGTTGGGAAAGTCCCTCGATCGCGGGGGACCGGTCAGTGGCGAGTCGCATTTCTCAGTCATTCTGGCGACCCTCTTCGTCTTCGCTAGGAGCAGGCGCAACATCCCGGTTCTGGATGATGTCGCGTGCAGGGTCAGCCGAGCCGTCGAGGGGTGATCGCCGCGGTGGTTGGGGCACTGGCCTGGAGCCGGTATCGGGAGCCGTGACAGCGGCCGCATTGACAGGTTTGGCTATCGGCGTTAGCTTCCGGCTAACAAAGTTAGCCAGGCTGGAGTCGTCATGACCGAATACCTTGCCGTTGATGGCGGCACTATCGCCTACGAGGTGGCGGGGTCCGGCCCGCTGATCGTTCTCGCGCACGGCATGGGCGATAGCCGTGCCGCCTATCGTGCCGTGATCCCCCCGCTGGTGGCGGCGGGCTATCGGGTCGCAGCGGTCGATCTGCGTGGTTGCGGCGAGTCCAGCGTCGGCTGGCCGGCCTGGAGCCGTACCGCCATCGCCGGCGATCTGCTCACCGTGATCCGCCACCTGGGCGGCCCAGCCGTGCTCGTCGGCCACTCCATCTCCGGCGGCGCCGCCACCATCGCGGCAGCTCAGGAGCCCTCACTGATCAACGCGATTATCGAGCTGGCGCCATTCACCCGCAAGCAGTCGATCCGCCTCGGCGACCTGCGGGTCCAGCGCTTCCGGCGAGGCATGCTACGGCTGCTCGGCGCGGGTGCGTTCGGCAGCGTGCCGCTCTGGCGCTCGTACCTCGACGTGGCTTACCCCGGCGTGAAGCCGGCCGACTGGGCCGAGAGGCTCGGCCGCATCGACGCCCTGCTGCGCGAGCCGGGCCGGATGAAGGCCCTGCAAGGGATGGGCCGCAGCGCACCGACCGACGCCGGTGCGCATCTCACGGGCGTCCGCTGCCCGGTCCTGGTTGTGATGGGCACGCATGACCCCGACTGGGCCGACCCGCACGCCGAGGGTTCGGCGATCGTCGATGCCCTGCCGTCCGGCCTCGGCCACCTTGGGGTGATCGAGGGCGCCGGGCACTATCCGCACGACCAGTTCCCCGAAAAGGTTGTTTCGCTCATGCTCGCCTTCCTCCGGTCGGAGGCCGATCATGCCTAGAGTCGGCCTGGACCCAGCGGCCGTGGTCGCAGCAGCTGCCGCCCTGGCCGACGAGGTGGGCCTTGCCCACATGACGATGGGTTTGCTGGCCGAGCGGGTGGGCGTGCGCAGCCCGTCCCTTTACAAGCACGTGGGTGGCCAGGAAGACCTCAACCGGCGCATCGCGGCCCTGGCGTTGAACGAGGCCGCCGACGCCGTCTGCGGTGCGGTACAGGGATACGCGGGCGGCGACGCCCTTGAGCTCGCGGCGCGCGCCCTGCGCGCCTTCGTCATTCAGCACCCCGGCCGGTACGCCGCGACGATCGGCGTGGAACCATCCGGCCCGGACGATCCGCTCGCCATCGCGGGCCAGCGGCTGCTCGACTCGTTCACGGTGGTTCTGAACGGCTACGAGATCGCAGAGTCCGACGTAGACCACGCCCTGCGCACGCTCCGCAGCCTGTGCCACGGCTTCGTCACGTTGCAGGCGGCCAACGCCTTCCAGCGGAGCGCCGACATCGACAAGAGCTTCGACTGGCTGATCGCCTTCGCGGACCGCGGCCTGCGCGCTGAGTGAACTGCTGCGGTGCCCCCCGCTGGTGTGCCAGCCGACCGTGGTCAACCTCAGCGGCACTCCCTGTACGCCACTAGGGCATATATCGAATGTCAGCCACGTCCCGGTCACGCTGCTTTCGCGTCCTCACTGGCCAGGAACGGATGCAGCAGCGTGAGCAGGGCGTGCGGCCGGTGCAGCGGGATGATGTGGCCGCAGTCTTCGATGACGTGTCCGGTGAGATGGTCGGTGACCGGGCGGAGTTGGCGTTCCAGCGCAGGACCGACGGGCCGGGCGCCCAGCGCCATCGTTGGCACCGTCAGGGCCGGGTTGCCGCCGGCTATGGCCAGGCCGCCTTATCTCAGTTGGGCGCTAGGTCGGCGAGTGCAGGCTCTGCGGCAGGCGCCTCGAAGTTGCAGGGTGTCTGGGTGCGGTAGGAGTGGCCGAGTTCCGGGCCGAGTCCGAAGTAGTGGCGGAAGTTGTATATGAGGGGGCTCCAGGAGGCGGGGTCGATGTGGTCGGTGCCCGGAACGACGATGCGGGAGTCGGCGTGTACCTTGCACACGACGGCCTCGACGATGACGAAGTTCCAGGAGACGTCCGGCTGCACCCGCTCGGCACGGGCCTCCAATTGGATCGGGCATCCGGCGACGCGAGGCGGCCGGACCAAGTGGGAGGGCTCGCTGGTCAGGCCTGCGGCGGCGAATTTGTCCGGCTCGAAGCGGCAGTCCTTGGGCTTGCTGGAGGGCACCGGATTCCGTCCGGTCAGTGGCGCCAGCCGTTCTACAGCCGGCCACTGGGCGGGGGCTGGCAGGCTGATGACCAGGTCGGGGTGGCTGCCGAGGTTGTACGCGGTCTGCCCCTCACGGCCCAGTCCGATCACAACCGTCTTCCCGAGGGCCCATGCGGATGATATCGGGGCAAGGTTGAACGTGCCGTCCTGATTCTGTGTCGATAGGAGCACCACTGGTGTCCCGAAGTACAGGATGCTCGGCTCGATCTCCAGGTGGGTGGTGGCGCCTGTCTGCACGGGCAGGATGCTGGGAGATGCCGTGTTCATGGTGGGAAGCCTAGAGTCCGGATATTTCGGCCAGGGCCGAAGTGTCACAGGGACGATGGACCGCATGGACATGCAGCGCACGCATGTAGCCGGTCCGGAACCTGGCTGCCCTGGCGACGCTTCTGGCTGATGGTACGTGGGCAGGCTTTCGTCTGGCCCTGCGTGGCGGCCGGGCTTGGACAGCACACCCCTCGGCCGACAGGCACTCCGCGACCATCTCGGCTTGTCCGATGAACTTCGTACTCTGAAATGAGCGGAGCGCGCTGCTGCGTTACCACCGCACCGAGGACGGCACGCGCACCGACCCGCTCGCCGTCGCTCTCCCGGACGGGCTCGGCCCGATGGTTCCCTGCCATCGCTCTGCCTCCGTGGCGCTGGAACGGTGGCTGGCTGGAGACGGCCTCGCTCCGCCAGACGCCACCGTTTGAGGTTCCCCCGCAGTGCGGGAGTGGCTGACTAGCTGGTCAGAGCGGGTTGACGTGGTTTCAGGTTCACTTGTTCGGTCGCTGCCTGGTCGGCGTAGTGCTTCTCCTCGTACTCGATCGGGCTGAGGTAGCCGAGCCGTTTCTGGATGCGGCGGGGGTTGTAGAAGCCGTCGATGTACTCGAAGAGCGCGAGGTTTGCTTCGCCCCTGGTGGCGAAGACGCGGCCGCGGATGCATTCGGTCTTGATGACTATCCACAGGTTCTCCGCCAGGGCATTGTCGAATGAGTCGCCGACCGAGCCCATGGACGCCTGAATACCGGCCCTGACCAGGCGTGTTGTGAGCTTCACGGACGTGTATTGACAGCCGTGGCCGGCGTGGTGAACGAGCTCGCCGGGGGCGACTTCGCGGCTGGCCAGGGCATACTCCAGCGAGGTGAGGACCAGGTCCGCGTCTGCGCGGGCGGAGGTCTCCCAGGCCACAACCCGGCGGGAGAACGCGTCGCGGATCGCGGACAGCCACAGCGGCCCCTCCCCGGTGGGGATCATGGTCAGGCCGGTGACCCACAGCCGGTTCGGCCCGTTCGCTGTGAAGTCGCGTTGCACGAGGTCAGGGGCCAGATCGGCGTTCGGGTCACGCCGAGTGAAGCCCTTGCCCCGGCGAGGGCTGATCCCGGCCAGGCCGGCCTGGCGCATGAGCCGCTCGACGCGCTTGCGGCCGACGTGGACGCCCTCACGCTTGAGGACAGCGTGCACCCGGGGTGAGCCGTAGATCCCGCCGGACTCGTCGTGTACCTGCCGGATCCTGCCCGTCAGCTCGGCATCCCGACGGCGCCGTTCGCACGGCTCGGTCTCGGCCCGGCGCCAGCGGTAGTAGGTGGAGGAGGGGATATTCAGTTCCCGGAGTACGGGCTCGACCCCCAGATGCGGGTGCTCGTCAACGAGCGCCGTCACCTGGGCCGGGTCGGGTCGAGCTGGGCCGCGAAAAAAGCCGAGGCCGTCCGCAGGACCTCATTCGCACGCTTGAGCTGGGCATTCTCCTTGCGTAGGGCGGCAAGCTCCTCACGCTCGGCGGTGGTGAGCAGGTCGCCTCGCTCGCCGGCATCGGCTTCGGCCTGGCGAATCCAGTTGCGCAGGGCCTCGTGGTGCACGCCGAGTTCCTCGGCCATGCGGCGGATCACGGGCTTCGGCTCGGAAGCGCGGCACATCCGCACCGCACGCTCACGCAACTCCAGCGGGTACTTCCTATCATCAGAGCTCCTCTCGTGAGCCCCATCTGACCTGCTGTCACCTCTCCCCGCATCTCGGGGGAACCTCAGACTGAGGACGAAGGCACAGGCTGATGTGAGTCGCTGTGGTGAAACTGCAGCTCAGCAGGCATCTGGACCCTCCTATCAGCGACCGAAGCGACTCAACGACGGACACAGACTAGCGAACATGGCGAGTCTGTTTGTGGAGCGGCTGCGGAACGGTCTCGCAACCGTGTCGAGGCCCTGGCCCTGCCCAGGGGCTGCCAGCGACTGGGCGCGAGGGGTAGCTACTGAAGGCTCTTCAGTAGCTACCTGTCATGCACAGGGAAAATGCCAGTTCAAGAGGGGTGTAGTGATCCTTGCAGCGACTGAAGCGACTGAAGCTCGCTATATATGACGCACGCAAACACACGCTAGGTAGCTCATATATGGAGCACTTCAGTCGCTTCAGTCGCTGAGGAACGGTGGCACCGGCTCTGACCTGCGCTTTTCTGTACGCTTGTGGCAGCGACTCAAAGTCGCACAGTCGCTGGTGCTTCAGTCGCTCCCGCCGGACCCCCAAGCGACCAAAGCGACTGAAGCGACCGATCGCCCAGCAAGCCGGCGCCGCTGTCCCCGCTCGTATCCTCGCCACCGGGGAATCCCACCCCACAGACCTACTGCCTCTCGGGCTGCGTGTAGGCAGCAGTGCCCGACGCAGAGCCGATGACGCAATCAGCAAGCAGTGACTGGCGAGGGCACCGGTGGCGACCTTGGTGACGATTCGGTGGCCAGGAGGCTGAGTCCACCAATATGTCTGGTTGGCAGCGACCGAAGCGACCGAGCCCAGAACTCAAGGCGGCGGCACCAGTCGCTCCGAGCTTCTTGGGCCTCCCTCGAGCCCTGGGGTACTTCTACAGCGACTGAAGCGACTGAAGCCCGAGCACTGAACTTGCGGCAAGCCTTCCGGCGACCGTCTCGAGGGCACTGCGCCGCGCGATCACTGGAGATGAGGATTCGCGGCCTCGCGAGCAGTCCAGGACCGGCGGGTGGACCACTCTCTCCGCTCCCTGAAACCATATTCGTGGCTCTTCAATGGGCCCTGGCCTTCGGGTCCGAAATGACTCCCCCCTTGTTGGTCAGGTTGAGCTTGCAGAGTCCGTCAATCCGTGACGGTTCTTGATTGTTGCGGTTGGAGGTCATCATGCGGTAAGTGCCCGGGGGCGGACTGACACCCAAGGAGCAAGGGAAGCGGGAGCGGGTGCCCCTTTGGGCGACGGACCGGTTCGCTCGATGGGATCGGCGTTGATCGACAAGGGTCGCCAAGATCCTCAATGGGGTCCTGGTCACTGCTTGAGTAGATTCGATCACTATCGTTCTCTAAAATGTGCATTTGTGGCATTCAGTCGTGGATCGGGGCAGAGGTGCGCATCATGCGGAAATGAGTTGCCTCATCAAGCTGACGGTATTCGGCACTCTGTTCCTCGCCGGGCTGTGCGCCCTGCTGTTCGTGGTGTTTCCTTCAAGGGCAGAGCCTGGACCGGGCGGAGAAGGTGACCTCGGTGATCTGGGGCCTTGTCGCCATGGTCACGAGCGTGGTCGGGCTAATGTTCCGGCGGCCGACCCCGCCGCCGGCGTGATGCGGCCCTTGTCCGTCACGGGACTCGGGGGGTCGCCGTCGGCGGCAATGTGGGCGGTGACGGCGACGGAGGTGTCCGGCATGGCGGCGTCCCAGTATGCGGCCAGTTCCGGCACGGACGCCGCCGCAGCGCCGGGACCCGCGCTGGTCAGGGCAAATGTCACCGGGCACGTACGCATCAAGGTCGACGGCCGGTGTCGACGTCGCCCTGGGTGGGACCAAGGAGCGGCGTCATGACGTCCGTTCGGCACCGCTGGTTCTGGAGGGGCGCCCCCGAGATCAACGGGGACGTCCGTGACGTCAACACGACCATCAACCTGCGCTCCAGCCGCGCCCAGGACAGGACGAGGCGGCGGCACTGGCGGTGAAAAGGTTCCGCGCGGAACTCACCGCCAACAACCTGCGCACGTACCTGAACTCGGTCGACGATCCGGCGCCGATGGTCGTCCGCTGGAGCCTGCTTCAGGGGAGCGGCGTCGACCGGTGGGTCAACGTCATCACGCCTTCCGGGAAGGCCGTGTCAGACCCTCGGGTTGCTGAGGCCGAGCCTCCCGCCGCACTGAACGACCTCGTCGACCCCTTACGGCTGTACGACGCGGTGCCGTCGCGGCGGCTGCTGGTCGTCGGGGCGGCGGGCAGTGGGAAGAGCGTGTTCGCCGCCGCTTGGCGCATGCGCTGCTGGGGCGGATGGATGACGTCATTCCGGTCGTGGTGCCGTCGGCAACTGGGACCCGGAACGGGAATCGTTGGGAGACTGGTTGGTCAGGTGGTTGCACGAGTCCTACAGCAAGCTGAGCCAGCCCGCGTCGGCCGGCGGTGGCACCCTCGCCCAGTGGCTGATGGCGCAGGGCCGGCTCCTGCCCGTTCTGGACGGGCTCGATGAGATGCACGAGGATTTCCAGGAGGAAGCGTTCGCGGAGCTGAATCGCGAGCCGGGACGTCCCCTGGTCGTGGCCATGCGCGAGTCCGCGTTCCGGGAGGTCACCGTCGATGGGAGCGTGCTGCGGGCGGCAGCCGTCGTCAGTCTGCATCCGCTCGAGCCCACGGACGTGGCCGCCTATCTGGCCCGTGCACCGGTCGAGTGGGGCACCGTTCTCCGGCGACTCTGCGAGGATGACCAGGGCGCCAGGCACTTGCGCGGTGTCCTGACCAACCCGCTGATGGCTGCCCTGGCCCACCGCGCCTACGGACCCAAGGGGGGGGGCAGGAATCCGGCGGAGCTGCTGGAGGACGGCCGGCCGTCCGAGGTCCCAGCCGTCGAAACCTCCTGCTGGACGGCTTCGTACCCGCCAGCTACCCGACGCGCCCGCCCCGGAAGTTCCAGGGCGAGAAGTCCGTACGGTACCGCGCGGAACAGGCGGAGAAGTGACTCGCTCGCCTGGGCGCGGACATGAACGCCCTCGGCACCCGCGACCTCGCCTGGTGGCGCCCTGAGGAGACCGTCCCACTCCGCGTTCAGGCGCGGATCTTCTACGCTGTCCTGATCGTTTGGGAGTTCTGTGGGGCGGGGCCAGCGGCGTGTTCATGCCGGCGGGGCCGGCCGACGGGCCCTGTTCGGAGCCGCGGCGGGTTCGCTGATGAGCCTGATCTATCCGTTCTTCGCCAGGGAGCGGCGGGAACTCGGCCGGTTTCGGCTGCGCCCGAAACTCGTTGACCTGGAGCGTGCGGTGGCGGCTTGCGGCGTGTATACACCGCTGGGAGCCATCCCCGGGCTTCTGTTCGGCGGAGTCCGTGCCTCTCTCATCACCGCCGCGGCCACCTTCGTCGGCCTCTTCTTCATGCACGCCTTCTTCACGGCCAGCAACCAGCACGAGGCCAGAACCCTGGCCCACCTCCTGGCGCGCAGCCGCACCATCACGATGACCTTCTGGTTGGCGACCTGCGTCGCCGTCTACACGGGAGAGGTCTTCCTCGGCCAGATGGGGGTGGGCATGGGCCCGGTCGCGGTGCTGCCCCTGACCCTCGCGGGCACGGCCTGGAGACGATGGGTGCTGTTCGCCCGGCTGTGGTTGCCGCTGCACGGTCAGCTCCCCTAGCGGGTGAACACCTTCTTGGCCGACGCCGCCCGACGCGGCGTTCTCCGCCAGGCCGGGGCGGTGTACCAGTTCCGGCACGCCCGGCTGGCGCGGTTGGGGCGCCCGCCCGTGGATACTCAGGCTGAACTCGTGGAGTCCGATGATCCGGTCGCGTCTTAGTCCATG
This sequence comes from Streptomyces sp. BK340, assembly GCF_007827595.1. Taxonomy (GTDB): domain Bacteria; phylum Actinomycetota; class Actinomycetes; order Streptomycetales; family Streptomycetaceae; genus Streptomyces. Next base: position 139,660 of record NZ_VISR01000011.1, read on the forward strand.
ATCAGGCCAGCCGGTGGGAGGCAGCCGTCGATCAGGTGAGGCCGGTACTGGATCTTCTTCAGTTTCCGCTTGATCACCCGGGTCAGGTGGGCCAGGTCGGCCGCGGCGATGTCGGCCAGGTGCCGCTTGAGGTGCGACCAGATCCCCTCTGCCAGCCTCAACTCCGGAGTGTAGGAGAGTATCTGGAAGATGCGTAATCAGCCCTTGTGCTCCTCTGCGAAGTCCGCCAGCTCCTTGACCAGGTGCACGTTCAGATTGTCCCAGCACCACACCACTGGGGTACCGAGCTGGATGTGGGGCATGACGATCAGATCGCGGTACTGGCGCCACGAGAACGCCTTCGCCTCGCCCCGGCGGCCGTGCCAGATGTGCAGCTTGAAGAAGAAGCGGGGCCGGTGCCCGGTGCGGTAGCAGACTACGCCGGCGATGTTGACCCGGCCGGTCGTGCGGCCGCGCACCCGCACCACCGGCCGGGCTCCGCGCGGGGCACAGGTGCGTCCTTTCGGCGGCCTCAGCCCCTGGCCGGTCTCCTCCTAGAAGCAGATGTGGGCGCCCAGGTGGGCCGCGGTCCTTTTACCTGCTGCCACACCTCGGCCTTCCGCACCTGGATCGCCTCGTCGTCGCGCTCCTGGGCGCGCGCCACGGGTATTTAGGCGCTCCAACGGTGCCGGCGCAGCAGCATCCACATGCCCTGGATGATGTAGCCGACGTGGAACATCCGCCCAATCAGCAGCTTGACCCGCTTCAGCATCCAGCCCTGGAACTCGTCGTCGAAGCCGTACGCGAGCGGACCACGCCATAACTCCCGCTCCAGCCGCCTCCACTGCGCAGGCCTCGGCCGCTCCACCGACGTCGGCCCCGCTGAACTACGGATCGCCTCTCACCGCGCCTGGAGCCACCGATCTCGTGAGCAGACCGAGGGCCGTGTGGGCCGCTGGGGTCACGAACGGCTCGTCGGATGCAGGGCCAGCGATCCCCTCCATAAGGAGAGGCGTGCCCCGCACGACTGACGACCGCAGCGCGCCCTCGGCTGAGAGGACGAACACAACACGATGGCCGCCACCCGCTACAGCGACCGGCACACACTTACCCGCAAAAGGGCCGACCACCTCGACGCGATGATGCTCGCGAACATCCTGCGAGGCATTGCTTTAACCGCATGCTCGGCTGCCTTCACAGCAGCCTCACCAAGCACACCCCCCCTGCGACGAACTCCGCGTTTCCCACCCGCGCCAGCCCCACAACTCACCACCGCCGCTTGACAGATCAACTGCATCGGATGCCTCTTTCGAAGGTCCCGACCTAATTGGGGTGCATGGCGGTGACGGCAGGCCGGAGGACGTCTGGTTCTGACCCGGAGCTCCTCCTACTTCATTGAGGCTGTGCGCAACCGGCCCTCTGGTTCCAGCACCTTGTGATCACCCGCTGGGTAGGTGAAGGGCCTGCGAGGGGCCAACGCCGGGGCCGTACTGCGCAAGCTGACTCCGATCGTTCGCGACTGGGAGGCTTGCTACCGAGGGGCGTGTTCCACGAAGACGTTCGTGTCGATAGGGCGACGTCGAAGTCGACGACCTTGTCGTCAAGGAAACGGAAGATCGCCTGCACATCGGTAGTCGGCCAGATCCGCAAGTTCGGACACTCGGCATCCATTGGGCGGGACAGCACGAACTCCGCCCGGGGCACCGGAAGTACTGTTGCTCCCTCCGAGTGCTGGCGCTTTCAGCCCTTACGCGCCACAAGATCGAGAACCGGCCGCCAGTGCTCCACCTACGTATTCGGGACGCGTACGTCCGGCAACGGCCCCATCGAGTCCGGGCCGAAGAAGCACTTCACGTCATCCCACAGCAGATCGGTCACCCCGTCACACTGCCGGGCTCGCTGCTCACCGCACCCCGATTCCCCTTGACCAAAGGCATAGGGGCAGGCACCCCCTCGCCCCTCCCCCGCTCTGTAGGCGGCTGCTCCCCGCGCGTGCGGAGATGGTGCCGTGGCTGTCGCCCAGGGCCAGGACGGCCCCAGGTGCGCGATGAAGAAGTCGCGTGGGTGGAGCGGTCGCTGTGCCCATCGACGCGTCGCCAGCCAAACGGTCAGCACGGTGAACGTCGCCTCCTCCGCACCGGAGTCGAGTGCGTTGGCGTCCTTTCACCTGTGACACGAAGGGAGGACAGTGGATGACGCCGGAGGGCCCCAGTGCCAGGTGCTGCCGTAGGTGTCCCACCTGCCGCACCGTCTCTTCCAATTGGTGCGCGCGCCGGAGATGCGGGCGACGGCCGCCATAGCTCCCGCGGGCTGCTCTAGTACTTGGTGCGTATTGCGCAGGGCAGCACGGACGGTGTTGACCACCATCGACGGCCCTCCTGCAATGGCGCGGAGACGGGATGGAGGACAGCGGAGCCGTGCTCCATCCCGTCTCCGCTGAGGTGCCCCAGGTCCGCGGAGTGCGCACGGGCCTCAGACGGATTGAGGTCCGTCATGGTGGAGAGTCGAATGCCATAGGCAGGATGCGCACCGGGGGGGGGGCATGTCCGGGCGGCTGGGCGCGGTGCGAAGACCGCTGTGCGCACTGGCTGCGCAATGGCCGGGTTGGCTGCGCAATGCCGCGGTGACCTGCGGTTTTCCGGTTGCGCAGCCGTTGACCCGGATGAGCTCAACGGCTGCGCAGGTGACGAGCGGGGCCCGGCTTCTTACGGCTGTCGCTGCGCGTGATGGCGGGTTAGTGCCTGCCAGCGGCGCTCGTAATCGGCGGATTGCTCTGCGATGTAGTGGGTGGTCAGTGGCTTGTTGTGCTGCGCAGTGATCCCGATGGCTGCGCACTCCTGCGCGATGGCGTCGAGCGGCGGGTTTTCATTGCGCACTCGCTGCTCTGCCCAAAGGCTGTACACGCGGAAGGGCAAGAGGTAGCGGCGGAGGGTGGAGGGGCTGACTGGCTTTCCGCCTCGGCCTGTCATGCCCTTCTTGCCCGCGAGGTAGGTGGAGAGTTGCTCGGCCTTGGGCTCTTGGCCGTACTCGGTTTGGTATTCCGTCCAGGCGAGGTAGTAGCGGTCGACGGTGGTGAGTGCGGGAGGCTCATCGATCGCGGCGTCCCGGCCCGGCGCGTCGTCAATGGTGGCGTTTACCCTGGGGCTGCGTGTCTCCTGGGCAGGCTGCGTGCTGGCGCTGACCGGTACCTCGTCCTGCGTGTCCTCGTTCGAACCGGGTTCGTGAGCAGACACGGGCGCGGCGGATTTAGTGGCTTCCTCCTCGGCAGGCGGCTCTGTGTCAGCGAACTCGCTGTGCTGGATGGTCGCTACAAACCCTTCCAGGTCTTGGCCCGTGATGGGTTGGCCGTTGCCGTTGGTGATCTGGTCCCGCTCGTAGACATACAGGGCAAGGGCGGAAGCGTCGGGGTAGGCCCCGTGCTCCTGCGCGTAGGTGAGCCAGGCGTTGTAGAAGTAGTCGTCCCATGTGAGGTCGTCGTCCGCGTCTGGCACGCCTTGCCGTTCGGTACCTTCTTCGGCTTCGGCTGCGGGCGTGTGGCGCTGCTTGAGAAGCTGCAGTAGGGGGTTGAGCTGCTCCTCGGAGAGCGGTCCGCCGACTGCGGTGGCGATGCCGTACTGGTCTTGGAGCCAGTACGCGAACTGCGCGCTGTCGGGCTCGACGCCGAAGGCGGCGATCCAGTCGTCGTAGGCGGCGGCGAGGCGTTGGCGGCTTTCTGGGCCCGTCGATCCAGTGTCTTGCGATCGCTCGCCGTGCGTGGGGCGCTGCAACTCTTCTGGCTGAGGTTCCACGGTGCCTGGCTGCGTGGCTTCCGGAGCGGTCTCGACGGCAGCTTCGAGTTCGGGAGTTTGCTGCGGTGCCGGAAGCTGGGGCCGTGCAACGGTGAACTGGATCGGTGGCTGTTTGATGCCAGCGGCGGCGAGGCCGGCCGGAGCAGTCTCAGACAGGGGTACGCCGTAGCGTGCGAGACGGAGCGGCATCACCGACTCCACGGGGGCCTTGCGGCGCCAGGCGCGACCGAAGCGGGATCGGAGGCTGGCCTGGTAGACGAGGCGCTCCTGCTCCAGCTTGATGACCTGGTCGTAGGAGCGAAGCTCCCACAGCTTCATCCGACGCCAGAGAAGGAAAGTGGGGAGGGGTGACAGGAGCCAGCGGGTGATCCGGACGCCTTCCATGTGCTTGTCGGCGGTGATGTCGGCGATGCGGCCGATGGCGTGCCGGGCTGCCTCGATTGCTACGACGAAGAGGACCGGGATGACGGCGTGCATGCCGACGCCGAGTGGGTCGGGCCAGGCCGCGGCGCCGTTGAAGGCGATGGTGGCGGCCGTCAGGAGCCAGGCCGTCTGGCGCAGCAGTGGGAAGGGGATGCGGATCCAGGTCAGTAGGAGGTCCAGGGCCAGGAGTACGCAGATGCCGGCGTCGACCCCGATGGGGAAGACGTAGGAGAAGTCTCCGAAGCCCTTTTTGACGGCGAGTGCGCGGACAGCGGTGTAGGAGCCGGCGAAGCCGATTCCGGCGATGATCAACACGCCGGTCACGACCACACTGATCAGGATCCGGTGGGTTCGGGTGAGTACCGGTGGTGCACCGCTTCCTGCCGCAGTCACTACTCTTGTCACTCCCCTGCTGTGGGCCACGCTTTGATCAGGACTCACACTCGCATGCATTGAGGTGTGTGGGGGCCGTTCGGGGATGTGCGGGGCGAATCGTCAACGAAAAGTGATCGGATGAGCTGGGCCGCTCCCCCAGGCTGCTGCGTGCCGCGGCTCAAGATCACCTGGGCGCTAAGGTCATTTATGATCAGAGGGTATCTTCACGACACTTAGTGCGAGTTGCCCCTTCCTGGACTGCTGTGGGGAGTGATTGCGCCGCAATCACTCCCCACAGCGCCGATCCGAGCCGTCGGGCGGATAAGCTCGCGTCCGCGTCAGCCACAGCACCCCGGAGAAGCCCATGCCTCAGAAACCCGGCCTCAAGCGCGACCTTGCTTCCGAGAGGGCAGCACGTAAAGCAGCCACCCAGCAGGCTCGCCTTGTGCCGCAGGGACTGCCGACGGTGAACCCTGGCCAGTTGATGCCCAGCCCGGAGAACGGGCGCAAGGAACTCCTGAAAATCGATGAGCTGGCCGACACCCTCCGGACAGACGGCATGAACACCGCCATGACCGTCATCCCTCCGGACGTCTACGTCGAGCTGTACCCACAGCACAAGGAAGCCGTCGAGGACCGCGTTGCCAACGGCATTCTGTTCGTCGTTCACCACGGCCACCGACGGCTGGCCGCCGCGCTCAAGGCCGGCCTGACCGAAGTACCCATCCTGGTCCGCCGGGACGTACCTAGCCTTCGTATCGCCGCCATCCAGGAAAACCTCCAGCGGATGGGCCTCAATCCCATTGAGGAAGCCCTGGAGTTCCAAGGAGCCCTCGACGAGAGGGACGAGGTCGGAAAGAGCCTCTCCCAGCGCGAGCTCGCCAAGCGCGTCGGCTGCTCCCAGACCTACATCTCTCACCGCGTCGCCCTGCTCCGCCTCATCCCTGCGCTTCAACAAGCGGTCATCAACCACTGGCTCAAGGAACAGCAACTCCTGGAAGGCTCCGAGGAGGGCAGCGGTGCGGAAGGGCGCTTGCTGCTGCCCGTCCGCGAGGCGGCCATCGTCTACTCCCGGCTTCGAGCCGACATGCAGGAAGCCTTCGTCCGAGGAGACCTGAGCCAGGCCCAAGCCACGACCGTCAGCAAGCTGCCGGCGGATCAGCAGGGCGTGCCCACCGAACCGGCAGATGATTGCGACGCAATCACCACGACCGCACCCGAGGCGGCACCGCTACCAGAGCCGCGAGCCGCAGAGTCTGCTCCCACCACCGTGACACCAGCTGCCCCTGCACCTCAGCCCAGTGCCTCTGAACCCCGGGTGCTGCAGCCCAATCTGAACTCGCCATCTCCCCCGGTCCCCGCCGCGGAGACGACTTCTGCAGTGCAACCGACCTCCGCCAGCACCGCAGTAGCGACCGCTGAAGAACCCCGAGGCGTGATCGTGGTCCGAAGCGTGGAAGACCTGGCTCTCCACATCCTCGACCTGCTGAGCGAGTCGGAGATCGAGCAACTGAAGGAACTCCTCTCCTCCTGACAGGCGACCCACCTCGTCGCCCCACTCGCTCTCGCTGGTGGGGCGACTGGTTTTACCGGACCACGCCCTGTAACCTGCGCCCCGGTATCGCAACGCCTTCAGGTGTCCACCAGGCAGGCGTCGACCCTGAAAGATTCGTGATTGCGGCGCAATCAGCTCACGCCATCAATTCCTCGGCTCAAGCACCAGCAGGAGACGACGGGCCCCGTCGACATGACGGCAGTCCCCCACAACTGCGCTCACGGGACCCACTCCCCCGCCAGCGCGTGAACGCTCACTGCCCAAGTGATTGCGCCGCAATCATCCGTGGAGGCTCACTCATGACTTCGTCCCGCACCCGCAACACCACCGAGGAAGCACGCCGTATCGGCCGCACGCTGGCTCTCACGAACCAGAGTGGCGGCGCCGGTAAGACGACATCAGCAGTAAACATCGGGGCTTGCGCAGCCGACCTCGGCTTCACCACGCTGATCATCGATGCTGACGCGCAGTGCGACGCATCAGCCGCGGTCGGATACGACAACCCGGACGACATCCCCAACCAGGCCAACCTGTACGACGTCCTCACCGGCGCCGCCAAAATCGACGACGCTGTCGTACCAGCAATGGCCGGCCCCTACGGCGAAGACGGCACGAAGCCCATCCCCAACCTCTTCGTGCTCCTCGGTTCGAGCTCTCTCGAGGAGGCAGAGCAGCTGCTCGCCCCCAAGACCGGTCGAGAGTTCTGGCTGAAGACTCAGATCGAGCGGATCCGCGACACGTACGACCTCATTCTGATCGACTGCCCCGGCAACCTGGGCCTGATCGTCGTGAACGCGATCGTTGCTGCGGACGACGTGGTGGCATGCGTGAAGCCCGGATGGAAGGAACTGCGGGCCCTCACCCGCATGGAAGCGAAGATCGACGAGATCAGCGAAACCTTCTCCGCGATGGGCGCACGAGCCGACCTGGCGAACATCCTCATCGTTGACTGCCCCACAACGCGTAACCAAGGCGCCGTCTACGACGACAGCCAGCAGCAGGCCAAGGAGGCCTACGAGGACCTGGTGCTGCCCACCGTGCGCCGCAGCCCTCGGATTCCTGAGGCCTACGCCGCGCAGCGAGTCCTGCGCTTCTACGACCCGGTCACGGAGAATCCGTCCAAGCTCACCACAGAGACTGCCCTGTCGGCGACGGACGACTACTACCTCGTGACGCAAGCACTGGGCTTCACACGACGCTGAAGGTGATTGCGGCGCAATCACCTGTGAAGGCCCTGCCCGCGGACATCAAACTTCCCTTGCGGTGGTCGTTGCCACACCCCAACTCGAGGGGTGCGATGCGATGGAGTTCGAGATCCGCAAGGTGCAGACGGTGGTCCAAGGCCGCGAGAAGCTGGTCCGTGAGCGGGAGAAATACTTCTGGCTCATGGAGCAGGGGCTGACCAGCTACGAGGCATGCCGGGACGGCGGGATCAACTACTGCACCGGCCATCGGTGGCGGAACGGGCCCAACCCGTCCGGCACGACCAAGGGGGCGCCCCCGGCCCAGCGGCCGGTGGCGCCCCTGTCGGTTCCGCCACGGTATTTGCGTGAGGCCGAACGGATCTACATCGCCAGCTGGCTGGGGGAGACAGCCACGCTCCGTGCGATCGCCGCCGAGCTGGGCCGCAGTCCCTCAACGGTCAGTGGGGAGGTCCCCCGCAACTGCACGATCGACTCTCGCGGCCATGGGCACTACCGCCCGCACGCTGCGCAGGCCCGCGCCGATGCCCGCGCTGGCCTCGCCCGAAGACCTGAAAGATCCACTTGGCCAGCGGTGGGGCACGGAACAGAGCTGCAGGACCTGCGGACCTGGCTTCCCGACCGGCCCGAGATCGCAGGTGGTCCACGAGACGGTCCACCAGGCCCTCCACGTCCACCAGGGCTGCGGTGAACTGCGCCACGAGCCGGCCAAGGCGCTGCGCACGGGCCGAGCGCAACAAGGCCTGCCGGCAGGCCTAACAGCGCCAGCCCCGCTTCCGCCACCCCAAAGTCGTAATCAGCAAGAGCCCCGCCGAAACAGGAGACCGGGCGACACCCGGCTACTGGGAGGCTGGCCTGATCATTGGCAAGTCAGGCGCCTCCGCCGTCGGCACCCTCGTCTAGCGATGCACCCGCTTCGTGCCGCTCCCCCACCTGCCCGGCGGCCACAGCACCGAGCTGATCCCGTGACGCACTGGTGGAGACGGTCCAGGCCCTGCCCAGCCATCAGAAGCGGTTGCTGACCTGGGACCAGGGCACCGAGATGGGCTGGCACCGCGAGTTCACCGTCGCCACCGACGTCCCGGTCTACTTCTGGGATCCGGCCAGCCCCTGGCAGCGCGGCTCCAGCGAGAACACCAACGGCCTGCTCAGGCAGTACTTCCCCAAGAGCAGCGACCTGGCTGTCCATTGCCGTGAGCACCTCGATGCCCTCGCCGCCGCACTAAACAACCGACCACGCAAAACGCTCGACTGGAAAACCCCAGCCGAGCGCCTCGCTAAACTCCTTGCCACAGCCAGTTGATCACCTGTGTTGCAACGGCTCCTGGAATCTGCCAAACCGGGGCCGGGGCCTTCATCGTGTCCTGGGCCCAGCCATGAGTCTGCGAGGCTGTACGGCCGGGCCAGGCCGACGTGTCCGTCGGAGTTGTTCGGCAACCTTGTATAGGTGGCCAGCACAGGCTCCGGCTGTCGTGTCCTCAGGAAAGGCACGGGAAGCGGCAAGGCGACCTCGCCGCTCGCCGACTACGGCTATGGACGTCTCGACTCACGCGCATTAGGCCGCTCGCAGCGACCGGTCTGGCCCCGTCGTCGCCTTGGGGCACGACTGGGAGCGACTGGGAGCGACTGCTGGAGTGCATCGCGCACCGAGCGACAGGTGGTACGCAGCCCGGTCCGCCAAGAGTCGATCACGGAAGGTCAGGTGCCACGATCGGCCCCGCGCTTCAGCATCCGAGGCCCAGGCAGTGCTTGCCGCGCCTCTATCGGCTCGCCACCCAAGGGCCTGTCCAATGCGTCACGCTGACTCATCGGACAGGCCCATGGTTTGCCCGTCGGTGCCGCAATCGCGAAATCTAGAAGCCTCACGGCGCTGCAGGCACGGGTACGGAGAACGCAGCGAGTCTCACGGAGCGCCGTGGCTGGTGCCGATGACTGGTGACTCGGATCCTGCCGAGTGTGATTGCGCCGCAATCACACGTACCGAAATGTCAGGGCGGTGTGGGCCTTCGCGTCCGTGGGGATCCGCAGCACTCTGTACATCCAGGCCCTTCAGAGCCAACCGCCATGGACGGCCAGACGCTGCTCAGTGCGAAGGCTGTCAGGATCCGTGGTGGCTCAGCGTTTGAGGAGTTCCATGGCTGCAGCGAAGGCAGCGTGAGTCTCACTGGTGCTGCCGACCGGCGTCTGAGCGTGCGACTGGATCCGCCTCAGCGAGCGGACAAGAGCCTCAAGGTAGGTCTGAAGGCTGACGATTTGCGTGGCAGTTTCGCAGTGAGGGAGGACCGCCTCAATCTGGTCGCACCAGAACTCAACATCCTCGTCCTCGACCAGATCCGTACGGCACTGGAGAAGCCGATGCGCCACGGGCACTAGCAGCTCATGCCGGAGAGCGGCCTCTTCCGCTGCCCGCCGTGCTGCAGCAGCCCTAGCCTTGATCTTCTGTTCAGTTTGAAGGACTGCTTCCGGTGTTCGGCGGACTGGGGGCTCACCGTGATCAGTCAGAGCAGCCGCACGCAAGCGTGTTGCTTTGTTGTATGCCGCACTGGGGCTCTTCACTGCGAGGGCCGGCATCAACTCAATCCATTGCGCTCCGGACGCGCGCGCATCGACGACCGCCTTGGCCTGGTGGATCTCCGCTCGCTCCCTGATGTACTGCCACAGGGAGGCTCGTTTGATGGCAGCTTCTCTTCTCATCTGCGCATCTTTCAGTGCCCCTGCGTGCTGCTCCAGATAGACGAGGGCCTTGAAGATCTCGCTGCTGTCAGGCATGCGGTCGATCTCAGGATCCGCTGCCTCTTCGTGCAGTTGGCGCAGTTCTCCGATGATGGCAGCAGCGTCGAGACTGCCTATGCGAATTCCGGGCCTGACCAGCGGTTTTGCAGGCGAGACAGCCTTCTTGCGGCGACTTGGCATGACAAGAATTCTGACTCCTCAAGCCCGATTCACATAATGTGAATCGCTGCATTGACCCACCACGGCCTGACGAGCTGACTGAGTCCGTCTTGGTCGGCAGGGCTGAGCACGATTGGTGTCCATGGAGGAGACCGCCGTACGAGCTGTCCCGCCATCACTAGGACTTGTCTGGCTGATCAAGTTCGCAGCCAGATGACGAGCGCAGCCGCGGTGGTGGTGGCGAGGAAGACGCAGCCGGGGTCTGGTGCAGGTTCAGGTGACAGGTTCGGTCACGCGGCTTGGAGGGCCGGCGTGGTCATGACGGTCTCGAATTCGACGGGTGTCAGCCGGCCGAGTGCGGCTTGTCGGCGGCGCCGGTGATAGGTCCGCTCGATCCAGGACACGATCGCGATCCGCAGTTCTTCGCGGGTGGCCCAGCTCCGGCGGTCAAGGACGTTCTTCTGCAACAGGCTGAAGAAGGACTTCATGGCCGCGTTGTCGCCGGCTGCCCCGACCCTCCCTATCGATCCGACCATGCGGTGCCGCTCGAGGGCCCGGACGAACTTCCGGGACCGGAACTTGCGGCTCACGAGATCGTCGTGCACCGGCGGGCCGGCCTTCTTGCCCCTGCCGCGCTGCTTGCCGAACACGCTCCACCAGCGGTTGTCCCGGCAGATCCGCCACGCGGTCCGGTCCGCCATCCGGGCCCCGGCACCACGCGCTTCATCGGCCAGGAAGCGGTAGCCGAATTCCGGGTCGTCGCAGTGAGCGTCGAACAGTGCGTTCGCGCGATACGGCTCCTCCAGTACGGCGTCGGCCACCGGCTTGTCGAGCCAGCGGTAGTAGGGCTGTCTGGCGAGCTTGAGCACCCGGCACGTCACCGTGACGGGCACCCCGTCCACGGCCAGCTCCTTCACGAGCGGGTAGATCCTTTTCCCGGCAGGTGCGCCTGCGACAGATAGGCCGCGGCCCGGCGCAGGACCTCGTTCTCCTGCTCCAGCAGTTTGATCCGCCGACGTGCTTCCCGCAGTTCCGCGCTCTCCTGGCTGGTCATCCCGGGCTTGGTCCCGTCGTCGATGTCCGCCCGGCGCATCCACTTCCACAACGCCATCGGGTGGACCCCGAAGTCGGTGGCCACCTGCTCGACCGTGACACCCGGGCCGCGGTTCCTCGCGACTCGCACGACGTCCTGGCGGAACTCTTCCGGATAGGGCTTGGGCACAGCGACATCCTTCCCACCCACCCCTCAGGGCAAGCCGGTTCAGATGTCACCCGATCGTGCACCAGACCCATCCTTTGTGCGCTTGCGCTGGGTGCGAGTTGGCATGGTGTCCGCCTGGGGGAGGCTGGACATGGCGCTCCTTCGTGGTGTTGTGGTCCGATCCGGGGGGAGGCAGCCGGGGCGGCCGGGCTCGGTGGCCGGCGGCCGCCCCGGGCCGTATTGGGTGTGCTGGTCAGAGCGTGCGCGTGTTCGCCGTCCTGTTCGGCCAGGTGCGGCGGAGCCAGCTCCGCATTCGGTGCAAGCGCGCCGGCCGCCGCTTGGTGGGCGGGGGCGTGGGCGCGGGCTCCGTGGGGTCGGGCTCCGTGGGGTGGGTGTCGGCGGGTGCGGAGGTTGCGCGCCTTCGGTGGGCGGCAATGAGATCGCCGAGAGCGCTGGGGTCGTCGGTGGCGGCGACCCACTCTCCGGAGGTGTGCCAGAGGCTGGTGAGGCAGGTGTCGGGGTCGTTCCATGTCTGGTAGTCGCCGTAGCGCTCGATGTACCCGTACTCGGACAGGGACACGGGGCCCAGCTCTTCCTCGCTGTCGACGTGGCTGAGGTCGACGCCGTTCTCCAGCACGTGGATGGCGCTGACCTGCAGCCGTATTCCGTCCCCGGGATCGCGGGGAAGCTGGAGATGGCCGCTGACGCGGAGCAGGTCGCTGGCTCCTAGGTCGGTCACGACGGCGTGTGCCAGCCCAGGCTCGGTGACCGTGCAGGGCATGACGAGTTCGTCGATGCGGTCATCGGTGGGCGAGACGACCAGTTGGAACCGGGTCGTCTCACCGGACAGGTCGTCTGGGAGGGACTCGTCGTCGAGATAGCCCTCCAGAACGATCAGGCCGCTGGGTTCCCCGGGAGGAGGGGCAGGCAGGGGCGCGTTCACCGCACGGCCCTCCGTACTTGCCGGCCGCGGGGACGCAGCGCGCGGGGGAGTGCGCCGAGCGTCCTGCGGCGCTGGGCGTGCTCGCGGGCGTGAGCTCGCCCATGGGCGTGCGCGCAGGAGGTGCAGGGTTCCTCCCCGCGAGCTTCATGGCAGTTGTGGCCCTCGACCGTTCCATGCGGGGCGGTGATGCCATGCAGGGCGGCGAGGCGGTAGAGGTCGTTCGGATCGGTGCCGGTGCGGACGGCGATGGTGCGCTGCGTGTAACCGTCGCGGAACAAGGTCAGGGCGACGGCCTGCGAGGCGGTCAGTGTCTGCCGCGGGCTGAGGATGACGGAAGCCGCCATGGTGGAGTCCTTTTCAACGGGGGTACGGAAAGGGGCTGTCAGCTAGGCGATCCAGCGAGGTGGCGGGTGCCGGTGCGGACGAGACGCAGCGCCGGCCGTGGCGCTGCGGGTTGCCTCGGGGCAGACAGCTTGATGTCGGCGGTGTGGACCACCAGGCGCAGGTCACTGGTGTAGGTGTCGGGCAGGGCGAGGTAGCCGCTGACCGTCAGCGGGGTGCCGGGCTGCAGTGTGGCGAGGTCCGCGGCGGCCGCGGGGTCTGCCAGCGCGCAGGGCAGCACGGCCTCGCGGACTTCGTGATCGTGTCCAGCGGGGGCGCAGTTGTGGTCTTCGGGCGCGTACGTCAGCCGGAAGTAGGCCTGGCCATCGATGAGCACGGCGGGGGCGGCGAGCGTCCCGCTCAGGGTCATCGGGTGGGTGTGCACAGACATGTTGAACTCCTCCCGGGCCGTGCGGTGGCTGCGGGCGCGGCCCGGGAAGAGGCAGCGGCGACGGTGCACGTGGCGGGTTCCTTGCGGAGATGAGCGGCGAGGCAGGCAGCGTTCTGGGGGAGCGCTGCTGCGACGCGGTGACGCAGGGGGTCGTCCGGCACCCAGATGCGTTGGCGTCCCTTCACCTGCGTGACGGGGGTGGCCAGTTGGATGACGTCGGAGAGTTCCCAATGCCAGGTGCTGTCGCGGTCGGCCCACGTGCTGCACCGTCCCTCGCAGTCGGTGTGCGCCTTGGAGATGCGGGCGACGGCTACTACGGCTCCCCTGGGCAGCTCCAGGTCTTGGGGCAGCTGGCGCACGGCCGCACGGTCGGTGTCGAGGCCGGCGTGGACGAGGATGAGCCCCTGGTAGGTGGGCGGCCAGCTGCGGTTTTCGATGTCCTTGCCGAGGGCGGCCACTGCCGAGGCATGGGGCTGCCAGAGCGTCAGGGCGCGTACCGGGTACGCCTCACTGATCACGGGTTTCATACCGAGGCCCTCGCTTCCTGTGCGGGGGAGGTGATGTTCACCGTGGTGGCCGTGGGGCTGGCGGCGCGGCGGTGGGCGCGGCGGCCGCTGCGCCCTCGCGACCTTTTGATCGCGTACATGGCGGCGTCGGCGGCTTCGAGGACGGTCGAGGCCGACGGCTGCTGCACCTTGGCGACTCGTACGGCGCCGATGGAGGCGGTGACCTTGAGCGGGCCTCCCGGCCAGGGCACTGGCCGGGCGAGCTCGTGGGCCAGGCCGTCGATGAAGGCCTTCAGGTCCTGGACGCTGATCGCGGCGACGAACTCGTCTCCGCCGAGGCGGGCGCAGACGCTGCGGGATCCGCCGTTCTGGGTGACGAAGTCGTCCAGCCGGGCGCCCTCGGCCGTGAGCACGGCGTCCCCGGCCTTGTGGCCGAAGTCGTCGTTGACGGGCTTGAAGCCGTCGAGGTCGAGGAGAAGCACGTGGGTGATGTGCCCTTGGCGGATCAGCCGTTCGGTGCGGTGCATCCAGGGGCGTCGCGTCCACAGGCCGGTGAGGGGATCCCGTCGTTCGGCGCGGAGCTTGCGGGCGAGCAGGCTGGCGTGGAGGGCCCATCCGGCTGCCGGTATCGCGGCGGTGAGCAGGATCTTGTTCACGGCTGCCCCGCTTCCGTGTCGGTGATGGGGCGGACGACGACGTACTGGTCGTCGGGGAGGGACTGGTGGACGTGGGCGCCGTCGCCGAAGGCCGCGGCCTCGGCATCGGCCTTCGCCAGGGCTCGGGGCTGGCCTGTGCCGATGGAGTAGAGGCGCTCACCGGGGCGGCCGGCGCAGGTCTGGCAGCCGGGTGCCAGGGACGTGGTTGCGGAGTGCGGTAAGGCTGTGGTCATCTCGAAGTGCCTCCGTTTCGGGGGTTGGTGGGGCGCGCCCGGTGGTTGGTAGGCCGAGGGCGCGCCCCGCGCGTGTGAGCGGGGCAGGGTTCCGTCGCCTTGTGGCGCGGCAGGGCGTGCGTCGACTCGAGGTAGGCGCGGAGCGGCTTTACTGCGTAAAGGCCGGTGGGGTCGGAGGCCGGCGACCGCCGTGAGGAGGGCGTTGTCGGCGGCAGTGTCCCGTTCGGGCGTTTGTTCCGGACCGCACGGGTGAGTGGCCTGGTCTCAGCCAGTTGCGCCTTCGGTGGCCCACGAGGCCGGTGACGAGCTGTACACGGCCGCTTCTGTCCCGCCATTCAGTCGGTCCGCCGGGAACGGGTGCGGGCGGGACGGCACGCTCATGCTTCGCCTCCTCCGGAGGTCTTGCCCTGTTCAAGCAGGCGTGCGTGCGTGCGGCGGATGAGCAGGGTGGTCAGGTGGTCACAGAAGACTCCCAGGAGGGCGGCCACGACGCAGCCGACCACAACCCACACGATTCGGGCCGCCAATCCGGTGAAGGCCAAGGACGTCAGGGCGCCGGCGAGCGTGGCAGCCCCGCCGATGATGGTGAGCGCGGCCGCGCCTACGGCGACGAGGCCGATATCGGCAAGCACTCCGGCAGCGGCGGCGGTGGAACTGCGCCTCACGGCTAACAGGCCGTGCTCGAGCAGTCGAAATCCATGCTTGCAGGGAAGGCCCCTCATCCGCGGATCGCCTCCATCGCCTGTGCTGCAAGGTCGGCGCGGCCTTCGGGGTCGTCGTCTTGGTCGTGGTCGTCGGCTTCGTGGTCGCCGCCGCCGTGCACGGTGCAGACGATGTCCTCGCTGCCGTCCAGCTCGCCAGCCAGCGCGCGGTACAGGCAGGTAATGCTGTAGACGGGCACCCAGGCGTAGCCGCTGCACTCGTCGTCGTACGGGCATGGCACCAGCGCGTCGAACCCGTAGTCGCCCTCGCCGTCGGCGTCGGTGCGCAGGGCAAGGGTGATGTACTGCTGGCCGAGGCGGATCTCCGCGACGCGGTCTCCGCCGGCGACGTCGGAGCCCGGCTTCCACTGCCACAGCGGCAGGATCTCCGGGCCGAAAGCGCGGCGGACCAGGAGCAGGTCGCCCAGGCCGTCGCTGCCGTCCCGCCCGAGGTCGGCCTCGCGGGCCTCGGACAGGCTCCGCAAGAACGGCTCCAGGCGGTACAGGGAGCTGGAGAAGAGGACCTCGTTGAAGCCCTCCGCCCGCAGCAGCTGGTAGCAGTGGACCATCGCTTTGTGCTGCGCGCGGACGGTGTCGTCCCGCACGGTCCGGTTAGCCGGGCGCGGCCCCTGCCGTTCGACACAAACACCAGGTTCTCTGGAGGTCGCCGACCCTGAGGCGGACTCTCGACGGAGTTCTCGCAGCTCAGTGGCTATGTTGAGCACCATATTGATCGCAACATGTGTGGTGCAAGGCATGTCACCTTGTTCCCCTCCTTCGTGGCGTCAGAAGTCGTCGGTTGACTGTGGCGAAGGCACCAACCTGTCGAATTTGTCCCTTGGCTGGCCGGGCCCTGGTCCTCAGAAGGCGCCAGACGCCCAGCGCTGCTGCGGTCGCAAGTACCGGCTGGCGGTGCTCCCGCCGCGTCCCTGCTTCCAGGGCGATCGGGAGGATTCAAGTCAGCCGTACGATTCCCGCCATGAGCGATCGTGTTCGTCCCAGCCTTCTGATAGCCGCGCTTCTCGGCGGCCTCCTCGGCTCGGCCACCACCCTTGCGGCGGCGGTCTTCCTGCTTCCACTGCATGGCGAGCCCGGGCCTGCGGGTCCGCAGGGCTCGGCAGGCCCAGCTGGACCAGCGGGAGCCCCCGCGACGCCGCTGGATACTTCAGAGCTGCGAGACGCGATTCCGGACCTGACCGGCTCTTACGTCATCGAAGGTGTCGACTGTCCCAAGGGCAGCATCCCGAGCCGCACCGTGAAGATCCCAGGTGACCAGTTCACCGTCGGAGAGACACTCCAGCTCTGCTACTTCGGGCCTTCAGCCCGATAGCCGGTTCCGCTAGGTCTCGACGAGCAGGCCGGCCGGTTACTCAGCAGGGTGCTTTGCATCCCTGCTCGCGGTACCACCCAAGCCACCACAGCACCCCGGCCCGGCGGGCATTCACACCGACCGTTATCCTCCCGTTCTGCCCCTGGCTGGCGGGCACCCCGGGGGCGGGGCGGAGAAAAGAGGAACCGTGGACGGGGAGCTGATCACCGCGATCGTCGCGACGGGGGTGAGCGCGGTCGCCACCGGCTACGCCGCCATGCAGGCACACATCGCCAAGGGCGCCGCCCGTTCTGCCGAGGCCCAGGTAGCCCTGTTGCTCCGGCAGATTGAGGGGGAGGAGGCGGACCGATTCGAGGCCCGCGGACCGCAGTTCAGTATCGAAGCGGCTCACACCGACGAATCCGACGTGAACGTGCCGCGCGGGAAGCTGGTGGTCAAGCAGGACTCCGGACCGCCGCTGAGCTCGGTCATTGTCGGTGCGACCGGCACCGGTGTGGAGGGCATGCGGGGCGCGTACGACCCCGACCACCGTTACTCGGACTACCGCCGCGAGCAGAACATCGACATCGGGCCGATAGCCGCCGGCGGGACACACGACGTCTACGTTGATCTGGACTACCACACGCACCGCACGAACATTCAGCTCAGCCTGGTGTGCCGGGACGCCGTCGGCGACACCTGGCAGCGTGCCGTCGCCGCGCGAGTCGAGCCGCTGCCTGACCCGCCGCGCGGGCGAGGAAGAGGCCGGACGGTTCGCTGATGAGCACTCTACAGAGCCGCTGGCGGCGGGCTGCCCGGGCCATGGGGAAGATCGTCGTCTGGACCGCGAGAGGAGTGTTCGGTCTTGTTTTCGTCAGCTTCGTAGGGCTGTGGGCATGGCTATTGTTCATGGGCGCATTCGTCTGGAGCCACGACAAGGACCCGACGCCGAAGCCTTCCGCATCACCGGCCCCGGCCAAGACGGCCATCCTGTGGCAGCCGTACGAAGCGACCTGTCGAGATGGATGGGGTTCGCCGTCGATCGGCCGTAGCGGAGCGTGCAGCCATCACGGTGGTGTGGTGTGGTATTTCAAGTCGTCCCCCGGCGGCCTGATCACGGACTGCCCGTTCCCGAAGTTTCAGCCGAGCACCCTCGAACGAGCCGAGAAGCTCCGGGACAACGCTTCCGGGCTCGTGCAGTGCGATCTGCCGGACTACTCCACAGAGTCCCCCTACATCCCGGACCCGATCCACTGACCAGCAGCAAGCGCGCAGGGCGCCCCCGCCCACCTGCCCGATAGTCAGGTCAGCCTGCGTGCCAGCGGATCGACGCCTGGGCAATGGACAAGAAGTGTCCTTTGCTCCTCCCCTCACGCTTCCGCGGACCGCACGGTATTGAGTCGACTGATCAGCTGGCGATTAGCCGCCCGTGCGGCCTGGAGTTCCTGGTCGCGTTCTTCGAGTTGTCCGGTCAGGTCAACGACCTGCTGTTCCAGCGCGGTGATTCGGCTCTTGAGCTGTTCCATGTCGTCGGGGGCGCCAAGGCCGGACTCTCGCCACGCCTGCTCGCCGAGAACTTCGGAGAGCTTGGACTCCAGGTGTCGCACGCGGGCGGCGAGCCGGTTGCTGCGGTCAAGGGCGTTCGCCAGGTCGGCCTGCAGGGAAGACCGGCTGACGAGGGGACCGGTGTCCTCGCCGGGCGGTTCAGCGCTGGCTGCGTGGACTTGGGCGAGCAGGTCCTTGTGGCGGTAGAGGAAGGCGCGGTCGACTCCGGCCTGCCGTGCGATGCCCGAGACGCTGATGGTCATGCCGACGCGCCTCGCGGCGTTGATCGCCTTGATGACGCGCTGTCGGCGGCGAGCTGAGTCGGCCTTGCGGCCCTCGATCAGGGGGTTGGTGTTCATGCGGTCCGGTTCGGTCGGATGTCGGGCAGGGGCTGGCGGACGCGGGGCAGGCCGACGTGCACAACGCTGTTGCGGGCACGTCGGACCAAGGTGGTGGCGTGGTCGATCTCGACGCGTTCTTCATCGGAGAGATCGTCGACGGAGTCTTTGACGCGGCGGATCAGGCGGCGGACACGACTGATCTCCTCGTCGGAGGGCAGGGCCTCGGCTTTCGCCCAGTCGTCGGCGGCGACCGCGGCCAGGAGCCGCTCGCGGTTGCGCAGCAGATCGGCGAGATAGGTCTCCAGGTCGGGCAGGTAGGAGACGTCGGTGCGGAAGTGGCCGCAGCCGACGCAACGGAATCGGACGGGACAGTCCTGGCCGTTCGCGGCGACGTTGGACGGTTCGCTGCAGACGCCGTAGGGGACGGCGACTTCGCCGACGGCTCGCCGGAGGTGTTCGGTGTCCAGGAGTGCCTTGGCCTGCCTCCAAACGTGGTTGCCGTGACGGTCGAACTGCATCTGGGTGACCCGCTCGACAGCCTCCCGGCGGCGCTGTTCCCCGACGCGGTAGTACTGCTGCGTGGTGACCAACTGCTCGTGGTCCATGAGCTGTTGCAGGACGTCCACGGGGACTCCGGCGTCCGCGTGGCGTTGCGCGTAGGTGTGCCGGTAGGCGTAGGGGAAGATCTTGGTCTTGTCGAATGGCAGCATCTTCGTGACGGGCTGCCCCTCGATCTCGACCTTGGCCGCGACGTGGAAGTCGGGCAGCGAGTCCACCCACATCCGGTGTCTGCCGGAGACCCAAGCGGGGCTGATAGAGCGGGTGCCATCCACGCATCGGTAGGTCGTCGGCAGCAGTTTGAGCCGGTTCTGCGGCGTATCCGGGTACTGGGCGCGGACGCGTTCCTGCTGCTCGGTGATGAGTCCGGCGGTCGCTTCCGGGATCGGAAGGCGGCGCCCGTAGCGGTGCGACTTGTAGTTGTCGTAGATCAGGACCGGCTTGCCGTCGCCGTCCCGCTGGAGACAGTCCCAGGCCAGTTTGCAGATCTCGACGGGGCGTCGGCCGGTGTCGATGAGGACCTCGATGGCGAGGCGGGCTTCCCGGTTGTGGGCCTCCTCCAGCTGCGGCAGGTTGGCGCAGAGGACCTCCATGACCTCGGGGGCCAGGTCGTGGCCCGCCTCATCTTCGTCAGGCAAAGCGGGCACGTCCTCCAACCCCATGGCGAAGTCGTCCGGGAGTCCATGCAAGGGCTGACCTGGCCGGGTCAGCCCCATCGCCCGCATCCGGATCAGGACCCGGCGCACGTAGGTGCAGTTGTCGTGGCGGCTCCGCAGCGTGATGTCGCCGCGTTGTTCGAGGAAGGCCAGGCGGTTTCCGAACGCGACGATGTCCCCGCGGCCCAGAGCGGCCGGCTGGGCGCCATGGTCCGGACCTTGCACGCGCAGGCTCTCGGAAAGCTTCTCCAGCGCGTTGACCTGGGACTGCACCGTGTCGCCGACGTTGTCGCCGCGGCGCCGGGGCAGATCGTCCCACGCCCACATCTTCGCGGCCTGCCGCAGCCAGGGCTGGGTGATGCCGGTGAACCGTAGCCACTTGGTGTGGCCGAACGCCTGGAGATCCCACAGGTCCTTGTGGCGCTCGGTTTCGGGGGACAGCCCTCGGCGGTTGGCGTACCGGATAAAAGCGTCGCGCAGTTGCCGGTGCAGTCCGCTGCTCTGGTCGGTCAGCTCCAGTTCCTCGATCGAGGAGACCTGCCGCCGGCGCAGCAGGTCGCAGAATGGGCGCAGTTTGTAGTACGGGGTCCGCACACAGTCCCGGATCCGCTCCTGCAGGCCGTACAGGACTTCGGTGACGACACGGTCGGGCAGGCCGCGCAGGTTAACCTCGTTGGCCTCGTCGATCGGCGTCACCGTGCGCCGCCAGTGGTCCTCGTCGAAGTCCCTGACGCGGCGTCGAAGGTCACGCAGCCGAGCCTTGTGTGCCTCACAGTAGGGCGAGGTTTTCCCCGGCCGCTGCCGCACGCAGGCCGCGGTCTGACACAACCCGTACGACTCCAGTGCTCTCACGTCGGGGTGGAGGAGGAAGCCCTCCATGGGCAGCTTCAACGTGACCGTCCGCTGGTAGTTGTGCGCCGCGCACAACCGGACCCGTGCACCCTTCCAGGGCCGCGGACAGTCGGTGATCACGCAGTTCTCGATGCCGAGATACCGCCCGGCCTGTGCCGCGGGCGACGCGGCGAACTCCTCGGGACTGAGGTCCTGCCATTGTCGCTTCCAGCGGCTCCGGCAACCGGAGCACAGCCCACAGGCGTAGGTACTGGCGCGGTAGCAGGACGGAACGATGCAGGCCTTCACGCCCAGGTAGAGGTGGTCGTGCGGGAAGTACAGCACCCGCATCTGCGGCTCCCAGCCCAGTAGCGCCAGGAAGTCCGTGTCGACAGCCGCCCACAGCTCTGCGGTGACCGCGTCAAACTCGTCCGTCTCGGGCAACAGGGGCGTTGGCAGGCTGATCGTCACCGGCCCACCCCGTCGACCAGCTCTCGCGGCGTCGGCACCCGCTCGATTGCCGCGCGCAAACGCCCAGGGGAAGGGTGCAGATACGGCTGAGCCGACGCAGGCTGCGACTGCCCCAGCAGGTTCTGGATCTCATCGAGCGTGCCGTCGGCGTCTGCGACGTTGCTGGCAAAGCCGTGGCGCATCCGGTGCGGCGCCACATGCTCCTGCACTCCGGCCCGCCGGGCCAGGGCCTCGATCAGATCGCCGATCGCGTCCGGCGTGACCGGCGACCCCAGCGGCGGGCGGAAGAGGTTGACCAGCAAGAAGTCGCTGCCACCGGCGCCCAGCCGCTCGTGCCGTTCAGCGGCGTACTGGTCGAAAGCCTGCACGACCAGGAAGTCCACCGGCATCGCCCAGGCGCGGCGAGACTTCGACCACGCCCCGTTGGGGTTCTGCCGCCGCACGACATGAAGGTGAGCGCCTTCCACATCACAGCCCAGCGCGCGGGAGTCCATCAGCAGGTGGCAGTCCTCGCGGCGCAACCCGGCCACTTGGCCCCGGCGCAGCCCGACACGGGCCAGAAGCAGCACGATCAGCCGGTCCCGTGCGTTGCGGCACGCCTGGAACATCGCGACCACTGCTTCGTCGCTGGCCCGATCCACCTGTGACTCCGGCTCCTGCAGCCGGTGCCGTGCCTTCAGCCGGTACTCCAGCCCGGCCCCCTCGATATGGGCCTCGGGCGGCAGATCCCGGGTGTCGGCCAACTCGTAGATCTGACCGAGCACCCACGGCGGAGCCTCGCCGATCCGGATCGCGTGAGCCAGCAAGCCGCGCACCCCCGTCAGGACGCGGTTGACCCGCCGCTCGCCCCGCACCGGCACCGCTCCAGGCCCGGACACCACGGCGCCCACCGACCCGTCGGCCCGTACCGGCGTGTACTTCAGCCACACCATGAACAGGCCCAGGTCCTGGGCCGCTACCCGCCAGTCCCGCGCGGTCCGTCGGCACCACCTCAGGTACAGGGCGACGTCACCGGCATACGCCTTCGTGGTCAACTCCGCGCGGTGCTGACCGAAGCGAAGGTGCCGCAGCCAGTGATCCGCTGGCCGCACCACGTCCAATCCGTCATCGATGACTGTCCAGTACCGCGTTCCGGACGGCATCCGAACCGGGAAAGCCCTCACTTTTCACCTCTTGCTCCGAGACCTGTGCAACAACCGGCCACAGAGCGGCACCCCCTGAGAACCGACCTGCGGCTCCCAACGAGAGGGTCTCCAACAACGTCACGCCACAGGCTCAGGACCCCCAAAGAAGTCGGCCGGGGTGGCGACGATGACCGCGATGGCGGGCATGTGGTGCCGTGTGGCAGCGGCGCCCAGCGGGGCCCTGGCCTCCGCCGACACGTTGGTCGCGTCCACGATCGTGTTACGCCGGCGGGCCATCCGGCGCTCCAGGATCAGATGCAGGGCGTCGACCGCGTCGCCCGTCGCCTCCTGGCAACCGCAGTCATCGCTAACGGCAGCATGCAGGGCGTCAAGCGAGAGGACCTGGCTCGCGGGCCAGGTGGCGGCCAGCGTCGACTTTCCCGCGCCAGAGGCACCGATCAACACGATCAGCGCGTTCTCCGGCAGGTCCGGGTACAGCGGCATCGGCGAGGTCATACGTGATCTCCTTGCAGGTCGAGGAACGGGTCGCCCAGCGCAGACACGGGGCGGCGTTGTCGGTGATGAGCGCGGTGGCCTCGTACAGGTAGCAGGAGGCGTCGCCATCTCGGGCGTCAGGTCAGGAGTCAGCGGGTGCGGATGCGGAGCAACTTGGCGACCCACTGCCGCAGCTGGTCCCAGCGGGTGGGGTGCGTGTGCCGCCAGGCACTGCGGTCCAGGCCGTACTGCGTGGGGAAGCTCTGGGAGGCGCCGCAGGTGCACGCCCAGGCGTAGGGCTCGGGACGCGTGTCGTCGCGGGTGGCGGTGACCGTGACCTGGGTGCCGTCGTGGCGTCCGTGGTAGGTGCCGACCCAGAACTGCGTCTTCTCGTCCTTCATCAGATTTCCTTCGGGTTCGGGTGCGCCCACCCAGGGCGCACCGACGTGGAAGCGAGCGGGAGTGGTGTCGTCGGGTCAGTGCTGGAGCCGGTGGACGTTGTCCGGTTCGTCGTCCAGGCCCTCGTGGTCGGGGGCAGGAGCCGCCGGGATGTGGATCTCGGGCCGGATGTCGATCTGGGACTGGAAGCCGTGCTGTGGATGACAATGGGCGCAGGCTCAGCCGCCAACGAGAGGCCGGCGCGTCCGCTCCGGCCTGCGTGCGACACCGCCCCCGCCTTCACCGCTCGGATGCCGCGATGACGGCCGCGACGGTTTCCACGGTGTGATGGAACGCCTGGTCAAGGGCGTAGGATCCGCCCATCGGACCGCCCAGGGTGTAGAAGTTGCCCTTGCCGGTGGCGTCGGCGATGGCCTTGAGGTGGATCCGCCGGTCGGCCCACCAGTGGGTGGCGGCCGAGAGGGCGAGCGCGTCAGCGACCCGGCTGGGCTTCAGGCGAAGTCCGATGGCTCGGGATCCGGCGAACAGGGCGACGGCCTGGGTGGCGGTGTACGTGGCGACGTGTGCGGTGCAGGCGATGCGGCCAGCCCGGCTGGACTGGCCCTCGTTCTCGTCGTGCTCGCCCTTGGTGACGGCCTGGTGGTCGGACTGGATCCAGTGGTCGCCGAGGTCCGCGGCCATGCGCATCAGGGCGTAGGCGGTGGCGAAGCGGATGGCCCGGGTGCTGGGATCGGCCATGGTGGAGGTGCTCCTCATCTCTCTGGTCGGGTGTGGTGTGGCAGTACGGGTGGCTCTCGGGGCAGCCAGCTGGCCGATCGCTCGGTAGCGGCGGTGGCGTCAGGTCGTCCCCGGGGTGTTCGGGAAAGGCGTCGTCGACGGGGCGGGCGAGCTGTTCGTCGCCTTGGTCCGCCGGGAGGCGGTGCTGATGAGGCGCCGGATTTCAACTGCGCACGTGCCACACAGGAAGCGGCACGCCTCGGCGAAGGGGTCGGTCGTGCCGGTGCCGAGCTCGGCCAGGCAACCGCAGTTGTCGCAGACCAGGCCGATGAGCTTGCGGAGTTCGTCGAGCTGGCTCGCGAACGCGGCGCGCTCGTCGGGGAGCATGGCCGCGACGATCCGCTGAGCGTCGTTCCGGTCGTCGGCGAGTACGGCATACACGGCTGCCGTCTCCTGGAACGTGGCAACGGCGGTCGCCGTGACGTCGGTCGGGGGGCAGCAGGTCGGCGGCTGGAGGTCGCGGTCGTCGTCTTCGGCTGGGTCGGGGTCGGGGGGCACCAGCGTTGCGGGCGTCTCGTACGGGGCGGTGATCTTGGCGAGGGCGGCGCGGATGCGGTCGGCGTTGCCCAGGACGAAGGAGCGCTGCTGTTCGGGCGTGATGCCGTTCAGGTGAGCGGCGGTCTCGTCCTCGGGCGGGCCGGCCGTCTCGGCTAGGTGCTCCAGGTGGAGCGTCGCCACGACCAGCTCGCTGATCATCGGCGTTTCCGTGGCTCGGGTGCTGGGGCGCACGGCCTCGGCGGACTCGGGTGCCTCCGTGCGGCTGTGGGTGATGTCCATGGTCGTCATGGGGCGCTGGCCCTCCGTGTCGGTCGGAGCCCGTCTGCCGGGCCTCTGCGCTGCCCCGGCCCGCGGGGGTCGGGGCGGCACAGGGGTCCGGCAGGTCAGGCGCTGACCGGCTCGTCCTCCACCTCGTGGTTGAGGTGCTGCTCCAGGAGGTCACGCACCTGGTCCATGGACGTGACGGGGACCGGCTCGTCCTCGGTCTCCGGGACGACGAAGGCGTATTCGTGGGTCGCGAACTTGCCGTCCTCGTTCTTGCGGTAGTGCACGTAGGCGCCGTCAGTGAGGGGGAACAGGGCGCTGGTGCCGTCGATGCCCACCCACAGCTTGGCCTTGTGCAGGAGGTTCCCGGCGGGGTCGATCTTCCCGGAGTACATCGCGGCCTCGTGGGCGCCGCCGGCCCGGGCGGCCTCGGTCAGGCGGTCGATGAGTTCTTCGGCGTCGGTGGGCAGGTCCTCGTCCGTCTCCTGTGTGTCCAGCCCGTAGGCCGGGGAGGTCGAGGTGCGGGTGAAGGCGCGCAGCGGCGACATGAACGAGTCGAGGAGCTCGCTGACCCCGAAGGCGAAGGCGATTGCGATGAGGCCGGCGCAGAAGACGGCCCAGGTCGGCGTGGTGCTGCCGGGCCAGCCGTCGACTCCGGCGGCGGTCAGCAGGGCCGGCGCGTTGTAGCCCAGTACACCGCCGGTTCCGGCGGCGGCCAGCATGACGACGTTTTCGAAGCCTGCCAAGGCGATGGCGGCGGTGGTGCGCATGGTCTTGCCCATGGGGTTCTCCTCCTTGGGGAGTCCGGGAACTAGTTGGAAACGCGGGGAGGCCGCCCGATCCGGGATCAGGCGGCCTGCGGAAGGGGGCCGAACAGCCGGTGGTGCGCGTCGCGTTGACCAGCGACGGTCGCGTGCTCGTCCTGAGATCCGATGAGGTTGTCTGCTGCATTGCCGTCCGAGGCGAGCGCGGGCGTGAAGTCCATGGGGGCACCTCACCCTTCGGCCCCGACCAGGACGGCGACCATCAGCCCCGACCACCGGTCACGATCAGGCAACGTGTTGCCTGATCTGCCGTGGTCGGGGTGTTGGTCTGCACCGCCGCGGAGAAGGCGCGGTGTTCGCTGCGGTCAGCTTGCGGCCCGCCGACTCCATGGCGGCGGGAGCGGCTCATTGCAGCCGCTCTGCGCCAGACGCGTTCCGAACCCGCTCCTGGAGGCTGTCGTCCGCGCCTTCTTCTTGCGCACTGCCCGGTAAGGGACGGAGCAGTGCCAACACCCCGTCCAGTTCATCCGGCTTCACCAGGACGGCGCGCGCCTTGGAGCCCTCGCTGGGACCGACGATGTCGCGGGACTCCATGAGGTCCATCAGCCGCCCGGCCTTCGCGAAGCCCACCCGGAGCTTGCGCTGAAGCATGGACGTCGAACCGAACTGCGTGGACACGACCAGTTCGGCCGCCTCGCACAGCAGGTCGAGGTCGTCGCCGATCTCTTCGTCGATCTCCTTCTTCTGCTGGGTGCCCACGACGTCGTCCCGGAAGACGGGCGCCATCTTCTCCTTGCAGTGCTGGACGATGGCCGCGATCTCGTTCTCGGTCACGAAGGCGCCCTGCATACGGGCCGGCGTGCTCGCCCCCCATCGGCAGGAACAGCCCGTCGCCCTTGCCGATCAGCTTCTCGGCGCCGGGCTGGTCGAGGATGACGCGCGAATCGGTGAGCGAAGCGGTGGCGAAGGCGAGCCGTGAGGGCACGTTCGCCTTGATCAGACCGGTGACTACGTCCACCGACGGCCGCTGGGTGGCGAGCACCAGGTGGATGCCGGCCGCGCGCGCGAGCTGCGTGATGCGCACGATCGCGTCCTCGACGTCCCTGGGGGCAACCATCATCAGGTCGGCGAGCTCGTCGACGATCACCAGCAGGTACGGGTACGGCTGGAGGTCGCGCTCGCTGCCCGCCGCCGCCTTCACTGTGCCGTTTCGTACGGCGGCGTTGAAGTCGTCGATGTGCCGGAACCCGTACGCCGCGAGGTCGTCGTAGCGCAGGTCCATCTCGCGTACGACCCACTGGAGGGCTTCGGCGGCCCGCTTCGGGTTGGTGATGATCGGCGTGATCAGGTGCGGGATGCCCTCGTATGCCGTCAGCTCCACGCGTTTGGGGTCGACGAGGACCATGCGCACGTCCTCGGGGGTCGCGCGCACCATGATGGAAGTGATCAAGCAGTTGATGCACGAGGACTTGCCGGAGCCGGTGGCTCCGGCGACCAGGATGTGCGGCATCGTCGCGAGGTTGGCCATCACGTAGCCGCCCTCGACGTCCTTGCCGAGCGCCACCAGCAGGGGATGGTCGTCCTCGGCGGCCGCGGCCAGACGCAGCACGTCACCGAGGTTGACCATCTCGCGGTCGGTGTTGGGGATCTCGATGCCGACCGCGGACTTGCCGGGGATCGGCGAGATGATCCGGACGTCGGGGCTGGCGACGGCATACGCGATGTTCTTCGTCAGCGCGGTGATCCGCTCGACCTTCACGGCCGGGCCGAGCTCGACTTCGTAGCGCGTGACCGTCGGGCCGCGCGTGAAGCCGGTGACGGCAACGTCGACCTTGAACTCGGAGAAGAGGTTCGAGAGCGCCGCGACAACCGCGTCGTTGGCGGCACTGCGGGCCTTGCCGGGCCCGCCGCGCGCGAGGAGGTCGAGTGAGGGCAGCGCGTACGTGATGTCGCCGGACAGACGGAGCTGTTCCGCTCGCGCGGGAACATCGCGCTCCTCGCCAGCGGACGGCGCCTTGGTGAGGTCGGGGACAACCAGGGGAGTCGACGTCATCGCGGCCGGCCGTGCGGCGGGGGCCGGCGTTGCTGCGGCCTTGAGTTTCCCGCGCGGCGCGAGGGCCGCCTGCTCGACGGGCCCGCGATGGCGGGAGCGCGCGGTCGGCGGCGGCTCGTGCCGCTGCTCCGGGATTCGCTCGTCGTTCTCACTGGGCATGTCGGCTGTCTGCTCCTGGACGACGCCGAGGTGCACGACGAGCGCCCGCAGCCGCTGCGGGATGGCGTTGACCGAGGTGGCCGTGACGACCAGCAGCCCGAAGACCGTGAGCAGCACCAGCAGCGGTGCGGCCAGCACGTTGCTCACGGTGTAGGTCAGCGGGGTCGCGACGCCCCAGCCGATCAGTCCGCCGGCGTCCCGAATGGCCTGCATGCCGTCGTCCCGCGCGGGCGAGTGGGACGCGATGTGGATCAGTCCGAGGAGGCCGATCAGCAGAGTGGACAGGCCGATCACGATGCGGCCGTTTGCCGTGGGTTTCTCGGGGTGCCGGACGAGCCGGACGGCGATCATCACGAGCAGGATCGGCACGAGCAGGTCGAGCCGCCCGAAGGCGCCGGTCACCAGGATCTCGACCAGGTCGCCGACTGGGCCCTTGAGGTAGGCCCAGGTGCCCGCGGCGACGATCAGCGCGAGGGCGAACAGCAGCAGCGCGGCGCCGTCCTTGCGGTGCGCCGGGTCGAGGTTCCTGGCGCTCCGCCCCATGGTGCGGAACAGCCGGGACAGCATCCTGGTAAGGCTGGGCGCCGATTTCGCGCGGGTCCTCTTCGCGGGGGCCCGCTTCGCGGGCGTCCTCTTGGCGGGCGTCCTCTTGGCGGGCGACCTCTTCGCCGCGGCCCTCTTCGCCGGTGCGCTCTTGGCCGGGGCCCTTTTCGCGGCGGGTTTCTTGGTGGGGGTCTTCTTCACAGTGGCCTCCATGGAGGTTGGGTAGGCAGGCGGTGCTTGGGTGATGGGGACCTGGCGGATCGGTCTTCTGCCGTTACGCGAGCAAGGTCACGACGAGCGCGAGGCCAGCGGAGGCGATGAGGACTACGGCAGCCAGCGAGAGAGACGGGGGCGCGACGCCCCGGCAAAGGAAGTTGGTGGCGAGGACCGGTGGTACGCGGTCTGGGTGGCCGGGCGGACACCGCACGGCCCCGCGGCCGCCTGTTGGGGCGGCGAGCGGGGGCGTACGGAGAACGGCCGATCACTGGTGGAGCGGGGTGGTGCGGAATCGGGCGAGGTCGTTCTTCGCGTCATGCGGGGCCAACGTCACTCCTGGTTGCCGGGGAGTTCGTTGTGGGTGGTGCCGAACCACTTGGTTTGGGTGTGCAGTTCGTTGTGCTGCACGTAGTTCGGCCCGGTGAAGTGGTTGACCGTGTTGTTCGGCAGGGCGGAGGCGCCGTCGCGTACGGCTCGCCCGATCATGCGGGCTGCGACGCCGATCGAGGTGATCACGCCGACGGTGCCTACGCCGACGATGGTCAGCGTCGTCGGGCTGACGTTGGCCAGCCGCCACAGCACCAGCGAGATGGCGGCGCTGACCGGCAGCGAGCCGAACGAGTAGACGAGTACGAGCGCCGCGTGGTCCGTGGCCCGCTGGGACATGGGCGGTCGTCCGTGCGGATCGAACGGCACGGTGTCCCCCGTGGCGGGCTTGGGCGGCGGGAGGTCGGGGGCGACGAGTCTGGTGGTCGTGGGGGCGTTGCTGCTGTACCAGTTGGCCAGCATGCGCGCCTCGTCGACCGCTTCCTGAGCCGTCTGCCCCCGCTTGAGGCCTACGAGGTCGTCGGCCATGTGGCGTGTCTCCTTGCTGAGGGGGCGGGGGTGGACGCAGTAGAGGCGGCCCGCTGGGCGCGGGCCGCCTCTTGCTTGGGGTGGTTCTACTTGGACGAGACCGAGTTGACGGTCTGGGAGGCCGACTGGACCCCGTTGCCGATCATGGTCTGAACCTTCTCGACGGCCGTGGCACCCCAGGGGGTGGCGACCGCGAGGATCCAGAATAGGGACACGGCGAGGAACTCCCGGCGGCGGAAGGAACTGTCCCTCTTGAACCAGATGGCGAGGCCGATGCAGACAAGGACGAAGAGTCCGGTGACGGTGATGTTCATGGAGAAGTCTCCAATTCGGTAGGGCGGGGTGGGGTCAGGCGTCGACGCGTTGGTCGTCGAGGGGGGAGGCCGTGTGCCAGTCGCGGTCGATCTTGGTGAGCTTCCCGAGCCGTTCCAGACGGGTCGTGGCGTTCGCGACATTCGACGGCTGGAGTTCGGTGACCTCGGCGATCTGCTTGTTGCGCCGGGCACCGCCGTCGACCGCGTACCAGACCTTCTGGGTGCGGGTGAGCGGCACGAGCTCGTCCAGGTCCTCGTCTTCGCCGTCCTCTTCCGAGGCGGCCGGGGCGGGCTTGAGGTCGATGACCGTGGCGTGCGGGCTGTTCTTGGACTGCTCCTGCTTGATCAGGTCAAGGAGGAAGGCTTCCTCCTCGGCGGCGTCCAGGTAGCGGTATTCCTCCCGGCGCAGGTACGCGGCGCCGGCGGCGTCGGCCTCCGGGTCGGAGAGGGTCGCCATCGGGAATCCGCGGGCGACGCGGGCCGGGTTGGTGTGGAACATGGCCCGGGACTGGGTGTACTGGGCTTTTCCGTCGGCGAGGTAGAACAGGCCGCCTGTCTCGGACCCGTCCGGGAACCGCTCGGGGAGGGGCTCCAGACGGAATTCCGGGGTGCGGGAGCCGAGCGACATGACGTCGACGTCGGCGCGTGCGGTGCGGAACAGGCCGATGTTCCCGGACTGGAGCATGTCGCGAATGGCGTTCGCGCTTGCGTCGGATCCGATGGAGTCCAGGTTCGGGATCTGGACCCAGGCCCGTGCGGACAGGCCGGCCGCCCTGGAGAGGCGGCCCACGCTGGACATGGCCCGGGTCAGCGGCTTGACGTGGAACGCGTGAGGGTCTTTGAGGACCATCTCGTTGAACTCGTCCCAGGTGACGACCATCGGTGCGAAGGGCTCGCCGGGCACGAAGAACGACCGGCCCTGCTCGATGAACCCTTCCGCGTCCAGCCACTGCATCTTCATCTGCTCGCTGTAGCGGTACTCGCTGACGCGGGTGGCGGACTGGCCCATGAGCATGGCCCCGACCGGCGACTTGACCAGCCAGTCGAGATCTCCGAACCAGGATGCGTATCCGGCGCCGCCCTTGCCGTCGGCCAGCCAGGAGATGAAGCCGTTGACTCGCTGGGCGACCTGGAGGTCTTCTTCCAGGGAGGTCTTGCCGGCGCCGGTGGTGCCGGAGCCGAACGAGTGCACCGCCGACGCGGACGGCCGCCCGGACAGGCCGCGGCGGACCGGGTCGAACTTCAGCAGCCGCCACTTCGCCGGACGGCCGTAGATGTCCTTGCCGACCGTGACGTATCCCTGTTCGTCCATCGTCAGGGCGCGCAGGTCGAGCGTCACACCGTCCTGCAGCGGGTTGGTGCTCATCTCGTTGACTTCGATCCTGCGGGCGTCGATCACGCGCAGGTGCAGCCGGGCGACGGCGTCCTCGCCGGGCATGTCGAGGGCCTGGGCGATGCTGCGCGGCTGCACCTCGGCGACCGAGGACCCCCGACGCGGCATCAGGATCTTGAACTGACGGCCGTACTCCGTCTCCTGCACGTCGTACAGTTCGCTGCCCATGTACGGACCGAACTCCTGCCACACCGCAGGCAGGTCGTCCATGTCCAGGTCGGCTGCCGCGGCGGTCCGCAGCCGGACGGTGAGCTTGGCACGGCTGGCGGACATGTCGTCGGGGCGGTAGACGTTGACCGCCCGGGGCGGCACGTCGAACGCGATCGAGATCTCGTCCTGCCCGACGAACAGCGCAGGCCTGGCGATGGTGGACACGATGATCGCGGTCAGCTTGTCGTCGTCCAGATGGATGTCGACGAGCTTGGAATCGGGCAGCGGGCCGCGCTCGCACGCGATCCACTCATCCCACCGCGCCAGGTACCAGCCCGCTCCCTCCGGGTGTCCGGCCGGGGAGACCCCGACGTCGGGACGGGCCCACACCCACGATCCCCACGCGGACCCGACGGACGCGGCGACGATGTGGGCCCACCAGGGCACGTCTATGAAGCCGCTCGCGGGGATCGCCGCCAGAGGCTCGGCACGCAGCGCCATCTCGGCGGGCGTGTACCGGCGCCACCAGCCGCGCTCCCAGTCAGGCAGGGCCTTGGCCCACATCCGCCGCAGCCTCGCGCAGCGGTTGCGGTAAGCCTCGGCCTTCGCCCTACGGACGAGAGCGGCGCGGTCGTCCCGGTGG
This sequence comes from Streptomyces sp. BK340, assembly GCF_007827595.1. Taxonomy (GTDB): domain Bacteria; phylum Actinomycetota; class Actinomycetes; order Streptomycetales; family Streptomycetaceae; genus Streptomyces. The sequence continues at coordinate 171,244 of NZ_VISR01000011.1, forward strand.
CGCCACCCGTCGGCGATGCCGATGGTCGGCACGAGCAGGCCTTCGCTGCCCACGGACGGGCCGTAGCCGTCGTCTTGGGCCAGGCGGCGACGCATCCGGCGGACCCTGCGCCGGTAGCCGCGCCGGCTGCTGCGGGCCATCCACTCCCACGGCTCGCCGTGCCCGGGCAGCCAGCGCCACGGGCCGGGGTTCATGGCCAGAGCGGCCCAGCCGGCCGCGAGGCCGGTTGCACCGATCGTGGTGAACAGGAGCGGGTCGCCAGACAGCAGGCTCGAGGCGATGCTGAGACCGGACCCCACGTACAGGCCGGGATTTTGCATCTGGGCCGCCCGAGCGCGCAGTCCGGTCAGCTCCTGCGGAGTGTCTTCTTCTTCCTTCGTCGCTTCGGTGGTCGCTGCCATCCGGCTCTCTCCGATTCCGGGTATGACGAAGGGCGGGACCGCACGTTGCGGCCCCGCCCTTCGTGGTGGGTCTGTCTGGCTCCTACTGCTCGGGCTTGATGAAGCGCCGGTCGGCCATCTGCACGTGGTGCGTGCGGTTGGCATCCGCCATCCGGCCGTGCTGGGCCGTCGTCTCATCAGCCAGGCCCTGCGCCACGGTGGACAGCGTGTCGGACGCCGAGACGATCGTGCCGACGTTGGCCGACATGGCCTCCGACAGCGTCGCGACCTCCATGTAGGCGGTGGTGGTCGGCTCGTCGACGTCCAGGACGGTCATCGCCTCGGACATGTACCTCGCCGAGGCGGCGCGGTCGTCGAAGCGGGACTTGAGCCGTTCCACGGCCCGTTTGGTGTTGGCTGCGCGGATGCCGTACGCCGCTGCCCTCGCGAGGACGGCGGCGTAGGTGACGATCGCGCTGAGACCACCCTTGGTATCGCTCATGGTCAGGCTCCCCTCGTCTCGTAGACCTCGGTGTGCGCGGAGGTGTCCTCGGCGTCGACCGCGTCGGAGATATAGACCTCGCGGTCGGCCACGGACTCCATGTCCTTCGCGATGCCCGCGTACAGGCCCTGGCCGGCCACCAGCAGGGCCTTGGCCTTCACGACGCCCTCGCCCTGAGCCTTCGTGTTCGACTTCAGCTCGTCGAGCTGGGAGTCGATCACCCCGTACTGCTCCTTGCCGCGGGTGACCCAGCCCATGACCTTCGGTCCGAAGCCGACGGCCTCCATGGCCACGAGCAGCGAGTCGCCGCGGCTGATCTCCCGCTGGCAGCGTTTGCCGATGCGGTCGTAGACGACCAGGTCGTCCTCGCACATCAGCGAGAGCTCGTCGCTCTCCTCCTCAACGGACTCGTACGACACCTCTGCCGCCATACGCCCAACTCCTTCTCCGGCAGCGGCCGGTTCCTTGGTGGTGTTCACGGGTTCCGTCACAGCGGACCCGGGTTCGGTCACGGTCGTGCCGGGTTCCGTCACAGCGGATGCCGGTTCCGTGTCGGAGTCCGTCACGGCTGTGACGGGTTCCGTCACGGTCGTGCCCTCTTCCGTCATGGCGGGATCGGACGGCTCATCGGTGCTCTTGGGCTCCGCGGCCTCCGCGGGGCGCAACCAGTCCTCGTCCGAGGGGTCCCACTTGTACGCTTCCGCCCAATCCATCTCCTCCGTGGCGGGAGGCGGTACCGGCACGGGCTCATCTGCGGCCTTCTCAGGGGCAGTTGGGTCCGTTGAGGCTTCAGGGGACCTGCCATCGGCCGTTGGCGCCTCAGAGGCCCCCTCAGGGGGCTTCTCGGCCGCTTCAGGCTCCGAGGGCGGGTCCGGCCTGGCCAGGGACACTCCCTCGCCCTTGCCGCTGCCGGTTCCAACGGTCGGCGGATCGGCCGACGGGTCACGCGGGGGCACCGGAACGAGCACCGGCGCCGGGTCGGGCTCGCCTCGGGCGCGGCGGCGCTTGCGGTACTCGCGCAGCGCGCCCCTGCCGGTGTCCTCGGCCCAGGCCACGCCGCGCGCGGTCCAAAGCCCGGCGCGGCGCCCCACGGGGGTCGCCAGCCGCTCGATGCGGGTGTGTCCGCGGTAGCCCGACCGGAACGCCTCCGGGAGCGTGAGCACCGGGCCGCGTTCCGACGCCGGCGGCTCCTTCCACGGCGAGACCCCCGGGCCGCGTTCAGCCGGTGCAGCGACGCCGTGCTTGTCGGCGATCTTCTGCACGGACTTCTCGTGCCGGGCCCTCTCCCGAAGGATGTCGCGCTGCGCCGGGGACAGCCCCAACTTCGCCTGCTCGCTCTGCGCGCCATGCGTGTGGACGAGCCACACGCAGGCCGCGAGAAGCAGAACTTCCATCGCATTCCCCTCACGGAGTGCAACCGGGGGGAGTGAACGCGGCCCTCGTGCGCGTACGTACGCGTGTAGAGCCGGGTCGCGTTCATCTCCCCCCGGGGTGAATGAATGAGTGAACGATCACCGCGAGTAGCGGTCGGTGATCCGCTGGAGGGCGTCGCGAACGTCGCGCCATGCGCGGTTGGCGATCACCGGATCGGGGTCGCGCAGCACGCCGCGCAGCCGGTCCAGTCGCTTGATCGCACCCTCCTTGGCGGACCTCGCGTCCGCCTCTCTGATCTCCTTCGTCCAGTACGCAGAACCGCGTACCGAGTGGCGGTCGGTGGTCTGCTGGAGGAGGTTGCCGACGTCGCGCCAGGCGCGGTCGGCGACCACCGGATCGAGTCGGCGCAGTACGCCGTGCAGCCGGTCCACTCGCTTGATCGCACCCTCCTTGGGGGATCGCGCGTCCGCCTTTTTGACCTCTTTTGTCCAGTACGCGGATCCGCCCATCGGGCTTGGATTTCCTCCGTTCGTTCGGGGTGTCGGGTGGGGGTGCAGAGCGCTCCGGGTCTGCTCGCTGGGTCTGCTTGCCGGGTCTGCGAACGTTCCGCTCACCGGGTCACTCACCAGTTCACTCATCGGACTGCTTTGCACCTGTTTCGACCGCTTCCGGCAGTCGCAGCAAAGGCCAACCCGTCAGGGCGAGTTGGCCTTCACTGGCAGTGCCGGACGCTGCTCAGGCGTCGGTCTTCTCGGGGGTCTCGGACTCCTCGTGCGACATCAGGTGGCCCCAGACGCGGCGCACCCGCTCCTCGCCGCCGACGAAACCGGCGTCGCGGAAGGCGGCGACGGCCTGGCGGTAGGACAGCGGCGGGTCGTCGGAGTAGCGCAGGTGTCGCAGGACGACCTCCAGCTGCGCCTCGGTCAGCCGCTCGCCCGTCACCGGGGTGGGCACGCCCGCGACGGCCGCGACCTCTTCGAGCGTGACGGGGTGCGACGACTCCTGTGACGGCGTCCCGTCCGTGACGGAACCGGGCGTGACGGAGCCGTCGACCGTGACGGTTTCCGTCACACCGTTCGCGACGGAGCCCGTGACGGTGTGCGTCACGGTGTCCGTGACGGATTCCGTGGAGTGCGACGGCCGCGCGACCGTGTCGCCACTGACCTGCGTGCCTGTCTGCGTCGCGCCCTCCGGTCCGCTCGTGACGGCGGTGTCACGGGGCGGCGGGTTCGTCACGGAGTGCGTGCCGCCGGTGTGACGGACTGCCTGGTCCGTGACGGACCCCGTGCCGGAACCGTCTCGCCCGGTCGTGCCGGGAAGCGCGGGTGTGACGGATGCGGTGAGCGCGGGCGTGACGGATGTCAGGTCGAACATGCCGGCCAGCGCGTCGTTCGCGCCTTCCGTCATGCGGTCCCGCTGAACCGTCACGAGGCCCGCGCCGAGCGTCGCGTCGCCCGTGCCGACCTTCTTGGCCAGGTCCCACGACTTCAGCTCCGACTCCTTGCGCGTCTTCTCGTCGGGGTGGTTCGCGGCACGGGCCCGGTGGTACGCGAGCTGCTGCATCGTCTTCGCGTTCCGGCGCTGGGCCTCCATGTCGACGCCGGTGACCCGGATGACAATGCGGCGGGCCAGCAGACCCATGCCCTCCGCGGAGGAGCACATGGCCAGCGGCGTGACGGCGAAGACGATCGCCTCGGTAGCGGTCTGCGCGACGGCGGCGCCGGTGCCGGAGGCCGCTGCGGGCAGCAGCCACAGCCCGACCCGGACGGCGGCCGGCGAAGACTGGCCCAGCAGAGTCAGCCCGACATAGACGAGCGCCAGGGACAGCGTGGCGCCCTCACCGGCGGCGACCACACCCCAGGCGGTGGCCGAGCGGTGGAAGACGCCGGTGATGTTGCTGTAGGTGCCCCACGCTCCGAGGCCGGCGAAGACAACCATCGGCACAGCGGCAGCGATGAGGATGATGCGCTGGCCCCGGGTCAGCTTCGCCTCCAGCGGAGGGGGAGGGGAAGTGGATGTGGGTGTGGGTGTCATGGTTCATCACTCCTGAAGGCAGTCGAGGGACAAGGGGGCCGGGCCCAGTACGGGGGGATGGTCGTACCGGGGCCCGGCAGCATGAAGGCCGGCCTCCCGTCGGGGAGGCCGGCCGTGGAGCACGGGATCGGGGGAAGTCCCTGCTGCTCCCTGCCGGTCCCGCCGAGGTAGATCGGCAGGACCGACAGGGAGCCCCGGGGCGAGATGGCCCCGGGGTGGGTGTCAGACGAGTTCGCTGTCGCTCAGGTCCTTGTCGCCGGCCATGACCTGAACCTCACGCAGCCGCTCGCGCTGCGCGTCGATCCCCTTGTGGACCTTGTCGATGAGGCGGTCGCCGATGCCGCGCCAGCTCGCCGTGGACGAGGTGTAGGCACCGTGCCAGGCGATGTGCCAGTCGGAGTCGTCCAGACCGAGCTCCCGCGCGACGGTGCGCAGCGGGAGGTCCTCGTCCTCGCCCGTGACCCGGATCTGCTCCTCGGCAAGATGTGAGAGCTTCACCGCGATCTCGTCGAACGCCTCGGTCGCCAACTCGGCGGCGCGTTCGGCGTCGGTCAGCCGCAGCAGCTGGGCACGCCAGCGGCCGTCCACGGTGGTCCAGAACTCGCGGAAGGTGGCACCCAGCTGCTCGTGGGCGGCCGTCCAGGCCTCCCACAGCGGCGCGGCCATCTTCAGGAGCGGTCCAGCCTGCCGCCGTAACCGCGCCTTCGACCACAGGATCCGCGCGGCGTCGTATTCGTCCGAAAGCGCGGCGGACTGCTCGCGGGTCAACGACGTGTCCCGGATGGCCTCGAGCGGCATCTGCGGCTGCTCCTCCAGGCCGGTGAACGCCTGGAAGAAGTAGGTCATCCACCCCGGGAAGCGTCCGGGCTCGGAGCAGACGAACAGCGGGTGGTGGTACCGGGAGATGTCCGTGGCCACGGCGGCCCGCGTCGTGGTGCCGGGCTGGTAGCGGGACATCAGACCGGTTTCATCCAGCGGTGCCTTGAGGGGAATGAGCTCAGCCATCGATCCTCCAATGATCGAAAACCCGGGACCCTCCCGGGCTCACAGGCAAAGCAGGCGGGATGCCCAGGCGGGATCAGGCGGTCGCCGAGGCCGGCACGGGACGGCACGGGGCGACGATCCGCCCGTCGGGCAGCAGCTCACCGGTGTCGTCGAAGACGAAGAGGCCGTTGCACAGCAGGCTCCAGCCCTGCTCCGGGTGGCTGGCCACGGTCTGCGCGGCCTCACGGTCGGGGCTGTCAGCAGGCGGGCAAGCCGGCTCGTGCCGACACAGCGACGAGGTGGCCACGGTCATGGACGAACTCCTTCAGAGGGTCGGGGACGGTGTGGACCGGCAGCGGGCGCCAAAGGCGCTGGGGCGATCGGTCCCTGCGTTCTCCGCCGCCACCGGGCCGACGATGGCCGGGCCGGTGGCGACGGGCTGGGCAGGGGCTGCGGGTGTCTGCGGGTGTCTGCGGTCAGGCGCTGGCCTTCCGAGCGCGGTTGCGGGCCGCGCGGCGCTTCATCGCCCGGCGCTCGTCCTCGGACAGGCCGCCCCACACGCCGGCGTCCTCACCGGACTCGAGCGCCCACTGCAGGCAGTGCTCCATCACGGGGCAGCGACGGCAGACCGCCTTGGCCTCCTCGATCTGCAGCAGCGCCGGACCGGTGTTGCCGATCGGGAAGAACAACTCGGGGTCTTCCTCCCGGCAAACGGCGCGGTGCCGCCAGTCGACGCCGGCCTCGGAGGCGGGCATGTGGGCAGCGGAGGGGCTGACGAGGTCCTGGATGTCCTGCATGGGGTCCTCCGTTGAGATCGCAGATGCGGGCAGCCCCAGGAACGCGGAGTCCCTGGGGCTGCGGGGGGATGGGGGCGGCTGGGCGCGGTGATCTCCGGCTCCGCCTGGTGCGGTGGTGCTGCAGTGGCAGAACTGACCTTCCGACCGTCCGCCCGTAAGACAGCTGGTGTTACTCAGCCCGGAGGCGGCACCTGATCTGCTTGCCGAGCGGCGACGGCTCGACCGTCCAGTGATCGGTCAGCAGGTCGAGCAGGTGCAGACCGCGTCCGGACATCGCCTCGGCGCTGTCTAAGGCGACGTCGCGGCGGTCCGGCTGACCGGGCACGGCGTCGTGAACGATCACCTCGACGCCGGACGGGACGGCGTACACCTCGACGATCAGCAGGACGGGCTGGTTCTCCGAACTGGCCCGCAGCACGTTGCCCATCAGCTCCGACACCACGAGCTCGGCGGAATCAGCGAGGCCCGGGTCAGCGCCGTACGTCGCCGCCACCGAGCGAGTCAGCACGCGAACAGCGCTGAAGGCCTCCGCAGAGGCCGTCACCTCAGCGCAGAAGCCGCGCCGCCGCTCGGTCAACACCAGACCCGGCACCGGTTCGGGGACCACCAGTCGTTTGTCCACGGCCGCGGCGTGCAGAGAGCCGGTACCGAAGACCGTGACCGTCACCGGGTCCCACCCCTCCGGTCATGCTCCCTGGCCCGGCGCAGCGCCTCGTCTTCCTGGCTCGGGTGCTCGTCCCCCTGTGCACCAAGCGGCGCGCGGGATGTCATCATGTTCCTCAGCAAGGTCGTACTTCCTCTCACCTGAGATGGGCGGACGATCGACAACGGCCCCGGGACGCACCCCGGGGCCGTTCTCGTTGTTCGGTTTTTCTCGGGCTGGGTTGGCCTCCCCTGGCGGAGGCCAACCCAGCAGGGCTGCTGACCTGAAGTGGTCCTGCTACCCCCTGCCATCGCCGCACGTCACACGGGCGGCGATCACAGGTGACGCAGGAGGGTGCTGGTCTGGCTAGAGGCCGCCCCGCCTGGGGGAGTGGATGGACGGGACAACCACCGAGCCAGGCCAGAAACCCCGAGGCGGAGAGCTCTAGAAGCGGATCGGCTCCAGCGGCACGTTGGTGTGATCGTTCGGGCAGTCGGCACCTGCAGGACGCTGTGCGCGTTCGCGGTCGGTACGGCGGACGTCGCGCTCCACCCGGCGCCAGTCCGACGCTCGCCGAAGGGCGATACGGCGGTCGCGGCCGCGCTCCCTGCTCTGCTCTTCTCGCTGTTCGCGGACCTGCCGACGCACTACGTCTTCGCGGGTCTGCTCCGTCCACGCCATCCGCTCGGCTAACTCGAAGCCCATCGGGCAGAACTGGCCGTTCTTGCAGTCGGCGCAGGCGACACGGTGACGGGCGACCGCCTGCAGCGCCCGCTCCAGCGCCGCCAATCCCGCACGGCCCGCCTCGCTTTGGGCCAGGATCCGCGGCATCCGGCACCGCTTGCCGCCACTGCAGATCTTGCAGTCGGCCTGGTGCCGGGCGATCGCCTGCCGCGCACGTTCAAGCGGCGACATCTGCGCAGTGTGCGACATGCGGTGGACCGGCTGCCCCGCCGGAGGGGCCGGCTTGTGGAACTGCTGCTTGCTCCGCCGGGCACCGGCCTCAAGGCCACCCTCGACCAGAGCGGCACCCCACTGCTCGACGGTCATGTCGAAGACGATGTGCCGCGCGCTTCCCGAGCACCGCTTCCCGGGCTGCGGGTAGTGCGGCGTCAGGAGACTGCGCTTGATCGAGTGCCAGCTTTCGCACTCTGGGCAACGGAGAGTCGGAACCTCTCCGTCGCGGAGGTTGACGTGCTGGGGCCGGAAGTCGCTGAGCCGGTACGGGGGCAGCTTGCTGACACGCAAGACGAGCTCCTTGGCGGGGGGAGTGACACGGGCTGCGTTCCCTGCCAACCAGGAGCCGTACAGCGGAACCCGCTGGTCGGATCGTGGAGGACAGGCAGCGCAACTGCTGTCGGGCTGCCCTGCTCAAACTCGTCGGGGGACATCGTGTCGACTCGGTGGTCGGTCACCCCGGCGCCGCATGTAAGCGATGGCGAGCAGGCTGCGCTATGTGGTTGGTCGTGTATCGGGTGCAGGACTCAGGTCCGTTCCCTACCGGCACCGCCTGCGACGGCTCCGTTGGCGGGTCGGGCCAGGAGTCGGCACTAACTCTGTGTGCCGACGCACTGACCAAACCGCCTCAACTTCGATATCGAAGTCGCTACCAGTAGAGGCTATGATCGATAGCGATGTCAAGAACCTCGATATCGAAATATTGTGGAGGAGTCACAGATCGGCCGCCACGGGCGCCGCGACGCTAGTGCTGGACATCGAGGCGCCTAGGATCGCTAGCGAGGTGAGGAGTCGAATGGCGGATGAATCGGGCGCCGAGCAGCCCAAGTACCTGCAGATCGCTGATGCCTTGAAGGAAGCGATCGAGCGGGGGGACACGTACGGCCCTGGGGACCGCTTGCCGGGGGAGAGCCTCCTCGCGCAGCAGTACGACGTGTCCCCGATGACCGCACGTCGAGCGCTCCGCACGCTTGCGAGCCAAGGCCTCGCCGAGTCCCGGAAGGGGGCCGGCTTCTTCGTCCAGGCGTTCCAGCCCATCCGCCGACGAGGCATTCAGCGCTTGGCGCGGGATCAGTGGGGAAGTGGCAAATCCATCTGGGCCGCCGACGAGAACCGTCCGTTGGACGTTGACTGTGTGGCCGTCGAGGAACTCATCCCACCGACGCACATCCAGCGCATGTTGGAGCTGGGGGAGGGAGAAGCCGCTTGCGCACGGTCGCGGCGCTACATGCTCGACAGACGTCCGGTCATGGTCGCGACGTCGTACCTGCCGCACAGCCTTGTGGCAGGGTCGGCAATCACTCAGGCGGATACCGGGCCGGGCGGGGTGTACGCGCGACTCGCCGATCTGGGGTACGCGCCTGTGCACTTCCGCGAGGAGATTCGAAGTCTTCTGCCTACGAGCAAAGAGGCAGCCGCCTTGGAAATGTCCCTCGAGCGCCCTGTTCTCAAGATCTGCAGGACGGCGTTCGCCGCGGACCAGCGCGTGGTCGAGGTCAACGAGATGACGCTCGATTCGGCTTCGTACGTCCTCGACTACGAGTTCGACGCCTGACGACATGGGGGCTACCGACCGATCGCTGAATGGCTGGTTCCGTCGCCAACTAGCTTCCGGTTCAAGGACTGTGAGCGAGATGCCCCCGCGTAGCAGTGGTGTGGACCTAGCGTGGCAATACGGCTGCCGCTGCCTGGTCAAGGACCCGTTTGGAGGTGTGTAGTGATCGCTGTGGATCGATGGACAGGCGAAGAGGGGCTGCTGTTACGGTCGGTGAAACGCCAGTCCGTGCGTGACTTCGCTGACGACCTCGGCATCAGTCCCCGGACGGTTTCTCACTGGCGGGAGGACCCCACTCGCGAGTGCCGCCCCCATATGGCACAGATCCTCGACGCGGCGCTTGCCCGGTGCACGCCAGAGGAGCAGGAGGCCTTCCGCTTCCGGCTGGCGGCACTGCGGGGGGAAACTGTTAGCGCGGCAGGAGTTGAGGTTGCCCAGCCAGCGCCATGCGCCCTTGTCTCGTACAAGTTCCTGCCGGTGTACCTGGGGGAGCGCCTCGGCTCGCTCTACGATGCCGGCGCACCCCGACCCTCGGGACCTGGAGGCCTTGAGCAGCGGGTTCTGCCTGGTGAGCACCGGACTGCACACACCTCCACCGTCCACGTCTTCGCATGTGGGATCGCATTGGTGCTTCTGGAAGAGCATCAAGACGTGGAGTCCCTCACGGAGTTGGCACTGTGGCGTTACCGCTCGTACCTGACGGATCGGACCTGGGCCGGTCAGCGCATGACACGCCTCCTGGAGCAGCACAGCCGGGACGGGAAGGCCGTCGCTCCGTCGCCGGATCCCGAGTACGTCCTCTCCGTGTACGAGCTGCGTGATCACTCGTGGACGAAGGCAGGGCTCGATCCCGCCTTGCAGTTGCTGACGACGCCGTCGGTCCTCGTCAACCGTCAGGACCCGCACAACATCCGGCCTCTCGGACTCGGTGTTGAAGACGCCAAGTTCCGCGACGGCTGGGCGCACCCGGAAGCCGTGGCATTCGATGGCGGCGCTTCACGAGGCGTGGCCGGCTGGTCCGGGGTGTCCTATCACCCACAGCCGGACGAGCGTGCCCTCACGACTAGCCAGATCGTTGCCCTCGAGCTGGACGTCCAGGCGCTGTGGGCGCTGTCGTCGCACATCCTGCGCGTGATCGAGGAAGGGCAGGACCCGGTGATGCCCCCCGCGTACGGGTGGCGGTTCCTCCGCGGCGCGTACGTCCGACTGACCACCGCAAGGCCGACGGAGACTGCCCAGCATCGGGTGATGCGCGAGGCGATCCTGGCCACCAGTGAACTCCCTGATCGGCTGCGCGCCGCCCAGGACGCATTGCGAGACAGCAACCCATAACCAGATATATGGAAGGCGGACTGGGTGAACCCTCGTTCGACAGCGCTGCTGGTCATCGACGTACAGCAGGGCTTCGTGAACCAACACAGCCGTGGTGCTCTCCCCGCGATCGTGCGGCTCGTTGAGGGCTGGCGAGCAGCTGGCGCACCCGTCGTGTTCACCCGCTTCCACAACAAGGCAGGTTCGCCGTACGAAACGATCACCGGGTGGACCCGGCTGCGCACACCCGAGGAGCAGGCTCTCGCCGCCGAACTCGCTCCATTCGCCGACGATGCGGAGGCCGTCATCGGCAAGGACCAGGCCTCCGTGTTCACGCCCGAGGGCGCTCAGCTCATTCGGGATGCGGGATGGACTGACCTGGTGCTGTGCGGCATCGACACGGACGCATGTGTGTACGACTCGGCCAGGGACTCCTATCACCACGGGTACCGGCCGTGGATCGTCACCGACGCCTGCGCCTCAACCGGCGGAGCCCAATATCACGACGCGGCGTTGCTGATGGCAGCCCGGAACATCGGCTCGGAGCAGCTGGTCACCATCGAAACTGTTCTGTCCCGCATCAACGGACCCCAGGGAGCGCCCGCGTGAATGCACCGTCGTGCGACACCGACGTGCTCGTGGTCGGCGCCGGTCCGGCCGGGGTAGCAGCTGCGGTCATGGCTGCCAGCCTCAGCCTGCGGACCATGGTGCTGGAGACCGGCCCGGTGGGCGGCAAGCTGCACCGTATCGGCGCCCTGGGGAATGTCCCGGGCAACTGGACTACCGGCCCTCAGTTGGCCGAGGCCCTGGCCACGGACCTTCAGCGCCTGCAAAAGGCGGGCCAGTGCGCCGTTGAGCAGGGCCGAGCAGTGAAGGCCCACGGATACGACGACCGAGCCGAGCTCCTTCTCGACGACGGACGCGTGCTCACGGCGAAGACCATCGTCGTCGCCACTGGCGTGACCGACCTGACTCCGTCCGACGCGGAGTGGGTAACCGCCCCCTCCAAGTTCTCGGCGCCACCGCTCTGGCGGGCAACTCCGCTGGGGCTCACCGGCCGAACTTACGTCCTCGGTGCTGATCGTCCACTCGGTACCTGGCTGCGAGCTCACCCGAACGTGACCATCACACTGCACGTGCTGTGTCCGCCGACCGACAGATACAAAGCCGCCGAAGTGGAGGACGACAGTCGCGTACGAATCGTCCCCGTATCTCACGTTACGATAACCAAGCCCATGTACGGCGACGGCTGGACAGTCGACGTGAACGGCGAGGACGGGGCCAGGACCGTCTACGCCGCCACGTCGGTGCTCAATAACCTCGGGAACAAGCCGGCCGCTCTAGCCGGGCTCGTGTCTGACAAGGACGGCTACTGCCCGCCTGCCCAACAGCATGGGCGCATCCGGATCGCAGGAGACCTCCGGTCTGCGCGCTACCAGCGCATAGCCACCGCACAGGGCTCGGGAGCAGAGGCCGTGCTGGCCTATTACTACGACACCACGCTGTCAGGCGGAGGCCGGATTTGGTGATCCTCCCGAAGCATCTGCGGACCACAGATTTGTCAGAGCCCAAGGAGTGCCAATGACCGCTACAGGTGGCACAGCTGGTCAGGTCTATTTGATCGGCTCCTCCGGCTCACGCATCGTCAAAATCGGCTACAGCACGGCCCCGGAAAAGCGCCTCTGGTTCCTCCAGGTCGGATCTCCCGTCGAGTTGTCCATCCTCGCCACGTTTGACGGCGGCCAGGAACTGGAGTCTGCGCTACACCACCACTTTGGCCGGCGTCATGTCCGTGGCGAGTGGTTTGATCTTGGTGACAACCCTGTAGAAGCAGTTCGCGCCGCAGTGGCATTGGGGGGCGCTGGCCTCTCGACGATCAAGCCAACGGATGCCCCTCGCACAACGGTTTCCGATCACTACCCGTCAGGGTTCGACAAGCCCTGGTACCGCTGCATGGAGGGCCGAGACTTGGATGTCCGGTTCCCGCCCCTGCCAGGCTGGCGCGCCAAGGCTGTCCTGGCAGCGCGTGGCATCTCAGAAACCGCGACCGATTGGGTAGCCCATCAGTGCGGTGGTTGTCCTGACTGCCTTGCCCACTTCCCACCACGGTTGGTTCTCCGTTCTCATCCTGCCTGATGGGAAGTCGATGTATGAGCCTTCTGTCGAGCGGTCGGCCTGCGTTGGTGTCTGAGGGAGGGTGCTACGGCGGCCCGGAGCGTTACCGGTTCCCAGCTCCCTGTTCGTTCTGGCGCTCCGTCAAGAGGAACTCGCGGGTGGGCGACACGTGCGGTACCGGGCTGACGCCGTGTGATCGCAGGGGAGTACGGTGTCCCCTAGACAAAAGACATTGAGAAAAAGGCAAGGGCCCGCGAGTGCGACCTCGCGGACCCTGTGGGATCCCAGGAGTTGGCGCTCCGGATCCCGTGGCCGAGGACCTATCCAGGGAAGGTCTCGACGTGCACGAGAGTACCCGCACCCTCCTACAGACACACACTCAGGCACCCGCCGTGGCAGCGATGACGATAACCCGTGCGTCGCTCCGGTTGGGTGCCTTCGATGTCTTCCCGCGCCAATCCGGCTGCGGGCGCACCTCTGCCCCGGAGGGGGGCGAGATGTCGTAGTCGCGATTAGCGGCGCCCGCTGAGCGGGTCTTCGAGCCGCCGGGACGCCCCGCCACCCTGGTGATTGCCGTCACCTGGGCCCTGGCGTCCCATCTACCACCAGAGGGTTTGCCGACCCCCTGAAGGGATTGTCCGTCCGGTTGCCGCCGGTCGAACAGTTCGATCTTGGTTCTCCACGAACCAGCGCCAAAGGCGCCTTTTTCATGCCCACCTCGATGTCAAAGCGAGGCAGGAACCATGTTGCAGTATCCCGCTGCCCTTTGTCAGCCCATCCATGCCCGGTTAGCGCATTTTGCGCAGTTTTCCCGGTCACACTTTCCCCATCCCTCTGCTCCTTCGCCATCCCAGCAGACCAGGACGGCGTCCCGTGCGCGGTTCTCCGGGATGTCGACGTGAGCGGCGTTGCGGCGTCGACCGCAACGCGGGCGGAGTTCGTCGATAATTCCGTCGACGAGGTTCCGGCCTTTCCTCAGCAGCGTCGCGGGTCGCGGTCGGTGCCGACCGGGTCGGCTGCGGAGAAGTGTTCGGAGGATCCGCTGCGGCTGGGTCGGGGTATGCGGCTGCAGTTGCTGGCCGCGATCCGGGCGCTGCTGGCGGATGAGTCGCTGGTTGGGCTTGGGGACGCGGCGCGGTTGGCGGCGGTGGTGCTGTATGCGAAGTCGCGGGCGCCGGAGGGCCGCAAGGGCGATCTGCAGTCGTACATCTGGGGTGCGGAGCTGGGTCGGTGGCTGGGCATGTCGGAGTCGACGGTCCATCACGATGTGCTGCCCGTGCTGCGGAGCTCGGACGCGTTGCACACCCGGGTGGTCACTAACGATGAGGGGCATCCGGTCGGGCTGGACTGCCTGGTCATGCCGCTGTGGCGGGCGCACCAGGCTGGGGGAGCGGTGCACCCGCTGGCGCTGAACAAGGCGGAGCTGGCGGTGCTGCTGCGCCTGATCGAGGCGTTGTTCGGGCCGGGGTGGGCGCCGGAGGACAAGGAGCCGACGCCGCCGGGGCTGCTGGCCGGCCGTACGGGCAAGGGCGCGGCGACGGACCGGCTCGGGCTGCTGTTGATGGTGCTGAACACCCAGGCGTCGGGCTGGCTGCAGCTGTGCGGCGGCTCGGTGCGGAAGAAGGAGGGGCGCGGGGCGGCGACGCTGTCCCGGCTGCTGGGCTGCTCGCCGTCGGGGGCCCGGAAGGTGCTGGCCCGGCTGACGGAGGCCGGTGTCGTCGCGCGGCAGCGCAGGGCGATTGCGACGCGGATGAACGGCCGTGGCCGGGTCATGCTGCTGCCGGTCGCCCGTGCGTACGGCCGTGTTCTGGCCCCTGTGGAGCCGGTTTCGGGCTCTGGGCCGGTGTTTTCGCAGCGTCCCGATGGTGCAGTCGGAGTTCTTGCTCCCGGCCAGGATGCCGGCGCCCTTGGTATTTCTGGGGTTTGTGGTGCTGAGGCGGCCATGGAGGCGGGAAATTGGGAGCGTCCCGATGGTGCAGAGTTCCACGCAGACCACGCTTCTGTGGTTACTTCCGTCTTTTCTCCTCGGCTCTCTGGTGGTTTTTCCGGCGAGGGCCGTGGGGGTGAAGGCCGTCGGCCGGAGCGCGTGTGCGTGCGCGAGGACCAGGCCGTGGGCGACGAGGACGCCTCTGCCGAGCCTGCGTCGCCGGTGGCAGAGGTTGGCCCGCTCCGCGGGGCAAAGCCTGGCAAGTCCGCGGTCGATGAGCAGGGTGGGCAGCGTGCTGCCGGGACCAAGGCCGGTGGCTGGCTCAAGGCCGTGGCGGGCGGAAAGACGCGGCAGCAGGGGAGGGTGGACCTTCCCGAGGATCTTGATCTGCGGGTTGCTCTGGGGCCGGTCGCGTGGCTGTGGGCGGGGCTGAACCGCTGGCAGCAGGACCAGGTCGCGAAGGCTGTAAATGCCGAGCTGGAGCGGCTGAAGGACCTGCTGATGCAGCCGGAAGGCGCGCCTCGGCTGCTGGCCGACCGGCTTACCGACCGGCTGGAGGAGACCGGTGGTGAGGCGCGCGTGAGCAGCCCGTTCGGCTGGATCACCCGGCGGGGCCTGGTACAGCGGCCGGCCTGCTCGGACGTGCGCTGCGATGATGGGATCCGGCTGGACACCGGCGGCGACTGCGCGAACTGCGGGAACGTGATTCACATCCGCCGTGCCCGCCGCGTGCGGATCGCGGCCGACATCGACCGGGAGCTGCCCGGGCTCGGTGTGGCGGAGCGGCGCCAGGTCCTTGAGGAGCGGCTGCGTGAGCACGCCGCGGTGGAGGCGGAGGACTTCACGTGGCGCCGTGAGCAGGCCCGCGCGGAGCAGGTCCGGCGGGATGAGGCCCGTGCGGCTGCCCGGGAGCGGGGGGAGCGCGAGCGCCAGGAGGCGGCGGCCGCCGACGCGGAGCGGCAGGCGCTGGCGTGCGAGGACTGCGGGCAGCAGCGGTCGGCCGGGCTCTGCGAGGCGTGCGGTTACCGGCGCCGGACCGAGGCAGCGATCGCGGAGGCCGGGCTGGTCGCGGCCACCTGGGCGGCCGACCTGGACGACGCCGCGGACGTCGCCGCGGTGGCCGCGCACGTCCGGGCGACGCTGGAGGCCGACATCGAGACCACCCACCAGCAGTTCCTGGAGCTGATGGAGCCGGGCGAGCTGGAGGCGAACCCCATCGCTGCGGCGTCCGTGCTCGCCTTCAACGCCCTCCAGGTCGTGCAACAGGCCCTGCCGGAGTACCGCAGCAGCGCCCTCGGGCGGCTGGGCGGCACCCCGGAGGCCGACGCGGAAGCCCGCCGGGCATACAAGACCGAGCAGAACCGCAGGTGGTTCCGTGCGAACCCGAACGGCGCGGACGCGGTCGCCGCCGCGACGAAGGCCGCCGACGCCGCTCGGGAGCGCACTGCCGAGTACCTGCTGGCGACGCGGTTGGAGCAGCTGCGCAAGCGGACGGTGGCCCGTACCGAGACGGTCGCGCCTGCGCCGTGGTCGGCCCGGCTGACGGAGCTCGCGACCCGGCCCCTCGATGGCGACCAGGCCGGGGCGGCGATCGCGTGAGCAGCGAGCTGAGCGGGGTCGACCTCGCTCGCCAGGCCCTGGCCGCGGCCCGGGAGGCGGCGAAGAAGAACGGCGGTACCCAGAAGGCGAAGCCGAAGCGGTCCCGGACACAGGTGGTGCGGCGCGACGGCCGCGAGCCGCTCGGGCTCGGCACGGCGATCACGATGATGATGACCGAGCGCGGCATGGTCGCCCCGGCCGCCGGCGGCAGCCTCCTCGCGCAGTTCGGCGACATCCTTGCCGCGGCCGCGCCCGAACTCGCTGGCCACGTCCAGGCCGTGGCGTTCGACGCGGACACCGGCCGCCTGGACGTCGCCCCCGAAGCCCCCGCGTACGGCACGAAGCTGCGCTGGAGCGCACCCAAGCTGATCGCGGCGGCCAACGCGAAGGTGCCCGACGCGAACGTGCGCACCCTGCACGTCCTGCCGCCCACCCCCGGGAAGGCCGGCCCCGCCAAGGCGGCCGCCGTGGCGGGGCCGCAGCCGACCATGCCCGCCACGCCGTCGCCGCGCCCTGCCCGCCGGACGGCTACCGCCGGGCGATCGAGGCGCACCGCCAGGCCGCGCCGCCGTCCCGCGTGGACCCGGCCATCGCCCAGGCGGTGGAGCGGCAGACCGCCGCGATGCGGGAGCTGTCCCGCCGCGCGTTTCCCGAGCCCGACACCGTCGCAGACGATGCGCCAGCCATGATCGAGCGGGCCCGCGCACAGCGCCGCCGTCAGGCCGCAGCGACCGAGGCCGCCGCCCTGCGCCGGGCACGAGCGGAGAAGGCCGGTCACCAGCCCCGCTCAGTTGAAGGTGCCAGCAGGGCCAGCTAGCGCTGGCGCGCTGGCCGACGCTGAAGCCGAGGGCGGGGAGCAGGCGGCCACCGCCAACCTGTTCGCCGGCGCCATGGGCGCATAACAAGAACCCCGCCAGCCACCACACCGTCGATTTCGACGACCCGATCGAGGCAGCAGAGATCATCCAGTTCGCGGACCTGCTGCTGCGCCAGGTCGAGCGGGCCAGACGCCGCATCGGCGCGGCAAGCGTGTAGAGGGCGCCCACGGCGCGGGGTCTGCGCAGCCGTCGGCCCTCCCGTGGGGAGACCGGGAGGGACGGCGCGGCCCCGCCCAGGTGACGGTTCACCTCCGCCTGCGCGGAGAGGACGCGTTACCGCCCCGGGAACCGGTGACGGTCGGCGGTTCACCTCCGCCTGCGCGGAGAGGACCGCACCCCGGGGGTTCGGCGCTTCCGTCCCGGCGGTTCACCTCCGCCTGTGCGGAGAGGACCAGCCCGGCGGCTTGCGGGACGGTCAGACGTGCGGTTCACCTCCGCCTGCGCGGAGAGGACACTTCATGACCTGCGGCTCTGCGGGCACTTAGCAGGTCCTTTACTCATCTTGCATTTTAGAGGCAGCTCCTGGCGGTAGCGAGGCCGCAGCGGCCCGGCCTGGTCCAGCGGAAAGCAGTCCGGCTCTGCGGCTCACCTCCGCTTACGCGGTTAGGACGAGCCGACGTCGTGCCGGGTGTCTTCCCCACTTCGGCTCACCTCCGCCTGCGCGGAGAAGGCGAGTACCGGCCTACCCGCCCGATCACCCGTGACGGCTCACCTCCGCTCGTGCGAAGAGGACATGCGCCGCAAGGACTGGGCCCACATCGACACCGGTTCACCTGCGCCTCCGCGGACAAGACAGAACCGCGGGCCTGGCGCTCGGCTTCTATCACGGTTCACCCCCGCTCAAGCGGAGAAGACCGCGCCGTCCGCCATTCGCTCATGGTCAGTTCCGGCTTACCTCCGCTCGCGCGGAGACGACTCGTGACGGATCAGCATCGCGTTGGCCTCTACCGGTTCACCTCCGCTCGCGCGGAGACGACTTAGCGAACTGACGGGCAGCCCGGATCCCCTTCGGTTCACCTCCGCTCGCGCGGAGAAGACTCCCGCAGGTTCCGGATGATCATCGGCAAGTACGGCTCACCTCCGCTCGCGCGGAGAAGACGCGTCCTCGACGTGTCCCGGGGCGACGCAGTGCGGCTCACCTCCGCTCGCGCGGAGAAGACTCGGCGTCGAGCGCCGCCGGTTTACGCGGCCACGGCTCACCTCCGCTCGCGCGGAGAAGACCGCTGGATGCGGCGCTCCCAATCGCGGGTAATCGGCTCACCTCCGCTCGCGCGGAGAAGACAGCAGGTAGAGGCCGATCAACACGGCCGAGTACGGCTCACCTCCGCTCGCGCGGAGAAGACACCGAGGCCTCGGCCGGGACAGCGGCCTGCAACGGCTCACCTCCGCTCGCGCGGAGAAGACTGCGTGATCAGCGTCTTGGACAGGTCGCCGGACGGCTCACCTCCGCTCGCGCGGAGAAGACACTTCCTGACCTGCGCCGTCATGAGGGAATTGCAGTTTCTTTACTGTGGCGGCTGATTGGTGTCATCTGCCGCTCCCAAGGTCCCACTGTAGGCCCTCGTGTCTGGCATGTTCGGCGTTCCTGCAGTTCAGCGCCATTGTCAGTGGCTGCTGATAGCAAGTGAGTCATGACAGGCCCTCATGACGCGTGGTTCACCGGCGGTTCCCCGGACCCCCGGTTGTGGGGCAAGGAGCGGGGTCTCGACCGCCCATATCCGGTTATGTGTCACTTATCAGATGTAGCTGCGGTGTTCGCAGTCCTGTGGGACGAGCTGCTGCATGACCGCACACGTCGCCGGGTCTCCCAACAGATGGGCCTGCCGGTGGACAAATGCCGGGCGGTCTTGTCGCTGTGGGCCGGGCTGCACGACCTCGGAAAGATCACCCCAGGTTTCCAGGCCCAGCACGCCGAGCTGTTCCGCTCTTTGTGCGATGAGCCGGGGTACATGTTCGCGCCGGGAGCAGAGCGGGACCTGAGTTTCCGGCACGAGATGGCAACCCACTGGGCCCTGGCCGGGCTGCTGGCCGATGCCGGGTACTCCAGCAAGCGCACCAGGTCAGTCACGGGCGGCTGTGGTGCGCCGCTGGCGCACTGGGTGGCGCAGCTCCTCGGCGGCCACCACGGGCTCTTCGGGTCTTCGCTGTCCATCTCTCACATGCGTCATCCCAGCCGATACCAACCGGGGCTGGGCGAGGAGGGGTGGGCTGAACAGCGTCGCCTGCACTTCGATGAGCTACGGCGGGTGACGGGTGCTCACGCGGTGCCAGTCTCTGCACTCTCTGCTGATCTCGCAGTGGTTATGGCGGGGTTGGTGATTACGGCGGACTGGCTGGCGAGCCAGACGCACGCGATCGTAGGGGTGCGTCCTTCGGCGTCATGGCGGGGCAGTGCAGGAGAGGTCGACGCGCACTTCAGACGAGCTAGGGCTGCCGCACCAGGTCTAGTAGCCGCTGCTCGGTTGGGACGGGCCAACTTCGGGGGCACAGATTTCCGTAAAATATTCCGGTTCGTCCCCAATCCGTTGCAGGCGGACGTGGTGGCTCATCTGCCTGAGCTGGTGGGGCAGCATGGTTCGGGCCTCGTGTTGATAACCGCGCCGACCGGGGACGGAAAAACGGAGGCTGCACTGTATGCGGCCTCGGTGCTGGGCAGGGCGGCAGGCGCCCGCGGCTTGTATTTTGCGTTGCCGACCATGGCGACGGCGGATGCGATGTTCGGGCGGGTCCGTTCGTTTGCCTCTGGTGCTCTGGGTGGTGAGCGTGCGCTGACCTTGTTGCACTCCATGGCCTGGCTCAATCCTCTGTACGGGCAGGGCGCGAGCGACGGCGGGGCCGGGGAGCTGCAGGAGGCGGCTGGTGGGATCAGTGCGGACGGTCCGACGGCAGTGGAGGCGGATGCCTGGTTGCGTGGGCCGAAGCGAGGTTTCCTGGCTCCGTTGTCGGTTGGCACGATCGACCAAGTGCTGAGTGGTGTTCTGCCGCTGCGTTACAACGTGCTGCGCTTGTTCGGGCTGTTCGAGAAGGTTTTCGTCGTTGACGAGGCGCACGCCTACGGGCCATGGATGCACAAGCTGCTGTTGACGCTGTTGGAGTGGTTGGGGGCTGTGCGGGCGCCGGTAGTGTTGTTGTCGGCCACGTTGACCGGGAGTACGGCCGCGTCGCTGGTCAACGCTTACCGTCGGGGTGCCGGGTTCATGGAGCCGGCCGAGATCGCGCCCCGTTATCCGGGGTGGCTTTATGCGAGCGCGGAGAGCGGTGAGGTGTCGCGGCCGCGGGCGACCCGTACCGGCAGGCCCCGAACGGTGGACGTTGTCGTGCGTCGTGTGGCCTGGGATGTCCTGTCGGCGGGCCCCGGCGTGCTGGTTCGTGCTGGGGGGCGGCGGGCGGCTTTGCGGGAGGAGTTGAGGCCGGTCGTCGAGGACGGTGGTACGGCGTTGGTGTGCTGTACGACGGTTGCGGAGGCGCAGGCGACGTTCCGTGATGTGTGTGCGGCGTTTCCTCATCTGGCGGCGCGGGAGGGTGGGGTGCGTCTGTTGCATTCGCGGTTCCCGGCGAATGTCCGGCAGCGGATCACTGCGGAGTGTGAGGCCGCGTATGGGAAGCCGTCTGCTGGGGAGCGTGTCGGGGTACGGCCGGCGTCGGTACTCGTGGCCACGCAGGTGGTGGAGCAGTCCCTCGACTTGGATTTCGATCTGGTCGTCAGTGATCTGGCGCCGTTGGCGCAGTTGCTGCAGCGTGCTGGTCGTGGGCGCCGGCACCGTCGGGGGGTTGGTGGCCGGCCTGTGTGGGCGAGGGAGGAGGATCGGCCGCGGCTGGTCGTTCTTGATCCGTTCCGGCGTCCGGAGAGGGCGGACAGGCCGCCGAGCTGGGGGTCGGTGTATGACACGGGTCTGCTGATCCGCACCTCGCTCCTGCTGGCCGAGCGTGCTGCGGGCGGGATCGTGGTGCCCGATGGGGTGCAGGAGCTCGTGGACGCTGTCTATGCTCCCGACTTCGTCGACGGGCTCGACGCAGCGGTCGAGGAGGAGCTGCGGTTTCTGGATGGCGAGCGTCTGGCGTCGACCGTCGCGGAGACCGACCTCGCCAGCATGGTGGCGATCAAGGGGCCCGGTGACATTCAGGGGAACCTGCATCTCATCAGCCGGCAGCTCGAGGGCGTCACCGAGGAGCTGCTCACGACCCGGCTGGGCGCTGATACCGGCCGCGTTGTGTGCGTCTACGTCCAGGAGAACGGGCAGCGGACCCTCGACGAGGCTGGCTGTATCTCTGTGCCAGGTGGTGCAGGAGGAGGGCCCCTGAGCCGTGATGCCGTCGCTCTGATCGTTGCCCACGTGGCGCCGGTCCCCGGCAAGTGGACAAGGGACACGGCTTTGTCGAGCGAGCTCCCTGACGCGTGGCGGAAGGAGTTCGCGCTCCGGGGCCTGATGGTGCTCTTGATGACCAGGGCTGCGGACGGTCGGTGGAGCTGCCGGTGCGGTGATCGAACGATCAGCATCTCTGAGGTCGGTCTCGAGCAACTATGACCGATTTCCCGGAAGTGCCATTTTTACAACAACAGCCTTTGGTAGCGTCCAACTAGGGCCGCTTCAGGGGGACTTGGGGAGTAACGCCTGCTTTCGCAGGCATGGGGGCTGGCTGGCAGTGGCCGTTTCACAACGACAGCTGGCTCACCCCCGCTCGCGCAGGGACCCGCGCTCATTGTGTACTCCACCTCTTCGGGAGAGCTATGCCCGCATCCGTGAACATCCTCGATGAACCCCTCTTCCCTGTGCGGTGGTTACCAGGAACCGACTACCACCCCGCTGGCGGGCCGGCTCGCGTGGGCCTGCTCGATCTGCTGCTGCACAGTCATGAGATCGAGGGTCTTGCTGTCGCGGACGCGCCCGCGCACGCTGCCCTCCTGCGCGTGCTGTACGCGTTGACCGCGCGCGTCACCGGCCTGGACGAGGCGAAGGAAGGCCCCGACGACTGGCTCCTGATGCGCGAGGAGGTGCTGGCCGAGGAGCGTCTTCCCCAGAAAGCCATCGAGAGCTACTTCGCCCGCTACCGGGAGCGCTTCTTCCTCTTCGCCCCAGAGCCGGGCGGGCGGCCCTGGATGCAAGATCCACGGCTGCGTGACCAGTGCGATGCGGCCAGCACGGCCGGGGTGAACAAGCTGGTCGTGACCCGGCCGGCGGGCAACAACCACTCCTGGTTCCGGCACGCCAGCGACGCACGCCCCGACTCAGCGACCGCCTCGGAGGCCGTCCTCAACCTGTTGACGTGGCACTACTACGGGCCGTCCGGGCGCTGCTCAGCTCGCGAGGTCAATGGGGCGACGAGTGCCAGTGCCAAGGCGGGTCCGCTGCGTACGAGCCTGTCGTATCACCCGGAGGGGGACACGCTGTTCGAGACGCTGCTGGCGGGTCTCGTTCCGCCGGCGCGGGAGGTAGACGCTGAGCGTGACCTGTGTCCGTGGGAGTGGGAAGAGCTGCCCGACCCCGACGGGCCGCCGCCTGCTGTGGTGGGCCCGTGTTCGCGGCTGACGGCCGGCTCCATGCACGCGCTGCTGCTCGTCCCTGACCCGGACGAAGGTGATCGGGTGCGGGATGCGTTCATCACCTGGGCCTACCGTTCTGGGCGTGGTACTCGGCCGGATGACGACTATCTGATCTGGCAGGTCAGCAAGCAGAGCAACACCTATCCGCGGCCGGCCGACTTTCGCCGGGCGTTGTGGCGGGACCTGGATGCCTTGCTGTTGATCGATCCGCCGGGCGTTGCGCAGCCGCGGCGGCCGACGGTGTTCGAGTGGGCGGTTGAGGTGTCGCCGAACCTGCGTGTGCGGGCGTTGGGGTTCGAGCAGGACGGGCAGGCCAAGGACACCCAGTTCGTGGATGCCGTGACTCCGCCGGTGCTCGGGTTCGTGGAGAGGCGCTCGGCTCGTACCCAGCCTGCGGTCGGGCGGCTTCGGGCGCTGGGGGAGCGGTTCGGTGGCCGGCTGGACCGGGCGCTGCGCCGGGCGTGGCGCGCGTATGTGGACGATCCGAAGGACGCTGCCCAGGCCTGGATCGAGGAGGGTGCCGCCCGATACTGGCCGGCCGCGGAACGGGTGTTCTGGGACCGGTTTGCCCTGCTGGACCGGACGGGGACTGCGCTTGACGGCGGCTTGGACACCGCGGCCGCCCGGGCGTCGTTCCTTCAGCTCGCGATCCGGTCCTTCGACGACGTCACGGCGTCGGTGGCCGGCACCCAGCGCGGTGCGAAAGCGGTGGAGGAAGCCCGTATCGAGCTGTTCGGTGACCGCCGTAGCAAGCCCGCCGGCCGCGATGCCGCATGAACCCGCCCCATGGTGAAGGAGTTTCGCCGGTGACTATCGTGTCACGCCCCTCGGCCGTGTCCGTTCCCGCGCAGCGCTCTGGCGCTGCGCCCCGTCTCGAGGGTTACCGCAGGTTCACGGCTGCGGTCCTGCACGCGTGCGAGCGTGACCCGGGCGCCCGCGCGGCTCTGCGCTCCGGGCTAGGCAAGGACCTCGACGCGATGCCGCGGATGCACCGGGTCATCGCCCATTTGGTCCCGTCGGCTGCTAGCGAGGACACGCAGAGGGCGTATTACGCCGTCGCGGCCGTGATCGCTGAGCAGGCTCGGCGGCGGGGCCCCGCCGGCGACGACGGGGCCGAGGTCACCGTCGGCGAAGTGGGCCGGGCAGACGGCGAGGAAGAGCCGCGACCACATCCAACACCGTCGACGGAGGGCGGTCAGGACGGCCAAGACGGCCGGCCGGATTACGGGACGAGCCTGGGTGTGTCGTTCGCCCTGGCCGTGGTCGGCAGCCCTGGACGGGAACGCCAGATGCGCCGAGGTACCGCGGAGAGCCGTCTGAACATCCTGTGCAAGCAGGGTGTGCTGGGCTTGCACCGGCACCTACCTGCCTCCGTCCGCTACCTGCGGTCCCTGGATGTGCCGGTGGACTGGGCGCGGCTGCTGCAGGACCTCGTTGACTGGCGCGAGCAGTCCGGGCGTGTGAAGCGGCGCTGGCTGCAGGACTTCTACCGCCGCTGCCAGGAAGACGCTCGCCGCGAGGCCGACCGGAACGACAACGACGTGCAGGAGTCGGCGGGCGCCGACGGCGACGCATGACCTGCCGCCACCCCGACCGCGTCCTGCGCAACCCCTTTACCGACCAGTGTGATCACCAAGGAGTACCCATGACCGCGAAGCCCCCTGCCCGTTTCATCTGCGTCCACGTTCTGCAGACGGTCCCGTTCGCCAACCTGAACCGTGACGACACCAATTCGGTCAAGACCGTCCAGTACGGGGGCGTCCTGCGCACCCGGGTCTCCAGCCAGTGCTGGAAGCGGGCAGTGCGCACCGATTTCCAGAACCGCATCGGGCAGAAGGCGCTGCGCACACGACGAGTCGGTGAGCGTGTCTCCCGCCAGCTGGCCGAAGAGCGCGGCTGGCCCCAGGAGCTGGCTGCGCGGGCCGGCGCGCACCTGGCCGTGGCCAGCGGTATCAAGTTCGAGCTCGAGGAGAAGGACAAGCAGGTCCAGGTCAACAAGGTCATCGGCAACGCGCTGGTGTATGTGCCGCAGACCGCCGTCACGGAGCTTGCCGATCTGGCGGAGGCGCACCGGGCGGAGCTGGAGAAGGCCAAGGACATCAAGAAGTCCAGCGACAAGAGCGTCCTGCCCAAGGACGAGGTGGCGGCTGTGCTGCGGACCCGCAACGGCGTGATCAACCTCTTCGGCCGGATGCTCGCCGAGGTCGACGACGCGGGCGTGGACGGCGCAGTCCAGGTTGCGCACGCCATGACCACCCACGCCACCGACATCGAGATCGACTACTTCTCCGCTGTCGATGACGTCACCGACGACTGGAACGACTCCTCAGGCAGCGGCCACATGGGCCACGCTGAGTTCAGCGCCGGCACGTTCTACCGCTACGCCACCATCGACCTGGCAGAACTCGCCGACAACCTCGGCGGCGACACGTCGGCCGCCCGGGAACTGGCCGAAGCCTTCCTGCACTCCTTCATCCAGTCACTGCCGCAGGCGAAGAAGAACTCCACCGCCCCCAACACCCCGCCGGACCTCATCCACCTCACCGTGCGTGCCGACCGACCGCTCTCGCTGGCCGCAGCGTTCGAAAAGCCCGTCCGGATGGCCACCGACGGAGGATTCGCCGCCGCCTCCCGCGACGCCCTCGCCCAGTACGCCGACGCCGTGAACACGTTCATGGGCGACGAGAGCATCCTCCGCGCCGGCTGGACGGGCCTGGACGCGAAGGACCACACGGGTCTCGGAGACCGGCACGTCTCCGTCACCGGCCTGGTCACCGCCGCAATCGAGACGGCGTTCGCCACCGGCGGCTCCGGGGCTGCCGCGTGAGCGTCCCCAGCACTGCGCCTGCCGCTGCGGCAGTCCCCGTCCGGGCGGGACGGGGACTGCTGCTCCACTGCGGTGGCCCCCTGCAGTCATGGGGGCACCACAGCCACTTCAACCAGCGGGACACCGCCGCGTTCCCGACCCGCTCCGGCATCATCGGCCTCCTCGCCGCAGCCCTGGGCCGCGGCCGGGGTGAGCCGATCGACGACCTCGCCCAGCTACGGATCACCATTCGTGTGGACCGGCCCGGTGTTCTGCTGCGCGACCTGCACACGGTCGGCGGAGGCCTGCCCGCCTCGGAAACCGTCACCACAGCCCAGGGCAAGAAACGCTCAGGGGACACCACCACGCTGCTGTCGCACCGCTACTACCTCGCCGACGCCGCGTTCACCGTCGCCGTCACCCCCGCATCGGACACCCCGGGGCAAGCCGAGCTCCTCCAGGAGTGCGCCACCGCCCTGCGGGCTCCGCGCTGGCCGCTCTACCTCGGCAGGCGCGCGTGTCCCCCGGCCGGCCCCCTGTTGCTGGGCGTTTTCGACGACGCACTCCACCACCTGGTGCGCCTTCCCCTTGCCGCCTCCGCCCCCCGCGCCGGCAGCCCAACTGGCGTGGTGGAGTTCGTCGCCGACCAGCCGCTCAACCGACTCCCCCTGCCCGACTCCACCCGCGCGTCCGACCCGGCCGACGCTGCCCAGCCCGCAGCACGCATCAACGACCAGCCGGCCACCTTCCACCCGCGACTGCGCACCTATCGGGCAAGGCCGCTATATCGGCGCACCTTCACTCCGCTCCCTGACCAGTGGGGCGGCCTGGGCGTCGACTACCTCGCCTGCGTTGCCGCCTACCTGGACCAGGCCCTGCCTGCCCGCGAAGGGAACCCCGGATGAGCGCCCTGTGGCTGACCCGTATCGTCCCCAACGCCGCCTCCCGGGAGGCGCGCCGCGACCTCGCCGATGCCGTTGGGCTCCATCGGAGGCTGATGAGCGTCTTCCCCGACCAGGCCGGGCCCGACCCGCGCGCCGCACTGGGTGTCCTGCACCGCATCGAGGACGCCCCCGCCGGCCCGTACATCCTCCTGCAGTCCGGACACCAGCCGGACCTCAGCCGGCTGCCCGAGCACTACGGCCATGCAGCCACCCGCCAGGTCGGCCCCCTCCTGGCGGCACTGCGCTCGGGAGCACATATCAACTTCCGCTGCACTGCCAGCCCCGTGCGCAAGCCCGGCGCCACCACCCGCGCCCTGTACAACCTCCCTGCCGTCGTCCCGCTTCACGGCGCCCATGCCGAGGAGTGGTGGCTGCGGCAAGCGGACACCGCCGGACTGAAAGTCCTCACCCTGCACGCGCAGCCGCTGGACAGCGCCACGGGCATCCGCGGCCAGCGTGGCAGCGGCGACCAGCAGCGCGTCCGCCACGCCCGTACACGCTTCGACGGCACCGCCGTCGTCATCGACCCCGACCTGGTCCGTACAAAGATCACTGAGGGCATCGGGCGAGGCAAGGCCTACGGTTGTGGGCTGCTGACCATCGCCCCCTGCCGCAGCAGCAGCGCAACATGAGCGCCCCTTCCAGCACCGAAGCGCGCCGCAGGCTCGCGGCCCCCACCGTAGCCATGCTGCCCCGTATCGCCGACTCGCTGTCCTTCCTCTACCTGGACATCGTTCGCGTCCTCCAGGACGACACCGGAGTCTGCGCCGAGATCACCAGCGAACGACACGGCAAGGAAACGGTGTACCTGCCAACCGCCGCTCTCAGCTGCGTCCTTCTGGGTCCGGGTACCTCCATCACGGCACGGGCTCTGACCACCCTCGCCCGACACGGCACCACTGTCCTCGTCTCCGGATCCGGCGGCGTCCGCTGCTATGCCGCAGCGCAGCCGGAGTCACTGAGCACTACCTGGCTCGAGCGCCAAGCCCGTTCCTGGGCCAACAACGGCTCCCGCCTCGCGGTGGCAACCGCCATGTACGAAAAGCGTTTCGGCTCCGGTACCGCTCCGGCCGGCACCACGCTGGAGCAACTGCGCGGCATGGAAGGACAGCGCGTCAAGGCGCAATATCGGCTCCTCGCGCAGCAGTACAAGATCGGCCGTTTCCGTCGTGCCTACGACCCTGCGCAATGGCATGATCAGGATCCGGTCAACCTCGCGTTGTCCTCGGCCAACACCTGCCTGTACGGCATCGTCCACGCCGCCATCCTTGCCCTGGGCTGCTCGCCCGCTCTCGGCATCGTCCACAGCGGCAACCAGCAGGCCCTCGTCTACGACATCGCCGACCTCTACAAAGCCGAACTCACGGTCCCCCTGGCCTTTTCACTGCACGCCTCCACCAACCCGGAAGCAGAAGCTCGCCGCTCATTCCGTGACGGGCTGCGCCTCTTCAGACTCCTGCCTCGCATCGTCCACGACATCCAGGAACTCCTCGATCCCGGTGGCAACAGGGAAGCCCCCGACCCCGAGGAGCAACTGATCGACCTCTGGGACCCTGTAGCCGGACCTCTGCCTGGCGGAGCCAACCACGGAGGTGGGCCATGAGCCCTGCACGAGTTGAGGTGCACCCAACATGGCCGCGATGATCGTCCTCTCCGCCTCCGCCGTCCCCGACCACCTCAGAGGTGCCCTCACCCGCTGGCTCCTCGAAGTCACGCCCCAGCTATACATCGGCACGGTCTCGGCTCGCATCCGCGATGAGCTCTGGGAGGCCGTCACTGCCTGCGCCGGCGACGGCACCGCCGTGTTGGCCTACCCCAGTAACAACGAACAGGGATTTGAGGTACGCACCGCTGGCACCCAACGCCGAACACCAGTCGATTTCGACGGGCTTACGCTCATGTCGTTCGCGAGAGATACTAAAGAACTAGCAAACCGGCTCTAACAGCGCAGGTCAGGAAGTGTCCTCTCCGCGCGAGCGGAGGTGAGCCGTCGGGTCCAGCTTGTGCACGGCGCCCCCGTACGTCCTCTCCGCGCGAGCGGAGGTGAGCCGAGAGGTCCCCGTGACCACTGAGATTACCTTCCGTCCTCTCCGCGCGAGCGGAGGTGAGCCGGTCGACGGCCTGTTCAACAGCAGCGGCGAACTGTCCTCTCCGCGCGAGCGGAGGTGAGCCGCGAGCGAAGCTCTCCATGAACTTCGAGAATCCGTCCTCTCCGCGCGAGCGGAGGTGAGCCGCGGCTCCCCAGCCCCATGACCGTGAAGACCGCGTCCTCTCCGCGCGAGCGGAGGTGAGCCGTTCCCGGACGTCTCCTCCGCCGTCTGCGAAACGTCCTCTCCGCGCGAGCGGAGGTGAGCCGGAGACGAGGCTGTCCTGCATCAGCTCGGATGGGTCCTCTCCGCGCGAGCGGAGGTGAGCCGCTGGTAGGCGAGAGCGAGGTTCCGCCACACGTGTCCTCTCCGCGCGAGCGGAGGTGAGCCTCCCCTTCCCCCTCCGAAGGGGAGACTGTGTTCGTCCTCTCCGCGCGAGCGGAGGTGAGCCGGCGATCAGGGTGCTGCCCAGGACGTTGAGCCCGTCCTCTCCGCGCGAGCGGAGGTGAGCCGTGAGGTAGACCCCCATGGTTGCAACACGAGTCGTCCTCTCCGCGCGAGCGGAGGTGAGCCGTCATGGAGGACACGGCGTCGACGATGTACACGGTCCTCTCCGCGCGAGCGGAGGTGAGCCGCATGCAATTTCAGGATGACTTGGCCGCGGGCAGTCCTCTCCGCGCGAGCGGAGGTGAGCCGGCAGGGTGCTGCCGTCGGCGAACGTGCCGTCCGTCCTCTCCGCGCGAGCGGAGGTGAGCCGGGCATGTCCCAGGCCCGCCCCTGCCACAACACGTCCTCTCCGCGCGAGCGGAGGTGAGCCGATGCAGGATTTGGCCTCGGCGTTCGGGTCCGGGTCCTCTCCGCGCGAGCGGAGGTGAGCCATTTCCGGCTCGGCCTCGTCGGGCTGCGCCTGCGTCCTCTCCGCGCGAGCGGAGGTGAGCCGCCGAAGGTCAGCCTCGCGCACGTCGTGTACGCGTCCTCTCCGCGCGAGCGGAGGTGAGCCGAAGCTCGGCGAGCGGCACGGCTTCAGTGTCGTGTCCTCTCCGCGCGAGCGGAGGTGAGCCGCCCACCACCAGGCCCGCGGTGCGGGCGGTGGCGTCCTCTCCGCGCGAGCGGAGGTGAGCCGAACCTCGACAAGGTCGGCAAGCGGGGCGGCACGTCCTCTCCGCGCGAGCGGAGGTGAGCCACGTTCTCAGAGACGACTGCCTCCATGAACGTCGTCCTCTCCGCGCGAGCGGAGGTGAGCCGCCACCCGAGTCGGGGGAGGAATCGCCGGAACCGTCCTCTCCGCGCGAGCGGAGGTGAGCCGCCGTTCACCTACCACCCGCATCCGAAGACGAAGTCCTCTCCGCGCGAGCGGAGGTGAGCCGCCCGCCACCAGGGCTGGCTCACCGCCCACAACGTCCTCTCCGCGCGAGCGGAGGTGAGCCGCATGTCGTTAGGCATGGGTGGTCCCCTCTCAGGTCCTCTCCGCGCGAGCGGAGGTGAGCCGGAGCACCCCGAGCCGTGACCGATATCCCCCAGGTCCTCTCCGCGCGAGCGGAGGTGAGCCGGTCCCGTAGTCCTCGCCGTTCTCACCGGTGATGTCCTCTCCGCGCGAGCGGAGGTGAGCCGGCCGCCGTCGACTTCGCCAAGCAGATCTGCCGGTCCTCTCCGCGCGAGCGGAGGTGAGCCGGCCTGGGGATTCCCTCGGCTATCGGCGGCCGCGTCCTGTCCGCGCGAGCGGAGGTGAGCCGGGGTACATCAGGCACCGCCCTTGGGGGCCTGGGTCCTCTCCGCGCGAGCGGAGGTGAGCCGATGCCCCGGACCGTGATGGCCCGGGGCGATCGGTCCTCTCCGCGCGAGCGGAGGTGAGCCGCCGATGGGGGGCACGGTCGACGACGCCAACCGGTCCTCTCCGCGTGAGCGGAGGGCTATCGGGTGCGGGACATCTGTGGCGAACGGCGTATGGCATTCCGGGCTCGAGAGGGTTCTCGAGCTGGACAGGGAAGACCTGGGCCTCGTTGACGCAGCCTCCAGCCTCAGCGTGCCCGACCTGATGGAAGAGTTCATCCGCCCCGTGGCCGAGCGGGACCGGGACCTGCTGCTCTGCGTGGAGATCAGCCATGGGCGCCCCTTTACGTGCGCAAGCACCGCGGCCCCGGCGGCGCCCTCCGCCTACGTGCCGCTCACCTCCCGACGACCTGCCGTGTACGGAGAGTCTCCTTCCCGCCTGCCGATCCGACGAGCTGACGCAGCACCGCAGGTGGGCCGAGGAGGAAGCCCGCGCAGCAGCCAGTGCCCGTCTTGCCCGCCGCCAAGACAACGCGGGCGGCGTGCTCCGACACGCCGAATGGATGGCCTTCAGCAGATTCCAAACCCCCTGGCAAGACGGGCATCTGGCCACTGAACTCCCTTGTAAATAGGGCTTGTTCGCCGGATCGGAGGGACTCGGAACTGACGGGGTGAGGGGTAGCCTGAGGCCTCCCTCTTGATCCCTTCGCGGAGGTGCGCACCCGGTGTCCTCTTTTGTTCACCTGCACAACCACACCGAGTACTCGATGCTCGACGGCGCTCAGAAGCTCAAGCCGATGTTCGCCGAGGTTGCGAAGCAGGGCATGCCGGCCGTCGCAATGAGTGACCACGGCAACATGTTCGGCGCGTACGAGTTCCAGCAGGTGGCCAAGGGCTTCGAGAGCGTCAAGCCGATCCTCGGGATCGAGGCGTACGTCGCTCCGTCGTCGCGGCGCAATCGGAAGCAGGAGTTCTGGGGGCCGGGCGGGCAGCGTGCCATGTCGGACGACGGCGAGGGTTCGAAGGACGTCTCCGGCGGTGGGCGCTTCACTCATATGACGATGTGGGCGACGGGTGCGCAGGGCCTGCGCAACCTCTTCTGTCTCTCGACAGAGGCCAGCTACACGGGCCAGTTCCCGGCAGGCAAGCCCCGCATGGACATGGAGCTGATCAGCGAGCACGCCGAGGGGGTCATCGCGACGACCGGGTGCCCGTCCGGTGCGATCCAGACCCGGCTGCGGCTGAACCAGTACGACGAGGCCCGCGAGGCCGCGGCCGCGTACCAGGACGTCTTCGGCAAGGAGAACTACTTCCTGGAGCTGATGGACCACGGGCTGTCCATCGAGCGGGAAGTCCGGGACGGGCTGCTGCGTCTGGCCAAGGAGCTGAACATCCCGCTCCTGGCCACGAATGACGCGCACTACGTCCACGAGGATCAGGCCGACGCGCATGACAACCTGCTGTGTATCGGCGTCGGCAAGAACAAGGCCGACGAGAAGCGGTTCCGGTTTCAGGGCAGCGGCTACTACCTGAAGACCGCGCAGGAAATGCGGTCTCTGTTCTCCGAGCTGCCGGAGGCGTGCGACAACACGCTGCTGATTGCCGAGCGGATCGGCTCCTACGACGAGGTCTTCGACTACGTCGACGAGATGCCCCAGTTCCCTGACGTGCCGGAGGGGGAGACGCAGGAGTCCTGGCTGCGCAAGGAGGTCCTCAAGGGGCTTGCCATGCGCTACGGCGATCCAATCCCCGCCGAAGTGCTGGACCGCTTCGAGACCGAGATGTCCGTCATCGGTCCCATGGGGTTCTCTTCCTACTTCCTCGTGGTCGCCGACATCTGCAAGTACGCCCGCGACAATGGCGTCCCCGTCGGACCGGGCCGTGGTTCGGCCACCGGATCGATCGTCGCCTACGCGACTCGGATCACCGAGCTGTGCCCCCTTGAGCACGGCCTGCTGTTCGAGCGGTTTCTCAACCCCGAACGCATCAACCCGCCGGATGTCGACCTCGACTTCGACGACCGCCAGCGCGACAAGATGGTGCGCTACGTCACCGAGAAGTACGGCGACGCCTACACCGCCATGGTGAACACGTTCGGCAAGATCAAAGCCAAGAACGCGATCAAGGACTCCTCCCGGATCCTGGGCTATCCCTTCTCCCACGGTGAGCGCATCACGAAGGCGCTGCCGCCGGACATCATGGGCAAGTCGATCCCGCTCGACGGCATCTTCGATCCGGAGCACCCCCGCTACGGCGAGGCCGGCGAGATCCGGCAGATGTACGAGAACGAGCCGGACGTGAAGAAGGTCATCGACACCGCCAAGGGTGTCGAGGGCCTGACCCGGGGTACCGGCGTCCACGCGGCCGCGGTCATCCTGTCCAAGACCAAACTGACGGACCGCATCCCACTGCACATGCGGGCCTCCGACGGCGTGAAGATCACCGGCTTCGACTATCCGTCGTGCGAAGCCATGGGCCTGATCAAGATGGACTTCCTGGGCCTGCGGAACCTGGGCGTCATCGACCACGCCCTGGAGAACATCCGGGAGAACCGCGGCGTCAAGCTCGCCACCGTCGACCCGCTGAACGGCGACAAGGACACCATTGTCATCCCTCTGGATGACAAGAAAACCTTCGAACTGCTGGGCCGAGGTGACACCTTCGGTGTGTTCCAGCTCGACGGCGGCGGCATGCGCGCGCTGCTGAAGCTGATGGAGCCGACCCGATTCGAGGACATCGCGGCAGCCCTGGCGCTGTACCGGCCTGGCCCGATGGCCGCCAACGCACACACCAACTACGCGCTGCGGCAGAACGGCAAGCAGGACCCCGACCCTATCCACCCGGAGCTGAAGGACGTCCTCGACCCGATCCTGGGCAGCACTCACCACCTGCTCATCTTCCAAGAGCAGATCATGGCCATCGCCCGGACCCTGGCCGGGTACACCCTTGGCGGCGCCGACATGCTGCGCCGCGCGATGGGCAAGAAGAAGCCCGAGGTCCTGGCCGCGGAGTGGAAGAACTTCCACGCCGGCATGACGGGCAACGGCTACTCGGAAGAGGCCACCAAGGCGATCTGGGACGTCATGCTCCCGTTCTCCGGCTATGCCTTCAACAAGTCCCACACCGCCGGATACGGACTCGTCTCCTACTGGACCGCGTACCTGAAGGCCAACTACCCGGCCGAGTACATGGCCGCGCTGCTCACCTCCGTCGGCGACGACAAGGACAAAGCCGGCGTCTACCTGGCCGACGCCCGCAAGCTCGGCGTCACCGTCCTGTCGCCCGACGTCAACGAATCCCTGGCCGAGTTCGCAGCGGTGGGCGACGACGTCCGCTTCGGCCTGCTCTCGGTGCGCAACGTCGGCGAGAACGTGATCGAGTCGATCATCACGGCACGGAAGGCCCAGGGGAAGTACACCTCGTTCCAGGACTTCCTCGACAAGGTCGACCTGCCCGCACTGAACAAACGGGCCATCGACTCACTCATCAAGGCCGGCGCCTTCGACTCACTCGGGCACACCCGCAAGGGGCTGGCCACCGTGCACGAGATGGCAGTCGACGCGGTCGTGCCACTGAAGAAGGCCGCCGCGTACGGGCAGGACGACCTCTTCGCCGGCCTGGGCGGCGCCGACGGCGGTAGCGACGACTCCGGATTCGGCATCGATATGAAGATCGGCGAGGAGGAGTGGCCGCGCAAGCAGCTCTTGTCCACCGAACGGGAGATGCTCGGCATGTACGTCTCCGCCCATCCACTGGACGGCACCGAGAACATCCTCACCGCCAACCGCGACACCACAATCGTCGACCTGCTGTCCTCCGGACGCACCGAGGGCATCGTGCGTCTGTCGGGCCTGATCACCAGCGTCCAGCTGAAGATGACCAAGCAGGGCAACAGCTGGGCGATCGTCAACCTTGCCGACCGGGACGGCACGATCGAAGTCCTCTTCTTCCCTGCCACGTACCAGCTCGTCGCAGGCGCCCTGGTCGAAGACAGCGTGGTCTCCGTCCAGGGCCGCCTCAACGACCGAGACGGCTCGATCAGCATCTTCGGACAGGAACTGCAGGTACTCGACGTCACCTCAGCCGAACGCGCCGGCGCGGCACCCGTAGGACTCACCTTGCCCTACCACCGCATCAACGAGCCCGCGCTCAAGGAACTCAGGCGGATCGTGGGGGCTCACCCCGGCGAGAACCCGGTCCACCTCTCGGTCCGCGGAGTACAGAAGACGATCGTCTACCGATTGCAAGCCACCGTGAACGCCACCACGATCGCCTCCGACATCAAGGGATCATTCGGACCCGACGCATGGCAAGGAGTCGCGTGACTGATCCGGACAACAGTAGAGAGGAGATCCACCTCCGGCTCGACACCCCTCCGCCTTGCACACGATGCGAAGGACCAGCCCTCCTGCTGGCCCGGTTCCCACACGCCTGGACGAACTGCAATGGGCGAAGAGTCGCAGGCCTGCGCGAGAGCACGCTGTGCCCGATCTGCGACCGGGGGAAGAGCGACGCCGAAGCCCTGCTACAGCTCCTTATGGCCTGCGGCGAACTCGACGCCACCAGCTTCGAGTCCCTCGGAGGGTTGGCAGCCGCGTGGGTCGAGTCCCTACGCCAGGAATATGTCGATATCGAGCTTCTCAACAGCGAGCATGAACAGTGGCAACGCGGCGATCTCTGACCATTCGATGAGCAAGTCCGGAATTTGACATCAGATCAATTCCCTCTGCAGCAGGGCCTTCGTGTGCGTTGACGGGTACACGCCTGGTACACCGTGCATCGCGGTGAGCGCCGAAAGGGGGAGTCGTACAGGCAGGAGCTGTGCTGGACGGGCGCTACCGGCTGATCGAGCCCATCGGCGCGGGCGGCTTCGGCCAGGTCTGGAAGGCACACGACCCCAACGTCGACCGCCTGGTCGCAGTCAAGGTGCTCACCGGTGACGCGGGCAGCAGGCGGCAGGCGGCCAGCTTCGCCCGTGAGGCCGCAGTCGCCGGCGGCCTCACTCACCCGAACATCGCACCCGTCTACGACTTCGGCTCAGCGACACACGACGGGCAGACGTGCGCCTACCTGGTGATGGAGCTCCTGGCCGGCCAACCGCTCTGGAAGCCGGAAGACTGCCCCTGCCGAAGGCCCTGTACGTCGCTGACGCCCTGGATGCCGCTCACGACGCGGGCCTGACCTACCGGGACATCAAGAAAAATTCGCGCCGCCACGCTCGGTGACGGGGGTCCCACCCCGATGCCGGAGCCGCCGGGCAGCCGGTCGCGCAGCCGCTCCAGCCTGCCCTCGTCGCGCCGCAGCGGCCGGGCCGCCGGGTCCGCATCCTCGGCATCGTCACCGGGGTCGGGCTGCTGCTGGTCGGCACCTTCCCCGGTTCCCCCGAGGCGGTCGCCGACGGCACCATCGCCCTGCACACCTCCGGCGCCGCGCTCGCGATCTTCGGAGGCAACCTCGCCGCGATGACCACAGGTGCCGGCCTGCGCCGCCAGGCACACCGACGCCTGGGCACCGCGCTCATCGCCCTGGGCGCCGCCGGGACGGTCAGCGTGGTGGTCATGTTCGCCTGGGCGGCGATCGTCGCCTCCGCCAGCGTCATCACCGGTGTCGCGGTCGCCGAACGCGCCTCGGTCTACACGATCACGACCGCCGAACTCCTCCTCGGCATCGCCGTGTTCACCGCGATCCGCCGCCGGGCCCGGCGCAGAACCGACAGCGCACTCGCGGAAAGGAGCGAGCATCACCGCATGAGGGTAGTGGTCTTCGGCGGGAGCGGCCTCATCGGCGACGGCTTCCTCCAGGAGAGCCTGCGGGCCCCCGACGTCACCGAGGTCATCACCATCGGGCGTACGCCGTTGAACCTGACGCACCCAAAGCGGCGCCTGCACTCTCTGGACGACGGATGACGCCGGAACTCACCAACATGTGCTCTCGCTCAAGACCTACGCAGCCACGCATCCTGAGGTCGGGATGGACATCACACCTGTCGAGGCGAACGGCCTCACTCACCCGAGGCGCCGAGTGATACAAGGTGCGCAGCAGCGCGTAGCCCCGTGCCGCCGGCGGATAGTCGGACGTGGTCACAAGGCGGGGGCGGGCGAAGGCGAAGAAGGCGTCAGGCGACATCGAGGCGTCCACGCCTTTCCGGGCGAGAAAGTTCTACGCCCGCGTCGGCGTGGCTGCTTCAGACCGGACGACGAGTGGTGATGCGTGTTCAGACGGAGGTCGTGCGGCGGGAGAGGGCCCGCAGAAGGAGTGCGGTGCCGACTGCGGCGGTGAGGAGTACGCCGTCGGCGGCCCAGGCCAGCGTGGCAGTGCGGGACGACCCGGTTGAGTGCTGCGCCAGGCCCTTCTTTCCGGGGGCGGCGGGGGCGATGCGCGCAGTCGGGCCCATGGTTTGTCGGGACCGGTCTGGTCGACGTCGTGCCGGTAGACGACGTAGATGCCGGGTGCGGAGTCGCAGGTCAGGGTGGTGGTGGCGGTCAGGACGGCTTTGGCGCCGCGCAGGACGGGGCGGTCGGTGAAGGCGCGGGAGGTGAGGGTGATATCTCCGTCCGATCCCGGCTCCGCCACGCCGCCGAGCGGCTGCGCAAGACCGCACAGGCCGCACAGGGACCGAGCACGGCCGGGCGCCTGGCGACCGGCCTGCGGGCGAAGTCGGTCCAGCACACCATTCGCTGCGGGCCGAGGACCGCGTTCAGGCGCCGTGCGACTTCTGTCCGGTGACAGGGCTCCTTCAGACATCTTGGGCGCCCAGGGTCCGACAAGGCGGGCCACGTCGTCGAGCAGCGTCCGGCGTCATGGTCGACCGCGGTCACGTGCGCGGCCACCGAGGTCCTCGGGTTGCCTGTCGGTGTGCAACGGCTGTCCTCTTGCCGGTGGACGCCTCATCGGCGTCCACCGGCAAGAGGACGGGGCTGGGTCAGCGGCGGATGCGATGCTGACCCCAGGAGAATTCGTCGACGAAGCGGTCGCGGTCGTTGCGCAGGGTCGCGGTGTCGTAGTCGTTGTTCCAGACGTAGTGGCGGCGGTCCTGGAACACGTCGGTGCCGCTGTCGCGGCCGGTGCCGGTGTGGACGCGGACGGTGGAGCGGCCCTGGAGGCGGTAGTGGTCGAAGGTGTAGGTGTGGCCGTCCTCGTCCGAGAGGGTCCAGCCGTCGAGGTTGACCACGCGACGGCTGTTGTTGGTGATGTCCACCCACTCCCTGTTCAGGGAGCGGTTGGAGCGGTCGTCGCGTCCCGGCGAGTCGTACTGCACGTCGCTGATGTAGACGGCGCTGTGGTGGCGGCCCGGATGGTGGTCGGCGGCCGAGGCCGGCAGTGCCACAGTGGCCACGGCGGCGGCCGCCACGGCGGCAACGGCGGTCATGCGACGCACGGATGCGGAAACGGTCACGAGGATCCCCCTACAGGAGTCCATGGCACCCCCTGTGCGGTCCTGCGGATGTGAGAACCCCGCAGGCCGGTGGTGGTGCGTTGTGCGGGTGGCGGCCGGCCGGCCGCGCACTCACACTGTGCAGGCCGTGCGCCCGGATCGTGGGGGAGATGTGTGCTTCATTACGGGTTCAACATATTTCTGTGACTCTCCGCTGCAACATCCATGTATGCCTCTAACACGCCTGATTGGCCTTTTGTCAGGGAAGCTGGCCATACCGTCACTGGCCTGTGTGGTGTGCCGATACCGATCCGGCACCTCGGTCCCTGAGGCATCGTCACCCGAAAGTGAGTAACAGCGGCCCTCCCCAACCGACCGGACTAGTCCGCTCGGGCTTCGGCGCGCCCGCCAGGATGGAGACCCCGGTTGGAAAACGAGGTCCGAGGCTGCCGTGCTCATCCGCGGTAGGGTTCACCGGCCTCGCTGCATAGACATCAAGCTGTAGGTCCCCGAGCATGCGTGAGGCCCCGTACAGCGCTCTGCGCTGTACGGGGCCTCACGCATGGGTCAGTGGGTGCGGACGGTGGCTCCATAGCTGTCGGTCTGGCGCAGTACCGACGCGGGCTGCGGCGGTGCGGGCCACACCTGGATGAGGTACCACTCGGTGACGTTGTCCGGGGCGAGGTCGATGGCGGTGTCCCGGCCGCGGGCGTGGATGCGCAGCCGGTAGTCGCCGGGGCCGTTGAACGAGAGCACGGGCAGCTCCTCGTCCAGGTCGTCCATCAGGCCTCGTACCACCAGATCGCCCGACACCGAGTGCAGGGACACTTCGACGATCTCGTCCCACTCGGCGTCCCCGGCCTGGGGGGCGTTGGTGTGCAGGGTGACGGTGACGTCGACGTCCCCGGTGTGGATGCCGGTGTGGACCGTGGCGATACCGTCCTGGATCTCGATCAGCCCGTTGTGCTGGCGGGGCAGATCGGGGCCGGCGGGACCGTCCTCGTCGTTGATCTGGAACTGGTGGTACTGCACGGGCACGAGCCCGCGCCCTTGCTCGGCCTGATCGCTCATGGCGTGTTCCCGGGTGATCGAAGACTGGTCAGGGCTTGATCCACACTTGGAACTTATCCTTCTCCAGGACCCGGTTGTAGAGGTAGAAGCGGCCGAGGGCCTTACCGCCGTCCTCGTTCTGGGTGGCGTTGATCATGCGCCAGCTGAAGTTGCCGCCTCCGGTGGAGGCACCCTGCCAGGTGGAGGCGAACGGGTACTCGTCGCACTGCTTGCCCGCGGGCCGGTGACGGCTGGACGGGCACGCCTTGTCCCGGTTCTGCCGGATCTTCGTCTTGTCGGTGAGGCGTGTCAGGTACTTCGTGCTGCTGTACTTGCCCGGCAGGTGCTTGGTGTTCTGCGCGTACTCGATGTGCTTGGCCAGCTCCGGGTACTCCCCGCTCTTGGCGTACATCATCACCGGGATGTACGGCATGACGCAGCCGATCTTGGAGGTGCCGGGCAGAGCGTTGTCGCACCGAACGACCGGCAGGCTCAGCGTGATGTCGTTCGTCGGCGCTGCCCACCTGGGGTTGGTGAAGTTCCAGTGGGCCGTCCCCTGGCCCTGGCCCTTGGATCCCTTGGGGCGGGCGCTGATGGTGGTGTCGAAGAAAAACTGCCCGACAGCCTCCTTGTCCTTGCCCATCGCCTGGGAGGGGAACTTGCTGTCGGTGACCTTGCACTTGCCCGCGCAGGTGCCCTTCCCGTTCGCGCTGCTGCCAACGGCGGCGCCCGAGGCGCTCACCTGCAGAAGCTCGACCTGGTAGGCCCACGCCTTGATGTCACGCTTGCTGTAGGAGTAGCCGACGGTCAGGTAGTGCATCTTGCCGATGACGCGACCGGTGCGGACGTCGTGCACGGTCACATCGGCCTTGAAGACGCCGCAGGCCTTGAACCGGGTGACGTACCAGGTGTTGTTGGCGCCGTGGTCGTCGCACCAGTTGGGTGTCGGCCACGCGGTGATGGCTGCCCGCAGGTCAGCTGCGGAGGCCGCCGTCCCCCAGGAGGCGCAGGCGACCGGCTTGGCGCTGCTGGCATCGCGTGCTGCCTTGAGCCGGGCGTCGCATGCGGTCTTCGCTTGGGCAGCCGTCGTCGTCGGCGTGATGGCCGCCGGGGCCGGCGCGGGCGTCGAGGTGGTTGTGGAGGCCTGCGCGGTGGTCAAGGAGCCGCCCAACAGCCCCAGCCGCAAGCAGCTTTCTGTATCTGAAACGCACGAATGTCTCCCCGTGATGGTCGACTCGCAAGTGACGCGCGTGACGAACTCGTCACTCGCAGTGATCACATCACGGGTCATACTGTCGGGACAGACAGGTCTGAGACGAACTGGCGTTCCATATCGGTCAGTTCTGAAAGCGGGGCACGCGACTGGTTCTGATCTGGCCCTGTGACCATCGCCCGTTGGGGCGATAGACACAGGGCTGGTGTTCAGAGTGCGAGGGCGGCGGTGATGGGCCGGCCAGGGCACCGGCCAAGGCTGAGCAAGCAGGTCGTGCGTTTGTGGGTCAACTGTGCCTGCCATGCAACGTCCGTGCCCTTTTGCGCCGTACCCCGCACGGTAGGGCGTCAGCCCGGTGGGGGAACATCTGCTCAGCCATCGCCTGCCTGTGAGGGGTCGTCATGCGTTCCACCCATCGCGCCGTGTCGTCTGCGCTGTTCGCCTGTCTGCTGCTGGCGGGCTGTTCTTCCACCGGGGCCGACGGCGCCAAGGACTCCGGGAAAGGGAGTCCGGCGGCGGGCCCGTCGCAGACTGCGTCGCAGGCGGACACGTCCGGGTCGATTCCAGTAGGGGCGGGGCCGCAGAAGTCGTACACGGTGCAGCAGCAGCCGGCCGCGGGTAGCTGCCACTACCGGTATGAAAACGGTGAGCCCCTGCAGGACCCGATGTGCTCGCCGGGCGCAATCTCCCCGGCCGTGACGCAGGCGAACCTGAAATCGACGATCTGCCGCAAGGGCGGCTACACCGGCGACATCCGTCCGCCGGAGTCGGTCACCCGCAAGGAGAAGGAGCTGAATGCCGCCTCCTACGGCTACACCGGCCGCCTCGGCGACGCGGAGTACGACCACCTCATCAGTCTTCAGCTCGGCGGCGACCCCAACGACTACCGAAACCTGTGGGTGGAACCCGCCGACCCGGGCCACAAGACGGGCTCCGGCGTGAACAACAAGAAGGATCCAGTGGAGACGAAGCTGCACACCGCGGTCTGCAACGGCAGCGTCACTCTCACGGCCGCGCAGCACGCCATCGTCACCGACTGGACAACAGCGCTCAGCAAGCTGGGACTTGACTGACTCGTTGACGGGGACGTCGAGGGCGGCGTCCGAGCCGAGCTGCAGGTAGGCACAGCGCATGTAGTCGATGCGGCGCTGCTGATCGCAACAGAATCACCTGGCGGACGCCTACGGTCTCACGAGTGGTTTTGTCGCCGGGAGCCAACAACGTTTGTTGGTCACCGCTGAAAACGGTCCGCCAGCGACAAGAAACGTGTTGCTGAGTTCGGGAGGCGTGCCGGTACTTGCTTCCGGCCGTCTCGTGTGCCGGTCGGCTCGGAGCAGGTGATCACGGGCCCAGACTCTTATCTCTGACGCAAGCCGCGAAAGACTGACCGCCAGGGTTGATCTGGAGCGCCGCAGGTGTAACCCGGCCACCGAAGTCGCCGCCGCGTACCTTGTCCGCCGACCTGACCACCGAAACCGACCACCCGAAAGGCCCCAACACCTGATGTCCATATGGCCTTCGATCGTTGCCGTACTCGGCACCCTCGCCGGCGCCCTGACCGCCGGACTCCTCCAGCACCGATCGGCACACACCGCACGCGCCGAGCAGCGCGCCGACAGCCACCGCCAGGACCAACTCGGCGCCGTCACCGACTTCGCGGCCGCCCTGGACGCCCACCGCTCGGCGATGTTCCACCGGGAGCGCCTGGCCCTGACCGAGACAGGCACCGAGCACCAGTTGGAGGCCCAGACGAGGTCCCACGACACCCGGGCGGCGATAACCGCGCCCCACATCCGCCTTCAGGTCCTGGTCCCCGAACTGGCCGGCCCCGCCCAGCAGGCCGCAGACGCCACATACGCACTGCGCAAGGCCACCGACCGCACCGAGCTGGACGCCCTGCGGCATGCGGCCAAGGAAGCGTCCGAGGCCTTCGTCGCCGCGGCCGCCACGCTGCTGAGCCCCAACAACCGCTGACCGAGGGGGGCCACTGCCGGCGCCCTGGCCGCCGATCGTGCCGGCCCCATACGCCAGCAGCCCTCGTACGCTCCCGTGGCGGGTGTTTCTATTTCTCGCCGACATTCCGGACATCGGCGATCGTGAAGCGTTCCTGAAGGCTGCAAACAACTGTTCTTGGAGATGACCTACGCAGCCACACGAGGGACATCCCAGCAGGGACACAAGAGTTCATCGAGCCGCTCCAGACGTCACACCTGAGGGGAATCGAGCAGTGTCAGGGGTGGAGCCGGTCGCTCGGGGGCTGCGATGCGTCCGAGGTGCGCGGTTCAGGTGGCCTGTGGCCAGACTCGTAGCAGGGCAGCGATGCGTTTGGCGGTGCAGCCGGGGTCCCGGAGCAGTTCGCGCAGGGCGATGGCGTCGTCTCGGGTGGGCTTGACCGGAATGCCGGAGGCCTCCAGGTACATG
The DNA here is from genome assembly GCF_007827595.1 of Streptomyces sp. BK340. Classification (GTDB taxonomy): domain Bacteria; phylum Actinomycetota; class Actinomycetes; order Streptomycetales; family Streptomycetaceae; genus Streptomyces. The sequence goes on from NZ_VISR01000011.1 coordinate 213,508, forward strand.
ACGCCCGTCGCCGCGGCGACGGCCATGTTGGAGCGCTCCAGCCAGCGGCAGCGGCCGAGAATGTGCACGAGCGCGGCGGCACGGGCATAGGGGCCGTCGTAGACGGGCGTCTCCAGCAGCTCGGCCCGGTGGCAAGCGACCGCTGCCACGGGTACCCCGTAGTCGTCGGGGGCGGGATCCCCGGCGCCCGCGAGTTCGGCAACCTCCAGGATCCAGGGCACGTCGATGTACAGCTCCATCACGCCGCGTGTGCCCCCGGGGTGCGGCGGTCCGCCTCTTCCGCCTCGTCGAACACACTCTGATGCTCATCCAGGAAGCGCCGTGCGGCGTCCAGGCCTTGCCGCCGCAGTCCGCCGGCATCCTCCCGCACGAGACCGGCGATGTAGTCGCCAAGACTCTGCCCCCGGTCCCTGGCCCGACTCTCGGCCAATGCCTTGATCTCGTCATCCACCCGCGCGCCCAGCTGTGACTTCGCCATCCCCCTATGGTAACAGCTGTTACCAGATCATTTTGGGGTTGGTCGCCCACGCCTATGCCGCGACCGTCTGCTGACTATCGGCGGCAACCCGCGATGCTGCGCACCTTAATGCTGCTGATGAGCCGCTCGCCGGGTCTTTCACCTTCCCCCGCAATGAAGGGCCCGGCAGCTCATTTAGTGGGCGAGAGTGACGGTAATGGGCTGGTCAGGGCAGCGGGCGAGGCCTTCGGCCAGCGCGGCCTACAACGGACGCTTCCGCCGCCTCACCGTGCACCTCCCCCCGGCCTACGCGCAGCGCCTGTTCAACGCCCGCAACGCCGGGGCCAGCGACCAGGAGATGCGCGGGATCATCGTCGAAGGGTTTAAGGACGTCTATTTCCAGGACGGTGGCGCCCGCGCTATGGGGCTGTCAGACGTGGAAGTCAGCGACATCGGCTACCTGGATCTCGACTACTAATCCGGAGCCCTTTGCAGCGAACCTCGGCTACCCGGATGAGCCGAAACACGATAGTTGTCACACAGGCGCGCATGTTGTCACCGGCGGGGCTGCGGGCCTTCTGTCGGGTGCTCTGGCGGAGCTGCTCGGCGTGTGCAGCGAGCAGCGGTTTGAGGTACCCCGCTGCTGGGGCGGCCGCACTCGATCTGCCCGCCGTGACCGCCTATGGCAGTTCGGGACCACCGGGCCCGCCTTCGGCGCCGCCCGCCGGCCGGTCGTCACGGCAGGGCGAGGACGTCGTCGATCGCGGACCGGATCTCCTCGTCCTGCATGAAGGCTCGGTAGTCCCGGTACGTCGACAGCCGCCGGTCGGATCCCCGCACCGTACGCAGGGTTGCCCACGCCGCCGGAGAGACCGGGCCGATCCTGACGAGGGCGCGCAGCGCGTCGAGGAAGGAGCCGTAGGCGTCGCCGCCATCGGCGATGGGAAGGAGGTACTCCTCCAGGACGGATCCACTCGGCTCCGGCTCGCCAGTGATCGACCACAGCGCGACCGCCGCGCGCAGCCGCAGCCAGTTGTCACCGTGCTCCATGACACGCCGCACCCGGTCGGCGTAGCGCGCGGCCGCCGGTCCGAAATCGCCGAGGAGGCCGACGGGACCGTAAAGCGGCCCCTCCTCGGTCAGCACCGCCTCGCCGATGAGCTGCAGCGCCGCGTCGCGGTCGCCGCCCAGGCGCCAGGCCGCCCACGCCACCTTGTGATGGTTCCCGGGAAAGTCGAGGACCGTGCACCGGCGCACGGCGGGCTCGGCTGACGCCGCAGCCGGTCCCATCGCCACCAGCGCATCGACTGCGTCCAGTGAGTACCGAGCGTCGTCCAGCAGGGCCACCACCTCCGGCAGCGCGGCCGCCGCGGCCGGCCCCCACGCTTTGAGGACTTCCAGGAAGCAGCGGGTCAGCGAGCCGCCCACGCCGTCGTCCCGGAGCAGCTTCCGCACCGCGGGCAGCAGAACCTCCGCGTGCGCCCGCAGCGGGGCCAGGACGTCCTCGACCTCCGGCAGGTGGGGGTCACCCGAGACGTACCCGCGGGAGTACTGGCCCCGGTACGGCGCGTACAGCCGCTCGACGAGCCCCGGCAGCACGCGCTCGTCGCCGATGCGGGTCAGCGCCCAGCGGGCGTGGTCGCCGACGGTGCCCTCAAGAAATTCGGCCTCGCCCGGGTCGTCGAGGAGCGCGGCCAACTCGTCTGCGTACGGAGTCGCCTGCGAACCCAGCACGGCCAGCAGGTGGGTCGCCCGGTACCGTACGCCGTCGTCCGGCTCAGCGAGCAGCGCGCCCGCGAGCGGCAACAGCGCGGATGCCGCGGATGGCCGGACCACCAGCAGCCGCCACCCCTCGTCCAACGCGGCGCGGCACAGCAAGGTGTCCCCGTTCCGGCGCGCCGCGCCGATGAGCCGGACGACGAAGGCGAGTGCCGTCTGCGGTGCACCCTCGAACAGGTGGGTCGTCCAGGAAATGACATCCTCGCGGGTGAGGGCACTGTCGATGTCCGGCACGTACCAGATCGCCTCGAATTGCGGACGCACAGCTGGGTCGGACAGGACCTCCACCAGCAGGTCCAGCTCACGGACCGACGCCTGGGCATCGAACGCGGCCCAGGCGTGCACGGCCGCGACCCGCATGACGGGACCGTCCGTCCGCAGAGCCTCGGCCACCACCGCCCGTACCCGGTCCACCGGCTCGGCTTCGCCGACGTCGGCTGCGGCAGCCCCCAGCGCGAGCAGCACGGGCAGCCGCACCGTCGGGTCCGTCTCGGCGTGCCACCGCTCCAGCAGCACGCCGATGCCCTCTCCGAGGGGCAGGGCTTCCCTCCGCACCTCGGGCAGGGGGTCCGCGAGCAGCGCCCTGATCCGGGGGCGCTGGAGCCGCCATGCCTCGTGCCACCCCGCGTCCACCAGGCCCGGGTCGGCTTCGGCCACCGCCTTGGACAACCTTGCCAACAGCTGGACAAGCGTGGCCCGGGCGCCCATGTCCGGATCGCCGGCGAGGGCAACGACGAACGGCAGCGCGGCGGTTTCGACGGAGGCCACGCGTCCGGTGCCCAGCGCGAAGCAGTCGAACAGCGGGTAGCAGTCTTCCTCGGTCGCCACCCCGCCCTTGAGTGCCAGGCGACGCAGGGCGCGCCGCATCTCCTTGGCCGGGTGGTGCCCAAGCGCCGACTCCAGCCGCTCCCACGGCACATCGTCCAGCGCCTCGAGCGCTATGCCTGCCACTCATACCCCCCGTGACCTCGCGAATCGGCTCCCCTACGGACATCCTGTCATCGAAAGGGCCCTTTGCAGGATCGCTGGACCGGCTGCCCATCTGCCCTCTCGACACCGTCCACAAAAGCCAGCGCGACGCTCTACGAAGTTGGGTGGTGACAACTGCCCTGCTTTGAGCAGGCTGGTGACAACTAGCTTGCTTCGCCAATGACAACTACGGTGCTTCGTTCACGGGAACCCGCAGTGCGGCGTGGCCCGGGGGTGACAACAACCGTGCGTCGGCACTCCGGATCGGGGAACGGCGGAGGTGCGGGTTTCTGCCGTTCTCTCCTGCGGGCCGCGCAAAGCGTCTGTTGCAGAGTTCCGAGTACACCTGGCCGCCGTATCGGAGCAGGACCGCTCACCGTGGCGTCGGATCCGAGTCTGGCCGACAGCGGTCAGGAGGGTCGATGAGACGAGGGGAACGTCCGATCGATGCAGGCGTGCGCCCGAGGAGGCTCCGGGCGGTGCGGGTGAAGTGGGCTTGGTCGGCGAAGCCCGCGACGGCTGCGGCCGAGGCCGCAGACTCGCGCGGCAGTTCGGCGACGGCTACCCGCAGCCGGGCCCATTGCCGCAGCCGTGCGAGCGGGACGCCGACCGAGGCGTGAACGAGCGCGCGCAACCGCGGCGGTGAGAGCCCGACGTCGGCGCTGGAGTTGTCGTCCCATGTGCGCGAGAGAGGGTTCTGGCACGACTTCCGTGAAGCGGTCACGATTAGTGATCAGTGGGTGTTTCGAGTGCTTGGAGGATCTGCCGCACTTCCTGGCGCCACTGGTCGGCGTCGGCGCTGTCCACCCAGCTGGTTGCCAGTTCTGATCCGTCCTGGAGAACCCGGTCCAGTGCGAGTCTCGCCGACGCGCGAAGGGAGGCCAGCAGTTCGGGCAGTGGTTCCCTGGGGCCGTCATCGGGGTCAATCACGATGGGGCTGTCCGGGAGGGTGCTGGCGACGAGAGCGCCGGCGGCAACGGCTTCGGCCCCGTCTCCGCCATCGACGCGTTCTCCCGAGTCGGTGACTCGCTTGAATGCCCACTCCAGCACGTCGATGACCTGCTGGTGGGGGAGTCCCTCAAGTTCATCGACGAAGTCTGCGGCGAGGTCGCTGTCGAACGGGCCGGTTCCCCACGTTCCCGTGCATGGCTCCTGATACGGCTGTCTCGGACGAAGGCATGGTTCCAGGAGCCACTGACATCGGTCACGGGGCGAGGAGGCCCCGCTTGCGGAGCAGTGTGAAGACGGCGTGACCGAACATCTGGCGCTTGAGCATCTTGATCTCCTGTTGACGTGTCCTCGACGACGCCGGAGTTCCAGGGCAGGGGCAGGCCGGCGATGACGGCGTCGCGGTCTCGGTCGATGCCGGCTGCGAGAGTGTGGAGGCTGGGGAGGTCCTGGCGGACGGCGTCGAGCCACTGCGGGAGTCGTTCCCCCTGCCGCTCGGTGAGCATCTGGGCGAAGGATCGGACGTGACCGGTCAGGGCATCGAGTTCAGGGCAGTTGGCCAGGACGGTCTTGAGCCGGAGCTGTTCGATCTCGGTCAGCGTCTCGGGTCGGCTGAGGATCCATCTCGTCACCACGCAGAGCGGCCTTCCGGTGCGCTGCCGAGCCTTCGGGGGCACGTCATCCGCAGGACGGAGTCACACAGAACACGGGCCAGCACGGTGCGTTCACGGCCGAGGTGGGGAGCTGGCGTTGTCGTGGCGGGCGTCGTGACCGTCGGATGCCGGGTAGCCGCCAGCGAGCGCGATGCGGAGTCGGCGCGTGAAGCTGCCTTGGTCGGCCGAGGGGGGGGAGGGCCCGGCCAGGGCCTGGGCGAGGCGACCGAGGACGGTGTCGGCGTGCAGCACGCGGTCTCATGGTGATCGTGGCTGTAACGGTTCGGCAGCGCAGCGGGGAGCGGGACTGCCTGCGGGGTGCGACGAGGGTGTGGGATTGTGGTGCATGGCCGGGTCCTTCGCTTTCCCCCGTGGTGAAGGGCCCGGCCTCTCGTTCAGTGGGCGAGGGTGACGGTGATGGGCTGGTCGGGGCAGCGGGCGAGGCCTTCGGCGAGGGCGGTCTGCTCACCCGGGTCGATGGTGAGCTGGTAGCGGGTTTTGTCAGCGACCCAGTTGGTGAGGTACGTGCACCTGTAGCCGGCGTACGGGGGCAGCCAGGTGGAGGGGTCCTGGTCGGCCTTGGAGCGGTTGGAGGCGGCGGAAACCGCGATCAGGGCGCGCTCGTCGTCGAGGTCGTTGGCGTAGAGCTCGCGTTGCTTCGCCGTCCAGGCGGAGGCGCCGGAGTCCCAGGCTTCGGCGAGCGGCACCAAGTGGTCGACGTCGAGCTTGCGGGCGTTGTCGAAGTACTGGTCGTCGTACGGGCTGTACCAGGAGCCGCCGGTCAGGGTGCAACCGGGCCCGACCTCCGGGGCGTTGACCGCCTCGGACAAAAGCACCTCCGCCCGCGTGTTACAGCCGTCCTTGTCCGCGTCGGTCCAGTGCTTGAACTTGTCTCGGCTGTAGCCGGAGCGGCTCTCGTCCTGGACAGTGAGCGCCGCCAGGGCGTCACGGACCGGCAGGGTGATGGTGTCCCCTGGGGCATGCCGCTGAGTGGAGACGGCGTGTGCCGGTGCCGGGGGTGCGGCGTGTGCGGTGGTGGGCGCGAGCAGAGCGGCGAGCGCGGGCAGTGTGGCAGCCGCGGTGCGCAGGACGTGGGGGAGACGCACGGGCCTTCCTCTCGAAGATCACGGACAGGGTCGTGATCTTCGTACCGGCTGCCGGGATGGCCCGTGCGCGACTTTGCGTCCGGCTCACTCGCCCGGGTGGAAAGTCGCACCAACGGATCCCGGCCGGTGCCTGATCAGGGCTTCGGCCGGGTTTGCCGTCACAGCGGGGAGGTGAGGTGGCGCAGCTGGTTGACGAGAGCGGACCGGGGGAGGGGGACGCTGCCGATCTCGGAGAGGTGCTGGCGGGTGATGTGGGGGTGGATCTGGTCGATGTGGGGCGGGTTGAGCAGCGGTGCGGTGTGGCGGTCGCCGCACATGATGAGCGGGTCGAAGTGCGTACGAGCTGGGTGCGCCAGTAGTCGGCGTCGTGGTACTCGCCGCTGTGGGCGTGCTCGAGGAACAGGCAGTACTCGGCGACCTGGTGGCCGATGCCGGCGGCGAACCGCCACCAGAAGCGGGCGCCGCTGCTGTCTTCGGCGAGGTGGAGCAGGCAGGCGAAGACGAGCGCGCCGGCTTTGTCGGCGTACTGGCTGGCGATGAAGTCGGCGAGCTGGCCGTCGGCGTCGGCCCCGAACAGGACGAGGAGGCAGACGGCGTTGAGGTCCCGCCAGGCGCGGTCGGCGTCGGGGGTGCGGTCGTCCTCGGGTGGTGTCCACTCGGTGTGGGTGAGGGCAGCGTCCACGTAGCGCTGGCGGGGCGGGCGGTGCCGGGCGGCTTGCCGGCTGCGCAGTCTGGCTTCGGCGGCGGCGATGTCGTAGGTGGTGTAGCGGTTGCGGGTGAGGGCTTTGGCGAGCAGGTCGTCGACCGTGAGCCGGTCTGGGGCCAGGGCGGTCATGAGCGGTTCTTCCCGTCGGGGTGCTCCGGGCAGCGGAGTTTGAGCAGGGTGGCGAGGCGCCGGCGGCCGGTGCGGAGCTGGGAGCGGACGGTGGCTTCCTCGTTTCCCATCAGCACGGCGGCTTCGGCGGCGGTGAAGCCCATGCCGTAGTGCAGGAGGATCGCGTCGCGCTGCCGTTCGCTGAGCGCGGCGACGGCGGCGTAGAGGGCGAGGGTGTCGTAGGGGTCGTCGGCGTGGTCGCCGAGTGCGGCCTCGAAGGCGGCGGATGGCCCTCATGAAACGGCACACGGACCTGAAGAACCACTTCTACGAACGCGTCCGGACCGAGACCCCCCAGGTCCCCGAATCCGAGAAAAAGCTGCGGGACACCGTTACCCGGCTCAAGCAGACCGTCAAGAGCCAAAATGCCGAAATCGAAGAACTCCGCCAGCGGGTCACCCAGCTGACGCTGGCCGCCGCCGTTCTCAGCCGGACGGAGGACACCTCATCAGGACCGTCACAGCCTCTGGGACCGGTCCTGGGCAACGTCATCCCCCTCCGCCCCAACCCCTGACGAACACCGCGGTTGGGGGCGGGCGTTTGCAGTGATGATCATGCACGATGTCTGAGGGGACCGTTTTCGGAGGTTCGAGCCAATGGTCTGGACGTTGACTGTTACTGATGTTCCGGCAAAGTCTGTCGCTGGCGCAGGGTTGGCTTCGGCGTGCCATCAGATGCAGCGGTGAAGATTGGAGGGCCGATGAGCCTCATCTCGTACGCATGTGGCCTGTTCGGCGGTCTGACGCTCTTGATGCTCGGCTCGACGTGGCTCTCGAGCGGTTTGTGGGCCGTAGGCGCCTTCTCGAACAACTACACGCAATCCGTGGGAGGAAAGAAGTGGTTCCTCTGCAGCGTTTTCTGCCTGGGCGTCACCGGGGTTGCGTCGTTTGCCTTGTGGCAAGCCGCCGGACCGGATCACACGGGCGTCATCGTCGTTACCGTGTCCGTTCCGGCTATCGCGGTTGTGATGGCGGTGGCTTTCTGGCTCGCGCCGGCGGCGGCGGTGGCGTATGGCTCATGGTGGACACCTGCTGAGGACAAGACCACCTATAGGCAAGACCTGCAGTTTGCGCTGGTTTGTGTCCCCATCCGGCAGCGCGGCGGGCACGCCTGGGGGATGATCAAGTCCGGACCTCGGGCCGGTCTGAGGGCACGGCGATTCGCCGCCCGGTGCGCTGGTCCCGTGACAGTCAGAGGACATTCCTCCCGCCGCACGATTCGCTGATCGCCCACCGTGTCAACCGGCGATGGCAAGTGGCCGCCGGCCCGGGTGTCTCCATCGGTAGCGGACGGCCCGATGGCACCCGCTACCCTCCGAACAAATCTCTGTGATGCACGTCATATTTCACGTCGAGGCGGTTCGACTGCTCTAAGTAGCCATGACGGACAACAACGCCTTCGAGGCGGAGCCGACGCCTCATCAGAGCGAAGAGCAGGCCCCGCCCATCGCGAGCGAAGCTTCCCGCCGGACGCCTCCCGCCGGGGAGCCCGGAGAGGGCACGCAGAAGCCGAACGAGATAACCGCACTTGTCCTGCTCATCAACACGATCTTGGGCGGTCTGGGTACGTTGTACGCGACGACGAAGTCCACCCAAATCACGTTAGCCGCAGCCCTGCTGGTGTTCCTGATCACCGTCGTGGTCCTCGTTGTTCGGCGTGTGATCACGCCCGGCGGCAGTCCCAGTCCGCAGGGGGAGGACAGCAGGAGTGGCGAGTGAAGCAGACGGCTATGAAGCCTTCTTCCAGGAGCAATACCCAAAGGTGGTGGCCACCCTGATCTATCATCACGGATTCGCTGAGCAGATCGCCGAGGACGCCGCCCAAGAGGGCATGACCCGCCTACTGTTGGACTGGAAGAAGATCAACACTCCTCAGGCCTGGACACGGACTGTCGCATTCCGGGAGGCCGTGCGCATGGCCAAGGACCGACACGCACAACTCCCCGAGACGCCCCTCGCCGACCCCCAGGCCGCCGCCGATCTCGCCGCGGTTGAACTCGCCCTAATGACCGGAGCTGCCGTCAAAACCTTGCCGCCGCGCCAGCAGGAGGTCATGACACTCACCCTCGCAGACTTGAAGCCGGAAGAGATCGCCGAGATCCTCGGCTGCACCCCCCAACAAGCCCGCGGCAACCTCGCCCACGCCCGCCGCGCCCTGCAGCGCGCACTCGGAACGGAGGAGGCATGAGCACTGGACCTACCCGCAGCCCCGAGGCGGATGGCTCCGACGACGGCTACGCCCGACTCGTCGCTCGCTACTCTGCTCCGGAGACGGTCACCACCGCATTGGAGCAGGTGAAGGCCGAAGCACGTCGCCGGGAGAAGGCCAGGGAACTGGTCACCCGCGCGCGCGGCGGAGTGCTACACAATCACACCGTCCGCGAGATCGCCCGCTACTTCCGTACGGGCGACCGTGGCCGGGTGGACCTGCTGAAGGTCGCCAACGCCACCGGCATCCCGCTCAGCGACGCCCGCCAGGTCCTGCGCGAGTTCGTCGTCGCCGGCCTGCTGCATGAGTATGAGGAGGCGGTCGGGGACCATATCCGGCGATCCTACAAACTTGTCGACGGCGCCCAAGGCGGCATCACCGAGGTGTTCGTGGAGACAGAAGCCGCCGCGCGGCAGACGGAAAGCGCAGACGAGAAGGGGAGCAGTTGGGTTCCTGGCTGGCTCAAGTGGGGACGGGCACGATGAACGTGTTCGACGCTACTGTCGTACTCCTGCCGGGGATCATTTGGCTCTTCCTGATCATGGCGTTACTGCTGATCCTCGGCGGCGGCCTGAGATACGTGATGTCTGCCGGTGATCAGGGTTCCATTTCAGCGGCCAAAAACTCGATCCTCTACGGAGTCATGGGCTCCGGGGCGAGCGCCATCGCGCTACTGGCCGCTTACCTCCTACACAACCCGAGTCTCGGGGAGACCTTCCGCGGCATGGGCGCGGGAGGGGTGCTCAGCGCAGCAGCGTGGTTGATCCTTTCCGGTGCGTACATACCGAAGGCAGTAGCCTCCTACAGTGCATGGTGGATGCCGGTCGCCGAGCGGGCTGCGCACCGGCAGGACATGCTTTTTGCCCTGAGCCGGGTGCGCTGGGGAACGCGGAGCCGGCATGCCTGGGGGCTGCTCACATCCAGTCCCAGAGCCGGACTGCGGGCACGTCGCTACACTGCACGCCTTGAAGTCAAGAACGACCTAACGGAGTCCTATTGAGATCGGCTAACACCGATCTCGACAGACGCTCGCCCTAGACCCACGTCCCACTCGGCGCCGTCCAGCCAGTACGGCGGCCGCCTGCTCGACCCGCAGATGCTCACCCACCCCGACCTCCTTGACCAGGTGCGCTCCGTGCTCGCCGGGCACGGCGGAGCCGAGGAGGTTCAGGAGGTGTGGGCGCTGTGGCCGTCCGCGTCCGTCGCCCGCTTCGCCACAGCCCTCGGCCTGTCCGAGAAGCTGCCCGGTGCCGGTTTCTTCGCCCAGGGCGGCGGCGAGCTCGTCAACAACAAGACGGTGTTCAGGATGCTCGCGGCCGCGGCCGGGACGCCCGTCGCCGCGGGCACCGTCGTCCGCGACCCGGGCGAGGCCGCTGCCGCGACCCAGCAGCTGCTGGACGGCGCCGGGGCGGTCGTGGTCAAGCAGGCCCACAACGGGGCCGGGGTGGGCAACGAGCTGCTCGTGGCCGACCCCTTGCTGGCCACCGGCCATGCCGGCGCCCGCCACCTGCACCAGCTGGGGCGCACGGACCTGATCACGGGCGTCACCGCGTACTGGTCCGAGCGCTGGACGTGGGCGTCAGCCGACGGCCGCTTCCCCGTCGTCATCGAGGAGTTCATCCCCGACGCGCGGACGGTGTACTGCGAGCAGCACCTCACCGACACCGGCATCCAGCCGACAGAGATGGGCGAGTTGCGCTACACGAGCCGGCGCCTGAGCCACGAGAGCGTCCCCCTGCGGGACCTCACCCCGACCGTGGAGAAGCAGCTGCTGGAGGGCTCGGCCCGCCTCGCCGCGACCTACCAGAACGTCGGCTACCGCGGCCGCCTCAGCACCGACGCGATCGTCACCCCCGACGGGCAGGTGCTGTTCACCGAGGTCAACGCCCAGGTCACCGGGTCCTGGCACATCTACGAGGTCTTCGCCCACCACATCGTGCACGCGAACGCCGCCCCCGAGCGCACCGTCACCGAATCCCACGTTCCCGCCCACTGGACGGTCCCGGACGGCGCCACCTTCCACCGCACGCTGACCGAGCTCGGCCTCGCCTACGACCCCGCCACCCGCACCGGAGTGATCGTGTCGATGCCCATCGTCGACCCGCCCTCCGGCAGCGGCGCCCAGTTCACCTTCTCCACCGTCTACGACACCCCGGCCGGCCACGACGCGATCTGGAACGCCCTGGACGCCCGCTTCACCGCGCCCTGCCGCGCGGCGGCCTGACGAAAGGCACATCCCCGATGAGCACCACGACACCCGCGCGGCCCGCACCGGCGGCCCGCCTGACTCCCGTCTTCGACGCCGCCCGCCTCGCCCGCGAACTCGATGCGGTCACCGAACACGAGTGGGAGCGCCAGCGCACCCACTACGCCGCCGACCGCATCGGCCCGGACACGCCGACCGACTGGCGCGTCCTGCCGCTGCGCAGCCCCGGCGGCGACCCCACCCGCACCGACCCCGGCGGCCCCGGCCCCGACGACTACGCCGCCACCTGCTGGCTTCAGCAACTGCCCTACCTGCAAGAGATCCTCGACAGCATCCCGGCCCCGCTGAACGCCGTACGGCTGCTCGCCCTCGGCCCTGCCGCCGCCTCGCAGCCGCACTGCGACCCCAAGTACGCCCTGGAGCGGGGCATGGTGCGCCTGCACATCCCGATCGTCACCCACCCCGGCGCGGTCCTTGTCCTCGACGGCACCGAACACCGCTGGCAGCCCGGCGCCTTCTGGTACGGCGACTTCTCCCGCGAGCACCTGGTGCGCAACACCGGGCCCGTACGGCGCGTCCACGCGATCATCGACGCGCTGCTCACCCGCGAGCTCGCCGTGTTCTTCCCCGAACCGTGGCAGGAGGCTCTCGCCGACGCCGACGTGCTGTTCAACCGGCAGCCCGCCCCCACGCAGCCGGCCGCCACGCTGCCGACCTCCCTGGCCCTGCCGTCCGGATTCATGGACTTCGGCCACGACACCCCGCTGGAGGGCCACACCACGGCCGTCGAGCTCGCCGAGCGCGGCGACGGGCTCGACCTTCAGGCCGGGGAGCACCGCTACGCCCTCGTGCCCGTCGCCGACGGCGAGTACCGCTACGCCGGCTGGAGCGAGCAGCGCACCCTCCAGCTCCGCGGCGACCGCGTCGTGCTGCATGCCCGGCACGGCCGCGCCCTGACCAGCCAGCACGTTCCCTTCCCGGCCGCCGACGGCAGCCGGGCCGGCGCCTGACGAAACGAGGACGAACCCATGCTGAACAGCTACGACGACTTCACCCCACTGAGCGAGATCATCGTGGGGTCCGCGGAGAACTACGTGGGGCACGACCGTGACCTCACGTTCGAGTTGTTCTTCCACGAGGCCCTCGGCGGCTACCGCTCCGACTGGGCCTACCCGCGCCTGGCCGCCCGCGGCAGCGCCAAGGCCGAGACGTGGAAGATCAGCATGCGGTACACCGAGGAACTCCACGAAGACGTCGAGAACCTCGCCGTTACGCTCACTTCGCTCGGTATCACCGTGTACCGGCCGCTGCCGCTGCCCGAAAACGCCTTACCGATCGCCGGGCTGGGCTGGCAGGCCGCCCCGACCCCCGCCCTGAACGTGCGGGACAACACTCTCATCCTCGGCGACGAGATCATCGAAACGGCGCCCGCGATCCGCAGCCGCTACCTGGAGACCCGGCTGCTGACCCCGGTCTTCCGCCGCTACGCCGATGCCGGCGCCCGCTGGTCGACGATGCCCCGGCCCACTCTCACCGACGCCAGCTTCGACCTCTCCTACGCTCGCGACGCCGCCACCACGCTCGGCGGGCCGACCGAGCCGATCACCGACCCGCAGCCCAGCCCGTACGACGTCGGCATCGAGATGATGCTGGACGGCGCTCAGGTCCTTCGCCTGGGCCAGGACCTCATCGTCAACATCGCGCAGGACAACCACCGGCTCGGCGCCGACTGGCTCCAGCGGCAGGTGGCCGGCCGCTTCCGCCTTCACCGCGTGCACCGCATGGCCGACAACCACATCGACTCCATGCTCCTGGCCCTCAAGCCCGGCGTGTTCCTGGCTCGGCACGCCGGGCTGCGCGACATGCTCCCGGACGCCTTCCAGAGCTGGAAGTTCATCGTGCCGCCCGAGCCCGACCCTGGGAGCTTCCCCACCTACGACGACACCGACCTGGTCCTCACCAGCCCCTACATCGACATCAACGTGCTGTCTCTGGACGAGCAACGCGTGCTGGTCAACGTCGACTGCACCGGCCTGATCAAGACCCTGGAGGGCGAGGGCTTCACCGTGATCCCGGTTCGCCACCGGCACCGCCGCCTGTTCGGCGGCGGATTCCACTGCTTCACCCTCGACATGCGCCGCGCAGGCGGACCGGTGGACTACCGGTGAGCATGCCGGTCCTGCTGCTGGAGGCGGCCGGCCCCGAATCCGAGCAACTGACCCGGGCCGCGGCCGCCTCCGGCCACCACGTGCACGCCGTCACCGACTCCACCACCCTCGCCACCTACTCCCGCGAGCTGCGCCAACTCCTGGCGGGCCACCTGGTCACCGATTTCGCCCGGCCCGATCAAGCCCTCAAGGACATCACCGGCTACGGGCGCCGGATCGGTGCGAAGGCCCTGCTCACCGCCAACGAGTACCTCACCGACCTGGCCGCCCGGGCGTGCGCGGCTCTCGACCTGCCCGGCAACGATCCCGAACGCGCCGCCGCCGCACGCAACAAGGCCCTCATGGCGGCCAGGTTCGACGCCGGCCACGTCGCCACGCCCCGCACCACGATCGTCACGGATCTGCGCGAGCTGCGAGCCGCAGCCGCTGCGGTCGGCTTCCCGTGCGTCATCAAACCGGCCGACGGCGCCGGATCGGCCGGCGTCACCGTGGTCACCACTCCCCACGCCTTGCAGTCGGCCTGGCACGCCGCCCGCCAGGCGAAGGCGATGTACGGGATGCCGCGCGATGAGCGTGTCCTGGTCCAAGAACACGTCCGCGGCCGCGAGTTCAGCGTCGAATCCGTCACCCAGCACCAGGTCACCACCCATCTGTGCATCACCCGCAAGCACACCACGGGCGGCATCCACCGCGTCGAGCTGGGCCACGCGCTGCCCGCCCGTCTGCCCGCGGCCGCCGAGCGGGCCCTGCTCGAACAGGCCGAACGGGCGATCGCCGCGGTCGGCGTCCGCAACGGCGCCACCCACACCGAACTCGTCCTCGGCCCCGACGGCCGGTGCACCGTCCTGGAGATCGGCGCCCGACTCGGCGCTGGACACATCGGCGTCCTGATCCAACACGCTCTCGGCATCGACCCGTGGCGCTCCCTGTGGGACATCGCCCTCGGCCACCCGGCCACCCTCACCCCAGCGCGAAACGGGTACGCCGCCGTCCGGTTCCTGACCACGCCCCGCGCAGGCCGACTGGTCGCCGTCACGGGCCTGCCGGAGATGACCACCACCATCCCCGCCGTACGCGTGCGGGCGGCTGAGGGTACGGACGTGGGTCCGGCGACGTCCAACCGCGGCCGCCTCGGCCATGTCATCGTCACCGGCCGCGATCCGCGCACGGTCGACGACCAAGCCGACCAGATCCTGCGCCAGATCACCGTCACCGTCGACCCGGGGAGCGGGACGTGAGCACACCACCCGACAGCTGTGCGGCCGACACGGCCGGCCACCAGACCACCAGCGCTTCGGAGTTCGACCGCCTCTTCGGCAGCGAAGGACAGACCGGTGACAGCGCCTTCGGCGCGATCGCGCGCCTGGTCGACCCGGACCTCCCGCCGGATCTGGACCTGTTCTCTTTCCTCTGCGCCGATCTGCTTCACCACATCGCCCAGCAGCTCGACCTGCACCCGGGACAGCTCCTGACCGACCTGGGCTGCGGCCGCGGAGGTCCCGGCCTGTGGCTCGCCAGCCACACGCACGCGGCCTTGATCGGCATCGACTTCTCCCCGGTCGCCATCGCCCAGGCCCGCCGCCGGGCCACGCCGCTCCCCGTCGACGCGGCCTTCGCCGTGGCCGACCTCGCCGGCCTCCCGCTTGCCGATCAATGCGTGGACAGGGCTGTGTCGTTGGACGCCCTGCAGTACGCGCCCGACCGCTCGCCGCCGCCCGCCAGGCCCTGCGCATCCTCAAGCCCGGCGGCCGCCTGGTGCTCACCGGCTGGCGCCCGCACACTCCCGGCGACGAGCGCCTTCCAGCACGGCACCGGCACACCGACTGGAGGCGTGTGCTGCGCGCGGCGGGCTTCACCGGCCTGCACTGCGCCGGGGCACCGGCGTGGGACGCCGCCTACCAGGGGATCTACCGCACCGCGCTGACGTTGCACGCCGAGCCTGGTACGGCGCTCGCCGGACTGCAGGGCGAGGCTCGACGGCGGTTGCCCACCGCGCACCTGCTGCATCGCGTTGCCATCACCGCGGTACGGAGCTGACCGGGGAAAGTCGTCTGTGCTCGGCCGCCGGTTACCAGGGCGCGAGGTCAGGGTCGTAGTCGATCGCCGCGGCGACGTCGTTCAGTGCATCCGCCCGGGCAGCGTCCTGGGCGCGGGTCTCGTTCTCCCCCTCGATCAGCTCCGCCTCCCGCTCGGCGCGGGCTACCTCGAGGGCGTTGTCGAGTTCCTCCGCGGTTGCGCCCAGCCGAGTGGCGCTGCCGTACCAGGAGGCGAGGCTGCTTTGCAGGTCGGCGGGGCCTGACCAGCCGGGTTCGACCGTGCCATCAGCCGTCATGCGTTCGTGGGCGAGAGCGGCAGCGCCGTAGCTGCGCAGCGCCTCCTCCTTCGTCACGGGCCGATACGGCATGTGGTTCGTCTCCTCGCGTCAGGTCAGCTGGGTCAGAACTGCAGCCATGGAGGTGTAGGTGTCGCGGACGCCGTCGTTCTTGTGGAGACGGTGCCGCTCCAGGCGGATGGCGCCCAGGTGGCGGGCTTCGTAGACGAGGGAGCGCCAGGTGGCCGCGGCGGACGTGTCGCGGGTGCCGTAGGTGTCCCAGAAAGCGGTGCGCTCGTCCTGCTTGGCGCTGGCCATGCGGATGGTCCAGTCAGCGGCCGGATCGCCGAAGAGAGTGCGGTCCAGGTCGAGGACCCCGGTGATCACCGGTTCGGGTGCCTTGGAGTCCAGCATGGTGTTGACGGTCCACAGGTCGCCGGTGAGCAGGCGCGGTTCGGTGATCTCGTCGAGGGCACGGTGGTGTTCTGCTGCGAGGTCGGCGACCTTGCGTACGTCGGCTGCGTCCAGGCCGAGATGCCCCAGGTCGTCGGCAATGGCGTGAAGGGAGGCGATCACGGCCGCGCTCCAGGTGGGATGTCCAGGCCCCGCGACCGGACCGAAGTGCGGGCCGCGGACGGCGTGAACGCGTGCCGTGATCTCGCCGAGCTGGGCGAAAAAGCCAGGCCAGGTGTCGCGGGGGTAGGCGCCGAGACGCTCGGGGGCGGGCACACCGGTGAGGTGGCTCTGCACGATCCAGTCGCGGCCGGTGATCTCCTGTGACCAGTCGGCGAACAGGACGCGCGGGACGAGGCCAGCGATGGGGGAGAAGTAGGGGACGGTGGCCGCCTCGTTGCGCATCAGCTCCCGCTCGGAGCTGAACTGCTGCCCCGGAGCGGGGGCGATGCGCAGGATGACCGGTGTCTCCATGCTGTCGACGGTGATCCGGTAGGTCGTGTTGTACATGCCGCCGCCGAGCTCCACAGCGGAGACGACGCGCGCGGCGTCCCCGAAGGCGCGTCGGCCGATCGCCTGGATGTCCTCGGCGGTGACGGGCTGCTGAAAGGCGTGCGGGTCGCGGGGGATGGATCGGAAGTCCATGGAGCTCCTTCAGGCCCGAGAGGGGAAAGTGGCTGTTCAGAAGTATGCGACGGAGTTGCGGGACCGGTGGGGGGTGGTGGTGGGCTTCCCGACCCGCGCATCTCCGCGCAGTAGTTCACCTTCCAGGGCGTACCGGTCGCCGTGCTTGCTGATCCCGGTGATCGTGGCAACGGCCAGCACCAGACCATCGGTGCTGACGATCTGCACTTCGTCCTGGGCCAGGGCTCGGTCCGCGTTGAACTTCCAGATGCCGCGGCCGGCCAGCCACGCCTCGTCCTCAGTCATACCTGGGCGCCACCCGATCGTGGACCGGCCGAGGCGGTCGCCCGGCTCTGCGGGCCGCTCCGGGCCCAGCTGGATTTGAAGCACACCCACTCCTCAACTTTCTAACTTGTTGGAAAGTTACAGGCAGGCGTCATAACTTGTCAACAAGTTAGAAAGTTAAGGGCAGATCGTCAGGCCGGACCAGCAGCCTCGACCCGACGGCTCGGAAATTCGACAAGGTGTTCCATTTGGGGAGGATGGCGGGTTAGGGTCGTTCCGAACGATCTTGTACGGAGGTGCCGGGATGGAGAACGCCGCGCCCGCCCGCCGGGGCCGTCCCCCGGGCTCCCAGACTGCTGAGGGGCACCTGACGAGCCGCCAGTCGGCCATCGTCCGCTACATCACCGAGACGGTCGACCGGCAGGGCTACCCCCCGTCGATGCGTGAGATCGGCCAAGCCGTGCACCTGGCCAGTACCTCCTCTGTCGCCCACCAACTGATGGCGCTCGAACGCAAGGGCATCCTGTACCGCGACCCGCACACACCTCGCGCCTACCGCGTCAGGCCCTCGTGGGCGCCCGACCTCGGAGGCAGGAGCGAGGCACCGGTCGACGTACCGCTCGTCGGACGGATCGCCGCCGGCGCACCGCTGCTCGCCGAGGAAATGGTCGAGGACGTCTACTCGCTGCCCCGCCAGGTCGTAGGCGACGGCGACCTGTTCGCCCTGACCGTGGCCGGTGACTCCATGATCGACGCGGCGATCTGCGACGGCGACATCGTGACCGTGCGACGGCAGGATAGCGCTGACCACGGCGACATCGTCGCCGCGCTCCTGGAGGACGAGGCGACCGTCAAGGTGCTGCGCAGGCAGGAGGGGCAGGTGTGGCTGATGCCTCGCAATCCCGCCTACGACCCGATCCCGGGCGACCAGGTGCAGATCCTCGGCAAGGTTGTCGGCGTCCTGCGGGTGCTCTGAGAAGACGGAAATCCCTTGGAGATCCACCTGTTCGGCGTGCCAAGCTGTCACCCACCAAAGGGGTGTAGCTCAGAGGTCAGAGCGCCGGTCTCCAAAACCGGATGCCGCAGGTTCGACTCCTGCCGCCCCTGCTTACGCGGGCGCCGTCCTCGTTCTGCGGGCCCGCAAGTAGTACACCAACTCCACCGAGAGCCCTCCTGCGACGACTTAGCCCAGAGCGGGCGCGCGTCAGAGACGGGTGTGGCACCGTTGACGTGAGGCCTGGTTCGTCACTCCCCCCGTGGTGACGGACCAGGCATCATTCTCTGCCGGTCTCCAGTACCCGCTCCGGCGGGGAGGTCTGCTTGAGGACCTGCCGTAGGTCGGTGTACATCCGCAGCCGCACCCCGGGCTGGCCAGGATCCCGGGTGGTGCGCTCGGCGGTCGCCGTCCCCCAGGTTCGGGCGATCGAGGCTTGGAAAGCGAGGACGGTGTCATCGTCGAAGCCCGCCACGTCGATGACGAGCAGGCCGGGTTCGCACAGGTGTGCTTCTCGGATCGGGTCCACGTCTGTCAGTACGTGTTCGTGCCCGGCTGGGGTTCTGTTCAGGCTGGGGATCCACCCGACTGGGCGAGTTGTCAGTGGCGACGTCTACCGTCCCTTGCATGACCAGTTCACCGAACTCCCCCAAGAGCGCATGGGTGTTGGAGGCCACCATCCGGACAGCGCCAGCCGCCCACTCTCAATGGCAGGAGCAACTCGACAGGCTCCGCCAGATCGCCTCGTACGATCCGGAGACCCAGACGTGGCATGCCCGCCTTGGCGCGCTCGACCTGGCGGGCGTGGAGATGCTGCAGGCCCTCTTCGACGCCGCGCGCGTCCACGGCACCGAGGTGCGCCTTACACCCGTGGCGGTCCCGGCGTACTGGGACGGTCCCTTCTTCACGCGGAGCCCGGACGTGGCCGCTCTGCTGGAGGCGCAGACCGACCGCGGCCGGCCGCTCGGTCAGTTGCCTTTGGCCTGAGGAGCGCGGCGGGTATCGGACTGGGCGCTTGCCCATGCAGGACCCTCCGCTGCTCCGAGAGCGTCAGCTGCTCACTCTGAAGCGGCGGAACATGTGCGGGAGGAACTGCCGCAGAAGGGACTGGGCGCCATCGAGACGCTTGAGCTCGTCGTGGCCGAAGCGGAAAACGTCGTACCCCCTGAGCTTGAGATCTCGGTCAGCGGCGACCATGTCCGCGTACTTGCCCGTATCCGGCGTGCGGCCGCGGTCGCGGGTGTAGTGCTGTGATCCGTCGACCTCCAGGACGACGCGCTGTCCGTGAGGCAGCAGCAGGAGAAAATCCATGCGGGAGCGCAGCAACGCCTCGGGGCCTCGCTCCTTGACGGTCCTGTGGTCCCAGTGCAGCCACACTTCGGGCAGGAGGGCCGGGTCCCCAGGGGACGGCCCGAGGATCTGGTGGTAGGCGATGAAGAGGTTTTGCTGGCCTTCCGAGTTGTCTGGCAGGCTCTTGAGGAGTCGTTGGTACAGGGCCCCTCTGGCCTCGGTCTCACTGCTGATCTCGCGGGCGTCCTGCCACCAGGTATGCAGATCACGCCAGCGCAGGCCCTCGATGGGGACCTCACGGTCGTAGACGAGGGTGTCGTCCGGGTTGCCTCCGACGATCTCGATGTCGTTGTCCACCGAGGACCGGAAGCGGATGTCGGGCTTGGTGAACGAGGCAAAGATGATGTTCTTCGGCCGCCGGGTGCCATGCAGCGGCGTGGGCACCACGGTGAACACGGGATAGCCGCCATCGTTGCCGGTCGCTCTCAACTCGACCCCGGCAGTCCGGAGATGACCGTTGATGGTGCCGACCGTCTTCTCCTGGAGGTGCTCGTCAAGGAGGACGTCCGCTGATACCAGGCCTTCCAGGAAGCGGGCGAGCCGGGCGTCCCCGGCCTCGAACACCCCGAGGTTGTCGAAAAGGTCTTCCGTAGACCAGTCCCCGGGGTTGCGGAAGACGTGTCGCTCGATGCGATCTCTCAGCGTCACCGGACGCGTCCCGTTCACCAGCAGGCCCTCCAGCTCCTCGAAGGAGAGGCCCGAATCGTCGGCTATCCAGAATTGGTCAAGCAGCCGCAGGAACCGGTCGTGGTGCTGGACCAGCTCCGACAGGTCGAGGGCGCGCGCCAGTTCGCGGCGAGCCTTTTTAGGGATCTCGGGCGGTGCGTCCTCTGCCCACAGCAGGTCCTCGAGCTGGTAGCGACGCGACGGACTCACATGGACGGGGCTCTGCTCCAGGATGCGTCGCGTGACCTGTGGCAGCTCAGCGTCGGGTACCTGACCGAGACTCAGCTCGATCCGCTCGTGTTTACTCCCGGCATCATCAGGGACCGGTGGCATTCCCAGCTGTTCGAAGGCCGGATTCAGTTCCCGGTGCGTCAGACTGCCAAGACCCGCGACCACCTCGCCGACCAGTGTGGGTCATGTCCGCGGGAGTGGTGTATCGACGGCCACTCGGTGATCTCGTTTTGAGGCTATGCGCTGAGTTCGGTGGGCAGGGCTGTCTCGTCGGTTTCTGACTCGATCGGGTGCAGGCGGGTCTTGGCGAGGAGTTCGCGGCCCATGTAGCGGCGGGCCTCGGTCCATTCGTCGTTCTGCTCGGCCAGCACCGCGCCGACCAGGCGGATCAGGGCGGTGCGGTCGGGGAAGATGCCGACCACGTCGGTGCGGCGGCGGATCTCCTTGTTCAACCGTTCCTGCGGATTGTTCGACCAGATTTGCCGCCAGATCTCCCGCGGGAACGCGGTGAAGGCCAGCAGGTCGTGCTGGGCAGTGTCCAAGTGGGCTGCGGCCTTGGGGAACTTGGCCTCCAGCGCGTCGAGGACGTGCCGCATCTGGGCCAGGACAGCGTCGGTGTCGGGCTGTTCGAAAACGGTCCGCAGCAAGGTGGCCACCCACGGCTGAGCCGACTTCGGGACCTGGCTCAGCAAATTTCGTGCGTAATGCGTGCGGCATCGCTGCCAGGATGCGCCGGGCAGGACCGCGCCGATCGCGTTCACCAAGCCGGTGTGGGCGTCGGAGACGACCAACTGGACACCGGACAGGCCCCGGGCGGTCAGTGAGCGCAGGAAGGCGAGCCAGCCCGCACCGTCCTCGGCCGTGGCGACGTCGATGCCGAGGATCTCGCGGTGTCCGTCGGCGTTGACGCCGACCGCGACCAGGGAGTGGACGTTGATGATGCGGCCGCCCTCGCGGACCTTCTGCGTGAGCGCGTCCACCCAGACGAACGTGTAGGGCCCGGCGTCCAGCGGCCGGTTGCGGAACGCGGTGACCTGCTCGTCGAGGTGCTTGGTCATCGCGCTGACCTGGGACTTCGACAGCTGGGTGACGCCGAGGGACTCGGCGAGTTTCTCGACCCGGCGCGTGGACACGCCGAGCAGGTAGGCGGTGGCGACCACCGAGACGAGGGCTTGTTCGGCCCGCCGGCGCCGTTCGAGGAGCCAGTGCGGGAAGTAGCTGCCCTGGCGGAGCTTGGGGACGGCGAGTTCGACTGTGCCGGCGCGGGTGTCCCACTCGCGTGGGCGGTAGCCGTTGCGGTGGTTGACGCGTTCGTCGCTGACCTGCCCGTATTCGGCGTTGCAGAGGGCATCGGCCTCCGCAGACATGAGCGCGTCGGCGAACGTCTTGACCATCGCGCGCAGCAGGTCGGGACTCGCCGCGGCGAGGTTCTCCTCGGCGAGGGCATGCAGGGGCAGACTGTTTGGTGCGGTCATCGTGCTGATCTCCTTCGAGCCTAGACATCTCGAAGATCAGCCGGTGGCCGTTCTCATATCCGGACCCTCACTCCGACGCCGGGACAAACACCCGGATCAGGTGGGAACCGGTACACCACTTCCAAGGACGCAACCCCAGTGCGAAGCGCTGAACGATCCCTGCTGTCGGCCATTCGCCGATGGTCGCAGAAACCGAGAGGAACCGGCAGCGGCATCCGTGCGCAGGCTCTGAGACACGTCAGGAGCGTCTGGAGAACTCACGATGGTGGTGTCGCGGCCGTGGGCGTGCTCGTGGAGGGCGCGGCCGGCGCGGGCGCCGAGGAGGCGCTGCAGTGTGGACTGCGGGACGTCGGCGACGTCGCCGGCGGTGTGCAGGCCGTACTCGGCGAGCGTCGCCGCCGTCTTCGCGCCCACGCCGGGCAGTTCCCGTACCGGCCGGGGTCTGAGGAACGCGGTGATGGCCTCGGGTGAGTCGTCGATGACGGTGCGCCGGCCTGGTGGGGTGAGGGCGCAGGCCATGGCGGCGAGCATCCGGTTGCCCGCGCACCCCGCAGAACTGGGCAGGCCGAAGTGGGCGAGCGCACGCAGCTGGACCACTTCCGTCAGGGCCCGGGCGTCGCGCTTCCTTCTCTGGGGGACGTGATGTGGCGCATTGCAAGACATCGGAGATCTGTGCAGCTCAGCACCAGTATCACTCACCGTAGCTGGTGCAACACGTGTGGCGCTATCGCCGATCGAGTGAAGTTGTCCAATGAGGAGCAAGGCTGAGTGGCTTAACTGTTCTGACCGAATGCCAACCCGTACGCCGTTGCCTGCCTCTGTCGGAGCTCCTCGCGGAGCCGGGCTAGCGCCCGATGCAGCGTGCTCTTGACCGTGCCAGCCGCCATGTCGAGGGCAGCGGCCGTCTCTTCCGTGGACATCTGCTCCCAGTGCCGTAGCACGACGACGCTGCGCTGCTGGGGCGTCAGCGTAGTGATGATGTCCATCAGCAGAGCGCGGTCGGCATGCTCTTCGGTGGAATCCCCGATGCTCACGTCCGGCAGGTGTTCTGTGGGAAGCTCTTCCAGCTTCCGGGCTCGCCACCACTCGGTTCGTGTGTTGATCATTACGCGTCGCAGGTAGGCGTCCGCGAGTTGCTTGTCGTCGATGCGCTCCCATACGCGGTAGGTGCGTAACAACGCGGTCTGCAGCAGATCCTGAGCGTCGAGCGGGTTGGCAACCAGACGTCGTGCGGTGCGGAGCAGGGCGTCGTGCCGCGCGCGTACGTACTCCTCAAATTCCGGCACCTCACGAACGTGCTTACTCGGATTCACGTGGCACGCTCCCTTCGTATATGGGCGTGGGTGGGGCCTTTCGGGTGGGCCGGTCGGCGACCGGCCCACCCGGCGGCGTTTGTTGCTCACTGCCTGCACGACGCCCAGACGGCGGACGCCGGGCCGCCTCGCTCTAGCAGCCGTTTATGGCCTGAGGCGCTGGCCGGTCCCCTCGCGCCGGCCAGTTCCCGGGCCAAGAGAACTCTGGTCAGCGGAAGGTGAACTTCTGGTCCCGGGCGCCGTTGCACCGCCACAAGATCAGAGGGGTGTTGTTGGCCGTCTTTCCGCCCTTCACAGCAAGACACTTGTCGTGGTGATCGCCGGAATAGGGAAAGATCGTGCAGTGGCGCTGCCGTGAGCCGCAGTTGACGTGGAAGCTCTGGTTCGTGCGGCCGTTGCAGTTCCACAGGATGAGCTGTGTGCCGTTGCGGTAGTTGCCGGGGATGTCCACGCACAGGCCCATGTTCTGCGCCGGGTGGATCCGGAACGCGTTGTAGATGTCGAGCGCTTCGACGTACCACTTCTGGTTCTGCGCCCCGACGCAGCGGTACTGGTCGACCTTCGCTCCCTTGCGCACGCCACCGTGGGCGGTGATGCACGGGCCGCTGAAGTGCTCCGGAAGCCACCGGTAGGTGCCCGGAAAACGCAGCGCGTTTTCAGCCGGCCTGGCTCCCTGCGCTGCTGCCGCCGCGGCGGGCGGGTTTGCCTGAGCTGGGACGGCCGCAGCCAGGCCGCCGGCCATGGTGATCGCTGTCGCGGCGATTGCGAGCCGCTTGTGTACCTGCATGATCTTGTCTTTCCTTCTCTTCTGATCCGGACTGATTGGCAGGACGTGCTGGGTCGGGGCAACGGGGCTGGTCGTCTGCCTCGGGGTACCTGGCGTCCTGGATGCGGCGCGCAAAACCCGAAGCGCAACGGCGCCGATGAAGGCCCCGCGCAAGGATCAGGCTTGCCCTCGCCGAACCTCTGCCCTGCCCCGGCAGTCGCGGTGGCGCAGTTCGTCGACAACTGTGGCGCTGCCGGAGGATCCGGCGTCGGTCGGCCTGTGCGGAGCTCACCAGTCAGTACGAAGCGGTGCGGGCGAACATTTCGTGGGGATCGTTGCCGACGTAGGACCAGGCGGTGGCGAAGCCGGTGGTGTTCTTGTCGTTGAGCATCGGCGAGAGCATCTCGAGGGTGCCGGTCCGGTGCTTGCAGCCGTAGTGCTTCATGTCGCTGTTGCGCCAGATGTTGCACCCCTCGCCATTCCATTTGTCCGTCGGGACGTTGGCGTCGACCATGGCCCACACGGTGCGGCAGCCGCGGCTGTACCAGAGCGAAGCGGTGACCGACACGTGCAGGTGGTAGCGCGAGCTGTAGTACTTGTCGGTCTTCTTGTGGACGAGGCGTCCGGTGTCCGCGCAACCGCTGTAGATAGGATCCTTGCCGTCCCACTTGCGGCCGGCCGCGTCGGCGGGTCCGGTGAAGACCAAGGTCGTGCCCGCCGCCAACGCCAGAGCGGCCACCCCGATGGACTTGAGTGTGCGCACTTCGTCTCCCTTTCTCGATGCTGTGCGAGAGTCACCGGACGAGCCTCGGATGAGAGCGCGGTCGGTGCTCGTTGCTGTCACGTCATCGAGTTCAGCGGGCCGGGGATTGAATGGGCACCCGGTTTTGCCACTCTGGTCAATGGCTGCATTGCAGGTCACGGGCCCGGCGCACGGCGCTGACCAAAGAAGGCGCCTGTCGTTTGCTCTTCTTCCTGGGCGTGCGTAGCGTCCGGGTGATCGCGCCGCGTCCACGGGGGAGGCGGTGGGTAGAGGGGTGAGCTATCGATGGCAGGACGTCCTGAGAGCCCACTCGATCCGAGTGCGGGGCCGGTTGCGCGGCTCGCTGCCGAGTTACGCAAACTGCGGGCGGAGGCCGGGAGTCCGACCTACCGGGTGATGGCGCAGCGCACAGGGCAGGGTGCGAGCACGCTGTCGCAGGCGGCCGGGGGTGAGCGGCTGCCGACCCTGCCCGTAGTCCTCGCATACGTGCGTGCCTGCGGCGGCGATGAGGAGGAGTGGGAGGAGCGGTGGCGTGTGGCGGCCGCGGAGACGGCGGCCGAGCCGCGCGCTGAGGACGAGGATGCTGAACCGCCGTACCGGGGCCTGGCCCGCTTCGAACCCGCCGACGCCGCTTTGTTCTTCGGCCGAGACGAACTCACCGACCGGCTGCTCAAGCTGACACGCTCCCGCCGGTTTACCGCCGTTTTCGGCTCGTCGGGCAGCGGCAAGTCTTCCCTGCTTCGGGCCGGCCTCATCCCCCGCCTGCGCGACTCCGATACGACAGAGTCCGCACCGGCAGCCCTTCGTGTCCTCACCCCCGGCGAGCACCCCCTGCGCACCCATGAACAGCGGCTGACCCCGAAGGATGGCGACGGGGACACGTGGCTGATCGTGGATCAGTTCGAAGAGCTCTACACCCTGTGCCACGACCCGGACGAGCGCGACCAGGTCATAAACCACCTCCTGGCCGCTACCGATCCCGGGAGCAGACTGCGCGTCGTCATCTCCGTGCGCGCGGACTTCCTCGGCCGGTGCGCTGAACACCCTGCCTTGACCGCTGCCCTGCAGGACGGCACCGTGCTCGTCGGCCCTATGAGCCGGGAGGACCTGCGCAAGGCCATCGTCAGACCCGCACAGGCCGCCGGTCTGATCGTGGAACGCGGACTGACGACGCGCATTCTCAGCCAGGTCGAAGGGGAACCCGGGGCCCTACCGCTGATGTCGCATGCACTGCTGGAGACCTGGCGTCGTCGCAAAGGCCGCGCCCTCACCCGCGAGGCCTACGAGGCCGCCGGAGGCCTGCACGGCGCCATCACCCGCACCGCCGAGGACGTCCACGCGAGCCTCACCCCGACGCAGGCCGATCTCGCCCGCCGTATTCTGCTGCGGCTGATCACCCCTGGTGCCGGAACCCCGGACACCCGTCGGCCCGCCCAGCGCGAGGAGTTCGACTTCGATGATTCCACCGACACCGCGATCGTCCTGAACCGTCTGGCCCGGGCGCGCCTCGTCACACTCGACGAGAACACGGTCGACATCGCCCATGAAGCCCTCATCACCGGGTGGCCCCGACTGCGGCATTGGATCGACGAAGCCCGTGAGCGCCTGCGCCTGCACCGTCAACTCACCGAAGCCGCAAGAGCCTGGTACAGCCTCAGCCGCGACCCCGGCGCGCTCTACCGCGGCACACGCCTCGCGGTGGCGGCGGAAGCCTTCACCGACCCTGGCCACCTGACCCCCCTGGAAAGGGCCTTTCTGGCGGCGAGCCTGGACGCACGCCACCAGGAACAGCGAGCGGCCACCCGTACCACCCGGCGGCTGCGAGCCCTCAGCGCCGCCCTGGCCGTCCTGGTACTGCTCGCCTCCGTAGCCGCTGGCACGGCCTTCGACCAACGCTCCACGGCCCGGAGTCAACGGGACATCGCCGTCTCCCGGCAACTCACCGCTGAAGCCGCCGAGTTACGCGGCGCAGAGACGTCGTACAGGAACCAGAACGTGTCCGTCGCGGCCCAGTTGGACGTCGCGGCCTATCGCATGCATCCGTCGCCGCAGGCCTATACGGATCTGGTGAACGCGACGGCGACTCCGTTGTTCTCCACGGTCAGCGAGCCGAGCTCGAACCAGGGGCAGTCGGCCGCGCTGAGCCCGGACGGGAAGGTCCTCGCCACCATGGCGAGCGACTACACGATCCAGCTGTGGGATGCCACCGACCTCACCGATCCCAGACGCATCGGCCGCCCCGTCCGAGGCGGCAACCTGATGGCGTTCAGCCCGTTCGGGCACGTGCTCGCCACCGTCGACGAAAGTTCGAAGACGAGTTCCACGGACGTGCTTCGCCTGTGGGACACCACGCGTCCGTCCGCCCCGACGGCTCTCAACGTCCCCGTCCCCGTCGGCGACGTCAGCACGCTGGCCTTCAGCGCCGATGGGCAGACACTGGCCATCACCACTGATGTCGGCGACCACGCGGAAACGCAGGTCCAACTGTGGGACACCAGTCGGCCGACGCACCCCAAAAGCCTCGGCAGCCCGTGGCTCGGCGATAAGGCGGTTTTCAGTCCAACCGGACACCTGCTGGCCACCGTGTATCCCGAGGGTGGGTGGTACAGAGTCCAGCTGTGGGATGCCACTCGTCCAACCCACGTCACGCGCCTCGGCAAGTCTCTGGTCGGTCAGGACGTGGTATTCAGCCCACGTGGGAACCTGCTGGCCGTCTCGACCCGCGTCGGCGAGGAATTCGTCAGCGGCATCCAGCTGTGGGACATCACGCGACCGAGTCAAGCAAAGCGTCTCGGCGATCCTCTCCGAATCCCCGACGACGAGATCTCAGCGATGGCTTTCAGCCCTGATGGCCATGTCCTCGCCACCGCGCAGGAAAACACGGTGCGGCTGTGGAACGTCACCATCGTGGCTGGCCCGGTCGCCCTGGGCCAACCCTTCGGCCAGACAAGGGCCGTGGGATTGAACTTCGGTCCGGACGGACACACCCTGATCGCCGTCGGGGACACAGTCCATGTCTGGGCTCTTCCCCCCACCTTCCTCACAGGCGACGGAACCTTCATCGACGCGGTGTCGTTGAGTCCCGACGGATCCACCTTGGCCATTGCAGAAGAATTCGACCCCAGCAATATCGACAGCGGGGTCTCATTATGGAACCTCGACGACCGCGAGCGCCCACGACGCATTGTCGGCCAACTACGCGGCACGATGGCGGCGTTCAGGCCTCGCGGTCAGGTCCTCGCCACGGCCGGTGGTGGCAGGGTGTGGTTGTGGGACACCAGCGATCCGACACACCCCAGGCACCTCAGCCCTCCCCTGAGTGTGGCGGGAGACTGGATTCCGTCGATGGCCTTCAGCCCTGACGGACATACCCTCGCCGCCGTCGGCGAACAGGGCAAGATCTACCTCTGGGACACCAAAGACCCCCGTCACCCCAAGCCAGTCGGTAGGCCTCTCACCAGCACCATCGGCGACTCCATCGACGTGGCTTTCAGCTCCGACGGACGCATCCTCGCCGGCGCGGATGGCGACAAGGGTTCGTTCTGGGACATCGGCGATCCCACGCATCCCAAGAGGCTCGCGGTCCGCCGGACCGGCCTCGGCCTGCTTCTCGGGGACGAAGCGAACTCCTTCGCCGCCGTGGCGTTCGGCCCCGACGGCCACACCCTCGCCACCGCCGGCGACGACGAAGACGTCCGTCTGTGGGACCTGACCGCCAGCGGCCGGCCGACGCTCCTCGGGAGCCCGCTCACGGAGCATTCCGAGCCCGTGTCCGCCGTCGCTTTCAGCGCCGACGGGCGTTTCCTCGCCACAGGTAGCCAGGACGGCACGACCCGGCTCTGGGAGCTGAACCCTGACCGGGCCATCAGACGCATCTGCGCTGTCACGAAACACACCCTCACGAAGAAGGAGTGGCGGCAGTACGTCGGGGACATCGCCTACCGGCCGCCATGCCCGTGAAGCAGCGACGGAGTCGACGCGTTCGACGCCGTCACGGAGGACCTGTGCCAGTCGGCGTAGTGGTTCGCGGTCTGCCTGGAGCCACGTTTGACGGACCCCCCTCGTGTGGTCACAAACGAGCGGGGCGGTGGTTCAGCGACCTGGTCATCTCACGATTGGCCGCACGGGCCGCCTCGAGCTCCTCGGTGCGTTCGTCGAGTTCGCCCTGCATAGTCGATAGCTGCTGTTCCAGCGTGATGATCCGTCGCTGGAGCTGGTCAACATCATCCGACGCTCCAAGCCCGGAATCCGCCCAAGCTTTCGCCCCGATCGACTGAGACAGCCGCTTTTCCAGTTGGCGCACACGGGCGGCCAAGCGCTTGTTGCGTTCCAGGGTGTTGGCCAGGTCGGTCTGCAGCGAGGCACGGCTGACTGCTGCCATCATCCCGTCCCCCGCTGGGGCGGTGACAACGGCGTGGACGCGTTCGAGCAGGTCACGGTGGCGGTAGAAGTAGGTTCGGTCGACCCGGGCGGCGCGAGCGAGACCGGAGACGGTGATGTCTCCACCCGTCCGCACTGCCGTGTCGAGGGCCTTGAGGACCCTTTCGCGGCGGCGGGCGGAGTTCGCACGTCTGCCTTCAGTCAATCGGCTGGTCACACGGGGGCCTTTCGGGACGCGGGTTGAGCACGGGTGCAGCGACGCGGGGCATGCCGAGGGTGACGACCTGGCGGCTGCGGCGGACCACTGCGACGGCTTGCTGGATCTGCGTTCGGTCCTCGTCCGTGAGGTCGTCAAGGTCGGTGCGGACGCGCCGGATAAGGCGCCGTACACGAGTGATTTCTTCGTCGGACGGCATCGCCTCGTTGCTGGCCCAGGTGTCGGCGCTGAACGCGGCGAGCCGTTCCCGACTGCGCAGCAGATCGGCGAGGTAGGCCTCCAGATCGGGAAGGTAGGACACGTCGGTGCGGAAGTGCCCGCAGCCCACACAGCGGAAGCGGACAGGGCAGTCGTGACCGCCGGCCGCAACGTTCGACGGCTCGGTGCACACCCCGTACGGCACCGCGACCTCCCCGACCGCGCGGCGGGCGTGCTCGGAGTCCAGCAGGGTTTTTGCCCTCCGCCAGATCCGGTTACCGTGCCGGTCGAACTGCATCGCAGTGCCCCTGTCGATGGCCTCCCGGCGGCGCTGGTCGCCGACCCGGTAATAGCGTTGCGTGGTGGTCAACTGCCGGTGGTCCATGAGCTGGCGCAGCACGTCGACTGGTACGCCGGCGTCCGCGTGGCGCTGGGCGTAGGTGTGCCGGTAGGCGTAGGGGAAGATCTTCTCCTTGTCGAAGCAGAGCTGTTTGGCCACGGGTTTCCCCTCCTCGTGAACGGTCATCGTCAACGCAACGTCAGGCAGCGCCATGACCCAGTCACGATGCTGGGCGAGCACATCGGAGATCACCTTGGTCCCCTCGGGGTTGGACACGACGGACGGCAACAACACAAGCCGGCCGGGCGCCGTGGCGGGGAAGCGGGCGCGGACCCGTTCCTGCTGCGCGGTGATCAGAGCTGCGGTGGCTTCCGGGATGGGCAGGCGACGGCGCAGGCGCAATTCCTTGTGGTTGTCGTAGAGCAGGACGGGCTTGCCATCGGCGTCCCGGGTCAGGCAGTCGTAGGGCAGGTGGCAGATCTCGAAGGGGCGCCGGCCGGTGTCGATGAGCAGCTCGACGGCGACGCGTACCTCGCGGCTTGACTTCTCTTCCAGGAGGTCGAGGTGGGCGCAGAGCTGACGCATCACCTCGTCGGGCAGGTCCTTGCCGGCTTCGGAGTCCTCGGGCTCGTCGGGGATGTCCTGGGTGAGCAGCATGAAGTCGGCGGGCAGGCCGTGCAGGGGCTGCCCGGGCCGGGTCAGGCCCATGCTCCGCATCAGGCTGAGCCACTTCCTCACCGCGCGGGCGACAAAGATCCACGTGTAGGTGCTGATCTCCCCCTGTTCGGCGAGGAAGGCCAGACGGTTGCTGAAGTTGACGATGTCCTGGCGTTCCAGGAGCGTGGGGTGGGCGCCGTGGTCGTCGCGTTGCAGGTGCAGGCTGTCGGAGAGTTTGACGAAGGCATTGATGTGGGTCTGCATCTGTCCGCGAGCCTGAACGCCGCGGCGCCGGGGCAACTCGTCGCACACGGCGGCTTTGACGGCTTCGCGTAGCCAGGGCTGGCGTACCCCAGTGAAGTTGAGTTTTCCGGACCGGCCGAATGCCGCCGCATCCCACACATCCTTGTGCCGCTCGCTCTCGGGCGTCATGCCGAGCCGGCGTGACGCAGTAGTGAGCGCCTTGAGAAGCGCCTGACGGCGTCGGCACAACGATGCCGGGTCGAGCTCGTCCAGGGTCGATACCTGCCGGGCACGGGCAAGTTCGCACACCGGACGCAGATGCCACGGCGGCGTCTTGGTACCGCCCCGGATGCGTTCCTGCAGGCCATAGATCACCTCGGCGACCACCAGCGGCGCCAGACCGCGCAGATTGACGTCGACGAACTTGCTCACCGCTCGCATCGCGCGCCGGAAGGCCTCGTCCCCCGGGAATGTCCCTTCCCTGATCATGCGGGTGCGGCGCTGTGTGTGCTGCAGGCAGTAGGCAGAGACCTTCCCTGACCGCTGCCGGTCACAAGCCGCAACCTCGCACGCCCCAAACGACGGCAGAGCGCGCACCGCCGGGTGACGCAAGAATTCTGCAAGGTCGAGATCCATCTTGACCCGCTGGTACTGGTGGGCGCTGCACAGCTGCCGCGTCCGCGTCACCCAAGGCCGTGCGCAGCCGACAACGGCACAGTCCTCCACCCCGCTGCGTCGACGGACGGGCCGGGGCGCGGCGACGAACACCTCGAAGGCCCCATCTGTGCTTTTCCACCGTTTCTCGCAGTTGCGGCACAGCCCGCTCGTGGAGTATGCGACGCAACCGCACTCCACCACCCGGCACAGTGGCATCCCGAGGAGCGGATGCTCGATGGGGAAGGTCAGGACGCTGCGATCGGGCGACCAGCCCAGCAGGTCCAAGAACTCGGGATCGACGGCAGCCATGAGCTCTTCCGCCCGGCCCGCGAACACGCGCGCAGATGCAGATACTGCATGGATGCTCACGACTCGACCTCCGCGCTCATCATGCGCGGAGAGGGCACCCGCTCGGTCGCCTCGCGCAGCCGTCCCGCCGCGGGGTGCAGATAGGGCCGAGGCGAGCCAGGATGGCTCTGCCCCAGCAACGCCTGCACCTCATCCAGAACCCCGCCGGCGTCGGCGACATTACTGGCAAAGGCATGACGCAGCATGCGCG
This sequence comes from Streptomyces sp. BK340, assembly GCF_007827595.1. Taxonomy (GTDB): domain Bacteria; phylum Actinomycetota; class Actinomycetes; order Streptomycetales; family Streptomycetaceae; genus Streptomyces. The sequence goes on from NZ_VISR01000011.1 coordinate 245,358, forward strand.
CAACGACCCTGCGCCCCAGGCCAGCCCGGCGTACGAGCGCGGCAATCAGCTCGCCGATCGCATCCGTCGTCACCGGCAACCCCAGCGGCGCGCGGAAGAGATTCACCAGCAGGAAGTCGCTGCCCCCGGCGCCGACCATGCGGTGACGCTCAGCGGCGTACTGGTCCATCGCCTGGACGACCAGGAAGTCGACCGGCAGCACCCACTTCTTCCGCGACTTCGACCAAGCACCGTTCTCATTCGCCCGCCGGATGATGTGCAGATGCGGACCTTCCACGTCGCACCCCAGGGCCCGGGAGTCCATCAGGAGGTGACAGTCGCTGCGGCGTAGCCCCGCCACCTGCCCGGGACGCAGCCCGACACGCGCCAGCAACAGCACGATGAGCCGGTCCCGTGCGTTATGGCACGCCCGAAACAGCGCCACCGCTTCTTCATCACTAGCGCGGTCCACGTCCGATTCCGGCTCCTGCAGCCGGTGGCGCGCCTTCAAGCGCGAAACCATCTCAGGCGCCTCACCAAGCGCCTCGGTGGGCAAGTCCCGGCTGCTGACCGCCTCGTAGAGCTGGCTGAGCACCCAGGGCTCCACCTCGCCCGTGGTGACAGCATGCGACAGCAATCCCCGCACGCCAGTGAGAACACCGTTGATGCGGCGTTCTCCACGGACCGGCGCGCTGCCCGGCCCTGCCGACACCGGTTCGTGCGGATCCCTTGGGGCGTACTTGAGCCAGACCATGAAAAGGCCCACCTCGCTCGCGGCTTCGCGCCAGTCCCGGCCGGTCCGCTCACACCAGTGCAGATACAGAACGACGGCACCCGCATACGACTTCGTCGTCAGCTCAGCACGATGCTGGCCGAACCGCACGTGCCTCAGCCACTGATCAGCAGCGGGAAACACCTTCAACTCCGCATCCAGCACCGTCCAGTACCGGGCCCCCGACGGCAAACACACCGGAAAACTCCGCACAGCTCACGTCCTCAACTCCGTAGCCATCTGCAACGGCACACCACAGAGCCACACCCCCGGAGATTCACCGTCCAGCGCCTAACGAGGCGCCTTCCAGCAACGTCACACCACACCCACGGAGCCCCAAGAGAAGCTTCCAGTACGGGAGCGCGCCGGTGAGGTCGACGACGGCCATGTTCGGCTCGATCATCTGCACGCGGGGCGTGATGCCTTCGAGCAGGCGGCGCAGCCGCTCGGGGAGTTCGGCGTCCGGTTCGGCCGGGAGGTCGAAGCGCAGGTGGAGGATGTGACGGCCCATGGTGATCACCCAGCGCTTCCTTGGCTGCGGTGGCCGAGCCGGCGCAGGTCCGCCGAGCGGGTGCCGGCGGGCAACAGGTCGGCGTACGGGTGCAGGCGGGCCCCGGCGGTGCCGTCGGCGAGTGTGCGCTGCGGGGTGGCCGACGGAGCCGGGGTGGGGGCCGGGCTGGTGCGGCCGAGGAGGTCGAGGGCGGCCTGGGGGCCGTGGTCGCGGCGGGCGGCGGCCACCTCGTCCAGGTCCCAGGCCATCTCGCCGACGACGGTGCGGCGCGGGCCGCGGGCCTCCACCGTGCCGCGTACGAGCAGAAGCCCGGAGTGGAACACGGTGTGCGCGACGTGTTCGTGGGAGTCCTCGAAGAAGGCGATGTCGACCAGGCCGGAGCCGTCCTCCAGCGTGCAGAAGATGATCCGCTTGCCGGATGGGATGGGCGGCGTCTGCGTGGAGGCCCGCACTCCGGCGACGAGGACTTTCTGCCCGGGCATCATGCCGCGCAGGTGTGCGGCGTCGGTCGCGCCGAGCTCGCGCAGCAGCCGGTGGTGGTGCTCCATCAGATGCTGGCTCACGTCGATGGAGAGGGTGTCGAGTTCGGCGCCGAGCTTGTCGCGGCTGGTCATTTCCGGCAGCCCGCTCGGTCCGGCGGTCACTAGCTCTCCGCCCAGCGGCAGCTGCCCGTCGGTGATGGTGCGGTTGCGGGACTGCCGGTGCAGTTCGGTGGCCTGCAGGAGCAGATCCCGGCGGGTCAGGCCGGGGGAGAGGGCGTCGAGGGCGCCGATACGGATCAGGCGCTGGGCGAGCGGCAGGGACGGGCGGGCGCGCAGCCACAGATCCTGCAGGCCGGTGTAGGGCTGGCCAGCCGTCAGGCGGGCGGTCTCCGCCTCGGTGATGCCCTTGACCGTGGAGAATGCCAGGCGCACCCCCCAGCCCTGTCCGGTCTGCTCCACGCTGTGCTGCCCGCGGGAGTGGTTGACGTCGACGGGCAGCACAGGGATGCCGTGGCGGCGGGCGTCGGCGACGATGACCCGGCGCGGCCACATGCCCGGATCGTGCTCCAGCAGCCCGGCGTACAGATACGCCGGGAAGTGCGCCTTCAAATATGCGGACTGCAGGGCGGGGACGGCGAAGGCCACCGCGTGGGCGCGGCAGAAGCCGTACGCGCCGAAGGAGGAGACGGTCTCCCACACCTCATCCAGCACCTCCTTGGCGTAGCCGCGCTCCCCGGCCGTGCGACGGAACCAGGCCTCGACCTTCAGCAGCCGGTCGGGGTCGGCCAGGGCGCGGCGGGCGACGTCGCCGGCGGCGCGGTCGCAGCCGGTCATCGTCGTGAGGATGGCGATGATCTGCTCGTGCCAGATGACTACGCCGTAGGTGTCGTTGAGCACTGGCTCCAGGTCGGGGTGCGGGTACGTGGGGGCTGCGCCGTGCCGGGCGGCGATATACAAAGCGGGCATGCCCCCTGATACGGGTCCTGGCCTAAATAGGCTGATGTCCGCGACGACGTCCTGCATGTGCCGGGGTTGCAGACGTCCCACCAGATCCTGCTGACCAGGGCTTTCGAGCTGGAAGAGGCCGATGGTGTCCGAGGCCCGGATCATCTCGAAGGCCTGCCGGTCGTTCAGGCTGACGTGGTCGGGGTTGTCGAGATCAAGCAGGCGTCCGGTCGTGCGGCGGATTTCAGCGACCGCGTACGCCATCGCGGACTGCATGCGGACGCCCAGGACGTCGAGCTTCAGGAGGCCGAGATCTTCGACGTCCTCCTTGTCAGCCTGCACCATCGGGTAGCCGGCCGGGGTCGGCTGCACCGGAAGTCGGTCCAGCAGTGCCGCGTTCGACAGGATCACTCCGCACGGGTGCATGGCGTAGCCCCGGGGCAGCGCGTCCAGGCCCTCGGCCAGCTCCCAGAGCGGCCCGAACCCGTCGGCCCGGGCGGCGAGTTGCCGCAACTCCGGGAGTTCGGCCAGGGCGCCGCGGATGTCCCGGGCGCGGAGGTGCGGAAAGCTCTTGGCGATCTCGCCGACGACCTGCGGCGGAATCCCGAGGGCGAGCCCGGTGTCCCGCAGGGCGTGCCGGGCCCGGTAGGTCTCGGGCATGCCGGTGACCGCGGTCCGCTCCTTCCCGAACCGCTTGATGATCGCGTCGTACACCTCCAGGCGGCGCTCGGACTCCACGTCGAGGTCGATGTCCGGCAACGAGGTACGCCGCTCGCTGAGGAACCGTTCGAACAGGAGTCGGTGTTCGAGCGGGTTGGCGGTGGCGACGAAGAGGCTGTGGTTGACCATGGAGCCGGCGCCGGAGCCGCGCGCCGCAACCCGGATCCCCAGCGCCCGGGTATCCGCGACGACCTGGGCCACGGCCAGGAAGTACCCCTCAAAACCCAGCCGACCGATGACCTCCAGCTCGTAGCGGAGCTGTCGTACGGCACGCTCGTCGGTGTCCAGGCCACGGGCGACCATCCCGGTCTCACACCGCTGCCGCAGCAGCCGCATGGCCGAACCGCGCTCGGGGCCGGCGCCGACGACGGCGGGTTCGGGGAAGTGGGGACGCCCGAGCCCGAGATCGACCGCGGTGAGGGTGCAGGACTGGCCGGTGGCCTCGGTCTCGGCCAGCAGACGCGCGGCCCGGGCGGGGTCATTGCCGACGGCCCGCGCGATGCGGTCGGCCGCCGCCGCCATGGCTTCCGGGTCCTTCAGCCACCGTTCGTCCCCGTCCAGGCGCCGGCGGTCGACGGGCCGCAGCAGCCGGGCCGCATCGAGCACGTCGGCCAGCCGGTGCTGGTCGGGGTCGGCGTAGCGGACCGCGTTCGTCAGCACCGTACGGACGCCGAGCTGGTCGGCCAGGCCCACAGTGCGCGCGGCCAGCCGCAGCGAGCCCGCACCGGTGCCCTGCCGCCCCAGGTACACGGCTTCCAGCCGCAGCCGCTCGCCGGCCAGCTCCCGCCACGGCGCGAGCAGCTGCTCGGCGACGTCGGGGCGGCCGGCGGACAGGGCCCGCACCGGTTCGCAGGCCGGGCCGAGCAGCACCACCAGGTCCTGGTCGGCGTACGTACGCAGGGTGGGCCAGGACACGACCGGCGCCGCGCCGCCTGCCTCGGCGTGCGCGGCGGACACCAGGCGGCACAGCCGTGCCCACCCGGCCGCGTTCTGCGCAAGCAGGGTGATCCGCAGCGGCCGCTCCAGCACGTGCGCGCCGCCGCGCACGGGCGTACGCGGCCGACCCGCGGCCGGGTCGGGCGGGGCGAGCGGGGCGACGGCGACGTCGACACCGAAGACGGGGCGGATACCGGCGGCCGCGGCGGCCTTGGCGAAGCGGACCGTGCCCGCAACGGTGTCCCGGTCGGTCAGCGCGAGCGCCGTCATCCCACGCTCGGCAGCGCGCTGCACGAGGGCACCGGGGAGGGATGCGCCGTAACGGGCCGAATAGCCGGAGGCGACGTGCAGATGAGTAAATCCACCGCTGCGCACCTCCTGCCTCTCGTTTGTCCCTCCCCTGACCGGTGTCCCTCCAGGACTCCACCATAACCGAAAACCGAAAACTTGTTCGAAGTCGTGGGTGGTGCTCTCACGTGCCGCCACGGTGACGTCATGTGACTGAGCGCCCTACTTGGCCCCTGCGCGCTTCAGTTGGCCGGTGTGCGTGATGTACCGAGAGACCACGGGTGCCAGGCTGTTCTCGCGGTGGCAGTGGGCCCGGCAACCTCGATGTCAGCACCGGCACGTACGGTCTGGGCTCATGACTGATCAGCAGTGGGTGGGAGTACGTCAGCGGGTCGAGGCGGCGGCTGCAGGGCCTGCGGGCAGCAAGGTGTTCGGGGCGTTGGGGCACAAGTGGGTCGTGGAGGACCCCCTCACCCAGGGCGAGCTTGCCGAACTCGAGGCTCAGATAGGTGTGCAGCTGCCGGAGGAGTACCGAGCCTTCCTGCTTCACGTTGGTGCAGGTGGCGCTGGCCCCGCGTACGGCCTGTTCCCCATTCGACGCGCGCAGGGCCGCTGGCGTTGGGAAGGCGACGGCGCGGAGATGGTCGACCTGTCGAGGCTTGCCGAACCGTTTCCCAACCAGGGTCCGGACCCGAAGCTGCTCGAGGAACTCCTTGCCCAGTGCGCTGAGGAAGAGGACTTCGATGACATCGAAGACTTCGACGACGCCATGGAGGCGTGGGACGAGCGGTGGGGGGCGGCCATGTTCGCCCCGGAGCGCACCGCCGGCGCGATCGTGATCTCCCACCTGGGCTGTGCCCAGAGGGAGTGGCTGATCATCAGCGGCAGCCACCGCGGCACGATCTGGTCCGACTGCCGGGTGGACGACGTCGACCTCGCCCCGCTCCTCGGCGAGGACGGTTCGCCCGTGAGGTTCGCCCGCTGGTACACCGACTGGCTGGAGAAAGCAGAGCACACAGCCCTGTCGGCACCGTAGGCCCGAGGCCCTGTGCTGCTGAGCGCCGTGGTTGGCCAAATCGGCCAAGTAGGGCGCTCAGTCACACGTCAGATCCGTTCTCGTGCCGCGGGCCTGCGAGGCGGGACTCGACTCGGCCGGGATGCGGGGCGGTGAGGTGCGCGTGAGGCTGATGCCATGTCGGAGCGCCGCGTGATCGTCTACCTGCCGTCTGGGACGGGGAACGCGGGCCTGACCGGCTGGGACGAGCTGGATGTCGCTGAGTCGGGATGCATCGAGTGGCACGAGGGCGGGCCGGAGGTGTGGGAACGCTGAACGCGCGCAAAGACCGCCGTGGCGGCCAAGGGCACGACGTGGAAGCCGTCCTCGACGAGCTCTACACCACGTCGCCGTCCGACTTCGTCGCCCGACGGGAGACGCTGGCCGCCGCCGCGAAAGCAGCTGGCCGGGTGGACGACGCCCGCCGCATCCATGCCGCCCGCCGCCCCACCCTCGCGGCCTGGGCCGCCAACCTCCTGCTGCGCTCCCAGCCGGAAGAGAGCCGACAGTTCCTGGAACTGGGTTAAGCGCTGCGCGAGGCCTACCACGCCCTGGACGCCGGCGGACTCAAAGATCTCTCCGCGCAGCGCCGCCGTGTCGTCTCCGCCCTGTCCCGGCAGGCCGCCCAGCTCGCCCGCGACGCCGGGCACCGGCTCTCGGATCCGGTCCAGCAGGACCTCGAAGCGACCCTGCGCGCCGTGCTCGCCGATCCGGACGCAGCCGACCAGTGGGTGGGCGGCCGCCTGGTCAACGCCCTCACCCCGCCATCGGAATTCCGCCCCGGCACCGCACCAGCGGCCGAGAGGCCGGGCACCCGCAGCCGCCCCGCGCCCCCACCGCCGGCACGGGCTGCCAAGGACGAACTCGCCGAGCGGCGCCGCGCCCGCCAGGACAGCTGACCCGGGCCAAGGAGGCAGCCGAGGCGGCCGAGCAGCGCCTGCGCGAAGAACGCGCACGGCAAGCGGACGTCGACGCCGAGCTGCAGCGGGCACGCGAACGCACCGAGCAGGCCCGCCGGCGGATGTCCGCCATCGAAGAGCAACTGCAGCAGGCGCGCGAGGAGGTCCAGCAAGCCGAGAACGAACAGCAGGAAGCCGAGGAACACCGCCGGTCCACCGCCGACGCCCTCGCCCAGGCCGAGCGGGAGGCACACGAGACCGCGCAGCACGTACGCCGCATGACCGCCGACACCACATAGCCCGCACCGGATCAGCGGAGCGCAACGCTGGCTGCTCCTCCCCGCCTCCACCTGCGGCTCGTCACCCCGGGCGCCCGGCGCGCGCCCCTGGTTCAGGAGTGACACCGTGGTCAGCAGGCGCACCCTGCCGGGCGCGCCACCAGCAGCATCAGGCACGGGAGTGAACGGTCATGGCACGCTCGATCTGGACCGGTGTGATCACCTTCGGACTGGCCAGCCTGCCCGTGGGCCTGTACACGGCGACCGAAGACCACACGGTCCACTTCCACCAGCTGCAGCGCAACACCGCCGACCGGATCCGCAACCGGCGCGTCAACGAACGCACCGGCAGGGAAGTACCGTCCGAGAACATCGTCAAGGGCTACGAGCTCGCCGAGGGCGAGTACATCGTCGTCGAGCCCGACGAGCTGGACCAGATCGCGCCAGGCCGCTCCCAGACCATCGACATCACCGACTTCGTCGACTTGGACGACATCGAGCCGGTCTACTTCGACCGCACCTACTACGTCGCGCCCCGCGGCAAGGAGTACACCAAGGTCTACGAGCTGCTGCGCGCGGCACTCGAGGAGTCGGACAAGGCCGGGATCGCGACGTTCGTCATGCGCGGCAAGCAATACCTCACCGCACTGCGCGCCGAGGAGCGGCTGCTGGTGCTGCAGACACTGCACTGGGCGGACGAGGTGCGCGATCCGGGCAAGGAACTGCCCGAACTCCCCTCGCGCCGCGCAGGCAAGGGCAAGGAACTGACGCTGGCCATCCAGCTCGTCGACGCCCTGAGCGCACCCTGGGAACCCGGCCGGTATCACGACAACTACGAGGAGAAGGTCCGTGAGCTGGTCCAGGCGAAGGCCGAGGGCCAGGAGATCGCGGTGGCGGAGGAGGCGCCGCAGGCCACCAACGTCATCGACCTGATGTCCGTCCTGCAGGGCAGCCTCGACCAGGCCCGCGGACAGAAGACGGCCGCCGAGCCGCGGCCGGCCAAGAAGGCCCCCGCCCGCAAGACCGCACGAAAGCCGGCCGCGAAGGCGGCGAAGAGACCCGCCGCCCACAAAGCGCCACCGCAGACGGCACGAACGGCTTCGAAAGCCCGCCAGCGCCGCGCAGGCAAGGGCGACCTGCGGCAGCTGAGCAAGACGGAGCTGTACCAGCGGGCCACCGAGCAGGGCATCGAAGGCCGCTCCAAGATGAGCCGCGAGCAGCTCGTCGACGCACTCACCCGCGCCAAGGGGCGCCGCAAGACGAGCGCCGCCTGACGTCCTCCCGAATGCCGCGCCATGACCTGGACACTTCCCGAGCCAATGCTCTCTGCGGCCGTGAACAGCCCCGATCTGCCGCAGGGGTGGGCAGCCGAGCCGAAGTGGGATGGCTTCCGCGCGCAGCTCTCCACGGAAGCAGGGCAAGTGGTGCTGCGCTCACGGCGCGGCACCGATCTCGCAGGGATGTTTCCCGAGATCGTGGCAGCAACGGCGCAGCTGCCGGACGCGACGGCCCTGGATGGCGAATTGGTGGTGTGGGAGTCCGGGCGGCTGGCGTTCGAGCGTCTCCAAGGCCGACTGCGGCGTGGAGCAGGGGCGGTAGAGGCCTCTACGACATGGCCGTCCCACTTCGTTGCTTTCGACGTGCTGCGGCTGGCCGGCACTGACACGACGGCGTGGCCGTACCGTCGGCGCCGGACCGCGCTGGAGGACCTGTTCGCCGAACGCCAGCTGTCGGCGCCATGGGCGCTGTGCCCGTCGACCACGGACCCCGACACTGCGACCGAGTGGCTGTCATGGACGGCTGTCGGCATGGAGGGCGTCTGCTTCAAGCGACTCGAGGACCCCTACCGACCGTCGGTACGCGGATGGCGCAAGTACAAGGTGCGCGAAACGCAGGAGGCGATCGTCGGCGCGATCACCGGGTCCCTTGCCGCTTCCCGCAGCCTGCTGCTGGGCAGGCTCGACGCCCGCGGGCTCCTGCAGTACACCGGCCGCACCACCACACTGGCCCGCGCTGCCAGCACACGCTTGTCCGGGCTGCTCGTCCCGGCCGCGGCCGGACATCCGTGGACAGGGTGGACGTTCTCCGCTGGGTGGGGCACCAGAGAGACCCTCACCGTCACCCTCGTACAGCCCGAGGTGGTCGTGGAAGTCGCCGCCGACGTCGCCCGGGACAGCGCCGACCGCTTCCGTCACCCGGCCCGGCTGCACCGCATCCGCACCGACCTGACGCCAGCCGACACGCCCTTGTTCCAAACCCGCTAGCCAGCAGTGGCTGTCGGCCGTTCCTCCATACCGCGCCCATCGCCGCCGGGCTGCTCCCGGCAGACGTACGGGGCGGACCTTCGTCAAGGCTCACCCAGGTGCCGCGCGGGAAGCGCGGTGCCAGCTGCTGGGTCCTAGCGTCGTAGTGCCTTGCGTTGACAGGACGGCAGGGCCCGGGCGGCCCCGGCACCCCGCGCCCTGGGCAGGGGCCGCCCCTCCATCTACGACCGTTCGAAGCACCTGAGTGCGCTGCACGAGGGGCGTCGACCAATACACCCGCCCGTCAGCTTTCCGAGATCTCAGAATCTGTGTGGCCAGAAGAACGAGTCAGGGACACGAACGGCGGGCGGCCGCCGGGGGGTCACGACGCCGATGGCATCCTCGGCCGCCCGCAAGGCCTGTTCGTGACTGCCGCTGCCGAGGTGATGAGCAGCGCAGTTTCTGCAGTCGCCGGTCCGGACGTGTGCATGGGGACTGCCGCTGAGACCGCGTACGTGGGCGAAGGCGTGTTCGGGGAAGTCGGCCCGCACCGTGTGCCAGGTGCCGCGTTGCTCTTCTTCGGTGAGCACCGCGGCCACTTCCGGGCGCATCGGCGGGTACACCTGGCCGTCGTGCTCACGGAGCATGAAGACGCGGTCGACGTAGTCGACGGTATCCCCCTTCGGTTGCTCTGCATCGAGCCAGGCCAGAGCCTCACTGCGGCTTCCGGGCCCCCACAGGTACTCGGCGGGGAACTGCGTTGTCTCGAACCGGGCGTCGAACGCCGACCAGTACGCGTCCTCGTACCGGCTTCCGGGGCCAGAAGCGCTGCGGATCAGGATGAAGTGGTATCCGTCGGCGTCGGTATCGTCGCGCAGGGCATCGGCCTGGGCCATGTGGACGCTTCCCTCGTCGTCCCAGGCCATGACGACGATGTCGCGTTCCACCGGGGCGGGGTACAGGCGCCCGCCAGGGGTCGGGTGTCCCCACAGCTGATTGATGAGCTCTGCCAGGTCGTGCAGGGTCCGTGCCGTCTCCACGGGCATCGTGCGGTGGTAACCGGTCGGGTGGGCCACAGCATCGCGCAGCTTCGACATCGCATGCTCGATGCCACGCGTGCGCTGACCACGCAGCAGACCGGCCGCTCGCGCCCAGGTCCGCAGCCCGGCCAGCATGCCGTTGAAGTCGATCAGCGTGCTGCCGACCCTCAACCGCCACTGCGGCGACGGCTGCTGCCGCGGTCTCCGCCTACTCCTCCTGCCCACCTTCTTCACCGCGGCGAACACATCGTCGTAGGTGCGCACGTCCTCGACTACTGGAGACTCCACACCGTTGGCGTCCTCGAACGTGACCGCACCGGCGCACCACTGGACGAACCGCTCGCGCAGTGCCTGCTCCATCACCAGCAAGGCGCGGTCGTCGACCACGGTGAAGACGTCATAGTCGAGCAGGCCATAGGCGAAAAGACGCTGAAGCCGATCGAACTCCCGGCGCGTTCCCTCCGCCACGTCCGAAGCAAGCTCGCAGTCCGCGACCAGCCGCTGCAGGAACTCGGCGGACCGCTCGGCAGGCATTGCACCGCCCAGCCCGAACGGGGTGAAGACGAGCGCTGTCCTGTCCGGTGACTGCAACTCCTCCAGCGAGCGGATCTCTGCCACGGGTACGACCTCCTGTGTGGGCAACCCACCAGACTGCATGAGGAGTTCACCCTGTGCCATTGCTTTTGCTGATGCCGGATGAGGGTGGCGATTCGCAGTCCGCCTACCCCCGCGGTGTCCGCCTGTGCGCTCGCTGCGCGGCCTGGACGACGGCTTTATGCCAGCCGTCCGGCGGGGCGATCTGAAAGGTGATCCAACTCATCGAGGAGGCGAACGGCCAGGAGCGCCTCCTTCGCACAGGGACGGCCCAAGGCGAGACCGCGCCCGAGAACGCATGAGAGGGTGACGTGCTGGTCAACGGCACCGTGCCCCATAGCAAGCGACATAGGATCCATGAACGTGGCACACACATTCGATGATCTTGTGGAGATGCAGGGAGCGGCCGACGAGGCGCACGGCCGGGTACGGGAACTGAAGGACACCTACGGTCGGCCCACGGTGACCCCGTGGCCGCCAGAGCAGACCGAGACGTACGAAGAGGCCTGGCAGCACTGGATGAAGCTAGCCGGTGAAGTCCAGGCCGCCGTCACCGCGCACGCCAAAGGCGAGGACAAACCCCGGTTCGAAGTTGAGGCCGCAGTACGGACCACGGCCCGGCATCCGGAAGCGGCGACGGCCTAGAAGGTCATCGCGCCGGCCCTTTGGTCTGCATCACCGCAACGATCGCGCACCCGGCGGGAGCCGCGCGCAGTGCACTGCGGGCAGTCCAGCACGCGGCCGACTTCGGACTCCGGCCTGTGTACGGGATCACCGACACCGGGCTGGCCCCACTCCACTCCATCCTGGCGCGGTCCGGAGGTATTGGGCCGGGGCGGTGCGCGCCGGACGGTACCGCGGCCCGCAGGGCTGGAGCCGGGCCCGTTGGGTCTGCGGGCTGAAGCCCGAGGCCGGGGGAAATCGGCGGTGATGCGGCGGCCCGCCCGGCAGAATCGGGTGATCGACACGCCCTTTGGGGGAGCTATGCAGGAACTCCGCTTCGACGACGACATCCGGTTCACCGCGGCGGTCAGCAACGACCAGACGTGGCTGCACCGCGCGCTGGGAGCCCACGAGCTGAGCGTTCAGCTCGCCGTCGGGGTGTCGCCCTTCATCGAGGCCGGGAAGATCCTCGCCCTGGAGGCGGACCTGTTCGGCTTCGATACGACGGGGCAGCGCTCCCGGCTCGCCCGGACCACGGCGAACCTGGCGTACACCCCGAAGGTGACCGTCCACCGCGTGAACCTGTCGTTCCCGCTGACGTCGTTGCAGGTCCACGCGGTCGAGGAGGGCCGCACCGGCGACGTCCGGTTCGAGATCGACCTCAACGCGACCCTGCCGCAGGCGCCCGGCTACCCGGGGAGCGCCCAGGACACGACGCACATCACCATCGCCAAGAGCCGGTGGGAACAGCAGCTCGCGCAACTGGGGCCGTCCGCCGCGTTCGAGATGGCCGTGCCGTACCCGCTCGGCGATCCGGAGCGGGACGAGGTCGGCCGGACCCTGCGGGATGCGCAGCGACTGCTGACCGTGGGCGAGGTCCGAGCATCGATCCTAGAGGTCAGGCGGGCGCTGGAGTGGGTCCGGGAGAACGTCACCTGGGACAACCCCGGATCGAGGAAGCAAGCCAGCCAGTGCAACCAGACCGAGCGGTGGTGGCGGATCCAGGACGCCCTGTACGGCCAGACCTGCGGTGCCCTGCACAACGACGCGGTCACCAAGACCTTCAAGTACGACCGGGCCGAGGCGGAGACGCTCCTGGCGATGACCGCCGCACTCCTGCGGAACGTGCCCGGCACCAGCGCGTGACGGGGCGGCCCGGCGACCGCCCCGCGACCGAAACGAGGACCGCATGACAATCGAGCACAACGGCATTGCAGGCCCCTACTTCGAGTACGACGGACTGCCCGCCCAGCACGTGGTGGACAAGGATCTGCCGCTGATCCATCCGTACGCCCCGGTGACGCCCGGCCGCTACCTCACGCCCGGCGGCGGCCGGCTGACCATCCGCCCGACCGAGATGCGCGCCCACATCCGGATCACGCTGGACCACCTGGGCTGTCCCGCCCAGCTCACCGACGAGAAGAACAACGCCTTCAAACGGCTCGCCCTGGCCGCCGAGGGCTACTGCGTGCAGGCCCGGTGCCGACACCGCGCCGCGCACGCGGACGGGGTGCTGCGCATCTTCGAGGTGCGCACCGGGAGCATCCCGCTCGCCGCGTTCGTGCGCGCCGCGCTCGCGGTCGAGCTGGGGGACTTCACTCCCACGGACCGGCTCTTGCAGGAGACCGAAGCGCTGGCCGGGCCTGTCCGCCAGGAGGGCGAGGGGGACCAGGCCAGCGGCGGCTAGACGTCACGTGTCCGCTCTTGCGTGTTCGGCTTGTCCCTGCCGCCGAGGGGTGCCTCTATGTTTTTCGTCAAGCGAGGCGTGGGGTTCGGGGTTCGTAGAAGGTGCCGTCGCGGAGCATTGCGAACAGCACGTTGATCCGTTGGCGGGCCAGGCGGAGAAGTGCCTGGGTGTGGGTCTTCCCGCGGGCCCGGCACCGGTCGTAGTAGGTGCGGGAGGCGGGATCGTGCAGGGCGGCGAACGCGGACAGGAACATGGCGCGTTTCAGCTGCCGGTTGCCGCCTCTGGGCGCGTGTTCGCCGTGGATCGAGGTCCCCGACGACTTGGTCGTCGGGGCAAGGCCGGCGTAGGAGGCGAGGTGGGCGGCGGTGGGGAAGCTGGTTCCGTCGCCGACGGTGACCAGCAAGGTGGCGGCGGTCCTGACCGCGACCCCCGGAATCGAGGTCAGGACCGCGGAAAGAGGGTGAGCCTCCAGCAGCTGTCCGATCTGCGTTTCCAGGGCTCGTCGCTGTTCGTGGACCGCAGCGAGCGAACGAGCCAGGGACGGGATGACGACGTCGAGGGTGCCGGTGCCCGGGACCACGACGGTCTGCTCGTCGAGCGCGTCGAAGATCTCGTCGATCAGCCGGGCAGCCATGCGTGGAGCCTTGGGCCGGATCACCTCAACGAGCCTGCGGCGACCGGCCTTTCGCAAGCTGGCCGGGGATCCGTAGCGTTCCAGCAGCCAGGTCACTGCGCTGTGGTCCAGGCGCGGGCCAAGGACACGCTCAAGGCTGGGGTGGAACTGGGTGAGCAGGCCGCGTATCCGGTTGGAGGTGCGGGTCGCCTCGGCCGCCAGGTCCTGATCGAAGCCCACCAGCACGGTCAGCTCGGCGGTGATCTCGTCGGTGAGTTCCAGCGAGCGCAGGGTGTGCGGCATGGTCCGTGCGGCGTCTGCGATCACCGCGGCGTCCTTCGCGTCGGTCTTCGCCTCGCCCGGGTAGAGATCGGCGATCCGCCGCATGGACAAGCCGGGCAGATAGGCGACCTTGCAGCCGGCGGCCCGGGCGACGGTCAGGGGCAGTGCTCCGATGGAGGCGGGCTGGTCCACGATCACCAGCACGGTGCCGAACTTTGCGGTCAGCTTGTCAAAGACGGCCCGCAACTTCGGCTCGCTGTTGGGCAGCTGCTTGTCGAAGACCTTCTTGCCGGCCGGGGTGAGGCCGTGCCCGTGGTGGGCGCTCTTGCCAACGTCCAGGCCGAGGAAAACGCCCACGTCGTCGATGTCGTCCAACCCATCCTCCCGAACGGGGTTCGTGCGGTGCTGGCCAGGGCGTTGGCGTCGTATGCGCGCATCCACGTTATGCAGACCTGCCGCCCGCAAGCGGCCGGGCATTGCGCCAGGCCAGGCGGTAGTCGGACCTCTCATCAGCGTCTCCAACGGCGCCTCTCGGGCCCGGTGACACCACCCCCCAGGTCATCCGTTCGACAGGGGGGAACAGTCATACCGGGCCCAGAGGCCAGCGGCCCTCTTGCAGGACCGCGGAAAACATAACGGGGGGAGGGTTCACCCGGCGGCAGGGAGATTCATTCGGCGACCACTTGATCGACTCGCCGTTCGGCCCGTGACCGGACATTTCTCCGAAGGTGCCCCGCGCCGAGCCTCTCTTCGCAGTTTCCTCGGCCGACGCTTCCTGCGCGGCGAGTCACGGGATCGCCGCGGCGCTGGAGGGGTTGCGCTATGCCGAAGAACCACGCCCGCAAGAAGGAACTTGCCGAGCTCAAGGAGACGTTCGGCGTCCGGCACCACGACGCCATCGCCATCGTCGACGATCCGCGTCGAGACGAACTCCGCCAGGTCCTCGCCCAGTACTCGGACATCACGACGCACGCGGCGGCCGTCGAGGTCCTCGAACTGCCGGACGATACGCCGGACGCCCCCTGCGACTGCGAACTGTGCACCGCCGAATTGGACGAGCCCAGGGAGTACAGCTTTGGAGGCTCCCCCCGTCTGAAGGGCGGGGGATTCCCGCCCGGCCTGGCGGCCGGACGCCACCGTGCGGGGGCACCTTCAGGCGTACGTGGGGATTCCAGGCTCAGGCAGCCACCGAGTCCAGCGAACCCGGTGGTCTTATGCCCTCAGCACCTGCCGTGCACCAACCCGCCCGGACCAGCATCACGCGCGCCGAGTTCTTATCCCTCGGGGATACGGCTCCGCACGCGGTGCAGGCATACGTTCTCTCCGACAGAGGTAGTGCGTGCTTGGTTCTCGCTCCGCACTGCGCACAGTCCATCGTCGTGTGCGCTGGATGCACGAGGCGCACCTCGCGCCCGTGCTTGCGGCCCATCTCGATCAGGGCCTTCTTGGTCGCACCGATGGCGGCGTCGGCGGCCTTGCGCGCCATGGTCGACTTCGCGAGGAACTTCGGACGGAAGTCCTCCACCGCGATCCGGTCGTGGTCGCGGACAACCTTCTTCGCCCACTTGCGGGCAGTGTCCTCACGCTGCCGGGCGACCTTCTTGTGCAGCTTCGCTGTCTTCCGTTTTGCCTCGCGGTAGCCCTTCGAGGCTGCGCGGCCCTTCGCCGGTCGGCGACGGGCCATTATCCGCTGATAGTGGGCGAGTTTCTGGGCGGCTGTCCTGCCGTGCTGCGGGTGGGGAAGGTCGTGGTCGCTGTTCGTGGTGGTCGCGGTCTCACGCACACCCCAGTCGATCCCGATCACGCGGCCGGTCTCCGGAAGGTGTGCGGTGGTCGTGGCGACGACAAAGCTCGCGTACCAGTGGCCGATACTGTCGCGGTACACGCGCACAGTCGAAGGAGGCGTGGGCAGCTCGCGGGACCAGACGACGGTCAGCACGATGCCGCCCGCCAGGTGCAGGCGCCCGTCTTTGAGACGGAACCCGCGCTGGGTGTAGTTCAAGCTGGGGTCGGTTTCGCGCTTCTTCTTCCAGCGGGGCATTCCGGCCCGCTGCCGCTGAGGGAGCCGAGCCTTGATGTCCTTCACCGCCTTCGCCCGCGATTTGGCGAAGTCGCGTATGACCTGTTGCTGCGGCACGCTCGCGCCCTGTGCGAGCCACGGCGTCACCCGGCGGGCCTCGGTCAGCATCTTGTCGAGCTGCGCTGGACCGCACGTCGTCTTCTCGCCGGTCACCAGACGGCCCGGGACAGCAGATGCTGCATGCCGTGCGGGCTGGCCTCCCCGGCCCACTCCGCGATCGTCCAGCAGTTTTTGCGCGGCAGGTCCGACAGCAGGCCGAGCACCAGCCGCCCGGCTCGCCAGCGGGGTTCGTACCGGGCGAACCGGCCCGCGATACGGCCCATCGCCGTATCGAACGCCTCCCGCCACCGGGCAGGGTCTATGCCGTGACCTGCGGCCATCGCCTCATCGTCAGTACACACAGCTCACGATGATCAACGGTGGCCGCACTCGTCCACTCACCGGACCCGGCCAGCTCCATCACGCACTACGAGCCTTCGGTGAGCAACTCCGCCAGGCGGTCAGCGAATTCGGTGAGCCAGTCCAGTCGTGGTCCGCTGCGGGCGATACGAAATCCGTGGCGGCGGCCCCAGAACGCAGCCTGGACGGCATGGAACTGGGCCCACCGCTGGACGCGTTCACGGTCGAGTTCCGCGGCCTCGGCGAAGACGTCCAAGACGCGGTGGACAGCCTTGCGCAGGTCATCCGCTTCGAGGAGCGTCAGCGCGCGGGACTTCAGTAGTGTGCCGCCGTCGTAGGCAGGATCTCCCACGTACCCCTTGGGGTCGACAGCTAGCCACGGCTCTCGGCCGGCACGCAGGATGTTCCGGGCATGGAGGTCGCCGTGGATGAGGGTGTCCGGCTGGGCCCGACCCAGGTCCCGAACGGTCGCCACGGCGGCATCCAGCACCTGACGCGGCAGGGCATGCGTCAGCTCCTTGGCGTCCTCGCGCAGCTGTTCCTCCCAGGGGTCGGCCTGCTCACGCAGCCGGGGCA
The DNA here is from genome assembly GCF_007827595.1 of Streptomyces sp. BK340. Lineage (GTDB taxonomy): Bacteria > Actinomycetota > Actinomycetes > Streptomycetales > Streptomycetaceae > Streptomyces. The sequence continues at coordinate 262,399 of NZ_VISR01000011.1, forward strand.
GGCAGGGCGGAGCGGGGATGGCCAGGCGGCGATTGAGCCGCCCGGCGACCGTCACCACCTCGTCGCCGTCCTCGACCTCCGCCAGGGTCGACGGCTGAACCCGCTCCAGCAGCATCGCGAACCGCTCGTCGTCGCGCTCATGCAGCAGGACGGCGCCGCACCCGCCCCACGCAACGAACGCATCCGGCTCATGGACGTTGCCAGGATGCGGAAACGACACCTTCAGCACGGCGCTCTCCCCAGCCCGCCGCTGTACCGGAACGATGACGCCGACACCCCCGTGCATGACCTCGCCATCCGGCACGCACCCCCAGCGCCCCAGCAACTCCTCCACGATCCCGGGCAGCTCGGCGAGCCATGCCGCCCCGGCCTCCCCCTCGCGATCGACAGTGCTCTGCGCGAACTCCTCTGGCATCGCGATCATCCCGGCACCCTACGCGCCAGCCCGCCGCAGCCACCAAGCCCAAGCCGACCGCTGCCGCCGCCCGGCAGACCGCGCACTACGAAGATCGCGATCTACAGCTGGAGTACTAGGTACTGACCTTCAAAGCGTGGTGTCGTAGGGGCTGACGTCTCGTGATCGCTGCGGTATGCCGACCGCATGAGGTATGCACAAGGGGGCGGGCTGAC
>NZ_VISR01000012.1 GCF_007827595.1 Streptomyces sp. BK340
GTCGGACCACCCGGGTACGCCCAGTACGCGGGTGCTCCTCCGCCTTGCGATGCACCGCACCGGACGCCGCGGCCTGATCCGACCTGATCCAGACGAAACCCCCTAGGTGTGCTGTCCGGGGAGCCTGACGACAGGACCTGGCGCACCCGTGTGCCCTGACCGACGGCGGTCACCCTGGTGTCACCGTCATCCGCACCGCCAGCGCCAGGATCACCCCGCTGGAGACCAGCGCCGTCAGCAACCGTCCCCGGCGGCCGGTGAGGAGGCGGCCGAGCAGGGCGCCGCCCCCCGCCAGCAGCAGCTGCCAGCTCGCGGAGGCGGCGAAGGCCGCCACGACGAAGACGGCCCTTTCCAGTGGCCGTACGGCGTCCGCGGTACTGGTGCCGAGCACCAGAGCCACGAAGTAGATCACCGTGACGGGGTTGAGGAGCGTGATCCCGAGAAGGCCGAGATACGCGCGGCCGGCGCCGGGAACCGGCCGCTCGGGGCGGGTGGTCCGGCGATGGGCGCGGTACTGGCGCAGGGCCAGGGCCGCGCCCCAGGCCGCGAGGGTGACGAGCACCAGGGCCGAGGCCCAGCGCAACGGGGTCAGCGCCGGCCGCAGCGATGCCGCCAGGGCCGATCCGCCCGCCGCGGCCACCAGTGCGTACAGGCCGTCGGCCGTGGCGACGCCGAGGGCGGCACAGGCGCCGGTGCGCAGCGAGGTGCGGGCGGTGAGGGAGACCAGGTAGGTCCCGACCGCGCCGACGGGAATCGCGATGCCGTAGCCGGCCAGCAGGCCGGCGAGGAGCGCGGCGGTCACGGGCGTGCGGGCTCGGGCCTCCGACGACGGCCGGGCTGCTGCTGGCCCCGCACCGGAAGGACGGTGGCGGCGGTCGGCGGCAGAATGGTGTCCATAAGCAACATGGGCAGATCCTCGGGCCGCCGGCTTCCCGGCGGCAAGCGAATTTCGGCGCGTTCCCGACCCCGGTGACCACACCCTTCGGCCAGATCGCACCGATCACCGATCTGGCCGAACTTGTCGTCGTCCCATAGGTGCCTGGGGCATCTAATGAAGATCGGCACGACGCACTTCTTTCGTCTGCGAGGTCTTTCCATGACGGAACTGACGGACATCACCGGCCCGGCGACCCCGGCCGAACCCGTCGCCTTCCCCCAGGACCGCACCTGCCCCTACCACCCGCCCACCGGATACCAGCCGCTGCGCGACGGGCGAGCCCTGTCCCGCGCCACCCTCTTCGACGGCCGCGAGATCTGGCTGGTCACCAGCCATGCCACCGCCCGCGCGCTGCTCGCCGACGGCCGCCTGTCCACCGATCGCAGCCGCCCCGACTTCCCGATCCCCACGGCCCGCTTCGCGGCCGTCCGCGACCGCCGGGTCGCGCTGCTCGGCGTCGACGACCCCGTGCACCAGCGGCAGCGGCGGATGATGATCCCGTCGTTCACCCTCAAACGCGCGACCGGGCTGCGGCCCACCATCCAGCGGATCGTCGACGGGCTCCTGGACGAGATGGTCGAGAAGGGCCCGCCGGCCGAACTGGTCTCCGCCTTCGCCCTGCCCGTGCCGTCCATGGTGATCTGCGGTCTGCTCGGGGTGCCGTACGCCGACCACGAGTTCTTCGAGGAGCAGTCCCGCCGGCTGCTGCGCGGCCCGACTGCCGCCGACACCCAGACGGCGCGCGAGCGGCTGGACGCGTATCTCGGCGACCTGATCGACCGCAAGGCACAGCAGACCGAACCCGGTGACGGTGTCCTGGACGACCTCGTCCACCAGCAGCTGAGCGAGGGCACGCTGGACCGGACCGAACTGCTCTCGCTGGCCGTCATCCTGCTGGTCGCCGGCCACGAGACGACCGCCAACATGATCTCGCTCGGCACCTACACGCTGCTCCAGCACCCCGACCGGCTGGCCGAGTTGCGTGCCGACCCGGCGCTGCTGCCCGCCGCCGTCGAGGAACTGATGCGGATGCTGTCCATCGCGGAGGGCATGCTGCGGGTGGCCCTGGAGGACATCGAGGTCGCCGGCACCACGATCCGGGCCGGCGAGGGCGTGCTCTTCGCGACCTCGATCATCAACCGCGACGCGTCCCTGTACGACGACCCCGACGCCCTGGACTTCCACCGCCCCGCCCGTCACCACGTGGCCTTCGGGTTCGGGATCCACCAGTGTCTGGGCCAGAACCTGGCCCGTGCGGAGCTGGAGATCGCCCTCGGTGCCCTGCTCCGGCGGCTGCCCGGCCTGCGGCTGGCCGCGCCCGCCGAGGAGATCCCCTTCAAACCCGGCGACACGATCCAGGGGATGCTGGAACTCCCCGTGACCTGGTAAGAGGCTCAGTCCATGCACATCGAGATCGACAAGGACGTCTGTATCGGCGCGGGCCAGTGCGCGCTGACCGCGCCGCGCGTGTTCACCCAGGACGACGACGGCTACAGCACGCTGATCCCCGACCGCGAGGACGGCGCGGGCGACCCGATGGTCCGCGAGGCGGCCCGCGCCTGCCCGGTGGGAGCGATCAAGGTGACGGAGCCGGCCGGCTGAGCCCGCACCGGCCTGTCCACCGGATCGTGCCGGAACCGCGGGGCCCGCCACGCCCTCCCGCATCGCCTGAGGAGTGCGGGGGTGCAGCCGCGTTGCCGCCGGTTGCGGATTCCCGACGCTCGCCCGCACTGCGTCAAAGGTGTGGCGAGCCCGTGGCCGCGTGGCCGCCGTTTGCCGGCTCCCCGCGCTCGGCTGCACTCGTGCGGACCCCCGCCCACTTCTGCCTCTGCCGATGAGGCGCCGTCGCCCGGGGCCGGCCTGATCCGCCCGGACAGGCCCGGCCCCAGGGCCTGTCCGGCAACTCCCGCCTGCCTTGCGGCGGCCGGCCGCCCGTTCGCCGCGTTGCCGAACCGCCCTCGTGGCGGAGTCACGTGGGCGCTCCGGCGCCTTGCGGTCGCACGCGCCCTGCGTGAAGTCGGACACGCCCTAACCGGCGGCAGCCATCAGCACCCGGGCCGCCTCGCGGGCCTCGGCCGCCGGCCGGGTGCTGCCGGTGACGCCCGCCGTGACCATGGCGCCCTCGGCCAGCAGGAACAGCGGGCCGGTCAGTGCGGCGGGCAAGTCCGCCCCGCTCACGAGCGAGGCGAGGTAGTCCCGGAACGCCTCCTTGTGCGCGCGCACCTGCTCCGCCACACGGGCCGACGTGGCGCCCAGTTCGCCGTACGCGTTGATCCAGGCACAGCCGCGGAAGCCGTCCTCGCCGAACCACCCTTCCAGCCAGTCGAACACGGCCGGGATCCGCTCCCGCGGGTCCGGCTGCCGTGTCACGTGCTCGGCGAGCCGCCCGCGCCAGCGCTCGTCCCGCCGGGCCAGATAGGCCTCGACGAGCTGTTCCTTGGTGGGGAACAGCTGGTAGAGGCGCTTGAGCGACACGCCCGAGGCGCCGCGCAGCTCGTCCATGCCCACGGACTGGATGCCCCGGGCGTAGAACAGGGCTTCCGCGGCGTCGAGCGCCTGGTCCCGGGCGACCGCGCTGTCCATGTGCGACCCCACTCCTTGACGAGAGAACGTGCGTTCTCCTACGGTAGCAGCCCATACGGAGAACGCTCGTTCTCCGGTGTCGTGCAACCCGTACAGGCCGAGGAGCCGCCATGACCGACCGCCCGCCCATGCCCCCCTTCACCCACGAGACCGCCGTGCGGAAGGTCCAGGCCGCCGAGGACGCCTGGAACACCCGCGACCCGCACAAGGTGGCGCTCGCCTACTCGGAGGACTCCGTCTGGCGCAACCGCGACACCTTCGTCACCGGCCGCGCCGAGATCGTCGAGTTCCTCACCGCCAAGTGGCACCGCGAGCGTGACTACGCGCTGCGCAAGGACCTGTGGTCCTTCGAGGGCAACCGCATCGCCGTCCGCTTCCAGTACGAGTGCAGGGACGCCGACGGGCAGTGGTGGCGCTCCTACGGCAACGAACTCTGGGAGTTCGACGAGCACGGTCTGATGACCCGGCGGGAGGCGAGCATCAACGACCTCCGCATCGAGGAGGACCAGCGGCGCATCCACGGACCGCGGCCCGAGGCCGAGCGGGGGCTGACCTTCCCGCTTCAGTAGGGTGCCCGGATGACCGAACAGGACCGGAAGCCCTTCCTCTATGTCGTCGTCTGCGCGGCCGGGATCGCCGTCGGCGTCAGCAAGCTGATCACCGCCGCCCAGGAGCGGGGCTGGGAGGTCGGGGTCATCGCCACACCGGTCGCCATGGGCGGCTTCTTCGACACCACCGCCGTCGAGGCGCAGACGGGCCGGCCCATACGGTCCGCCTGGCGGTCACCGGCCGACCCGCGCCCGTTCCCGCCGCCGGACGCCGTGGTGGTGGCCCCCGCCACCTTCAACACCGTCAACAAGTGGGCGGCCGGACTGGCCGACACCCTCGCCGTGGGCACCCTGTGCGAGGCCGCCGGGCTGGGTGTGCCGATCGCCGTCCTGCCCTGTGTGGCGGATGCGTTGGCCGCCCACCCGGCCTACCGGGACAGCCTGATCCGGCTGCGCGGGATGGGTGTCCGCTTCGGTGAGCCGTACTCCGGCATGCCCGAGGAAGGCGGCGGGCGGCCCGAGTTCCCCTGGGAGAGCGCGCTGGACCTGCTGGAGCGGCCCTGAGGGACGGCGGGCCGCTGCGGCGCGTCACCGCACCTTTCGGACGTATTCCGGCTTGCCCGGTGTGGAGACGTCCACGTCCCGGCGGACGATGCTCAGCCGCTCGCCCCAGCGGGCGACGGCCTTGCGCAGGCCGCTGTCGGTGTACTCGATGTCCACGACGCGGTCGTCGAACGCCTTGGCGTACACCTCGCACTCGTCGTACTGCCCGCACTCCTCCGCGACCGCGAAGTCCAGCCCGGCCTGCTGCCGCCGCCCGGCCAGTTCGGCGGTGTTCTTCTGCCCGACGGCCAGGTTCAGGCCGTGTGCGTGCCGGGAGATCAGGCGCATGAACGCGGTCGCGTCGGCGGCCGTGAGCAGATGGTGGGACCGGGTGTAGCTGTCGTAGTTGTCGGGCTCGACGGCGTCGTAGCCCTTCTTCGCACAGCCGTCGATCCACTGATTGACCCGATCCGCCACGCGCTTGCGCCGGGCCGGGGTGCGCAGGTCGAGCAGCGGCTCGTGCCAGTCCTCGTCGATGACGACCTTGCCGTGGCCGTCCCGCAGCAGCAGGTCGGCGGGCCAGGAGGAGCGCTCCTCCGGCTGGGCCTGGAAGGCGTTGACGTAGCAGATGTTGTACAGGCCCGGCGCCGGGGAGTCGGAGCGGTCGCGGCTGACGATCCGGACGCCGGCGGGCGGGGGGTAGCCGCCGCCGATCTGGTAGTCGAAGCCGGCGTGGCGCGGCGGCAGGCGTACGGCGGGCTTCCCGGGCCGCTCGTCGGGCGCGCTGCCCGAGTCACAACCCGTCAGGGCCGACATCGCGACGGCGACGGCGAGCAGTGCGGTGCCGGCGGTCCTCCCGGGACCTGGGACACGGGAGACGCCTCTGGTGGGCACGTCCGCTCGTTCGATCACGTGTCAGGATCCAATCGTCCGCGCGACGTCGCAGTCAAGTCGGCGCCGGAGCACGCCGTACGCTCCTGAGTGACCATCGCCCCGGAAGGCAGGAGCAGTGACGATGCAGTACGTGAAGCTCGGTTCGACGGGCCTGGACGTCTCGCGGATCTGTCTGGGCTGCATGACCTACGGGCTGCCCGACCGCGGTGTCCACGAGTGGACCCTCGACGAGGAGGCGTCCCGGCCGCTGATCCGGCAGGCGCTGGAGGCGGGCGTCAACTTCTTCGACACCGCCAACGTCTACTCCGACGGCACCAGCGAGGAGATCGTCGGCAAGGTCCTGCGTGAGTACGCCGACCGCGACGAGATCGTGCTGGCCACCAAGGTCCACGGCCGGATGCGGCCGGGTCCCAACGGGGGCGGGCTGTCCCGCAAGGCCATCATGTCCGAGCTCGACCACAGCCTGCGCCGCCTCGGCACCGACTACGTCGACCTCTACCAGATCCACCGCTACGACCACGCCACGCCCGTCGAGGAGACGATGGAGGCGCTGCACGACGTGGTCAAGGCGGGCAAGGTGCGCTACATCGGGGCGAGTTCGATGTACGCCTGGGAGTTCTCCAAGGCCCAGTACACGGCCGAGCGGCACGGCTGGACCAAGTTCGTGTCCATGCAGAACCACTACAACCTGCTCTACCGCGAGGAGGAGCGGGAGATGCTGCCGCTCTGTGCGGACCAGGGTGTGGGGGTGCTGCCCTGGAGCCCGCTGGCCCGCGGCCGGCTCACCCGCGACTGGGGCACCGTCACCGAGCGCAGCGCCCAGGACAACTTCGGCAGCCGGCTCTACCTGGAGAGCGACCGCTCGATCGTCGAGGCCGTCACCCGTATCGCCGCCGACCGGGGTGTCCCGCGCGCGCAGGTCGCCCTCGCCTGGCTGCTGCACCAGGACACGGTGGCCGCACCGATCGTCGGCGCGGCCAGGCCGCAGCACATCGAGGACGCGGTGGCCGCCGTCGAACTGGAGCTGAGCGACAAGGAGATCGAGGAACTGGAGGAGCCCTACACCCCGCGCGCGATCAGCGGCCACTGATCCTCGACGGGCCCCCTGCTCCTCAATGCGGTCCGTGCGGTGCGAACTCCGTGCCGCACGGACCCGCACCCTCGCTGCCCGGAAGCGGGACCCGCGCACCGGACATGGCCAGCGTCCGGTAGTAGACCCCGATGCGCTCGGCCGAACGGCCCACGTAGTGCCCGATGAAGGAGCGCCGGAAGCGGTCGGCGCTGCGGTTGGGCCCCGAACCGTGCACCAGGCTGCCGTTGAAGAACAGTACGTCGCCCGGTGCCATGTCCACGGGCACCGGAGCCAGCCCGGGCGGCGGCGGGACGTACTCCCGGGCGAACGACAGCTCCTCGTCGGCCAGTTCGGGGCAGAACAGATCCATCCGGTGCGTGCCCGGCACGACTTCGAGGCCGCCGTTGTCCCGGTCGATGACGTCACAGGCCACCCACGCGGCCACACAGGTGCCCGGCTCGACGCGAAGATAGAAGTTGTCCTGGTGCAGCGCCTGGCCCCGGGCGCCCGGCGGCTTGAAGTAGAACATGCTCTGCGCGGCGAGTACCTCCTCGCCGAACAGCACCTCCAGCACCGCCCGCAGCCGGGCGTCCAGCAGGAACTCCCGCGCCGGCGCGCTGAACTCGTGCGGCTGCATCACCCGGGGATGCCTGCGCAGCGGGTCGGGGTCCGCGGGCCGCGGCTCGAAGTGCCCGGGGACCGGCCCGGCCGCCTGCAGCGCCGCGAAGCCGTCGCGCAGCCGCTCGATCTCGTCGTGTCCGAACAGCCCGCGTACGACGGTGAATCCCGCCTCCTCGAACTGCCGGCGCAGTGTGTCGAGCCGGATGCCGCCGTTGTCCGTGGCTGTCATGTGTCCGCTCCTCGTCCGCCGGTCACCTGCCTGCCACGCTAGGGCGACGCGCCTTCACGGAGGATGCCCATGCACGCTGACGGACTGCCCGGGACTGCTGCCGGCGACCCGTCGCCGCCACCGGGCCTGGTGGTGACCGGGCGCTACGACCAGGGACCGGGGTACGGCGTGGACCGGCCGCGGGGGTCGGACAGTTGGCTGTTCACCTTCACCACGGGCGGGCGCGGCACGTTCCGCCAGGGCGACGCGCGTGCCGAGGCGGCCGCCGGGCATCTGGTGGTGCTCGCCCCGGGGGTGGCCCACCGCTACGCCGTGGCCTCCGGTGCTCCGCACTGGCGGTTCTGGTGGGCGCACTGCCAGGCCCGGACGTCCTGGGCGCCCTGGCTCGGCCCGTACGCCGTCGCCGACGGTCTGTACGTCGTCGCCCCCGTCCCCGCGGGCCTGCACGGGCGCATCGAGGCCGCGTTCGGCCGGATGCTCGCCGACGCCCGCCGGCCCGCGCCGGGCACACCGCCCGAGGCGGCGGACCCGGTGGCCGTGGCCCACGGCAGCCTGGCGCGGGAGCTGGCCCTGGGCGCGCTGGAGGAGGTCGTGCTGCTCGCTGCCTCGGGCGCCCGCGAGCCGGCACCCGAGCCGGGCGACGACACCCGCGTGCGACACGCCGAGGAGCTGATCGCCGCCGACCCGGGCGCGCCGCACACCGTCGCCTCGCTCGCCGGGGGCGTGTCGCTCTCCCCGTCCCGGTTCGCCCACCTGTTCACCCTGCGGACCGGCAGACCGCCCATGCGCGCCCTGCGTGAGGCCCGGCTGCGGCACGCGGCACGGCTGCTGGAGGCCACCGACCTGACGGTGGAGCGGGTGGCGGCCGCGTCCGGGTTCCCGAGCCCCTTCCATTTCAGCCGTGTCTTCCGCGAGCGCTACGGAGTGCCGCCCGGCGCCTATCGCGCGGGGGAGCGGTCGTAATGCACGGCAAAGGCGCTCATTGACGAATGATCAAATAGCCGCTTGTCGACGCAATGTTTAAAAGTGAGAGATCTCTTGTTCAATGACGTCGGCCTGTGCGAAAGTGTGCGCTGTCGGCGTGTAGGCAATTACATTTCCTGCTGCATGCGCCAGGCCGCTCCCGTTCGCCCCCCACGCTTCAAATGAGCAGCCCAGGCGGACGTTCGGGATGCCGAATCCCAATTCCGTACCCTTGGTACGGACTAATTCCCGTGTCGCGCCCGGAGGAACGCAGCCGTGAATGACGCAGGCCGGTCGGATTCCGCCCCAACCGCCCGTCGGTTCGACGTCTCGGACGAGCAACTGAGTGCCGAACTGAAGAAGTGGACGGGAACGACACCCGCGCTCCACCCGGTCGGTGAACTCCTGGACCGGCACTGGGAAGCGGCCTTCGCCTACGCCCGGTTGTGCACCGAGGGACCGCGCGCCGCAGGCATGCTCACCACGGCCGCCTTCACCCGGCTCTTCGGCGAGTCGCTCCGTCAGGCGGGCCCGTCCGCCGCCTGGCGCCCGCATCTGCTGGTCACCGTCCGCCGGATCGCGGCCGAGTGGGACGGCGACGGCCGTCAGGAACTCCTCCACCCCGCGCTGCGGGCGGACACCGGCAACGGGGAGCGCGTGGCCGCCCGTCTGCTGCCGCCGTCCGGCCGGCGACTGCTGTCCCGCGCGTTCCAGCGGCTGCCCCAGTCCGCCCGCGCGGTGCTGTGGCACATAGAGGTCGAAGCCGAACCCCTCGCCGTCCCCGCCGCGTTGCTCGGCCTGGACGACGAGGAGACCCGGGTCGAACTGCGGCGCGCCCGCGAACGGCTGCGCGAGGAATGCCTCCAGGCCCACCGTGAACTCGCCCCCGAGGCCGAGTGCCAGCGCTACCTGCGCATGCTCGACGTGACCTTCCGCCGCGGCGGGATCGACGTCGACCCCGACCTGCAGCAGCATCTGTCCGGCTGCCGGCACTGCAGCCAGACCGCCGACCAGCTGGCCCAGTTCAACACGGGACTCGGCCTCGCACTCGCCGAGGCGGTCCTCGGCTGGGGTGCCCACGCCTACATGGAATCCCGGGCGGCCCGCACCGAGGAGACCACCGACCCGGCCCCGGACCCCGTACCGGCCCCCTCGGTTCCCCTGGGCGGTGAGGCCTTCGCCCCCGTGGCATCCGCGCCCGCCACCCCCGCCCCTGCCGACGCGCCCGGCCGCTCCCGCCGTTCCGCGCACCGGGCGGCCCGCCGTGTCCGGCGCCGCAATCTCGCCCTGGCCGTCGTCACCGTCAGCGGCCTGGTCGTCCTCCCGCTGGTCCTGTGGTCGGTGCTCGGCTCGGGCGACGACCGGACCCCGGCCCCCGGCGGCACGCCGTCCCGGGTGCCGGGCAAGGGCTCCGCCAGGCCGGGTCCGTCCTGGGCCGGTACGAGCGGCACCACCAAGGGCGTGCTGCGCGGCCGGCTGCACAACCTCGCCTCGGGGCTGTGCGTGGGCGTCGTCGGCAAGAAGGCGGTCGAGGGCGCGGAGACCGAGCTCACCGACTGCTCCTCGGAGGCGAGCCAGCAGTGGTCGTACGAGACCGACGGACTGCTGCGCAACGCCTCCGCCCCGGATCTGTGTCTGGACTCCCACCTCGGCTACTCCGTGCGGCTCGCCCCCTGCTCGGTCACCGGTGCGGCCGCCAAGGACATCCGCTACGACTTCACGCTCCAGGGCGCCCTGGTGCCCCGCTCGGACCAGGACCTGGCGCTGACCCCGGCCGCGACCGACGGCTCCGGCGCCCTCGTCCTCAAGAACCGCGCCGCGAACCCGGCCCAGCGCTGGACCGTCGACACCGCCAAGCCGGACCTGCAGATGGAAGTCGTCAACTGGGACACCGACAACACCACCGCGCCACCTCCGTCGGCCAGGTCCACTCCCAAGGCCTCGGCGACCCCGTCCCCGGCGTCCACCCCGACCGCGTCCAAGTCCAGCCCGGCGCCGTCGAGTTCCCCCACGCGCGACTACTGCTCGGTCTACCCGGACTACTGCGACTGGGGCGGTGGCGGCGGCTACAACGGCGGCACGGGCGGTCACCACCGCTGAGCGCCGCCCGGCCGCAGCCCGCCCGCGGTGCGGCTCAGTGGTGGTGCGACGGCGGGGGAGGGATCGTCCCGAGGCCCGGGGCCGGTTCGGGCCACACCAACAGCACCGGGCAGGGCGCGTGGTCGACGGCGAACCGGACGGCCGGGCCCAGGCTGTGCGGGCCGAGCCGGGAACGGTCACCGTCCCGGGCCAGCACCAGCAGATCGGCCCCGTCGGCCGCGGCCACCACCTCCCGCTCGACACGCCCCGCCCGCTCCTCGCAGGTGCACGGGCGCCCCAGCCGCTCGGCCGCCGCGGCCAGGAGTTCGGCCGCCGAGCTGTCACCGAGCGCCTCCAGGCGGCTGCCCGGGTCGCGTTCGGGATGGCCCCGGCCGAGGAGCCCCGCGTACGCGCCGTGCGCGACCCCGGGCACGTCCGGACCGGTCACATGCAGCAGCACCACCTCGGAGGCGTGCGGGGCGTGGTCGCGTACGGCGTCCACACAGGCGGGCCAGGTGCCCTCGACGAGCCAGGCGATCACACGCATCCGGTCGGCCTCCCTCGGCTCTCGGAACCCTTCGGAGAAGGGGAACCCTCAGAAAATCTGCAGGGACCCCCACAGTGCCACCACCGACACGGCCAGCGCGGAGGGCACGGCGATCAGGCCGAGCCGGGTGAACTCCCCGAGGTCCACGCCGTGCTCGTGCTGGTGCACGATCCGCCGCCACAGCAGGGTGGCGAGCGACCCGGCGTAGGTCAGGTTCGGGCCGATGTTCACCCCGAGCAGGACGGCGAGCACCGCGCCGGAACCGGCGGGAGCGGCGAGCGGCAGCAGCACCAGCACCGCGGGCAGATTGTTGATGAGGTTCGCGAGGACGGCGGCCAGAGCGGCCGTCCCGAGCAGTGCGGGCAGTCCCGTGCCGCCGGGCAGGACGTGTCCGAGCGCGTCCGCGAGCCCGTTGTCGACGACCGCGCGCACCACGATGCCCAGCGCCAGTACGAACGCCAGGAAGGCCGGCGCCGCCGCCCGTACGACGGTGACAGGAGTCGCCTTCCGCCGTACCAGCGCCCGCCCGGCCAGCACCAGCGCCCCCGCGGCGGCCACCCACGCGGGGTCCACCCCGAACGCCGACGCCACCACGAACCCCGCCAGCGTGCAGCCGACGGTCACCAGCGCGAACAGGGGCAGCCGCGGCGCCTCGCCGGTGTCCCGGGCCGCCGGGGCCGCCGCGGTGAGGTCACGGGCGAAGAACCGGCGGAACACCAGGTACTCGGCGCCGATCGCCACCAGCCACGGCAGCGCCATCAGCGCCGCGAACCGGGTGAAGGTCAGCCCGCTCGCCGCGAAGGCCAGCAGGTTCGTCAGGTTGGATACGGGCAGCAGCAGCGACGCCGTGTTCGACAGATGCGTGCAGGCGTACACGTGCGGCTTCGGCCGTACGCCCGTTCGCGCGGCCGTCGCGAAGACGACCGGGGTGAGCAGCACGATCGTGGCGTCCAGACTGAGCACCGCCGTGATCGCCGACGCCAGCGCGAACACCGCCGCCAGCAGCCGCACCGGGCGGCCCGCCGCCCATCGGGCCATCCACGCCCCGCACGCCTGGAACAGCCCCTCCAGATCGCAGAAGTGGGCGAGCACCAGCACGGCCGCCAGGAACCCCACCACCGGCCCCAGCTGTTCGACCTCGGTCCGGGCGTGGTCCGGCGAGATCGCCCCGGTGGCGACGGCGATCCCGGCGGCCGGGACGGCCAGTACCGCCTCCGGCCACCCGAAGGGCCGTACCACCGCCCAGGCGAGCACGGCGGCGAGCAGCACGGCGGACAGGGCTTCGAGGAGCGGGGTGTTCAGGGCGGGTCCTCCGGATCGATCAGATGGTGCCCGCCCATGAAAACATCGGATGGTGGCCGCCCATGAAAACAAACGCCGGAGCGCGGACTAGGAGGACCGGGTGCCCGCCGCGCCCAGGAACTCGTCCCAGCCGCCCACCGGGGCCTGCCCGGGCGACAGCGTGCGCAGTTTGCGCAGCACCGCCGGGTCCTGGGCCTCCAGCCAGGCCACGAGCTGCTTGAAGGACACGAACCGGACCTCGTCGTGCTCGGCCATCCGGCCGATCGCCTCCTCGACGGCGTCCATGTAGATGCCGCCGTTCCAGCGCTCGAAGTGGTTGCCGATGAAGAAGGGAGCGCGGTTGGTCTCGTACGCGCGCCGGAACCCGGCCAGGTAGGTGTCTCTGGCCTGAGCGCGCCAGGCGTCGAACCGGGTGCGATCGCCCAGGGGGTTCCCGCCGGACTGGTTGAACATCATGTTGTAGTCCATCGACAGCACTTGGAAGGAGTGGCCGGCGAAGGGTATGGACTGCAGCGGGAAGTCCCAGATCCGGCCGCCCTGCACCTTGCCCGGCCAGATCTGCAGGCCGCCGGGGGAGCTGGCGTCGTACTTCCAGCCGAGCGCGGCCGCGGTCGGCAGCAGGTTGGTCTGCCCCTCCAGACAGGGGGTGCGGCCGCCGGTCAGCTCCTTGCGGTAGTCGAAGGGCAGCGGTTCGAGGTCGGAGAAGCCGGTGTTCGTCTTCCACTTCGTGACGAAGTCGATCGCCTGCTCGATCTCGCTGCGCCACTCGGCGGGCGACCAGTTGCGCACCCCGGTCGCGCCGCAGAAGTGCCCGTTGAAGTGGGTGCCGATCTCGTGGCCCTCCAGCCAGGCGGCCCGCACCTGCTGGATGGTGGCGTGGATGTGCCGGTCGGCGAGGTAGCCGATGTCGGACGCGCCGACCGCGTGCCGCGGCGGCCGGTACAGCTCCTTCTTGGCCTCCGGCAGCGTGTAGATGCCGCTGAGGAAGAAGGTCATCTTGGCGCCGTGGTCGGACGCGACCTTGCGGAACCGGGTGAACAGCTTGTTGCTCAGCTCACCGGCGCCGTCCCAGGAGAACACCACGAACTGCGGCGGCTTCTGGCCCGGCTTCAGCCGGACCGGCTTCGGCTGGTGCGGCTGCGGGCCGGTGTCGGCGGTGGATCCGTCGCCGATGGGCTTGGCCGGCCGGGCCTGCTCGGTGCCCTTGCCGTACGCCGGGTCCTTCTCGCCGACGGACAGCCCGCCGGCGGTGGAGCAGGCGGACAGGGCCCCGAGGGCGCCCGCGGCCGCCCCCGCCGTCAGCACCCGCCTGCGTGAAATGCCGCTCATGTTCTTCCCCGGTTTCCTCGTCGCGGCTCCCTGCGGAGCCTTCTCGCTGTGCGGTCGACGGGTTCGATGAGGGGTCCTCGCGGAAAGATCGCGGCGGCCGGGACGTGTTGCCGTCCTGTGACACTTGTGGCGCGCTCATGACGAACCCCGCTGTCCGGGACCGGACAGCGGGGTTCTCGGAGGGGCTTCGGTCAGGCGCCGGTACCGGAGTTGAAGACGGTCAGGAAGACGGAGGATGAGTTCCCGGACACCGGGACCGCTCCGGCCGTCCACGCCACCTTCAGCGGGTCCCGCTCGTCCGGCGGGGTGACCACCAGGGTGGCCGGCGTGGCCGTCTTGGCGCCGCTGATCTCCGGGTTGGAGAAGGTCAGGCCCGCCCAGGCGCTCTGTCCGGGCCGCAGGGTCACCGTGACCGGCGAGCCCCCGGACCGCTTGGGGTCCGGGCCGAGCTGGGTCCCGGAGGCGTTCACGAAGGCCGCGCCCGGATAGCCGCGCACGGTGCAGGTCCGGGCGGACTTGTTGGTGAGCACGATGGGGAAGTTCTCCTGGCCGGCGCCCGGGTTGTTGCTGCCGACGGCGGCACGCAGCTCGGAGGTGTGGCACCGGGCGCTGCCGCTCTGGGTCGTGGTGCCGGTGCCGGAGGAGGCGGCCTTGCCCGGGGTCGCGGACGCCGTGCCGCCGTCCGGTGTCGAGGCTGCGGCGGACGTGCCGGACGAGGGTGCACCGCCCGTGGTCTCGGTCGCCGGAGCCGCGGTGCCCGGCACCGTCTGGGGTGTCGAGTGGGTGTCGTTGCTGCCGCAGGCGGTCAGGAGGCCCAGTACGGCCGCCGTGCCCGCGAGCAGGGCCCCGCGCTGCAATGACCGGGATGAGTACGCCATGTCGCTCAACACTCCTGGATGTTCGTGGCACGCGGCTGCCGCGTGCCTTCGGCGCCGGGTGCGCCGTCATCACACTGCGATGCCCGGGCCACCGGAAAAGTTCGGGACTCGCAGGCTTCTTTTCCCCGATTTGACCCCGCCCGACCTCGTGCGTCGTGTCAGGTGACCCGCAGGGAGCGGATTATGGCCTCGGTCGCGTCGCTGTCACCCTGCCGGCGTACCTGCACGTACACCTGTGGCCCGGTGGAGCCGTCCGCCGGGCGGAGCGCGGACTCGGTGACGGAGCCGCCGTCCGGACAGGTGTCCCAGGTCCGGATCAGGCCGCGCCAGCGGGCGCCGGTGAAGGTGCGGCTGCCGGTTTCGCGGCAGCCGGAGTGGGCGAGGGTCTTCACCCGGGCGGTGACGTCGCCGTGCTCACTGACCCCGAGGAAGACGCCGTCGACCGCGGCCTTGAGGTCGGACCAGTGCGCCACGTCGTCGGCGACCACCAGGCCGGGCTCGTGCCCCGCCGGCAGCCCGAGCGCGTGCGGATCCCAGCCGGAGCCGCGCACCTGCCGGGCCCAGGCGGCCGGCACCTGCACGGCGACCCGGCCGGTGGAGTCCTTCACCGTGGACTGTTCGGCGGTGTCCGGCCGGTGGAGCAGCACGGTGACGGTGACGGCGGCGGCCCCGGCGGCGAGTACCGCGGCCAGCACGAGCGACCCGGTGCCGAGCCGGCCCCGGACGCCGTCGAGCCGCCTGCCGTGCCGGACGCCGGAGGCCGCCGCCAGCCGCTCCAGTTCGTCCGCGAACGCGTGTGCTCCCGGCCAGCGCCGCTCCCGGTCCGGCTCCAGGGCGCGCAGGAGCACCCGCTCCACGTCCTCGCCGAGGTCCGGCCGCAGCCGCCGCGGCGGTACCACCCTGCCCGGCGGCCCGGGCACGGTCCCGGTGACCAGCTCGTAGCCCACCGCGCCCAGGCTGTAGACGTCGGCGCGGGCGTCGATACCCTCCCCGGGTTCGGCCTGTTCCGGCGGTTGATAGCCCGCCGAGCCCGCCGCGAGCGTGAGCACCGAGGCCTGTGCGAGGCTCTTGGCCAGCCCCAGGTCGGCCAGCAGCAGTCGCCTCTCGCCGTCCGGGGCGGTGTGCAGCAGCACGTTGCTCGGCTTGATGTCGCGGTGGACGATGCCCGCCTCGTGCAGCGCGGCGGCGCTCCACGCGGCCTGCGCGGTCAGCACGAGCGCCTGGGACACCGGCAGCGGGCCGGCCGCCAGCAGATCGGCCAGGGTGCCGCCGTCGGCGTACTGCATCACGAAGTACGGTCTGCCGTCCGGCAGTTCACCGATGTCGTAGACCTGGACGACCCGGCTGGAGCCGGCCCGGCGCAGCAGCCGGGCCTCGGACAGGAAGCGCTCCCGGACGTCGAGCCGGTGGGCCCAGTTCTCGGCGAGCACCTTCACCGCGACCAGGGCGTCCAGCTCGTCGTCGTGAGCGAGCCACACCGTGGCGAAGGCGCCGGTGCCCAGGGTTCGTTCGAGGCGGTAGCGGCCGATCCGCTCCAGGGAGTGCATACGACTATCATGCCTGCCCTGAGATCGACTTCGAGGGGGACCCTGACGTGCAGGATGGGGTGACGGCCGAAGACCTCGCCCGGCGTGCCGCGGCGGGCGACCGAGCGGCCCTGGACCGGCTGCTGACCGAGCTGCGGCCCGAGGTGGTGCGCCGCTGCGGGCGCTTCCTGCCCTGCCGGGAGGACGCCGAGGAGGCCGCCCAGGACGTACTGCTCCAGGTGGCCCGGCACATCTCCGCCTTCGAGGGCCGCAGCCGCTTCAGCACCTGGCTCTACACGGTCGTCGCCAACTGCTGCCGGCAGAAGTACCGCGAGCTGAAACGCCGGTCGGCCGAGCAGCCCGTGGTCATCGAGCCCGCCGAGCACATCGACCCGCGCACCACCAGCGTCATCGCGGGCTCCCGGATCGATCTGCTGGAGGCCCTGGACCGGCTGGAGCGCGAGCACCCGCACCTGGTCGCGCCCCTGGTCTACCGGGACATCTGCCAGCTGGAGTACGCCGAGATCGCCGAGCGTGTCGGCATCCCCCTCGGCACTCTCAAGTCCCGGCTGCACGAGGCCCGCAAACTGGTACGGCCCTGGCTGCGGGGCTACTGAACCACTGCTTCCGCCTCCTGGTCACCGGCCCCCTGCCACTGCGCCTGCAGACCTCCGGCAGCGGTCACCGGTCCTCGTCGAGCAGCGACAGCTCCGCCCAGATCGTCTTGCCCTCGGCGGTGTGCCTGCTGCCCCAGCGCTGGGTGAGCTGGGCGACCAGCAGCAGCCCGCGGCCGCCCTCGTCGAAGGTCTTGGCACGCCGCAGGTGCGGGGCGGTGTGGCTGGTGTCGGACACCTCGACGATCAGCGTGACGGGGTCGTGGATCAGCCGCAGCCGTATCGGGTGGGCTCCGTACCGGATGGCGTTGGTGACCAGCTCGCTCACCACCAGCTCCGCCGTGAACCCGACCTCGCTCAGCGACCAGCGCTCCAGCTGCTCCAGGACCTGCTTGCGGATCGGTGCGACCAGTGCCGGATCGGCGGGGATGTCCCAGGTCGCCACCTGGGAGGAGGCCAGCCCCCGGGTGCGGGCCAGCAGCAGCGCCACGTCGTCGGCGGTGCCGCCCGGCGGCAGCAGCGCCTGCAGGATCTGGTCGCAGGTCTCGTCCAGCGAGTCCGCGTAGGCCCCCAGTGCCTGGAACAGCTCCTGCCGGCCGGTGTCCCCGGCCCGGGACACCACCAGACCGTCCGTGTACAGGGCGAGGACGGTGCCCTCGGGGAGCCCCACCTCGGCCGACTCGAACGGCAGCCCGCCCAGGCCCAGCGGGGGACCGGCGGGCAGGTCCAGCTGGCGCGGCTCGCTGCCCGGCATCAGCACCACCGGCGGCGGATGCCCTGCCCGGGCCAGCGTGCAGCGCCGCGACACCGGATCGTAGACGGCGTACAGGCAGGTGGCGCCGACCTCGCCGGGGCTGCCCTCGCCGCCGGACTCCTCCGACAGCCGGACCACCAGGTCGTCGAGGTGGGTGAGCAGCTCGTCCGGGGCCAGGTCGATGTCGGCGAGGGTGCGTACGGCGGTGCGCAGCCGGCCCATGGTGGCCGAGGCCTGGATGCCGTGCCCGACGACGTCCCCGACGACCATCGCGACCCGCATCCCGGACAGCGGGATCACGTCGAACCAGTCGCCGCCCACCCCGGCCCGGGCCGCCGGCAGATAGCGGGAGGAGGCCTCCAGAGCGGCCGTGCGCGGGAGCGTGCGGGGCAGCAGGCTGCGCTGCAGCGCGAGGGCGGTCTCGCGCTCACGGGAGTAGCGGCGCGCGTTGTCGATGCAGACGGCGGCCCGGGCGGTGATCTCCTCGGCCAGCAGCATGTCGTCGTCGGTGAACGGCCCCGGGCTCCGGTGCCGGGTGAGGACCGCCACCCCGAGGGTCAGCCCGCGGGCCCGGATCGGCACGGACATCGAGGAGTGGATGCCGAAGTCCCGCACCCGGTCGCCGCGCACGCTGCTCCAGGTGAGCCACTGGTCCATGTCGCCCGCGGCCACCGTGGCCCGGATGGTGCGGCCGGCGGTCAGCGAGTCCGCCTGCGGGGAGAAGTCCGGGTACACCTCGGTCTGCCCGGGCTTGGCGACCGCCTCCGGAATGCCGCGCAGGATCGACTGGTGCGCGACCCGGCGCAGGTTCACCGGGGCCGTGACGCGCGCCGGGGGCTCGCCGCCGTACTCCTGCGGGTCCAGCAGGTCGATGGTGACGAAGTCGGCGAGCGCGGGCACGCACACGTCCGCCAGCTCCTGCGCCGTACGGGTGACGTCGAGGGTCGAGCCGATGCGCACGCTGGCCTCGTTCAGCAGCTGCAGCCGCTGCCGGGCCCGGTAGTTGTCGGTGACGTCGTGTGCCGCCAGGCACACGCCCCGCACCCGGCCCTCGTCGTCGGTGACCGGCGCCATCCGGGCCAGCCAGGCGTGCGCCCGGTCCTCGCCGCCGGTGCGCATGAGGGTCTCGATGTCCAGCGGGCGGCCGGTGGTCAGTACCTGGAGCATGTTCTGCTCCAGCTCCTCGCTCTGCTGCTTGCCGCCGATCTCGGCGACCCTGAGGCCCCGCACGCGCTCCTCGGGCAGTCCGATCACCTCGGCCATGGCCTCGTTCATCCGGCGCAGCCGAAGCGCGTCGTCGTACACGGCGACGGCACACGGCGACTGGACCAGTCCGGCCCGGGTGAGCGGATCGTCGTCGGTGCCGGGGTCGCGGCCGGTCAGCGGGGTGACCACGAGCCAGTCGCCGCGGTGCCCGTCACCGGGCGGGCGGCGGTGGGCGAGCAGCCACACGGAGACCGTGCGGCCGTCCCGGTGGCGCAAACCGACCGTCCCCTCCCAGCGTCGGCCGGAGGGCGTGACCAGGGAGTCCTGCCCGGCCAGCAGCAGGGTCGCGGGGCGGCCCACGACCTCGTCGGCCGGGTGGCCGAGCAGGCGTCGCGCGCCCTCGTTCCACTCCACCAGCGTTCCGTCGTCGTCGATGACAGCCCGGGCCGTGGCCGCATCGTCGAACGGATAGACCCGGCTCATCGTCGCCGCTCCCAAGCGCACACTCACAGTGAACAGGTGGCACCACTTGCGTTCCAGCGTAGTGCGTCGCGCACCCCCGTGGACCCCGACCCCCGCAGACCGGGCCGACCCCTCGAACACGGTCAAGGGGGAATTCAGGCCGAAGTGCCGGCCAGGGCAGGTACCGGGTGCGGCGCCCTTGACGATCGCCGGTGGCGGACCGTCAGAATCTGTTTGTTCACGATCAGTTGTGAGTACTTCTGGGCCCTGATGAGGGAGAGCCGTCATGACGGTCACTCGCAGATCGGTTCTGGTCGCAGCCACGGCAGCGCCCGCGGCCGGAGCACTCCTGAGCGGCTCGGACGCCGTGGCCGCACCGGCCGCCGGGGCGTCCGGTGCCGCGCCGGGACGCCACACCGTCCCGCTGCGCGAAGGCTGGCGCTTCGCGCTGGTCAACCCGGGCGGCATCACCGACCCGACCGGCGCCTACGCACAGGCCGCCGAGCCCGGGTACGACGACTCGGCCTGGCGCGAGGTGACCGCACCCCACGACTGGAGCATCGAGCAGACCCCCACGACGGACCACGGCACCACCAGCGGCACCGGATTCCTCCCGGGCGGCCTCGGCTGGTACCGGCTTGCCTTCACCCTGCCGCCCGCCCATGCCGGCAAACGCGTCTCGGTGGAGTTCGACGGCGTCTACATGGACTCGTACGTCTACTGCAACGGCACCGAGGCCGGCCGCCACCCCTACGGCTACACCGGCTTCGCGCTCGACCTCACCGACCTGGTGCACACCGACGGCAGCACCCCGAACGTCCTCGCGGTCAAGGTCGGCAACCAGCTGCCGAGCAGCCGCTGGTACTCGGGCAGCGGCATCTACCGCGAGGCACGCCTGGTGATCACCGAGCCCGTGCACGTGGCCCGCTGGGGCACGTACGTCACCACACCCGAGGTCGGTCCGGACCGGGCCGTGGTGCGGGTCGCCACCACCGTGCTCAACGAGTCCGGCGCCGGTACCGACGTCGAGATCCTGTCCCGGATCACCGGCCCCGACGGCCGCACGGTCGCCCGCACGTCCACCACCGCCGCCGTCTCCGAGCAGGCCACCGAGACCCACGAACTGACCGTCCCCGAACCCCTCCTGTGGCACTTCACGAGCCCGGACCACCGCTACACCCTGCACACCGAACTCCGCGCCGGCGGCCGCACCACCGACACGTACCGCACCCCCTTCGGCATCCGCACCTACCGCTTCGACCCGGACGAGGGCTTCTCCCTCAACGGCACCTACGCCAAGATCAAGGGCGTCGACCTGCACCACGACCAGGGTGCCCTCGGCGCGGCGATCAGCGTCGACGCGGTGCGCCGGCAGATGACGATCATGAAGTCGATGGGCGTCAACGCCTTCCGCACCTCGCACAACCCGCCCTCGCCGCAGATGATCCAGGTCTGCGAGGAGCTGG
This sequence comes from Streptomyces sp. BK340, assembly GCF_007827595.1. Classification (GTDB taxonomy): domain Bacteria; phylum Actinomycetota; class Actinomycetes; order Streptomycetales; family Streptomycetaceae; genus Streptomyces. Next base: position 20,554 of record NZ_VISR01000012.1, read on the forward strand.
GCATCGTGATGATGGTGGAGGCGTTCGACTGCTGGAGGACCGGCAAGACCAGGTACGACTACGGCCGGTTCTTCGACGAGTGGTGCGAGAGGGACGCCACGGAGATGGTGCGGGCGGCCCGCAACTCGCCCGCCGTCGTCCTGTGGTCCATCGGCAACGAGATCCCCGACTCCACCTCGACCGCCGGGCTCGCCATGGCCGACCGGATCATCGGCGCCGTCAAGGCCGCCGACGGCACCCGCCCGGTCGTCATCGGCTCGAACAAGTACCACGGCCTGCCCGCCACGGGTTCCGCGGCCGACCGCATGCTCGCCAAGCTCGACGGCCTGGGCCTGAACTACAACACGGCCAGGTCGGTCGACGCCCTGCACGCCAGGTACCCCCACCTGTTCCTCTTCGAGTCCGAGTCCTCCTCGGAGACCTCGACCCGGGGCTCGTACCAGGAACCGGAGCACCTCAACACCGGCGAGAACCACACGCCGGGCAGGCGGGAGACCTCCTCCTACGACAACAACCTCGCGTCCTGGACGATGAGCGGTGAGTACGGGCACAAGAAGGACCGGGACCGGAAGTGGTTCGCGGGGCAGTTCCTGTGGTCGGGCATCGACTACATCGGCGAGCCGACCCCGTACGACGTCTTCCCGGTGAAGGCGTCCTTCTTCGGCGCCGTCGACACGGCCGGCTTCCCGAAGGACATGTACCACCTGTTCCGCAGCCAGTGGACGACCGAGCCGATGGTCCACCTGCTGCCGACGACCTGGAACCACGAGGAAGGCGCCACGGTCGAGGTGTGGGCGTACGCCAACGTCCCGTCGGTCGAGCTGTTCCTCGACGGACAGTCCCTCGGGGTGCGGGAGTTCGACGCCAAGAAGACCACCGACGGCCGCGGTTATCTGGAGACCACCGAGGCCACCGGCGACGACAAGACTTTCACCGACGGCCCCTACCCGGGCAGTTACACCAGCCCCAACGGCAGTGCGGGCAAGCTGCACCTGACCTGGAAGGTGCCGTACCGGCCCGGTGAGCTGAAGGCGGTGGCCCGGCGGGACGGCAAGGTGGTCGCCACCGACGTGCTGCGCACCGCGGGCGCCCCGCACGCCGTGCGCCTGACCGCCGACCGGGGGTCCCTGGCCGCCGACGGCCGTTCACTGGTCTTCGTGACCGCCGACATCGTGGACGCGCACGGAGTGGTCGTGCCCGACGCCGAGCACCTCATCGCCTTCGACGTGACCGGCGGCTCCCTGGCCGGCCTCGACAACGGGCGCGAGGAGAGCGCCGAGCGCTACCAGGCCAGTACCCGCACCGCGTTCCACGGCAAGGCCCTCGCCATCGTCCGTTCCGGCGGCGAGCCGGGCACCCTGAAGATCACGGCGCGGGTGGACGGCCTGCGCAAGGGCACGACGAGCGTGCGCACCACACCGGCCCGCGGCGCCGCCACCGCCGATGCGCCCGCCTTCGAGCCCGGCTGTCCGGCCGCCCCCGACCATCCCCGTCCGGACGCGAGTTACTCCGGCCGCCCGGACACCCTGCCCGCGGCGATGCTGGACGGCGACCCGGCCACCGGCTGGTCCAACGCCTTCGCCAAGTCGGCCACAGCCCTGCTGCCCGCCTTCGACGGGGCCCGCGCCGAGGACTGGGTGTCGGTCGACTTCGGGCGGGCCCGGACCGTCGACCGGGTGGCGGTCTCCTTCACGGTCGACGGCACCCACGCCCTGCCCGCCGCGGTCGAGGTGGCGGTGTGGGACGGGAGCGCCCATGCGCCGGTGACGGGCGCCGCGGTGGACTGGGCCACCGCCTCGGACAGCCCGACGGTGATCACCTTCGACGCGGTACGCGGCTCACGCGTGCGCCTCACGCTCACCAGCGCGCACCCGGGCGAGGCCGGGGGAGCGGTGCGCATCAGCAGGCTCGACGTCTAGTCCGTTCGAGGGTCCTGACGGGGACGGCGTGCGCAGTCGTCCCCGTCCGCACCGTTGACGGGGCTCATGTCTGGAACAGGCATGGTGCGCATCCGCACCGGGGAGCGCTCCTGTCACGGGGGCGTCACCCGCACCGGACCCGTACGCACAGAGCGGACCGCGGGGCTGCACGGGCCGGTTCTGCGACGTGGACGACATCCAGTCCTGGTCCACCGGCGAAACGGCCGTCAACCGGAACGCGGCGCCGGCCTGGACGGCCTCGTTCGTGGCGGACCAGGGGCAGGAGTGTCCCCTCCGGATCACCCGGTCACTTGCGGTACCCGAGGATGGTCATCATGCCGCTCTCCGAGTGGTACTGGTTGTGGCAGTGGAGCATCCAGAGGCCGGGGTTGTCGGCGTCGAAATCGACGACCAGCTTGCGGTGCGGGAGCACGATCGCGGTGTCCTTGCGCGCGCCGGCGGCGTCCAGCCCGGTCAGGGCGAACGTGTGACCGTGCAGGTGCAGCGGGTGCCACATGTCGGTGGCGTTGATGAGGGTGAGCCGCACCCGCTCACCGGCGCGGACCGGGTGGCGCTGACGCTCGTCGTACTGCTCGTGGTCGAAGCCCCAGTCGTACTTCTCCATCGTGCCGGTGACCCGGATGCGCATCTCGCGGTCGGGTTCTCGGTCGTCGAGGACCACGGAGTCGGCCGGTACGAGGCGGCGGGCCGGGACGACCTCCCCGTCGAGCTCGTCCGGGCGGACGCCGGCCGGGGGAACGGTCCTCCCCTTGTCGGTGCGCAGGACGGCGAGGGCCTGGCCCTTCTTGCCCTCGGCCAGCGCGACGAGGGGGAAGACACCGTCCTTGGCGGTGACGAGAACGTCGTAACGTTCCGCCATGCCGATGAGGAGGGCGTCGGTCGTCCTGTGCTGCACCGGATAGCCGTCGGTGTGCGTGACGGTCAGTCGGTGGCCCGCCAGCGCGACGCGGAAGGCGGTTTCGGAGCCGGCGTTGATGATCCGCAGCCGGATGCGCTCACCGGGGCGGCAGCGGAACGTCGAGGGCTGGGTCGGAATGCGGCCGTTGGCGAGGTAGAGCGGATAGTTCACGCTGCCGGCCTCGCCGCGCAGCAACTGGCTGTGCGAGCCGTGCAACACGCGCGAGGGGCCGGAGGACTTGTGCGAGGGTGAGGCGTGCGGGCTCGCCGGCTTGCCGGAACTGTGATCGTCCTGTCCGGGGCCCATGGCCATGCTGCCCATCTTCATGCCCGCCGGCATGAGCTGGGCGAGCACCCCGTCGGGGGTGGAGCCGTCCACGCCGTCGAGCCAGTCGTCCAGCATGAGGATCCATTCCTTGTCGTACTTGAGGGGCTCCTTGGGGTCGTCGACGATGAGCGGGGCGTACAGACCGCGGTCGGGCTGGAGCCCGACGTGGGAGTGGAGGAAGTAGGTGCCCGGATGGGCGACGGTGAACCGGTAGGTGAAGTCGTCTCCCGCGTCGATGGCCCGCTGGGTCAGGCTCGGAACGCCGTCCATGTCGCAGCGCATGCGCACGCCGTGGGAGTGGAGCGTGGTGGTCGTCGGCAACCGGTTGGCGAGGTTGAGGCTGAGCACGTCGCCGGCGGTGACGCGCACCAGCGGCCCGGGCAGCTGGTCGTGGTAGGCCCAGGTCCGCACGTGCCGCCCGCCCAGGTCCAGTGTCGTCTCGGCGGCGGTCAACTTCAGCATGCGCACCGGGCCGGAGCCGCGCTTGCGCTCGGCGGCTCGGACCTCCGGACCCGCCGGCTCGACATATCCCTTGGGACCCGGGGGGACGAAGTCCCCGGCGCCGGCCGCCGCGCCCCGTCGTGGGCTGGGGTGGGGGTGGGAGCCGGAGTCGGTGCAGGCAGCCAGGAGTCCCGCGCCGGCGGCAGCGAACGGGGCTCGGAGCAGGGTACGCCGCGAAGGTGTGTGCATGAATGAAATAAGACACGTTTTGCGCTGATATGTGAGGGAACCTCGGCGGCGCGTCTGGTGATGTCGGGTCGCCGAGGCGGTGGAATCCGGCCGTCTCAGGCGGCGTCGTGGAACACCAGCCCCAAGGTGCGCCGGCGGCCGGACCGCACGGTGCTCACCCCGTGCCGCACCGCTCCGGCCGGCCATCCGCGGCGGCTGGGCACGGGCCGGTCGCGGGTCGTGAACACCAGGCCGTGTCCCTGTCGCAGGACGGTCGCGGTGCCCCGGGACTGGGCGCGCGCCCGCTGCTCGACCAGCAGGAACTCGCCGCCGGTGCAGTCGGTGCCGTACGCGTCCAGGGCGATGACGAGCTGGAGCGGGAAGACCAGCTCGCCGAACACGTCCCGGTGCAGGGCGTTCCAGTCGCCCGGACCGTGGCTCAGCAGGATCTGCGCCGACCGGTCCCGGCCGACGGCACGGCAGCGCTCCAGCCACTCGGGCAGGGAGTCCGGCCAGGGCGCCGGACGGTCCAGCCGGGCCGCCCGGTCCCGGGCGACGGGGAGCAGACGCGGATGGAGGGCGGCCCGCAGCGCGGCCACGGGGGCGGGCAGGTCGTGGGTGAAGTAGCGGTACTCGCCGGACCCGAACCGGTGCCGGGCCGGACGGTGGTGCGGAACAGCTCGGGCCTGTCGTACAGGGCCGCCAGGCCGGCGCACTCCTCGGGTGTGAGCAGCGGGCCCGTGGGCGCGCACCGGTGCTCGTCCGACTGGGCCGCGAGCGCGGCCCAGTCGGTGCCGGCCACGCGACGGCGGGCCTCGGCCGGGGTGAACTCCATGGGTCCGGTCTGCTGCGCCCGGCGTCGTGCCACCGGCGGCATCCGGACGCCGCGCTGAGGGCCGGTAGGTACCGCATTGCATACTGCCTGACCTGGGTGTATTTACGGGTGAGTACCCGCGCGGTACCGTGAGGGGCATGCCAGCTCTCAACGTGGAGTTCAGCGAACGCGAACTAGAGGACCTGCGGCAGATCGCCAAGGAGCGGGGTACGTCGATGAAGGCCCTCGTGCGCGAGGCCGCCGCCGCCGACATCGCCCGGCACCGGGCGCTGCAGGAGGGCGCGGAGGCCTTCCGGAGCTTCTTCACCGCCCATGCCGAGGAGTTCGCGGCCGCGTTCCCCGACGACGAGGCCCCCGCCAAGGGCGAGGCCGCCTGAGCGATGCCCTCCGTCATTCATATCGACGTCCCGTGGCTGCTCCAGCGCCACGAGGAGGTCCTGCCCGATCAGCCCACCGTCGACGACTTCTCCGCGCTGGTCGCCGCCGTCGCCCGGCACCGTGTCGACCCGCCCCGGCTCGGGGTGGACTCCGATCCGGCCTGGCGGGCCGCCGCCCTGCTGCACACCCTCACCATGCTCAAGCCACTACCCGCGGCCAACGCCCGCTTCGCCTGCGCGACCGCGGTGGCCTACATGTTCGTCAGCGGCGTCGGCATCGACCCGCCCTACGGCGCCCTGGTCGACCTCGCCCGCGACCTGATGTCCGGCAAGGCCGATGTGTACGGGGCGGCCGACCGGCTCCGTTCCTGGCAGATCTGATCCGGGCGGATCCGACACCGCCCACGGCCGCCGGGGGAAGCCGCCGGGGCCGCCGGCCGCGGGCGGGAGGAACGGGGCCGGCGGCCGGTTCCGCGCAGAAGAGCCGCCGTTCTGCGCGAGGCCTTCGAAGAGGGCCGGAACCCAGTCCACTCCCGGACCGCAGGCCCCGGGAGCGTGCGCGGCCGACCGGTGTGTGCGCACCCTTCACACGGGGCGCACGGAAAACCGAAAGCCGCAGCGGCGGACCTGCGACCCCTGCCGAATTCTGACTTTCTTTCAAACCGGCCGATGTCGTACGTGCGCCTTGTTGCATGTGTGGAAGTTGTGCAAGGGTTGAAACGACCGTGCGGGGGGTAATCGCCGGAGTCCTTTCGGCAGTTGGGGAACCGGGCCGGTAGTGCCGCACCGGAGAATTCCCGCTCCCCGCGCGCACATCCCCGAGATGGGCGCCAACTCGCCATACGCACAAAGGAATCCACTCAGTGCCCACCCCCCACCCCCCTCGTCCTCCCTATCCGCCCCCAGGGGGCGATACCGGGGAGTCGGACGAGTCCCTCGCCGCGCCGCTGCGCGCCGGCTCCGACGCGGAGGCCTCCCGGTCCGCCGCCCTCCTGATGGCCCGGCACTGGCAGCCGGTCCACGACTACGCGGTCATCTGCCTGGCCGCACCCGGGCCCCTCGCCCACATGGTCTGCGCCGCGGCCTTCCACCAGGTTCTCGACCGGCTCGCGCTCGGTGAACCCGCCGACGCGATACGGCCGCGCCTGCTCGTGGCGGTCCGGGACACCGTCGTGAACTGGGCCGCCACGGACCCGATAGCCGACGTCCTGCCGGGTCTTCTGAAACCCGCCGGTGGTCGCGGTATGCGTACCGCGAAGTCCCTGATACCGGAAAACCGTGCACTGTCCGAACATTCTTTCCAGAGCCTTCCCCGGCTCGAACAGGCGTTGCTCTGGCACACCGAGGTCGAGGCCGAACCGATAAGCGTCCCCGCGGGACTGCTCGGCATGGACTTCGACAGCGCGGCGGCCGCACTCGATCAGGCCCGCGACACATTCCGGGAAGGATGTGTCCGCGCCCATCGGGAACTGGCGCCGAGCACCGACTGCCGCCACTACAACCGCCTTCTCGACGTACCGATCCGCCGGGGCGGCGCACTGCTGCCGGACGTCCAGCAGCATCTCTCCGCCTGCCCCTACTGCCGGCACGCCGCCGAACAACTGGGCCAGATCGAGGCCGGACTCGGCGTGCTGCTCGCTGAGGCGGTCCTCGGCTGGGGCGCCCGCCGGTACCTGGAGTCGCGCCCCGGCCGCCGGCGGCCCGGCCCCGCGCGCACCCGGGGCACCTCCCGGCGCTCCGGTGGGCGCAGACGCGGCGGCGGCAAGCCCGGACTGCTCGGCAGGGTCGCGGTGCCCGGTGGCCGCCGGCGGGGCACGGCAGAACCCGGGACCTTCACCCGCACCCGCGGGCGCCGGGCGGCCGACGACGGCTGGTCGTCCAGGACGCTGCTCACCGGAGTCGGGGTCGCCTCGGCCGGGCTGCTCGCGACCGTCCTCGCGATCAGCGTGTGGCCGGACGGCGGCGACACCACCGACCCGGTCGCCTCGACGGGCGCCGCCCCCGGCACCGACGCCCGGTCCCCGACCGGCTCGGCCACCGCACCCGGCAAGGCGGGTCTTCCCACGGCCGGCCGGGCGACCCGGCTGCACAACGCCGCCGCCGACCTGTGCCTGGACATCAAGGGCGAGCCCGCGGCCGGCGCGAGTGCCACGCTCGCCGTCTGCTCCTCCGCGCCCACGCAGCGGTGGACGTACGAGACCGACGGGCTGCTGCGCAGCGTGGCCGGCTCCGGCCTTTGTCTGGACTCGCACGCCGACGCGGGCGTCGTCATCCTCGGCACCTGCGCCGACGTGGGCGCGCGGCGCGGTGACGACGTGCGCTACGGCCTGACCGCGCAGGGCGAGTTGCTGCCCCGCTGGGACGAGACCCTCGCCCTCGCCACGGCCGGCGAGACCGCGGGCGCCGACATCGTCGTCAAGGTCAGGGACCGCTCCGCCGGGCAGCGCTGGCTGACCGACGGGCCGTCGGCCGGACCCGGCTCGCTGTCGATAGCCGGCACCCAAGGGCCGTCCGCACAGCCCGCGGAGCTGCCCGGAACGGGTACGTAGCGGCGATCGGTGTGTCCCGCCGCTGGCCTGCGGCGGGACACACGCCTGTCAGCCGGCGGCCTCGACGAGGTCGTCCGCCGTGACGGTGGCCGGGGTGGCGTGTCCGGACAGGGCGAGCGTGAGGTCCAACTCCGCGAGCAGACAGCGGACGACGTGCTCCACGCCCGCCTGCCCCTCCAGGCCGAGCCCGTACACGTACGGCCGCCCCAGCAGCACCGCCCGGGCGCCGAGGGCGAGGGCCTTGAACACGTCGTCGCCGGTGCGCACCCCGCTGTCGAACAGCACCGTCAGCCGGTCGCCGACCGCGTCCGCGATCCGGGGCAGCGCGTCGGCCGCGGCGACGGAGCCGGCCACCTGCCGGCCCCCGTGGTTGGAGACCACCACCCCGTCCATCCCGGCGTCCGCGGCGAGCCGGGCGTCGTCCGGGTGCAGGACACCCTTGAGAACGATCGGCCCGTCCCAGTGCTCGCGCAGGAACCCCAGGTCGGGCCAGGTGTGGCCCGCGTCTCCGAACAGCCCGAGGAAGTGCAGCACCGCCGCGTTCGGGTCCACGTGCACCGGCTTGTCGAGACCCGACCGGAAGGCCGGGTCGGTGAAGTAGTTGGCGGTGCCCACCCCGTGCAGGAACGGCAGATATGCCTGGTCCAGATCGCGCGGCCGCCACGCCAGCAGCGGGGTGTCCAGGGTGACGACCAGCACCGAGTACCCGGCCGTCCTCGCCCGGGCGAGGAAGCTCCGGGTCACCTCACGATCCTTGCCCCAGTACAGCTGGAACCAGCGCTCGGCGTCCCCCATCGCCTCCGCCACCTGCTCCATCGGCGTACTCGACGCCGACGACAGGATGTAGGGCACCCCCTGCGCGGCGGCGGCCCGGGCGGCCGCGGACTCGGCGTCCGGATGCATGATCGACAGCACGCCCACCGGGGCCAGGGCCAGCGGCGCGGGCAGGGAGCGGCCCAGCACCCGTACCGACAGGTCGCGCTCCTGCACGTCCCTGAGCATGCGCGGCACGATCCGGCGCCGGGCCAGGGCCGCCCGGTTGGCGAGTGCCGTGCTGCCGTCGCCCGCGCTGCCCGCCACATAGCCCACCGGGCCGGGCCCGAGCCGGTGCGCGGCCAGCTCCTCCAGCCGGGTCAGGTCCGTAGGCAGCCGGGGCACGGCCCCTGACATCCCGTTGAGATAGATCTCGTACTGGAAGTCCGCCCAGTGCTTCGCCATCCGGCCGTCCGCCTCTCGTTGCTGAGTACGCGCTGCGGCCCGACCATACTGGCGAGTAGACGCACGTCGGCAGGGGGCCTCGGGCGCGGCCGGCCGCTTGCCGGGGATTGCGGCCCGGCGGCCGGCGACGGCCCGTACGGCGCTCAGCCGACCCGGGCGACCGCCCGGACCGGAGCGCCGTCCGCCCCGGGCAGCCGCAGCGGGAAGAGGAACACCTCCACCGCCGCCGCGCCCACCAGCCGCTCCAGCCCGGTGAGGTTCTCGGCGATCACCCCGCCGGCGCCGCACAGCATCCGATGGGCGGGCAGTCCGAAGTCGGCCTGTGGATCACCCGGTTGGGGCGTGGGGTCGACGCTGAGCGCGTCGACGGCCACCGTGCGTGCGCCCGCCGCCACCACGGCCCGGGCCGACTCCGGGGTCAGCCAGGGGTGGGCGAGGTACGCGTCCGTGCCCCAGTGCGCCGACCAGCCGGTGACGAGCAGCAGCAGCGCGCCCGGCGTCTCGGCGAGCGCGTCGAGCGCGGGGGCCAGCAGGGCCGGGGTGATCGGCGCCCGGACGGGCAGCCCGCGGACGTCGGCCACGACCGCGGGCCCCGCGAACCGGTCCAGCGGCAGCTCGTCCAGCCGGGGCCAGGCGTCGTCTACGTGGTACGGCGCGTCGACGTGGGTGCCGGACTGCGAACCCAGGTGCAGGGACAGGACGTTGACGCCGTCGGCCGGAGCCCGCAGGGCGGGCGAGACCGTGACCTCCGGGTCACCGGGACAGACGGGCATCCCGGTGGCCACGGGCACCGACAGGTCGAACCACCCGGTCATCGGCCGCCCTCGGCCGCGAGCACGGTCGGCACCTCGTCCGCCGGAGCACCCGGACCGGTGATCGGCGGCACCGGGGCCTCGACGGTACGGGCCAGGCGCGCACCCTCGGGCCCGTACACCGCCCGGGGTTCGGGGAACAGCCGCAGCAGCGCCAGGAACAGCACGGCGGCGACCGCGAGCGACAGCGGCAGGCTGATGTCGACGCCGTTCGCCAGGTCGCCCAGCGGTCCGACGAACTGGCCCGGGATGTCGGTGAACAGCACGCCGATCACGGCGGCCACCCACCAGGCCGTCATGCCGCGCCAGTTCCAGCCGTGCGCGAACCAGTAGCGGCCGCCGCGCTGACGGCGGTTGAAGACCTGCAGGGCGTCCGGGTCGTACCAGCCGCGGCGGGTGTAGAAACCGAGCATCATCACGACCATCCACGGTGTGGTGCACGTGATGATCATCGTGGCGAACGTCGAGATCGACTGCACCAGGTCAAGGCCGAACCGGCCGATGAAGATGAACGCGATGGACAGCACCCCGACCAGCAGCGTCGCCCGGACGCGGGACAGCTTCGGGAACACCGACGAGAAGTCCAGGCCGGTGCCGTACAGCGAGGTGGTGCCCGTCGACATGCCGCCGATCAGCGCGAGCAGGCACACCGGCAGGAAGAACCAGCTCGGCGAGATCGCCAGCAGTCCGCCCACGAAGTCGGGGGCGGCCGGGTCGACGTACTTCGGGGCCTTCGTCGCGATGATGCTCGCGGTCGCCAGACCGAAGACGAACGGCAGCAGCGTCGCGATCTGCGAGAGGAACGCGGCACCGACCACCTTGCGGCGCGGGGTGTCCGCCGGGATGTAGCGCGACCAGTCGCCCAGGAACGCCCCGAACGACACCGGGTTGGACAGCACGATCAGGGCCGCACCTATGAACGACGGCCAGAACAGCGACTTGGTCGCCGCGTCCGCCGAGGCCGTGAAGACACCGGCGTACGAGGCGTCGAAGTCACCGGCGAAGGCGATCGCGCCGAGCAGGAACAGCACGGTCGCCGAAGTCACGGCGATCTTGTTCACGAAGAGCATGAACCGGAAGCCGTAGACGCACACGGCGAGGACCAGCCCGGCGAACAGCGCGTAGGCGACGACGTAGGACAGCGTGCTGCGCTCCAGACCGAACAGCCGGTGCGCGCCGCCGACCAGGGCGTCGCCGGAGCTCCACACCGAGATGGAGAAGAACGCGACGGCCGTCAGCAGCGACAGGAACGAGCCCACCACACGGCCGTGCACACCCAGGTGCGCGGAGGACGACACGGCGTTGTTGGTGCCGTTGACCGGGCCGAACACGGCCATCGGACACAGGATCAGCGCGCCTGCGACGACCCCCAGGAGGGTCGCCGCGAGTCCTTGCCAGAAGGAGAGCCCGAATAGGATCGGGAACGCGCCGAGGACGCAGGTGGAGAACGTGTTGGCACCACCGAAGGCGACCCGGAACAGGTCGAGCGGGGTCGCGGTGCGGTCCGCGTCCGGGATGCGCTCGACGCCGTAGGGCTCGACCTCGGTCAGGGACGGCGGCGCGGCGGGGGAGTCGGGGGACTGAGCGGTCAAGGCGGGCTCCAGCGAGTATGCGGCGGTGGAGCGCTTCGTGGCGCGGCGGTGACGGACGACCGTCGCAGCCGCAGGGGTGTGCGACGCGGGAGGGAGGACGTCCCGGAGGGGTCTGCTGACGGTAAGGCGCCGGAGAAGACCCCTGCCAGAAGACGTTTCATCCATCTTCGCCGTCGTCACTGGAGGAATCGGCCACCTCCTCGCTGTCCGGTCCCTGCGCCCTGACCCGCTGGACGTGCTCCAGGGACTCGCGCAACTCGGCCAGCCAGTCGTCGGTGTGACGCTGCACCAGACGCACGCACCAGGCGAGGGCGTCGCTGCGGCTGCGCGCCACGCCCCCGGCGATGAGGGTGTCCAGGACCTGCCGCTCGGGCTGCCGCAGCCGGGTCATCACCGGCGCGGCCACATGCGTGAACAGGGCGCGCTCCGCACCGCACACCACGCCCCAGGACACCTTCCGGTGGAACAGGTGCTCGGCCTCACGGGCCACCTCGATCCGGGCGTCGCGGGTCCGCTCCCGGAACTCCTGGATCCGCGCCCGTACGGCGGCCTCCCGCTCGGCGTCCGAGGCGCCCTCGGCGAGCCGCGGCTCGGGGACGCGCCCGATCACGGTGATCTCCTCACGGTCGGGGGTCACCTCGACCAGTTCCTCGAAGAGATCGTCGGGCAGGCGGCCGGCGAACCAGCCGCGCAGTTTCTCTCTCTGCTCTGTCGTAATCATGTAATCACAATTACTCCGACGGTTTCATGAACACAAGGCGTCACGAAGGGGTTCGCCGAGGGCTGAGCCGGAATGTTTCAGGCCTATTAACTAAGCGGTGGTTTTCAGCCATTCGACCGCCACCTGCGATCAAGAACCGCTCAGTCATGGGGTCGACGCGGTCGATTTCCGTAACTTCACGCCACTGTTTCAACACGCAAGGTTACTGAAAGATGTGGGTTCGATGTGTGTTTCGTCGACGGACTCGGCAGAGTGTCGCTCGCCGCTCCGGCGCCGACCGGGCTGGAGCGCGACCCGTCTGTTTCGAGCGGAAGGATGCACACAATGCGGAACACCGCGCGCTGGGCAGCGACTCTCGGCCTCACGGCCGCCGCCGTCTGCGGACCCCTGACCGGGGCCGCCGGCGCTGCACCGGCTGCCGGCCCGTCGTCGCTCTACGCCCCTTCGGCGCTGGTCCTCACCACCGGCCACGGCGACAACGCGGCGACGGCCACTCCGGAGCGCGCCGTCACCCTGAACTGCGCGCCGACGGCCTCCGGCACTCACCCTGCCGCGGCCTCTGCCTGCGCCGAACTGCGCGGCATCGGCGGCGACTTCTCGGCCCTGCAGGCCCGGGACGACGTCTGGTGCACCAAGCTGTACGACCCCGTGGTCGTCACCGTCCAGGGCGTCTGGCAGGGCAAGCGCGTCTCCTACGAGCGCAGCTTCGGCAACACCTGCATGAAGGATGCGCTCAACAGCAGCGTCTTCTCCTTCTAGGGACCGGGATCGCGCGGTCCCCGCATCGCCGGATCAGGCTCGCAACTGGGGAGTGCGGCCCCTGGAGCGGGGAACCCGCGATCTCGCACCGGGACCGACGGGCGGAGTGGGGCCGCCCGCCGGCTTCCGGGCACCAAGCCGCTCCCTGGGCACGGCCTGTGGGGGGTCGTCCCGGGGAGCGGCGAAAAACAACTGGTTTCAACAGGTGTCCACACCACGAATTGGTGACTCGTGTCGTACACGAGGTGACGACGCCAACACCCGCCCGTGCACGGACAGTTGCCGTGCCGGGCGCGACGCGTTCTCAGGTGTCCGGCCACGGCGTGCGCCGTGGCCACCAGGCCGGCACCGCCCGCCGGCAGCGCTCGTACTCCGCGCCGAACCGGCGCACCAGCCCCGGCTCCTCGTCCCGGCGGACGAACGCCCAGGTGAGTGTCCAGGCCCAGGCCGGCCGCGTATACGAAGAGCGCCGGCCGGGCGAGCAGCAGACCCTGGCCGCACAGCACGGCGACGACCGCGAGGTAGATCGGATTGCGGACGTACCGGTACGGTCCGCTCACCACGAGCCGCGCGGGCGGCGCGACGGGCGCCGGGGTGCCGAGCCCTTCCAGGGTGAACCGCGTGAAGGCTTCCAGGATCACCGCGGTACCGGCCGCCAGGGGAACGAGGCCGAGCAGCCGCAGCGGCAGCCACCGGTCACCGGCCTGCCAGCCGTCGGTCAGCCACCACGGGACCAGCACGGCCGCGCTGCCGGAGACCACGACGAGGAACAGGCGCTGCCCAGCGCCGCCGACGCCTTGCGCATACCTCCACACGGCAGCGCGGAGGGGCCGCCGTCTCCCTGCTGACGGCGGCCCCTCCGGCCATGGAACACGGCCCTACATGTGGACGACGGGTGCGGCCCCGGCGTCCTGCTTCGGCACCCCGCGCCGGTAGAGCAGGAACGTGATGGCCGTGCCCGCGGCGAAGAGGCCCGCCGACCACCAGAAGGCGGTGGTGTAGCTCTCGATCGTCGCCTGCGCCTGCACCACCTTGCTCGCGGGGTTGTGGCCCGAGAGGTAGTCGGTGGCGGCGCTCGAGGCGAGGGTGCTCAGCAGGGCCGTACCGATCGAACCGCCCACCTGCTGCATGGCGTTGACGGTCGCCGAGGCGACACCCGCGTCCTCGGCAGCCACCCCGCCGGTGGCCAGCTGCATGGCCGGCGGCATCACCATGCCGAGGCCCACGCCGATCACGATCAGCTGCGGCAGCACCGCGCTGACGTAGTGGGAGCCGAGCCCGATGCCGGTGAGCCAGGCCATGCCGGCCGTGGCGATCGCGAAGCCCAGCGGGATGACCGCCTTCGGGCCGATGCGGGGCATCAGGACCGTGGTGCCGACCTGTGCGGTCACCATCAGCGCGCCGACCATCGGCAGGAAGGCCACGCCCGTCCTGGTGGGGCTGAAGCCGAGGTTGAGCTGGAGGTAGTAGGTCAGGAAGAGGAAGACGCCGAACATGCCCGCGCCGGTGATCAGCACCGCGAGGAACGAGGCGCCCCGGTCACGGTCCAGCAGGATGCGCAGCGGCAGCAGCGGGTGGGCGGCCCGGGCCTGCCACCAGGCGAAGGCCGCCAGCAGGAGTCCGCCCGCGATCAGGAAGCCCCAGGTCAGCGGCGAACCCCAGTCGTGGGTCTCGGCGTTGGAGAAGCCGTACACCAGGGAGAACAGGCCGGCGGCGACCAGGACCGTGCCCGGCACGTCGAGCCTGGCGCCGGCGGCGTCCCGGTGGTTGCCGAGCAGTACCCAGCCGCCGACGAAGGCGACCACCGCGATGGCCACGTTCACGTACAGGGTCCAGCGCCAGTCGAGCGCGTCGGTCAGCACACCGCCGAGCAGCAGGCCGACCGCGCCGCCGGCGCCCGCGATGGCGCCGTACACGCTGAACGCACGGGCCCGTTCCCGGGCGTCGGTGAAGGTGGTGTTGAGCAGGGACAGCGCGGCCGGAGCGAGCAGCGCACCGAAGGCGCCCTGCAGGGCGCGGGCGACGACCAGCATGGTGAAGCCGTTCGCGGCACCGCCGAGCGCGGAGGCCGCGGCGAAGCCGACGACGCCGATGAGGAAGGCGGGCTTGCGGCCGAAGAGGTCGGCTATCCGCCCGCCGAGCAGCAGCAGTGAGGCGAAGGCCAGCGCGTAGGCGGTCACGATCCACTGCCGGCTGTCGTTGGAGAAGCCGAGGTCGGCCTGGGCGGACGGCAGGGCGATGTTCACGATCGTCGCGTCGAGGACCACCATCAGCTGGGCGACGGCGATGATCGCGAGGATCCACCACCGCCTGGCCGAGGCCTCGGCGTGAGCCTTCGCGAGGGCCCCCGTGCGGGGGCCGTCGGTCAGGGTGTTCTGGGGCATGGGGAACCACTCCAGGGAAGTCGTTCGAGGAGTTCGAGGGGGAGGCGCGACAGCGGCCTAAACGAAACCGTTTCGTACACATGGAGAGTAGGGGAGTTTCAGCGAAACGGCAACGTTTCGTTTTCCGGAGTGGTTCGACCTGGTCCCCTGGTGCGTCGGTGTCCGCTACGGTGGCGCCGTCGGCATGGGGGCTCTGAGTCGAGAATCGGTTACAGGTGGTAAACATTTCTTCTGGTCCCGTCGCGGTGATCCTGACCGCGCTGCAGGTCGAGTACGACGCGGTGCGGGGGCGACTCGGGGACCTCACCAGGGACGACGTCGACGGTGGCACGATCTTCGAGCGGGGCCGGCTGCCCGGCACCCCGTGGACCGTCGTCCTGGCGCAGACCGGTCCCGGCAACGACAACGCGGCCGTGGTCACCAAGCACGCCCACGATCTGTACCGGCCCAAGGTCCTGTTCTTCGTCGGCGTCGCCGGCGGCCTGAAGGACGGCGTGGGGATCGGCGACGTCGTCATCGGCGAGCGCATCTACGACTACCGCGAGAAGCAAGGCCCGGACGGCGGCCACTACCGGCCCCGTGAGTGGGAGGCGCCGTGGTGGCTCCTCCAGCACGTCAGGCACATGGCCTTCGGGCGTGAGATCGCCGGCCGGGTCAAGGTCGCGCCGATCGCCTCCGGGAATGTCGTGCTCGACCGGGAGAACTCCGAACTGGGCGACCTGTTGCGCGGCAACTACGACGACGCCGTCGCGATCGAGATGGAGAGCGCCGGCGTGCGCCGGGCCGCCCAGATCGTCGGCGGAATCGACACGCTGACGATCCGCGGGATCAGTGACAAGGCCGACGGGGGCAAGCGCCGGGCGGACGCCGGCGGTTCCCAGGAGATCGCGGCATGGAGTGCGGCCGCGGTGGCCGTGCGGATCCTCGCCTCGCTGGCGCCCGAGGAGGGGAAGCCGTCGTCCGCCCAGCGCCCGCCCCGCGGTCTGCGGGCGCTGCTGTCACGCATCGGCTCGGGCGGCAGGGTCCGGCCCTCCAGGCGTACCCGTGCCGCCCTCATAGCCTGTGGCCTGGTGGCCGTGGTCGGAGTGCCCGTCGCCGTCCTGCACGACGGCACGAACGATTCCGGCACTTCGTCCACCGGCTCGGCGCTGGAGTCCTGCGCGGTGTCCCAGGCCCGCGTCAAGCTTCACGTCGCCGCGTCCATCGACCTCTCGAAGTCCCTCGACGACGCCGCCAGTGCCTACAAGCCGCGGCGAAGCCCCGACGGCACCTGCGTGAAGATCGAGGTGTCGTCCGTCAACTCCGGCACGGCCATGCGCGCCCTGCGCCGAGGCTGGCCCGAGGGCGACGGGCCGCGCCCCGACGTGTGGTCGCCCGCCGGCAGCGAGTGGGTCGACCTGGCCCGGACGACGAATGAAGGGCGGCGGCTCCTGCCGGAGAGCGAGCCGCAGTCCATCGTGACCAGCCCGCTCACCATCGCGATGCCCGAGCCGATGGCGCGGACCATGGGCTGGCCGGAGGCCACCATCGGCTGGAGCGACCTGGCCAAGTGGGCCGAGGACCCCACGCACTTCTGGAGGGAGCACGGGAACAAGCAGTGGGGCGCCCTCAAGCTGGGGAAGACGAACCCCGACTACTCCACGTCCGGACTGAACGCCACCGTCGGCGCCTTCTACGCGAAGACGGGCACCACCGGCGAGCTGTCCGTCCGCGACGTCGACTCGTCCGCCAACCAGGCCTTCGTCCGGAACATCGAGAAGTCCGTGGTCCACTACGGCGACACCACCCTGACCTTCCTGGCCAATCTGCGTGCCGCGGACGACAGGGGCGGCCGCGAGGAGGTGCTCAAGTACATCTCGGCCGTGACGGTCGAGGAGAGCGCGGTCGTCGCTTACAACAACGGGTATCCCTGTGGGGCCTACAGCTATGCGCGCGGCTGCAAGAAGAGGGGCGAGCCGAAGACGCGCCTCGTCTCCTTCTACCCGAAGGACGGCGACCCGGCCAGCGACCACCCCTACGTCCGGCTGGGGGGCATGAGCAAGGCGAAGCAGAAGGTGTCGGACGACTTCCTGAACTATCTGCACAGCGCTGACGCGTACCGGAAGTACTTCGCGCCGTACGGCTACCGGACCCACGAGAACAAAGTCCTCCCGCACACGGGGATCGACCAGGATCACGGCGCCCTCGACGCCCCGCAGGCCAAGGGCTACGACGCGCCCGACGGCCAGGTGCTCGACCGGCTGCAGCAGGTGTGGGCGACCCTGCGCCGCAGGGCCAACGTGCTCGTGGTCATCGACACCTCCAAGTCGATGGACGACAAGGTGCCGGGCACCGGCCGGACCAAGATGCAGCTGCTGCAGAAAGCCGAACACGCCCTGTTCGACTACTTCGCCGACACCGACCGCGTAGGACTGTGGGAGTTCTCGAACGCTGCCAATCTGGGCGGCAAGCACCACTACCTCCCCCTGGTGGACATCGGTCCGATGGGGGAGAAGCTGACGGACCACCACGGCCTGACCCGCAGCGACGCACTCAAGGCCGAGGTGAGCGGCCTTGTCCCCGACGGCGCGACCGGCCTGTACGGCACGGTCGACGCGGCGGTGGACTCCATGCGCAAGGACTACGATCCGGCGGCCATCAACGCCATCGTGCTGCTCACCGACGGCCGCAACGAGGGTGTTCCGCCCACTCCGACCCTCAAGGACGTGCTCGCCAGGATCGGCACCCCGGACCAGCGGGTCCGCGTGTTCACGGTGGCCTACGGGTCGAAGGCCGACCAGCAGGACGTGAACGGCAGGACCGTGCTGGAGGAGATCGCCGCCGCCACCGGCGCGCACGCCTACGACGCCAAGGACCCGAAGATCCTCAATGAGGTGCTGACCAGTGTGATCTCCAACTTCTGAGGGCCCGGCCCGCTGGGCCCACGACCATACATTCCTTGATGGGAATATAACCGCAGAGGCATATTGGTCCCATGTCCGACGCCGCGCTCTGGACCGCTCTCGCCGACCCCCACCGGCGGGCCATCGTCGCTCTGCTCCTGGAGCGGCCCCGGCCCGTCGGGGAGATCGTGGAGGCATGCGGACTGAGCCAGCCGAGCACCTCCAAGCATCTGAAGGTGCTCCGCGAGGCGGGTCTGGTGCGGGTCAGGCAGGACGCGCAGCGCCGCGTCTACGCTCTCGACCCGGCCCCGATCGCCGCCCTCGACGCCTGGCTCGCCCCGTACCGCAGGCTGTGGAACAGCAGCCCCGACCGGCTTGGCCGCCGCCTCGACGAGACGTCGGACGACACCTGACACCCCGCGTCGCGAAGGACGAAACACCATGTCCGTCGAGCTCACCGGCACCTACCTGACCCTCGACGACGGCCGCCCCGCCGTCCGCTTCAGCCGCACCTACGACCACCCCGTCGACCGCGTCTGGCAGTTCGTGACCGACCCGGACGAACTCGCCCAGTGGTTCCCCTCCCGCGCCGAGATGGACCTGCGCCCGGTTGGAGCCATCCGGTTCAGCGGCGACCCCAACCTGCCGGAGTCCACCGGCAAGGTGCTCGCCGTCGACCCGCCCCGCCACCTCTCCTTCGAGTGGGGCGGCGACGAACTCCACATCGACCTGGAGGCGGCAGGCGAGGGACGCACCCGGTTCACCCTCACCGACGTCCTCGTCGCCGAGAACACCGCCGCCCGCAACGGCGCCGGCTGGGAGGTCTGCCTCGCTGCCCTGGACGCCAAGGCCAGCGGCACGCGCCTCGAAGGGCCCCACGCAGGGGCGAGCGCGCCCTGGAAGGAGTTCTACGACGGCTACGTCGGAGCCGGTGTGCCCTCGGGCGCGCCGGTGCCGGGCCTGGACTGACCCTCAGGCCCGGACCGGCCCGGGGGCGAACACCCGGGTGAGCGCCGCGCGGAGCGGCCCGGGGCCGGCCGGGGGAACCCGCGCGCCGAGACACCCGTCCGGGCGTACGAGGAACGCCTCGCTCCCGGATGCCCCGTACCGCTCGCGGAACTCACCTCGGCCGTCGCGCAGCACCGGCAGGGGCAGCGGGCCGGCGTCCACCCCTTCCGGCGGCACGCAGTAGCAGGTCAGCCGGTCATGCGCGAGGCCGCGCGCCGTCTCGGCCCGCTCCGCAAGCCTGTCGACAAGTCGGCAGGCGACACCTCGCCGGCTCAGTTCGAGGGCGGCGGTCAGGCCGACCGGTCCCGTACCGGCGATCAGTACCGCGGTGTCCGTCATGAGCGTCTCCCGTGCTGCCCCGGGCACCATGGTCGCCCGGGGGGCCGACGCGGCGACCCGGCCGGACGCCCTATGCCAGCTGCCTGCGCACCAGCTCGTGCAGCCGCCCCCCGGTGTCCGCGAGCAGCCGGCCGGGCGGGCCCTGCTGGATGACCTTGCCGTCCTCCATGACGACGACCCGGTCCGCGTCCAGCACCGTGGACAGGCGGTGGGCGATCACGATGCGCGTGGCGTTGAGCTTGCGGGTGCTCTCGATGACGATGCGCTGGGTGTCGTTGTCGAGGGCGCTGGTCGCCTCGTCGAAGAAGAGGATGCGCGGGCGCCGGATCAGCGCCTGGGCGATCATCAGACGCTGCCGCTGCCCGCCGGAGATCGCGCCGTTGCCCGCGACGATCGTGTGCAGGCCCATGGGCATGCGCTTGATGTCCTCCGCGAGGCCCGCCATCTCGGCCGCCGCCATCGCCTCCTCCGGCGTGTACGGCTCGGTGCCGCAGATGACGTCCAGGATGGAGCCGGTGAACGGCTGCGCGTGCTGGAGCACGACCCCGCACTGCCGGCGCACGGCCGACTGGTCCAGGGCCGCCAGGTCCTGCCCGTCGTACAGGACGCTGCCCGAGACCGGCTTGTCGAAGCCGATGAGCAGCCGCAGCAGCGTGGACTTGCCGCAGCCGCTGGGGCCGACGACCGCCACGAACTCGCCCGGCCGGACGGCGAAGGACACATCGTCCAGGACGAGCGGGCCGTCGTCGGCGTACCGGAAGGACAGCCGGCGGGCCTCCACCGCGCCGGACAGCGGGCCCGGCCGGGTGCTCGCCGTGCGCACCTCGGGCGTGGCGTCCAGGACCGGCTTGATCTCCTCGAACAGCGGCAGCGCGGCAACCGCGGAGACGAAGGAACCCGTGAGCTGGGTGACCGAGGTCAGCACCATCGTCACCGACGTGTTGAAGGTGAGGAAGGCCGCCGCCGACATCGCGCCCCTGGCCGGACCGGCCAGCAGCATGAACATCAGCAGGGTGCACACCGGCAGGTAGACCGCGCCGAGCACGGTGGTGAGGTTCTTGATCCGGCCGACCTTCTGCTGGAGTTCCCGGCTGCGCGCGAACTCCCCCGCCCAGGCGGCGTAGGCGTAGTTCTCCGCCGCGGCGACCCGCAGCTTGGGCAGGCCGCGCAGCGTCTGGAACGCCTGGTTGTTCAGCTTGTTGCCGAGCGTCACGAGCCGGCGCTGCCAGCGCACCTGCCACAGCCCGAGCCCCAGGAACACGGCCGCGATGACGACGAGCATGCCGATCGCGGCGAGCGCCATGGGCACGCTGTACCAGAGCAGCAGACCGAGGTTCATCGCCCCGACCGTCACCGACTGCGCGACCACCGGGCCGACGCCCGCCAGCAGCCGCCGGATCGCACTGATGCCCATGGCGGCACTGGCGAGTTCACCGGTGGAGCGCTGGGTGAAGAACCGGGTCGGGAGCCTGAGCAGCCGGTCCCAGACGGCGGGTTGGAGCGCCGACTCGATACGGCCCTCCAGACGCAGGATGGTCAGGTTCTCCAGCAGCGTGAACGCGGCCGACACGACCCCGCTGATCATCACCGCCAGACAGACCTGGACGATCAGGCCCGTCTGGGCCCTGGGCACGTACTCGCCGAGCACTTTGCCCGTGGCGATCGGCACCAGTGCGCCGATCGCCACCGTCACCAGCCCGGCGAGCATCAGGTTCAGCAGGTCGCCGCGGGTGCCGCGCAGACTGAACCGGAGCAGCCCGAGCGGGCTGAGCCCCCGCTCGGGCAACGGCCGGTAGAACATCACCGCGCGCGGCTCGAACTCCTCCGCGTTCGCCTTCTCGATCGGCGTCTCGCGTCCGGTGCCCGGGTGCACGGCGACATACCCGCCGCGCCGCCAGAGCAGGGCGACCGGCGCCCCGGACAGCGCCCGGTGTCCGACCAGCGGGCCCACGTTCTCGCGCCACCAGCGTCCGTCCAGGCGGACGGCCCGGGTGCGCACCCGGGAGGCCAGGGCCACCCGCTCGACCGGGTCGAGACGTTCGCTCTCGGTGCCGCTCTGCGCGGGTTCGGCCAGGGTGATCCCGGCCGCCTCGGCGACGAGCTTGCAGGCCGCGTGACTGGCGTCGGCGTCCGCGGCCGTCGTACGCCGGGCCGGGCGTTTGCCGATGGAGGCGAGCAGGGTCTGGTCGGCCTGGGCGCGGACCGCCTCACCGGCCTTGATACCCGCGGCCGTACGCGTCTCGTGCGTGCGCTCCAGCTGCTCGATCCACCGGTCCAGTGCGGTCAGCAGCCGGTACTGCTGGTCGACCATGCTCTGCCACAGCGCCGGGTCCATCAACAGGTCGGCGGCGGCCTCCGCGCCGTACAGGGAGCCGTACTGCACGCTGCCCGGCGGCACCTGCATCCAGAACACGTCGTCGTCCGCCGGGGCGGCGGACGGCTCCTCGGCCATCGGAGCCTGGAAGAGGACGGACAGACCACGGCCGACGCCCAGCGCGACCGCGTACTCCAGCGGGCTCGACGCCGGGGGCACGTACTGCGGGTTGCCGTACTCGTCGTACGACCACGTCTGGGTGTGGGCCGGCTGGTACAGCTCGCGCAGGTTGATCCGGTGCACCACACAGTCCCGCGCCGGGCGCGCGACCAGGGTGTGCTGCGGTCCGGCGACCGGGCCGAGCAGCAGCGCGCCCGCCTCCAGCCGGCCGAGGTGGTGCCAGTGGCCCTGCTGTGCGGCGTCCACCGCGAACAGGTCCAGCGCACCGGCCATGACCAGCCACAGTACTTGCGGACCTTCCAGGTCCAGCCGGTTGGATCCCGCGCAGTCGACGCGCGTGCCCATGGACCCCAGCGCACCGAGTACGAGATCGCCTTCGTACCCCTCCTGAACAGTCGTCATCTCACCGCTCCCTGACCAGTGCGGCATACGCGCCGCCGTGCGCCACCAGCTCCGCGTGCCGCCCGCGCTCGACGACCGTGCCGTGCTGGAGCACCACGATCTCGTCGCTGTCGCGGACGGTGCTCAGCCGGTGGGCGATCACCACACAGGCGCAACCGCGCCGGCGCAGGTTGTCCATCACGACCAGCTCGGTCTCCGCGTCCAGCGCGCTGGTCACCTCGTCCAGCACGAGGATGCTGGGCCGCCGCACCAACGCCCGGGCGATCTCCAGGCGCTGGCGCTGCCCGCCGGAGAAGTTCCGGCCGTCCTGCTCGACCTTGCTGTGCACGCCGCCGGGGCGGCGCATCACCACGTCGTACAGGGCCGCGTCCCGCAGCGCGTCCAGGACGGCCTCGTCCGGGATCGACGGGTCCCACAGGGCCACGTTGTCGCGGACCGAGCCCTCGAAGAGGAACACGTCCTGGTCCACGAAGGAGACCGAGGAGGCGAGCGTGCCGCGCGGGATGTCCTCCAGCCGGCGGCCGTCGATGCGGATCACACCGTCCCAGGGCGTGTAGAGACCCGAGATCAGCCGGGACACCGTCGACTTGCCGCTGCCCGAGCCGCCCACCAGCGCCACCTGCTGCCCGGGGCCCACGCTCAGGTCGAACCCGGTCAGCAGCGGCTTGTCCAGCGGGCTGTAGCCGAAGGTGACGTTCTCCAGCTCGACGTGCCCGTGCAGCCGCCGCGTGGAATCGGCACCGCCGGGGCGGGCGTAGAGCGGGTCGGCCTGGAAGTTCTCCACGTCCTTCAGCCGGGCCACGTCGGCCGCGAAGTCCTGGATGCGGCCCGCCACGCCGTTGAGCCGGGTGAGCGGTGCCGTGAAGCGGGTGACCAGCGCCTGGAAGGCGACCAGCAGACCGACCGAGATGTGCCCCTCGACCGCCCGCATTCCGCCGATCCAGAGGATGAGCGCACTGTTGAGCGTGGCGAGCGTCGGCGCGACCACCCCGAGCCAGGCGCTCGGCACGCCGAGCCGCTGCTGCTCCTCCAGCGTGGTGGCGTGCTGTCCGGCCCACTTGCGGAAGTAGCCGTCCTCGCCGCCGGTCGCCTTCATCGTCTCGATCAGCTGGAGACCGGTGTACGACGTGTTGGTGAGCCGTGCGGTGTCCGCGCGCAGCTTCGCCGTGCGGGTCGCGCGCAGCCGTACGACCAGCCGCATCGCCACCACGTTCAGCAGGGCCACGCCGATGCCGAGGAACGTCAGCTGCGGGTCGTAGGTGTACAGCAGCACGGCGTACAGCACGACCACGATCGCGTCCACGCCGGCCGCCGCGAGGTCGCGCGCCAGGGTTTCGGCGACCTGGTCGTTGGACTGCAGCCGCTGCACCAGGTCGGCCGGGCTGCGCTGGGAGAAGAACGTGACCGGCAGCCGCAGCAGATGGCGCAGGAACCGGGCGCTGGAGAGGGTGGAGGAGATGATCCGGCCGTGCAGCAGGTTGGCCTGCTGGAGCCAGGTCAGCACCAGGGTGAGCAGGACACAGGTGGCCATCGACGCGAACAGCACGCCCAGCAGCGAGGTCTGGCCGCCGATGAGGAACATGTCGATGTAGGTACGGCTGAGCGCGGGCACCGCCGCGCCCACCGCCACCAGCAGCAGACTGGCCAGCACGGCGGCGGGCAGGGTGCCCGCGGTGCCGCGCAGCCGGGCCGGCATCGCGCCGAGCACGCCGGCCCTGCGGCCGCCCCTGGTGAAGCCGTCGCCGGGCTCCATCACGAGCACGACACCGGTGAAGCTGCCGTCGAACTCCTCCATGGGCACGAACCGGCGGCCCTTCGCGGGGTCGTTGATGTACACCCCGCGCCGGCCGAAGCGGCGGCCCATGCCGTCGTAGACGACGTAGTGGTTGAACTCCCAGAAGAGGATGGCCGGTGCCGTCACCTCGGCGAGCGCGGCCAGGTCCATCTGCATGCCCTTGGCGGTCAGGCCGTAACTGCGGGCCGCCTTCAGCAGGTTGCTGGCGCGCGAGCCGTCGCGGGAGACACCGCAGGCGATGCGCAGCTCCTCCAGCGGGACGTGCCGGCCGAAGTGGCCGAGCACCATCGCGAGGGAGGCGGCGCCGCACTCGACGGCCTCCATCTGCAGCACGGTCGGCGTACGGACCGCGCCGCCGCGGGCCTTGGGGACCGGGCGCCGGGCCGGGGCGGCTCTTCTGCGGCCGCGGGTTTCCTGAGTCGTGCTCACGGCAGCAGCCAATCGACGGGACGCTGGTCGGCCAGCCGGATCGAACCGGAGGCGAGGGTCATGGAGTCGAGCTGGTACGGCGGCCCGTCGGCGGAGGACCAGCGGAAGCCGCTCTTCGTGCCGGACGACCGGTCGAGCGCGACCAGGACCGCCACCGGGCGGCCCTTCTTCGTGAACTGCTCGCCCAGCTGGCTGTCCCCGAGGAACGCGGCGATCGACTGGGCGGACTGGGCGGCCCGGTCCACCGACTTCACATGCCCGCGCAGCACGCCGTACCGCTGGGTCGGCACCGAGGACACGGTGAGGTCCACGGCGGCGTGCTCCGGGACGGCCGCGGCGTTCTCGGCGGGGACGTAGACGGTGGCGTACAGCGGATCGGAGGCGTGGGCGACCTTCTCCACCGCCGCGATGTCCGCACCGGTCTGGATGATCTGGCCGATGGTGGCGGCGAGCGCGGTGACGCGGCCCGCGGCGACCGTGCGGACCACCGAATCGCCCTGACTCGTGCGTACTTTGACGACGGGAGCGTTCGCGGGCAGCCGTTCGCCCTGTTTGGCGAGTACGGCCGTGACCTGGCCGGCCACGGGGCTCTGCAGCAGATAGCTGCCCTGCCCGTGGGTGAGGATGGCCTGCGCGCTCACCGTGGAGGCGACCGAGCCGGTCACCGCCCACACGGAGGCCGCCGCCATGACGACGACGGTGACGCCGAGCGCGAGCCAGCCCTGGGGGCGGGCCAGCCGCACCGGAAGGTCCAGCTCCTCCGGCGACTGGAGCTTGGCGAGGGCCTGTTGGCGGAACTGCACGGAACTTCCCTCACCCGAGGAGAGACATCGTTACGACCTGCATCGGGCACCCACGGGCACCCGAGAGTCCCGGAGCCGTGGGACGGCTCCGGGACTTCGGTGACACCGAGGCGCGATCAGAGACCGGCGACCAGGCCGGTGGCCGGGGCCACGTTCAGGCCGGTGACACCCTCGACGGTGCCGACGACCGTGTCGAGCGCGCCGGAAACCGGGGCGATGCCGTTGACGGCGCCGGTCACGGTGTTCAGGGCGTTCACGGAAAGGCCGCCGGAGACGTTGTCCAGCTCGGCGTCCGAGATCTCGACGGTCTCAACCTGGGGGGTGGAGTTCATGGTGGAACTTCCCTTCGTATGGATATTTCACAAGGGGGAAAGCGGCCCCCTCTGGGGACAGACGACGGCCGCGACCGCGGGTGCCGAACCCCCGTCTCCGGGAGCCCGGGGGACCCCCGCGGTGCGATGGATCAAAGCACGCACGCGGGCCGCGCTTCCAATCAAGCAGGCCTCTCACCAGCGCACTTGCCTCACCCGGAGACCCAACCGTGCAGGCGCGCGCACGGCTTGTCGGCGACTCCTTCACATGCGGCACGGCATCGCCCCACCCCGGCCCTTGTCCGCCGGGCGGTGAATCCGGCACTAGGCGCCAAAGGCGCGCCGGGGGGCGCGCGGATGTGCAGAACCGGGGGCGCCAGTGACTTGGTTGAGTATTCAATGTGCAGATTCCCTGAAGCGGGGATTCCGCTAAGTGATCGGAACGGAACGCTACTGATCGGTAGCCGAGCGTGTCTATGTGTCGGTGCAGAGATGTGCCGGTGCGTCAGTGCAGAACTGCGCCGGTGCGTCAGTGCGCGGGCGTGTCAGCCCATCAGTGCATAGACGGTGCTCGCGCGGGCCGCGAGCGCGCCTGACGCGGCGTCGGTCAGCGTGATGTCCGCGAACGCCATCCGTCGGCCCAGCTTGGTCAGGACCGCCTCGATCAGGACATCCGAACCGGTCACCGCCCGCTGGAAGGACGTCGACTGCTGGACCGTCGTCATCGGCACGAAGCCGCCCCGCGCGGCCGAGACCGCGATCACCGTCGCCGTGTCGGCGGCCGCCATGAGTGCCTGCCCCGACAGCCCGCCGCCCTCCCGGGCCAGTCGCTCCGACCAGGGCAGACGCAGAACCACGCGGTCCTCGCCCAAGGCCTGGACGGACAGTCCGAGGTCGAGCACCCAGGGGGCGAAGTTGGCGGAGAGGATCTTGTCGGCTTCGGCGGTGGTCATCGTCATATGGGGGATTCTTCCCGGCTGCCCGGCGCGACACGCGGAGTGTGGCTGATTCACCTCCAGGGGGCGGAAGTTGGCGAACGGAATTGAACGCACCGCATGACCCGGCCGTACCTACAGCCATCCAGGCGCCCCCGATCAACTGCCCTACAGCGGCAGACCCCCGTCCCCAGGAGGTCGAGAATTTTGAGTCACAAGCGAATGCCCAAGCGCAAGGCCGCGATAGCGGTGGGCGGTGTCGCGGCGCTCGGAGCGGCGGCCCTCCTGCTGCCCAACGCCAACGCGTCGCAGGACCAGAACAACACGGCGGGCGCCGCCGGCACCGCGAAGACCCTGAAGGCCTCGGACGCCTCGGACCTCTCCGCACGGTTGCAGAAGCTGCTCGGTGACGCCCTCGCCGGGTCCTACTACGACAGCGGCAAGAAGCAGCTGGTCGTCAACGTGGTCAACGGCGACAACAACATCGTCCAGCAGGCGGAGAAGGCCGGTGCGGTCGTCCGCCAGGTCGAGAACAGCGCCTCCGAACTCAAGGCCGCCGCAGGGACGCTGAAGACCAAGGCGACCATCCCGGGCACCGCCTGGGCCGTGGACCCGCGCACCGACAAGGTCGTGGTCACCGCCGACTCCAGCGTCACCGGCGCCAAGTGGAACCGGCTCCAGTCGACCGTGCAGAGCCTCGGCTCCGGCATGGCGACCCTCAAGAAGTCCGCCGGCACCTTCAAGACCTTCGTCTCCGGCGGCGACGCCATCTTCTCCCAGGTGCAGGGCGGCAACGTGCGCTGCTCCCTGGGCTTCAACGTCAAGGCCTCGGACGGCAGCCCCGCCTTCCTGACGGCCGGTCACTGCGGGGTCGCCGCCAAGGACTGGTCCGACTCCCAGAACGGCCAGCCCATCGCCACCGTGGACCAGGCCAAGTTCCCGGGCAACGACTTCTCCCTCGTGAAGTACAACGACGCCACCACCCAGGCGCCCAGCGAGGTCAACACCGGCAACGGACAGACCGTCCAGATCACCCAGGCCCAGGACGCCACCGTCGGCGAGACCGTGTTCCGGATGGGTTCCACCACCGGTCTGCACAACGGCCAGGTGACCGGCCTCGACGCCACCGTCAACTTCCAGAGCGAGACCGACCCCAACGGCGTCGACACCGTCAACGGCCTCATCCAGACCAACGTCTGCGCCGAGCCCGGCGACAGCGGCGGCTCCCTGTTCACCCAGGACGGCGGTGCGGTCGGCCTCACCTCCGGCGGCAGCGGCGACTGCACCAGCGGCGGTGAGACCTTCTTCCAGCCGGTCACTGCCGCCCTGCAGGCCACCGGCGCCACCCTCGGCGACGGCGGCAACGGCGCGGGCGACCAGGCGGGTGCGGGCGACCAGGCGGGCACCGCAGACCCCTCGGCCTCGGCCGGTGACCAGGCAGGAGCCGGTGACCAGGCGGGAGCCGGTGACCAGGCGGGCGGCGACCAGGTCGGCGGCTCCGCCGACCCGTCCGCCTCGGCCGGCGACCAGAGCGGCACCGGCGAGGGCGCGGGCGACCAGTCCGGCGCAGGCACGGGCGACCAGTCCGGCGCGGGTACGGGCGACCAGTCCGGCGCCGGTACGGGCGACCAGTCCGGCGCCGGTACGGGCGACGGCTCCTCGTCCCAGACCGACAGCCACTGACCCTCCTCCAGCGGGGACACCGAGCCGTCCCACGGCGGGATCCGGCGGTCCGGCCTTCCGGCCGGACCGCCGAGCCGTCGCTGACCGACTCCGGTGGTCCGGCCCTTCGGCGGGAGGGCCGGGCCACGGGTGTCGGGGGCGGAGGCTCAGTGGTCCTCGTGGGCCCGCAGCAGCAGGACCGCCACGTCGTCCACCCGCTCCCGGGCCGCCGCGCTGTGCCGTACGAGTTCGTCGGCCAGGTTCTCCAGCGGCTGGTCGCCCGCCTCGGCGAGCAGCGCGCCGAGGTCGACGAGGGAGTCCTCGATGTCCACGTCGGGAGACTCCACGAGACCGTCCGTGTAGAGGACGAGGACCGAGCCAGGGGCCAGGGCCACCTCGGTCGTCGGGTACGTGGCCGACGCGTCGATCCCGAGCAGCGGGCCGCCGGCGAGGTCCAGCACCCGCACCTGTCCGTCCGGGCGCCGGAGCAGCGGTGGCGGATGCCCTGCGCGTGCCATCACGGCCTGGCCCCGTGCCGGGTCCAGCCGCAGGTACAGGCAACTGGCGAACAGGTCGGCGCCCAGGTCGATGAGCAGCCGGTTGGTGCTGCTCATCACGTCCTGCGGCGCCTGGCCCACCGTGGTGTACGCCCGTACCCCGGTGCGGATCTGTCCCATCAGCGCGGCCGCCGTCACGTTGTGCCCCTGGACGTCCCCGATCACCGCCGCGGCCAGCGGCCGGGTCGGCACCAGGTCGTAGAAGTCGCCGCCGATCTCCATGCCCTGAGTGGCCGGCAGATAGCGGGCGGCCGCCTCGATTCCGGGCAGCGCCGCCAGCGTGCGCGGCAGCAGCGACTCCTGCAGCCCCTGCGCCAGCCGGTGCTTCGCGTCGTACAGCTGGGCGCGCTCCAGCGCCTGCGCGATCAGACCGCCGAGGCTGGTGAGGACCGCCCGCTCGTCGGTGGGGAAGGCGTGCGGGCCGGTGTACGCCAGCACACACGTGCCCACCGGCCGGCCGGACGCGATCAGCGGCAGATACGCCCAGGACCCGAACCCGTCCGGGGGTCGGTTCGGGTACAGCCGCACCAGCTGCTCCCACGAGTCGAAGAATGCCGGCACCCCGCTGTTCAGGGCCTGGGTGCCCGGGGTGCGTTCGCTCAGCGGCAGCCCGTCGAAGCGCTCCACCACGTACGGGTCCGCGTACCCGCGGTGCCCGAGCACGTGCAGCCGCCCCGCCTGCGAAGCGAGGATCACCAGTGCCTGGCAGCCGACCGACGGGGCGACCTCGTCCCACACCAACTGCACGACGTCCTGCACTCCCACCGCCTCGGTCAGCGCCGCGGCCAGGCTCAGCACCTGAGTGATGGTCACCAGCCGCGAGGGCCCCGGCCCCGTCCGCGGCGCCTCCCGTGCCATCTCCGCCACCGCCCGCGCCCGGCTGATCCGCACGCTCAGCCCCGTCGTGCTCGGATACATCCGGAACGACAGCCACTCGCCCGGCGGGCGCAGCGCCACGAACGACGTCACCTGCTGGCTGATCAGCGCGGCCCGGTACAGGTCTTCGTACATCGGGTCGTTCAGCCACGGCACGGACACCCACGGCAGGGTGCCGAGCAGCTCCCCGGCCGGTTGTCCGAGCAGTTCGGCGGTGGCCGGGTTGACGAAGACGATCCGGCCGTGCAGGTCCAGCGACATCAGCCCGTACGGCAGCCGGGACACCATGCGTGCCGCCTCCAGCGAGCCCAGCGTGTCCGACACGCCCGACAGCGGCGTGGCCAGCAGGTCGACCTCGGGGCCTATCCGCCGGTTCTCCGCGGCGGCCCGTTCCAGCCGCAGCGCCAGCCGCTCGCAGGCCGCCGTCAGAATGTCGCGCTCCCGGCCGGACAGCTCCGGCGGATGCACACCGGGCCAGGTCACGAACACGGCGCCGTACACGGTCCCGGCCGTCGCCACCGGCAGCGCGGCCAGCGCGAACGGGTACGGCAGCACCACCGAGATCCGCGGATAGCGGCGCGCCATCTGCTCCTCGCCGCCCACCCACACCAGCCGCCGGTCGCGCACCGCGTCCGCCACCGGGATCGGCGCGTTCAGCCCGACCCGCTCCCACGGTGCCGCGAACGCCCGGGGCATGCCCGCCATCACCGCCATCTCGAGGACCGGCTCGTCGGGCCTGAGCAGGTACACCGCGCCGGAGTGCGCGTGCACGTCCTCGATCATCGAGGCCAGCGCGATGGACAGCAGCGGACGGCCGCCCCGAGTGCGGTCGGCCGCCGGTGGCCGTGGCGGCCCTGCCCCGTCGGACACGCCGACCACCTCCTCGCCGGGCCGCGCGTCACGCCTCGGGGTCAAGGCTGCCTCTCGGGGGCGTCCGGCGCACGGCGAGCGCTCGTCGCGCGCCGTCGGCCGCGTTTGTGACCTGCGCAGGTGCCCCGGTACCCCGGGGGCCCGGGCGTACCCCGTCGGGACCGGACCATGCCCCCGCTGTCGATGCGCGCGGCAGCGTACGGGCGCCGTGTGTGCGCCCCCGCGCACCTTGATGGCCGATTCTCCGCGCCCGCGAACGGTGAAACGCGCCCAAGAATGGGGCACGCGCGGAACACCTGAAAATGCGATCCCGGCGAGACGGGGCGAAGTACGGCCGACTGGAGGGGCGGGCATTGATCCGGGTACTGCTGGTGCACGACGCGTGTCTGGTGCGATCGGTCCTGGCCGAGTGGTTACGGGAGGAGCCTGGCCTGTACGTGGAGGACACACCCTGGCGTGGCGCGGCCGCGCGGGTACGGTCCGGGTGCCCGGACGTGTGCGCGGCGGACCTGGACTGCGCCGACGGCCATGGCGCGCCGCCGCTCGGCGATCTGTGCCCGCCCGGCACGGGCGGCCGGCCGCCGGCGCTGGTGGTGCTTGCGAGTACGAATCGCCCGGGGCTGCTGAAGCGGGCGGCCGAGGCGGGTGCGCTCGGCTTCGTCGACAAGGCGGGCTCGCCGGAGCGGCTGGTGCGCGCGATCCGCTGCGTCGCGGAGAGGGAACGTTTCGTCGATGCGTCGCTGGGCTTCGGCTTCCTCAAGGCGGCGCAGATGCCGCTCACCAGACGCGAGCTGAGCGTGCTGTCCCTGGCGGCCGGCGGGGCGTCCATCGCGGAGATCGCCGGCAGCCTGCACCTGTCCCACGGCACGGTGCGCAACTACATGGCGGCGATCACCCGTAAGACCGGGGCACGCAACCGTATCGACGCGATCCGGATATCCCGCGGTGAGGGATGGGTGTGATCACCGGACGGGTGCGGTGGGCCGCGCCGTCCAGCCGCCGACCAGGTCCCGGTACAGGGCCGAGGTGCGCAGCAGTTCGTCATGGGTGCCGCAGGCGGTGAGCGAGCCGTCCAGCACCAGGACGCGGTCCGCGCGGCGGGCCGAGCTGATGCGGTGGGCGACGACCACCAGGCTGCCGCCCGGCCGCGCCCCGAACGCCCGCTCGGCCTGCGCCTCCGCCGCCGGGTCCAGATGACAGGTCGCCTCGTCCAGCAGGGCGAGCGGCGCGGGTGACAGATAGGCCCGGGTCAACGCGATCAGCTGCCGCTCGCCCGCCGACAGCGCGACCGGATCGACCCGGCCGCCGGGGCCGCCCAGCGCCCGCAGCAGCGGCGTCAGCCCGACCGCCTCGGCT
The DNA here is from genome assembly GCF_007827595.1 of Streptomyces sp. BK340. Lineage (GTDB taxonomy): Bacteria > Actinomycetota > Actinomycetes > Streptomycetales > Streptomycetaceae > Streptomyces. The sequence continues at coordinate 52,354 of NZ_VISR01000012.1, forward strand.
GCGGCCAGCAGCTCCGCCTCGGGCACCGGGTCCCGGCGGAACAGTCCCAGGTTCTCGGCGAGGGTCCCGCCGTGCACGTACGCCTCCTGCGGGATCAGCACGCGGGAGGCGGCCGCTTCCGCTCCCGGCACGGCGTGCCCGTACACCCGGATCGCCCCCTCCCGCGCCTCCAGGAGTCCGGCGACGAGCCCCGTGAGCGTCGACTTGCCGACCCCGCTCGGCCCCACGACGGCGAGGTGCGACCCCGCCGGGACCGTGAGGTCGAGTCCGTCGAGTACGGGCTCGCTCGCGGGGCCGTAGGCGAAGGTGACGGAGGTCAGGGCCAGGGCGGGGGCGGCGGGCGGCGGGGTTCCCGTGGTCCGGGGGGTCTCGCTACGGACCACGGGCCGCCGTTCCCCGAAGACCGCCGGCGGCGCCAGACGCCGCAGCACGACCGTGAGCCGGGACCCGCTGGTGCCCAGGCCGTGGACGAGGTTCTGGAGGGCGGGGAGCAGGGACTGGGCGACGTAGGCGAGGGCACCCACCAGCGCACCCGGCGTCACGCCGTGGCGCAGCAGCCAGGGCGCGGTGGCGAGCAGCAGGACCACCGGCAGCTCGCCGCCCACCGCGAGCGCGGCCACCCGGGCCACGCTCCAGCGGGCCAGGGCGCGGGCGGCCCGCTGTTCCGCGTCGACCGACTCCGCGACGGTGGCCGCCACCCGCGCCTCGGCACCCGCGGCCGTGACGTCCCGCAGCCCCTGGCACACCGTGCCCAGCTCCTCGGCCAGCGCCTCGTCGGCGGCCAGGAAGGCCTCCTGGCGCCGGGCCAGCGGCCGAAGCGTCGCCGCGAACAGGCACAGCCCGGCCAGCAGCGGGGGCACGACGACCGTCAGGAGCAGCGGGGCCAGCGAGAACAGGCCGACCAGCGCGCCGGCGACGGTGAACAGGAAGGAGCGGGAGACCAGCACGAGTCCGGCCAGTGTGTCCCGGGCGATCTCCACCTGCTGGGTGAGTCCGGACAGTACCCCGGTGTCCGCCTCCCGCACCCCGCGCCCGACCACGCCCGCCACCAGCCGGTCCCGGACCGGCTCGACCAGTGCGGCGACCACGCCGTACACCCGCCCGGTCCCGTACGCCCCGGCGGCCACCGCGAGCCCGGCCGCGCCGAGCCACAGCAGACCGGCCCGGGTGTCCCCGGCGAGGAACCCGTCGTCCAGGGCCCGGGCCAGCGCATAGCCGGCCAGGAAGGTCTGCCCGGCCTCCAGGACCGACCAGAGACCCAGCCGGACCAGCACCCGCCGGTGCGTCCGCACCGCCTCCAGGGCCCGTGCCCGCGCCTTCATGCCCCGAACACCGCCCGGTACTCGGCGTCCCGCCACAGCTCGGCATGCGGGCCCACCGCTCGTATCCGGCCCCCGTCCAGCCAGGCGACGGCGTCGGCGCGGGCCGCCGTGGCCGTGCGGTGGGCGATCAGCAGGCGGGTCGGGCCCGCTCCCGGGGCCAGCAGGGACTGGGCGATCCGGTGTTCGGTGACCGTGTCGAGGCTGGAGAGTGCGTCGTCCAGGATCAGCAGGCGGCCACCGTGGGCGAAGGCGCGGGCGAGGCCCAGGCGCTGGGACTCGCCGCCGGAGCGGGGTGCGTCGGCGCAGCGGGTGGCGTAGCCGTGGGGCAGCCGGCGCACGAAGTCGTCGGCGTGGGCCGCGCGCGCGGCCGACCGGATCCGGTCGGGGGAGGGCGTGGTGAGCCCGAACCCGATGGCGTCCTCGACGGTCGTGCCCAGCAGGGCGGGCCGTTCGAAGGCGTAGGAGACCGCGGCGCGCAGGTCGGCGTGGCCGAGGTCGCGCAGCGGCATCCCGTCGAGCAGGACCTCGCCCGCGTCGGGGTCGGCGAGCCGGCCGGCGAGTTCGGCCAGCAGGGACTTGCCCGCGCCGGAGCGGCCGACCACGGCGAGGGTCGTGCCGCCGGGGACGAGCAGATCCACGCCGTCCAGGACGGTGCGGTCGCCCCGGCCCGCCGTCACACCGCGCAGCTCCAGCTGCCCGCAGCCGGCCGGCAGTCCTCGCGTGCCGTGCCCGGGCGCCGGCTCGGCCAGCACCTCGGCGAGCCGTCCGGTCGCCGCCCGGGCCCGGGAGAGCGCGGCCAGTTGTCCGACCAGCACGCCGACTCCCGTGGCGAGGACGGCGTACCGCGAGGCGGCCAGCATCTCGCCCACCGACACCCGATGGCGGGCGAGGAGCAGCCCGGCCACCGCGACCACGCCCAGGTTCAGCAGCGGTGCCACGGTGACCGCCTGTGCGGCGGCCCGCCCCTGCACCCGCCACATGCGGTGCCCGGCGCGGGACAGTTCGGGCAGCGGTGCGAGGATCCGGGCCGTCTCGCGGTCCTCCGCGCCCGCGGCCCGGATGGTGCGGAAGCCGCCGACCGCCTCCGTGAGGGCGGCCGCCATCCGCCCTTGCACCCGCTGGTAGTCGGCCACGCAGGCCGAGGTGTCCCGGGCGAAGGCCCGCAGCAGCAGCGCCAGTACCGGTGCGCCGGCGAGGAGCACGGCCGCCAGCCACGGGTCGATGAGGCCGAGCGCCACCACGCCCCCGACCGGCCCGGCGAGCGCGGCGACCAGCGCGGCCACCGCGGCCGGCGCCGTCCCCGCCTGCGCCGCGTTGCCGACCAGCCGCGCCACCAGGTCCCCGGCACCGAACCGGGCGCCCGCGCGCGGGCCCAGGGCCAGCACCTGCCCGGTGACCCGGCGGCGCAGCCACGAGGCGGACCGGGCGTCGACCGTGCCGGTGAGTACGCCCGCGCATCCGTCGAGCACGGCGATCAGCAGCACCAGTCCGGCGCAGCAGGCCACCCAGCGGGCAGCCGGAGCGTGGGCGAGCAGCAGGTCGAGGGTCCGGCCGAGCGCGGCGGGCAGCAGCAGTGCGGCGGCCGAGGCGGCCGTGCTCACGGCGCACAGGGCCGCGCAGCGGGCGCCTGCGTGCCGGAGCACGGCACGCGGCAGACGAGCGGGAGCTTCGGGGGAGGGCGTCATCGGCTGCGGCCTCGTGTCGGGGCGGACGGGAAGGCTCCGGACAGCCTCCTCCCGGACGGGGAGGAGGGCTGCCCGGAGCCGTGGACTCACCGGTCCGGTCAGAGACAGAGCAGGATGCTCGCCGCCGAGACGCACGAGAGCAGGCTCACCGTGCTCGCGCCGGTGTGGGACAGCTCGTCGGACTCCAGGGTCTGCAGGTCGAGAAGTGCCATGATCGTGTCCTTTCCCTTCATTGGGGACGGGGTTGTGTCACGACTCCGTCAGATCGCGGAGCCGCGGGTGGGGGCCGCCGGTGGCGGCGGAAGGAACGGCAGGTGCGCGGTGCGCCCGGCGTCGTGGGCAGCCGCGAGCGCGAGCAGGCAGCCTGCCGTTCCGGTGGCGAGGTCCATGGAGAGCCGCATCATCTGGTGCCCGGGGAAGGCGAGTTGGCCCTGATAGGCCATCGCCAGCCAGCCGAGCCCGTCGATCTGCTGCGCGAGCCGCTCCGGGCCGGCGCCCGGCGCGGTGCTCCGGGCGAGGTGCAGCACCATGCCGGCGCGGCCCTGGAACAGGCCGGGCTGTGCGTAGAAGCGGGAGGTGGCGGCGGTCAGGATGCCTGTCCTGGCCCGCTCGAACTCCCTTGTGGTGTCGGCTGATCCGGCGAGTGCGCCGCCCGCCTGCGCCAGGTAGTCGTCGAGGACCAGCCCGATCCCCACGCTCCCGTCGCCGAGGTACGGCAGCGTCCGCCAGCCCTCGTCCACCTCCAGGGCGCCGCTCGCCGTCTGGACGACGCAGCAGGCCAGGTCGCGCCGGAGCGCCTCGGCCGCAGCCGCCAGCAGCCGGGGTTCACCGGTCTCCTCGTACCGCCGCAGCAGGAACAGTGCGGGCCCGCTCGCGCCCCGCAGCAGCCCGGCCCGCCGCCGGGGCGCGTCCGGGACCGGTTCGGCGAGGCGTCGCACGAGGATCTCGGCGGCCTCGGCGGCACGATCGCGCAGCGCCGGGTCGCCGGTCGCGGCGGCCAGCCGGCCGAGGACCAGGCCGAGTCCGGCGAGGCCGCCGTGCAGGTCGGAGGAGAGGTTGCGCCAGTTCTCCCGCAGCACGCCGCCGATCAGCTCCAGCGCCCGCTCCCGGTGGCCGAGCCGGTCCAGGACCAGGGCCACGCCCGCGAGACCGTCGTACAGGCCGAGCGGGGTGCCGGGCGGCGGCGGGGCGGTGTGGTCCAGCAGCCAGCGCTCGCCCTCGTCGTACCGGCCGGCACCGGCCGCCTCCAGCGCGTACAGCACCCCGGCCGCGCCGTGCGCCAGTCCGAGGCCGCCGCCGTCGGAGAACTGGGCGATGTCGCCCGGGAAGAGCCGGTCGTCGCGCTCCGGGGTGGCGGCGGCGAGGATCGCCTTGACCATGGAGTCCCGGCTGTAGGGCCAGTCGCCCGGCACCACCGGCGGAGCGGACGTGCGACGGGCGTGCCCGCCCGCGGTGTCCCGGGTGATCTCGGCGACCGCCTCGTCCAGGAAGGCGCGCGGCACGTCCGGGAACTGCTCCGCGATGACGTCCGCCAGGTGGGCCGCCTTGCCGCGGTCCACCACGAACAGCGTGGTCACCGGCAGGAACAGGGCCAGGCGCAGACAGGCCAGCGCGTACCGGTCGACGTCGATGCCCCGGCGGTCCGGCGGGGCGAAGAAGCCCGGGTGGGCCACCGTCTGCCGGCCGTTCTCCGCGGCCGGGGCGGCCGCCTCGAAGTCGATGAGGTGCACCGTCTCCTCGTCCGGGGCGACCATGACGTTGAAGACGTGCAGGTCGTGGAAGACCAGCCCGCGTGCGTGCACCGCCGCCACGGCCCGCTCCACCGCCCGGTGGATGCGCAGCGCCCACGCCGTGTACGAGGCGACCTTCGCCGGATCCGGGTCGGACGTGAGCAGCGGATGCCGTTCGGCGAAGAACGAGTTGAGGGGGCGGCCCTCGAGGAAGTCCATCACCAGGAACCGGTGGTCGCCGAGCGTGAACCAGTCCCGTACCTCCGGCACCACGCCCGTCCCGGCCGCCCGCTCCAGCGCGGCCTTCTCCCGGGCCAGCCGTTCCACCGCGTCCGCCCCGTCGGCGGCGAGCCCCGCGTGCGGACGCCCCTCCTTCAGCACCACCCGGCGCCCGTCCCGGGTGTCCGTGCCGACGTACACACCGCCGCCGTTGGAGAAGTGCAGCGCCTTCTCGATGCGGTACGGCAGCTCACCCACCGTCGTGGTGTTGCGGGCCTCCAGGTGCGGGCGCAGGAACTCCGGCAGCGTCACCCACTCGGGCACCTGGAAGGACGGGGCCCGCCGGTCCGGGACCAGCCGGCCCTCGCCGTCGGTCACGGCCAGGACCAGCGAACCGCGTTCGTCGACGACGAACCGGCGTGCGAAGGCGCCGTAGCGGACGTAGAGCGGACCGTCGTGCCAGCGCAGGTCGGTCAGGATGTACGGCCCCTCGCAGCCCTCCAGCAGCGCGCCCAGCTCGCGCAGCACCTCGTGCAGCCGTTCCTCGTCGGCGGGGTAGACCGTGACGAACTTGCCGCTGGTGTCGCGGCCCGCGTACTTCGCGTTGCGCAGGTGCAGCAGATGCGGGGACGGCACGAACTTGAACGGGATGCGGCGCGGCACGCAGTAGTCCCACACGATCCCGGCGATCCGCTCCGCGTCGGCCGCCGTCGCCGAGGAGTGGATCTTCCAGCCCTGGGCCGGCGACGGGAGCGGCTCGCCGTCCCCGCCGAGCGGGGTCAGCGTCAGCCAGTCGCCGGTGCGCCCCGCGTGCCAGCCGTCGGGCACCGCGCGACGCGCCGTCGGGAACTGCGGCGCGGACTCGCTCCCGGCCGCCGAGAGCCGGTCGGGCGTGTCGTAGAAGTGCCCGTCGGCCAGCGCGTACACCTCGTACCGCTTGTCCATGCGTCTCCCGCTCCCTCTTCCGGCTGACCCGGTAGACACTCGCAGCAGGCGGATGGTCGCGGACAGTCACGACTGTCACGAGATCACCGTGCGGAACGCACGGGTAAAGATGTGTTCGGCGGCTTTCGAGCCGCGCCTTTCGCTGACGGCACGCGAAGCGTTCACAGGGGCTGCGCAGGCGGCTCATACGCGCTGTAATGGCCAAGTGGCCAGTGAGGGTGCTGCGGTGCGCAGAACGAGAGCCGAGCGTGCCGAAATCGCCCTTGAAACACTCATCGCCGTGCCCGCCTCTCCCGACCGGCTGCGCCGGGTCCTCGAACAGGCACTCGTGTTCGCCGGGGCGACGTTCGTGGGCGTCTACGCGCCCGGCGACGATCCCTCCCTGCTGTGTCTGACCGAGTCGGCGGGGCTGCCCCACACGCTGTACGGCCTGCGCGACGGCTATCCGGCCACGGGCGGCTCACCGGTCGCCGAGGCCCACCGCACCGGGCGGTCCCGATGGCTCGGCCCGGACGAGCTGGCCGACGGCGCCGAGGCACGCCGCACTCCGTCGACCGAGTTCTCCGTCGGTGTGCTGCCCCTCGGTCCGGCCGGCAGCGGCTGTCTGCTCGCCGTCAGCGAGCACCCCGGCGGCTTCGGCAGCGACGACCGCGCCTGCCTGGAGCTGATCGCCCGCGCGGTCGCCGTGCCCGGGCCGGCCGGCCCGGGCGCCGACAGCGGCGAGCTGCCCGGCGACGCGTTCAACCTGGCCATGGACACCGGCCGGGTCGAGGTCGGCGACGAGATCCTGCGCCTCTTCGGGATCGGCCGGGACACCTTCGACGGCAAGGTGGAGACACTGCTCGCCCTCACCGTGCCCGAGGACCTGCCCGCGCTGATGTCGGTGGTCGAGGCCGACCACATGTCGATCGGCGACCGCGAGCTGGAGTTCCGCGCCCTGCAGCCCTCCGGACCGCCCAGGTGGCTGCGGCTGAGTGGCCGGCTGCTGCCCGGCGGCGAGGGGCGCCCGGCCCGGCTCGTCGGCACCGTCGCGGACGCCTCCACCGTGCGCTCCGGCGTCACCGACGTGGCCCGCGTGCAGCGGCTGGCCGCCGCCCTCGCCATGGCCGGCACCGTCAAGGACGTCGGCAAGGCCGTCGTCGCCGCCCTGCGCAAACCCCTCAAGGCCGACCGCATCGCCCTCGCCGAGCTGGAGAACGAGCGCCTCGTCGTCACCGTCCTCGACCCGCCCGAACCGGAGGCCTGGCCCGAGCTGTGGCGCTCCGAGTGGCGCACCGAATGGCCCGACGCGCCGGTGCGCGCCATGCCCACCCTCGCTGCCGCCCTGCGCGAGGGCCGTGTCCGGATCTGGCCCGCAGGCTCCCCGTTGGAGCCCGCCCTCGCCGGCGTCGGCCCCGGCGGCCTGGCGGTGCTGCCGCTGCCCGCGGGCGGCCGCATGGCCGGCGCCTGCCTGGTCGGCTGGGACCAGCCGCACGAGTTCGCCCCCGACGAGCGCGCCCTGCTCACCGCCTCCGCCGGCCTCGCCGGGCAGGCCCTGCTGCGCGCCCACGCCTTCGACGCCGAACACGAACTCGTCGGCATGCTCCAGCGCACCCTGCTGCCCCGCCGGCTGCCCCGGCTGCCCGGCGCGGTCGCCGTCGCCCGGTACCTGCCCACCACCGCGGGGCTCGAGGTCGGCGGCGACTGGTACGACGTGATCCCGCTCGCCGACAACCACGTGGCCTTCGTCATCGGCGACGTCCAGGGCCACAACGCGGGCGCCGCCACCCTGATGGGCCAGATGCGCACCGCCCTGCGCGCCTACGCCGCCGAGGGCCACGCCCCGGACGTGGTCGTCTCGCACGCCAACCGGCTGCTGCTGGACATGGAGACCGACCTCTTCGCCACCTGCTGCTACGTGGACGTCGACATGGAGCAGGGCACCGCCTGGTGCGTGCGCGCCGGTCATCTGCCGCCGGTGCTGCGCCACCCGGACGGCTCCACCGAGATCGTCGAGGCCGAGGGCGGCCCGCCGCTCGGTGTGCTCAACCAGGCCGAGTTCCCGATCACCCCGCTGCGCCTCCAGCCCGGCACGGTCCTCGCGCTCACCACCGACGGCCTGGTGGAGTCCGCCGAGACCGACATGGACGTGGGTCTGGAGCGGCTGACGGGCGAACTCGCCGCCGCCGACCCCGGCCACCTCGGACTGGTCGCCGACGCCCTGCTCACCGGCGCCCACCGCGGTGACGACGTCGCCCTGCTGCTGATGCGCTACGACGGCATGGCCGTACGTCCGCTGCGCGAGACCTGGACCGTGTGGCGGGTCCCCGAAGCGGTCCGGCACGCCCGCCGCTTCACCCGGCGCACCCTGCGCACCTGGGGGGTCGCGGCCGACACCATGGACACGGCCCTCCTGGTCGTCTCCGAGCTGGTCACCAACGCGCTGGTGCACACCGACGGCCAGGTCCGTCTCGACCTCAGCCTGGTCAACCACCGGCTGCGGCTGGCCGTCGCCGACGCCTCGCCACGCAGCCCCCTCAAGAACACCAACGTCGGCTGGGAGGCCACCGGCGGCCGCGGCATCCTGCTCGTGGAGGCGGTGTCCGAGGCCTGGGGGACGGTGCCGGTCAGCGGCGGCAAACAGGTGTGGGCCGACATCGTGCCCGAGACCTGACGGCCACTCGGGTACCGGTAGGGGCCGCTACCGGCAGGTCGGAGGAGCCCGCGGGCCCGTCGTGCCTAGGGTCTCCTGTCGTGGCACACACCTTCGAAGAACTGGTGGAGAAGCAGCGCGCGGCCGACGCGGCGCACCGCACGGTCGAGGAACTGCGCGACACCTACGGTCCGCCCGCCGAGCGCGGGATGACGGGCGCTCAGTCCGACACCTACGAGACGGCCCTGCGCGCCTGGCGGGAGCTGGCGCGGGACGTGCAGACCGCGGTGAGCGACTACGCCAGGGAGGCGGACCGGCCGCGTGCGGAGGTGGAGGCCGACGTGGAGCGGGCGGCGGCAGCGGAGGACACATGAGCCGAGCCGGCCGCCGCGCCGAACGGCTCGCGGACGCGGCGGACGCCCGGCTTCCGCTGCTGGAGGGCGGGCAGCTGCTGCGCAAGGCGTTCCCCGAGCACTGGTCGTTCCTGCTCGGCGAGATCGCCCTCTACAGCCTCCTGGTGCTGATCCTGACCGGGGTGTGGCTGACCTTCTTCTTCCAGCCGGAGATGCGCGAGGTCGTCTACCACGGCTCCTACGAGCCGCTGCAGGGCGTGCTGATGTCGGCGGCCTTCGACTCCACCCTGCGCATCAGCTTCGACGTGCGCGGCGGACTGCTGATCCGGCAGGCCCACCACTGGGCCGCGCTCGTGTTCGTCGCCGCGATCGGCCTGCACATGCTGCGGATCTTCTTCACCGGCGCCTTCCGCCGGCCCCGCGAGCTGAACTGGGCGATCGGACTCACCCTGTTCGTCCTGGCGCTCGCCGAGGGCTTCGCCGGCTACTCGCTCCCCGACGACCTGCTCTCCGGCACCGGCCTGCGCATCGCGGAGGGCATCATGCTGTCCCTCCCGGTGGTCGGGACGTACGTGGCCTTCTTCGTCTTCGGCGGCCAGTACCCGGGGCACGACATCATCACCCGGCTCTACCCGGTGCACGTCCTGCTGCTCCCGGGCGCGCTCATCGGCCTGGTGACGGTGCACCTGACCCTGGTGTTCCACCTGAAGCACACCCAGTGGCGCGGCCCCCGCCGCAGCAACCGCAATGCCGTCGGAAAGCCGCTCGTCCCGCACTTCACCGCCCTCACCGTGGGTCTGTCCATGACCGTCTCCGGCGTGGTCGTGCTGCTGTCCGGCCTCGCCCAGATCAACCCGATCTGGAACTACGGCCCGTACCGCCCCGACGTGGTCTCCACCGGCTCACAGCCCGACTGGTACGTCGGCTTCCTGGAGGGCGCCCTGCGGCTGGTGCCGCCGTGGGAGACCGACTTCGCCGGACACACCCTCATGTGGAACGTGCTGCTCCCGGCCGTCGTCCTGCCCGGGCTGCTGTTCACCGTGCTGTACGCCTACCCGTTCGTGGAGCAGCGTCTGACGGGGGAGTGGCACTACGAGCAGCACCTGTGCGACCGGCCGCGCGAGCGCCCCCTGCGCACCGGCCTCGGCGTGGCGGGCACCGTCTTCTACGCCGTTCTGCTGCTGGCCGGCGGCAACGACATCATCGCCCAGACCTTCCGTATCTCCGTCAACGCCCTGACCTGGGTGCTGCGCGTCGCCCTCGTGGTCGCGCCGGTCCTCGCCCTCCTGGTGACCCGGTGGCTGTGCCGGGCGCTGACGGAGGCCGAGTCCGCGCGCCTGGCCGAGGGCGTGTCCACCGGTGAGATCCGTCAGAGCGTGACCGGCGGCTACGAGAGCGGCCACGAGCCCGTCGAGCGGTTCCGGCCCGGCGCGCCGCGCAGGCCGCTCACCGGTGCGCGTACTGGAACACCATCCCGAAAACCCCGCGCGCCAGAACCCCCAGACCGATGAGGAACAGCCAGAGCCCGAAGACCACGCCGGTCGCCGCCACCGCGAACCCGAGCGCGGTGACGACCGGCCACGGGCTCTCGTGCGGGAAGAACGCCACCGGCCCGGCCCCGTCCACCACCTCCGCGTCCTTGCGGTCCTGCGCCCGGCGGCCCCGGCGCCGGTACTGGATCAGGTAGAAGAAGGCGTCCAGCGCCGCCATCCCGCACGCGACGACCAGCACGGTCGTGCCCGTGTCGTCGTCGGACCACACCCCGTACAGGACGGCGGACCCGCCGAAGAACAGGGCCACGCCACCGAACAGCATCGCCTCGGCCTTCATCGCAGGCCCTCCCGCTCGGTGTCCTCGGCCGTCCGCCCGACCTCCGGATGATGCAGGTCGAAGGCCGGCGACTCCGACCGCACCCGGGGCAGTGCCAGGAAGTTGTGGCGCGGCGGCGGGCAGGAGGTCGCCCACTCCAGGCCCCGTCCCCACCCCCACGGGTCGTCCTCGGTGACCTTCTCGGCCGTCGTGGAGGTGTGCCAGACGTTGTAGAGGAACGGCAGCGTGGAGAGGCCGAGCAGGAACGCGCCCACCGACGACAGGGTGTTGAGCAGCGTGAAGCCGTCCGAGGGCAGATAGTCCGCGTACCGGCGGGGCATCCCCTCCTCGCCGAGCCAGTGCTGCACGAAGAAGGTCAGCTGGAACGAGGGGAACAGCAGCCAGAAGTGCAGCTTCCCGAGCCGCTCGTCCAGCATCTTCCCGGTGAACTTCGGCCACCAGAAGTAGAAGCCGGCGAACATCGCGAACACCACCGTCCCGAACAGCACGTAGTGCAGATGCGCGACGATGAAGTACGAGTCGGTGAGGTGGAAGTCCAGTGGCGGCGAGGCGATCAGCACCCCGCTCAGCCCGCCCAGCAGGAAGGTCACCAGGAACCCCAGCGACCACAGCATCGGCGTCTCGAACGACACCGACCCGTGGACCATCGTTCCGATCCACGCGAAGAACTTGATGCCCGTGGGTACCGCGATCAGGAACGACATGATGGCGAAGAACGGCAGCAACACCGCGCCGGTCGCGAACATGTGATGCGCCCACACCACGGCCGACAGCATGGTGATCGAGATCGTCGCCCCGATCATCGGCAGATAGCCGAACAGCGGCTTGCGGGAGAACACCGGAATGATCTCGGAGATGATCCCGAAGAACGGCAGCGCCACGATGTAGACCTCCGGATGCCCGAAGAACCAGAACAGGTGCTGCCACAGCACAGCGCCCCCGTTCGCCGCGTCGAAGACGTGCGAGCCGAACTTCCGGTCCGACTCCAGCACCAGCAGGTCCGCCGTCAGCACCGGGAACGCGGGCAGCACCAGGATCGAGGTGAACAGCACGTTCCAGGTGAACATCGGCATCCGGAACATGGTCATGCCCGGCGCGCGCAGGCACACGATCGTCGCGACGAAGTTGACGGCGCCCAGCGTCGTGGACACACCGGTCACCACCAGTCCCATCGTCCACAGGTCGCCGCCCGCGCCGGGGGAGAAGTAGGCGCTGTTCAGCGGCGCGTACGCGAACCAGCCGAACGCGGCCGCACCGCCCGGTACCAGGAACCCGGAGACCACCATCAGCCCGCCGAACAGGTACATCCAGTACGACAGCGCGTTCAGCCGGGGGAAGGCCACGTCGGGTGCGCCGATCTGCAGCGGCATCACCGCGTTGGTGAATCCGGCGAACATCGGCGTCGCGAACAGCAGCATCATGATCGTGCCGTGGATGGTGAAGAACTCGTTGTAGCCCTGCTGGGTCAGGAACTGCAGACCCGGCCGGGCCAGTTCGGCGCGCATCGCGAGGGCCAGCAGCCCGGCGAGGAGAAAGAAACAGAACGCCGTGACCATGTAGAGCCGGCCGATCACCTTGTGGTCGGTCGTGCGGACCCAGCGCAGCAGGGTCCGGCCGGGCCGTGGGGCGGGGGCCGTGTACCGCGCGACGATCTCTCTTGTGTCGGACATTTCGGGTAGTTCCGTCATCGTCGGTGACGCTATCGCATGGACGCCACATGAACCGCCGACGGCACCAGAGCCACACCGTCGTGACGAACCGGTAGGACAAACGAAGGTCCGATCCGGACGATCGCCGTTGGGGTGGGGCCAATGAAGGCTCTGGTCCTCTCCGGCGGAGCCGGTACCCGACTGCGCCCCATCACGCACACCTCGGCGAAACAGTTGGTGCCGGTGGCCAACAAGCCCGTGCTGTTCTACGGCCTCGAATCCCTCGCGGAAGCGGGGATCACCCAGGTCGGGATGATCGTCGGAGACACTGCGGCAGAGATCGAGGAGGCGGTCGGCGACGGGTCGAAATTCGGCCTCGACGTCACCTACATCCCCCAGGAGCGCCCCCTCGGACTCGCCCACGCGGTGCTGATCGCCCGGGACTTCCTGGACGAGGCGTGCCCGAGGCCCTCCGCGAGGAACACGGCGTGCCGGTTGCCGTCGTCGAGACGTACGGCCTCCCACTGCCCGAAGGTGGGCGAGCCGACACGGATGTCCACCACGACGTCCAGGACGGCACCGCGCACACAGGTGATGTACTTGGCCTGCCCGGGCGGTACGTCGGCGAAGTGGACGCCGCGCAGCACGCCCCGCCGGGACACCGAGCAGTTGGCCTGGGCGAGCGCGAGGTCGTAACCGGTGGCCTCCCGGAACTCCTCGCCCCGGTACCACTCGTGGAAGCTGCCCCGCTCGTCCGGGAACGCCTCGGGCTCCAGCACCCAGGTGTCCGCTATGCCCAGCTGCCGCACTCCGTCACACCTTCCCGGTCGTCTTCTTCAGCACCGCTCCCAGCACGCGCCGTGCCGCGCGCAGCAGCCGCTGCGGGAGGCCGGGCGGTGCCGTGGGCGTCACCTCCACGGCACCGGGCCTGCGGCCCACCTTCAGCAGCAACGGCAGGCCGAGCGCGCGCTCCTGCCCGCCGTCCCGGGGCAGCACGAGTGCCGCCCGCCACCCGGCGTTCCTCAGGAGCGGCACCGGCAGCCGCACCTCCAGCAGCGACCGCGCGCCGTTCGCGGGGGTCAGCACGGAGGCCCGGTCGACGCTGCGGTGCGACGCGCCGTCCTCGAGCCGCACCAGGACCTCGGTGGTGTCCGGGACGTACAACGGCAGCGCGACAGTCAGCACCTCGGTGTCCGAGACGGCCGCGTCCGCCGGGGTGAGCCGGTGCAGGCCCAGTGACCTGACGGCCCGGTCGACGTCCAGGGAGAGGTCGCGGTACTGCCTCGTCCAGTACGGCAGCACGAGCCGGCCGGCGGCGACCATACCGGCGGGCGGCAGCGCGAGTCCCCGCGCCGGGGCGGGGCCCAGCCGGCACTCCTTGGTCCAGCCGCCGAGGCCGACCCGTACGTAGGCGTCCCACAGCCCGCTGTGCAGCGGGGCGCCGCCCGCCGCCGTGGCGGGGTCGACGGTGGCCGTGCCGCGCAGCACCAGCCGGGTGCGGCCGTCCCCGGCCGCCACGCGTTCCCGGGTGACCGCCACGGGCTGGAAGAAGGAGGCGGCGGTCTCCCGGTCGCGCAGGATCAGGTCGGCGGTCGCCTGCTCGAAGCCGTCGGCGGCGGCCGTGGCCAGCCAGGACACCGCCTCGGCGAGGTCGGCGGGCGTACCGTCCGCCGGGGGCCGCGGCCCGTCGGGGCGCACGGCCAGCGGGCCGTCGGCGTCGGTGAACTCGGCGCTGAACCGCACCCGCAGGGTCCCGTCCTGCCACTCGACGCCCGTCGGGGCGGCCTCGGGACGGACGCCCGACTCCCACTCGGCGTAGGCGACCAGGTCGTCGTACCGGTCGTCCCGGATCAGCGCGGAGACGATCCGCCCGCCCGGCCGCAGCCCGGCGGCGACGCCGGGGCCGAAGCGCTCCAGGACCAGCGCGTGCATCTCCCGGAACAGCTCGCGCCGGTAGTCGTCCGGCAGGGCCAGCAGCCGGGGCCCGCTCATCCGCTCGACCAGCTCCACCCGGAGCCAGCGGCGCAGCAGCTTGTCGCGCAGCGGGCCCGGCTCGGTGTACCGCTCGACGACGTCGAGGGCCTCGCGGAGGTTCTTGAAATAGCCGGCCGGCTCGAAGCGCTGGATGCCGGCGTTGGTGGCGTCCTCGCGTTTGACGTGGTAGTAGCAGACGTAGTCGCTCAGCACCGAGACGTTGTCGGCGCGCAGATAGGCCTCGGTGATGAAGACATGGTCCTCCAGGCGCCGCCGGCCCTCGGGAAACCTGAGCCCCGTGCGCTCCAGGAAGGAGCGCCGGAGCATCTTGTGCGGGGTGAGGCTGTCGATCAGCGGGGCGTTGTCCACCGTGGCGTACGGGTGGTTGCGGCGGAACAGCTCCACCGGCACCGGGCGGCCCTTCCCGGCCATCTTGCCGACGATCACGTCGGCCTTGTGGGCGACCCCGTACTCGTACATCCGCTCCAGGGCCTCGTCGCCGAGGTGGTCGTCGGTGTCGACGAACATCACGAATTCGCCCCGGGATGCCTCGATGCCCACGTTGCGGGGCTTGCCGGACCAGCCGGAGTTCTCCTGGTGGACGACCCTGATGTGCGGGTGCTCGGCGGCGAGCGCGTCCAGCCGGGCCGCAGTGGCGTCGGTGGAGCCGTCGTCGACGAAGAGGACCTCGAACTCCTCGGGGGGCAGCGACTGTCGCAGCAGCGAGGCGACGCAGTCCTCGATGTACGGCCCGGGGTTGTACACGGGTACGACGACGCTGACCTTGACCGGCATCCGGCTTCCGAGCCCCCTTGGTTCGCTTTCCGTCGCCTGGGCGGCACGGTGCGCGTGGCCGAATGTTAACCCGGGCCCTTGTGCGGACGGACGTCCGTCCGCACAAGGGATTTCCCAACTGGCCGGTCAGGCGTGGGTCTTGGCGAGCAGCTCCAGGATCTCCGCCGTCGTACCGCTCTCGCCGAGCCGGGGGAAGATCCGCTCCACGCTGCCCCGGTGCGCCTCGGCGTCGCTGTCGGCCATGGCGTCGGTGGCGAGAGTGACGTGATAGCCGTGGGCGTAGGCGTCGCGGGCGGTGGACTCGACACCGATGCTGGTGGCGATGCCGGTCAGCACGATCTGCGTGACGCCGCGGCGGCGCAGCTGGACATCCAGGTCGGTGCCGTGCAGGGCGCTCCAGTTGTGCTTGGTGACGTGGATGTCGCCGGGGTGGCCGGACAGTTCGTCGACGATGACGTCCCAGCCCGCCGGGAAGGCGAGACCGCGTGCCTGGCGCTCGGTCCGGCCGGGGACGGCGTCCGCCCAGTCGGGTGCGAAGGAGACCCGGACCAGGACCACGGGCAGGTCGCGGGCCCGGAAGGCGTCGGCGAGCTCGGTCGTACGGGCCACCACGTCCGCTGCGGCGTGCGGCTGGGTGGGCATGCCCACGATGCCGCTCTGCAGGTCGATGACGACGAGGGCGGTGCGGGGGTCGAGGGTGCTGACGGACATGGGGCGATCAGGCCTTTCGGGGGATGGGTTTCGGTCTCACGGCTGCGAGAGCCGTTCCAGCAGTTCCAGCGCCGTCAGGACCGTCTGCCGCTCCTCCTCGGTGTAGCGGTCCTCGAAGGCGCGGGCCAGCCACTCCTCGCGCAGCTGCCTGTTGCCCTCGACCCGGGCCAGGCCGGCCTCGGTCAGGGTGACCAGCTGGCGGCGGCCGTCGTCGGGGTCCGGGGCGCGCCGGATCAGGTCGTGCTGCTCCAGGGCGGCCAGCGTGGCCGCCATCGACTGGGGCCGCACGCCCTCCGCGGCGGCCAGGGCGCTGGCCGTGGCCGCACCGTGCTTGCCGACGAGGGAGAGCGCCGACTCCTGTGACGGGGTCAGGTCGGAGTCCTGCGCGACCTCGCGGATACGGCGCCGCAGCCGGCTGAACACCACGCGCAGGTCGCGCGCGGTGCGGATGGCGGAGTCCGAGATGTGAGCCATGCCGTCAGCGTAGAACCCTCAGGAGAGACTGTCCAGCTGGAACTGTTCAGTCATGCCTGAATAGTATCGGGTGCGCCTTTCAGGCCGCATACGCTGATGGCGTGCGCCTCCTGCTGATGTCGGACACCCACCTCCCCAAGCGCGCCAAGCGGCTCCCGGACCAGCTGCTCGCCGAACTCCCGCACGCGGACGTCGTGTTCCACGCCGGGGACTGGGTCGACACCGCCACTCTCGACCTGCTGGAGAGCCGCAGCCGCCGGCTGGTCGGCGTCTACGGCAACAACGACGGCCCCGAGCTGCGGGCCAGGCTCCCCGAGGTGGCGTACGCCGAACTGGGCGGCCTGCGCTTCGGCGTGGTGCACGAGACCGGTCCCGCGCAGGGGCGCGAGGCCCGCTGTTCCGCCCGCTTCCCCGACCTGGACGTGCTGGTCTTCGGGCACAGCCACATCCCCTGGGACACCGTCGGCCCCGGCGGGCTGCGGCTGCTCAATCCCGGCTCCCCGACCGACCGCCGCCGCCAGCCGCACTGCACCTACCTCACGGCGACCCTCGCCGACGGCACGCTCACCGACGTCACTCTGCGACGGCTGCCCCCGCGGCAGCCGGCCTGTGGCACGATGCGTCGATGATCTCCGACTACGACATACCCGACGTCGTACCCGCGGGCAGCATGGCCGAGCGCGACCAGCCCGTCCTCGGACTCCCGGGCGGACTGGAGCTCCGGCCCTGGCGGACCGGGGACGCCGACGCCGACGCGCTGCTCACCGCCGGGTCGGACCCGGCGATCCGGCTGTGGAACCTGTTCTCCGTCCGCACCCGTGACGAGGCCCGGGCCCGGATCGAGCGCATGCACGAACGGTGGCGCGCCGAGACCGGCGCCGTATGGGCGATCGCCCGGCCCGGCGGCCCGCCCCAGGGGCTCGCCGGGTTCCACGACATCAGTCTGGCGGGCGGCAACGCCGAGATCATGTACTGGGTGCTGCCCGAGTCGCGCGGCGGCGGCATAGTCGTCGAGGCGGCCCGGCGGCTGAGCCGGTGGGCGCTGGACGACCTGGGCCTGCACCGGCTGCGGCTGTGCCACGCGGTCGGCAACCCGGCGTCCTGCCGCGTCGCGGAGAAGGCCGGCTACGCCTTCGAGGGCACGATGCGCTCGTCCCTGCTGCACGCCGACGGCTGGCACGACGAGCATCTGCACGCACTGGTGGCCGAGGGCGCCTGATCCCCGCGGGGGAGGCGGGCCGACGACTACCGGTGCAGGGCCCGCCTGCACCGCCGCGCCCCCGCGGCGACCATCACCAGCACGGCGAGCACCACGGCCGCCTCCGCGGCCCGCTTGGCCACCGGTACCGCGGCCGCTCGCAGAAGGTCGAGCGGCTCGGCCGCCTCCTCCTCGGCGGACGGCTCCGGTTGCTCGTCGATGCCGGTGATCTGCGGGGGGCGCTCGGTCAGCCGCTCGGCGAGGCATGCCGCGAACTGGCCCACCAGACGGTCCCCCACCTCCGACAGGAGGCCGCGGCCGAACTGCGCGGGGCGCCCGGTCACCGTCAGATCGGTCCGCACCGACACCGCCGTAGCGCCGTCGCGTCCGCTCAGCGCGCCGGTGACCGTCGCCCGGGCCGTGCCCTGCCCCCGGGTCTCCCGGCCGCTCGCCACGAGCACCATCCGGTGCGCCGCCTCGTCCTGCTCCTCGAAGACCGCGGTGCCCCGGTAGGTCAGGGTGACCGGGCCGACCTTGACCTTCACCGAGCCGGTCACGGTCGTGCCGTCGTACTCCTCCACCACGGCGCCCGGCAGACATGGCGCGACGCGTTCGATGTCGAGGAGCGCGCGCCAGGCGTCGTCGACCGCGACCGGGACGGTGAACTCGTGGTGCAGCTCCATGACTTCCTCCTCGCACTCAGGCTGTGGCACGTGGGTGGATGGCCCCCGCGGTCGTGGTCAGGGGCGAGCCGCTGCCGCCCCAGCGCAGGGCGACGATCTCGGCGGCGACGGACACGGCGACCTCCTCGGGCGTACGGGCGCCGAGGTCGAGCCCGAGCGGCGAGCGCAGCCGGGACAGCTCGGCCTCGGTGAGACCGGCCTCGGTCAGCCGGGCGCGCCGTTCGTCGTGGGTACGGCGGCTGCCCATCGCCCCGATGTAGGCGGCCGGCCGGCGCAGCGCCTCCTCCAGCAGCGGCACGTCGAACTTCGGGTCGTGGGTGAGGACGCAGATCACCGTGCGCTCGTCGGTCTCGGTACTCGCGAGGTAGCGGTGCGGCCATTCGACGACGACCTCCACGCCCGCCGGGAAGCGCTTGGGCGTGGCGAAGACCGGGCGGGCGTCGCACACGGTGACCCGGTAGCCGAGGAAGTCGCCGATGCGGGCCACCGAGGCCGCGTAGTCGATCGCGCCGAAGACCAGCATGCGCGGCGGTGGTGCGAACGACTGCAGGAACACGGTGACGGCGTCCTCGCGGCGCTCGCCGTGCGGCCCGTAGTGCCTGAGCGCCGAGGCGCCGAGGGCGAGTTCGCCGCGCGCGTCGGCGGTGACCGCGACGTCGAGCCCGGCCGTGCCGAGCGTGCCGGCCTCGGTGCCCGGCCAGACGGCCAGCGTGGCCCCGCGCGGGGCGGGCCCGTCGACCACCGTGGCGACGGTCACGGGCTCACCCGCGGCGACGGACGTGGCGACCGCCCCGAACGCCGGGTCGGTCGCGGACGTCACGGGCCGTACCAGCAGGGTGATCTCGCCGCCGCAGGTGAGCCCGACCGCGAACGCGTCCTCGTCGCTGTACCCGAAGGTCTCCAGCCGGGCCTCGCCGCTCGCCACCACCTCCTGCGCGAGCTCGAACACAGCCCCTTCCACGCAGCCCCCGGACACGCTTCCCACGACCTCGTCGTCCGCGCCCACCGCCATGGCGGCGCCGGGTCCGCGCGGCGCGCTGCGGCTGACCGCGACGACCGTCGCCAGACCGAACGGGATCCGGGCCGCGTACCAGCGCTCCAGCGCCGGCAGAATCTCACGCACGCTCCGCTCCTCTCACCCGGACCACCGGGACCCTCTCGGCCTCCGCCCCGCGCACCACCGCGGCCAGCCGCTCCAGCGCCGCCAGGCTGTGCCCCTCGACGAAGTCGTCCACGCTGGGCAGGGCCGCCGCCATCCCGGCCGCGAGGGGCGCGTAACCCGGGCGTGCCTTGCGCGGGTTCGCCCAGACCACCCGGTGCGCCAGTCCGTGCAGACGGCGCATCTGTGTGCCGAGCAGTTCCGGGTCGTCGCGCTCCCAGCCGTCCGAGAGCAGGACGACGACCGCGCCGCGCGCCATGCCGCGCTGTCCCCAGCGGTTGAGGAACTCGCGCAGCAGCTCGCCCAGCCGGGTGCCGCCGCGCCAGTCGGGGACGGCCTGCGCCAGCGCGGCCATCGCCAGGTCCGGGTCGCGGTGCGAGAGTTCCCGGGTCACCCGGGTCAGCCGGGTGCCGATCGTGAACACCTCCGTGCGGCCCCCGCGCACAGCCGCGTGCGCGAACCTGAGGAGCGCATCGGCGTACGGCGCCATCGACCCGCTCACGTCGACGAGCAGCACGATCCGGCGGGGCCGCTGCACGCGCGCGTGCCGCCGCAGACGGGCCGGCTCACCGCCCCGCCGCAGCAGCTCCCGTACGGTGCGGCGCGGGTCGACGGCCCCGCGCCGGGCCGGCCGCCGCCGCGCGGAGCGACGGGTCTGCCCGGACAGTGCGAACGCTGCCAGCAGCCGGTTGAGCTGGGCGCGCTCGGCCGCGTCCAGCTCGCCGACGTCGCGGTGCCGCAGCACCTCGGTGGCACTGGCGAGCGCCGCCGTCGGCGGCCCGGAAGGCTCGCTCTCGTCCGGGGCACGGCCGCCGGCGGGCGCGTCCCGCACGACGAGCCGCAGCCGGGGCGGGGGAGCGTGCCGCACCGCCTGCCGGGCGGGCTCGTCCGAGGGCCCGAAGTAGGCGGCGAACACCCGCTCGTAGCGCTCCAGGTCGTCGTGGCCGCCGCACAGTGTCGCCCGCCCCGCCCCGTACACGTCGGCCCGCACGTCGGGCCGCAGCACGTCCACGGCACGCAGGAAGGCGTACGCCCGCTCGGTGCTCGCGTCGACCCCGGCGGCCCGCAGCGCCCGCACGAACCCGAGCAGCACGGCATCCGCCCCTACCGCGCCGCCCGGCACATCCGCCGGTCGGCCCGAGGGCCGGTCTCCGGCACCGGAGGGTCCGCTCGTGCGGTACGTCGGCGGACCGGCGAGGGCCACGTCTTCCGGCCCGTCCCAAGGCCGGTCTCCGCCCCCGGTCCCCGAAGCCCCCTTCCGCCCGCGTCCCGGTCCGGCCATGGCGATCACGTCCCCCGTGCCGCCAGGACCGCCGTGAGATCGAGCGTCCGCGCCCGGTCCACGTCCTCCCGGTACTTCAGCGCCGAGCCCAGCGTCGCCACGGCCAGTTCCGCGTCCACCTCGTTCGCGCCCAGCGCGTCGAGGGCCTCGGCCCAGTCGATCGTCTCGGCCACCCCGGGCGGCTTGAGCAGGTCCGCGCCCCGCAGCGCCTGGACCAGCGCGGTGACCTGCTCGGCCAGCCGTGCCGACACCTGCGGCAACCGGGTGCGCACGATGGCCAGTTCGCGGGCGAAGGAGGGATGGTCGAACCAGTGGTAGAGGCACCGCCGTTTCAGAGCGTCGTGCACCTCCCGGGTCCGGTTCGAGGTCAGCACGACCACCGGCGGCTCCTCGGCCCGCAGGGTGCCCAGCTCCGGGATCGTGACGGAGTACTCGGAGAGCAGCTCCAGCAGGAACGCCTCGAACTCGTCGTCGGCCCGGTCGATCTCGTCGACCAGCAGCACCGACGGCTGCGTCTGCAACGCCAGCAGCAGCGGCCGGGCGATGAGGAAGCGCCGGTCGTACAGCTCGCTCTCCAGGCGGTCGGCGTCCTGCACGCCGGCCGCCTCGGCGGCCCTCAGGTGCAGCAGCTGGCGCGGGAAGTCCCAGTCGTACAGGGCCTGGGAGGCGTCGATGCCCTCGTGGCACTGCAGGCGGATCAGCGGCGCGCCGAGCGCCTCGGCCAGGGCGGTCGCGAGCGCGGTCTTGCCCACGCCCGCGTCGCCCTCGCAGAAGAGCGGCCGGTGCAGCCTCAGTGCCAGGAAGCAGGTGACGCCCAGCCCTTCGTCGACGAGGTACCCCGTCTCCTCCAGGCGGGCCCGCACCTGCTCCGGGTCGTCCATCCGGGTGATCGGCGCTCACCCCATTCCGCCGGCGGTCAGCACCGCCCGCCTGGTCAGCACTCGCGCGAGGTGCTCCCGGTACTCGGGCGAGGCCGACAGGTCCTGCGCCGGCCGGGTGCCCTCGGCAGCCGCCCCGGCGGCCCGTGCCACGGCCTCGGGACCGTCGGCACCGGACAGCGCCTCCTCGGCCGCCGTGGCCCGCAGCGGGGTGGCGCCCATGTTGGTCAGTCCGATGCGCGCCTCGGCGATCCGTCCGTCGTCGCGCCGTACGAGCGCGGCGACGCCGACGATGGCCCAGGACTGAGCCACCGCGTGGAACTTCTCGTAGTGGAAGCTCCAGCCGTCCGCCTTCGGGATCCGCACCTCCACCAGCAGCTCGTCGGGCGCGAGCGCCGACTGGAGATAGTCGACGAAGAACTCCCGGGCCGGCATCGTGCGCCGGCCGCCCGGCCCGGCGACGACCATTTCGGCGTCCAGGGCCAGGGCCACGGCGGGCAGGTCGCCTGCCGGGTCGGCGTGCGCGAGCGAGCCGCCGAGGGTGCCCCGGTGCCGTACGGCCGGATCGGCCACCGTGGCCGTCGCCTCGGCCAGCAGACCGGCGTACCGGCGCACCAGCGGGTCGTGGACCACCTCGTGGTGCGTGGTCATCGAGCCGATGACCAGGGCGTCACCGTCTTCGCGGACCCCGCGCAGTTCGGGGATCCGGCCGACGTCCACGACCAGCTCCGGAAAGGCGAGCCGCAGCCGCAGCAAGGGCAGCAGGCTCTGCCCGCCGGCCAGCACCTTCGCCTCGTCGCCCGCGTCGGCGAGCGCGTGCACCGCCTCGTCGACGCTGGTCGGACGGGTGTACTCGAACGCGGGAGGAATCATGCCGAACCTTCCGTCCCCGGCTGACCCGACCGACCGGGCTCGCCGTACTGACCGATGTCCCCTGCCTGAGCCGCCTGCCCGGACTGCCCGGACTGCGCGGGACCTGTCCCCGCGACCTCCTCGGCAGCACCGGAGCGGGCCGACCGAATGGTCTGCCACACCCGGTGGGGCGAACACGGCATCCGTACGTCCCGCACACCCAGCGGCCGCAGTGCGTCCACCACGGCGTTCACGACCGCTGGCGTCGACGCGATCGTCCCGGCCTCGCCGACCCCCTTGACCCCCATGGCGTTCGAGGACGCCGGGGTCTCCGTCCGGTCGGTCACGAACTCCGGCAGGTCCGCCGCCGACGGCACGAGGTAGTCGGCCATGGTGCCGGAGACGAGGTTGCCCTCGTCGTCGTACACGGCCTCCTCGTACAGCGCCTGCGCGATGCCCTGCGCGAGGCCGCCGTGCACCTGTCCCTCGACGATCATCGGGTTGACGACCCGGCCGACGTCGTCGACGCAGACGTACGACCTGATCCGCGTCTGCCCGGTCTCCGTGTCGATCTCGACCGCGCACAGGTGGGTGCCGTGCGGGTAGGAGAAGTTCTCCGGGTCGACCAGGGTCTCGGCGTTGATGGACGGCTCGACGCCGTCGGGCAGGTCGTGCGAGGTGAACGTCTCGAAGGCGATCTCCTGGATGGTCTTCTGCGCCTCCGGGGAGCCCTTCACCGAGAAGACGCCGTTCGTGAATTCCAGGTCCTGCTCGCTCGCCTCCAGCAGATGCGCGGCGACCTTCCGTGCCTTGTCGACCACCTTCGTGGCCGCCCGGTGCACGGCCTCGCCGCCGACCGCCAGCGACCGCGAGCCGTAGGTGTCCATGCCCTGCGGGGCCGCCAGGGTGTCGCCGTGCACCACCTCGACGTCGTCGAACGGCACGCCCAGCACATCGGCGGCGATCTGGCTCCAGCAGGTTTCGTGGCCCTGCCCGTGCGGGCTGGTGCCGGTGACCACCTCGACCTTGCCGGTGGGCAGCATGCGGATGCTGGCCGCCTCCCAGCCGCCGGCCCCGTACCGCAGGTCGCGCAGCACCCGGCTCGGCGCGAGCCCGCACATCTCGGTGTACGTCGACACGCCGATGCCGAGGCGTACGGGGTCGCCGCGCTCGTTGCGCTGCCGCTGCTCGGCGCGCAGCTCGTCGTACCCGAACAGGGCCAGCGCCTTCTCGGTCGCCGCCTCGTAGTTGCCGCTGTCGTAGGTCAGCCCGGCGACCGAGGTGTACGGGAACTCCTCGTGCCGGATCCAGTTGCGGCGCCGCACCTCCACCGGGTCCAGGCCGAGTTCGGCGGCCAGCTCGTCCATGATCCGCTCGATGGCGAACGTCGCCTCCGGGCGTCCGGCGCCGCGGTAGGCGTCGGTGGGCGTGCGGGTCGTGAAGACGCCGGTGCAGTTGAACTCGTAGGCGTCCATCTTGTAGATCGCCGGGTACATGAAGGCGCCGAGGATCGGGATGCCCGGGGTGACGAGCATCAGATAGGCGCCCATGTCGGCCAGCAGGTCGACCTTCAGGCCGAGGAGCCTGCCGTCCCTGGTGGCGGCGATCTCCACGTCCTGGATCATGCCGCGGCCGTGATGGGTCGCGAGGTAGCCCTCGGAGCGGGACTCGGTCCACTTCACCGGACGGCCGAGCTTGCGCGCGACGGCGAGCGCGAGGGCCTCCTCGCCGTACACCTGGAGCTTGGAGCCGAAGCCGCCGCCCACGTCCGGGGCGACCACGCGCAGCTTCTGCTCGGGGATGCCGGTGACCACGGCGAGCATGATCCGCAGGATGTGCGGGATCTGGGTCGCCGAATAGACGGTGTACTCGCCGGAGGCGGCCAGCGGGGTGACGACGACCGCACGCGGCTCCATGGCGTTGGGGATGAGCCGCTGCTGGTGGTAGCGGCGCTTGAGCGTGACGTCTGCGCGCTGCCGCACCGACTCGAAGCTCTCGCCGGTGGCGAGCGGCCAGGTGTAGCAGTGGTTGGTGCCCTTGTCGGAGTGGACCAGCGGGGCGCCGTCCGCCAGGGCGGCCTCCAGGTCCAGGACCGGGGGCAGCGGGTCGTAGTCGACCTCGACGGCCTCCAGCGCGTCTGCGGCCGCGTACCGGTCGCGGGCCACCACGACCGCCACCGGGTCACCGGCATAGCGGACCTCGTCGACGGCGACCGGCAGGTGGTCGGGGTGCACGATGTCCTCGGTCACCGGCCAGGCGCAGGGCAGGGAGCCCATCCCGTCGGCGAGGTCGGCGCCGCTGAACGCCGCGACGACACCGGGGCGTTCCAGGGCGGGGGAGACGTCGACGCGGGTGACGCGGGCGTGCGCCATCGGGCTGCGCAGCACGGCCAGGTGCAGCAGCCCGGCGACCTGGATGTTGTCGGTCCAGTTGGTCTGGCCCGTGACCAGGTGGGCGTCCTCCTTGCGCAGCCGGGGCCGGCCCACCTCGTGTTCTACGGCCTGGCCGGTCATGCCGTGGCCTCCTCGGGGAGCTGCTGCCCGGAGGCGGCGAGCACCGCGCGGACGATGTTCTGGTAGCCGGTGCACCGGCACAGGTTGCCCTCCAGGGCCTGCCGGACCTCGTCCGCCGTGGGCTGCGGGTTCTCGCGCAGCAGATCGCGTGCCGCCATGATCATCCCCGGGGTGCAGTAGCCGCACTGCAGAGCGTGCCGCTCGTGGAAGGCGTGCTGCAGCGCGGTCCACTCGCCGTCCTCGGCCAGCCCCTGGACGGTCGTCACCGTGCCGCCGTCCGCCTGCACGGCCAGCACCGAGCAGCTCTTGACGGTCGCCCCGTCCAGGTCGACCGTGCACGTGCCGCAGTTCGAGGTGTCGCAGCCGATCGGGGTGCCGGTCAGGCCGAGGCGGTCGCGCAGGTAGTGGGCCAGGAGCAGACGGGGTTCGACGTCGTCCTCGTACGTCGTGCCGTCCACGTTCACCTTGATGTGGGTCATGTGCCCTCCAGGCCGTGCGGGCAGGAGCGAGAATCAGCCAGATCGACGTGATGTACGTCACTCTATGGCTGCGCCCTGGAGGCGGCGAGTGCTGCGGCGGGGGTTTGTTGAACATTAATCCAGTGCTGTCCAGTGGCCGCCCTGCTGCACTTCCCCTGACCCGGCGGCACACGGAGAGGACCAGCGATGCGCACTGCGTGCATGTCCACCCAGGAAGGAATCCCACCCATGCCGAAGGACATCACGCTCAGTGCACCTGCTCAATCTCGGAATTCTCGCGCACGTAGACGCCGGTAAGACCAGCCTGACCGAACGGCTGCTGCACGCGGCCGGAGTCACCGACGAGGTCGGCAGCGTCGACGCCGGCAGCACCCGGACGGACACCCTCGCGCTGGAGCGGCAGCGCGGGATCACCATCAAGTCGGCGGTCGTGTCGTTCCCGCTGGACTCGGTGACCGTCAACCTCATCGACACCCCCGGTCACCCGGACTTCATCGCCGAGGTCGAGCGGGTGCTCGGCGTGCTGGACGGCGCCGTCCTGGTCGTCTCGGCCGTCGAGGGCGTCCAGGCGCAGACCAGGGTGCTGATGCGGACCCTGCGCCGGCTGCGCATCCCCACCCTCGTCTTCGTCAACAAGATCGACCGGCGGGGGGCCCGCGAGGAGGCGGTCCTGCACGACCTGGCCCGCAGGCTGGCCGTACCGCTCGTGCCCATGGGGACGGCCGCCGCGCTCGGCACCCGCGAGGCCCGCTTCGTCCCCTGCCTGCTCCCGTCCGCCCTGGACACGCTCGCCGACCACGACGACGACCTGCTCCGCGCCTACGTGGCGGGCGATGTCCCCGACACCCGCCTCCACGCCGCACTCGCCACCCAGACCCGGCAGTGCCTGGTCCACCCGGTCTACTTCGGCTCCGCCATCACCGGCGCCGGTGTACCCGAGCTGATCGCCGGCATCGAACGCCTGCTGCCGACCGCCTCCGGCGACCCGGACGGCCCCCTGTCCGGCACGGTGTTCAAGGTCGAACGGGGCCCGGCGGGGGAGAAGATCGCCTATGCGCGGATCTTCTCCGGCGCGCTGCACGTGCGCGAGCGGGTCCTTTTCGGGGACGGTCGCGAGGCGGGCGGGGCCGGCCGGAAGGAGGGCGGGCAAGGCAGGGAGGGCAAGGGTGCTCGGGAGGAGGGGCGGATCACCGCACTCACCGTCTTCGACAACGGCACCGATCTGCGGCAGGACCGTGCCGGCGCCGGGCGGATCGCCAAGGTGTGGGGACTCGGCGGCGTCCGGATCGGTGACGCGATCGGTGCGCCGGGCCGGGCGTACGAGCACCACTTCGCGCCGCCCACCCTGGAGACCGTCGTCGTGCCGGGGGCCGGTACGGACCGGCGCTCCCTGCACCTCGCGCTCACCCAGCTGGCCGAACAGGACCCGCTCATCGGCGTCCGCCACGACGAGCTGCGGGGCGAGACCTCGGTCTCCCTCTACGGCGAGGTGCAGAAGGAGGTCGTCCAGGCCACCCTCGCCGACGAGTACGGCCTGGACGTCACCTTCCGGGAGACCACCACCCTGTGCATCGAGCGGCCGGCCGGCGCCGGGCAGGCCGTGGAGTTCAACAAGAAGGACCCCAACCCCTTCCTGGCCACCGTCGGCCTGCGTGTCGACCCCGCCCCGCCCGGCTCCGGCGTGCGGTTCCGGCTGGAGGTGGAGCTGGGCTCCATGCCGTTCGCCTTCTTCAAGGCGGTCGAGGACACCGTCCGCGAGACGCTCGGCCAGGGCCTGCACGGCTGGCGGATCCCCGACTGCACCGTCACCATGACGCACTCCGGCTACTCGCCCCGGCAGAGCCATGCCCACCAGGGTTTCGACAAGAGCATGTCGAGCACCGGCTACGACTTCCGCTGCCTGACCCCGCTCGTCCTGACCGAGGCGCTGCGCCGGGCGGGCACCCGGGTGTACGAGCCGATGCACCGCTTCCGCATCGAGGCCCCGGCGGACACGCTGGGTGCCCTGCTGCCGATGCTGGCCCGGCTGGGCGCGGTGGCGGAGAGCACCGAGGCGCACGGGCAGGAAGGTGTGCTGGAGGGGGTCGTGCCCGCTGCCCGGGTCCATGAACTGGGGCAGCGGCTGCCGGGGCTGACCCGGGGCGAGGGCGAGCTGGAGTCCGCCTTCGACCACTACGCACCGGTCACCCGCGGCCCGCTGCCCGAGCGCCCGCGCACCGACCACAACCCGCTCGACCGGAAGGAGTACCTGCTGAACGTCACGCGCCGGGTGGGTGACTGAGGAAGCAGTACTGACTGATAGTCAACTTACTTCTGAGTCAGTAGTATTGACGCTCTCCAGGCATCCCCGGACTGTGGTGTACATGTCCATCATCAGGGTGCGTCTGCTTCCTGTACTGGTCGTCCTCTGCGGACTCCTGACGGTGGCGGGCGCCCCGCCCGCCACCGCCGCCACCCCTGCCGCCCCCCCGATTCCCTCTGGTTCGACGGCTCCCCGCTCGCCGTCCGGAACGGCCGCTTCACCGACGGCCAGGGACGCGAGGTGGTGCTGCGCGGCTACAACGTCTCCGGCGAGACCAAACTGGAGGAGAACGGCGGCCTGCCCTTCGCCTCGGTCGCCGACGCCCGCAGGTCGGCGACCGCGCTGCGCGTTCTCGGTGGCGGCGACGCAGTCCGCTTCCTGCTCTCCTGGGCGCACGCCGAACCCGCGCGCGGCCAGGTGGACACCGCCTACCTGGCAGCGGTGACCGAGCAGATGCGTGCCTTCCTGGACGCGGGCATCCGGGTCTACCCCGACTTCCACCAGGACCTCTACTCCCGCCACCTCTTCAACACCGGCAGCTGGTACACGGGTGACGGCGCCCCCGAGTGGGCGGTGGACGCCGGGAGTTATCCCAGGGAGTCCTGCGGGATCTGCCTCTTCTGGGGGCAGAACATCACCCAGAACGCGGCCGTGCAGAAGGCGCAGTACGACTTCTGGCACAACAGCCACGGTCTGCAGGACGCCTTCCTCGCCACGGCTCAGACCGCCATGGCCTACCTCCAGCAGCACCTCAGCGACGGCGAGTTCGCGGGCGTCGTCGGCTTCGACCCGTACAACGAGCCGTACGCGGGCAGCTACGACTCCGGGCAGACCTCCCGCACCTGGGAACGCGACCTGCTCCGGCCGTTCTACGTGAGGTTCCGGGCCCGCATGGACGCCGCCGGCTGGCAGGACAAACCCGCCTTCGTCGAGCCCAACCTCTTCTGGAACGCGAACATCTCCACCCAGAAGCAGGAGGGCGGGCTGCTGGACGCGGGCACGCTCGGCCCGCGTTATGTCTTCAACACCCACTTCTACGACCAGAAGGCCATCTCCGGCATCCTGATGTGGGGCAAGGCGGCCGACGGCCAGTACACCGCCGACTTCGGCACCGTCCGCGACCGCGCCTCGGCCGCCGGGACCGCGGCCGTGGTCAGCGAGTTCGGGCACCCGCTGTCCGGCACGGTGTCCGACAAGGCGCCCACCGTACTCAAGGCGATGTACCAGGCGCTCGATTCACGCCTCCCCGGCGCGAGTTGGTGGACGAACCCGGCCGCCTCCGGACCGGTGCTGTCCGGCTCGCAGTGGCAGTGGGACCTCTACAACGGCCGTCACCACGAGCTGATGAACGGCAACCCCGGCAAGGTCCTCACCTCCGGCGACGCCTGGAACGACGAGGATCTGTCCGCCGTGAGGCTCGACGACTCCGGGAACGCGACCCTCCGTCAGGACGCCCGGCTGCTCGACCGTGTCTACCCGAGCGCCACCGCAGGCTCGACGCTCGCCTTCACCTACGAGGACCGTTCCCGGGACGGTTCGACCACCCTGACCTGGAACCCGGTGCCGAGTTCGCTGCCGAACGTGGCGCGGCTGGTGGGCTCGGGCCAGTACGGGCTGCTGGTGTGGCGCTCCGGCGACGGCACCGCACCCACCGAACTGCACCTGCCGGCGTCGTTCCCCGCCTCGGCGACCGCCGTCGTCTCCGACCTGGGCACGGTCTACGCACCGCCCGCGTACTCCGCCGGGACCCCGGTCGGCGCGGCCCCCGAGCCGGGCGGCACCGGCAGCCGCCGACTGCTGCTCACCGACACGGACTCCGGCGTCCTGCACTACGCCCTGGTGACCAACGGGGCCACGGCGCCCTCGGTGGACCTGCTGAACGCCGCCGGCTCCGAACTGGCCTCCTGGGCCAAGGCGCACTTCTGACAGCGGCACGGCCTCCGGGGTGAGTGGGGGCACCCCGGAGGCCGTACGGCGGCGGCTCAACCTCCGCTCGGACCCGTCCAGTCGGCCTGCACATGCCCCAGCCGGACGCGCTGCGGATGGTCGCCCACCGGGATCGACGTCACCTTCTGGCCGGTGGCGAAGTCGATGGCCGTGACCTGGTCGGCGCCGCTCTCGGAGACGATGCAGTCCTTGCCGTCACCGCTGACCGTGGCCCAGTACGGCTTGGAGGCCGGGACCAGCGTGCCCTCCTGGAGGGTGGCCCGGTCGACCACCGTGGCATAGTCGTCCATGGTGCCCGCGACGCACAGCTTGGTGCCCGCGGGGTTCATCGAGATGCCGTGGTGGCGCGAGTCGTTGACCCAGGTGGTGCGGTCCTCGCTGGTCGCCGGGTTCTTCGGCAGCGTCTTGACCCGGGTGATCTTGTCGGCGGCCACGTCGTACTCCAGGAATCCGTTGAAGAACGACACCTGGAAGTAGAGCTTCGACTCGTCGGGGGAGAAGACGGCCGGACGCACGGCGTCGGAGAAGTCCTTCAGTCCGATCGCGTCCAGCAGCTGACGCATGTCGATGACCTTGACCTGCTTGTACGTGGTCGCGTCCACGACCGTGATGTGCCGGTCGCCCTTGGTCCAGTCCCAGGCCGGGTCGTCCAGAGCGGTGTTGACGTCCCCGATGGCCATGTTCCAGATGTACTTGCCGTCCTTGGTGAAGATGTTCTCGTGCGGCTTGTCGCCGGTCGCGAACGACCCCAGCTGCTTGCCCGTGGCGATGTCCAGCACGTGCACGGTGTTCGCGGTGGAGGCGGAGACGGCCACCCGGGTGCCGTCCGGCGAGACGGCCATGTGGTCCGCTCGGTAGCCGGACACCGGGAAACGCCAGTTGATCTTCCCGGTGGCCAGGTCGATGGAGACGACGTCGGCGAAGCTGGGGCGGGAGACCACGACCGACCTGCCGTCGGGCGTGGAGTACATGTCGTCGGCGAACTGGTCGTGGCCCTCGCCGACGCTGTTGCGGATCGCCATGAAGTAGATCCACTTGATGGGGTCCGCGTTGATCTCCGCCATCCGCCGGTCCTTGTCCGGGACGACGTTGATCCGGCCGACCTTCGCGAAGTCGCCGGAGGACTTGATGACATCGGCGGTGCCGTCCCAGTTGTTGCCCACGAACAGCACCTCGCGCAGATCCGCGGCGTCGGACGAGGCTGCGGAGGCGGCGGTCGCCGGTCCGGCGACGGTCAGCACGAGGGCGGCGGCCACGGAGCAAAGGTGCCTGGTTCTGGAGGCAGGCATGACTGCTCTCTTTCCTCGGGGAAATCTGAACACGGGCGGATTCACAGTGAACTTACTGAAAAGTAAGGACGGGGCGCCCTTCTCGACAAGATGTGTGCACGACAAGATTGGGCACCGGTGGATGACGGAGGGGGCAGCGTGACGGGGAGGCTCAAGGCACCGACGGGCCGCTACGGCGGCAGGTCCGCCGAGGAACGGAAGGCCGACCGGCGCCGCCGGTTCCTGGAGGCGGCACTGCAGACGTTCGGTGACAGCCCGGGCTACCGTGCCACGACGGTCGCCGCGCTGAGCCAGGCCGCGGGCCTGTCCACCCGCCAGTTCTACGAGGAGTTCCGCACCCTGGAGGACGTCCTCGCCGCGCTGCACCTGGAGGTCAACGGCTGGGCGGAAGGGGCGGTGCTGGACGCGCTCGCGGCGGCAGAGGGGCTGCCGCTGGCCGAGCGGGTCGCCGTGCTGTTCCACGCCTACGCCCGCGACGTCACCTCCGACCCGCGCCGCATCCGGATCGCCTTCGTGGAGATCATCGGCGTCAGCGCCCGCCTGGAGGAGCAGCGGCTGGCCCGCCGGGCCCGCTGGGTCGACCTGATCCGCTCGGAGGCGGATGCGGCGGTGGCCCGCGGGGAGGCGGCACCGCGTGACTACCGCCTCGCGGCCACGGCCTTCATCGGCAGCGTCAACGGTCTGCTGCACGACTGGAGTGCCGGCTGGGTGGACGCGAGCCTGGACGAGGTCGTCGACGAACTGGTCCGCCAACTGCTGGGGATCCTGCGCCCGGACGGCTGGCTCCCCGAGTCCGCCTGACCCGGATCGGACCGACCGGGACACGTTTCCCCAGGTCACCGTGGGTGGGACGGCGGGGCTCGCGGGGTTCGACGCGCGCGATCGGCCCGGAGCTGGTCTGCTGGACCGGGGGGCTTACGTACCCGTTCTCCGGAGTGACGCATGAGTACCTACCGAGTCGCACAGGTGACCGCCCCGGGCGGCACGTTCGAGCTGGCCGAGCGGGAGGTGCCGCAGCCCGGGCCCGGCGAGGTGCGGATCGCCGTGGAGGCCTGCGGGATCTGCCACAGCGATGCCATCTTCTGGAGCGCGGGACTACCGGGCGTGACGTTCCCGGAAGTACCCGGGCACGAGATCGCCGGGCAGATCGAGGAGCTGGGCCCGGGGGCCCATGAGCGCGGCTGGCGGGTGGGCGACCGGGTGGCCGTCGGCTGGTTCGGCGGCAGTTGCGGCCACTGCGTGCCCTGCCGCGAGGGCGACTTCGTCGTGTGCCAGAACCTGAAGGTCCCGGGATGGGCGTACGACGGCGGCTTCGGCGAGAAGGTGATCGCGCCCGTCGACGCCCTGGCCCGGGTCCCCGAAGGGCTGTCCGCGAACGACGCCGGGCCCATGGCCTGCGCGGGCGTGACCACGTACAACGGGCTGCGGCGCAGCTCCGCCCGGCCGGGGGACCTGGTGGCCGTGCTCGGCCTCGGTGGCCTCGGGCACCTCGGGGTGCAGTACGCGGTCGCGATGGGCTTCGAGACCGTGGCGATCGCCCGCGGCCCCGACAAGGCCGACTTCGCCAAACAGCTCGGCGCCCACCACTACGTCGACAGCACCTCCGCCACCCCGGTCGCCGAGGCGCTGCAGTCCCTCGGCGGCGCCAAGGTCGTCCTCGCCACCGCCGGGAACTCCGAGGCCATCACCTCCACCGTGGACGGCCTTGCCCACCGCGGTGAGCTGGTGGTCATCGGAGCGGACGTCGAGCCGCTGGGCATCACCCCGGTCCAGCTGCTGATGAGCGGACGGATCGTCCGCGGCCACCCGTCCGGCACCGCGCAGGACGTCGAGGACACCATGGCCTTCAGCGCCCTGCACGGCATTCGCCCGATGACCGAGCCCGTGCCGCTGGACCGCGCGGACGAGGCCTTCCAGAAGATGCTGGCCGGCGCCGCCCGCTTCCGGATGGTGCTGACCGGCGGCTGAGGATCAGCCGCCCAGCGCGTTCACCGCCTCCAGCACCGGCGCCACCCCGTCCTCGGCGCGGATCCGCTCCCCGAGCGCCCGGGCCCGCTCGGCGTACGACCCCTCGCGTGTCGCGCGCAGCAGCGCCGTGGACAGGGTGCCGACGGTCAGCCGGCGCAGCGGCACGGCGGCCGGGGCGACACCCAGCGACACCAGCCGGGCGGACCAGAATCCCTCGTCGAACTGGATCGGGACCGGCACGGCCGGCACCCCGGCGCGCAGGCCCGCCGCGGTGGTGCCCGCCCCGGCGTGGTGGACCACGGCGGCCGTCCGCGGGAACAGCGCCGAGTGCGGTACCTCATCGACGGTCAGCATGTCGTCGCCGTCCGCCGCGAGGCCGCCCCAGCCGCGCTGGATCACCCCGCGCAGCCCGGCCCGCCGCAGCGCCGCCACGACCTGCGCGCTCAGCCGGCCGGCGTCCGGCACGGTGGCGCTGCCCAGCCCGACGAACACCGGCGGCGGTCCGGCGTCGAGGAACTCCCGCAGCCTGTGCGGAAGTCCGGTCCCGGAGTCGTACGGCCACCAGTAGCCGCACACGCCAAGGCCCGGCCGCCAGTCCCGGGGCCTTGGCACCACCAGCGGGCTGAAACCGTGGTGCACCGGCCACAGCCGCCGCTCCCGGGCGCGCCGGGCGGAGCCGGCGCCGACCGGGGGCAGCCCGAGGCGGGCGCGGACCGTGGGCACGGTCGCCGCGAAGACGCGCTCCACGGCGAGGTTCACCCCGTGTCCGGCGAGGCGGTTGACCGGCGCCCCGAACGTGCCGCCACCGAGCACCGGAGGGGCGAACTCCTCGGTGGGGGCGAGCGGTTGCAGATAGAGGCCCATGCTGGGCAGTCGCAGCCCCTCGGCGACGGCATGCCCGAGCGGCGCCAGCGAGGCCGACAGCAGCAGCACATCGCTCTGCCGTCCCGCCGCCACCAGGTCGTCGGTCATCCGCCCGACCAGCCGCCGGGCCAGGTCGACCACCCGCACCAGCTTTCCGGCGCCGCTGGTGCTGCGATGCAGCCCCCGGCCCCGCGGTGACTCCAGCTCGGCGCGCGGATCGACCGGCAGCGCGTGGAAGCGCACCCCCGACCCCGCCACCAGCGGCTCGAAGCAGCCGTGTGTGACCAGGGTGACCTGGTGCCCGGCACGGCCGAGCCGGTACCCGAGACCGGTGTAGGGGGCCACGTCGCCCCGGGATCCCGCCGTCATGATGGCAACCCGCATGGCGGCCAGTATGACGGCGCCGCGCTGCGCGGCGGCCCAACGGCCCGGCCTCGCCTGCACCAACACGTCGTCCACCGCCGTCACCGGCACGCTCCAGGTCAACGGGCAGACCGCCACCACCGTCTCCTTCCCGCCCACCGGGTCCACCCGGGGCACGGTCTCGGTCCAGGTCCACGTCACCAAGGGATCCACCAACTCCCTGACCGTGACCGGCGGTCCCGCCCTGGGCACGCTCACGGTGGAACCCGTCCCCGCCGCCGACGGCACCCTGCTTGCCGGCAAGCAGTCCGGCCGCTGCGCCGACATCCACGACAACACGATCACCGACGGCACCCAGGCCGAACTCTGGGACTGCGACGGCGGTGACAACCAGAAGTGGTCCGGGACCTGAAGTCCTGGACCTGGGTGCTCGAAGCCGCTCTCAGTCGCCAGGGGGCGTGCGGAGGGACTGTTCCGCCCAGATGGACTTGCCGCGCGCGTGATAGCGGGTGCCCCAGAGATCGGCCGTCTGGGAGACCAGGAACAGTCCCCTGCCTCCCTCGTCCGTGTCCAGGGCCCGCCGCACATGAGGGGAGGTGCTGCTGTGGTCGGACACCTCGCAGATCAGGTTGCGGTCGCGTATCAGCCGCAGCCGGATGGGGGGCAGGCCGTAGCGGACGGCGTTGGTGACCAGTTCGCTCACCAGCAGTTCGGTGGTGAATTGCATCTCCTCGAGGCCCCAGTCCCGCAGCGTCCGTCCGGCCAGCTCCCGGGCCTTCCGGACGACCTCGAACTCCGCCGGCAGGTCCCAGGTGACATGGCGTTCCGATTCGAGCCCGCGGACCCGCGCCACGAGCAGTGCCATGTCCTGCTGCGCGGGGCAGGGAACCATCCGCCGCAGCACCTCGTCACAGAACTCACCGAGCCCTTGGCGAGTACTCGCGGCCGGGGACGGCCGGGCGGCACGGGCCGCGGACAGAACGTCACGGAGCCGTTCGAGGCCCGTGCCGGCATCACCCGCATCGAGGTTGGCCAGGCCCATGGTGTCCAGGACGAGCAGGTCCCCATCGGCGAGTGTCAGTCCACCGCACTCGTAGGGCGCACCGCCGGTGCCCAGCGGAGGGCCTACCGGCATCTCGATCACAGTGGCCTCGCCGAGTTCCGGCAGCAGGGCGGGGGACGGGTGCCCGGCACTGGCCAACTCACAGTGCCGCGAGAGGGGGTCGAAGACAGCGTAGGTGCAGGTCGTTCCGACGGCGTCGTTGCCGGCGCCCTGCTCGTGGTGGAACCGCTTGATCTGTTCATTGAGTTCGGTGAGCAGTTCGTCCGGCGAGAGATCCAGGTCGGCCAGCGTCCGTACGGCGGTCCGCAGCGCGCTCATGGTCACCGCGGACCGCAGCCCCTGGCCCACGGCATTCGCGACCACCAGGCCCACGCGTGCGCTGGACAACCGGATGACGTCGAACCAGGCGCCTCCCAGTACGGTGTGGCCGTTCGCCGGCAGGTAGCGCGAGGCCGTCTCGACACACCGCAGTGCCGGGAGGCGCCGCGGCAGCAGACTGCGCTGCAGGGCCAGGGCCCTGGACCGTTCATGGGTGTAGCGGCTGGCGTTGTCGATGCACACCCCGGCGCGCGCGGCGAACTCCTTGGCCAGCAGAATGTCATCGGCCTCGAACGGCTGGAGTCTTTGGTATCTGGCGAACGTCACCGTGCCCAGTGCCTCTCCCCTGGCGTACATCGGCACCAGCAACCAGGAGTGGACGCGTCGACTGCGGTGCAGAGCGGCCCGAGCCGGGTCACTGATGAACTCCTCGAAGAGTTCGTCGCCTGTCAGCAGCACATGGTTGCCGTCCGCCAGTGCCTTGGTGGCCGAGGACTCGGGGGCGGAGGCGATCAGGTCGATCTCTCCCCGGGCGACCCTGGTGTCCAGCGGTCCGCCGGCGCGTACCGTGTGCGCCGCCCGGCGCAGTGGCGCCCCCTCGCCCAGGAGGCCGACATCGGCGTTCCTGCCACCGAGAACCGGGTCGAGCAGATCTACGTAGGCGTAGTCGGCGAACTGCGGCACGGCCACGTCCGTCAGCTCCTGCGCGGTCTGCATGACGTCCAGGCTGCTTCCGATCCTGGCACTCGCCTCGTTGATCAGGTCCAGTCGCTCACGCGCCCGGGTCTCCTCGGTCACGTTGATCACCAAGTGCACCAGGCCGACCACGTCACCGGAGCCGCTGCGCAGCGGGACGATGGTCTCCGACCAGACGGATTCCCCGCCCGGGCCTTCCGGGATGCCACCTCGCACCTCGACGCCGATGCTTGCCCGGCCGGTGTCGAGCACCCGCCGCTGCCGCTCCTCCAGAGCGTCGACGTCCAGCAGGCCAGAAGGTGCCGCTTCCCGCATGGTGCGGCCGACGACTTCGTCGGCGAAGCCTCCCGAACGACTCCGGGACTCGTTCTGCCCGAGGAATCGCAGATCGCTGTCGAAGACATCGATGATGTACGGCGATTCGGTGAACAGTCCCCGCAGCAGAGCGCGGCGGAGGTCGTTCCGGCGGGCGTCCTCGAGGGGCTCGGCCTGGATGAGCCACTGCGCACCGGCTGGTGTGACCAAGCCGTGTGCCCAGATCCTCGCCTCGACTCGGGAGCCGCTGCTGTGGCGCAGACGAGCGGGCGAGAAGACGATCGGCCGGCCGTCGGGCCGGCGATCGAGGAGCTCGGCGGCCTCCGTCCCGGGCTCGACAAGATCGGCCCAGCGAAGCTCCCAGAGCTCGGACGAGGAGTATCCGAGAAGGTGCTGCGCAGCGGGGCCCCAGCCGAGGAGCGAACCGTGTTCGCCGACGACGACGCAGACGTCACCTGCGGGTTCCGGCGCGTCACTCGACGTGCCCAGGAGCGCGGTGTCCCGCATTCCCATGAGTCCAGGCTACCCGGACACCCACACGGGGCCCCGGAGATCCACTGAACCCGTCGACGCATGTACCTTCCGCCGTCGGCGGAGAGCTGGGCGTCTCAGCGGACGACGATTCGGGTGCAGCCGCCCTCGACCTCCTCCGGCTGATGAACCTCGCCCCCGCCGCCCATGGACCGAGAGACCGCCCGGCCCGGGACCGGACAGCCCCTCGACAAGATCTTCATGAGCCTTCTAGGCGGCGAGCACCAGCAGACTCGCCGCCGCCAGCAGGGCGCAGCCCAGCACGCACCAGGCCACCAGCCGCTGCCGCAGCGCCCGGTACCTGGCTTCGTACGTGTGCCGCAGCTCCTCGGCGCGTTCGGCGGTGCGCCGCCACGAGGTGCGGGTCAGGGCCAGGTACTCCGTCTCGAAGAGCCGCTCCAGGTCGTCCCGTTGGGTGTCGGTGAGCCAGCCGAGCCGGGCGGCCGCACGGGCCGCGGCCGTACGGCCCTCCTCTTGTGCGGCGGCGAGCAGCAGATGGCCCTCGATCTCCTGGACGAGCGCCCGTTCCTCTCCCGTGCTCATCGCGCGGTCAGCTCCCGCTCCTGCTGTCCCACCTGCGGATGGTGCAGGTCGAACGCCGGCGACTCGCTGCGGATCTGCGGGAGGGAGAGGAAGTTGTGCCGGGGCGGCGGGCAGGAGGTCGCCCACTCGAGCGAACGGCCGTAGCCCCAGGGGTCGTCGGTGTCGACCTTCTCGCCGTACTTGGCCGTCTTCCAGACGTTGTAGAAGAACGGCAGCATCGACGAGCCGAGCAGGAACGAGAAGACCGTCGAGACCGTGTTGAGCGTGGTGAGCCCCTCGACCGCCAGATAGTCGGGGATCCGGCGCTGCATGCCGTTCACGCCCAGCCAGTGCTGCACGAGGAACGTGCCGTGGAAGCCGATGAACAGCGTCCAGAAGGTGATCTTGCCGAGGCGCTCGTCCAGCATCCTGCCGGTCCACTTCGGCCACCAGAAGTGGAAGCCCGCGAACATCGCGAAGACCACCGTGCCGAAGATGACGTAGTGGAAGTGGGCCACGACGAAATAGGTGTCGGAGGTCGGGAAGTCCAGCGGCGGCGAGGCCAGCATCACCCCGGTCAGGCCACCGAACACGAACGTCACCAGGAAGCCCGTCACCCACAGCATCGGAGTCTCGAAGGAGAGGCTGCCGCGCCACATCGTGCCGATCCAGTTGAAGAACTTCACACCGGTCGGAACGGCGATCAGGAACGTCATGAAGGAGAAGAACGGCAGCAGCACACCGCCGGTGACGTACATGTGGTGGGCCCACACGGTCACGGACAGACCGGCGATCGCGATGGTGGCCGCGACCAGACCCATGTAGCCGAACATCGGCTTGCGGGAGAAGACCGGGATGACCTCGGAGACGATGCCGAAGAACGGCAGCGCGATGATGTACACCTCCGGGTGGCCGAAGAACCAGAAGAGGTGCTGCCAGAGCAGGGCTCCGCCGTTTGCCGCGTCGAACACATGTGCACCGAATTTACGGTCCGCCTCCAGGGCGAACAGCGCGGCCGCGAGGACCGGGAAGGCGAGCAGGACGAGCACACCGGTCAGCAGCACGTTCCACACGAAGATCGGCATGCGGAACATGGTCATGCCCGGGGCACGCATGCAGATGATCGTGGTGATGAAGTTGACCGCGCCGAGGATGGTGCCGAAGCCGGAGAAGGCCAGACCCATGATCCACATGTCGGCGCCGATGCCCGGGCTGCGGACCGCGTCCGACAGCGGGGAGTAGGCGAACCAGCCGAAGTCGGCCGCACCCTGCGGGGTGAGGAAGCCGCCCACGGCGATGGTCGAGCCGAACAGGTAGAGCCAGTAGGCGAACATGTTCAGCCGCGGGAACGCCACGTCCGGCGCGCCGATCTGCAGCGGCATGATCCAGTTCGCGAAACCGGCGAACAGCGGCGTCGCGAACATCAGCAGCATGATCGTGCCGTGCATCGTGAACGCCTGGTTGAACTGCTCGTTCGACATGATCTGCAGGCCCGGACGGGCCAGCTCGGCGCGCATCAGCAGCGCCATCACACCACCGATCAGGAAGAACGCGAACGCCGTGACCAAGTAGAGCGTTCCGATCGTCTTGTGATCGGTGGTCGTCAGCCACTGCACGGCCCTGATGTCTCTGATCCTCTTCACGCCCCGCCTGTGTCCGCGCCCGGCCCGTCGGTCACACTCGGACGGCGCGACGAGCATCACGCAAGGAGGGTGTGACGATCCGGGGGGTGCCGGACACGAACCGAACATGAGCAACGACGAGATCTTCGCCGCTGCCTATCGCGAGCACTACTGGGCGGTCAGCCGCTATGTCGCCAGGCGACTGCAGGGGCGGGCCGACGAGGTGGAGGAAGTGGTGGCGGAGGTGTTCACGGTGGCCTGGCGCCGCCGGTCCGACCTGCCCGAGGCGCCGCTGCCCTGGCTGTACGGCGTGGCACGCAACTGCCTGGCCAACGCGGTACGCGGCTACGGACGGCGGCGCCGGCTGGTGGACCGGCTGGGCAACGACGAGGCGGCGCACGGCCGGCACATCGTGGACAGCCCCGACGCGGAGGCCCCCGGCGCCTGGGTGCACGAGGCGCTGGCCCGGCTCTCCCCGGCGGACCGGGAGGTGCTCCGCCTCGCGGCATGGGAGGAACTCGACGCCGAGCAGATCGCGGTGGCCCTGGACTGCGGCAGACGGGCGGCGGTCATGCGCCTGCACCGGGCCCGGCGCCGGCTGAGAGCCGAGATCGACCGGATGCGGCCCACCGCGGCAGCCCTGCCCGCCCCCGCCGACGCGACCCTCTGCGAGGAGCACCGACATGGCTGACGAACTCGAACTCCTGCGCCGCGCCAACCCGGTGCCGGCCGACGGCCCCCACTTCGGCGACGGGCCGCTGGACCACCGCGCCGAGCGGCAGCTGGAGCGGCTGCTGCACGAGGACCGCCCAAGGCGCCGTCTCCGGCTGCTTCCTGCACTCCCCGTCCGTACCCCGCGGGCCCGGCTGGCCTGGGGCCTCGCCGCCACCGCCGTCGTCCTGGTGGTCGCGGGCAACGCCGTGCTGGGCGGGCCGAGCACACCCCGGGCCGTCGCCGCGCCGCGCCCGCTGTCCGTCCGCCTCCACTCCACGCCGGTACCCCTGAAGGAGATGGTCGCCCTGGCCGACGCGGCCGCGTCGGGCGGCTCCCCGCGCCTGCGCAGGGGCACACACGTGCAGTCGTGGAGCCTCGGCATGAGCGACGGCAAGCACCCCGTCACGGTCCCCGAGGAGCGGGTGGTGCGCTGGCGGGCGGACGACAGCCACACCGAACTCGTCGTCGCGACCGATCCGCGCAGGCCGGGCCGCCCGGTCCTCACGGACGCGGGCGACGACCCGCACGAGGTGGCGGACGGCCATGTGATCAGCCGGACCACGTACCCGCCGGCCTGGAACGACGCCCCGCCCGAGGGAACCCCGCCGCACACCGCGGCAGGGCTGCGGGCCTACCTCACCGAGATCGTCCGTCCCGAGGTGAACCGCAGCGAGGCCCCGCCCAGCACCCCCGAACTGTTCGAAGCCGTCGGGGAACTGCTC
Source organism: Streptomyces sp. BK340 (assembly GCF_007827595.1). Taxonomy (GTDB): domain Bacteria; phylum Actinomycetota; class Actinomycetes; order Streptomycetales; family Streptomycetaceae; genus Streptomyces. Next base: position 92,953 of record NZ_VISR01000012.1, read on the forward strand.
GACCACTGGACCCTGGGTGCCCGCGAGTCGGCGGCCCTCGTCCGGCTGTTCGCCGAGGCCGAGGGGCTGCGGCCGGCCGGCGAGGTGACCGACCGCCTGGGCCGCCCCGGCCACGCGTACGTGTACGACACCGGGGGCGTCCGCCGCATGCTGATCCTGGAGCCGCGCACCGGCGCCGTCCTCGGCATGGAGACCACCTTCACCCGGGCCCAGCCCGAGTACCGGGTCAAGGCCGGGGACGTCATGGAGTACCGCGCCTGGATGCGCTGATCACACCCCGAGCTGCCGGGCGGCGGCGTCCGCGGTCTGCTCCAGCAGCGTGGCGATCGTCATCGGACCGACACCGCCCGGCACCGGCGTGATCAGTGAGGCCCGCTCCACGGCGGAGTCGAAGTCGACGTCGCCGACGTTCCCCGCGTTGTAGCCCGCGTCGACGACGACCGCGCCCGGCTTGATGTCCTGGCCCCGGATGAGACGCGGCCGGCCCACGGCGGCGACCACGATGTCCGCATCGCGGACCGCGGCCGACAGGTCCCGGGTGCGCGAGTGGCAGTACGTCACGGTCGCGTCGCGGGCCAGGAGCAGCATGCCCACCGGCTTGCCGAGGATCGCGCTGCGGCCCACCACCACGGCCCGCTTCCCGGCCGGGTCGACGCCGTACTCGTCCAGCAGCCGGACGATGCCGCCGGGCGTGCAGGAGACGAAGCCCGGCAGGCCGAAGCTCATCGTGGCGAACGAGGCGAAGGTGACGCCGTCGACGTCCTTCTCCGGCGCGATCGCCTCGAACGCGGCCCGCTCGTCGATGTGGTCGCCCACCGGGTGCTGGAGCAGGATGCCGTGCACGGCCGGATCGGCCGACAACTCCCGCAGCGTGCCGACGAGTTCGGCGGTGGTCGTGGCGGCGGGCAGCGCCACGTGCCGGGACTCGATACCGGCCTTGCGGCAGCGGTTCTGCTTCATGCGGACGTAGGTGACGGACGCCGGGTCCTCGCCGACCAGCACCGTGGCCAGACAGGGCGCGCTGCCCGTCCGTTCGGTGAGATCGGCGGCCTTCTTCGCGGTCTCCTCGACGATGCGGCGGGCGAGGGCGGTGCCGTCCATGAGCCGGGCCTGTGTCATCTGCACTCCTGAGCTGGGTTGACCTTCATCGCCCAGGCGCGCGGCATGCTCCACGGGCCGCTCCCCGGTGGTGATCCACCTCAGCGCCAGTCACGGCCCGCCCACAGCCTAACCGAGAGTGCGGGCTGCGCTCAGTCCGCGTCCGTGGGCCCCGGTGCCGTGGGATCCGCCCCGGCGAGGAAGGCGTCCGCCTGCGCGGCCAGCCGGTCCGCGCCGATCGCCCCGGCCCAGCGGACGATCTCCGTCGCCAGCGCGACGGCGCCCGCCTCGTCGCCAGCGTCCCGGGCCAGCACGGCCAGCAGCAACTGCTGGGAGAGGGTGCCCGGCACCGTACCGGCCCGGGCGCCCAGCGCGGTGGCCCGCCGCCAGCGTTCCCCGGCCCGCTCGCCGTCACCGGCATCGTGGTCGTGGTCGCCGAGATGCCGCAGCGCCTCGCGGGCCAGCAGACCGTCCGCGCCGGCTTCCCCGGCGCGCAGCGCGGCCGTGTAGTGCCCGGCGGCGGTCGCCCGCTCGGCGAAGTGGTTCTCCGTGATCAGCCCCCGGTACATCGCCGCCCAGCCCCGCCGCACCTCGTCCGGGGCGCTGTCGTGCAGCTCCCGCGCCCGGTCGAGGAGCGCGGCGAGCGCCTGCGGGTCCTTGCCGTCCGGGCCGATGCGCAGGGTGCCGTCGACCAGGAGCAGCCGGCCGTAAGTGTGCCTGAGCCGGAGGAAGCCGGTGTCCCAGTCGCCGTCCGGGAACTCCTTCTCCGCCGCCTCCAGCCGCTCGGCCGCGGTGTCCGTCCCCGCGAACCAGTCACGGTCCAGAGCGACTTCGGCCGCGGCCCGGGTGATCCGCGCGCGAGCGGCGGGGTCGTCGGTGGCGGCCGCGCCGAGCAGTCGCGCGGCCTGCTCCCAGCGGGCAGTGACACTCAACTCACGTACTGCGAGGAGGAGTTCATCGATATCGACGAATGCGTGCGGTGCAGAGGTCATGCCGGGCAAGGTAATTGGGCAAAAAATGATCCACAAGAAAACCACTGCGGGAGGCAGACAGTGCAGGACTCGGTGGACCGGCACGTGGCCGTCTGGGCGCGCGAGCTGGACTGGCTGGACCCGGTCAAGGAGGCGATCGTCGCGCGGCTGGCGATCCTCGGCCGGCACACCGCACAGGCCCGCCGGGACGTGCTGGACTCCGACGGCCTCAAGTACTGGCAGTACAAGGTGCTGTTGATGCTGCGCAGGTCCGGGCCGCCGTACGAGTCGAGTCCCTCGCAGCTCGCCGAACGGCTCGGGCTGACCCGGGGAGCGCTGTCGGCGCGGCTCGGGGCCGTCGAGGAGGCCGGGCTGATCACCCGTACCCACGAGACCGGTGACCGCCGGAGGGTGCGGGTACGGCTCACCGAGGCCGGGCACGCCGCGTTCGAGGCGCATGCGGCAGCGGAGGACGCGGGTGAGGGTGCGCTGCTCGCAGCGCTGACCGAAGAAGAGCGGCGGTCACTCGCAGACCTGCTGCGGAAGCTGGTCCTGGCAGCCGAGAGCGGCCACGCGCCCGGCCCAACGTCGCCCGGGCCGAGAAGGTCCAGGTCAGCCGGGAGGTGACCTGGACCCTGGCGACCTTCCTGCCTACTCGTCCCACGCCTGGATCAGAATCTGTTCGGCGATCTTCCCGTCACGTAGAGTGATCATGGACTCGGCGAGGACACGCGTGCCGTCCTCGTACTCGCAGGACTCGGAGAAGGCGGCGCGGTCGCCCTGGATGACGCAGTGGTCCAGCTTGTGCGTCATGTCGCGGCTGTAGACGTCGTCGAGCAGCTCGGCTATCTCGCGCCGGCCGTGCAGGACCTTGGGATGACTGGGCTGGGAGTTGCGGTCGATGATGCGGATCTCGGCGTCGTCCGCGTAGAGGGCGAGCAGGGAGTTCCCTGTGTTCCCTTCTATGCCCCGGCGCAGTGTCTCGGTGTCGAAGGCGGAGCCTGTCGCAGCGCCCATGGTGACCTCCTTAAGGCACCCATGGCCCGGCGGCAACAGGCCGCACGGGCCCCACCTCCGAGACTCCTCCGCACCGGCGGCAACGGCAAGCGCAGCCGAGGCGGTCCGCCTGACGGGTGAGCGGCGGCCCGGGGCCGTGTCCGGGCGGGGCCCGCCGCCGTTGCTGAGGGCATGATCTCAACACGACGTATCGTCGCCGCCGTCGGTCTGGCCGTCGGTGTCACGGGCCTCGCCGCGCCGCTGGCGAACGCGGCCGACGCGAGCGCATCGAACTCCGGGCAGATCAACCCGATGACCATGGTGGACTCGCTCGCCGTCAGTGAACTCCCCGCGGAGCACCAGGGACAGATCCCGCGGGTCTCGGACCAGCTCCGCCCACTGAACCAGGTGAGCGAACTGCAGAAGCTGAACGAACTGCACCAGCTCACCGACCTCGTCGCGCCCGTGACCGGTCTGCTGCCCGCCGTCCAGGCCTGAGCGCCCCACGCAGCCGAGGGCCGTCCCGGCCGGGACGGCCCTCACCGCTGCCCGCCCCGGCGAAGCGGCGGCGGCCGAAAGATCCACTTCCGCCGCCGTGGTCCATGCGGTCGACGGGCCCGCGCGCGTAGGGTCGGCTCCGAAGGCACATCGAGGAAAAGGGGCCAGGCCATGGCGCAGGAAGTACGCGGCGTGATCGCACCGGGGAAGGACGAGCCCGTACGGGTCGAGACGATCGTGGTCCCGGACCCGGGGCCCGGCGAAGCCGTCGTACGCGTCCAGGCCTGCGGTGTCTGTCACACCGATCTGCACTACAAACAGGGCGGCATCTCGGACGACTTCCCCTTCCTGCTCGGCCACGAGGCCGCCGGTGTGGTGGAGTCGGTCGGCGAGGGAGTCACCGACGTGGCACCCGGTGACTTCGTGATCCTGAACTGGCGTGCCGTCTGCGGCAATTGCCGGGCCTGTCTGCGCGGCCGCCCCTGGTACTGCTTCAACACCCACAACGCGACGCAGAAGATGACCCTGACCGACGGCACGGAGCTGTCGCCGGCGCTCGGCATCGGCGCCTTCGCGGAGAAGACGCTGGTGGCGGCCGGACAGTGCACCAAGGTCGACCCGGCCGTCTCCCCGGCCGTTGCCGGGCTGCTCGGCTGCGGCGTGATGGCCGGCATCGGCGCCGCCATCAACACCGGTGGCGTCGGCCGGGGCGACTCGGTCGCCGTCATCGGCTGCGGCGGCGTCGGTGACGCGGCCATCGCCGGGTCGAACCTCGCGGGCGCGGCCCGGATCATCGCCGTGGACATCGACGACCGCAAGCTGGAGCAGGCCCGTACGCTGGGCGCCACCCACACGGTCAACTCCAAGGAGACGGATCCGGTCGAGGCCATCCGCGAGCTGACCGGCGGATTCGGCGCCGACGTCGTCATCGAGGCGGTCGGCCGGCCCGAGACGTACAAGCAGGCCTTCTACGCCCGCGACCTGGCCGGCACCGTCGTCCTCGTCGGCGTCCCCACCCCCGAGATGAAGCTGGAACTGCCGCTGCTGGACGTCTTCGGGCGCGGCGGCGCGCTCAAGTCCAGCTGGTACGGCGACTGCCTGCCCTCCCGGGACTTCCCGATGCTGATCGACCTCCACCTCCAGGGCCGTCTGCCGCTGGACGCGTTCGTCACCGAGACCATCCAGCTCGACGAGGTGGAGAAGGCGTTCGAGCGGATGCACCAGGGCGACGTGCTGCGCTCGGTGGTGGTGCTGTGATGACCGCCCGCATCGAACGTCTCGTCACCGCGGGCCGGTTCACCCTCGACGGCGGCACCTGGGACGTGGAGAACAACGTGTGGATCGTCGGCGACGATCACGAGGTGGTCGTCATCGACGCCGCCCACGACGCCGAGGCCATCGCCCGCGCCGTCGGCGACCGCCGGCTCACCGCCATCCTGTGCACCCACGCCCACAACGACCACATCGACGCGGCCCCCGCTCTCGCCGACCTCACCGGCGCCACCATCTGGCTCCACCCGGACGACCTGCCGCTGTGGAAGCTCACCCACCCCCTCCGGGACCCCGACCGCCATCTCGCCGACGGCCAGGTCATCGAGGCCGCCGGCGCCGACCTGACCGTCCTGCACACCCCGGGCCACGCCCCCGGCGCCGTCTGCCTGTACGACCCCGGGCTCGGTGTCGTCTTCAGCGGCGACACTCTCTTCCAGGGCGGCCCCGGCGCCACGGGACGCTCGTACTCCCACTTCCCGACGATCATCGAGTCCATCCGCGACCGGCTCCTCACGCTGCCGCCGGAGACCAAGGTCCTCACCGGACACGGCGACTCCACCACGATCGGCGCCGAAGCACCCCACCTGGAGGAGTGGATCGGACGCGGGCACTGACAAAACCGCACCGCTGAGAAAAGGCGACAGGAGATGTCCGGCTTTGCCGTGAGAGTGGTCGACGATGAGAGTCGAACCGCACGGGAGGTCGGACATGTCGGGGCCGCTGGAAGGCAGGGTGGCGCTGGTCGCAGGGGCGACCCGGGGCGCGGGGCGGGGCATCGCCGTGGAACTCGGCGCGGCCGGGGCCACCGTCTACGTCACCGGACGCAGCACCCGCGCCCGGCGCTCCGAGTACGACCGCCCCGAGACCGTCGAGGACACCGCCGACCTCGTCTCGGCGGCGGGCGGACACGGCATCGCCGTCCCCGTCGATCACCTGGACAAGTCCGCGGTACGGGCCCTCGTGGACCGTGTCGCGGACGAACAGGGCCGCCTGGATCTCCTGGTCAACGACATCTGGGGCGGCGAGAAGCTCTTCGAGTGGGACACACCGGTGTGGGAGCACGACCTCGACAACGGGCTCCGGCTGCTCCGGCTCGCCGTCGAAACGCACGCCGTCACCAGCCACTTCGCGCTGCCGCTCCTGCTGCGTCACCCGGGCGGCCTGGTCGTGGAGGTCACCGACGGCACCGCCGAGTACAACCGCGACACCTACCGCGTGAACCTCTTCTACGACCTCGCCAAGGCCTCCGTGCTGCGCATGGCCTTCGCGCTCGGCCACGAACTCGGCCCGCGCGGCGCCACCGCCCTCGCGCTGACACCCGGCTGGATGCGCTCGGAGATCATGCTCGACGCCTTCGGCGTACGCGAGGACAACTGGCGCGACGCCCTCGACCGCGAACCGCACTTCGCCGTGTCCGAGACCCCCCGCTTCGTCGGCCGCGCCGTCGCCGCGCTGGCCGGCGACCCCGAGGTGGCCCGCTTCAACGGGCAGTCCCTCTCCAGTGGCGGCCTCGCCCGGGAGTACGGGTTCACCGACCTCGACGGCAGCCGTCCCGACGCCTGGCGGTACCTGGTCGAGGTGCAGGACCCGGGCAAGCCGGCGGACGTGACCGGATACCGGTGAACCGCGCCTCCTCGCCTGCCGCGACGCCGCCCGGACCACCGGCACCACGCTGGTGGCCGACGGCGGCCCCACCGCCGTACAGAGCGGGTTCCGCACGGCTGTCGAACAGTCCTGAGCCGTCAGCCGGTAGCCGCCGCGAGCACGTGCAGGACCCGGTCGACGTCGGCCTCCGAGGTGCGCCAGTTGCTGAACGCGGCCCGCAGCGCGGGCACCCCGCCGTACACGGTCGGCGTCACGAAGGCCTCCCCGGACTCGGCGACCGCCCGCGCCAGCGCGGCCACCCGCTCCTGCGCCGGCTTCTCCCCGGCGAGCGTGAAGCAGACGACGTTGAGCCGGACCGGGGCCGGCAGACGCAGGCCCGGCAGGGCGTCGACACCCTCGCCCAGCCGACGGGCGAGGGCGATGTTCCGCTCGACGATCTCGCGGTGCCCGGCACGGCCGTAGGCCACCAGGGAGAACCAGGCCGGCAGGGCGCGCAGCCGCCGGGAGTTCTCCGGGGTGAGATGCAGGAAGTCAGGCTCACCGGTGGGCAGGCCCAGGTACGGCGAGGCGTTGTGGAAGACCGCCACCTGGAGGTCGCGGCGGCGGGTGAACTGGACGGCCGCGTCGTAGGGCACGTTGAGCCACTTGTGCAGGTCCACGCAGACCGAGTCGGCCGCGTCCAGCCCGTCGACCAGAGCCGCGTACTCGGGGGAGAGGGCGGCGAAGCCGCCGAACGCGGCGTCCACGTGCAGCCAGAAGTCGTGGCGCTCCTTCAGCGCGGCGATCGCCCGCAGGTCGTCGAAGTCGACGGTGTCCACGGTCCCCGCGTTCGCGACGACGATCGCGGGCCGCCCGCCGAGCTCCGCCAGCGCAGTCTCCAGCGCGGCCACGTCCACGGCCTCCCGGCCGCCCGGCAGCAGCGGGACCCGCCGCAGCCGGTCCCGGCCGATGCCCAGCACCGACAGGGCCTTCACCACGCTGGAGTGCGGACTGCCGGAGAGCACGTCGACCGGGCCGAGCGCGGCGGCGCCCGCCCGGGAGACGTCCACCCCGAGCCGCTCGCCGAGCCACTCGCGGGCGATCGCGAGACCGACGGTGTTGGACACCGTCGCCCCGGTCACGAACGCCCCGCTGTGCGCCTCGCCCAGCCCGAACAGCTCGCGCAGCCACGCCACGGTCTCCCGTTCCAGCTCCGCCGCCCAGGAGCCGACCGCCCCGGACACGTTCTGGTCGAACGCGGACGTCAGCCAGTCGCCGGCGACCGACGCGGGGGTCGCGCCGCCGGTGACGAAGCCCAGGTAGCGGGGCCCGGCCGAGCCGGAGAAGCCCGGCGCCCACCGCTCGGCGAACCGCGCGAGGGCGCCCGCGCCGCCCGCGCCGTCGTCCGGGAGGGGCGCACGCCCGGGCGGCCGGCCGGGTGCGGCGACCGGCCGCTCGGCCAGGCCCGCCACCTCGCCGGCGGCGAAGTCACGGGCGGACTGCAGGAGTTCGGGGAGCCGGGAGAGATCGCCGGCGAGTGTGGGGTGCATGAGCCGCAGCGTAGGCTCGACGCGCGCCCGTATGACTGGTCCACTTGAGCGAAACTGGACCAGTGGACACAGGTTTCGTCGCCGCGCTCGGTGACTGGAGTGCCCGGCCCGGCCCCCGCGCCCGATCCCTCGCCACGGCGGTGCGCGAGGCGGTCGTCGACGGGCGGCTCCCGGCCGGCTCCCGGCTGCCCTCGGAGCGGGAACTCGCCCGCATCCTGCACCTGAGCCGCGGCACGGTGGTTGCCGCGCTGACCCTGCTGCGCGACGACGGCTGGCTGGCCACCCGGCAGGGCAGCGGCAGCGTGGTCCGCCTGCCCGCCCGGCTCACGGAACGCACCACGCCCTGGTCCCAGGACCGGGGCGGCGCCCCGGGCGCCGACCTCGACCTCACCCTCGCCGTCACCGCCGCACCCCATGAGGCTTTCCGCACCGCCCTCGCCCATGCCGCCGAACGCGGCGCGGCCCTGCTCGTCGACTCCGGCGTCACCGGCGCCGGCCTGCCCCGCCTGCGCGAACTGCTCGCCGACCGCTACACCCGGGCCGGCCTCGCCACCCGCCCCGAGCAGATCCTCGTCACCGCGGGCGCCCAGGCGGCCCTCACCCTGCTCCTCGACCACCTCCACACCGACCGCCGCTCGCCCGTCGTGGTGGAGAACCCCACCTACCCCGGCGCCCTCGCGGTCCTGCGCGCCCGCCGCGCCCGTCTGCTGGCCGTCCCCGTCACGGCACCCGGCGGCTGGGACATCGCCCGCCTCACGGACGCCGTACGCCGCCACGGTCCCCGACTCGCCTACCTGATGCCCGACTTCCACAACCCGACCGGCGCGCACATGGACGCGGCGACGCGCCGTACGACCGCCGCACTCGCCGACCGGTACGGGATGACCGTCCTCGCCGACGAGACGATGCGCGACCTGGACCTGAGGACACCGCCCGGCACCGAACCCCACCTCGCCGGGGCCCGGGTGATCCAGATCGGCTCGGCGAGCAAGACCCTGTGGAGCGGCCTCAGGATCGGCTGGATCAGGGCGGCCGCGGAGCTCGTACGACAGCTGCGGCTGAACCCGCTCCAGGCCCAGCTCTCCCCGCCCCCGCTGGAGCAGCTCATCGCCGCCGAACTCCTCGGCGTACCGCTCCCGGACCTCCTCGCCGACCGCCGCGACCGGCTGCGCGCCCAGCGCGACCACCTCGCCGGCCTGCTCACCGCGACCGGATGGACGTACACCGTCCCGGACGGCGGCCTGACCCTGTGGGTGCGTCTCGGCGCGGGCACGAGCGCCACCGAACTCGCGGCGCGGGCCGCCGCACGCGGGCTCGCCGTGACCCCCGGCCCGCACTTCGCCGCCGACCGCACCACCCTCACCCGCCATCTGCGCCTGCCGTTCACGGCGACGAAGGAGACGCTGACGCGGGCGGTGGGCCTCCTGCGCGCGTGCTCGGGGAGTCCCGAAACTGCCTGACCCGGTCCCCGCGTGACGACGAAGCGGCGACGAAGTTCACCGTTCCGTCACAGCGTGGCCGGAACTACAACCGTCGGCTCGGCCGGCGGGTCTAGTAGGCCGAGAGCGCGGGAATCCGAAGGGGACCACCCGGGGAATCCCCGGGAACACAGGGGAGAAGGGGAAGGGGTCGGCATGGGGGACATACGCAGACGAGGTGTCGTCGCGCTCGGCGTCACCGCACTGGTGGCGCCGCTCACGCTCGCCTTCACCGCGGCACCGGCCCAGGCCGCGAGCTGCACCACGCAGACGGGGCCCTACCAGAAGCAGGTGGAGAAGTTCCTCGGCCGCCCGGTCGACGGAAAGCAGTCCACCACCGACTGCAGGGCCATCCAGGCCTTCCAGAACAAGCACGGCATCACGCCCGCCATCGGCTACGCCGGGCCCGTCACCTGGGGCGTGATGGACCTGATGAACAAGCAGAAGGCCGTCGGGAACAACCCGAACAAGGACGGCAAGTGCCCGGTGAACAAGGGCCGTATCGCCTGCGTGAACCTGTCGCTCCAGCTGAGCTGGATCCAGGACGGCGACAAGCTGGTCTACGGGCCCGTGCCGGTGCGCACCGGACGTGACAAGTACGAGACCCGTACCGGCCTGAAGAAGATCTACTGGCGGGACATCGACCACGTCTCGGACATCTACGACGTGCCGATGCCCTACAGCCAGTTCTTCGACGGCGGTCAGGCCTTCCACTCCGTCAACCTCAGCATGTGGAACCCGCCGGGCTCCCACGGCTGCGTCAACATGACCACGAAGGACGCCAAGAAGTACTGGTCGCTGCTGAGGACGGGCGACGACGTCTTCGTGTACGGCCGCAAGCCGGGCACCTGAGCCGGCCCGGGCGCCCGCTCACCGGCCTCAGTTGTCCGGCGCGTCCCCGAAGTCGGGGATCTCCAGCCGGACTCCGCCCTGCCGCGCGGACTCGTGCGCGACGATGCCCGGCAGGGTGTAGCGGGCGGCCACCCACGCGTTCACCGACGGAAGTGTGCGGGTGCCGACCGCGGTGACGAAGTCGTCCACCAGGAAGTGGTGGCTGCCCTCGTGCCCGTTGTGCAGCTGGTCGAACTCCCGCGGCAGCCGGGCGCGGTCGTGCACCGGCGCCGACCCGGAGGTGAAGGCGGCCCGCAGCTCCGGCGCGATGTGCTGCAGCGACGGATCGTCGGGCGACAGGGTCGGCTTGGGCTCCAGCAGTTCGCTGATGTCCTTCACGCCGTTCTTGTCCTGCCACAGCGCCACCGTCGCCAGCTGCTCCATGCTCGCCTCCGTCCCGAAGAACCGGAAACGGGACTCGCGGATGTGCGAGGGGTAGCCGACCCGCCGGAACTCGTTGGTACGGAACGAGCCGCCGCCCGCCACCTCGAACAGCGCGGTCGCGTTGGAGACGTCGTTGTCGAACTGGCTGACCGAACGGTCGAAGACGCCGTCACCGCGTTCGTCCCGTACGCCGATCGCCGAGACGCTCACGGCGTGCGTCCGCCAGGCGCCCAGCACCCCGCCGACCGAGTGCGTCGGGTACAGCAGCGGGGGATAGCTGGCGGTCGCCTCCCAGTTCTCCCCGCCGCTGTACCGGTAGGCGTCGTAGAAGCCGAGGTCCATGTCGTGGACGTAGTCGCCCTCGGCGTAGAACAGCCGGCCGAAGGCGCCCTCGGCGATCTGGTTGCGGGCGTGCACGGTCGCCGGGTTGTACTGGCTGGTCTCGCCCATCATGTACGTCAGACCGGTCGCCCTGACCGTGTCGATGATCGCCGCGATCTCCTCCGTGGTGATCGCCATCGGCACCGCCGAGTACACGTGCTTGCCCGCGTTCAGGCCCTGCAGGACCAGCGGGCCGTGCGTCCAGCGCTGTGTGAAGATCGCGACCGCGTCGACCGCCGGCGACTCCAGCATGGCCTCGTACGACGGGAACGTGCCCGCGAGCCCGTGTGCGGCGGCCAGCTGCTCGGCCCGCTCGGGCAGCAGGTCGGTGATGTGGACCTCGCCGACGCCGGGATGGGCCTGGAACAGCGAGGCGAACTGACCGGAGAACTGGCCGGCCCCGACGATGCCGAGGGAGAAAGTCATGCTGATTACTTTTGCTTCAGAACAATCAGAGCGTCAAGAGGGCGACCGGAGCTTACTTCTGCGGAGGGGATCCCAGTAAGGTGACGTGGTTGCTTCAACCTCAAAAGAAACGGAAGGGTCGGACTTCATGAGCAGCTGGCTGCCGCTGAGCCCGGGGGAACGCTCCGTGGCGATCGAGGTCCTGGTGCACGGCCCGCTGTCCCGCACCGAGCTGGCCCGCAGGCTGGATCTCTCGCAGGGCAGCCTCACCCGGCTGACCAAGCCGCTGATCGAGTCCGGCCTGCTGGTGGAGGTGCCGGAGGCGGGTACCCCGGCCCAGGCGCGCCAGGGCCGGCCCTCGCAGCCGCTCGACGTCGTCGCCGAGTCCCGCACCTTCCTCGGTTTCAAGATCACCGAGGATATGGTCCACGGCGTCGTCACCACGCTGCGCAGCGAGGTCATCGCCCGCCTCGACCGGCCGCTGACCAGCCACGATCCCGTTGCCGTCGCCGACCTGCTCGCGGAGATGGCCGCAGAACCGGCCGTACGCCATCTCGCCCTCGCGGGCATCGGCATCGGTGTGGGCGGGCTGGTGCGTGAACGTGCGGTGGTGGGTGAGTCGCCCTTCCTGGGATGGCGGAACGTTCCGCTCGCCGAGCTGGTCCGGGAGCGCACCGGGCTGCCGGTGGTCGTGGAGAACGACGTGGCCGCCCTCGTCGAGGCCGAGACCTGGTTCGGCGCCGGACGCGGCCTCGACCGCTTCGTCGTCCTCACCATCGGCGCGGGCTTCGGCTACGGGCTGGTCCTCGGCGGCAAGCGGGTGCCCTACGCCGAGGAGGACCGCGGCTTCGGCCGGCATCTGATCATCGATCCCAGCGGCCCGCTCACCCCGGACGGGGCGCGCGGCAGTGCCGTGTCCCTGCTCGGCATCCCCAGCATCCGCTACCAGATCCGCGCCGCCACCGGCCGCGACGCCACCTACGAGGAGATCCTCGCCGCCGCGGCCGCAGGAGAGCCCATGGCCTCCCGGGTGATCGGCGAAGCCGCCCGGGCCCTGGGCGTGCTGATCGCGCAGATCGCCAACTTCGCGATGCCGCAGAAGATCCTGCTAGCCGGGGAAGGTGTGGGCCTCATGGATGCGGCGGGGGACACCGTGCGCGAGACCATCGCCGCACACCGGCACCCGCAGGCCGCTCCGGTCGGCCTGGAGACCAAGACCTCCGACTTCCACGACTGGGCGCGTGGAGCAGCGGTGTTGGCGATCCAGGTGCTCGTGCTCGGCGCGGACCGGGCGTGAACTCCCGCCGCCGCTTGACATATTGACGTGATGAGTAACACGGTCCGAAATGTCCGTATCGAGTGCACTTACTCACAGCGCCTTCACGTCGTCCGGCATATGCTTCACAGCATGTCCACCACTGTTGAAGCCGTCTCCGAGCGATCGGCCGACGAGGTCAACGAGGAGATCAGGGCCTTGTGGCGCCGGTCGGGCGGGACACTGACCACCGAGCAGCGCGCGGAGTACCAGCGCCTCGTGATGGAGTGGGCCGCGGCGACTCCGTAGCCGCACCAGACGCCCGAAACCTCTCTCGTCAGCCCCACGTCGCCGAGTAGTACCGCTGGTACGCCTTGCGGTCCTGCTCGGCGCGAATGTAGCGGGTCGCGACCAGCGCGATCAGACTCCCCGCGATGACCAGCAGCCCGGGACCGACGTTCCGGGTGTCCGTCAGGCGCGCCAGCAGCGTCTCGCCCTGCGCGGCGGCGCCCGTGACCGGCGCCGCGGAACCGGGGGAGGCCGCGCTCGGCGCGACCGCTCCCTGGCCGGCCGGGGCGGACTGCGCGGGCGCCGCGCCCTGGGCGCCGCCCGCGTTCTGAGCGGACACGAGGAGCCGTACGTTCAGCGCCGCCATCGCCTTGGTGATCGGCTGGAAGAACGTCGTCCCGCCGGTCTTGCAGTCCCCGTTGCCGCCCGAGGTGACGCCCAGCGCGACGCCCTCGGAGAACAGCGGGCCGCCGCTGTCGCCCGGTTCGGCGCACACGTTGGTCTCGATCAGTCCGGTGACCGTGCCCTCGGGATAGTTCACGGTCGAGTTCAGCCCGGTCACCTGGCCGTCGTGCAGCCCGCTGGTGCTGCCGCTGCGGAACACCCGCTGCCCGACCGTCGGATCGGCCGCACCGGTGATCCGCACCCCCTTGCCGCCGCCGATCGCGATCACGTCGGCACCCTCGCCGGCCTTTCCGGAGTTGTACTGGACGAGCGAGAAGTCGTTGCCGGGGAAGTTGCTGCTGACCGTCTTGCCCAGCTGCTGGTTGCCCTGGTTGTCGGCGAACCAGATCGAACCGGCGGGCCCGCAGTGGCCGGCGGTCAGGATGAAGTCGCTCTGCCCATTGCTCACGTTGAAGCCCGCCGAGCAGCGGCCGCCCGTCGACAGGATCGGCTGCGCCCCGTTCAGGCGCGTGGTGAACCTGCCGTTCGTGCGCTCCATCTGCACGAAAGTGCCGATCCTCGCGGCGACTTGGCTCATCCGGGACCAGTCGTCGGCCGACACCGTACGGTCGGCCTGCACCACGATCCGGTTGGTCCGGTAGTCCATCGACCAGGCGGTGCCCGCCACACGGGGCGCCGAACGCAGCGTGACGGTGGCCGACTTGAGCTCGTTCATGCTGTGCGACACGACCTTCGCCCGGGCCCCCGCACGGCGTACCGTCTGCGCCGCCTGCGCGTCGGTCACCGCGACGACGGGCCGCCCGTCGTCGCCGATCCAGCTGCCCGCCGTCCGTGCCGATCCGAGCTTCGCGACCAGTGCCGCGCCCGTGCCACCGGCCGTCCCGGCCGAGCTGAGCGTCCTGGCGGACGCCGGGGGAGTCTCGCTCGCCATGGCCGCCTGGGCGACCATCGCACCTCCCAGGAGGAGTCCGCCGACCGCCGCCAGGCGTGTCACTCGCCGGACGACCCGTCGTCGTGCGTGCCTCATGCATGGCTCCCGAACCCGAACGCGCGATGCCCCTACCGGCACCACGGGGCCCTCCGGTCGTCGAGCGCCCGACCCTCAGTACGTGCCCCGGCCCGGTGGTGTTCACCGGCGGCGGTGATCTTCTCGAGCCGCACCCGCCGCCGGCTCACGCGGGTGCCGTCAGGCCTTGCGCGCCACCCCGCCGAACATGGCCACCTCCTCCGGCTCGGGGCCCTCGCCGTCCTCCGGGCGCCAGCGCGAGCAGGACACCACGCCGGGCTCCAGCAGCTCGAGACCGTCGAAGAAGCGGGTGACGTCCTCGGGCCTGCGCTGGGTCAGCTTCGGAGTGCCGTGCTCGTTCCAGAACTTGACGGCCTCGTCCACGTCCGGCATCGACGGGCTGGTGATGGTGTGCGACAGCACCAGATGGCTGCCCGAGGGCAGCCGGTCCGTCAACTGCCGTACCAGGCCGTACGGATCCTCGTCGTCGCCGATGAAGATGACCACGCCGAGCAGTATCAGCGCCACGGGCCGGCTGAAGTCCAGCGTCTTCGATGCGTGTTCGAGGATGGCGTCGACGTTGCGCAGGTCCTCGTCCAGATAGTCGGTCCGGCCCTCGGGCGTGCTGGTGAGCAGGGCGCGGGCGTGCGCGAGGACGAGCGGGTCGTTGTCGACGTACACGATCCGGGCGTCCGGCGCGACGCGCTGGGCGACCTCGTGCGTGTTGTCGGCGGTGGGCAGCCCGGTACCGATGTCCAGGAACTGGCGGATGCCGAGCTCGCCGGCCAGGTGGCGCACGGCCCGGCCCAGGAACAGCCGGTCGGCGCGCGCGTACTCCCCGATGCCCGGGTGGAGCCGGCGGATCTGGTCGCCGGCCGCGCGGTCGACCTCGTAGTTGTCCTTGCCACCGAGCCAGTAGTTCCATATCCGGGCCGTGTGCGGCTGGCCGGTGTTGATACGGGCGCGCAGCGACACGGCCACGTCGTTGGTGGCTGCCGGGTTGTCGGTCACGTGGGTTCAGCTCCTGGATGCCTGAAGAGAGGTGCGCCGTTCAAGACGCAATCTAGACGCCCGAGTTGATCTGTGCCGCATGTCCCGGGCTTTCCACGCCGGGACCCTGGGGACCGGCCGGCGGGGAGCCCGGCGACCCGCACCCGTGCGGCCGGCCGGGACTCGCCGCCGCGCCCCGGCGAGGCTCTCCTGCCGGTGCCCGGCTCGCCCCGTTTCCGGTCACGCCGCAGCCGCCTATCTTGAGCCCCATGACCAGCATCCCGCACGACACACCCGGCGAACCCGACCCGCTGCGCGTCCTCGGCCTGGATCAGCTGCGATGTCGTACGAGCATGAAGTGGCGCGCCTACCCCGAGGACGTGCTGCCGCTGTGGGTGGCCGAGATGGACGTACCCCTCGCCGAGCCGGTCGTCCGGGCCGTCACCGACGCACTCGCCCTCGGGGACACCGGCTACCCCGCGGGCACCGCCTATGCCCAAGCGCTGGCCGGGTTCGCCGCCAGGCGCTGGAACTGGCAGGGGGTCGCCGTGGAGCACACCGCGATCGTTCCGGACGTGATGCTCGGGGTGGTCGAGATGCTCGGACTGGTCACCGGTCCCGGGGATCCGGTGATCGTGAACGCGCCCGTGTATCCGCCGTTCTACCAGTTCGTGAGCCATATGGACCGCCGTGTGGTCGAGGCCCGGCTCGGCGCCGACCTGCGCATCGACCTCGATCGGCTGGCGCAGACGTTCCGGGAGGCGAGCGCGGGCGGCGGCCGGGCCGCCTACCTGCTGTGCAGCCCGCACAACCCCACCGGTACCGTGCACACCGCCGCCGAACTCGCCGCCGTGGCCGACCTCGCCGAGCGGTACGGCGTCCGTGTCGTCGCGGACGAGATCCACGCCCCGCTCGTAGCCCCCGGTGTCACCTACGTGCCGTACCTGAGCGTGCCCGGCGCCGAGCGCGGCCTGTCGCTGATGTCGGCGTCCAAGGGCTGGAACCTGGCCGGACTCAAGGCCGCGCTGGCCGTTGCCGGACCCGGCGCCGCCGCCGACCTCGCCCGGCTGCCCGAGGAGGTCAGCCACGGCCCCAGCCACCTCGGCGTCATCGCCCACACCGCCGCCCTGAACGAGGGCACCGCATGGCTGGACGCCCTGCTGGCCGGTCTCGACGCCAACCGGCGCCTGCTCACCGGTCTGCTCGCCGAGCACCTGCCCGCGGTCCGTCCGTGCCCCGCCGAGGCCACCTACCTGGCCTGGCTCGACTGCCGTGCCCTCGGCCTCGGCGACGACCCCGCCGAGGTGTTCCTCGACCGCGGCCGGGTCGCCCTCAGCCCCGGCGTGCTCTTCGGCTCCGGCGGCGCCGGGCACGTGCGCCTGAACCTGGCGACCTCCCCGGAGATCCTCACGGAGGGGGTGCGCCGGATGGCGGCGGCCCTGACCTGAACCGTCGGCGTGCGGCCTCCTAGACTGCCGAAATGGACGACACGCAGCTGGACCGGCTCGGCTCCGGCAAGTACCTGCTGGTCATCAGCTACCGCAAGGACGGCACGCCCGTCGCGACCCCGGTGTGGGTGATCCGGGACGGGGACGCCCTGGGCGTGTGGACGGCGGCCGACAGCTGGAAGGTCAAGCGCATCCGCCGGCGTGCCGACGTCCTCGTCGGCCCCTGCGACCTGCGCGGCAATCCCACCGGTGACCAGGTCCCGGCCACCGCCGAGATCGCCGGCACGGCCACCACCGCCCGCTACCGCACCCTCATCGCCCGCAAGTACGGCGTCGTCGGCCGGCTCACCCTGCTGGGCAGCCGGCTGCGGCGCGGGCTGGAGGGCACCGTCGGGATCCGGGTGACGCCGAAGCCCTGAGGAGGCAGCTGCTTCCCCAGGGCTTCGGGCGGCTACGACGAGGGCTTCGAGCGGCTACGACGCGTCGAGCACCGAGCCGTTCAACTCCAGCCCGCCGGGCAGCGGTTTGCCCGTCTGGTCGTCGATCTGCTGGAACCGCACCGACTCCGCGGACTCCCGCACCCGGTCCTTGACCGTGGGCACGGTGATGTCCGCACTGGTCCTGCCCGCCGGGATGTCCACCCACAGGTAGAGACCGCCGGGCAGCTTGGACAGCGGCCGCTCCGGGTCCGGCGAGACACCGGTGTGGTCCCGCAGCCAGCTCGCGGACACGTCCTTGGTGGACAGCTCGGCCCCGTCGGGCTTCACCGCGAGGAAGAACGCGCTCATGTCCACGTCGACGGCCTCGGACAGCGAGACCCGCCACTTCAGGGTCTGCCCCTCGGTCACCTTGTCGGCGACGGGGGTGACGGTCATCCTGGGCGCCGGGTCGTCGTCGTGCACGGTGATCCCGCCACGGTACGAGCCGACGACCGCGCCGCGGACCGCCTTGACGCCGACGTCGTACTGCACGTCCCGGCCGTAGCGCGTGTTGCCCTTCACCTCGACCGGCACATCGATGTCGTGACCGCCGGGACGCACCGTGACCAGCCGGTTCGTGACCTTGCCGGTGGCCGGGTCGAAGACGTACACCCGGACCTGTCCGCTGCCCTGCCCCGACACCTCCACCGGAACCCGGTAGGTGCGGGTGCCGGAGTCACCCTCTTCCACGGTCGTGCGGCCGACGTCCACGCGCGGCAGACCGGCCGCCTGCACCGCCGGCAGACCGGGCCGCCAGCCCCACGCGTCCATCAGCCAGGCCCGGCCGGAGCCCGAACGGGGGGTCAGTTCGAGGGACTTGATCCGATGCAGGTCCAGCCCGGCGCGGGTGGCCGCCGTCAGCGGCACCCGGATCTCCCGCGCCCAGTACGACGCGGTGCTTGCGCTGCCCGGCAGCCCGTCGGCCTTCACCTTGCCGAGGACCGCCTTGTGGCCGGCAGCGTCGGTGACGGACACGTCCAGGCGCGTGCCCCGGGAGTTCGGCGGCACGAACAGCCGCAGCGCGACCGCCTTGTCACCGGCCATCGAGACCGGGTCCTTCACCGCCACCCGTGCCGGAGTGCCCGCGTGGGTCCAGCGCAGCGCGATCGCGTGCCGGCCCGGCTCACGGTCGGTCTCCCACTGCACGAAGTGCGGAGAGCTCCCCTTGGCACCCTGGCCCAGGCAGGCCTTGGCCGGGGAGGGATCCACCGCCGCACACAGCTTGGCACCCGTCACGGACACTCCGCCGTCCGGCAGGAACGCGGCGTCACGGCGTCCGCCCACCGCGTGGCTGAGGACCCGCGCCGGGTCCGCCGAGGGGGCCCGCTTGCCGGAACCGTCCAGCAGCGGCCGCACCTTGTCGTCACCGGCGAGGAACAGCCGCGCGGCGGCCGCGATGTAGGTCGAACCGGCCCGGTGCTGCTGGTCGGCGGTCAGCCGGGTCGCGGCACGCTTGGCGCACACCGGGTCGGGGTGCTGCGGGTCGTCCGAGAAGTCGTCCTGGGCGGGCGCGGTGGCCTGCCCAGGCGTCCACTCGGAGTTGAAGAAGTTGTGGTTGGCGCCGATGACGTACACCGCACTGTGCAGCGCGGCACCGCGGCTCACCCCTCGCGTGCCGTCGACGTACACCTCGCCCTGGAGGTCGGAGACGTCACCGTCGCAGCCCGGCAGGACCGACACGGACGGTACGTCGGGCACCGGGTTCTGGCCGAATACGGTGGGGCCGATGAGGACCAGACCGCGGATCGTCCAGCGCACCGGCCCGTGGTAGCCGTCCTGGGCGGCGGGCGGCGGGTACAGGCTGTCCATCGCGGCCCGGTCGACGCCCTCGCCGCCGCGCGAGTGCCCGACCAGCAGGACGCGGGACAGGTCGGCGCGGGGCGCGTCCTTCACGATCTGCGGAGCCGTCTCGGGGTGCGCGGCCCAGTCGGCCCACTGGGCCAGGTGCATCCGGACCAGGGACGAACGCGCCTGCGCGCCGCCGTCCTCGACGTCCCCGTCCTGGCCGTTGATGCCGTTCGCGGAGATCGACACGGTCACATAGCCCTGGGAGGCCAGCAGCTTCTGGTCGCGCAGGTAACCGCGGTGGCTCGGCACCGCCTTCGTCCCGGCCGGGCAGGGCCAGTCACCGGTGATGTCCTGGCCCTTGTAGCACGTGAAGTGGCGGCCGTGCAGGAACAGGGCGAGCGGACGCGGGCCACGGGCGCCGGTGGGGGCGACGACCACCGCGCGCATCTCCACCGGGGCGGAGAAGCCCGGCAGCCGGACCGACTTCAGGCTGTACTCACCGGTCTTGGTGCCGTACGAACCGGGCTTGCCCGGGTCCACGGAGTTGGCCGGCAGCGGCGCCGGCGGCTGGACCGCGGAGCCGGTCGGGGCCGCTGCCCTGCCGTCCAGCCGCCGTCCGCCGGACCAGACCTGCAGCCCGCCCAGCTCGCCGGCGTGCCGTCCGGCGAGCGGCAGCCGGAAGGTGCGTCCGTCCTCGGCCGGCCGCGGAATCCCCAGCAGACGTCCGCCCGCACGGAACTCGACCCGCGCGTCCCCCATGGGCACCGGCCGGTCGGACCGCCACACCAGCTGCTGCGACGCCGACCGGCCGCCGGTGATCCCCCATCCCGGCGGCAGCTTCCCGTCGGCCGCCGCGGTCAACGCCGCCGACTGTGATGGTGGTTGACCCTGTGCGACTGCCGCCCCTGGGGATGCACCCGCCACCGCGAGCAGCGCGGCGGCGGTGACCCATATGCGCCGGGCACGGACCACAGTTCCTCCTCTGACCCCGTCCTGCGGGCGTCCCGGCGGTCCCGGGCGCCCCTCGTCCCGGGAGGACGGGAAGGAGACACTGTGGGTTGCCTGTAAAGGGCAAGTGTTGGATCACATCGCGCGGCCGGCGGTCCGGCGCACGGCAAGGCGGGGTCAGTGGTCGGGGGGAACGGCAACTTCCGCCCGCTGTCCGTGACTTGGCAGCGGAGCGGCTACCCGGCCGGGGGCGGCACCGGGGTGGCCTGGTGGTAGTACATCCGCCAGCCCGACCGTTCGTCCCGCCGGCGCCACAGCGAACTGCGGCGCGCGTGACGCCCGTCGAGGACGGTCTCGTACGTCAGATGCACCAGACCCGGCGCCAGCAGGACCCCGTTCATCTCCGCGGGCTCGTAACGGGGACCCTCGTCCGTACTGCCCGCCATGTCCGGCAGCGCGGCCAGGATGTCCTGCAGGGTCCAACGCCTGCCGGAGGCGCCGACCTCGGCGAACTCCGGGTCGAGCCACTGCCGGGTCAGGTCCCGTGAGGAGCGCACGCGGGGATCCAGGAGCGCGAGTTCACCCTCGATCGCCGCGTTCACCTGCTCCGATTCCGATTCGGAGGTCGGTTCCGATACCGATGCCATGTCCATGGGGGCATCTTCGCGCAGGCCGCGGGAAAGCGGCCCGGCGGCCTCAGGTCCAGGCTCGGTACGGCTCGTCGATCAGCTGGAAGACCGGCTCGCCCCGGACCGGGTCCTTGGCCGTGGACAGTCGTACCCGGTCCCCGCTGTGGATGCCGACGGGCGGGCCCATGACCCGGCCCCGCACGACGAACCCCTCGGCCATCTCGATCAGCGACACATTGCGCGCCGCGGGAGTGTTGCGGTGCACCACCGTGGAGTGGCGCACCGTCCCGGCGCCCTCGCTGCGCTCCGTACGCAGCTCGCTGCCCTGGCACACCGGACACAGCAGCCGGTGGTACATCGCGGTGCCGCACCAGGTGCAGCGCTGGAAGACGATGGCGTCCTTGGAGTCCACGACGACGGGGTCGAGGACACCCGTCCCCGCGGAGCCTGCCGCCGGATGCGAGGCGCTCGCTGAGTGGTGGTACACGCTGGTCAACTCCCTGCCCTCGGCCGGAATCCGCGCGCCCGGAGCGAACCGCGCGCGAGTGTGCCCGGTTGCCGTGCCGCCGTGCACGTCGACAGAGTATGGCACTCAGTGTCACTCGTAAAGGCACTCCGTACCCCAAATCTGCGGAGGCTTTGTGAGCGAGAGGCCCCAGGGGTGTACGGGTCAGGCGCGACCGACGGCCGACTCGAACTCCTGTACCACCCGCCACAGCGGTGCGTCCCGGCGGGTGACGAGGACGACCACGTCGTCGGGATGCCCGATGCCGAGGCGCGCCGCTTCCGGGTGCGCGCCTTCGGTGTGCGTGACGCCGGAGTGCGCGATCTCCGGGTGCTCGCCGGCCGGGGTGGGGCGTGGGTGTGCCGACGGGGCGAAGGCGGCCTGGACGTATCCCAGGGCATGGTCCACCGCCGTGCCCGCGTCGCCCTTGCCGTCCGAACGCAGCCAGGAGCGCAGGGCGTTGTTGTGCGCGGCGACGACCGCCGCCGCGATGACGTCGGCGTGCAGTGTCCCGTCGTGCTGACCGGCGAACCGCCCGCGCAGGTACTCGGCGAGCGCGCGCTCGTAGCGCCAGACCACGGACAGCTCGTACGCGCGCAGCCCCGGCACCTTCTTGGTGAGCCGGTAGCGCTGTACGGAGAAGGTCGGGTTCTCCGCGTACATCCGCAGCACCAGCCGGGCCGCGTCGCACACCCGCCGGACCGGTTCGTCCGCCTCGTCGCTCGCCGCGAGGAACGCGGTCATGTCGGCGAGGCAGCGCTCGTGGTCGGGGAAGACCACGTCCTCCTTCGAGGGGAAGTAGCGGAAGAACGAGCGGCGGCCGACCCCGGCCAGCGCCACGATGTCGTCCACGGTGGTCTGTTCGTACCCGCGTTCCAGGAAGAGCTGGAAGGCCGCCGCGACCAGGGCGTCCCGCATCGGCGGCTTCGCGGTCGGGGCCGCGCTGCTGGAGCTCATGAACGGGAACGTAGCACTCGGCCCGGATTCATGACACTCAGTGCAGCAGAAGGGGTGTGACAGGGGAACTGAGTGCTCTGATGTCGACTGCACGCTGCTGACCCCGCACATCGCCGGCCCCCTCGGCAACGAGCCGGGCCGCATGGCCGAGCGGGCCGCCCACGAGGTGGCGCGTTACGCCCAGAGCCTTCCGTCCGCTTATGGAGTAGGACCGGAAGAGCTGTCCCGGTCCGCCTGATCGATCGTAAGGAGCGCCATGCCCGTCGCCGCGCGCCGCGTCCTCGTCGTCGGCATCGACGGCGTACGTCTCGACGTACTGCACCGCCAGCCCACGCCGCACCTCGACGCCCTCGCCGCCGAGGGATTCCTCACGCCCGTGGAGGTCGCGGACGACACGCCCACCATGCCCGGACCCTGCTGGGCGACGATCGTCACCGGTGTGGGCCCCGCCAAACACGGAGTGTGGAGCAACGACTTCGGCGGCCACCGCCTCGACGTCTTCCCCGACTTCGCCACCCGCCTCGACCACCACGACGGCCGGCGCACCTTCGTCGCCGCGGGCTGGCGGCCCCTGCTGCAGCCGCGCGACGGCGGACCCCTGTTCCGGGCGGCGTCCCGGACGGCGTTCATCGCTCCGGAGGCCGACACCCCCGAGGGCTGGGAGGGCTGCGACGAGCGGATCACCGGGGCCGCCGCGCAGATCCTGGCCGAGGAGGACGTGGAGGCGTCCTTCGTCCACCTCGGCGCGCCCGACGAGACCGCGCACGTCCTCGGCTGCGGGGCGGCCTACGAGGCGTCGGTCCGCCGCGCCGACGCCCGCGTGGGCCGGCTGCTCGCGGCCGTACGTGCCCGTCGCACGTTCGCCGAGGAGGAGTGGACGTACCTGGTGGTCACCGACCACGGTCACGTCGACGCGGGCGGCCACGGCGGCCGTTCCGCCGAGGAGCGCACAGCCTGGCTGGCGGCGGCGGGCCCGGGTATCGGCCAGGCACCCCCGCGGGTAGGGCACGCCGACGTCGCCGCACAGGTCTTCGCCGCCCTCGGCCGGCACCCGGACCGGCACTGGACCCTGGACGGCCGCCCCTTCGCGGCCGAGCCGCACGCCGTACTCCTCGACATGGACGGCACGCTCGTCGACACCGAGTCGCTGTGGCTGCGCACGGTCCGGGAGCGGGTGCCCGGGATCGGCATCGACGACCTCTTCGACGCCCTCGGCCGGTCCACCGCGGACACCGCACACCACCTGCACCGGCTGACCGGAGCCGACCCGCGGGACCTCGCCGAGCACCTCGACGCACGGTTCCTGGAGACGGTCCAGCAGGAGGCCGCCCCGCTCCCGGGTGCCCTCGAACTCCTCGACACGATCGCGGAGCTGGACCTTCCCATGGCGCTGGTCTCGGCGTCCGCGCGGCCCGTCGTGGACGCGGCGCTCAAGGTGCTGGGCGCCGACAGATTCCGTACGACCCTCGCCGAGGGCGAGACCCCCCGCACCAAACCGGCTGCCGACCCCTACCTCGCCGCCGCCAGGGCCCTCGGCGTGGACCCCGCCGCCTGTCTCGCGGTCGAGGACTCGCCCACCGGGGTCACGGCGGCCGAGGCGGCCGGCTGCAGGGTGCTCGCCGTCCCGTCGTACACGCCGATCCCCGAAAGGCCCCGGCGCACGGTGCGCCGGGGCCTTTCGGGGATCGACCGGGAGGAGCTGTGGGCGGCGGGGCTGTGAGGCCGCCCGCCGTCAGGCGAGGGTGACCTCCACCGGCAGCTTCTTGATGCCGTTGACGAAGTTCGAGCGCACGCGCGGGACGTCACCGGTCAGGCGGATGTCCGCGAGGCGCGGGATCAGTTCCTCGAACATGATCCGGATCTCGGTGCGGGCGAGCAGGTTGCCGAGGCACAGGTGCGGGCTGCCCTTGCCGAAGGTGACGTGGTCGTTGTCCTGTCGGGCCACGTCGAACGCGTACGGGTTGCCGAAGACCTCCTCGTCGCGGTTGCCGGAGGCGTACCACATGACGACCTTGTCGCCCTCCCTGACCCGCTTGCCGCCGAGCTCCACGTCCCGGGTCGCGGTACGGCGGAAGTGGTAGACGGGGGAGGCCCAGCGCAGGAACTCCTCGACGGCCGTGGGGATCAGGGAGGGATCGTCCCGGAGGCGGGCGAGCTGCTCCGGGTGCTGGAGGAGGGCCAGCATGGAGTGGGTGATGGTGTGCCGGGTCGTCTCGTTGCCGGCCACCACCAGGAGCAGGAAGTAGTTGTCGAAGTCCTGCGCGGAGAGCGGGACGCCGTCGCGCGGGGTGGTGTTGACGAGCTTGGACACCAGGTCGGTGCCGTCCTTGCCGCGCCGCTGCCGGGCCAGCTCCCGCCCGTACTCGAAGACTTCGAGCGAGGCGGGGGAACGGAACGGCAGGTCGCGGTACTTCTCGCTCTCCTCGCTGTGCAGCAGGACGTCCGCGTAGTCGGGGTCGGTGTTGCCGATGATGCGGTTGCCCCAGTCGATGAGCTGCTGGTTGTCCTCCGGCGGCACGTCCAGCAGGCGGGCCAGCACGTTGATGGGGAAGTCGGCGGAGACGTCCGCGACGAAGTCGAAGCGGCCCTTGGCGAGCGCCGTGTCCAGGGTCTTCGCCGTCAGGCCGCGCAGGAAGTCGGCGTAGCTGCTGATCACGCTCGCGCCGAACTGCCGCTGGATCAGGCTGCGCAGCGCGCGGTGGCGGACGCCGTCCAGCTCCAGGATGGAGGCCCGCTTCTTGATCTGGTCGTCGTCCAGCTCCTCCAGGTTGACGAACCGGGTCGAGGTGAACGTCTCCGCGTCCCGGTCGACCCGGGCGATGTCGGCATGCCGGGTGACCGCCCAGAAACCGGAGTTGGGCGCCTCCTCGGGCTGCCAGTGCACCGGGTCCTCGTGGCGCAGCGTGTGGAACATCCGCCACGGGGTGATGCCGTCGGTGAAGTTGTCGAGATCGGCGAGGTCGACGTCCGCCAGGAGCATCGGCTCGCTCGCGGCGGCGGTCGGGGTCTCGGTGGTCATCGGTGGCTCCTCGGTGTCACAGGTGGTAGGCGTACTCGGTGAACTCCCAGTCGGTGACGAACCGTTGGAAGCGCTCCACCTCGTTGCGCTTGTAGGAGAGGAAGGACGTCGTGAAGTCCTTGCCGAGGATCTCGGCCAGGGCGGTGTCCACCTCCAGCGCGTCCAGGGCGGCGGACAGGGTCGTCGGCAGCAGCGCGGACCTGGCGGCGTCGTAGCCGTAGCCCTCCAGCGGGGCGGGCGGCTCCTCGCCGGCCAGGACGCCGAGCAGGGCGGCGGCGATCGTGCCGGCGATCGCGAGGTACGGGTTGGCGCTCGCGTCGCCGAGCCGCAGCTCCAGGCGTGCGCCGCTGCCGCGCTCCGGCGGGATGCGGACCATGGCGCTGCGGTTGTCCAGCCCCCAGTCGATCAGCCAGGGGGCGAGGGTGTCCGGGCCGAACCGCTTGTACGAGTTCACCGTCGGGTTGAGCAGCGCGGCGAGTGCCGGGGCGTGGGCGAGGACACCGGCCACGGCGTGGCGGGCGGTGGCGGACAGGCCGTGCGGGCCCGAGGCGTCGTCGAAGGCGTTGCGGCCGTCGGCGTCGTCGCAGGACAGGTGCAGATGGAAGCCGGAACCGCCGGAGTCGTTGAACGGCTTGGCCATGAAGGTGGCCAGCCTGCCCTCCCGGCGGGCCAGCTCCTTGATCGCGGCCTTGAAGCGGAAGGAGCGGTCGGCCGCCGACAGGGCGTCCGAATGGATCAGGTTGATCTCGAACTGACCGCCGTCGAACTCGTGGTTTCCGCTGATCACCCCGATGTTCAGATCGCGCACCTGGCGCAGGGTGCGCAGCAGGTGGTTCTCGGGGTCGGCGCGCAGGCCGGCGGTGTAGACGACACCGGGGTCGCGGGCGTAGCGGCGCCAGCCTCCGGCGGGGTCCGGTTCGCACAGGTAGTACTCCAGCTCCGGACCCACGACCGGGCGCAGCCCGTGCTCCCCGCACCGCTCCAGGACCGTGCGCAGCAGGTCGCGCGGCGATTCGGGCGCCGCCGACCCGGTGGCCGGGTCGACGATCTCCGCGAGACAGGCCGCGACGCCGGGTTCCCACGGCAGCGCGGTCAGCGTGTCGAGGTCCGGTCGTACGGCGATGTCGGGCAGCCCCGCGTCCAGGCCGCCGCTCACCGGGACGACGTCGCCCTGCGGGCTGGTGTGGTAGACGGCCCGGCAGAAGGCCAGCCCGTGTTCCACGGCCCGGGGCAGCTCCGCCAGCAGGACGTCGCGCGCCCGCTCGGTGCCGATCAGGTCGGGATAGGTCACCCGGACGACGTCGATGCCGTCGGCGGCGAGCCGGTCCATGTGGCGGCGGACTTCCTGGATGTCATGAGCGCTCACCGTTGTCTCCTGGGGCGGACGTCGGGCACCTCCGGGACCGTGCTGTCCGGGAGGCGGGTGGCGTGGCGGAGAAGGCCGGGACGCGGCGGGGGAGGGGCCCGTGCGGGGTGGCTCCCGGGCAGCCCCCGGCAGGTTGTTTGAAGCCAAACGGTAGGCAGCGCCATGCCGGGCCGCAAGGTCTCCGCGGCAAGAATTTATCCATCCGGATAGGTATTGACCAGGGGGTGGTGCCTGCCTACCTTGTTTGAAGCCAAACGAGTTCGGGGTGCGGTCATCGCACCCTGTTGGCCGGGGCCCTTCCTGAGCCGGACGGGCCCCACTTCTCCCCTTCACTCCGTTTCGACGCCCTCACCCTCAGGAGGACCGGCCATGAAGGTCGTCGTCGACATGAACAAGTGCCAGGACCACGGCCAGTGCGTCTTCGCGGCACCCGACGTCTTCCAGCTCGACACCGACGGGCGCCTCACCTACGTCAGCGACCCCGGCGACGCCCTGCGCGACGAGGTCGAGGAGGCCGCCGACGTCTGCCCGCTCCAGGCCATCCGGATCGAGGACTGACCCATGAGCGGTCGCATCCTGGTCGCCGGCGCCTCCATGGCCGGCCTGCGCGCAGCCGAACAACTGCGTGCGGCCGGCTGGACCGGGGCGATCACCCTGGTCGGGGACGAACCCCACATGCCCTACAACCGCCCGCCGCTCTCCAAGGAGGTCCTCGCGGGCAGGGCGCCCTTCGAGTCGCTGGCCTTCCGCCCGCGGGCGAGCGTCGCCGACGTCGAGTGGCGCCTCGGCCGCGCAGCCGTCGCGGCCCGGCTCGACGAGCGGAACCTGGAGCTCGACGGCGGTGAGGTGCTCGCGTACGACGGACTGGTCGTCGCCACCGGCATGCGGCCCCGCCGGCTGCGCTGTCCCGGCCCGCTCGCCGGCCGCCACACGGTCCGCACCCTCGCCGACGCCCAGGGCCTGCGTACGGCGCTGACCCGGCCCGGGGCCCGGGTGGTCGTGGTCGGCGCCGGGTTCATCGGCTGCGAGGTCGCCGCCACCGCGGTCGGACTCGGAGTCGCCGAGGTGACCGTCGTCGACCCGCTGCCCCTGCCCATGGTCGGCCCGCTCGGTGAGCTGCTCGCCCGGTCGCTGCTGCGGCGGCACGAGGCGCGGGGCGTACGGTTCCGGCTCGGCACCGGTGTCCAGGGCTTCGAGGGAGAACGAACGGTCACCGGCGTGGTGCTGGACGACGGCTCGGTCCTGCCGGCGGACGTCGTGGTCGAATCGGTCGGTTCGATCGCCAACACCGAGTGGCTGGACGGGAACGGCGTCGACCTGAGCGACGGTGTCCTCACGGACGGGCTGCTGCGGGTCGGCGGCCGCGCGGAGGTCGTGGCCGTCGGTGACGTCGCCCGCTTCCCCAACGCCCGCTACGACGGCGTACCCCGCCGGGTCGAGCACTGGTCCATCCCCGCGGACACCGCGAAGCAGGCCGCGAAGGCCCTGGTCGCCCAGCTCGTCGGCAGTGAGCCGGAACCGGCGCCGTTCGCGCCGCTGCCCACCTTCTGGAGCGACCAGCACGACTTCCGGCTGCAGTCCTTCGGCGCGCCCACGCTCGGCCTCGCCGACGTCCGGGTCCTCGACGGCGACACCGACGGCGACCTCCTCGCCGGCTACCACCGCGACGGCCGCCTGGTCGGTGTCGTCGCGCTCGGCGGCCCCGGAGTCGCGTCCGCCGCCGCCCGCCACCGCGACGAACTGCTGAAGCAGCCCGCCCTCACCGCGTAAGGAGCCCCAAGTGACCAGTGTCCGCGGTTACTTCCACCCCAAGACGGCGTCGGGTGCCTCGTCGCTGATCCCCTCGCCGCCCTGGCGCTACTCCGGTGACCTGCTCACCGTCGAATACCGTACGGATCCCGCGCGGGTGCGCGAACTGCTGCCCGAGCCACTTGAGTTGGCCGACGAGGACCCCGGTGCGGTCGCCCTGATCTGGGCCGACTGGCAGTCCTGCTCCCAGTCGGGTTCGGAGCTGCTCGATCCGGTGCTCTCGCAGTACAAGGAGGCCTTCGCCGTCGTCCGGTGCAAGTACCGGGGGCAGACGTACTCGCGGTGCGTGTACATCTGGGTGGACAAGGACTTCGCGATCGCGCGGGGGCTGCACCAGGGGTATCCGAAGAAGCTCGGGTCCATCCACCAGACGCGGCCGCATCCGTACGGGCCCGCTCCGCGGATCGAGGCGGGGGCCCGTTTCGGGGCGACGCTCGCGGCTGCCGACCGGCGGTTGGCGCAGGCCGTGGTGACTCTGCGGGAGCCGTCGGACACGAACGGGTTCGTCAACGGGCACCCCATGCTCCACCATCGCTGGCTGCCCTCGATCGAGAAGGGCAAGGGGCTGGCGCTGGACGAGCTGATCGAGTCGGGGGCCGCTTCCTTCGAGGGTGGGCAACCGTGGGTCGGAGAGGCCGAGCTGGAGTTGTTCGAGGCGCCGACGGAGGAGCTGGTGCGGCTGGAGATCCGGGAGCCGATCGCGGCGTACTACCGGCAGGTCGGGGTCGTCTGGGATGGCGGGCGGCTGCTGGAAGCCGGTACGTCGGAAGCGTCTGCCGGGTGAGGCCGTCGTCGACGCGCGGGTGGTCTGTGGCTGGTCGCGCAGTTCCCCGCGCCCCTGGGTTGGCTGCACGTCCCTTGGCTTGAATGGAGCCCTGTTCATGACTGACAAGATCACTGTCGCCGGAGTCGCCGTAGACACCCGGCACTGGATCGGCGGCAGGCGCGTCGCCTCCCGCGACACGTTCACCGACCACTCGCCCGTAGACGGCACCGCCCTCGGCGAGATCGCCCGCGGCGGCCCCGCCGAAGCCGGAGCCGCCGTTGCGGCTGCCAAGGCCGCCTTCCCCGCCTGGGCCGCCACCCCCCGTGCCGAGCGGGCCCGGATCCTGCACGCCATCGCCGACGGTGTCGAGAAGCGGATCGAAGAGCTGGCCGTCGTGGAGACCGCCGACAACGGTGCTCTGCTGCGCTCGCACCGCCGGGGCGTCATGCCCCGCGTCGCCCACAACTTCCGGTTCTTCGCCGACTGGCTGCTCCAGCTCGACCACGAGGACTTCGAGACACGGGGGCACAGCAACCACGTCAGCTGGGACCCGGCCGGCCCCTGTGTGCTGATCACGCCGTGGAACGCCCCCTTGATGCTGGCCACCTGGAAGGTCGCCCCGGCTCTCGCCGCGGGCAACACCGTGGTTCTCAAGCCGGCCGAGTGGTCTCCGCTGACCGCCTCGCTGCTCGCCGACATCGCCGCCGAGGCGGGGCTGCCCGCCGGGGTTCTGAACGTCGTGCAGGGGTACGGTGCCGAGATCGGTGACGCGCTCACCTCGCACCGGGACGTGCGCCGGATCAGCTTCACCGGTTCCGTGCCGACTGCCCGCCGCATCGCCGCCTCGGCCGCCGCCAACCTCACCCCGCTCAGCCTCGAACTCGGCGGCAAGTCACCGCTGCTGGTGTTCGCCGACGCCGACCTCGACCTCGCCGTCGACCTCGCGGTGGAGCAGTACGACAACGCCGGCCAGGTGTGCCTCGCCGCCACGCGGATCCTCGTCGAGGAGTCGGTCGCCGAGGAGTTCACCCGGCGCTTCGTGGCGAAGGCCGGACGGCTCACGCAGGGGGATCCGCGGGACGAGGGCACCGACATCGGGCCCAACATCCACCCCCGCCAGCTGGAGAAGATCGACGGGTTCGTGCGCCGGGCGATCGAGGCGGGCGCCCGTGCCGTCATCGGCGGGCACCCGCAGGACGGCCAGTACTACGCGCCGACGCTCCTCACCGACGTCGCCCAGGACTCGGAGATCGTGCAGGAGGAGGTCTTCGGGCCCGTCCTGACCCTGCAGACCTTCGCCACCGAGGACGAGGCGGTCCGGCTGGCCGACGACACCCGCTTCGGCCTCGCCGCCACCGTCGCCACCGGCGACCGTGCACGCGCCGAGCGCGTCACCGGGCGGCTCGTCGCGGGCACCGTCTGGGTCAACTGCTTCTTCGTACGCGACCTGCGGGCACCGTTCGGCGGCTCCCGCCTCTCCGGTGTCGGGCGCGAGGGCGGGACCTGGAGCTTCGACTTCTACTGCGACCTGAAGAACACCGTCACCGCCCCGAAGGGATGGAAGGACCATGGGTGAGATCGTCGGGGCGGGGCTGCTCGCCCACGTCCCCACCATCGTGCTGCCGGAGGCCGACCGGCTGGAGCTGAACGAGGGCAAGGAGATCACCCTCGTCACCGGCCTGCGGCAGCTCCGCGAGGACGTCTTCGAGCGGGATGCCGCCGATGAGTACGACACCGTCGTCGTCCTCGACTCGCACTGGGCGACCACCGTCGAGTTCGTCGTCACCGCACAGCGGCGCCGGGCCGGGCTCTTCACCTCCGAGGAGCTGCCGCGCGGCATGTGCCGGATGCCGTACGACTTCCCCGGCGACCCCGAACTCGCCCACAGCATCGCCTCGTTCGCCGACCGGCACGGCACCTGGATCACCGCGATCGAGGACGACTACCTGCCGATCTACTACGCCACCATCAACCTCTGGAAGTTCCTCGGTGAGGGCCTTCCCGACAAGCGATGGGTGACCATCGGCGTCTGCCAGACCGGTGACATGGAGGACCATCTGCGGCTCGGGCGTGCCCTCGCCGACGGTATCGCCGCCACTCCGGGGCGCCGGGTGCTGCTCATCGCCTCCGGCGCGCTCTCGCACACCTTCTGGCCGCTGCGCGAGCTGCGCGACCACGAGTCCAGCGACCCGGTGCACATCCGCACGCCTCAGGCCCGGGAGGCGGACCACGAGCGCATCGAATGGTTCAAGGAGGGCCGCCACGACAAGGTCCTCGACACCATGGACGAGTTCTGGAGGTTCAAGCCCGAGGCGAAGTTCTCCCACTACCTGATGATGGCCGGCGCCCTCGGCGAGCGGGCCTGCGTCGCCAGGGCCCGCCAGTACGGCGAGTACGAGAACTCCGTCGGCACCGGCCAGGTGCACCTCTGGTTCGACCGCCCGGCCGCCGGCTGGACCGGCACCGGCCGGCCCGCAGCACCGTCCCCGCGCACCCCGCACAGCCGCGTCTAGGAGAACCGCCATGCCCGAGTACCGCCGCATACTCCTCGACGGTGCCGCCGTCCAGGTCACCGTCGACGGAGACGAGCTCGTCGCCGGTGACGGCCGCCGCGTCAGGACCGAGGACGCCGCGCACCTGCCCCCGGTGGTCCCCTCCAAGGTCATCGCCGTCCACCTCAACCACCGCAGCCGCGTGGAGGAGTTCCGCATCGAACTCCCGGACACACCGACCTACTTCCACAAGCCGACCTCCTCCCTCAACTCCCACCGGGGCGCGATCGTCCGGCCCGAGGGCTGCAAGTGGCTCAACTACGAGGGCGAGGTGGCCATCGTGATCGGGCGGACGGCCCGCAACATCTCGCCCGCCGAGGCGGGGGAGTACATCGCGGGCTACACCGTCGCCAACGACTACGGCCTGCACGACTTCCGCGACACCGACGCGGGCTCCATGCTCCGGGTCAAGGGCTCCGACACCCTGTGCCCGCTCGGTCCGGGCCTGGTCACCGACTGGGACTTCCACGGCAGGCGGCTGCGGACCTATGTCAACGGAGAGGTCGTCCAGGACGGTTCGACCGACGAGATGAAGTGGGACATGCACTACCTCGTCGCCGACATCGCCCGCACGATCACCCTGTACCCCGGTGACGTGCTGCTGTCCGGCACCCCCGCCAACTCGCGGCCCGTGCGGCCCGGCGACGTCGTGGAGGTGGAGGTCGAGGGCCTCGGCCGGCTCACCAACCACGTCGTCACCGGACCCACCCCGGTCCGGACCGACGTCGGCGCGCAGCCCACCGAGTCCGAGGAGGTGCTGTCCACCGCGTTGGGCGGCGACTGGGAGTTCCGCGGCATCAGGCCGCCGCGGCGGTGAACGGCGGACCCTGCGCGGCACGGGCGGCGGGTAGGGTCACCGCCATGACCGAATCCGCCGGGACCTCGCAGGAAAGCCGCCCGCCCTCCCGCAAGCGGCTCGGTTACGGCGAGGGTCGCGAGGCGCTGCTCAGGGCCGCCGTGCGGGTCGTCGGGCGCCGGGGTCTGCGCCACCTGACCTACCGGGCGGTCGCCGAGGAAGCGGGTGTCACCCACGGTCTGGTCGTGCACCACTTCGGGTCCCGGGACGCGCTGATCGAGGAGTCCCTGGCCTACGCGATCCGCACCAGCCTCAGCAGCAGCCTCCTGGAACCCGGCACCGGCCGCCCCGAGGACTTCGTCGCCGGTCTCACGGACATGGTGGAGCAGGACGCGGACGGGCAGGCGTACCAGTACGAGCTGCTGCTGGAGGCCCGTCGCCGGCCCGAGCTGCTGCCGCAGGTGCGTGAGCTGTACGCCGAGTACTTCGGTGCCTCGCAGCGCGAGCTGGACCGAATCCTGCCGCCCGGGGCGGACCCGGCCTTCAACCGGCTGGTCTTCGCCGCCCTGGACGGGCTCGTCCTGCACCAGCTGACCGGCATCGCCGACCGCGCGGACACCGAGGCCGGCCTCGCCGAGCTGCGCTCCCTCCTGCGCGACCTGGGCGAGCGGCCCCCGGACGCCGACTGAGCGTGCCCGGTAGGACCCCCCCCGTCGCGGTCGCGGCGGGGGTTTCTCATGCGATCCCACAGGTGGTTTCCGGACCGTAAATTCCCCGCCCCCACCCCTTGCCAGATGGATAGTTCCGGCCCACCATGAGGCAACTCGTTTGGCTCAAAACGAAATCTCCCTCCCCTCCTCAGCAGGTGATCCGAGTGGACAGTCAGACGGTCGACGCAGCGCCCCGGGCCGGAGAGGCCCCGCAGCCCGCAGGAACCCTCAAGCGCAACGCCCTGGGAGTCCTGGGCATCCTCTTCTTCGTCCTCTCCGCCCAGGCGCCGCTCACCGGCATCGCCGGCGCCGTCCCGATCGCCGTCGCCGTCGGCAACGGGCCCGGCGCCCCGGCCGCCTACGCCGTCGCCGGCGCGGTGATCCTGCTGTTCTCGGTGGGATTCGTGACGATGGGCCGGCACGTGGTGAACGCGGGCGCCTTCTACACGTACATCGGCAAGGGCCTCGGCCGGACCACAGGCAGCGGCAGCGCCGCCGTGGCACTCTTCGCCTACTGCACGGTCCAGGCCGCGATGTACGGCCTGTACGGCTTCACGGTCGCCGGCCTGGTCGAGCACTACGCCGGCGTCCACCTCGCCTGGTGGGTGTGGGCCCTGGTGACCATGGCCGTCGTCCAGGCGCTCGGCGCCGCCGGCATCGAGCTCGGTGCCAAGGTGCTCGCCGTGTTCGTGCTGGCCGAGTTCAGCATCCTGCTCGCCTTCGCGCTCGTCACCCTCTTCAAGGGCGGCGGCCCCGAGGGCCTCGGCGTCGCCGACACCTTCTCCCCGAGCGCCGTCCTGCAGGGCGCCCCGGGCGTGGCCCTGATGTTCGCCGTCGCGTCCATGTTCGGCTTCGAGGCCACCGCGATCTACGGCGAGGAGGCCCGCGAGCCGCACCGGACGGTGCCCCGGGCCACCTACCTCTCGGTCGCCGTGGTGACCGGCTTCTTCGCCTTCACCTCGTGGATGCTGGTCTCCTCGTACGGCGCGACGAAGGTCACCGGGGCGGCGGGCAAGGCGCTGGAGGGCGGCGACGCCACCGTGTTCGTCTTCGCGCCCATCGCGCAGCTCTTCGGCGGCTGGGCCGGCGACGTGCTGCCCGTCCTCCTGGGCACCTCCCTGTTCGCCGGCATCCTCGCCTTCCACAACTCCGCCAACCGCTACCTGTTCTCCCTCAGCCGCGAGGGCCTGCTGCCCCGCACGCTGCGCTCGCTCAACAAGCGGCACTCGCCGTGGGTGGCGGGCATCGTGCAGACGGCGATCGCGGTGCTGCTGGTGATCCCGTTCGCCCTCGCGGGCAAGGACCCGGTCCTCACCCTCTTCTCCTGGCTCAGCGGCGTCGGGGTCCTCGCCTGCATGCTCCTGTACTTCCTGACCTCGCTCTCCGTGATCGTCTTCTTCCGCCGTGAGCGCCTCGACACCCGGCGCTGGAACACCCTGATCGCGCCGTCCCTCGGCGCCCTCGGCATCGCCGCCGTGATCTGGGTGGTCCTCGCCAACTTCACGACCCTCATCGGCGGCGACGCCACCACCGCCGCCTGGCTCGTCGCGGCCGTACCCGCGGTGCTGCTCCTGGGCGCCGGGACCGCGCGCGTGGTCCGCTCCCGGACGGCCGGGAAGCGCTGACGCACCCCGCCGGGCCCGGCTCCGTCAGGGGCCGGGCCCCCTACCCTGGACAGGAACACCATGCTGGACGTCACCCATGACGAACTGCTGCGCCGGGCCAAGACCCTCGACCTGCCGGCGCCGCACCACATCGACGGGGCCGACGAATCCGGGGGAGGGACGACCTTCGCCGTCGTCTCGCCCCGCGACGGACAGACCCTCACCGAGGTCGCCGACGCACGGCAGGCCGAGGTCGACCACGCCGTCGCCGCCGCCCGCCGCGCCTTCGACTCCGGCCCGTGGCCGCGCCTGGCACCCGCCGAGCGCGGCCGTGTGCTGCTCCGCATCGCCGAACTCCTCGAAGATCAGCGGGAGAAGCTCGCCCTCACCGTCACGCTGGAGATGGGGAAACCGATCACCGACGCGTACGCCGTCGAACTGCGCGCCGCGATCAACACCTTCCGCTGGTACGGCCAGCTGGCCGACAAGCTCACCGACGAGTCCCCGCACACCGCTCCCGACGCCCTCGCCCTCGTCACCCGCGAACCGGCGGGTGTGGTCGGCGCGGTCGTCCCCTGGAACTTCCCGCTCACGCTGGCGAGCTGGAAGGTGGCCCCGGCGCTCGCGGCCGGCTGCACGGTCGTCCTGAAGCCGTCCGAGTCGTCCCCGTTGTCGGCGCTGCTGCTCGGCCGGATCGGCACCGAGGCCGGACTGCCCCCGGGCGTACTCAACGTCGTCACCGGCGACGGCCCCACCGCGGGCCGCGCGATCGGCCTGCACCCGGACGTCGACGTGCTCGCCTTCACCGGCTCCACCGATGTCGGCCGGCACTTCCTGCGCTACTCCGCGGACTCCAACCTCAAGCGGGTCTGGCTCGAACTCGGCGGCAAGTCGCCCAACATCGTGCTGCCCGACGCACCCGACCTCGACCGCGCGGCCGCCACCGCGGCCTGGGGCATCTTCTTCAACCAGGGCGAGATGTGCACCGCGCCCTCCCGGCTCCTCGTGCACTCCTCGATCGCCGAGCGCGTCACCGACGCCGTCGTACGCAGGGCCCGGGAAATCCGCGTCGGCGACCCGCTCGACCCCGCCACCGAGATGGGCGCCCTCGTGGGCGAGGCCCACCTGGACCGCGTCCTGGACCACGTGACCACCGCCGGTGCCGAGGGCGCCCGCCTGCGCACCGGCGGCGCCCGCACCCTCGTCGAGACCGGCGGCAGCTACCTCGCCCCCACCGTCTTCGACCGCGTCACCCCCGGGATGCGGCTGGCCCGCGAGGAGGTCTTCGGCCCGGTCCTCTCCGTCCTCACCTTCGACGACCTCGACGAGGCGGTACGGCTCGCCAACGCCACCGAGTACGGACTCGCCGCCGGCCTGTGGACGTCCGACCTGGCCACCGCCCACCGGGTCTCCCGCGCGCTGAAAGCGGGCACGGTGTGGGTCAACTGCTACGAGGAGGGCGACCTGACCGTCCCCTTCGGCGGCATGAAGCAGTCGGGCAACGGCCGCGACAAGTCCGCGCACGCCCTGGAGAAGTACACCGAGCTCAAGACGACCTGGATCCAGCTGTGACCCACCGCCCGCTGATCGCCGTACCCGCACGCTTCTCCGCCACCACCTCCGCCCTGCGGTACGCCGCCGAGGTCAACGCCCGCGCCCTGATCGAGGCCGTCTGGCGGGCCGGCGGAGAACCCGTGGGCATCCACCCGGCCGAGAGCGACGTCGCCGCCCGGCTCGTCCGCTTCGACGGCGTCCTGCTCCCCGGCGGCGGCGACCTCGCCCCGCACCGCTACGGCGCCGCCACCACCCATGACAGCGTCTACGACGTCGACGAACTCCAGGACACCTTCGACCTCCGGGTCGCCCGCCACACCCTCGGCGCGGGCCTGCCCCTGCTGGCCGTCTGCCGGGGACTGCAGGTCGTCAACGTGGCCCTCGGCGGCAGCCTGGAGCAGGACATGGGCGGCCCGGAACACGAACACCGGCACCTCGTGCACCCCGTGCGGATCAGGAGCGGCACCTTGCTCGAAGAAGCCACCGGCGCCGGGAAGGCGGACGCCTCCTGCTACCACCACCAGCGAGTGGACCGCCCGGGCGAGGGTCTGACCGTCACGGCCACCGCCGCCGACGGCACCGTCGAAGGGCTGGAACTCCCGGGTGCACAGGGCTGGTTCACCGCCGTGCAGTGGCATCCCGAGGACACGGCGCACGAAGACCCCGCCCAGCAGGGCCTGTTCGACGCCCTGGTGAGCGCAGCCCGTACCCGCCGGTGAGCGCCTCAGTTCCTGGCGCGCCGCCCACTTCGCCGGGGCGCCGGCTCGGCCCCGCCGAGCAGCTCCCGGCGGCGCTCCTCACCGTGCTCCTCGACCTGCAGGACGACCCGCCGCAGCCCCTCCGCGAGGCTGCGGCACTCGGCGTCGCTCAGACCGGCGGTGACGAACGCCTCCTCCTCGTTGAACTGCGGGAACACCCGCTGCATCAGGTCCTCGCCCTTGTCGGTGAGGCTCAGCAGCACCAGCCGCCCGTCGTCCGGATGCCCGGCCCGGGCGAGGAGCCCGCGCGTCTCCAGCGTGCGCGCCACGCCGGTGAGCGTGCCCTTGGAGATCCCGGCCTCCTCCGCCACGTGCCGGGTCTCCGACTCACCCCACACCCACACCACCCAGAGCACGACGAACGCCGTCCAGGTCAGGTCGGAGCCGCGCAGCACCGAGTTCTCCAGGTGCTGCCGTACCGCGGAGGCGGCCCGGTAGATGTTGGCCACGGCCGCCATCTGCTCCCGGCGGATCGGGACGCCGCCGAGCTTCGCCGACGCGAGCCGTTCGGCTTCGGTGATGGATCGCTGGCCGGGCACGGGCGCTCCTCGGGTCGCTGAGCGGGACACCCGCGGCCGGGTCCCCGCCACGGGAGATCGTTCGGCCTCAAATTGTACGGAGGACCGGGCCGGGGGCGGGAGCGGCCATCCCTGGACGTAACCTTTCTGCACGCCAGCTGTCCGAGGAGATCCCCATGTCCGCCGCACGTCCCCGCGTCCTCTACGTCACCGACCTGGCGTACCCGGCCAGCGGGCGCCGCTACGGCGACGAGGACGTCTTCCTGACCTCGCGGCTGCGTGCGCACTTCGACCTCGCCCTGTGCCATCCGCTGGACGCGGCCGCGCTGATGGATGCCTACGACGCGGTCGTCGTCCGCAACAGCGGGCCCGTGCTCGGCTACCAGAAGGAGTACGCCGCCTTCCGTGCGCGTGCGCTCGACAGCGGGGCCCTGGTGTACAACCCGCTCAGCGGCAAGGCGGACATGGCCGGCAAGCAGTACCTGCTCGACCTGAGCGCCGCCGGCTTCCCGGTCATCCCCACCGTCGACCGCGCCGAGGACCTGCACAAGCTGCCCGCGGCCGACCGCTACGTGGTGAAGCCCAAGACCGGCGCCGACTCCCTCGGCCTGCGGATCCTGCCCGCCGCCGGCCTCGTCGGCCTCGCCGACGGCACCGTCCTCGTCCAGCCGTGCGTCGACTTCGCCTACGAGGTGTCCTTCTACTTCGTCGACGACGACTTCCAGTACGCCCTCTACGCACCCGACCCGGAGCGCCGCTGGGAGCTGCGGCCGTACGCGGCCACCGCCGCCGACCTGGAGTTCGCCCGCCACTTCATCGACTGGAACGGCCTCGGCCACGGCATCCAGCGCGTCGACGCCTGCCGCGCGCCGGACGGTGAGCTGCTCCTGGTCGAGCTGGAGGACCTCAACCCCTATCTGTCCCTGGACGCCCTCCCGGAGGAGGCCCGGGACGCCTTCGTCACCGCGCTGACGGCGTCCCTGAGCCGGTTCGTCCAGGGAGCGCTCACCCCGGCCTGACGGTGATCCGCTGCGTCGCGCCCGCCGTCGCGGTCGGATCCCCGGAGGCCAGGTGCGGCGCGGTGCCGTCGCCCGTCCCGGACCACGGGTAGGAGGCGGGCCTGACCGTCCGTCCACCGTGAACGCTCAATGCCTCTTACCGCGTTGAGCGTTTCCAGGGTGCGGGGGGAGGGGGCGGGGCTGAACGGCTGCGGTGTGTGCGCCGTATCTCAGCACGGGGACCGCGGATCCCGTACGCACGGGACGGAAGGAGAGCAGGGTGCCGACACCGCCCGACCCTGAACAGCCGCACCCCGGACCGGTCCTCGAACCCGTCCGCGTCGTACGACTGCGCCGCTTCGACGCCCTCGCGGAGCTGATGCGCGAGATGCTCCCGGAGCGCGAGACGTTCGAGTCCTTCGGCACGGCACCCCTGCCCGGTGCCGGCGCGCCCCGGACATCCGTCACCGAGGACGACACCCAGGAGTTGCCCCCCTTCCCGGCCACCCGGCAGACCCCGCGCGACGGCACCGGCCGTTCGGCCCCGGGGCTCCGGCGTGCCGCCGTCGCCGTGGCCGTCGGAGCGGCCGCGGTGGTCGGCTTCGGCTGCGCCCTCCTGCTCCCCACGCGACAGGAGGCGGACGCGAGCCCACAGCCGTCCCACACCACCACGACCACACCGACGGCCACCGCTCCGGCCGCGCCCG
The DNA here is from genome assembly GCF_007827595.1 of Streptomyces sp. BK340. Taxonomy (GTDB): domain Bacteria; phylum Actinomycetota; class Actinomycetes; order Streptomycetales; family Streptomycetaceae; genus Streptomyces. Next base: position 132,316 of record NZ_VISR01000012.1, read on the forward strand.
CCACCACACCGGGCACCACCCCGGCCGCCGACCCCGACGGCGCGGGCACCCTCCGGCAGGGCGACACGGGCCCCGAGGTCGCCGAACTGCAGCAGCGCCTGCTGCGCGTCCCCGACGTCTACCGGGACGGCTCGACCGACGGCACCTACGACACCGTCCTCACGGCGGCCGTGGCCCGCTTCCAGCTCTGGTACGGCATCAGCGGCGACGAGACGGGTGTCTACGGCAACGACACGCGCCGCGCACTGGAGTCCCGGACGAGCCTCGACGGCGGAGGCTGAGCGGCCGGGCTCGAACACCGGGCAAGGCCTCGGGAAAACATCGTGGACGACCGGCCGGCGGGCCCCACCATGGGCTCACCCTGCGGCCCGCCGCGGGGCGCACCTCGCACCACGAACGAAGGCCACCCCGATGACCGGCTCCCGCATCCCGGGCCTGCTCGTGCCCGCCGTCCTCCTGCTGGCCCTGGCTGTCGGCGCCTGCTGGTACTGGCGACACCGCAACGACGACTGACGACATGGTGACGACCGACGGCATGCTGACGACAGGCGACGGCAGCGCTGACCGGCGACGCCTCAGCGGGGCATGCCGCGGGCTGCCAGCGCCTCGCTGACCGCGCGGACACTGCGCGCGATGTGCTGCAGCTGAAGCACCTCGGCCGCGTACAGCTTGATCGTGTGCTCGATGACCGACTCGGGCAGGCCGAGGACGGGCAGTTCGGCCCGCGCGGTCTGCAGTGCCGTCCGGGCCACCCGGATCTCCTGCTGGACCTGGATCTGCGCGTGCCGGGCGAGCAGGACGGGGTGCCGGATCAGCGCCGGGTAGCTGGCGTAGCGCGCCGGGACCAGCTCGCGCAGCCACTTGGCCGCCGAGCGTTCCCAGTCGTAGCTGCCGGGCATCTTGACCTGGCAGGGCCAGTCGGGGCTGAGGCGCGTGGTGGTGGTCAAGGACATGGGCAATCGCTTCCGGTGTGCGGCGTCGTGAGGGTGGTCCGACGGTTGGGGCGGCCCCGGCCTAGGGGATGGCCGGGGCCGCCACGGGCGCATCGCCTGGGCGGTGCGCCACCGGGCACCCTGTTCGCCGACGTGGGTAGGGGACGGCGGCTGAGGGTGTCCGTGCGGGGGCCCCGGGCGCGGAGGACCTGCGCGGCTGGAGTGCTTGCGTGCGCATGGGCGGTCCGTCGGCTTTCTCGGGGCGGTGTGCGAGCGGTGAGTCCCGCGGGTGTGGAACGAGCCCGGAGTCGACCGGGCGAGATCCGTGAGCAGTATTTATATATACCGACGGGTTTGCAAGACGTATGAAAACATTCATGCGGGATATGCGTTGAATGATCCTCTGACGGCGAAAGATCCCCGTGCGGGGTGCGTGGGACAGGAAGAACTGCGGGATGCGTCTCCCGCGGGCGCAAGGTTCAGTCCTTCAGGAAGAACTGCTGCTGGTCGGCGACCTGTTCGTACTTCTCCAGGCGGGCCTGGGTGCGCTCCGGATCGGCGTCGGTCATGGCCTGCAGCAGAGCCGCGGCCATCACTCCGGGCGCCGCGTAGGAGTCGAAGACCAGACGGGAGCCGGTGCCGGTGGCGAACGTGACGTCGGCCTCGTCGGCCAGTGGACCGAGTGCCAGGTCGGTGATCAGAGCAACCTTCAGGCCGGCCTCCCGGGCGACCCGGAGCGCGGTGAGCGTCTCCTGCGCATGCCGGGGCATGGCGAACGCCAGCACCCAGGTGCCGCCGGCCTCGCGCGACTGGAGCAGCGCGTCGTAGGCGACGCTGCCGCCGCGCGTCACCAGCCGTACGTCGGGATGGATGCGGCGGGCGGCATAGCCGAAGTACTCGGCCAGTGACACGGAGATGCGCAGCCCCAGCACGGTCAGCGGGGTGGAGCGGGACAGCGCGCGGCCGACCTGGATCACCCGGTCGGGGTCGGCGAAGTCGCGGCGCATGTTCTCCAGGTTCTGGATCTCGGCGTCGACGGCCGCCTGGAGCTCGTTGGCGCGGTCCACCTCGCCGGGCCCGCCCGCCAGCGTGCTCAGCGCGATCGACTGGAGCTTCTCCCGCAGCGCCGGGTAGCCGCTGAAGCCGACGGCGGCAGCGAAGCGGGTGACCGAGGGCTGGCTGACGCCCACGCGGTCCGCCAGCTCGGTGATCGACAGGAACGCCGCCTCGGTGATGTGCTCGATCAGGTACTGGGCCACGCGGCGCTGGCCCGGGGACAGCCGCGGGCCGTCGAAGAGTTCCCTGAGCTGGGAGGTCGGTGCGGCCCCGGCCTCCGGTGCACTTTTGCCCGAGGTGATCGCTGATGCCTGGGCGCGTGCCTGCTGCGGCGAGGGCACCGACCCGTCTCCTTTGTCTCCCACGACCACTCAACATAGCTCACCGACCGTCATGACCAGGGGCTGTCACGGGCAGGCAGGCTCACCGCCGGTACAAGGTGATCGAATGACCCACTTGATCGATGGGTCGGCTGGACTCGATCAATTCGGCCAGTCGGCCACGTGCCTTGGCCACGGCGGAGTCCGACACGACGAGCAGTCCGTGCACCCGGCCGGACGGCACCGTGCGCGGATCGGCGGCACGGATGCCGTAGTACGACGGCACACCGCTGCCCTTGTAGACCAGCCACACCCGCTCGCCCGGGTACCGCTGCCGGAGGCGGTCGGCGAGCCGGCCGAGGTCCTGGCCCCAGTCCACGTTGGAGTCGTGCAGCAGCCGGTGGGTGTCGGCCGGCCCGCCGAACGCCTCGTTGGCATAAGGCAGGTAGTACGGGAACGTGCGCAGCGAACTCACCGCCACCCACAGCACCAGCAGCCCCGTCAGCACACCCGACCGGCGCCACCGCAGCGCGGGCACACAGGCTCCCGCCACCGCGAGGAACACCGGCACGAACAGCGCGTACCGGGTACCGAAGTCCCGCGAGCCCGTCATCGCCGCCGCCAGCAGCACCACGGGCGGCAGCAGCAGATAGGGGGCGGCGGGCCGCAGCCGTCGCACCGTCAGTACGGCCGCGACACCGGCCGCTCCCAGCACGAGCAGCCCGAGCGGAGTCTTCACCAGCAGAGCCGCGGGCAGGTAGTACCAGAGCGATCCCGTGTACAGGCGCCCGAACAGGTAGCCCTGCCAGGGGTAGTCCTCCAGGCCGAACTGCACCCGCATCCCGGCCCGGTACGCCTCCGGCAGCGGCAACAGGTCCGTCACGCGCCCGCGCAGCCCGTGCACGGCCGGCACCGGCTCGGCGGGCGTGAACCGCAGCCCGGGATCGACCGCCAGATACGTGACCCACACGACGGCGACGGCCACCAGCGCCACGGCCGCCGCCCCCGCGAGCCCCAGGAGCACCTTCCGGCGCCGCTCGGCACCCCGCCGGGCGGCCCACACCGACACCGCCGCGAGCAGCATCACCACGGGGATCGCGGGCAGGGCGCTCATCTTCGTCGCCACCGCCGCCCCGAGAGCCGCCCCGCAGAGCGGCAGGTGCAACCGGGGCCGGTCCCGGGCCCGCCACGCCAGCCAGGCGGACGTCAGCACGAACCCGGCCGCCGGCACGTCCAGCGTGGCCAGCGAGCCGTGCGCGATCACGTCGGGCGAGAAGGCGTACAGCGCGAGCGCCGTCAGCCCGCCCGCGGCCCCCCTCAGCTCATGCGCGAACGCGAACACGACCAGCCCGAACAGTAGGGTCAGCGCGATCACCGGCAGTCGTGCCCACAGCATCAGCCGCCATGGATCGTTGCCCGACTCGTACAGCAGATGCCGGCCCACCTCGCCCTGCGTGCCGGTGTACGCCGGGTCGTAGTGCGGGTCGGCCACCGCCACCCCGGCCGCGATCAGCAGCTTGCCGAGCGGCGGGTGCTCGGGGTTGTAGCGCAGCCGGTGCTCATGCACATAGTCGGTGGCCGTCGCCACGTACACGGGCTCGTCGATGGTGGGCGTCTGCCGGACCGCCGTGGTGACCATGGCGGCGGCCATCTGGGCCAGCAGCAGCGCCACCAGGAGCGGCACCAGCCACCGCCGCCGGCGGCGCAGCCCGGCGAGCAGACGGTCCCGGGCCGTACTCCGCCGGGGACTGTCGTCCGCTGGGGCCTCGGCTACGAGGACCTGGGCCGTGTGCTGTGCGCGCGCCATCATCCGCCCCACGGTGGCGCCGGCCGTGCGGTGGCGGGAGTCAGGCCCGGCAGGACCTGGCCGGGGCCGGATCATGGTCCTACTGTCGCACCGCTCCCGCCACAGGGGCGTCACCGCTTCACGAGTCGTACCGACAGACCTTCTGCCGTGTACACGGGTACGGCCCGCAGCGCGTCGGAGTTCAACTCCACGCGGCCGAACTGCCCGCGCAGCCGGGGCACGTCGAGCACCGGCAGCGTGCTGCCCGCGGCCGGCGGCCGCTCGGTGTCCAGCCGCAGCGACAGCACGGCCGAACGGCCCAGCACCGCACGGTGCTTCACGGTCAGCGGCGCCCTGGCGCCCGAGCGCAGGGTGACCTCCAGGGCGCCGGAGTCCTGGGCGTACCCGCCGCGCACCCGCAGCCGCTCGCCGACCCGCAGGGTGCCGCCCGAGACCCGCACGTCCCCGTGGCCGAGTGCGTCCTCGGAACCGGCCGAAAGCACACCGGACTCCAGTACCGTCCCGCCCGTGTACCGGTTGCGGCCGGTCAGCGTCAGCGTGCCGGTGCCCCGCTTGGTCAGGCCGCCGCACCCGTCGATGTCGTTGCGCCAGCTGTCGGCCGCCGAGAAGCCGCCGGCGGTGGGGTCCAGGGTGACGGTGACGCCGGAGTCGAAGGCGCCGTAACCGTCGGCCGCGGCGAACAGGTCCAGCCGCCCCCACTGCTCGACGCCGTCGAGCAGCACGTACCCGGCGGGCAGCCCGGTGGTGCGCAGCACCTCGCGGCGCTGGTCCGCGTCCAGGTACGGCAGCCGGGTCTCCAGCAGCACCTCGGCGCCCTTCGGCACGGTCAGCGGCGCGTCGTGGCCCTGCCGGGTCAGCACGTACGTCAGCCGGGGGCGGACCGAGCGGGCGTTGGCCCCGCGGTCGGCGTACGGGTCGGTGTCCGGGTGCGCGTAGGCGTACAGGGTGTCGGTGGTGGTGCCGGTCTGCGCGGTGAAGTAGGCGAGGGCCTGGGCGCGGGCGGCGGCCTTCAGCCCGGCGTTGGCGGGGTCGGCCAGCGTGGCCGCGGCGAGCGCGGTGGCCATGACGCGGCCGCCGATGACGTCGACGGTGCTGTGCATGCCCGCCACGATCCGGGTGTGGCTCAGCTCGAAGGCGCGCGTCACCAGCTCCTGGAACCGCTCGGGCACCGCGTACGCGTAGGCGAGGGCGGCCAGGTGGAAGGCGTTGGTGTGGCCGCTCGGGAAGCCGCCGTCGTCGGCCGGAGACGTGCCGCGCTGGCGCAGCAACTGCGGCGCGACCACGACATCGGACTCGTACACCGGGTAGCCGAGCGCGTCCTTCGCGCCGGTGTCGACGACCTCGCCGTCCTCGTTCATGCGCCACGGACGCGGGTACTGGTAGGCGTACTTGGCCGGGTTTCCCGAGGCGTACGGACCGCGCACGGTGTCGACCAGTTCGGCGACCTTGCCGAGCGCTGAGTCGTGGGCGCCCGCGCCGAGCGCCGAGCCGGCCGGGGCGTCCGCGGGCACCGTGTCGCTCACGGTGGTCGCCGGGGTGCCGTCGGGCGCGCTCGTGATCGAGGTGACCGCCTCTGCGCCCGCCCTGTAGAGGCCGGCCAGCGGGCCGAGACCGGCGATCATCGCGTAGCTCTGGTGCTGGCGGTCGTAGACGAACGCCTCCTTCGCCTGCGCGTCGGTGCGCCCGGTGGTGATCCGGGCGCAGTAGAGCATGTTGGCGCGCAGCACCTCGGGGCGCAGCGGGGTGCCGGCGTCCCAGGCCGGGCCGGTCTTCCACACCTGGGCGAAACCGCCGAGGATCCGGACCACGGCGTTGGTCTCGGGAGTGAGGTTGGCCAGGACGTTGGTCCGGTAGTCGTCGACGAACGCGGCGGGGACGGTCGCGGCCTCGGCGTCGGCGGCGGACAGCCACGCGGCGAAGGCCGGGGCGGCGAACACACCCGCCGACGCGCCCATCGAGGTCTTGAGGAAACCGCGTCGGCCCAGGGCGGTTCCACGGGCCGGCGAGGAGGAGCGGAGCCCGGCGGGTGACGGCATGCGTGTGCCTCTCTTGAGTTCTTCGGCCGGACGGCGGCCGGGGGAGTGGCCCACGGGACCGCCCGGCGCGCACGGCCGAGACGCCCGGCCGCGATGTGCCGAAGTGTGCGATCCCGTGGGAAAGAAGTTGAACGAGTGAATATCTAGGCCGGGGCGGTGTCCCGTCGGGGAGTCCACGGCGACGAGGGCGTGTGCGGCCGGTGAACGCGGGGCGCGCCGCTCACAGGATCGAACGCGCCAGCGCCACCGCCCCGTTGACGGGCGGCACCCGCAGCGGGTGCGGCCGTGCTCCGGGCAGGGCGTGGGAGAGTGCGGCGGTGAAGGCGCCGTACAGGAGCGGCTGGGCGAGGACGGTGCTTCCCGCGACCACCACGTCGTCCACGGCGAGGCCGCGGTCGGCGAGCCGGACGACGAGCGCGGCGAGGGAGCGGCCCCCGGCCGCTATCACCTCGTGGGCGAGCCGGGAACCCGCCTCGGCGGCCGAGAACAGGACCGGGGCGCGCCGGCCCCACTCGGCGGAGACGTCGGAGGCACTCTCCAACGCCGCGCCGAGCGCGGGCACTTCGGGTACGTCGAACGCGGCGAGCAGTGCGGTGGCCAGCGCGTCGGGTGCCTCGCCGCGGTCGTGGGCGGCCCAGCAGGCCCGCGCGGCCTCCCGGACCAGCCCGGCGGAGCCGCCCTCGTCACCGAGGACCGCGCCCCAGCCGCCGACCTGCACCGGCGTGCCGTCGGCCGCGTGACCGACCGCGACCGATCCGGTGCCCGCGACCAGACCGACCCCCTTCTCCAACCCCGCGGCGGGGACGAGGAGTTCGGCGTCGCCGACGATCAGCGCGGGCACGTCCAGGACATCGCCCAGGGCGGCCCGGATCCCGGCGCACTGGCGCAGTGTCTCGCAGGCGTGCCCGCCCACGGCGAGGGCGGCCGGCCGGAGTCCGGCCGGCAGGGCGTCGTCGAGCAGTGCGGCCAGCCAGGCCGCGGCGGCGGCAGGGGTGTGCGGCCGCCAGCCGCTGCTGGAACGGACGCGGTCGGCGACCAGCTCGCCCCCGGCAAGTGCCCGGAGGTGGGTCTTGGTGCCGCCCACGTCGATCCCGACCACGAGGGGATGCGGAACGTCCTGCACGGATCCTCTTTCGTCGTCCGCAGGGAGCTGTGCTGCAGGAGCCGTGCTCCCTGGTGCTGTGCTGCGACGGCGGGCGAACCGCGCCTCGATGAAGGGCTGCAGAAGGTGTCGGGAAGCCCCGGGACGGGCTTCGGCGGCGGTCACGGCAGGCGAGTACCGTGAGTTCGTTAGGAAATTAACTAACGAAGTAGAGTGCGTCAAGGGGCACGCAATCCCGGCGTCCCTCACCAGCAGACTGCGGATCGAATCCGGGGGAGAGCATGATCCTGAGCGAGAGCGCCCGTGCGGTGTTCGCCGTCCTGGCCACGGCCGGCTCCGCCACCCGCCCCCGGCTGGCGGCCGACGCGGGCCTTTCGAAACCGACGGTCTCCGCCGCCGTGGCCGAACTCGAGGCCGCGGGGCTCGCCGCCCACTCCGGTACGGCCTCCAGCGGCACCGGCCGCACCGCCGCCGTCTACCGTCTCGGCCCGGCCGCCGGGACCGTGCTCGCCGTGGACCTCGGCCCCACCCACACCCGGGTACGCGGCTGCGCCCTCGACGGCAGCCTGCTCGCCCAGGCCACCACCTCCCGGGCCGATGCCGCCGACGCCGTGCGCGAGACCCTCGCCGCGCTGCCCGCCGGTGCCCCGCTGCGCACCATCGTCGTCGCCGTCGGCGACGTCACCGCACAGGACCGGGACGGCACCGGCATGCGGCCCGCGACCGCCAAGGCCGGGCCCGCCTACGACGCCATGGCCGTCGCGCTGCCGCCCGGTGTCCCCGTCCACCTCGAGAACAACGTGAACTGTGCCGCGCTCGCCGAGCTGCACGAGGGCGCCGCCCGCGGCCGCCACACCTTCGGCTATCTGCGGATCGGCGTGGGTATCGGCCTCGGCATCGTCGTCGGCGGCCGGGTGCTGCGCGGAGCGAACGGCGCCGCGGGCGAGCTGGCCCGGCTGCCCTACCCCTGGGACGACGACCGTGAGCCGCGCCGCGAGGCCCTGGAGGATTACGTCGGTGCGCACTCCCTGCTGCACCGGGCCGCGGAGGCCTGGCGGTCCGCCGACGGTCCCTGCCCCCGCACCACCGAGCAGCTCTTCGCCCTCGCCGCCGAGGGCCGGGCGACGGCCCGCGCCGTCGTCGCGCGCCACGCCGCCGACGTGGGCAGGCTGGCCGCCGCCGTCGCCGCCGTGCTGGACCCCGGGCTGATCGTGCTCGGCGGCAGCACCGGCGCGGACCCGCAGCTCCTGCCGGGTGTCCGGGCCGAACTTGAGCGGCTGAGCTGGCCCACCGAGGTGGTCAGCAGCACGGTCGGGGACCTCGGCACCGTCGCGGGCGCGGCCGGGCTCGCGGTCGCACGCGGAGTCCAAACCGTGACCGAGGGCGTGCGGGCGAAGGATTGACGGCCTCCGACTCGGTCTGCCAATGTCCGGACAAGCGCTTTCTAAGCCGGGCGGGACCCCGGCTCGAGGGTGGGCGTCCCGACCGTACGCGACGTGCGGCAGCCGGGCGAGGGCGTGCTCGCCGGGCGACGGCCGTCAGGGCCGGGGACCGCACCCGTCAGGAGTGCGCGGCCGGGCGAGGCCGCATACCGGAAAGCGATTCCAACACCAAGGCGCCCGAGCCGAGTTGACCGGCTCCGGAATCCGTCACGCACCTTCAGGGAGGACCCGGTGGGTCACCAGATCTCGCGCAGAACCCTCTTCCGCACCGCGAGCGGACTGGCCGTCGCCGGCGCGCTCGGCTCCACGCTCGCCGCCTGTGCCGGCGGCACCGGGGCGGGCAGCGACAGCGGCAGGCTGACCATGACCTGGTGGGGCAGCGACGACCGGCACGCCGCGTACAAGAAGGCCCTCGCCTACTTCCAGAAGAAGAACTCCAAGATCGAGATCGAGACCCGTTACCAGGGCTACGACGGGTACTTCGACAAGTTCAACACCCAGGTCGCCGGCGGCAGCGCCCCCGACCTGCTGCAGATGGACACCGCGCTGGTCGCGCAGTACGCCCGCAAGGGCATCCTCGCCCCGCTCGACTCCTACGTCGGCAAGTCCCTTGACCTGACCGGCTTCTCGAAGACGCTCCTGGCCGCCGGCACCGTCGACGGCAAGCTGTACGGCGTCCCGTCCGGCATCGGCGTCAACCAGCTCACCGTCAACCGCTCCGGCCTCGAGCAGCTCGGCCTGAAGCTGCCCGACCGCGAGTGGAACTGGAACGATCTGAAGAAGATCGCGACCGACGTCTACAGGAAGAGCGGCGGCAAGCAGTACGGCGTCGACGACGGCGGCGGCTCCACCCTGCAGTGCTTCGAGATCTTCGCCCGCGAGAAGGGCCGGCAGTTCTTCTCCGACGACGGCAAGAAGCTCGGCTTCACCGCCGACATCCTGCAGGAGTGGTGGGAGTTCTGGGCCGGGATGCGCCGGGACCACGCCTCCCCGCCGCCGGCCGTCACCTCGGCCGCGCACAACGACCTCACCAAGAACGCGGTCGTCATCGGCAAGGCCCTGTTCACCTTCGACTCCGGTGTCTACGGCGCAGGCGGCTCGATCACCGACGCCCAGCTGGACTTCCTGCCCACCCCGCAGGGCGACTGGTCCGGCGCGCGCGAGGGCAACTTCGTCAACGGCGGTGTGCTGCTGAGCGCCACCAAGGCCGGCACGCAGGTCGCCGACTCGGTGAAGATCATGGACTTCTTCGCCCAGGACGCCACCGCCATCAAGGACATGCAGCTGCTGCGCGGCATCCCGCCGACCGAGAAGGCCCGTTCGCTGATCGCCGGCGGGCTGACCGAGACCGACAAGCTGAACATGGCGAACGCCGACTACGTCTCCCGGCGGGTCGCCAAGGCCGCCGGCGCGCTGCCCGCGCCGGTGCCCCCGCCCAAGGGCGCGGACCAGATCTGGGACCTGCTGTTCCAGTCCAACCTGGCGGTCGCCTTCGGCAAGAAGTCCATCAAGGCGCAGCTGAGCGAGTTCTTCGACCAGGCGCAGTCGATCCTCGCGGGCTGACCGCCCGCCCCAGCACAGTCAGGCACCGGGAGAGGGCCAGGGAGAAGATGAGCATGACCACCACCAGGACCGACGAGGTCGTGGGGGAGGCCCCGGCGGCGCCGGTGACCCCCGCCGACCGGCGCGACCGGGAACGGATGCGCCGGCGCGCCGCCAGACGGCGCGGCGGAGGATGGTGGCCGTACCTCTTTCTGGCCCCCTGGTTCGTCGGGCTGTTCGGCCTGACGGTCTACCCGATGCTGGACTCGCTGTACCTGTCCTTCACGGACTTCGATCTGCTCTCGTCCGCCAAGTGGGTCGGCACCGAGAACTACTCGCGCATGTTCACCGACGACCCGGTGTTCTGGGACTCGGTGCACGCCACCCTGCTGTACGTCCTCGTCTCCGTGCCGCTGAAGCTGGCGCTCGCGCTCGGTGTGGCCATCCTGCTCAACCGCCCGCTGAAGGGCATCGGCGTCTACCGGGCCGCCTTCTACCTGCCCTCGCTGCTCGGCGGCGCGGTCGCCGTGGCCATCGTGTGGCGGCAGGTCTTCGGCGGGGACGGCCTGTTCAACGACTTCCTCGGCTGGTTCGGCATCAAGGGCCAGGACTGGATCTCCAGCCCCGACACCTCGATCTACACGCTCATCCTGCTGGCCGTCTGGCAGTTCGGCACCCCGATGGTCATCTTCCTCGCCGGCCTGAAGCAGCTGCCGAAGGATGTCTACGAGGCCGCGGCGATCGACGGCGCGGGAACGTTCACCAGGTTCTTCCGCATCACGCTTCCGCTGCTCACCCCGATCGTCTTCTTCAACGTGGTCCTGCAGATCATCGACGGGTTCAAGACGTTCACCCCCGCCTACGTCGTGAGCAACGGCACCGGCGGACCGCTCAACTCGACCATGCTGTACTCCCTCTACCTGTACAAGAAGGGCTTCACCGACCTGCAGATGGGATACGCCTCGGCGCTGGCCTGGGTGCTGTTCCTGGTCATCGCGGGCTTCACGGCGGTCAACTTCATCGCCAGCCGTTACTGGGTTCATTACGACGACTGAGCAAGGAGTTCTGTCCACCATGTCCGCCATCACGCCCGGCGTCTCGCCGCTCGGCAAGCTGCGCTCGCTCACCGGCCCCCGCCGCATCCTCCTGCACACGCTGCTCATCGGCGTGGCCCTGCTCATGCTCTACCCGCTGCTGTGGATGCTCAGCAGCTCGCTCAAGCCCGACACCGAGATCTTCACGCACCCCGGCCTTGTGCCGGAGAAGGTGCACGCCGCGAACTACGCCGAGGGCTGGAGCGGTTCCGGCAACTCCTTCTCCCTCTACATCACCAACTCGCTGATGGTCACGACCGGTGCGGTGATCGGAAACGTGATCTCCTGTTCGCTGGCCGCCTATGCCTTCGCGCGCCTCGAGTTCCGCGGCAAGAAGATCCTGTTCGGCGTGATGCTCGGCACGCTCATGCTGCCCATGCAGGCCACTCTGATCCCGCAGTACACGATCTTCTACAACCTGACCTGGATCAACACCTTCCTGCCGCTGATCGTCCCCAAGTTCCTCGCCACGGACGCCTTCTTCATCTTCCTGATGGTGCAGTTCATCCGCTCCATCCCGCGCGAGCTGGACCAGGCCGCGATGATGGACGGCGCCAACCCATTCCAGATCTACTGGAAGATCATCCTGCCGCTGATGAAGCCGGCCCTGGTCACCACCACGATCTTCACCTTCATCTGGACCTACGACGATTTCCTCAGCCAACTCGTCTACCTCCAGCAGAACGACCGGTTCACCGTCCCGCTCGGCCTCACCCTGTTCCTGGACAAGACCAGCGGCTCCTCGTACGGCGCCATGTTCGCCATGTCGACGCTCGCCCTCCTCCCGACGCTCATCTGCTTCCTCGTCTTCCAGAAGAGACTGGTGGAAGGCATGGCGACCTCCGGCATGAAGGGCTGATCCCCCGTGTATCTCCCTCACCAGCGCGGCCCGTTGCACGACCTCCCGGACACCCCCGAGGCATACGACGCGGTCCTCGCCGACGTCACCGAGCAGGCCCTGTCCCGCCTCACCCCCGAGGGCAACCTGGAACACCCCGACGCCGGCGACGACATCGGCGACACCTCCCTCGGCATCACCTCCCTGCTCGCCCTCGCCTGGCAGCGCGGCCGGGACCCCCGGCTGCCCGAGGCGGTGCGCCGCAGCCTCGCCTTCCACCTGCGCGAGCGTGTCTACACCGACGACAACCCCGGCTACCCGAACCTCCGCATCACCGACTCGGGCCTCCCGTACGCCCGTTACGTACTGGAAGCGGGCGCACACCCCATCGGTGACTGGCCGAGCACGGTGTGGGCGCTGCTCCAGGCGGTCAACGTCCTCGACTCGGCCGACGGCCTCCTGGAGGACGAACAGCGCACGGCGCTCACCGAGCTGGCCCTCGGCTACTGGCGCCGGCTGACCGAGTCGACCTTCTTCAACCCGCAGGAGGCGGGCAACCAGGCCATCGGCTGCGTGGTCGGCGGCCTGATGCTGGCCCGCCATCTGCCCGCTTCCGCCGGAGCACAGATCGGCTCCCGGGCACTGGAGCTGTACACCGACGAGATCCGCGCCCACCGGGTCCGCGACCGGGGTGCCCTGCTGCCGCCCGAGCACGGCGGCGCGTACGACAACAACTACGGCCCGATCTCCCTCTCCTTCCTCGCCCAGGCCCACCGGGTCAGCGGCGAGGAGGTGTTCGCGGAGGACGGGGAGGCGCTCGCCCGCTACATCGACGCCCGTCTGACGAACGGCGGCTTCGACAACGGCGGCCCCCGCTACAGCGAACAGCACTCCGGGTTCGAATCCGTCCTGGGCCTGCGCTACTTCAGCGCACGCGTCGGCGCGGACCTGGGCCGCTACCGGGGCGACACCCGCTGGGGGCGGCACGCGGTCCAGCGCGACGGCCGCGTCGACGGACACTTCGCCTTCATGCTGGTCTGGCAGATCCAGGACACCAGCCACTGGCACCGCGTCCCGTCGACCGCACCCGCCCGCCACCAACTGCGCCGCGGCACGGTCTCCGTCGCCTTCGACAGCCGCATGACCCCCTCGCTCGTCGAGGCCGCCGGCACCTATTACCTGCCCGCAGCCGTGCGCCGCCAGCACGGGTTCGGCCCCGTCACGGACGGCTTCCTGCTGTGCCGTCCGATGGGCGAGGTGCGCGTGCGCGACGTCCGCGCCGACGGGCTCGCGGCCAAGCTGGTCACCAAGCCGGTCGTCGGCCGCGACCATGTGCTGCGCCATGTCCGCTCGCTGTACGTCACGGACGGCACCAGCCTCTGGGTGACGGTCGCCGTCGAGCGGCTCGACGGGGCGCCGTACCTGCTGTCCGGGCTGCCGTACGCCGCCGACGACGGCGACCGGGTGCGCCGCGTGGCCGAGGGCGAGGTCGTCGCCGCGGCCGGGCTGCGCCTCACGCATCCCGCGGACCCGGGCCCCGACCACTTCGACGCCCGCGCCGAACTCACCCAGGAGCAGGCGGCGTTCGCCCTCACCGCCGACCCGCGCGGCTACGGCAACCCCGACGAGGGCTGGCGCCACCTGGTCGGCTCCACCGCACTGGAGGCCGACCCGGCACCGTGCGCTCCACAGGACCTGCACGTGTTCGCCCTGCGCTACGGGCCCGGCGGCCCCTTCTCGCCCGCCTTCGACAGCGACGAGCGGGGTCTGACGGTACACACCGAGGCGTTCACCGCGGTGGTCGGCGATCCGGCGGGTGATGCCGCCGGCGAACCCGTACTCACGCTGAGCGTCTGAGGACCTAGGGCAGCACGCCGGGCGGCACGATCAGGTCCGCCCGGTCCCGCGTCGTGGCGATCAGGTCGGCGTTGCGCTGGTCCGTCCCCAGGACCCAGGCCACGGCCGCATCGCGCTCCTTGCCGAACTCCTCGTGCCGGGCGACCAGCCGCCGGATCCGCTCCTGCTCGTCGATCTCGCAGTACCACACCTCGTCCAGGCACGACCGCACCCGCGCCCACGAACCCTCCGCCAGCAGCAGGTAGTTGCCCTCCGTCACCACCAGCCGGGCCGTCGGCGGCACGGGGACCGCGCCCGCGATCGGCTGCTCCAGGACCCGCTCGAACCCGGGCGCGTACACCACCTCGCCGGTCTCCTCGCGCAGCCGCCGAAGCAGTGCCGCGTACCCGGCCGCGTCGAAGGTGTCCGGCGCGCCCTTGCGGCCGCGGCGGCCGAGCCGCTCCAGCTCGACGTCGGCCAGATGGAAGCCGTCCATGGGGACGTGCGCCACCCAGGGCGGGCCGTCGGCGTTCAGGGCGCGCACCAGGTGCTCGGCCAGCGTCGTCTTTCCCGAGCCCGGTCCGCCCGCGATCCCGAGGATCGCGCGCCGCCCGTCCTGGGTGAGGGCACGGGCGCGGGTGAGCAGGTCGTCGAAGGTCAGCGGCACACAGCAGAGTGTGTCACCGGCGGCGACGACGGTGAGAGCCGGGCCGCAAGGTTCGAAAGTCTGGCTCGTGTGGCGCTCGCCACCCACTGGAGCGCACTCCATGGGGAAGGGTGCTGGGTATGACTCAGCTCGGTCTGCCCGACACCATCCTGGCCTGTCTGTTCGACCTCGACGGGGTCGTCACCAAGACGGCCGTCGTGCACGCGGCCGCCTGGAAGGAGACCTTCGACGCGTTCCTGCGCGAGCACGAGGGCCCGCAGGCCCGGCCGTTCGACGAGATCGCCGACTACGACGAGTACGTCGACGGACGCCCGCGCGCCGACGGCGTCCGCTCCTTCCTCGACTCGCGCGGCATCCACCTGCCCGAGGGCGGCCCCGGCGACCCGCCCGACGCCCGCACCGTGCACGGCCTCGGCAACCGCAAGAACGATCTGCTGCTGGAGCGGATCCGCACCGGCGGTGTGGAGGCCTACGAGGGCACTCTGCGCTATCTGGAGGCCGTCCGCGCACAGGGCCTGCGCACCGCGATCGTCTCCTCCAGCGCCAACTGCCGGGACGTGCTGCGGGCCGTCGGCGCCGAGCACTTCTTCGACGTCCGCATCGACGGCGTGGTCGCCACCGAGCGGAACCTGCCGGGCAAGCCGCACCCCGACACCTTCCTGGCCGCCGCCCACGACCTGGGCGTCGAGCCGGCGCAGGCGGCCGTTTTCGAGGACGCGCTGGCCGGTATGGACGCGGGCCGCTCGGGCGGCTTCGGATACGTGGTCGGCGTCGACCGGTCCGGACAGACCGACGCCCTGTACGCACACGGCGCGAGCACCGTCGTCAAGGATCTCGCCGAGCTGGGAGGCAAGCAGTGATCACCCACCGGTCGTACACGGTCGAACCGTGGGCCGTGCGCGAAACGGAACTGAACCTCGACGTCCTCGCCCAGAGCGAGTCGGTGTTCGCGCTGTCCAACGGCCACGTCGGGTGGCGCGGCAACCTGGACGAGGGCGAGCCGCACGGCCTGCCCGGCAGCTACCTCAACGGGGTGCACGAGGTGCACCCGCTGCCGTACGCGGAGGCCGGCTACGGCTATCCGGAGTCCGGGCAGACGGTCATCAACGTCACCAACGGCAAGATCCTGCGGCTGCTGGTGGACGACGAGCCGTTCGACCTGCGCTACGGCCGGCTCGTCGCCCACGAGCGCGTCCTGGACCTGCGCCGCGGAGTGCTGGAGCGGACCGTCGAGTGGACGTCCCCGGCCGGCTCGACGGTCCGGGTCCGCTCGACCCGGCTGGTGTCGCTGACCCAGCGGGCGGTGGCAGCGGTGGGGTACGAGGTGGAGGCCGTCGGCCGCCGCAGCCGGGTGGTGATCCAGTCCGAGCTGGTCGCCAACGAACAGCTGCCCGGCTCGAACGGCGACCCGCGCGCGGCGATGGCGCTGCAGTCGCCGCTGGAGCGGGAGGACGACCTCGCCGTCGGCAACCGGCTGCGACTGGTGCACCGCACCCGGCGCAGCGGCCTGCGGGTGGCTGTGGCCGCCGACCACGTGGTCACCGGTCCCGAGCGCACCACGACCCGCAGCGAGAGCGGCGGCGACGTCGCCCGGCTCACCGTCACCTCCGTCCTGGAGCCCGGCCAGACGCTGCGGGTGGAGAAACTGGTCGCCCACGGCTGGTCCGGCACCCGCTCGCTGCCCGCGATGGCCGACCAGGTCGACGCCGCCCTCGCGGCCGCCGCGCACGACGGCTGGCAGGGACTCCTGGACAGCCAGCGGGCCCACCTGGACGACTTCTGGTCCGGCGCGGACGTCGAGGTGGACGGCGACGAGGAGATCCAGCAGGCCGTACGGTTCGCTCTCTTCCACGTCCTGCAGGCCGGGGCCCGTGCCGAGCAGCGGGCGATACCCGCCAAGGGCCTCACCGGCTCCGGCTACGACGGGCACGCCTTCTGGGACACCGAGATGTTCGTGCTGCCCGTCCTCACCCACACCGCCCCGGAGGCCGTCGCCGAGGCGCTGCGCTGGCGGTACAACACCCTCGACGAGGCGCGCGAGCGCGCCACCCAACTGGGGCTCGGCGGTGCCGCCTTCCCCTGGCGGACCATCCAGGGCGCGGAGGGCTCGGCGTACTGGCCGGCCGGCACCGCGGCCTTCCACGTGAACGCGGACATCGCCGACGCGGTCGTCCGCTACGTGGAGGCCACCGGCGACACCCGCTTCGAGCGGGAGGCGGGAGTGGAACTGCTGGTGGAGACCGCCCGCCTGTGGCGCTCGCTCGGTCACCACGACCACCGCGGGGCCTTCCACATCGACGGCGTCACCGGCCCCGACGAGTACAGCGCGGTGGCCGACGACAACACGTACACCAACCTGATGGCCCGCCAGAACCTGCTCGCCGCCGCCGACGCCGTCGAACGGCACCCGCGCGAGGCGGAGCGCCTGGGTGTGGACGCGGAGGAGAGCGCGGCCTGGCGCGACGCCGCCGAGGCCGTGCACATCCCCTACAACGACGAACTCGGCGTCCACGAACAGCACGCCGGATTCACCCGCTACCAGCGCTGGGACTTCACGCACACCCGCCCCGAGCAGTACCCGCTGCTGCTGAACTTCCCCTACTTCGACCTCTACCGCAAACAGGTCGTCAAGCAGGCCGACCTGGTGCTGGCCATGTACACGTGCGGCGACCGCTTCGACGAGGAGCAGGTGGCCCGCAACTTCGCCTACTACGAGCCGCTGACCGTACGCGACTCGTCCCTGTCCGCCTGCTGCCAGGCCGTCGTCGCCGCCCAGGCGGGCCATCTGCGGCTCGCCTACGACTACACGGCCGAGGCGGCCCTGATGGACCTGCAGGACCTGGAGCACAACACCCGGGACGGACTGCACATCGCCTCGCTGGCCGGGACCTGGATGGCGCTGGTCGCGGGCTTCGGCGGACTGCGCCGCGACGGCGAGGGACTGCGGTTCGCGCCGCGTCTGCCCGAGCGGCTGCGCCGCCTGGCCTTCGGCCTCCAGTTCCGCGGCCGCCGCCTCAGGGTGGAGATCGGTGCGGACAAGACGACGTACGCGCTGCTGGACGGGGAGCCGCTCACGCTCCACCACCACGGGGAGGCGCTGCGGGTGAGCACCGACGAGCCCGCCGTCCGCTCCGTACCTCCGGTCAGCCCGCGCCCGGACCCCGAGCAGCCCCTGCACCGGGCTCCGAACGCCGGCTGAGCGTCAGTTCGGCGTCCCGGACAGCAGGCCGAGCAGGTCGCCCGTCGCGTCGGCGGCGAGCAGAGCGGCGAGGGTGCCCAGGGCGAGCACGGCCAGCGCGGCGGGCCACAGCTGCGGGGGCGGGCTCGTCTGGAGCGCCGCGATCCGGCGGGAGACCGCACGGTCGGTGAAGTTCAGGGTGCACGCCGGGCGGGCCCGCCCGGCGGTGAGGGCGGCCCGGGCCAGGGCACGGGCGGTGGTCCGCCGGTTCCCGACGGCGGTCGCCGCCTGCTCGTCCGCCCAGCGCTCCACGAGGAAGACCACGGCCGAACGAACCGGTGCGAGCAGCGGGTTGGCCGCCTCGGCCAGGGTCGCCGCGGTCACCAGCGGCCCGTGCCGGTGGGTCAGATGCGCGCGCTCGTGGGCGAGCAGCACCCGTCGCTCGTCAGGCGCCAGCGCGCTCAGCATCGCCGAGGTGACCAGGATCCGGCCCGGCCGGCCGGGGATCGCGAACGCCTGCGGCACCTCGGAGGCGGCGACGATCAGCTCCGTGTCCGGGGGCTGCCCCGCACACAGCCGTCGCAGGGCCCGCCGGGTGCGCCGCTCGGCGCGCACCGCCCGGTGCACCCGCCACACGACGACGGCCAGCGCCACCGCCGCGGCGACGCCGATCACCTCCGGCACCGGATCCACCAGCCGACGCCCGTCCTCGCGGGCCTCCCGCACCACCGGCGGCGCGTCCCCGACCAGCGCGGCGGCCAGCAGCACCAGCGTCCAGGTCGTGGCCGCGGCGGTCAGCACGGCGGCCGACGTCAGCACGCGCGCCGCGAGTGCGGGCGCCACGCGGCCGCCGATCACCGGCGCGGCGCCGGACAGCAGCAGCGACAGCAGCAGTGGGGTGTAGACGTCGAACCTCATGCGCCGCCTCCGGCGAGCAGTTCCCGCAGCGCCCGCTCCTCCTCGGGGCTCAGGCCGGTCACGAACTGCTGGAGCGCCGCGATCGGGTCCGGGACCCGGTCCAGGGCCTCGTGCATCGCCTCGGCGGTCAGCTCCGCCGCGTTCTTCGCGGGACGGTACGCGCCGCGCCGCCCGTCGGCGTCCCGCAGCACCAGGCCCTTGTCGTACAGGCGCTTGAGGATGGTGTGCACGGTGTTGTAGGCGAGTCCGCCGCCTATCCCGGTCTGGATCTCCGCCGGTGTCAGCGGCCGCTCCGTGGCCCAGAGTGCGGCCAGTACCTCGCTCTCCAGCGCCCCGGCGCTGCGCCGCTCCGCCCTGTTGCGGGACCCTGTGCCAGCCATGCCCCAACCTTACAGCGCGTAGTGCCGTCGACCGGATGGCCCTGTTCTCCCGACATGGGCCCGCGATCCGCGTTAGTTTGTCGGTGTTTTCCCCGATCCCGGTTCTCGGTCCTATGGGCTGTAGGGTGCAAGTCAACCCTACGAGCTGTAGGGGGAAGAGGGGTAATCATGATCGGCAGCGCGCACGCCACAGCCGACACGGCCCGGCGAGAGCGCTCGGGCCGCCCGTCCGCCGGCACCGGACGGGCCCGCGTCACCTGGCCGCTCGCGGCCGTCGCGGCGGCCTTCGCACTGGCCCAACTGCTCCTGGTCCGGCCCGGCATGGGCCTCGGCTGGGACGAGACGGTGTACGTCAGCCAGGTCAGCGGACACGTTCCGGCCGCCTTCTTCAGCGCACCCCGCGCGCGGGGCGTCTCCCTGCTGGTCGCGCCCGTCGCCGCCTGGTCCTCCTCGACCGCGCTGCTCCGGGTCTACCTCGCGCTGCTGTCCGGTCTCGCCCTCTTCCTGGCCCTGCGCGCCTGGCGGGGCCTGTTCCCCGTCCCGGTGCTCGCCCTCGCCGGCGCCCTGTTCGCCTCCCTGTGGGTGACCCTGTTCTACGGTCCCCAGGCCATGCCCAACTACTGGGTGGCCGTCGGAGCCCTCGCCGCCGTGGCCTGCTTCCTGCGCGCCCGCGCCGACCGGGCCGACCGCGCCGCACTGTGGGGCCTGGGCGCGAGCGCGGCACTGCTGGCCTGGATGCGCCCCGTGGACGCCGTCTGGGTCACCCTGCCGCTCCTCGCCCTCGCCCTGGTGCGCCGCCACTGGCGCCCCCTCCTCGTCCTCCTCACCGGGCTCGCCGCCGGAGCGCTCGAGTGGGTGATCGAGGCGTACGTCAGCTACGGCGGCCTCGCCCGGCGCCTCGCCGACGGCTCCGCGATCCAGGGCGGACTCGGCCTGCACTTCGCCGTCGTCGACCAGTTGCGCAGCCTCGGCGGGCGGGCGCTGTGCCGGCCGTGCACGGGAGCGCTGCCCAGCCCGGTGATCACCGTCTGGTGGTTCGTGCTGCCCGTACTCGCCGCGCTCGGCCTCACGGTCGCGGTCCGGGCCCGGCGCACGACACCGACCCTGCTGTCTCTCGCCTGCGCGGCCACGGCAGCCGTCCCCTACCTGTTCCTGATCGGCTACGCGGCGCCCCGCTTCCTGCTCCCCGCCTACGCCCTGCTGTCGATCCCCGTCGCCGTCGCGCTCGTCCATCTGGTGACCGCGCCCGCCCGGGCCTGGCGGCCGGTGGTCGCCGGCCTGCTGGCGCTCGGGCTCGCCGCCCACCTCGCGGTGCAACTCGCCGTCCTGACACGCACCGTGGACCGCACCACCGACGCCCACCGCGACTGGTCCCGCACCGCCGCAGCGCTGCACGGGCTCGGCGTCCGCTCGCCCTGCCTGGTCACCGGGCACGAGGCCATCCCGGTGGCGTTCTACGCCGGCTGTTCCTCGGCGGCGACGAGCGGGCACAACGCCAACAGCACGGCAGGGGCCATCACCCGCACCGCGCGCCACACCCCGGTCGCCGCTCTGGTGCCCGCGGGCTCCCGGCCACCCCGGTACGCCCGCTCGTGGCCCTCCGTGCCGCTCGACGGACTGCTCCTCTACTACGCCGTACCGGAGGGCGGCCCATGACCTGGCGCCGTGGCAGACACGGGGGAGGCGGCCGATGACCCAGCACGCCGTACAGGAGGCACCGCGGGACGCGCTCGACCCCGGGGCCGGCGCGCTCCCGACCGCTCCCGCGGACCTCGCCGCCGGCCGCCGCCGGGCCTGCTGGCACACGTTGGCCTGCCTCGCCGTCCTGCTGGGCGCGGCCTACGTGGCAAGACGGCACTGGCCCACGGTGGAGACCGGGGCATTGCGGCTGGCCGTGGCCGACGAGGGGTGGCTGCTGCTCGGCGCGGTGGCGGCGGTCGGCACCTGGGCGGCCTCGGCGCTCGCCCAGCAGGGCGCGGTCGCCCGACGGCTACCCGGACCGCGGCTGCTCGCGGCCCAGTTCGCCGCCTCCGCCGCCAACCACCTGCTGCCCGCCGGGCTCGGCGCCGGCGCGGTGAACCTGCGCTTCCTGATGCGCTGCGGGCTGCCGGCGGGCCGCTCGGCCGGTGCGCTCGCCGTCAAGGCCACCGCCGGAGCCGTCGTCCGTCTCGTCCTGATCGCGGTGCTCGCTCCGCTCTGCCCGGGCCTGCTGCGGGTCCCGCACGTCTCCCCGGCCGCGGTCGCCGCCGTGCTCGGCGCCGCCGTCCTGCTGGTGGCGCTCCTGGCCGGTCCGCTGCGCCCGCGCTGCCGCCGCGCGCTCGCCTGCGTGCTGGCCGACATCCGTACCGTGCACGCCTGCCCGGCCCGTGCCGCCGCCCTGTGGGGCGGCTCGCTGGCCTTCACCGCCCTGCACTGCCTGGTGCTCATCTCCGTCGCCCAGGCCGTCCAGCTGCCCCTGCCCCCGCTCCAGGTGGCCCTGCTGTACCTCGCCGCCAGCTGCGCGGCCGCCCTGCTGCCCACCCCGGGCGGGCTCGGCTCCCTGGACGCCGCCCTCGCCCTCGCGCTGACCGTGTCCGGCGCGCCCGCCGCGACCGCGGCCTCCGCCGTACTCGGCTACCGGCTGCTCACCGTGTGGCTGCCGCTGCTCCCGGGCCTCCTCGTACTGGCGGTGCTCGTCCGGCGCAAGGCCCTGTGAGCGGACGGGAGTTTCCCGGACGCCCGCGCCAGGTAGGAGACGAACGGGGCCTGGCGGCACAGGAGGGGGAACGGCATGACGGAGCGTCACATCGCGGGGCGGCCGGCGGAGGAGTTCTTCACGCCCGGCAGCTCGTCCTTCACCGAGTTCCTGGCCGCACACCGGCCCGCCCTGCTGCCCACCGCCCCGCCGTTCCCCGACGGGGTCCGCGCCGCGCCCGGCAGCATCCCGCACGGCACCACCGTGCTCGCCCTCACCTTCCGCCACGGCGTGCTGATCGCCGGCGACCGCCGGGCCACCATGGGCAACCTCATCGCGCAGCGTGACCTGGAGAAGGTGCACCCGGCCGACGACCACACGGCTGTCGCCTTCGCCGGAACCGTCGGCCTCGCGCTCGACATGGTGCGGCTCTATCGGGTCGAACTCACGCACTTCGAGAAGATCGAGGGCACCCCGATGTCCCTGGCGGCCAAGGCGACCCGCCTTGCGGCCATGATCCGGCAGAACCTCGCCCAGGCCATGCAGGGCCTCGCCGTCGTCCCGCTGCTCGCCGGTTACGACGCCACCGCACCCGAGGGCGGCCGCGGCCGCATCTTCTCCTTCGACGCGGCCGGCGGTCTGTACGAGAAACAGCACTTCCACGCCGAGGGCTCCGGCTCCCCGTACGCCCGGGGCGCGCTGAAGAAGCTGTTCCGGCCGGACCTCACCCGCCGCGAAGCCGCCCTGGCCGCGCTCCAGGCGCTGTACGACGCCGCCGACGACGACTCGGCCACCGGCGGCCCGGACCTGAACCGCCGTATCTTCCCCATCGTCTCGGTCATCACCGAGGACGGTTTCGAGCGGCTGCCCGAGGCCGAGACCGAGGAGCTGAGCCGCGAGATGGTCCAGCAGCGCAGCGGCCGCCCGGACGGCCCGCACGCCGCAGCCTGACCCCAGGGCCTGTCCGGCCATCCCCGGGCCCATGTCCTCGGGGCACGTCGGGACGCGTTCAGTCCGGGCCCGGCTCGCCGTCGCCAGGGGTGGTGCTCAGGCGCGGGAGCAGCCACCAGGCCGCCGCGCACAGCCACAGGCCGAGCCAGCCTGCGGCGAACAGCCAGCCGCCGAGCACGTCGGTGAACCAGTGCACGCCGAGGAAGACCCGCGTCAGGCCCACCCCAGCCCCCCAGCAGGCGACCGCGAGGCAGAGCGGTATGCGGCCGTACGGGGCGCGCAGGCACAGCGCGGTGATCACCAGACCGGCCGTCAGCGCAGCCGTGGTGGCGTGCCCCGACGGGAACGCCCAGCCGGAGGCGTGGGTCTGCCAGTCGGACAAGGGCGGGCGGGCCCGGTGGAACAGCTCCATGACGCCGTACCGGGCGGCCTGGCCGGTGGCGAGGCAGGTGGCCATGAGCAGCGCGCCGACCAGCCGCTCCCACCGGTCGCGGCCGGTCAGCAGCCCGGCCACGACGACCACCGCGTACGGGAAGACTCCCGTGCCGGTGGCGGTCAGCCCGCGGGCGACGGCGACGGCCATCGCCGGCCGGTGGCCGACGGACCAGGTCAGCAGGCCGTGGTCGAAGAACAGCGGGGAGCCGTGCCGGCCGTGGACGATCAACGCCAGTACGGCGAACGCCGCCCAGGCGCTGATCGCGAGGCTGCCCGCCAGTGCCGCGAGGGTCTTGCTGTTCATGACACCAGCAGCGGACGCAGTCCGGTCTCCGCCAGCCGTTCGGCCAGTCCCCGCGACCGACGGCGGAGCACGGTCATCACCAGAGCGGCGACCAGGCCGCCGGCGAGGGCTCCCACGAGAACGTCGTGCGGATAGTGGACGCCCACCCAGACCCGGGAGGCCGCCATGGCCACGGCGAACCCGGAGGCGAGGAGCCCCAGCCGGCGGGAGACGAAGAACAGGGCGACCGCCGCGGCGAACGCGATCGCGGTGTGATTGCTGGGGAACGACCAGTCACCCGGCGCCGGACACGCCTCCAGGGTGTGGAAGGGCAGGCCCCGGCAGGGCCGGTCCTCCCGGACCAGCGCCTTCAGCCCGGCGTCCGCGCCGAAGGCCACCAGCACCGCCACCGGCACGGCCAGCGCCGTCAGGCCCGCCGTGGCGTCGACCCTGCGGGCCCGCCACCAGCCCACGACCATGAGCAGCGCGAACACCGCCAGGCCGTACGTCGACCACACCGTGACGACGTCGTCCAGCCGGTCGGGGGCGCGGTGGGCGAGATCCACCACGTCCTGGTAGAGCGGCCCGTCGACCGACGAACCCGTGAGCGCAAGGATCATCCGCGTGCCTCCTTGGCGGCCCTGCGGGAGCGCAGCACCTCGGCGGCGAGCGGGACGAGCGACACGACGACGATCAGTGCGATCACCGGCAACAGGTACTTGTCCACGTTCGGGATCGAGGAGCCCAGCGCGTATCCGGCCAGGGTGAGGCCGATGCTCCACGCGAGTCCGCCCGCCACCTGCCAGAGAGTGAACGTCCGGGCCGGCACGCCCAGCGCGCCCGCCATCGGGTTCAGCACCGTCCGTACCACCGGGACGAAGCGGGCCAGCACGATCGCCTTCGCGTGTCCGTAGCGCTCCAGCAGCTCCTCGGCGCGTTGCGCGCCCTCGTGCAGCCGGGCCGACCGGCTGCGGGCCAGCAGGGTGCCGCCCGCCTTGCGGCCGAGCAGGTACCCGCACTGCGAACCCGCGAGCGCGCCGACCACCGCGGCGGCCAGCAGTGGCCCGAGCGAGAGGTGCACGCCCCGGTCGGACGTGCCCGTGCACAGCAGCCCCGCCGTGAACAGCAGGGAGTCGCCGGGCAGGAAGAAGCCGATCAGCAGGCCCGTCTCGGCGAACAGCACCACCCCGACGCCGATCACGCCGAAGGCGGCCAGCAGGGAGTGCGCGTCGAACACGTT
The DNA here is from genome assembly GCF_007827595.1 of Streptomyces sp. BK340. Lineage (GTDB taxonomy): Bacteria > Actinomycetota > Actinomycetes > Streptomycetales > Streptomycetaceae > Streptomyces. The sequence goes on from NZ_VISR01000012.1 coordinate 157,047, forward strand.
GACCGCGAGCTGTGACGACAGATCTGAGGGGGTGGCCATCGCCGCACGCCCTTTCCTCGGTTACTTCTGACTCGGTTGCTTCTTCTCGACTGCTTCCGACTACACATGTGTAGACCGTCTACCGAACTGTAGACGATTCGAGTGTGTACGTAGTTCCCGGCCTTTGCCCGCCCATTGCCGCTTCATGACTGACTGACTACACCCCTGTAGTCATGATGGTCGACGAAGGTAAGGCATGCCTTCACTAAGTTGGGAGGGCTGCCGGGCATGTGGGACGACGCGTTTCCGAGTTTCCTGATCGGACTGAGGGAGGGACTCGAAGCCGGCCTCATCGTCTCCATCCTCATCGCCACACTCGTGCGGGCCGAGGCGCGCTCGCGGCTGCCGCAGGTGTGGACGGGTGTCCTGGCCGCGATCGCCGTCGCGATGAGCTTCGGCGCGGTCCTCACCTTCACCGCCGCGTCCCTCTCCGCGACCGCCCAGGAGGCGTTCGGCGGCACCCTCAGCGTGATCGCCGTCGCGTTCGTCACCGCCATGGTGTTCTGGATGCGCCGTTCGGCCCGCGGCCTCTCGGGTGAGCTGAGGGAGAAGGTCACCGGCGCGCTCGCGATGGGCACCGGGATGCTGATCCTCACCTCCTTCCTCGCGGTCGGCCGCGAGGGCCTGGAGACGGCCCTGTTCCTGTGGACCACCGCACGGGCGGCCGGCGAGTCGGCCGGCCCGCTGACCGGCGCCGCCATCGGCCTGGTCCTCGCGGCGGGCCTGTGCTGGGGTCTGTACCGCCGGGTCCTCAAGATCAACCTGACCAGGTTCTTCACCGCCACCGGCGCCGTCCTCATCGTCATCGCGGCCGGAGTCCTCGGCTACGGACTGCGCGACCTCCAGGAAGGCGGCGTGCTGCCCGGCGGCACCGCCTACGCGGTCGACCTCACCGGCAGCATGGACGCCGGCTCCTGGTACAGCACCCTGGTCCAGGGCGTGTTCAACCTGACCCCGGCCATGACCTGGCTGCAGGTCGTGGCCTACGTCGCCTACCTCGTCGTGGTGATGACCCTGTTCGTCCGCGGGGTCCGCGCCACCACCCCGGAGCCCGCCGCCGAGCGCTCCGGGCCCGAGCCGAAGGCGGCCCGCCCGCAGCGGCGCCGGCCCGTGTGGGTGATCCCGGCCGCCGTGGTCGCCGTACCCGCCGTGCTCGCCGGACTCGTCGTCGCCCTCTCCCGGCCCAAGCCCGCGGGCGACCAGACCGTCGCCGTGTCCGGGACCGAGTGCGGCAAGGGCTTCACCGCGCCCAGGCCCGGCCGCCGGACCTTCCGGATGCACAACACCGGCGGCAGGACCTCGGAGGTGTATCTGATCGATCCGTCGACCGGTGCGGTCTACGGCGAGATCGAGGGACTGGCCCCCGGCACCACCCGCGACCTGGTCGCCACCGTCGCCGGCGGCACCTACGCCTGGCGCTGCGTCCCCACCGACGGCAAGGCCGTCACGTCCAGGGCGGTACGGGTCAGCGGCGGCGGAGCGGCCAAGCCGGTCGTCCCCGTCTCCGAACAGGACCTCGCCGCACCCCTGAAGGCCTACAAGACCTACGTCGAGCAGGGCCTGGCCACGCTCGTGACCCAGACCCGCACCCTTGACGACGACATCGAGGGCGGCCACCTCGACCGGGCCCGCACCGACTGGCTCACCGCCCACCGCACCTACGCCTCCCTCGGCGCCGCCTACGGCACCTTCGAGGACTTCGACCAGAAGATCGACGGGCGGCCAGACGGACTGTCCGACGGGGTGCGGGACAAGGACTTCACCGGCTTCCTGCGCCTGGAGCACGGCCTCTGGCACGGGGAGCCGGCCAAGGACCTGCGTGCGCCCGCCCAGCAGCTCGCCGACGCGGCCGCGGGACTGCAAAAGGCCTTTTCGGCCCAGGAATTCGACCCTGGCGACCTGCCGTTGCGCGCCCACGAGATTCTGGAGAACACCCTCCAGTTCGAGCTGACCGGCGACACCGACCAGGGCAGCGGCACCGGCCTCGCCACCGCCGACGCCAACCTCGCCGGCACCCGTGAACTGCTCGGCGTCCTCCAGCCGCTGCTGACCGGCCGCGCACCCCGGCTGCTCCCGACGCTCGACACGGACATCGCCCGGCTCCAGAAGCTCCTGGACGCGGCCCACGACGGCACCGGCTGGACCCCCGTCGGCCGGGTCGCCGCCACCGACCGGCAGCGCCTCGACGGCGCCACCGGGCAGCTGCTGGAAGACCTCGCCCCGGTCCCGGACCTCCTCGAGATCCGGAAGTCCGCCTGATGACCACCGCGCACCCGCACCCCGAAGGGAACCCTCCGATGCCCTCTGCCGACACCCCCGCCTGCCCGGCCCGCCGTTCCTTGGTGCGGACCGCGCTGGGCGCCGGAGCCGCCGGTGCGGTCCTGGCCGGCGGCGGCTTCGCGCTCGCCGGGAGCGGCGGCACGGCCCAGGCGCAGGACACGGGCACGGACAGCGGTGCGAAGGTCCCCTTCCACGGCGCCCACCAGGCCGGCATCGTCACCCCGGCGCCGGCCGCGGCCACCTTCGTCTCCTTCGACGTCATCACCGAGGACCGCAAGGGCCTCGCCGACCTGCTGCGGACCATCACCGAGCGGGCCCGCTTCCTCACCTCCGGCGGCACCCCCGCCGACCTCGGCGTCGGTGCGCCGCCCTCCGACAACGGCATCCTCGGCCCCGAGGTCCCCTCGGACGCCCTGACCGTCACGGTCGGCGTCGGCGCCTCCCTCTTCGACGACCGCTACGGCCTCGCCAGGGCCAGGCCCGCCCGGCTGACCCCGATGCGGACCTTCCCGAACGACAACCTGAACGCGGCCGAATGCCACGGCGACCTGTCCCTCCAGCTGTGCGCGAACAGCCAGGACACCGTGCTGCACGCCCTGCGTGACATCGCCCGGCACACCCGCGGCGCCATGCAGATCAAGTGGCGCATCGACGGCTTCCAGAACACCCCGCGCCCCACCGGAGCCCAGCGCAACCTGCTCGGCTTCAAGGACGGCATCGCCAACCCGGACGTCACCTCGGCCCGCGAGACCGACCGGCTGATCTGGGTCGGCGCCGGGCAGGGCGAGCCGGCCTGGGCCGAGGGCGGCAGCTACCAGGTGATCCGGATCATCCGGATGCTCGTGGAGTTCTGGGACCGGGTCTCGCTGACCGAGCAGGAGAAGATGTTCGGCCGCCGCAAGGACACCGGCGCCCCGCTCGACGGCGCCAGGGAGACCGACATCCCCGACTACACCAAGGACCCGCACGGCACCGCGATCCCGGTCGACGCCCACATCCGCCTCGCCAACCCGCGCACCGCGAAGACCGACAGCTCCCGCATCCTGCGCCGCGGCTACAACTACGACCGGGGCGTGGACAAGGTCGGCAACCTCGACATGGGCCTGGCCTTCTGCTGCTACCAGCAGGACGTCAAGCGGCAGTTCGAGGCCGTACAGACGCGGCTGATCGACGAACCCCTGGTCGACTACATCTCCCCGACGGGCGGCGGCTACTTCTTCGCCCTGCCCGGCGTGCGCGACGGGCGGGACTGGCTCGGCCGCGGCCTGCTCTCCGTCTGAGCGTCCCTCGGCCACGGTCTTTCCCTCCCCATGGGAAAGGCCTGCCGCGGGCTTTACTGCACATTAGTTGCAACTGCGGGAGGATGGCACAAGGCTGTGCAACGCAGCCGTAGCCGCTGCACCGAAGGAACACCCTCCCCCATGACGGCCGCCCCTGGTTCCGCTCCGTCCCTCCCCGCTCAGGGCGACGCCCCGCGTTCGGCCTGGCACCGCGTCCGTGGCTCCATGACGCGGCAGGAGTGGACCAGGGTCGGCGGTATGGCCGCCTTCGTGCTCGCGCTGCACGTGATCGGCTGGGGCACGCTGGTCGGGATCGTCGCCCCGGATCACCTCAGCGCCGGCACCGGAACCGCCGGCACCCCGGCGACGTTCGGCATCGGCATCGGCGTGACCGCCTACACGCTCGGCATGCGGCACGCCTTCGACGCCGACCACATCGCGGCGATCGACAACACCACCCGCAAGCTGATGGGGGAGGGGCAGCGCCCGCTGTCGGTCGGCTTCTGGTTCTCGCTCGGCCACTCCAGCGTCGTCCTCGGCCTGACACTGCTGCTCTCCCTCGGCATGAAGGCCCTGGACGGACCGGTCCGCGACGACCACTCCCGGCTGCACGAGGTCACCGGCCTGATCGGTACGACGGTCTCCGGCACCTTCCTCTACCTCATCGCCGGGATCAACCTCGTCATCCTGGCCGGCATCTGGAAGGTGTTCCGGCAGATGCGCTCCGGCCGGTTCGACGAGGCCGCCCTGGAGGCGCAGCTCGACAACCGGGGCTTCATGAACCGCCTCCTCGGCCGGGTCACCGGGTCGATCACCAAGCCGTGGCAGATGTACCCGCTGGGCCTGCTGTTCGGCCTCGGCTTCGACACGGCCACGGAGATCGCCCTGCTGGTCCTCGCCGGTTCCGGCGCCGCCTCCGGCCTGCCCTGGTACGCGATCCTCTGCCTCCCCGTCCTCTTCGCGGCAGGCATGTCGCTGCTCGACACCATCGACGGCTCGTTCATGAACTTCGCCTACGGATGGGCGTTCTCCAAGCCGGTCCGCAAGGTCTACTACAACCTCACCGTCACCGGTCTGTCCGTCGCCGTCGCCCTCGTCATCGGCACCGTCGAACTCCTCGGCCTGCTCGCCGACAGGCTGGACCTGCACGGCGCGTTCTGGGACTGGATCTCGGGCCTCGACCTCAACACGGTCGGCTTCGTCATCGTCGGCCTGTTCTTCGCCACCTGGGCGATCGCCCTGCTGGTGTGGAAGGCGGGCCGCGTCGAAGAGAAGTGGACGGCGGGCCTGGCGGAGGGGTCCGCGGACTAGGGGTTTCGTTTGGATCAGCCCGGGTCCGTGACGCCCGGCACGGCACCTCGCCGCGTTGTCGGACCACCCGGGTACGCCCGGTACGCGGGTGCTCCTCCGCCTTGCGATGCACCGCACCGGACGCCGCGGCCTGATCCAAACGAAACCCCCTGGCGCTCCGTCAAGATCGCATAAATTCCCCACGTCACCCATGGTGCGCGGCTCCCTTGCGGCGGCACACTGCGCTGCCGGCGTGATCCGCTGCCGGCGCCTCGGGAGGGACCAGGGATGTACGCACTCGCCTCGCAGCCGATGCCGGCGCCGGACTCTGCTCTGTTCGACCTGACGTGGGGGCTCGGCGCCACCGTGACGGGCTGGGTGGCGCTGATCAATCCGCGCGGCATCCTCGAATGGATCGCGCTGCGGCGGGGCAACGGCGGGAAGGTGTGGCCGGGCCGCGTGGCCGGTGGCGTGTTCGCCGTGCTGGGCCCGGTGGAGGCGATCAAGGGGATCCACCATCTGCTGGCGCTGAAGGGTGCGGAGCGGCCCACGGTGTTCCACCGGACGTCCGGTCTCTCCCCGGTCCTCGCCACCGTCATGATCGTGGCCGTGGTGCTCGTCGCGGTCCATGCCTGGCGCACCAACGAGTTCCTCCAGGAGGCCTGGACGGCGGGCGGCCTGCCCCGAACCTGTGCCGTCCTGGCCACCCTCGCGGCCCTGTTGTTCGTCGCCTTCACCGTCTTCGGCTTCCTGACGGCCGGCATTCTCTGCTCCGCCGCGGCCGGAGTGGCTACGGTCGGCCTCGTCCTGCTCCGTGGCCGCGTCTAGGCCCGCACCCCGAACTCCTTGCGCCACTTGGTCAGTTGCTGCGCCGGATCGCCCGTGAACGACCACGGGGTGCGGGTGGCGCGGCGGCCCAGCAGCCGGAGCAGGGACGCGGCGACGTCCGCCGTGCCGGCCAGACAGGCCGCGTGCGCCAGGTGGCTGAGGTCGCGCAGCTCGGTCGGGGCCGGATTGCTGTCCGGGCGGCCCCGTACCCAGCGCTCCCAGGTGCGCCGTACGTCGTTGACCGCGCCGTCGTGGTCCCAGTGCTGGCCCAGGCCGACCGAGCCCTGCCGGCCGGAGGCGGCGTCGAGGGCATAGCGGTACTCCTCGACCCGGGCGTACTGGACCAGCACCGGCAGCGGGCAGCCGGGCGGTGCCACGCCGGCCGCGTCCCGGGCGAAGTCGTACATCAGGCCGTGCGTGCCGTGCCAGCGGGCCGAGTAGTAGTGCAGGACCTGCAGGTGGCCCTCCACGGTGTACGGGTCCCGCCGGTGCAACTCGTCCCACCAGCGGGCCAGTTCCTGCCGCCGTACCCCTGTCGGATACAGCCGGGCGACGGAGATCAGCGACACCCACGGCGTCGGGTCCTCGGGGCAGGCCTCGGCGGCGTGCAGGCAGGCCAGCACCGCGGCGTCGATGCGGTCCCGGTCGATCGGCACACCCCGCCCTGCGGAGATGGCCAGGTGGAACGCCCGGGCCGTCTCCGTCGCCGCGCGCAGCACCTGCGCGTCCGCGTTGCCGGGCTCGGCGGCCAGCCACGACTCCACCGTCGAACTGCTCGCGCAGGCCTGCGCCAGCAGCCGCACCCGGTGGCCGCGCAGCGTCCGGTCCTCACCGGTGACCCACAGCAGGTCCCTGAGGCCCTGCCAGCGGCCGATGACGATGTCCTGCCGGGCGGAGGTGAGCCGCCCGTCCCCGCAGTCGGGGTCGAAATCGGGCGTGAAACGGTCTCGCGCCATCGGGATCTCCCTCAGAAGTCGGTGGGGAGACCCTCGTGCGGCCGGGACGGCACACCGGCGCCGTCGGCAACGTACTCCGCCTCCACGGTCCGGGTCGCGTCCAGCTTCGCTGGCCGGTAGTAGTCGCTGCCCTGCCGCCAGTACCAGAGCATCGGAACGAGCCCGACGGCCAGTCCGCCGATGCCGATCGCGATCGCGGCGCCGCTCAGCTCGCCCAGCGACTCGACGAAGATCCAGAACATGAACACGGCGCCGAACAGCGGCCACAGCCCCCCGAGCAGGAAGTTGGCCGGCGACTTCAGCAGCATCTTGCGGTAGGCGACGACCACCGCGAGACCGGCGAGGCCGTAGTAGACGGCGATCTGCAGGCCGATCGCCGAGATCGCGTCGGAGAGGATCTCGCCCACCGAGCCGAGCGCGTTGGAGGCGATGAACATCGCCAGCGCGACCCCGCCGACCACCACGATCGCCACCCACGGGGTGTTCCAGGTGCGGTGCACCCGGCCCAGCGCGGTCGGCATCGTGCGGTCGCGGCCCATCGCGAACAGCGAGCGCGTGACCTGGATGAGCGTCGTCTCCAGCGTGGCGATGGTGGACAGCATCACGGACACGATGAGCAGCTTGCCGCCCCAGCCCGGCCAGATCTCCTCGCCCAGCACCGCGAGCACGTTGGCGTCGTTCTCCTCGATCTGCTTCGAGGTCAGGATGACGTTCACCGCGATGGTGAACACCTCGAACAGCAGGAAGACGATCCCGACCCCGATCAGGCCGGCCAGTCCTGTCGTACGACGGCTGTTGCGGGTCTCCTCGCTGAGGTTGCTGGTGACGTCCCAGCCCCAGTAGTAGAACGCGGCGAGCAGTGCGCCGGACGCGAACCCGCCCATGCCGTCGAAGTGGGAGAAGCCCAGCCAGGACCAGTCGAAGGCGCGGGCGTTGTCCGTGTGGAAGACGGCGAGTACCGCGAACAGTGCCAGAATTCCCAGCTCCACACCGGACATGAGCAGCTGGGCGCGTACGGTGAGCCGGGCCCCGCCGAGCACCACGCCCAGCATGACGAGGAACCACGCCGCGCCGACCACCGTGGACAGCGCCGTGTTGTCGGCGAGCTTTGCGTCGAAGAGGGCCAGTGTCATCGATCCGGCGGGCAGCGAACCGGCCACCATGAAGATGGTCGCCGAGATCACCAGCGCCCAGCCGCTGATGAAGCCCAGGAACGGATGGAGGGTGCGGCCCACCCAGGAGTAGCTGGCGCCCGCGTTGACGTCGATCCGGCTGAGGTAGCTGAACGCCAGGGCTATGCCCAGCATCGGTATCGCGCAGTACAGCAGGGCGGCCGGGCTTGCCAGTCCCACCGCGCCGACGAGGACGGCGGTGGTCGCGGCCAGCGAGTACGCCGGCGCGCTGCCGGCGACCGCCATCACCACGGTGTCGAACGTGCCGAGGACATTGGCCTGCAGCCCTCTGCCCCTGTTGTTGCTCATGGTCGTGCCGCTTTCCGTTTGTGCACGGCGCACGGGCGCCCGGCCCTACGGCGTGCAGGTGGGGGGTGGACCCGCCTCGTACCCGAAAAGGGATGGCCTCGGGTCGGGAGCCGGTCAGGAAGAACGGGGGTGGATGAACACACCGTGCTGCCGAGCGTCGGCGGACGGTCACCGTGTGTGGGTGTGACTATAGCGGCACTCATTGACCTTTCAAGATGACCAACCGGTAACGTCCACTGACCTGTTCTGATACCGCTCAGTCGGCCACATGGTCGATCTGGCGCAACCGGTTCGTCGCGTCCAGCGCGGCGACTTTGTACGACTCCGCCAGCGTCGGGTAGTTGAAGACCGCGTCCACCAGATAGTCCACCGTGCCGCCGCAGCCCATCACCGACTGGCCGATGTGAATCAGCTCGGTGGCGCCGGTGCCGAAGCAGTGCACGCCGAGCAGGGTGCGGTCCACCGGGGAGACCAGCAGCTTCAGCATGCCGTGCGAGTCCCCGATGATCTGGCCCCGGGCCAGCTCCCGGTAGCGGGCGACCCCGACCTCGAACGGGACGCGGTCCTCGGTCAGTTGGTCCTCGGTCCGGCCGACGAAACTGATCTCCGGAATCGTGTAGATACCGATCGGCTGGAGGCCGAGCATCTGTCCGACCGGCTCCCCGCACGCGTGGTATGCCGCCGCCCGGCCCTGCTCCATGGAGGTCGCCGCGAGCGCCGGGAAGCCGATGACGTCACCGACGGCGTAGATGTGCGGCACCTCGGTCCGGTAGTGCTCGTCGACCTCGATACGGCCGCGCGCGTCCGCCCTCAGCCCCGCCCGGTCCAGGTCGAGCCCGGCGGTCAGGCCCTGACGGCCGGCCGAGTACATCACCGTGTCGGCGGGGATCTTCTTGCCGCTCTCCAACACCGTCAGCGTGCCCCGGGCATGGCGCTCGACGGCGGCGACGGTCTCCCCGAACCGGAAGGTGACGGCGAGGTCCCGCAGGTGGTACCTGAGCGACTCCACGACCTCGACGTCACACAGATCCAGCATCCCGGGCCGCTTCTCGACGACCGTCACCTTGCTGCCGAGCGCGGCGAACATCAAGGCGTACTCCATGCCGATCACACCGGCGCCCACGATCACCATCGAGCGCGGCACCCGCTCCAGCGAGAGCACGTTGTCCGAGTCCATGACCGTGCGCCCGTCGAACGCCACGCTGTCCGGGCGGGCCGGCCGTGTGCCGGTGGCGATGACGATGTGCTCGGCGCTCAACAGCCGTTCATGACCGGTGACCTCGTCGCGCAGGGCGACGGTGTGCGGGTCGGTGAACCGGCCGGTGCCCGAGTGGACAGCCACGTGGTTGCGGGAGAGCTGGCTGCGGACGACGTCCACCTCGCGGCCGACCACGTGCCGGGTGCGCGCGGTCAGGTCGGCGACGGTGATGTCCTCCTTGAGCCGGTAGCTCTGCCCGTACAGGTCGCGCTGGGTGAGACCGGTCAGGTAAAGCACGGCCTCGCGCAGGGTCTTGGACGGAATGGTGCCGGTGTGCAGGGAGACCCCGCCGAGCATGTCGGGGCGGTCGACGACGGCGACCCGGCGGCCGAGCTTGGCCGCGGCGATGGCGGCCTTCTGCCCGCCGGGTCCGGATCCGATGACGAGCATGTCGAAGTCGGGCATCTTCCGGAGTCTGACAGCCGCCGGGCACCGCACGGAAGGCCTGCGTCGCAGCCGGGCGTGCAGGGGTGCCGACGACAGGCGCGCGGTACGCCATGAGCCTGTTGACGGCGGTTCACCGCTCGACGTCGGTGCCCATCCGGCACGACAGAGTCAGAGGAGGCGCCAAGTCCAGCACCACGGAGTCCAGTGGCCGGCGGGCCTCTCCTCGTGCCCCGCCGTGCGCTTGATGACCACTTGCTGATCCGTGAGGACGAGCACTTGGTCACCGGGGACGAGCATCAAGGGATGGTCAAGCACGTAGATCGCACCTGGATCGAACCGCAGTTCGTTCAGAAGGATTGCCCTTTCGGCCGTCACTGGCTCACCCTGCAACCTCATGCAGACAGGATGGGGCATCCGGGTTTCGCGGGCGCCGCTGACCTGGGGTTGAACCTCAGCCATCGCGCTGGCCAAACGGAGCAACACAGCACGCCTACGGCTCCGATCTCAGCAGAGAGTAGAAGCGTGAACGGCACGGGCGAGAGGGCGACGGAGCCTCGAAGAACGCGATTCGACAACGTGCACAAGTGGTCTGCCACGCTAGCTGCTGTTGCAGCGCTTGCTTTCTCGGTCTACAACTTCACTGAACTTCAAAAGAAGCCCCGAATCGATGTGACACTTCCTCACCTGTTCCGCACTGGACCGAGAGGCAACGGAATCGCGTTCGAGATTCAGCCGACGGTGTCGACCAGGTTCAAGACGCAGGATGTCGAGGTGATTCGTGATGCACGTCTGCAACTGAATCCCGTCGGATCAATTTCTTCTACAAAGAAGCCGATTTTCTATTGGCATGAAACCGGGAAATATGAATATGACCCGACTTCAGACCATATCAATTACCAATGGGCCAGCGATCCCGCCCCGTTCGTCGTCAGTCAGGATCAACCTCAGCAGCCCACACTCAACTTCTGGGCCGACAACTGGACCTTCCAGTCCGGCCAGTACGAGGGATCACTTCAGTTGAGCAGATCAGGGAATCACAATCCCTTGATCAAGAAATTCTGCCTCATCGTTTCAAAGGAGGCCGTCGATGAATTCCACGGCGCTGCGCCGCGACAGATTTTCTTTTTCCGCGACGACCTGCCCCAATTCCAGTCTTCTGGCGAATCTCGAGACTGCTACCGGAGGGAAACGGATTGACGGTGGCTAACACAAAGAGTTGGATCAGTCCGGCCCGTCGCCGGTAGACCGGGGCCGAGCTGGCTCGAAACACCACCTGATCACCGAAGGGCACGGCACGCCGATCGTGGTACTTTCCGCGCCCGCGGCATCGTTCCGGCCATCGCCCACCGCGGCACCCGACACGGCACCGGGCTTCTCAAGCTCGCCTGCTGCCTCATCACTCACCGGCAGATCCAGTCCTGTGCTAGCTGATGTCAGTACGCTGCAGGTGTGACAGAACCGGTGGCCGGCAGGCCAAGGCCGCGGAGGCCGAGAGAGCTCAGCAATGTCAACGAGTTCCTCGACGAGGTGAGGGTCCGCCCAGGGATGTGGGTGCGCCGCAGCTCACTTCAGCATCTGGACTCCATGCTGACCGGCTACGCGGTCGCCTCCGAGATCCATGACATCGATGAACGTTTCGACTTCTGGAACGGCGGCCCCTTCTCCCAGTGGCTGTGGAAGCGGCTGAGCATGGCTTACCCCAGCGCACTGGGCTGGGCCGTCGAGATCGAACGAGCAGCTGAGGAGGCCGGCACTCATCCGATGGAGATGTTCTTCTCCCTCTTGGACGAGTTCCGTGCTGAACAAGGTGGATCACGGAGTCCGAAAGAGGGATGCAGCCCCTGACGGGCGCCTCACTTCCAGTCGAGCCCACAACTCACTCTTCAGATGTGCCCCGTCAGGAGCCACCACATCAACACTTCTACCGCCCGCCTTCGCACACCGGCCGACGTCGCGACGTTCCTCGATCCCGGCTCCACCCAGACCAAGATCAAAAAGACGAGTTGAAAATCTGCACGCCCTAATACTCCAGCCGTAGATCGTGATCTTGCTGGTGTGGGACGCCGTGGAGATGGCCAGCGTTGATCATCTGGACGAGATCGCCCACACCATCGGCGGCGTCCGTCCCTTGCCCGCCTACTCCAGTTCACCGAGGCGGAGGGCATCCTTCATCTCGCTGAGCTTCGCGGCTGCCGTCGCGGTCCACTCCTGCGGCTGTCCAGCAACACGGAGGGCGTCCTCGATCTCCCTGAGCTTCACGGAGGGCAGCACGCCTGCCCGCTCGACCAGGTCGTCCCGGGACATGATGGTCAGCCACGTGCAAGGGGTGAAGCCTGGACGCGGGAACGCGAACCGCAGCACGCCTTCAAAGGGCAGTCCTTCCGTGGCGCCCACGGCCACTTCGATGCCCAGACCGCTGATGTCGACGCCCGCCGGAGCGACGACCTGCATCGCCCGGAGCCCGGACGCCTCGTCTCCCGGCAGCAGCACGACCGGCCGTCGCTCATCAAACTCGACCCACCAGACTTCGCCGTGTTGCATATGTCCTCCTGGCACGATCTGCGGCGAGGGCGCTGTGAAAACGGGTGCGGCCACCGTTGATCACCGGTGTGTGAAGACTGAAGATCATGCGGTGGCAGCAGGTCACAGCGTAGACGCCACAGTCACTACCGCCGCCAAGCCACCCTTCACCCATGAAGATCACGATCTACGGCTGGAGTACTAGGCACTTCATGCGAAGTGCCCCCAGCAGGATTCGAACCTGCGCACCCGCCTCCGGATGCCACCTCGCACCCGCGCGCCACCACAACCTCCATGCCGCCATCGGGCGTGGTCCACCGGGGCAACTCCCAGTTCCTGGACCACATCCTGACCAGCCCGGCGCCGCCCTCGTACGACTACGACACCGTCCACACCAACACCGAGTCGGCCGACCGGGCCGGCGGCCACGGCCCGCAGATCGTGCGGCTCGGCCCCTGGCCGCCCCGTCCGCGGCGGCTGCCGGTGGCTCAGGCCAGGGGCAGCCGCATGATGGTCAGGTCGAGCCACCGGCCGAACTTGGTGCCGACCTCCGGGACCGTTCCGACGTGCTGGAACCCGAACCGCTCGTGCAGCCGGATCGACGCGGTGTTGCCGGCCTCGATGTCCGCGATGACGACGTGGTGGCCGGCCTCGCGGGCGGCTGTGACGAGGGTGGCGAGCAGTGCGGAGCCGATGCCGAGCCCGTGCCGGTCCTCGCGGACTTAGACCGAGTCCTCCACCGTGTGCCGGTACCCGTCCAGGCTCCGCCACGGGCCGTAGGCCGCGAACCCCGCCACTTCGTCCGCCACCTCGGCCACGAACGCCGAGCCGCGCTCCAGGTGAGCGGCCAGCCAGGCCGCCCCTTCCGCGGGGGACTGCGGGCTCTGCGTCCACAGGGCCGTCGAGTGCTCGACCGCGTGGTTGCGGATCGCGCGGATCGCCTCCGCGTCGCCGGAGCGAGCCGGCCGGACCGTCACGGCCCGGCTTCTCTCGTATATTGGATTCATGTCCAACATAGTAGATCCTCTGGTGGGACGGATCGCGGCCCGTGTCCGCACCGAGCGGGAGCGTCGCCGCTGGACCCTGGCCCGGCTCGCGGACGCCTCCGGTGTCTCCCAGGCCATGATCAGCAGGATCGAGCGCGGCGAGAGCAGCCCCACCGCCGTCGTCCTCGGCAAGCTGTCCGCCGCCTTCCAGCTCAGCGTCGCCTCCTTGCTCGCCCTCGCCGAAGGAGCGCAGGAGGAGGAAGGACCGCAGGGCCGCACGGACGGCGTCGCGGGAGTGCGCCGCCGGGACGACGCGCCCGAGTGGCGCGACCCCGGCACCGGCTACCGGCGCCGCCAGATCACCGGACCGCACTTCCCCGCGGAGATCGCCGAGATCCGCCTGCCCGCCGGTGCCCGGGTGCCGTATCCGGCCGCGGCCTTCGCCTTCGTCCGCCAGGTCGTCTGGGTCCTCGACGGCCGTCTGACCTTCCACGACGGCGAAACGGTCCACGAACTCGACGCGGGCGACACCATCGAACTCGGCGAGCCCGCCGAGCGCGTCTTCGTCAACGCCACCGACGCCGAGTGCCGCTACGCCGTCGTCCTCACCCGGGGCGCACAGCCGTGACCCACCCCCTTCCCCGGGGCGGCACGTTCCTGCTCGCCTCCATAGCCGGGACGGCGATCGCCAACAACTACGCCCTGCAGCCCGCGCTCACCGCGGTCGCCGCCGACCTCGGCGTCCCCCTATCCGTGATCGGCCTCGTGCCGACCGCCGCACTCGCCGGCTGTATGACGGGCTTCGCCCTCCTGCTCCCGCTCACCGACCACCTGGCGCCCAACCGCCTGGTGGCCGCACAGCTCACCGCCCTGGCCGCCGCCCTCACCCTCGCCGCGGAAGCACCCGGTGCACTCGCGCTCCTGGCCGCCTACCTGCTCATCGGCGCGGCCGCCAGTGTCGCGGCCCAGGCCGGCAGCATCGCGGGCCGGCACGCCCCGCCCGGAAGCCGGGGAACCGGAGTCGCCACCGTGGCCGCCGGCATGTCGGCCGGCATCCTGCTCAGCCGGCTGGCGGGGGGAACCCTCGCGGACGTCCTCGGCTGGCGGCGGATGCTCCTTGTGTTCGCCGCCCTCGCCCTGCTCGGGGCGGTCGCCGCCGCCACGCTCCTGCCCCGGCAGCGGCCGCACTCCGGCCGCGGCTACCGCGCGACCCTCGGCTCGCTTCCCCCGCTCCTGCGCCGCCACGCGCAGCTGCGCCGCGCGGTGGCCACCGGCGGGCTGTGGTACTTCGCCTTCAACCTCGTCTGGGTCGCCCTCGCGCTGGCTCTGGCCCAGCCGCCCCACTCCCTCGGCCCGACCACCATCGGCCTGTACAGCCTGGCCGGACTACTCGGTTTCGCCGCACTCCCGCTCACCGGACGCCTCGCCGACCGGTACGGTCCCCGCGCCGTGATCACCGCTTCCATGGCGGCCGCCGCGGCCGGGGCGGCCCTCCTCGCCACCGGCCTGAACACCCCGTCGGTCACGGCAGCCGGACTCGCGCTCTGCGACGCCGGCTGCTTCGCCGCCCAGGCCGCCAACCAGAGCCGCGTCATCGCCCTCGACCCCCAGCGCTCCGGCAGCCTCAGCAGCGTCTACCTCGTCCTGTACTTCACGATCGGCGCCGTCGGTACCGGCCTCGCCGCACCCCTGCTCAGCACCCTCGGCTGGCAGGGCACGGCCCTGACCGCCCTCGCCGCGCTGCTCCTCGCCGCCGCCTGCGGACGCGGCAACGCCCGGCAGACCTGAGCGCCTGCCGGCAGCCGGCTTCGCGACGACGGGTGCGGCCCGCTGTACGGGCAGCGGCCCGCTGTACGGGCAGCACAGGGCGCCGGGCGGGCGGACTGCCGTACGATCCGCGCGCCCCTGCCCGGCGCCTCCCCGTTGGTGTCCTCGGATTCCCCGGACCGCCCTAGGGCAGCAGCTTCTCCACGGCTGCCTGGCCCTCGGTCTCCAGCTTGCGGCGCGCCCAGTCGAGGTTCGCCGGAGTGACGTCCCTGCCCGCTGCCATCACCAGGTCCTCCGCGCTGACGTCCCTCGGCGGAGCGGAGTGGAGCAGGGCGTCCGGGGTGCAGTGGTCGTCGGACGAACGGGACTCTTCGGGTGTGGATGTCGACATGATGCCTCCTCCTCGGTCCGGATGACCGCATCCGTGCCGGTGCCGCCGAACGGGGCACACTCTCACCATTCCGCGCCTCGCCGCAGCCTGCATCCGGAAGGCGCCGCGGCGCGGGGTGACAGGCGTCCGCCCGCCCGGCGCCGAAGCACTCGCCCTCAGGGCCCGTCCGGCAATTCCCGCCTGCCTCGCGGCGTCCGGCACGCACGCTCGCCGCGAGGCCCGCCCTTCGGGCGGCCGACGGGAATCGCCGGACGGGCCCTAAGCTGGAATGCAGCCCGAGCTGGAATGCAGCCCGCACACCGCACCGGGAGGCCCGAGCGATGGCCGATGTCCCCTTCCCGCAGGACCTGTCCGGGAGCCCCCGCTACCTGCCGATCGCCGAACACGGCCTCATCGGCGATCTGCGCAGCGTCGCCCTGGTCGGCACCAACGGCACGATCGACTGGTACTGCTCCCCGTCCTTCGACGCACCCAGCGTCTTCGCGGCCATCCTCGACGCCGAGCGCGGCGGCCGCTTCGAGCTGGCCGCGGCGGTACCGGCGCGCACCAAACAGTTCTACTTCCCGGACACCAACGTGCTGATCACCCGGTTCTTCACCGAGGACGGCGTCGGCGAGGTCCAGGACTTCATGCCGGTCGGCGGGGAGGCGTCCGCCGTCGAGGGCCGGCACCGGCTCATCCGGCGCGTGGTGTGCGTCCGCGGCACCGTGCCCTTCCGGGCCCTGATCGCCCCGCGCTTCGACTACGGCTCCGACCCGCACACCCTGCGCACCCTCGACGGCCTCGTCGTCTTTGAGTCCGCCAAGTTGTCCCTCGCCCTCACGGCCACCGTCATCATGGAGTGCGACGGCCGGGACGCACGGGCCGACTTCAAGCTGAGCGAGGGTGAGACGGCGGTGTTCGCCCTGGACCAGCTCGGCACCGAGGTGACCCCCCGCGGCTGCGCCCACGCGGAGGCCGAGTACGAGTTCAACGCCACCGTCGCGTACTGGCGGCGCTGGCTGCACCAGTCCCGCTACCGGGGCCGCTGGCGCGAGATGGTGCACCGCTCCGCCCTCACCCTCAAGCTCCTCACCTACGCCCCCACCGGCGCCATCGTCGCCGCGCCCACCACCAGCCTGCCCGAGCAGCTCGGCGGCGAGCGCAACTGGGACTACCGCTACGTGTGGGTCCGCGACGCCGCCTTCGCCGTCTACGCCCTGCTCAGGCTCGGCTTCAGCAGCGAGGCCGCGGCCTTCATGAAGTTCCTGACCACGCACATCAGCCCCGGCTGCGGCGACGGCTCCGGCCCGCTGCAGGTCATGTACGGCATCGACGGCCGTGCCGACCTGCCCGAACGCGAACTGCCCCACCTGGAGGGACACCTCGGCTCCGCCCCGGTCCGGGTCGGCAACGCCGCCGCCGACCAGCTCCAGCTGGACATCTACGGTGCCCTGATCGACTCGATCTACCTCTACGACAAGTGGGCCGAGCCCATCTCGAGCGGCCAGTGGGACGACGTGTGCCACCTCGTCAACTGGGTGTGCGACCAATGGGACCAGCCCGACGAGGGCGTGTGGGAGACCCGCGGCGGGCGCAAGAACTTCCTGTACTCGCGGCTGATGTGCTGGGTCGCCATCGAGCGGGCCATCCGCCTCGCCACCCACCGCGGGCTGCCCGCCGACCATCGCCGCTGGCGCCAGGCCCGGGACGACATCTACCGGCGGATCATGGAGCGCGGCTGGTCGGAGCGCCGCAACGCCTTCGTGCAGTACGAGGGCGCCGATGTGGTCGACGCCTCCGTGCTGATGATGCCGCTGGCCAAGTTCATCGCACCGACCGACCCCAAGTGGCTGTCCACCCTGGACGCCCTCTCCGAGGACCTGGTCTCCGACTCCCTCGTCTACCGCTACGACCCGCAGGCCAGCCCCGACGGGCTGCGCGGCGACGAGGGCACCTTCTCCATCTGCTCCTTCTGGTACGTCGAGGCACTGGTCCGGGCCGGCCGGCTGGACGAGGCCCGGCTGGCCTTCGAGAAGATGCTCACCTACGCCAACCATCTCGGCCTGTACGCCGAGGAGATCGGCCGCACCGGCGAGCAGCAGGGCAACTTCCCGCAGGCGTTCACGCACCTGTCCCTCATCAGCGCCGCGTTCAATCTGGACCGCGCCCTGGGCTGACCGCCCTCCCGGGCTCAGGGCAGCGGCTGCTCCGCCCAGATGATCTTGCCGTTGTGGGTGTAGCGGGTGCCCCAGCGCTCGGCGAGCTGGGCGACGAGGAACAGGCCGCGGCCTCCCTCGTCGGTGGTGGCCGCGTACCGCAGATGCGGGGAGGTCGTGCTGCGGTCGGAGACCTCGCAGATCAGCGTGCGGTCGCGCAGCAGCCGTACGCCGATCGGCCCGCGTCCGTAGCGGATGGCGTTGGTGACCAGCTCGCTCAGGATCAGCTCCGTCGTGAACGACATCTCGTCCAGGTCCCATTCGGCCAGCTGCCGGGTGACCGAGGCCCGTACTTCGGAGACGGCCACCGGATCCGAGGGCACCTGCCACTCGGCGACCCGGTCGGCGCCGAGGACACGGGTGCTGGCCACGATCAGCGCGACGTCGTCGCTGGGCCGGTTCGGGAGGCTGTCGAGCACCGCCCGGCAGGTGTCCTCGGGCGAGGCGCCGGGTGCTCGGCCGAGGGCCTCGCGCAACAGCTCGAGGCCCTCGTCGATGTCCCGGTCCCGGTCCTCCACCAGGCCGTCGGTGTACAGGACGAGGCGGCTGCCCTCCTCCAGCTCCAGATCGGCCGTCTCGAACGGCAGCCCGCCGAGGCCCAGCGGGGGACCGGCGGCCACGTCCGGGAACTCCACGCGGCCGTCGGGATGCACCAGAGCGGGCGGCGGATGGCCGGCCCGGGCCACCGTGCAGACCCGGGACACCGGGTCGTACACCGCGTACAGACATGTCGCGCCGGTGACCGCGGCGGCGCCGTCGGCCGGGGTCTCGTCCTGGTCGATCCGGCCCACCAGCTCGTCCAGCAGACCGAGGAGTTCGTCGGGCGGCAGATCGAGCGAGGAGAAGTTGTGCACCGCCGTGCGCAGTCGCCCCATCGTCGCCGCCGCGTGGAGTCCGTGGCCCACGACGTCCCCCACCACCATGGCCACCCGGGTGCCGGACAGCGGCAGTACGTCGAACCAGTCGCCGCCCACCCCCGCCTGCGCCGGCAGATAGCGGTAGGCGATCTCCAGGGCGCCCTGCTCCGGCAGGGAGCGCGGCAGCAGGCTGCGCTGGAGGGTCACCGCCATGCTGTGCTCACGGGTGTAGCGGCGGGCGTTGTCGATGGACACGGCGGCCCGCGCGACCAGTTCCTCGGCGAGGGCCAGGTCCTCGGCGTCGAACGGCTGCGGCTTCTCCGACCGATAGAAGTTGGCCACACCGAGGACCAGGGTGCCCGCCCGCAGCGGAATGGTGATCAGGGAGTGGATGCCGTGGGCCACGATCTTCCCGGTGTGCTCCAGGTCCTGGGCGAGCCAGCCGGGCGCCTCCCGCAGCACCGGCTCGACCACGGACTGCCCCGTCGTCAGACTCCGGGCCTGCGGCGAGGTCGGCACGAACCGGATGCGCTCGCCCACCGGATACAGCGGGGCGTCGTCTCGGACGCCGTTGCAGGCCGCCCGGCGCAGCGAGGTCCCGGGCCGCGGCTCCTCTCCGTTCAGCACCGCGTCGAACAGGTCCACGGTGACGTAGTCCGCGAACCGCGGCACGGCCAGCTCGGCCAGTTCCTGTGCCGTGCGGGCCACGTCCAGGCTGGTGCCGATGCCCACGCCGGCGTCGTACAGCATGTTCAGCCGCTCGCGCGCCACCTCCGCGCGGCCCGACAGGGCGCGCAGCTCCGTGGAGTCGCGCAGCGTGGTGACGCTGCCGGCCGGGCCGCCGCGCAGGTCGGTGGGGCGCTGGTTGACGGCCAGCAGCCGGTCCTTGACCAGATGCACCTCGTCCGTGGCCACCCGTCCGGAGGCCAGCAGCCCGGCCGTGTCGTCGTCCAGACCCAGCTCCAGCACATGACGCTGCTCGGCGTCCTCGGGCAGGTCCAGCAGCCGCTGCGCCTCGTCGTTGGCGAGCACCAGCCGGCCGTCGCCGCCCACGATGAGCACCCCCTCGCGGACGGCGTGCAGCACCGCGTCGTGGTGCTCGTACATCCGGGTCATCTCGTACGGGCCGAGGCCGTGCGTCTGGCGCAACAGGCGCCTGCTGACCAGGGCCGTGCCCCCGGTGGCCAGCGCGAGTGCCGCCGCGGCCGCCGCGAGCAGCAGGGGCAGCTGCTGGTCGGCGGCCCCGCCCACGTGCTCGGTGGTGATGCCGGACGAGACCAGGCCGACCACCTTGCCGCCGGCGTCCTTCACGGGGACGACGACCTGTACCAGTTCGCCTATCGTCCCGTGGATCTTCTCGACGACCGTGCCCCCGGCCACCGCCGGCGCGATGGTCCCGACGAACTTCTTGCCGATGCGGTCCGGCTCGGGATGGGTGTAGCGGATGCCGTCGGTGTTCATCACCACGACGAAGTCCACGCCCGACCCCTCGCGGGCGGCCTCGGCCTTCGGCTGCAGGATGGCCGTCGGATCCGGGGCGCGCAGCGCGGCCGCCGTGCCGGGCGCGTTGGCGAACGTCTGGGCGACGGCCAGGGAGCGGTTGAGGGCCTCCCTGGTGCTGTCGCGCTGCACCTGGAGCACCTGCGCCACCACGGCCGAGACGACCAGCAGCAGCACGATCACCACCTGGAGGAGGAACACCTGCCCGGCGACGCTGCGCCCGGTCACCGCCGCCCGCAGCACGCCCGGACGGCCGCCCTTCGCGCCCGAAGTGTCCTTCCGCGGGCCCTGCGGTGCGCGCGGTTGCCCGGAAGGACGGGACCGCCGGGTCTCGGACCGGCCGGGCAGACGCACCATGTGCCCATGTCTACACTGCCCGGCCCCGTCAGGCGAGGCCTTCGCCCGAGGCGAGAGCCGCCTGTTCCGGCGGCGGGCTCCGGTCACCGGCGGTGCGGGGTGCGCCGGGTGGCGAGCAGCAGCGCCACGTCGTCGGGGCGGTCGACGGCGTGCCGGGCGGTGGCGGTGATCCGGTCCGCGACCCCGGCCAGGGACCGGCCGCCGCGCCGTCCGGCGACCCCGCCGGCCCTCGCCAGCGCGAGGCGCAGCGCGGTGATGCCGTCGTCGATGTCGGCGCCGGGCCGCTCCACGAGGCCGTCGGTGTACAGGGCGAGGATCGCGTCCGGCTCCAACCGCAGATCGGTCACCGGGTACTGGGCGCACGGATCCACCCCGAGGACGACACCGCCCGGGATGTCCAGTATCTCGGTACGTCCGTCGGGGCGGCGCAGCAGCGGCGGCGGATGTCCCGCCCGGGCGGCCCGGGCCTGCCCGGTGGCCGGGTCGAGACGGACGTAGCAGCAGCTGGCGAACTGGCCCGGATCGAGGTCGATGAGCAGGTGGTTCGTGCCGCTCAGCACCTCGTCGGGCGGCCGGTCGCCGAGCGCGAAGGCGCGTACGGCGCTGCGCAGCTGGCCCATGGTGGCCGCCGCCTGCACCCCGTGCCCCTGCACATCGCCGATGACCAGCGCCAGCCCGTCCCCGGCCTCGACGACGTCGTACCAGTCACCGCCGACGTCCATGCCCTGGGTGCCCGGCAGATAGCGGCCCGCCGTCTCCACCTGCGGGTGCGCCGACAGCCGCCGGGGCAGCAGGGCCTGCTGCAGGCCGCGGGCGAGCGCGGCCTCGGTGTCGTAGCGCTGTGCCTTCTCCATCGCGTGCGCGATCAGCCCGGCGAGCGCGGTCAGGACCGTCTGCTCCTCCGTGCTGAAGCTGCGCGACCGGTCGAAGCCGAGGATGCAGGAGCCGACCGGCCGCCCCGACGCGATCAGCGGCAGGAAGGCACGGGCGCCCTCCTCGGCGTCCAGGGGTATGCCCGGGTAGGTGGCCGCCAGCTGCTGCATGGACTCGAAGAAGATCGGACGGCCGGTCGTGAGGGTCTCCACGCCGGGCAGGTGCGCGTCGAGGCCGACGCCCTCGAAGGGGGAGAGGAAGCCCTGCGGGAATCCGGTCTCCCAGGCCAGGTACAGATGCCGGTCCTGGAGCAGGTAGATGGCCAGGCGGCGGCCGCCGAACGCGGGCAGCAGCTCCTGCATCACGACCGCAGACACCTGCCGGGCGGTCACGGCGTCCGTCAGCGCGATGGCGAGGGCGATGGGCCGGTACAGCGGCGTCAGCGAGTGATCGCCGGGCACCGAGTCCTCCGGGGTGTGCGGCTCGGCCTCGGCCGGGCCTTCGGAAGAGGGTTCGGCGGGCGCGTCGACATGGCTGGCCGGGACGAGCGTGCAGGTCAGGATGTCCGGGCCGGGATGCACCGAGAGGGCGAGCCAGTCGCCCCCACCGGTTGCCGCACGGCCGGCGGCCGGACGCCGGACGTGCACGTGCACTGGCTCCTGGGACAGCAGCGCGCTGCGCAGATGGTCGTCGTACGGCGGACCGCCCAGCCACGGCATCGCCTCCCACAGCGGACGGCCGAGCAGCCACGCCCGCTCCCGGCCCGCCATGCGCGCCGCGGCCGCGTTGACGTACACGAGCAGCCCGAGCCGGTCCAGGCAGAACACCCCTTGCGGCAGCATGTCGGCCGCGCCGTCAGCCGAGGCACCCGGGCCGGGGTCGAAGACGGTTCCGGCGACCAGGGACGCCTCGCGGGCCTCGGTCGCCGGGGCCAGGTCGACGAGGCGCGGGGTCCCTTCCGCCGACCACACGTTCAGGGGCGCGGCCGGCGGCTTCCCGGCGCCCGCGTCGCGCAGTGCGGCCAGGATCCGGTGCGCCTCGGCCGGGGACACGGCGTCCGCGAGCGCCGGGCCGGTCCCCGCGAACTCCGCCGGATCCAGCCCGAGCAGCGCGTACAGCCGGTCGTCCGGGTGCACCGCCGACGTTTCCGGATCCCAGGTGAAGCGCCCCACGCGCGCCTGCGCGGGCCGGGTGGCGGGCGGTCGTACACAATGGGGTTCCCCGTCCCAGGCGATGACCGCCTCGTCCCCGTCGGCGAGAGCGAGCAGCTCGGCTCCGAGGCCCTCGGCGAGCCGTGCGAGCAGTTCGCGGTCCAGCAGGTCGTCCACGGTGTCCGTCGCCGCCGGGCGCAGCACGGTGAGCACCCCGAGGGGCTCGGTCCCGCCCGGCACGGGCACGTGCACCGAGCCGAACGGGAAGGGCAGACCCGCCGCGAACTGGGGATACCGGCGCACCGTGTCCGTGGCGTTCGACAGCACCACCTGGACGCCCAGCCGGTAGGCGTCGGCCACCGGGAAGGGCCGGCCGACGTGCAGTCGCCACCAGGGCCGGAAGAGCGGGCCGGGCAGCCCGACGAGCACCGCGAGGCGCAGCAGCCCCGGGGTGCTGGAGCGCAGGTACACGCCCGCCACGTGCGCTCCGGCCGCGCCGAGCGCGCCGGTCGAGGCGTCGACCAGCAGCGTGGTCAGCCGCGCCCGCGAACGGACCGCCGGCTCTCCGCTCCCAGCCATGGGCCCTACCTCGTCCCGTACCGCCGGGTGGATGACACAAGAATGCGCCTCGTGGGTGGCGTGACGCACCTGGGCGGGAGAAGACGGTACTGCAGGGTCGCGGCCCTGGGGAGGGGCCCGTACGGACCTGGTACCGCGCAC
This sequence comes from Streptomyces sp. BK340, assembly GCF_007827595.1. GTDB lineage: Bacteria > Actinomycetota > Actinomycetes > Streptomycetales > Streptomycetaceae > Streptomyces. Next base: position 180,166 of record NZ_VISR01000012.1, read on the forward strand.
TTCACACCTGTGCCGCACCCGGGTGGCGGGGCGTCGTACGCGCTCCTAGTAATGGACTGCGTGATTCCGCCCCGCGGACTGCGTGATTCCGCGCCGCGCGCGGCACGCCGGTGTGGCCGCACCCTTCCTCTGGAGCCCAGATGACCAGCTCTCCGTCGCCCCGTCCCGACGACTCCTCCGGCATACCCGCCGCACCGGCCGCCACCGCGGTCGCCGCCCCGTCCCCCGACCCCGACACCTGGCCCGAGGTGCTCCTGGGGGCGAGCCCCGAGGCCCCGTGTGCGGAGGACCCCTGCGAGGATCCCCTGCCCGGTCTGGTCCGCGCGGCCGTGGCCGACCGCCCCCTGGAGGACGTCGTCCGGCTCATCACGCTGCTGGAACGGCGGCCCGAGCACGCCCGGACCACCACCGAGGCGCTGCGCGCGGCCGGTGTCGGCCGGTCCCTGGAGGACGTCACCCGCCTGGTCACCCTCCTCACCCGGCCGCCCCGCACCAGCGGCAGCGCCGACGAGGCGATCCGCGCCGCCGCCGAGTGCCGCCCGCTGGAGGAGGTCACCCGGCTGATGGAACTGCTGCGCAGTACCCCCGTGGAGCCCCACTGCGTGCGTGCCGCGGTCGAGGCGGTGGCCGTCGGCCGCCCCGTCGAGGAGCTCGCCGAGCTGATCGCCCGCCTCGCCGCCGAGCGGCCCGCGCACGGGACGGCGCTGCCCGAGCCGATGGTGGCGGAGGCCGCCGGGCCGGCACCGGTGCCCGTCGAGAGGGCCCCGGTGCCTGTCGACACGCAGCCCGCCGTCGCCATCGCCGTTCCGGCACCGGACGAAGCCACCCCGGTACCGGACGAGGCTGCCCCGGGGCCCGGGCGGACCGGCGAGCGCACCCCGGATGGCGGGTCCGGGTCCCCGAAGACGCCCAAGTGGCCGGCCCGCGTCGCCGCCCTGCTGATGTTCCTCTGCGGTGCGGCACACGCACCGCGCTACTGGGAGGGCCTGTCCCAGCCTGTCCTGCAGGCCACCCTGACGGCCTCGGGGCTCTGCGTCCTGCTGGCCCTCGTACTGCCGGTTCGGACGGTACCGGTCCGACTGGCCGCGGCCACCGTGTCGCTGCTGTTCACCACCGCGCTCGCCGCGGTGCAGGTACTCGGCGGCACCATCGGCCACCAGGACCGGACCTGGCTCCGGTCCGCCCTCCTGGCCCCACCGTGGCTCGCCGGCACGGTGGCAGCGACTGCCGCGGTCGCTGCGCTCGTGGGGCTGCTCGCCACGCTCGTGACGGCTGACGCCCGCCGTACGGAGGAATGCTGAGCGCGGCGCCGTGGCTGTGCCGGCGGACGGCGGGCCAGGCCGCCGCAGCCGCGCGGAGGGGTGTCGAGCCTGGCTGATGCACCCGCGCCGACCGGTGTCGGACCGGGCCGTCGTACCCGCGCCGACGGGCGTCGGACCGGGCCGCCGTAGCCGCGTGGACGGGCGCCCGGTCAGGCCCCCGCATCCACGGCCACCGGCCGGAGCACCAAGTGGCCGTCCATGCGGGTCGCCGCCATGGCGAACGGGAACGTGTCCGCCTCCAGGCACATCGCAGCGTCCTCGGGGTGGACACCCTCCCAGCCGAGTCGAACACCCTTCGCGAGCCGGGCGGCGCCGTCGGAGTGCCGGGCCCGGTCCAGGTAGGGCGCGGGATCGGCGGTGGGTGAGCCGGCGCGGGCCGCGATGTACTGGGCGCAGGCCAGATCCTCCTCGGCCCGCCCGCCGTCCCCGGTGACGACGAAGGTCACCGTGTCCGGCCGGGCTCGCCGCAGGACCTCGGCGGTCGCCCCGGCCACCAGGAAACTCGCGCACAGCAGCAGCCGCGCGTCCGCGACCGCCAGCGCTCCGGCCGTCCCGGCGGTGGTCTTCTGCACGACCGTGCGGCCCCGCACGTCGAGCGAGCGCAGCAGGGCGGGCGAGTTGGCCAGGTCGAACCCCGGCACCGGCGGCCCGTCCTGAAACGCCAGCCAGCCCGGGTGGCGGGTCTTCAGCCCCAGGGCCTCCTCCTGCGTACCGGCGAAGACGATCTTCTCCGCGCCGCGCCGGAACGCCCAGGCGGCGACGGTGAACGCGCGCATCACGTCGACGACCACGGCGACGTCGGGGGAGACCGGCCGATCGGGGATCCCGGTGAAAGTGGGCTGCATCGCTCCATGATGCGGCAACCGGCCCTCGCGCAGGGGAAGTTCAGTACTCCGCAGGTCCGGGCGGCAGCGTGCGGGCGGCGCGCAGGCTGCGCAGCGCGAGGAGCAGGACGGCGATGTCGTCCAGGTAGACCGGGTCGGGCAACAGGTCGGTGGGCAGCACCAGATACAGGATCGCGCCCCAGAACACCCAGCGCGGCCCCGTCGGCAGCCCGGCCCGCTGCAGGGTCCGCCGGGCGCGCACCAGCCGCACGAGCAGCCAGACGGCCACGCCGAGCAGCAGCGCCGCGACGACGCCGACGATCACCAGCAGGGTCGTGGTGGAATCCATGCGGCCTCCTGTCCCTCCTGGCTCACGCCGGGTCGGTGGTGTCCGTGCCGTCGCCGTCGGGGGAGGCGTCCGGGCGCGAACCCTTCGTGCTGAACTTCAGCCGTTCGAAGGTCCGTGTCAACTGCTGCAGCGCGGAGGGCGTCCGGTCGCCGGGCCGCTCCGGCCGGCGGGGCGAGGTGTGCGGGGCGGGCGCGTCGCGGTAGGCGGCCAGTGCCTGGTGGGCCTGCTCGGCGGCCTCCCGGTACAGGTCCCGGGACTTCGTCATGGCCTCCAGCGCCTCGGCGTACATCGCGACCAGTCGGCGTTCCCGCTCCAGCTCCTCCTGGAGGGTCAGCAGGGTCCAGTTGTCGCGCAGGTCCGCCAGCGCCTCCGCGGCGCCCCGCGGCAGCGGCCGGGGCAGGGCGGCGAACTGCCGCAGGGTCGCGACGAGTTCGGTCGGCTCGGAGCCGTCCAGGAAGACGCTGCGCACACTGTGTTCCCGGCGGTCGTAGCCCTCCGGCGCGGGGTCCGGTGGCAGCAGTACGGCACCGCCGCGCGGCACCTCGACGCCGAGGTCCTTCAACGCCCAGTTGACGGCTCGGAGCTGCTGCGGCGCGGCCCGGTGCTCCAGCACGCGGTGCCGCAGCCCGGGCGGCAGCAGCTGGGCCAGCGGCAGCCGGCCGCGCTCGTCCGGGGTCATCGCCTCGTGCACGACGAGGTTCACGCACCACGCCTCGCGGGACGCGCCCCGCAGCCGGCGCCGCATCTCCTTGTCGTCCTCGGGCAGCGCGTTCACCTGCCGGAAGCGCAGGCCCGCCACGGTGGGGTGGTGGTCCCAGGCACCGTCGGCGCCCTCCGCCGGCCCGGCCTCGGGCCAGAACAGCGTCGCAGGCGAGGGCCAGGCCTCGTCCCAGGGGCGCTCCGCCTCCGCGACGAGCGTCCACTGCCGCCCCTCGGGCCGGTCCTGCAGGGGGACGAGGGTGAGGCGGGCCCGCACGGCCACGGTGCTGTCGGCCCGCCAGCGCGCCTCGAAGATCTGTTCGCGGGATTGCTCGGGGGATTCCCCGGTCACAGGGGGCTCGGCGAAGTCGTCGATGTCCCCGCTCTCCCTGTGTCGGCGCAGGGTGCGGCGGACGACGTCCTCGGCGGTGGGACCGGTGTGGCGGCCCCGGGCCGCCCAGAGGGTCTGCGGAATGGTGGCGTGGTCGGTGGCGGAGTTCGACATGGGCCAATCTGCTGATGGGGGCGGGTGCGCCTCCCAGTATCACCGCCCGGGGGCGGTACGGGTCGGGCGGGGCCCCGGGGTGGCGCGCCGCCGCGGCCGTGCGCCCCGCGTACGGGGTGTGCGCCCCGCACCCGGGGGACGCGGCGCCCGCCTCACATGAGCGCTGTTCACACGTCCCCGGACCGTCCCTCGGTACCGAAAACTGTCCGTCGAACGGGGTCCGCCCTCCCATCCGTTCAGGGGCAGGCCCCGTTCACCATGCGCGGCGAGCCCGCCGGGTCTCGCCCGGGACGGCCGTGCCCGCCCGGCACACGACTCGATATATATCGGCTGCCGATATATTCTGCTCGCATGGCATCGAGGAACATGACCAGAGCGGCGTTCTTCGTCCTCACGGCGCTGGCCGACCAGCCGCGGCACGGCTACGGCATCCTGCGCGAGGTCGAGGAGCTGTCCGACGGAGAGGTGCAGTTGCGGGTCGGCACCCTTTACGGGGTGCTGGACCGGCTGACCGCCGACGGACTGATCGTGCTGGACCGGGAGGAGGTGCAGCAGGGCCGCCTGCGGCGCTACTACCGGCTCACCGAGGACGGAGTGGCGGCCCTCGACGCGGAGGCGGAGCGCATGGCCGCCGGCGCCGGTGCCGCCAAGCGGCGCATCGCCGAGGGCCGCCGGGCCGCCGCACCGGCCGACACCGCCCCCGAACGCCCCACGGCACCCGGACTCGCGGGAGGCTTCGCATGACCACGCTGCTGGAATCCCGCTACCGTGCCGTCCTTCGCCTGCTCCCCGCCTACTACCGGCGTGAACGGGAGGAGGAGATGGTCGAGACGTACCTGTGGGACGTCGACCGCGACACACAGGACCAGAGCCGGCCCACCCTGGGCGAGGCGGCGAGCATCGCGGCCCTCGCCGTGCGCAGCCGGCTGGGAGCGCCGGGGGCGCCGCGCCGCTACGTCCTCCTCGGCTCGACCGTCCGGCTCTTCGCGCTGTTCGCCGTGCTGGTCCAGGCGGCCGCGGGGGTCGTCGAGCTGGTCCTGGAGCTGACCTGGGCCGTCGGCCGGGGCGGCTCGGGGCGGCACCTGTTCCTGTCGCAGTTCACCGGCCAGGGACTGCTCACCGCGGTGGTCACCGCCGCCCAGTGGATCCTTCCGCTGCTGTGGACGGTCGCGTACTTCGCCCTCCTTCACGACCGCCGACGCCTCGCCCGGACGGCCGCGCTGTGCGCCGCGCTGCCCACCCTCTGGCCGCTGCTCGGCCCGCTGACGGGCGCCATGGTCCCCGCGGACCCGGCGTTCGCCGCCTCCTTCGGGCTTCTGGCCTGGCTGCCGGCCCTCGCGCTGTGCGCCTCCCACCACCGGGACGCACCCCCGGCCCGGCTCCCCGCCGGTACCCCAGGGCTGGTCCTCATGACCGCCTGCGTGGTGATGGGGGCGTCCATCGTGGTGCTGCCCGCCCTCCCCGACCTGGCGTGGGCCCCCGCGAGCTGCTTCGTCGTCGGCGCGTCCGGCTGGCTCCTGTGGCAGACCCGGAGCGGTGACCGTACGACACCGGGCGGCGCGCTCGCCCTGGCCGCTCTCGGCCTGCTGATCCTGGCCGTCCGGGTCGCGGCTCTCTATCCCTGGCTCCATGTGCCCGTGCCCGGCGCCTACCTCGGCGGCGGTCTCGTGCAGACGGCCGCGCTCGCCCTGCTGACCCCGACGCTCGCGGTGGTCGGCCGCCGGGACCTGGCCGCGGCCGAGCCGGAACTGTCGTGACCGGCGCGCCCCGGCTCAGTGCGGGAACGCCCGGGGCGCCCGCTGGCGCGGCAGCTCGTCCCGGAACCCGGCGATCGCCGAGCTGATCTGCCGCATCAGCATCGTGCCCTCCAGTCGGTCGAGGTAGAGGTTCGCACGGGCCAGCGCGGGCAGGTCCACACAGAAGTAGAGGGACATCAGCGGGTTGACGAACAGCTCGCTGTCCCGGGTGCGCTCGGTGAACCGCACGTCACCGAAGTCCCCGCGCACGGCGGCCGCGACCGAGCCGTGGACGATGCTGGGGTGGCTCTCGTGGCACTGCTGGGCGTGCGCCACCGCGTCGAGATAGAGCGCGCCCTCCTGGCTCGCCCCGGGGAGCGAGAACGCGCCGAGATAAGCGCCCTCGCGGTCCAGGGCGGCCAGGTTCTCCAGGAACAGGGAGTGGTTGACGCCGTGGTAGGCGTCCACCCCGAAGCCCAGGCAGGCCACCAGCCGGTGCGGGACCTCGTCGAGACCGGCGACGGCGGCCAGGCTCGCCATGTCCTCCTCCGGCGTGCCGAGCCCGTGTTCGTCCCCGCGCATCAGGATGTCGGTACCGCCGTCCACCAGCACGACGGCGTCCACGCCGCCCAGATGATCGAGGAGCGCCCGGTAGGCGGCGCGCAGCGGCTCGACGCCCGTACGGGGAAAGGCGTACACGGTGTCGGGCATCCCCTGCGACCCGAGCCATCGGGCGAGCGCGCGCTCGGGGAAGTAGTCGCCGCGCAGCGGGGTGTCCGGACGGACGGCGGCGACGTCCTCCGCCACCCAGGTGTCCAGATTCAGGCCGTACAGGTCGGAGAAGGACAGGTTGGCCAGGTGGACCTCCGCACCGGCCGACCGCAGTGCGAACGCCAGGGGCAGTCCGGCGTAGACGTCGAAACCGCCGCCCGCACCGGCGACGAGCACCCGGCGCGCCTCGCGCAGGCGGGTGAAGAAGAGGGGCTCACGCAGGGAGAACACCTCAGGACCCTAACAGGGGCCCTGGGAGGCCTCGTTGGACTCGCTTCCGAGGCCTCCCAGGGCGCTCCCGGGAATCAGGCTCCGCTCTCCCGGAGCATGTCCTCGCGCTCGACGATCTTCACGCGCTCACGGCCCTGCGGCTCGCCAAGGGCTCGCTCGGCGGCGTCCAGCTTGTACCAGCCCTCCCAGGTGGTGAAGCGGACCTCGCGCTCGGCGAGGAACGCGTCCACGGACTCCGGCGCGGGGGAGTCCGGGGTGTGCAGACGGCCGTTCGCGAAGTCGTCCAGCAGGTTGGACACGGTCTCGTTGGCGTCACCCTTGGTGTGGCCGATCAGGCCGACCGGGCCGCGCCGGATCCAGCCGGTGACGTACGTCGACCGGAGGTGGTTGCCGCTCTCCTCGATGACCCGGCCGCCCTGGTCCGGGACCGTGCCGGACTCGATGTCCCACGGCAGCTTGGGCAGCTTGTCGGAGAGGTAGCCGACGGCGCGGTAGACCGCGGTGACGTCCCAGTCCTTGAACTCGCCGGTGCCCTTGACGTTGCCGGTGCCGTCGAGGGCGGTGCGCTCGGTGCGCAGGCCGACCACCCTGCCGTCCTCGCCGAGGATCTCCGAGGGCGACTCGAAGAAGTGCAGGAACAGCTTGTGGGGCCGGTCGCCGACGTCCCGGATCGCCCAGTTCTCCAGGGTCTTGGCGACCATGTCGGCCTGCTTGTTGCCGCGCCGGGTCTCGATCGAGCCCGCGTCGTAGTCGATGTCCTCGGGGTCGACGATGACCTCGATGTTGGGGGAGTGGTCCAGCTCGCGCAGCTCCATCGGGCTGAACTTGGCCTGTGCCGGGCCACGGCGGCCGAAGACGTGGATCTCCACGGCCTTGTTCGCCTTCAGGCCGTCGTAGACGTTCGCGGGTATCTCGGTCGGCAGCAGCTCGTCCGCCGTCTTGGCGAGGATCCGGGCCACGTCGAGCGCCACGTTGCCGACGCCGAGCACGGCGACCTTCTCGGCCTCCAGCGGCCAGGTGCGCGGCACGTCCGGGTGGCCGTCGTACCAGGACACGAAGTCGGCGGCGCCGTACGAACCTTCCAGCTCGATGCCCGGGACCGGCAGATCCCGGTCGGCCGTCGCGCCGGTGGAGAAGATCACCGCGTCGTAGAAGGAACGCAGGTCGTCCAGGCTGATGTCGTTCGGGTAGTCGACGTTGCCGAACAGCCGGATCTGGGGCTTGTCGAGCACCTGGTGCAGGGCGGTGATGATGCCCTTGATGCGCGGGTGGTCGGGCGCCACGCCGTACCGGATCAGGCCGAACGGGGCGGGCATCCGCTCGAAGAGGTCGATGGAGACGCCGGGGTCGGCGGCCACCTCGGACTTGAGCAGGGCGTCGGCGGCGTAGATCCCGGCGGGGCCGGCTCCGACGATGGCTACCCGCAGGGGGCGCGGCATGATCAGTTCCCTTCGAGCGTGATCAGATACTCGAGTGGGAAGCCTAGACTAAGGCAGACCTAAGTTAGTACACGGGTCCGGTCTATGACCTCATAAGTGGATCTTATGACTTCTCCAGGGGTCTCTTATGGAGGTCTCCTGCCCGGGGTCTCGTCGGAGGAGGGCGCGTGGGCGGAGGCGGGGAGACGACCGTCGTGGTGACCGGCGGCAGCGGCTTCGTCGGCAGCCATCTCGTACGGCGGCTGCTGGAGCGGGGATACCAGGTCCGCACCACTGTACGCAGCACCGGCGACGCGGCGAAGGTGCGGCCGCTGTGGGAGATGCAGGAGGCGTTTCCGAACCGACTGGCGTTGTTCGAGGCGGACTTGCTGAAGGAGGGCTCGTTCGACGAGGCGTTCCGCGGCTGCCCGGTCGTCTTCCACGTGGCCTCGCCGTTCCTCATGCCGGAGCGGATCAGGGACGCCCGGCGGGACGTGGTGGACCCGGCGCTGCTCGGCACCCGCAACGTGCTGGCGAGCATCGAGCGGACCCCGGAGGCCCGGACCCTGGTGTTCACCTCCACCGTGGGCGCGGTGTTCGGTGACTACGCGGACGTCCTGCACATGGACGGCCAGGTGCTGTCCGAGCGGTACTTCAACACCACCAGCACGCCCGAGAACAACCCCTACCACTATGCCAAGACCGTCGCCGAACGCGCGGCCTGGGACGCCGAGGCCGCACAGGACCGCTGGCGCATGGTGTCCGTCAACCCCGGCCTGATACTGGGCCCTTCCCTCCCCCCCGCCTCCGAGTCCGGCAGTCTCTTCCTCCTCGACGAGCTGTTCAAGGGCTACTTCTGCTACGGCGCCCCCGACTTCAGCTTCACCACGGCCGACGTGCGGGACGTGGCCGACGCGCACATCGCGGCCGCCGAGAACCCCCGGGCCAGGGGCCGTTACATCGTGGCGGCCGAGGCGATGACGTCGTTCCACGAGATGGCACGCATCATCCGCACCCGCCACCCCTACGACCCGCGCCTGCCGCGCACCGCGCTCCCGCACTGGCCGGTACGCATCCTGGGTCCCTCCTTCGGCCTCACCCAGGACTACATGCGCAAGCACCTCGGCATCCGCTTCCGCGTCGACAACCGCCGCGGTGTCGACGAACTGGGGCTCACCTACCGGCCGGTGGCCGAGACCCTGCTCGACCACTACGAGAACTGGCGCGCGCGACGGCGCCGACCGGGCTGAGGCGAGCCCGCCCGCGGCGTCACGCCGGCCGGATCACCCGGTGGATCGCCGCCTCCCCGGCGCCGTAGATCGACTCCTCGCGGATGTACGACCCCGGGCCCGGCGCATGGATCATCATGCCGTCGCCGGTGTGCAGGCCCACATGCCGGTCGTCGTCGAAGAAGAGGACGAGGTCACCGGGTTCGAGACCGGCCAGCGTGACCGGCGTGCCCCCGAGCGCCTGCTGGTGCGCGGCCCGCGGCAGTGTGACCCCGGCCGTCTTCCATGCCGCCTGGGTGAGGCTGGAGCAGTCGTACGAGTCCGGCCCCGTCGCACCCCATACACACGGCTTCCCGACCTGCGCCCGAGCGAAGGCGATGGCCTTCTCGGCGCGTAGGGCGCGGGGCGACTGCGGGGTGGGGGTGACGGGCGCGTACGAGCCGGTGTCGGTCGTGGTGGAAACGGTCGTGGCGGAAACGGTGGTGACGGGCGCGGCGAAGGAGCCGGTGCCGGCCGGGAAGGGGACGACTGGGGCAGGGGCAGGGGCAGGGGCAGGGGCGGGGACTGGGGGTGGGGTGAACGTGGGGGTGCCGGCGGTTACGGGCGCGGTGAAGGCCCCGGTGTCGGTGGGGAGGGGTGCGGCGAAGGCGCCGGTGTCGGCCGGAAGGGGCGCCGCGAAGGATCCGGTGTCGGTGGGGAGGGGGAAGGTGAAGGCGCCGGTGTCGGTGGGAAGCGGTGCGGTGAAGGATCCGGTGTCGGTGGGGAGGGGTGCGGCGAAGGCGCCGGTGTCGGCCGGAAGCGGTGCGGTGAAGGCCCCGGTGTCGGTGGGGAGGGGTGCGGCGAAGGCGCCGGTGTCGGCCGGAAGCGGTGCGGCGAAGGCGCCGGTGTCGGTCGGGAGGGGGAAGGTGAAGGCGCCGGTGTCGGCCGGAAGGGGCGCCGCGAAGGACCCGGTGTCGGCCGGAAGGGGCGCCGCGAAGGACCCGGTGTCGGGCTGAAGGCCTGCGGGCAGTGGCGTGGCGAAGGAGCCCGTGTCGGTCAGAGGGGCTGTCGCGGCCGGGCGGTCGTAGGGCTCGGTGCCGGCGGGAAGCGCGGCCGCGCCGAGCGAGCCGGCCGCATCCTGTGCCGGGAACACACCGGGTGCCGCCCACTGCGGTGCGCGCCACTGGTCCCCGGCCGGCTGCGGCGCCTGGCCCCCCGCGGCGCCCAGGGCGTCCGGCGTGGCGGCCGTGGCGGCCAGGGTGTTGCCGCGGGACAACACGTCCCGGGCCGCGGCGAGTTTGCGCCGGTTCTCCGCCTTGGACGCCGCCGGGGCGGGTCGCCGGGACCCCGCGGCGGGGGCGGGCAGTGCCCGGGGCTCCTGCTGCGGGGCCGCGGGGGCGGCGGGGAGAGGCAGTGCGGCCGGCTGCGCCGAGGTACGGCCCGCCGGTTCCAGCATGGCCCGGCTCGGCGGCTCGGCAGCGGCTCGGCCGGGGAGTTCCAGCGCGGTGCGGTCGCCCGCTGCTTCCATGACCCGGCTGGTCAGTTCGGGAACTGCGCGGCTCGTCAGTTCGGGGACGGGCCGAGCGGTCAGCTCGGCCACGGCCCCACTCGGCAGCTCCGGCAGCGCACGGGCACCCGTCAGCCCCGAAGGTCCGGCGGGCAGCTCCGGCAGACCGCGTCCCGGTGCCTCCCGGTCACCACCGGGGCGATCGCCGCCACCGCGGTCCGAGGAGCGGTCCGGGGCGGCCCGCCGGTCGGGCATCCGGTCCGCCGGCAGGACCGCGGGTACGGAGGGGCCGAGCTTGGCCCGCGCCCCTTCGAACCACTCCCTGGCCACCTCGTCGAGCGCCGGATCCGAGCGCCGGTCCGGCCGCTTGGCCAGCGGAACACCACGAGTCCGTGTCGCCCCCGCCATGGCCCGTGTCGCGTTGAAGTTCCCCGTATCGACCTCGGCACGGTCGTAGAGGGAGTTGATCCGCTGCCGGACCTCGTCGCGGCTGTCCGTCGCCATGAAGGGACGCACTCCTTCCGTGCTCCGCCTACCGAGTCAGCTGTCGGGTTCGGGCGGTCGGTTCCGGAAGGCGTGCCCTACGGCCTTCGCCTGCAAGGGCGTTGGCCGATTCACCCCGAAGTCGGTCGGGTCCCCGGCTCCGGTCGCACTCCACGGTGCACCGGATTCGGCGGAGGCCACGCGGCCCGGCGCGGTTCGCCGGGGGAGCCGTGCGGCCTGGTCGTCAACCTAGCCAATTTGTGTGGCCCGTGTGAAGGTTGAAGTGCGTAATGTCCGATACAGATATGTGATGTTCGTCTTGGCATTCGAGATGAGGCACCCTCGGGTGGCGCGGTGCCTATGAGATTCTGATGAATTCTCGGGACGCCTGAACACTCGGGCGCTCGGATCCGTATGGGGCGGGGGATTTCCATGCGAGCCGCTCGACAGACTCAGAGGTACTTCCGTGGGACGCAACACGCGCAGACGCCCGACCCGTGCACGACGCGCGACCTTCGCAGCGGTCGCCCTGATGCTGGGCGGAGGCGGGCTCGTCGCGGCGAATGTCTACGCCTCGGCCACCGAGGGCACATGGGGCGGTGGCGGCACCGACGCGACCGGACAGGTCCGCTCCGCGGGCATGGCCACGATCGACTGCCCGGACGTCGGCAGCCGCCTGACGACGGTGCCGGACGACGCACGTGAGGCCGTCGACCGCGAACTCGCCCAGCTGGACCAGCAGACAGCGGCCGCGTACCAGCAACTTCAGGCGTCGGCCGAGTCCGTGCGCCAGGACCCCACGGCCGCGGACGAGCCCATCATGAACCCGCTGAAGGAGAAGCGGTCGGCCACGATCGAGCGGATCGCCGTCGCCATCGACCAGGCGGGTGACCGGCCGGAAGGACTGGAGTCCCTGGCCGCCTGCACCCTGCGCCCCGCCCAGGACGGCGCGGGCGGCGACACCGGCAACGCCGGCCAGGGCAGCGCCGCCCCGAGCGACGGAGCCCAGCAGGGCTCCGGCCAGGGCCAGAACGGCGCCGGCCAGGGCGGCAACGGTCCCGTCGCCTCCGACTACGCGGACATCACCTCCGTACAGCCGAACGTGCCTAACCCGCCCCAGCAGGACGACGCCTCGCGCGGCACGTTCACCTCCGAGTGCGGTGTCAACGCAGGCGGCTTGTTCAACTCGGACAACGTGATCGTGGCACCCGGCGTCTCCAACGGCGCCCACCACTTCCACGACTACATCGGCAACCAGTCCAACAACGCCTTCGCCAGCGACGACGTCCTGGCCAACGCCCAGACCAGCTGCGTGGACCAGGGCGACAAGTCCACGTACTACTGGCCGGTGCTGCGGCTGCAGAACGGCAAGCAGGAACGGGACGCCGGCGCCCCGGGCGGCGGCACGGAGGGCAACGCGGGCCAGATCGTCACGGCCAAGCAGGTGACGCTGACCTTCGTGGGCAGCCCGCGCGGCAAGGTCACGGAGATGCCACGCCTGCTGCGCATCATCACCGGCGACGCCAAGGCCTTCGTCAACGGCCCCACCAACGCCAACGCCTCCTGGAGCTGCACCGGTTTCGAGGACCGGCAGCTGAAGGACAAGTACCCGCTGTGTCCGTCCGGCAGCGACGTGGTGCGCACCTTCCGCTTCCAGAGCTGCTGGGACGGCCGCAACATCGACAGCGCCAACCACCGCACCCACGTGGCCTTCGCCGGCCCCGACGGTGCCTGTCCCGAGGGTTTCCGGGCGATCCCGCAGCTGGTCCAGCGCATCGTCTACGACGTCGCCGCGCCGAGCCTGGACGACGGCGGGCGGACGGTGCCGCTCTTCGCGGTGGACTCCTTCCCCGAGCAGCTGCACAAGCCGGTCACCGACCACGGCGACTTCATCAACGTCTTCGACGAGGACCTGATGCGCGAGATGGTCGACTGCATCAACTCCGGCCGGACCTGCGGACCCCGCGGCGGTGACGACTCCGGTGCCACCACGGCCCCGAGCCCGAGCGACGACAACGGTGCGTCGGACGCCCCGGGCACGGGCACCGGCGGAGCCACGGCCGACCCCGCCACGAGCGCCCCGGCCGAGCCCGCCCCGGCCTCCTCCGAAGCGACGCAGGAGCCCAGGACCGACGCGACGACCTCGCCGGCGAACACCACCAAGCACGACAAGCCCGCCAAGCACGACAGCCAGTCCTCCCAGCAGGACGGCCGCACCAAGCAGGACAGCGAGGGCGGGCAGACCGCTCCCGCGAAGGCCGACAAGGCTTCCCCGGCCGCGCCGTCCCACTCGGGCGCCGGCGAGGTCGGCCAGGCCACCCGGACCCCTGCCGGCGGTCAGGCCGCCAAGTCCCCGGCCGCGCAGGAGCAGCCCCCCGCCGACCGGACGGAACCCCAGGCGGTCCAGGGCGGCGGCCTCGCCGAGACCGGCGCACACCTGTGGCCCGCAGCCATCGGCATGTTGCTCGCCCTGTCCGGCCTCGTCATGCTGCTCCGGGCCAAGCGCCTGCGGTACTGACCGCACGGAACGGCGGAACGGCGGCCCCACCCTCCAGCGGTGCGGCCGCCGTTCCGTCGTTCGGAGCCGCGGTGCTCGTCAGCGGACGCGCAGGGTCTGCTTCGCGAGTTCGTAGGCGGGCACCATGGCGTTGTGCTCCTCGGTGTCCATCCCGCCGAGGTGCAGCACGACCGGGCCGTCGGGCGTGGAGACCGCCAGGGCGCTCTCCTTCTTCGTCTCTTCCAGCAGCTTGCTCGTGTAGAGGTACTCCACCTCCACGCCGGACAGACCGTTGGCCGTCCTGAAGGAGCGGTACTTCTCCTTGCTGGTGCTGTCCTCGGCGGCGACGAACTGCCGCAGGACGGTGCGTGCGTCGGCGTCGCCGGGCTCGCCGGTCCACACCCGCAGGAAGCCGATCCTGCCGGCGGGCTTGGCGTCGATCTCACAGGCGGTGGTGACCGGGCCCTGGCGGAGGAAGGCGTCGGCGACCGCTCCGCCGAGGTCGCCGTCCGACCCCTTCGACGCCTTCGACAGTTCCTTCTCGGCGTCGATCCCCTTGGGCTTCCAGCTCTTGGCGATGTCGAAGCTGACGGGCAGTTCGCAGGCCGAACCGGCGGCGCCGACGGTGCCGCCGCGCGCCGCGACGGCACTCTCGGCCCCCGCGCTCCCGGCGGCCGACGGGCTCCCCGTCGCCTTCGCCTCCCCGTCCGGCGATTGGGAGCAACCTCCCAGTACCGCCGCCAGCACCACCGCCTGGACCACCCTGCCCCGCACGGACCCAACCCTGACCTGCACTGTCGTTTCCCCTCCTGTTGAGCGCCGCCACTGTAACCGAGGGCATCGGCACAGCCGTACGCATCAGGAGGGGGCAGGTGAAGGGAGCGTGCTCAGTGCCTGTCGCGCCTGCAGTGCAGGAACAGATGCGGCTCGGGTACGGCGTCGGGACGGGCCGGGGAGAACGTGGCGTGCTCCTCGGACAGGACCGTCAGGCCCGCCCCGGTCACCAGCCGCGTGAAGTCCCCGGCGGCGAAGCTCGTCACCCGCACCGGCTGCCCCATGAACACCGCATCGACGGCCTCGACGTCGAGGGGCACGGTGGCCAGCACCGCGAGCCCGCCGGGCCGCAGGGCACGCGCCATGCGGCACACGACGGCGGACTGCTCGGCGCGGGACATCTGCAGCAGCGAGAAGTACCCGCACACCGCGTCGAACGAGCCCTCCGCGAGCGGCAGTTCACGGATGTCGGCCAGCCGGAACTCGGCCTCGGGCACCTGCCGGGCGGCGATGTCGACCATCACCGGGGACACGTCGACGCCCAGCACGCTGTGCCCCGCCTCGGCGAGGGTCTGCGCGGTCGGCCGTCCCGTCCCGCTGCCCACGTCCAGCACCCGGCTGCCCGGATCCAGCCGGTCCAGCAGCCACCGCAGCGAGGCGCGGTGCGCCTCGGACGACACGAACGCCTTCTCGTAGTCCAGACCCAGTGCGTCGAACACCACGGCTGCCGGCGCCCGCTGCTCGTCCTCGCCCAAGACCGCTCCTCCCGTGTCCCGCCAGGTGCCCGGCATCGTCGCACTCCCGTCCCACCGCCCACAATGCCGCGCGCCGGGTGCCGTTTGCGGACCGCGGCGCCCGCAGGGCAGGGTTCGGCACGTGCCTACCTTGCTGATCGTCCATCACACGCCCTCGCCCAACTGCCAGGCCATGTTCGAGGCCGTCGTCTCCGGCGCGACCACGCCGGAGATCGAGGGCGTCCGCGTCGTACGGCGGGCCGCCCTCTCCGCCACCGCCTCCGACGTCCTGGAGGCCGACGGCTACCTCCTCGGCACCCCGGCGAACCTCGGCTACATGTCCGGCGCCCTCAAGCACTTCTTCGACCAGGTCTACTACCCCTGCCTGGACGAGACCCGGGGCCGGCCCTTCGGCTACTACGTGCACGGCGGCAACGACGTCACCGGCGCCGTCCGCGCCATCGAGGCCCTCACCACCGGCCTCGGCTGGCGCCGCGCCACCGAGGCGGTGACCGTCACCGGCGAACCCGGCAAGGGCGATGTGCAGGCCTGCTGGGAGCTGGGCGCCACGGTCGCCGCCGGGCTCATGGCCGGGGCCTGACCGGGGAGTCGTCGGGGAGCGGGTCAGTAGGCCGTTCGGGTGTCGGACGGACGTGGCCGCGGCGCCCCTCGCGCGCGGGACCGGAGCCGGCACACATCCTCTACCTGGGTGGACGAAGGTGCGGGCGCGGTGCCGCTGGCCGACGATGAGGAGGGAGGCCGCGTCCCCGAGGGGCGGTCGTGCCCGTCGAACGTCGTCGAGCCGAGGGAGCGTCGCATGGGAGCGGACGGCCACATACGCGGACGGACCGCCCCGGACGAGCAGGACGCCGAGGAGTCGCTGCGCCGGTGCGCACGGGACGTGGTGGACGTCGCCGAAGGCATCCGCGAGGTGTCCACACGCACCCGCACCGCGCTGTTCGCGCCTGCCCTCACCGCTTCCGCGCGCCGCCGTCCCCGTACCGGTCTCGCCGCCCGGTGGGCGCTGCTGCGTGCCCTGACGAACAGGGACGGCCTCGGCGGCGCCGCGATCACGGAACCGAAGGGCATGGGACGTGTGCTCGGCGCGGCCGGCGAGGTGCTCGGCCGGGAGAGCCTGGCCGCGCTGGTGGCCGTCACCTCCCTGCGTCTGAGGATCGCCGCCGTGCTGTTCGACCGCCCCGAGTACGCACGCGACCCGGGCATGCGCCGGCTGACGACCGCGGTCACCGCCGACCGCGACCTGGAGGCGGTACGGGCCCTGCGCGCCCTGTTCAGGGACCAGGGAGCCCAGCGTGCCCTGTCCGGCCTTGTGCCGCTGACGGCCGAACTCCGCGCCGTCCGCGCCCTGCTGGACGAGGACCCGGAGAACGACGAGACCGGCTGGGCGCTCACAGCCGGTGCCGGCCGGTCCGCCGGTCCGGTGCACGGCGGCAGCGCCGCCCGTCCGGCGGGCACGGATCAGGGCGGGGGAGCGGCCGAGGCCGTCGATCTCTCCGGCCAGGAGCGGCAGACCATAGCCACCGAAGGCTCCCTCCTCGGCTTCCTGCGCAACATCGAGGTGGTGTCCGCGGGCGGGCGGATCCTGGTGCAGAACGTGCGCGGTCCCGACGGCGTCGTCCGGTACGTCGTCCAGGCGCCCGGTACGACGCCCGGACGCCCCCGCAACGACTCCCCGCAGGACTTCGTGGGCCCCTGGCGCAGCCTCTTCCCGGCCGAATCACCCCACACCAGCTCGATCCTGCTCGCGCTCGCGGACCACGGCATCCCCCGCGGCGCCGACCTCGCCCTGATCGGACACGGCGAGGGCGGGATCGCGCTGATGAACCTCGCTCAGGACGAGGAGTTCTGCCGCGCCTACCGGGTCACCCATGTGATCGCGGTGGGTTCCCCGGTCCACAACAGGAGGCCCGCCGACCCGCGCACCTGGGTCGCAGCCATCACCAACCAGCACGACCTCGTGCCCGTCCTCGCCGGCCGGGACGCCCGCTCCGCCTTCGACCCGCACCCCAACCGGTACGAGGCCGACTACGCCGGACCCACGCGCGAGTTCCCGCTGTGCCACATGCTCCGCGAGTACACCGAGCACCTGCGGACCGTCATCCCCGAGGTCCGCAAGGACGTCGACGAGGCGCTCGCCCCCTACCGCGGCCCCGTGGTGCGCACCCAGGCCTACCGGCTCAAGGACCGTGCCCGGCCGCCCGAGGGCTACCCCTTCCTCACCGTCCCCACCACCCCGCTCCCCACCACGACCGGCCCCGTCGACGTCCCGGTGCGCTACTACGACTCCTCAGCCGCCCACCTCTGCTTCGCCGTCGACGCCGCGGCCGCGCGCGGCCTGCTGCCCGACGTCACCTGGATGGTGCCGAGCAGGCTGGGCCGACGGGCGCTCGCGGTGCTGTCCCTGTACGAGCACCGCTGCTCCACGATCGGCCCGTACGCCGAGATCGCCCTGTCGGTGCTGGTGGACGACCTGTGGCGGCCGCGCCCCTACGACATCGCCGCCGACCTGCTGCGCCGCGTCGACCTGCGCCGCACCGGCCGTTACGTCCTCTCCCTCGCCGTCAGCAGCGAGGAGGCACGCGTCGTCTCCCGGCAGATCTGGGGCCAGCCCGCGGTGCGCATGGCCGCCGAAGCCGATCTGATGAGCCGCCACCTCGGCCTCACCGCACCGGGACTCGGGCTCGCCGTCAAGGGACGCCTCGGCCGGGGCCTGCGCTGCCCCGAGGCCGACTGGACCCTCTACGGCAGGCGCGGCGAGAGCACCGTGCGCACCCTGGTCCGGACCCACGGACGGCTGCGGCTGCACACCGGGACCGGGGTACGGCTGCGCCTTGGCACCGCCGCGGCCGAACCCATGGCCGGGCAGCTGCGCCGGCTCGGCATCGATACGGCCCTCCCGCACTTCGTGCTGTCCTGCCCGCAGTTCGTCTTCCACCGCAGCGCCGGCGCCGTCCTGCCGCGCTGACCCCGCACGCACACCCGTCAGTGGGAGCCACCATGGTCACCGAGTCCCTCCGCGCCCTGCCGTCGACCGACGAACTCCTCGACCAGGCGATCGGGTTGCGCGCCGACGCCGACCTGATGGACGGCTACGCCCGGCGACTGCTCGCCACCGCGGCCGAGCTGTCCGCCTGCTCGGCGGCACCCGAGTGGAGCCGCCCCGCCCTGGAACGTCAGGCGGCCGCCTGCGGCACGGCGGCGGAACAACTGCGCACCGCAGCCGCGGCGTTGCTCGCCCACTCGCGGGCCTGAGCCGGCCCGCTCGGAGCGCGGCGAAGCAGCGCCCCTCGGTTCGGGACGGGCCGCAGCTGCTCATCCACCCGGAGACCGGCCTGCCGCGCCACGACGCCTCGCACGACCACCCACCGGGTCGCCTCCGGAAGCCGCGCCGAGCAGCCGGCGGATGAGCCACCGCCCCCGCCCGCAGCCCCAGCGTCCCCGGTCCGCACCGCTCCCGCCGTCCCGCAGGCCGACTCGCCCCGCCCGCCGGACGACCTGGAGACCGCCCTCGCCGACCCCTGTTCGAGCGCGGTGCGGACGTTCGGAGTGACCGTTCGTCAGCGACGTTCGCACATCCGGGTGGTAGCGGCCGCCGTCCTGGGCCGAACGAGTTGTCGTAGCCCGGAACAGCCGCTTTCGGACCGGATAATCACGCCTCATGCAGCTTGTGAAAGCACGCGTCCCGGCACGGCGCGCCCCCGTGGCCGTCACCGGACTGGGACTGGTCACACCGGCCGGTATCGGCCGCGACGAGGCGTGGGCGGGCCTGTGCGCCGGACAGTCCACCGCGACCGCCGACCCCGGTCTCGACGGGCTGCCCGTGGCCTTCTCCTGCCGGGTGCCCGACCTCGACACGGCCGGACTGCTCGGGCACCGGCTCAGCCGCCGCCTGGACCGCTTCACCACCTTCGCGCTGCTCGCCGCCCGAGAGGCCGTCGCCGACGCCCGGCTCACCCCCCACGGCTGGGACGGGGCCCGCGTCGGCGTCGTGATGGGGGTCGGGACCGGGTCCATGCAGGGCTGGCAGGCCGAGTTCGACCGCCTCGCCCACAGCACCCCGGAGCGCGTCTCGCCGCTCGCGCTGCCGCGCAGCGTGCCGAACATGGCCGCCGCCGAGATCGCCCTCGACCTCGGTGCGCAGGGCCCGAACATGGTCGTGAGCACCGCCTGCGCCTCCGGCACCAGTGCGCTCGGCCTGGCCCGCGACTGGCTGCTGTCCGGTGCCTGTGACCTCGTCCTCGCCGGGGGCAGCGAGTCTGCCCGGCTGCGCATGACCGCGGCCTGCTTCGCCCAGATGCGCGCCCTGTCCCGCCGCGCCGAGTGCCCGCACGAGGCCTCCCGGCCGTTCGACCGCGACCGCGACGGATTCGTGCTCGGCGAGGGCGCCGCCGTGCTCGTCCTGGAACGCGTGGAGGACGCCCGCGCCCGCAGCGCCCGGCCCGCGGCCCTGCTCTCCGGGTTCGGCGCCTCCTGCGACGCCCACCACTTCACCGCCCCGCACCCGGACGGCGAGGGCGCCGCCCGCGCCATCCGGGGCGCCCTCGCCGACGCCGGCCTGGCCCCGGAGGACGTCGACCACGTCAACGCGCACGGCACCTCCACCCCGCAGGGCGACACGGCCGAGCACAACGCGCTGTACCAGGTCTTCCGCCGGCCCCCGCCCGTCACCGCAGTCAAGGGCACCATCGGGCACGCCATCGGCGGCGCCGGAGCCATCGAGGCGGCCTGCACCGTCCTCACCCTGCGCCACCAGCTGATCCCGCCCACCGCCAACCTGGACACCCTCGACCCGGCGATGGACCTGGACGTCGTCACCAAGGCGCCCCGCCCGCAGCGGATACGAGCCGCCGTCAGCAACTCCTTCGGCTTCGGCGGCCAGAACGCCGTGCTCGCCTTCACCGCTGTCGACTGACGGCCACTGCGCACCTGCCCCCGAGCCGAAAGGTCCCCCTGTTGTCGGAGTTCTCGGAACCCACCCCGCTGGCCGGCAGAGCGCGGTCCTGGCCCAGCGGCGAGCAGCTCATGATCGGCGTGTTCGTCGCCGTACCGTTCCTGGCGCTCCTCGCCGCCGTGCCGCTGGCCTGGCGGCACGGTCTGAGCCCCACGGACGCGGTGCTCGCCGTCGTCTTCTACCTCGTCAGCGGACTCGGCATCACCGTCGGCTTCCACCGGCACTTCACCCACGGTTCCTTCAAGGCCAGGCGGCCGCTCAGGATCGCCCTCGCGCTGGCCGGCAGCCTCGCCGTACAGGGCCCGCTGCTCACCTGGGTGGCCGACCACCGCAAGCACCATCGCTTCTCCGACCGCGACGGGGACCCGCACTCGCCCTGGCGGTACGGCCGCTCACCGCGCGCCCTGGCCAAGGGCATGTTCTACGCCCACCTGGGCTGGCTCTTCGAGACCGCGCACGCCTCGCCCCGCACCTACGCACCCGACCTGGTCCGCGACCGCGCGCTGATGCTCATCTCCAAGCGCTTCGGACTCGTGGTCCTGGCCTCCGTCACGCTCCCCGCGATGCTCGGCGCGGCGCTGACCCGGTCCTGGCAGGGGGCGCTCAGCGCGTTCTTCTGGGCCGGGCTGGTCCGGATCTGCCTCGTCCACCACGTCACCTGGTCCATCAACTCCATCTGCCACGCGAGCGGTTCGCAGCCCTTCCGCAGCCGGGACCGCTCGGGCAACGTGTGGTGGCTGGCCCCGCTGTCCTTCGGCGAGTCCTGGCACAACCTCCACCACGCCGACCCCACCAGCGCCCGGCACGGCGTGCTCACCGGCCAGCTCGACGCCAGCGCCCGGCTGATCCGCTGGCTCGAGCGACTCGGCTGGGCCTACGACGTCCGCTGGCCGGAACGGCACCGCATCACCGCCCGCCGACGGGAGAACGGGAGCCCACAGAAATGACCGTACGGCAGCACGTGCACGTCAGCGGCCGCGTCCAGGGCGTGTTCTACCGCGACACGTGTCGTCGGTTCGCCGAGGAACGGGGCGTGGCCGGCTGGGTGCGCAACCTCCACAACGGCGACGTGGAAGCCGTCTTCGAAGGGCGGCCCGACGACGTCGCCGAGATGGCCGGCTGGGCGGCCCAGGGCCCACCGGCGGCCCTGGTGATCCACTGCACGGGAGTGGCCGAGGAGCCCGAGGGCCTGTCCGGGTTCCGTGTCCTGCCCGACGCACCTCCGGGCGACGATGCCCGCGCCGGGTAGCCCCGTCACCAGGGGCCGGCGAGCGGCAGGGTGCAGGCACTCCCGGCCGGTCAGGCGCAGCGCGTGGCCGTCGGAGTGTCGTGGCGGACCCAGACGGACTCGATCACGCGCCCGTCCGGCAGGGTGTGCCGTGGCGGGCCCTCGTCCGGCACGAAGCCCGCCCGGGCCAGGGCCCGGCGGCTCGCGGTGTTCCCGGTCTCCGCGCCCGCCCGGGCCCGGGTCATGCCGAAGTGCGTGTGGGCGAGCAGCGCCCCGGCCCGGAACAACTCCGCGCCCAGGCCCTGCCCGCGGCAGCGCGGCGCCAGCCAGCCGCCCACCTCGCCCGTGTGGTGCTCCAGTTGCAGTCCTCCGGCATAGCTGAGGTCGGCCCTGCGCACACAGACCAGGAACACCGGGATGCCGGGGTCGGGGGTGAAGGGCTTGGCCAGCAGGCGGGGGACGCGGCGGCCGTCGTCGCCGGCGGGCCGCCACTCCAGCAGGGCGCGCCGGGTGCCGGGGTCGGGAGCGATCCGGTCGGCATGGTTGCCGAGCCACCGCTGGGCCTCGGCGTCCGCGCTGGCGGCGAGCGCCGCGGCCACGTCCAGGTGCGTCCGGGGCGTGAACAGCAACAGCCGCTCGGTGGCCAGGACGTGCCGGCCGGACTCGCACCGCCCGGGCACGGGGAGCCGGGACACGGCCCGGCTTCGGCGGACGAGCGACCAGACCATGGAACCCCCCGGCGGAACCGCTGCGTGGCGGACGGTCCGGGTCCCTCACGGGAAGCCGGGCCCGCCGACGGATGCGAACGGCTCGCATCGGGGTGAATCTACCGAGGAAACGGGTGGGGGTGGTTGCCTACGGCCGACGGCCCACGCCCGAGGGCCTGCGGATTCTTACGGCTGATGGCGTTCGGCCGGTCCGTCCGGACCCGGTTTCGGGCGGGTCCGGGTCCAGGAGGGGTCGGCGGACGGTTCAGGGACAGGGGTCGGCTGGTGCATGGGGCGGGGTTCCTTCGGACGAGTGGGGGGTGGTCCGGGGGAGGGGTTCGGGCGGTGTGGGGCCGGCCGGGGGTTCGGGCGTGGTCTTCAGGTCGGCCCAGACGATGCGCGCGGGCCGGTCGGGCGCGAGCGTCACGCCCCAGTCGGCGCTCAGCGCATCGACCAGCAGGAGCCCGCGTCCGTTCTGCTCGTCGGGGCCGGACCGCCGCTGGACGGGGCGGGCGGGGCCCCGGTTCTGGTCCTCGACCTCGAGACGGACCCGGTCCGCGGTGCTGCGCACCCGGCACACGATCCTTTCGCCGGCCGCGTGCACCAGCGCGTTGGTGACCAGTTCCGAGGCGACGAGGACCGCGTCTTCCCGGCCGGGTCCGGCGACGCCCCAGGCGGTCAGCAGATCGCGCAGCACGCGGCGGGCCGTGCCGACCGCCGACGGCAGGGCCGGCAGTTCGAAGGCGGCCGTGGGTCCGGGAGCCACGGCCCCGGAGGCGAGCGGGTCGGGGCCCTCGGGCCCAGGGAGTCGACCCGGGTGCTCGCCTCCGGGTGGTCTTGGGGCGCCGTCGGCCTCCGCGGGCCGGGGTGCGGGCTCCATGGCGTCGGGTATGCGGAGCGGAAGGCCGATCGGGGGCAGCCGCAGCGGGGGCGGACTCGCGGCCGGCGTGCCGGTGACCGGGACGTGGTGCTCGGACAGCCGGTGGAGCGGTTGGGGGAGGGAGGAGGGCGGAGCCATCGCCGTACGCCTTTCGTCCGGCCTCGTGTCGGGGGACGGTGTCGGAGAGCCGGCCGCCCAGGGGCCGGACGACGCGCACCGCCTCCCATGAGGCCGTGGTGCAGCCCGGTCTCCCCCGACTGGACTGCGTCGCCCGCTCCTTCGGTCAGCCGGAGCAGTGAGTCCACTGTGTCATCTGTCAACAACCGCTCGCAACACGCAAGTTGAAAATTGCAAGTAGCCAAGTGCATGCTGCTTCAGGCAAGAAATGATCGAAAGGGTTCGTGAGAGCGATCGAGTGAGACGGTGACCCTGAAACCCGGGTGAGGGGGTGGGCGTGACCGCGGAGACCGACTGGGGCGGTGCCCCTTCCGTGCTGCGCATGATCCTCGGCAGACAGCTGGAGGAACTGCGGACCCGGGCCGGCCTGACCTACGAGCAGGCGGGCGCGGCCATCGGCGTCAGCCACTCCACCATCCGCCGCATGGAGGCCGCCAGGGTCGCCCGGCTGCGCCTCGCGGACGCCGAGAAACTCCTCCAGGTGTACGGCGTGACGGACCGGCAGGAGATCGACACCTTCCTGCAGTCGGTGCGGGAGGCCAACAAGCGGGGCTGGTGGCACACCTACCGCGACGTCATGCCCGACTGGTTCGCCGCATACCTCAGCCTGGAGCAGGCGGCACTGCAGATCCGGGCCTACGAGAACCAGTTCGTGCACGGCCTGCTGCAGACCGAGGACTACGCGCGCGCCCTGCTCGGCGCCGGCAATCCGCACGCCCCGGCCGAGGCCACCGAACGCCGGGTCGCGCTGCGCATGCGCCGGCAGGAACTGCTGGCCCGGGAGGGGCCGCCGCGACTGTGGGTCGTCATGGACGAGACCGTGCTGCGCTGGCCGGTCGGCGGCCCGGAGGTGATGCGCGCCCAGATCGACCATCTCATCGAGGTCAACCGGCTGCCCCATGTCACCCTGCAGCTCATGCCGTTCGCCAACGGCCCGCACCCGGCGATGCGGGCGGGCGCGTACCACCTCTTCCGGTTCCGGGCCCGTGAACTGCCCGACATCGTCTACCTCAACGGCCTGGTCGGGGCGGTCTACCTCGACAAGGGCGGTGACGTCGTGGTGTACCGCGAGGCCCTGGACCGACTGGGTGCCCAGGCGGCGCCCGCCAGGAAGACCGAGACCGTGCTCGGCGCGATTCGCAAGGAGCTGTAACCGTGCACCCTCCCGTACACAACGGCATGCCGGCCCGGCAGCTGGGCGCCCGCGACTGGGCCAAGCCGTGGAGCGACGACGCCGGCGGCGCCTGCGTGGAAGTGAAGAGGCTCGCCGACGGACGTGTCGCCGTACGCCAGTCCACCGACCCCGACGGTCCGGCGCTGGTGTTCACCTCCGACGAGATGGCGAGGTTCGTGACCGGGGTGAAGGAGGGGGACGCCGACTTCCTGCTGTGACCGTGCCTGTTGTGGCGCACCCTTTCTGACGCGAGTCCGACACCCCCCGACCCGAATGGGAGACACGGCGTTGCCCGACAACGGATGGCCGGCCGACCGCATCGACACCGAGAACGCCCACTCCGCCCGCATCTACGACTACATCCTCGGCGGAAAGGACTACTACCCGGCCGACCAGGAGGCCGGCGACGCCATGTCCCGGGAGTGGCCCGCCCTCCCGGTCCACATGCGCGCCAACCGCGACTTCATGAACCGTGCCGTGCGCTGGCTCGCCGAGGAGGCGGGCATGCGCCAGTTCCTGGACATCGGCACCGGCATCCCCACCTCGCCCAACCTGCACGAGATCGCCCAGGCGGTGGCTCCCGGATCCCGGGTCGTCTACGTCGACAACGACCCGATCGTCCTCACCCTCTCGCAGGGCCTGCTGGCCAGCGCGCCCGAGGGCCGGACCTCGTACATCGAGGCCGACTTCCGTGACCCGGCCGCCATTCTGCAGGCCCCGGAACTGCGTGAGACCCTCGACCTGGACGAGCCTGTCGCCCTCACCGTCATCGCGATCGTCCACTTCATGCTGGACGAGCACGACGCGGTCGGCGTCGTCCGCCGCCTGCTGGAGCCGCTGCCGGCGGGCAGCTACCTGGCGATGTCCATCGGCACCGCGGAGTTCGCGCCCGACGAGGTGGGCCGGGTCGCCCGCGAGTACGCGGCCCGCGACATGCCGATGCGGCTGCGCACCATCGACGAGGCCCACGAGTTCTTCGAGGGCCTGGACCTGGTCGAACCCGGCATCGTCCAGGTCCACAAGTGGCACCCCGACGGCACCGGCGTCAAGCACGTCCGGGACGAGGACATAGCGATGTACGGCGCGGTCGCACGCAAGCCGTGAAGACCCGGGCCGGGGTCCGACCCACCTCCCGGACCCCGGCCCGCTCACCCTCACCGACGACGACCCGTTCGGCCCTGGAACACCTCGCCCGGCCGGTCGAAGAGCGGAATTCGCCGGTGACCTGAACGAATCTGGCCAAAAGACGGGGAAAGCGGTCCGGAATTCAGCACAACCTTTGCCGACGTGTCAGGCGCCGGGAAATGCGGGGAAGGAAGTTCTGGAGAAGCGGAACCGGGCGGAGGGAAATGCGGTCTTAAGGTCCGTCGACGGCCGGGATCGGGCCGGTCGCGAAGAAACCGGGGGAACGAGAAAAATGTCCGTGAGCCGCCGCAAGACCCTCCTGACCGCAGTCGCCCTCACCGCCGGGCTCTCCCTGGCAGCCGTGACGCCCGCCCTGGCCGGCTCCGGCGCGAGCCACGCCCCGCGTGCCGCCGCCGTGTCCTCCGCCCAGGGCGACCCGCGCAACGTCACCCAGCACGTGGCCGACTTCTACGGCGCCTACATCGACTCCGTCTGGGCCACCGAGGACCCGGCGGCCGGCACCTCCGCCAAGGCGCTGCGCGCCTTCTACCTCTCCTCCGCCGCCCAGAAGAAGGTCGCCGCGTACGAGAGGAAGAACCACGCCGACGGCATCCTGTTCGCGCAGAACGTGCCGGTGAAGTGGAAGGTCGCCTACACCGGCTCCGGCGCGGGCCACGCCACCAGCAGGGTCACCCTCACCTGGGGCGACGGTCCCCACGCCGAGGTCACCAGGATCGACGTCCGGTCCGACCTGACGACCCTGAAGATCACCGACCTCAAGCCGGCCCGCTGACCGGCTGCCGGGCGCAGTCCCGCCCCGCCCCCACTCGGGGCGGGGCTCGCGGCTTTCCGGGCCGGTCAGGACCGGCCGTGCGGGTGGTACGGGCGGGGCAGTCGCATCCCGCGGCCGGCCATGATATGCCGTACGTGGTCGGGGTGGTCGGTGATGATCCCGTCGACGCCGAAGTCCATCAGCGCCTCCACCGTCGCCGGGTCGTCGCAGGTCCAGGGGACCACCTTCAGGCCGCGGGCGTGCGCCTCGGCGCCCATCGCCGCATCCGAGTAGAAGCGGAAGCCGGGGTCGCCGGCCTTCCCGTGCTGCGGGAAACCGTAGTTGGGGGAGAGGGTCGTGACCCCGGGGACGGTGGCGGCGGCCTTCACGAAGTCACCGCCGTAGTCGTCGGCGTCGATTCCGCCGAGCCACGGGGACGCGCCCGGCCGGCCCACCTGCAGGAAGTCGTAGTTCGTCAGCGCCACCAGCGGCCGGCGCGGCGCCAGTCGGTGCATCAGCTTCAGCGCGCCCCAGTCGAACGACTGGATGGTGACCTGCCGCTCGATGCCGGAGCGGTGGAGCTCCTCGTACACCCGGCGGACGAACACCTCGCGCGGCGCGGTCTGTTCGGGCGCGCCCGCCTCCACCTTGGTCTCGACGTTCAGCTTGACCTGCCTGGCGTGGTAGCTCTCGACCAGGTCCAGGACGTCCTTCAGCTCCACCATCCGGAAGCCCTTGACGACCTCCTGCTCGGGGAAGCCGGGCAGCTGCTGGTAGCCGCAGTCGAGCGTCTTGATCTGGGCGAGCGTCAGGTCCTTGATGTACTTGCCCACATACGGGTACAGCGGGTCGCCGGGTGTGACCGGGCCCGTGTCGCGGCACTTGACGCCGCTGATCTGCCGGTCGTGGTTGACGACCACCCTCAGGTCCTTGGTGACGTGGGTGTCCAGCTCCAGCGTGGAGACCCCAAGCCGCATCGCCTTGCCGAAGCCCTCCAGCGACTCCTCGGTCGTCATACCGAGACCGCCGCGGTGGGCCTGGAGGTCGAAGCGGGCCTGCGGCGGGTCGGCCTGGGCCGCCTGCGCGGCGGTGGCGGGGAACGCGAGAGCCGGCAGCAGGGCGAGGCCGGCGAGCAGGTGTCGTACGGACATCGGAACTCCCTGTTCTCGGGGGCCCGGGATTCTCGCAACGACCGGCCGGGGCGGACCACCTCCGGAACCGAACATCGGCGCAAAGGCTGTTGAACGTGTGCACAGGAGCGGAGCGACAAAGGCTCCTAGGCGTCATGGGTCAGCAGCCGTGCGCCTTCGCGTCCGTGGTGACGGCGGCGGTCGACGGGCGTGCGGTGCAGGGCTATGAGGGCGGCGTCGTCGTCCAGCCGGCCGCCCACGTGGGCGAGCAGGTCGCGCCGCACATGGTGCATCAGCGCCTCCGGACTGTCGTCCGTCCAGCGCGCCACCCGCTCCGCCAGCGGATAGAACCGGCCCTGCGCGTCCCGGGCCTCCACCACACCGTCGGTGTACAGCAGCAGCGTGTCACCGGGCTCGAAGGAGAACACGTCCAGCGTGTGATCGGTGTTCCCGTGCACGCCGAGAGGCGGCGACGGGTGCAGGCTCGGGACCGTGACCGCGTGCCCCGGGCTCAGCAGCAGCGGCGGGGGATGGCCGCAGCTGGTCATCAGGGTGACCTGATCCTCGTCCGGGATGTCCACCAGCAGGGCGGTGGCGAAGCGCTCGCCCGCCTCCTCCTCCGTCTCGAGCTCGGTGGCGTAGCGGCTGATGCTCTGGTCGAGACCGGCCGCCAGGTCCGCCAGCGCGACGTTGCGGTGCGCGCTCTCCCGGAACGCGCCGAGCAGCAGTGCCGCCTCCCCGATGGCCGGCAGCCCCTTGCCCCGTACGTCGCCGATCAGCACCCGCACCGCGCCTTCGGAGCGGGTCACCGCGTACAGGTCGCCGCCGATCTGTGCCTCGTCCTCGGCGGCCAGGTAAAGGGAGGCGATCCGCAGCGGGCCGATGTGCTCGGGCAACGGCCACATCAGCACATGCTGTGCGGCCTCGGCGACCGTGCGTACCTGAGCCAGCTGGGCCTGGCGGCGCTCACGTACCGCGCTGTAGACCACACACATCACCGAGAGCACGGCTAGGGTGACGAGCTGCACGATGTGGTTCGAGGTGGCGATCCCCCCGTGGAGGAAGGCGATCAGCGTCTGGGCGGCCAGCGCGAGCGCCCCCACGAACGCCGTGGTCCGGGGCCCGGCGAACGACGGTGTGAGCGCCGGGGCGATGACCAGGGCCGGGCCCAGATGGATGCTCTCGGGGGAGCGGAGGTCCACCACGGTGATCACCACGATGAGCAGGATGGGGAGCAGCAGCAGCGCATGCGCCGACTGCCACGACTGCTGCGCACCCGCGCCCCTCTGCCGGAGCCTCATGCCTACCAGCGTGCTCCCGGACGAGCTGTACGGCACGTGGAGGAGCGGGAACAGGACGTCACGACGGACACACGGTCGGTCCGCCGCGGCCGCCCGCTCCCTCGTTCCCGGGCGCGACGCGCTCTTCCCCCGTACGGCGGAGGGAGGTTCGGCCCGCAGCGCGATTCGTGAGGGGTGCCCCCGCTGCGATCTTCGGTACCGGACGGGTCCGCCGGGCCCCTGACGCCGAGGAGCACGCATGCAGCCGCCGCCGAACGCGCCCACCACAGCCCGCCCGGAACGCCTGCGCGCCGCGTGGCGGGCGGCCCACGAGCCCGTCGAGGGAGTCTCCCGGAGGATGCGGCTCGTCGCCTGCGCCGTGCCGCTGACCGTCCTGCCCGCAGGCCTGTGGCGCCTGCCGGCCGCGTTCGACCCGGGTATCGGGATCGGGGAGCGGGCCTACATCGTGTTCCTGTCGATCTTCTCCGAGGCCGTCGCGTTCACCGCGTTCGGGTTGATCGCCCGCTGGGGCGAGGTCTTCCCGAGGTGGGTGCCGTACCTGCGCGGCCGACGGGTCCCGGTCAGCGCGGCCGTGCTCCCGGCCGCGCTCGGCGCCACCGTCCTGACTCTGCTCTGGACGGTCCTGACCCTCACCACCCAGATCATGGGCAGGACGATCCGGGGCGGGAAGCTGCCCGACGACTTCCCCAGCCGGGCGGGCGGCTGGGACGCCGTCTCCTTCTACGTCTGCTACACGCCCCTGATCCTGTGGGGTCCCCTGCTCGCCGTCCTGACCGTCGCCTACGCCAGGCGCCGTCGCAGGGGCGCCCCCTAGGCCCTGTCGTCAAATTCCCGTCTGCCCCACGACGCCTGGCACGCACTCACGCCGCACCGGGCGAAAGCCCAACTACGTCCAGTACGAGGACTTCCGCCCGGCACGCCGAGAGCACGCACCAGACGCCGCGAGGCCGCCCTTCGGGCGACGACGGGAATTTGACGACAGGACCTAGCGGTTCACCGAGCGCATCCCGGCCTCGTCGTAGCGCGCGCCCGCCGCCTCGGGCAGCTCGGCGTCGATGCGGGCCAGGTCCTCCTCGGACAGCTCGATGCCGGCAGCGGCGGCGTTCTGCTCCAGGTAGGTACGGCGCTTGGTGCCCGGGATCGGGACCAGGGCCTCGCCCTGGGCCAGCACCCAGGCGATGGCCAGCTGCGCCGGCGTCACGTCCTTCTCCGCGGCGATCTCCTTCACCTTCTCGGCGAGCCGGAGGTTCGCCTCGAAGTTGGTGTCGGTGAAGCGGGGGTTGGTGCGCCGGTAGTCGTTCTCGTCCAGCTCGGCGGGGGAGGAGAAGCGGCCGGCCAGGAAGCCGCGGCCGAGCGGGGAGTACGGGACGAAGCCGATGCCGAGTTCACGGCAGGCCGGCAGCACCTCGGCCTCCGGGTCCCGCGTCCACAGCGAGTACTCGGTCTGCACGGCGGTGATCGGGTGGACGGCGTGGGCGCGCCGGATGGTGTCCGCGCTCGCCTCGCTCAGCCCGATGTGCCGCACCTTGCCCTCGGCGACCAGCTCGGCCAGGGCGCCGACCGTCTCCTCGATGGGCACGTCCGGGTCGACCCGGTGCTGGTAGTAGAGGTCGATGTAGTCCGTGCCGAGCCGCTCCAGCGAGCCGTGGACGGAGCTGCGGACGTGCTCGGCCGAGCCGTCCTGCCGGCCCACCGTGCTCATGTCCCCCGGTACGGCGTTGTCCATCCGGTAGTTGAACTTGGTGGCGATGACGTACTCGTCGCGGTGTCCCCGGATCGCCTCGCCGACCAGCGACTCGTTGGTGAGCGGGCCGTAGAGCTGCGCGGTGTCGAGGAAGTCGATGCCGAGCTCCAGGGCCCGCCGGATGGTGGCGACGCCCTCGTCCTGGTCCGTGCTGCCGTAGAAGGCCGACATGCCCATGCACCCGAGGCCGATGGCCGATACCTGCAGATCCCGCAGACTGCGCTGTCGCATGAGGTGTCCCAGCCTTTCCTGCACACTTGATCGTCGTTCGGTACGGCACGGAGGCCCTCATCCATCTAGCGACGGATTCGGTCCCCCGGCATCCCGTGGGGGAGGCCGGGCGACGTGACCTTCGCGTGCCGGGTGTCTGCGACGCTATGACTTGGAGCGCACACGAAGTCAACTCGGCCGTTCAGCAGGAGCGGCAGCCCGAACAGGTCGTTCTGGGTGACGACCGGTCTGTCGCGCAGCTGCGCCGCCGGCACCGCCGGTTCCGGGGAGGGGTAGCGGGCGTGCAGCGCGGGCAGGCCACCCCCGCCTCCAGCCGGGACAGCGCGGCGCCGGGGCACACGTGCGGGCCGTGCCCGAACGAGATGTGACACCCCTGGACCGGCGGGTCGGCCGGGCGACGCGGGATCAGAGGACGGGTACGGGCGTGAACCGGACGGGCAGCTGGGTCAGTCCCCTGAGCCAGGGCGAGGGGCGGCGGGTGAGGGACTCGGCGGGCACCGCCAGGTCGATGTCCGGGAGCCGGTCCAGTACGACCTCGATACCGGTGCGCGCGATCACCTCGGCGATCTCCTGCGCGGGGAACGGGCAGCGGTGCTCGCCGTGGCCGAACGCGAAGTGCGCGCTGTTCCCGCCGGTCAGCGCGGCGGCGTCGGTACGGACCTGGGGATCGGAGTTGGCGCCCTGCAGTCCGAGCAGCAGCAGATCGCCGGCCCGGACCGGGCGGCCGCCGAGGTGGGTGTCGCGGGCGGCCCAGCGGCCGGCCACGTTCTGTGTGGGAGCGTCCTCCCACAGCACCTCGTTCATCGCCTCGGCGACGCTGCCCTGCCCGCCGAACAGGGAGGCGGCGAACCGGTCGTCGGTGAGCATCAGGCGGAGCGAGTTGCCGATCCAGTCGGCGGTCGGCTGGTGCCCGGCCGCCATCATCACCATCAGGTCCTGCGCGATCTCCTCGTCGGTGAAGCCGCCGTCGTCGGCGAGCATCCGGGAGACCACGTCGTCCGCCGGCCCCTCCTTGCGGTCGGCGAGCAACTGCCGCATGGAGGCGGCCAGATGGGCCTGGCCGGCCAGGGCCCGTTCGCTTCCGTCGATCATGTCGTTGAGGGAGGTGACCAGACCCGGACCGTCCTCGTCAGGGAAGCCGACCAGCCGGGCGAGGACCTGTACCGGCAGCAGCATCGCGTAGTGGGCGACCAGGTCGGTCTCACCCGTGGCACAGACCGCGTCGATCAGCTCGTCCGCGAACCGCTCGGCGTGGGCCCGCAGTTCGGAGGGGTCCACCGCCTCCAGCGCGTCGCTGATCATCGCGGCGCGCTGCCGGTGCCGTTCACCGACGGTGTAGAGGATCGACGGCTGCCGGTGGCCGATCATCGGCAGCAACGGCCAGTCGTCCGGGATCTTCGCCCACTGGTTCCACAGCCCGGAGTCCCGGCTGAACAGCACCGGGTCGCCGGTCACCTGGTGCAGTTCGCGGTAACCGAGCACCAGCCAGGCCGGCACGCCGCCGTCGAGCAGCACGGGGACCACGGCGCCGTGCTCGCCCCGCATCTCCCGGTACAGGCGGGCCGGTTCGGTCTGGAAGCGGGGGCCGGTCAGGGGGACGGCGCCGGGGATCACACGGACTCCTGTCGGTCAGAGGTTGCGGAGCGCAACGATCACCTGCTCCAGGATGTCGGGGTCGGCGACGGCCGGCGGGCGCGGATGCCGGGCGCTGACGCGGCCCGCCGCCAGCAGGTCGCACAGCAGCACCTTGGTGATGCCGACGGGCAGGCGCAGCTCGGCGGCGATCTCGACCACCGACGCGGGGAACTCGGTCATCCGCAGGATCGCCGCGTGCTCCGACTGCATTCCTGCCCCCGGCTCCGACTCGGCGACGACCAGCGTGACCAGGTCGAAGGGGTTGTCGCGGCCGGTCCGGCTGCGTCCCTGAGTGAGGGTGTAGAGACGGTCGGGGGCGTCGTCCCTGCCGGGCCGGCTCATGAGGTACGGGGTCGAGCGGTCAGGTGCTCGCCGAGCTGTTCGACCAGCTCGGTCATGTGGTGCCCGACGACCCCGGGGTCCGCTTCCTCCGTCGTGACGACGGCCAGGTGGGCGCCCGCGCCGGCCTCGACGATGAACAGCACGCCCCCGTAGAACTCGGTCATCGCCGAGCGCACACCTCCGCTGCCGTCACCGAACCCGGCGGACGCCCCGCGCGACAGCGACTGGATCCCGGCGGCGATCGCGGCGAGCTGGTCGGCCTGGTCCGGGCTCAACTCCGGCGACCGGCACAGCCTCAGCCCGTCCCGGGACAGTACGAGCGCGTGCCGCGCCCCCGGTGTCCTGTCCAGCAGCCCTTCCAGGAGCCAGGTGAGCGTCTCGTCGGCGGTGCTCGGGCCGTTCATGAGGTGGCCTCGCCTTCCGGGTGCGCGTGCGGGTGGGCGGAGGGGGAGCTGTGCTCGGGCTCGTCGGCCGATCCGGGCGCCGGTCGGACGGCCTGCCGGAAGGCGCCGAAGCGGGTGGCCCGGGTCCTGGCCTCGTCGGTCCCCGGTGCCGGGTGTGGCGCGCTGCTCGGGGGCGCCGGGTGGGACCGTTCGGCCTCGGCGGGAGTGCGGCCGCGGCTCCGCCTGGGCAGCCCTGCCGGGCCCTCGCCCGCGGCGGGCGAGGGGGACTCATGGACCGGGGAGGGGCCCGCGGTGACCGTCGGCTCGGCAGGCCGGCCGGCATCCGGACGTCTGGCGGGGCCGACGAGGATCTCCTGCGGGACGAGCATCAGCACACCCGTGCCGCCGCGCGCCGACGGCCGGAACGACACCTTCAGGCCGTGCTTGCGGGCCAGTCGGCCGACCACGGCGAGCCCGAGCCGCGTCCCCGTCAGGCCGCCCAGCTCGGATACGTCACCGGCGACCGCCCGCTCGGCCCGGCGCAGCTGTACGTCCCCCATCACCAGGCCGCTGTCCTCCACGGACACGAGGACCCCGGCCGCCACCTCCTCGACGTAGACGTGCACTTCGGCCGTCGGCGGCGAGAACTTGGCGGCGTTGTCGAGGAGTTCGGCGAGCGCGTGCATCACGCCCTCGGCCGCGTGCCCGGCGACGGTGGTCTCGCTGACCGAGTGGACCCGCACCCGCTGGTAGCCGGCGATCCGGCCCAGCGCGCCGCGCAGCAGGGACTCCATCCCTATGGGCCGCGCCCACCTGCGCCCCGAACGCGCGCCGGTCAGGACGGCGACGGAGTCGGCGAGCCGGCCGGCCTGGGCTGTGCGGTGGTCCAGGTGGAGGAGGTCGGCCAGGACGTCCTCGTCGGTGTGCCGGTCCTCCATCGCCCGCAGGTCCGCGAGGGTCGCCGTGGCGAGGGCCTGCATCCGGGCCGCCGCGTTGGCGGTCGCGGAGATCGCCGCTGCCCGCTCGCGCCGAGTCCGTCGCAACTCCTCGGCCAGCCGGGTGTTCTCGCCGCGGACCCGGTCCAGCTCCTGCGCGCCCTCCTCGGCGAGTCGTGCCCGGTCCGCCGTGAACTCCGCCTGCTGCGCGGCCAGTTCGTTGATGAGTCGCTGCTGTTCCCGGCGGTTCTCCTCGGTCGTGCGGGCCTGCTGCTGCAGAAGCCGGCCGATGTCCTGGGTCGCGCTGTCCAGCCTGCGCCGGGAGCCCCGCGCGGTGCGCCCGGCGTGGGCGGCCGTGGCCACGGCGGCACAGAGCACGACCGCCGCGGTGCCCGCACCCCAGGCCAGCGGCGCGCGCGCCGGGTCCGGCGCGGCCGACACGGCCGTGAGGACCACGAGCGCCGAGAGCGCACCGGACACGGCGAGGGCGACGGTGAGCGTACGGAGGGAGGGTCGTTCGCCGGGATGCGTGGGCACGGTCATCGGTCCGGTGTGGTCCTCGCGGCAGAGGGGGCGAGCAGGGGCGGGCGGGTGGC
The DNA here is from genome assembly GCF_007827595.1 of Streptomyces sp. BK340. GTDB lineage: Bacteria > Actinomycetota > Actinomycetes > Streptomycetales > Streptomycetaceae > Streptomyces. Next base: position 214,556 of record NZ_VISR01000012.1, read on the forward strand.
GGAGCGACTATCGAGAGTGAACTGGCGGTCACTATACGAGAGTTGGTGATCGAATCTGGAAGGTTCGGGTGTGTTTTCACGAAGTGGGTGCTCGAACCTGCGTTCGGTGATGCGCTCCGCCGGGCCGGCTCGAGTGCCGGCCCGGCGGAGCGCCCGGAGCCGATGTCAGCCGATGGTGACCTTGAGGATGCGGTCCTTGCTCGTGCCGTTGCCGCTGGAGCCCATCCACAACTGATCGGCGCCCGGCACCTTGACCAGCGCGCGCAGCCGTCCGTAGGCACCGTTGTAGTAGGACGTCGCGGAGCCGACGCCCACACCGCTCGCGTCGATCGGCAACCGCCACAGCCGCTTCCCGCTCAGCGTGATGACGTAGACGGCGTTGTCGACGATCGCGACCTGGGCGGGCACACCCCCGTCCTCCGGCTTCCAGACCTTCTTGGGGTGGACGTTCCCGCGGTGGAGCACGCTCCCTCACAGCTGGGCCAGCCGTAGTTCCTGCCCTTCGAGACGAGATTGAGCTCGTCCCACTCGGTATGGCCGATGTCGGCGCCCCACATCCTGCCCCGGGCGTCCCACGCGAAGCCCTCGGGGTTGCGCAGACCGTAGCTGTACACGCGGTTGCCGAAGGGGTTGCCGGGTGCACGACCCGGGTGCCGTCGGCGACCGTGTGGACGAAGAACACGTCCTTGTCCGTCGTCCCGTTCCAGGTCGGAGAGGCGCCCACACCCAGCAGTCCGCCGTCCGGGACGCGCCGTGCCCGGCGTCCCCGCCGCGGGGGGCGGACTGCGCGGCCGCCACCGGTGACTGGAGCAGGGCCGCGGCCGCCATTGCGGTGACGGCGGTGAGAGCGGATATACCCGGACGGACTCGTTACAGCGCCCGACATGCCCGACGTGACATCTGGTTGCCTTTCCTGTCGTGGGGGAGGGAACCGCGTCCCTTCGAGGAGTATTGGGCGCTCATCGAGACAGCAGCCGCCTGGACCGACCCATCCTGCTGAGGGCGGCAGCCCCCCACTGGCATGTCCGGACCACGTCAATGTGACGCTTTTCGCACTTCGACACGTGCGGGCAACCCCTAATGTTGCCGCGACGTACGGCAAGGCATGGCTGACACCATGGTGTTCGTCGCCGGCAGGCAGCTGAAGGGAATCCAGGATGTTCCGCAAGGTGCTGGTCGCCAACCGTGGAGAGATCGCGATCCGCGCGTTCCGGGCGGGCTATGAACTCGGCGCGCGCACAGTCGCCGTGTTCCCGCACGAGGACCGCAACTCGCTGCACCGGCTGAAGGCCGACGAGGCCTACGAGATCGGGGAACCGGGACATCCCGTGCGGGCGTATCTCTCCGTCGAGGAGATCGTGGGCGCCGCTCGCCGGGCGGGCGCCGACGCCGTCTATCCGGGTTACGGCTTCCTGTCCGAGAACCCCGAACTCGCCCGCGCCTGCGAGGACGCGGGCATCACCTTCGTCGGGCCGAGCGCGCACACGCTGGAGCTGACCGGCAACAAGGCCCGTGCGGTGGCCGCGGCCCGGGCGGCGGGCGTACCCGTGCTGGGCTCGTCCGAGCCCTCCACCGACGTCGACGAACTCGTCCGTGCCGCCGAGCAGATCGGTTTCCCGGTCTTCGTCAAGGCGGTCGCGGGCGGCGGTGGGCGCGGCATGCGCCGGGTGGAGGACCCCGCACAGCTGCGCGAGTCCATCGAGGCCGCGTCCCGTGAGGCCGCGTCCGCGTTCGGTGACCCGACCGTCTTCCTGGAGAAGGCCGTCGTGGACCCGCGCCACATCGAGGTGCAGATCCTCGCCGACGGCGAGGGCAACGTCATTCACCTCTTCGAGCGAGACTGCTCGCTGCAGCGCCGCCACCAGAAGGTCATCGAACTGGCGCCCGCACCCAACCTCGACCCGGCGCTGCGGGATCGGATCTGCGACGACGCCGTGCGCTTCGCCCGCGAGATCGGCTACCGCAACGCGGGCACCGTCGAGTTCCTCCTCGACCGCGACGGCAACCACGTCTTCATCGAGATGAACCCGCGCATCCAGGTCGAGCACACGGTCACCGAGGAGGTCACCGACGTCGACCTGGTCCAGGCCCAGCTGCGCATCGCCTCCGGCCAGACCCTCGCCGACCTCGGCCTGTCCCAGGACACCATCACCCTGCGCGGTGCCGCCCTGCAGTGCCGGATCACCACCGAGGACCCGGCCAACGGCTTCCGCCCGGACACCGGCCGGATCAGCGCCTACCGCTCACCCGGCGGCTCCGGTATCCGCCTCGACGGCGGCACCACCCACGCGGGTACGGAGATCAGCGCGCACTTCGACTCGATGCTGGTCAAACTCACCTGTCGGGGCCGTGACTTCAAGGCCGCCATCGGGCGCGCCCGGCGTGCCGTCGCCGAGTTCCGCATCCGCGGCGTGGCCACCAACATCCCGTTCCTGCAGGCGGTCCTGGACGACCCCGACTTCCAGGCGGGGCGGGTCACCACCTCCTTCATCGAGCAGCGCCCGCACCTGCTGACCTCGCGCAGCTCCGCCGACCGCGGGACCAAGCTGCTCACCTACCTCGCCGACGTCACCGTCAACAAGCCGCACGGCAAGCGCCCCGACCTGCTCGACCCGGTCACCAAGCTGCCGCCCCTGCCCGCCGGTGAGCCCCCGGCCGGTTCCCGGCAGCGGCTGGTCGACCTCGGTCCCGAGGGCTTCGCCCGGCACCTGCGCGAGTCGCCGACCATCGGGGTCACCGACACCACCTTCCGCGACGCCCACCAGTCGCTGCTCGCCACCCGGGTGCGCACCAGGGACCTCCTCGCCGTCGCCCCGGTCGTCGCCCGCACCCTGCCCGAGCTGCTCTCCCTGGAGTGCTGGGGCGGCGCGACGTACGACGTGGCGCTGCGCTTCCTCGCCGAGGACCCGTGGGAGCGGCTGGCCGCCCTGCGCGAGGCCGTCCCCAACATCTGCCTCCAGATGCTGCTGCGCGGCCGCAACACCGTCGGCTACACCCCGTACCCGACCGAGGTCACCGACGCCTTCGTGCAGGAGGCCGCCGCCACCGGCATCGACATCTTCCGCATCTTCGACGCCCTCAACGACGTCGGGCAGATGCGGCCCGCCATCGACGCCGTACGCGAGACCGGCACCGCCATCGCCGAGGTCGCCCTCTGCTACACCGCCGACCTCAACGACCCCGCCGAGCGGCTGTACACCCTCGACTACTACCTGCGCCTCGCCGAGCAGATCGTCGAGGCCGGCGCCCACGTCATCGCCGTGAAGGACATGGCCGGACTGCTGCGCGCCCCGGCCGCCGCCAAGCTGGTGTCCGCGCTGCGCCGCGAGTTCGACCTGCCGGTGCATCTGCACACGCACGACACGGCGGGCGGCCAGCTCGCCACCTACCTCGCCGCGATCCAGGCGGGCGCCGACGCGGTGGACGGCGCGGTGGCCTCCATGGCCGGCACGACCTCACAGCCGTCGCTGTCCGCGCTGGTCGCCGCCACCGACCACTCCGAGCGGCCCACCGGGCTCGACCTCCAGGCCGTCGGCGACCTGGAGCCGTACTGGGAGGGCGTCCGGAAGATCTACGCCCCGTTCGAGGCGGGCCTCGCCTCCCCGACCGGGCGTGTCTACCACCACGAGATCCCCGGCGGCCAGCTCTCCAACCTGCGCACCCAGGCCGTCGCCCTCGGTCTCGGCGACCGCTTCGAGGACATCGAGGCCATGTACGCCGCCGCCGACCGCATCCTGGGCCGGCTGGTGAAGGTCACCCCGTCGTCCAAGGTGGTCGGTGACCTCGCCCTGCACCTGGTGGGCGCCGGAGTCTCCCCGGCGGACTTCGAGGCGACCCCCGACCGGTTCGACATCCCCGACTCGGTCATCGGCTTCCTGCGCGGCGAGCTGGGCACGCCGCCCGGCGGCTGGCCCGAGCCGTTCCGCACCAAGGCCCTCCAGGGCCGCGGCGAGCCCAAGCCGGCCCCGGAACTGTCCGCCGAGGACCGCGACGGGCTGGCGAAGGAGCCCCGGGCGACCCTCAACCGTCTGCTGTTCCCCGGTCCGACCCGCGAGTTCGACAACCACCGCCAGAGCTTCGGCGACACCAGCGTCCTGGACAGCAAGGCCTTCTTCTACGGCCTGCGGCCCGCCAAGGAGTACGCCGTCGACCTGGAGCCGGGAGTGCGGCTGCTGATCGAGCTGCAGGCGGTCGGCGAGGCCGACGAGCGCGGCATGCGCACCGTGATGTCCTCGCTCAACGGTCAGCTGCGGCCCATCCAGGTCCGTGACCGGGCGGCCGCCTCGGACGTGCCGGTGACCGAGAAGGCCGACCGCACGAACCCGGGTCATGTGGCGGCGCCGTTCGCCGGTGTGGTGACGCTCGCGGTCACCGAGGGCGACGAGGTCGCGACCGGCGCGACGGTCGCCACCATCGAGGCGATGAAGATGGAGGCCACGATCACCGCGCCCAAGGCGGGCCGGGTGTCCCGGCTGGCCATCAACCGGATCCAGCAGGTGGAGGGCGGGGACCTGCTGGTCGAGATCGCCTGAGACGCCGCTCGCCGCGGCCGCCGGACACCGGCCCGGCCGCGGCGGGCGCACAGCGGGCTAGAGGCGGCCGAAGAGCTGCCGCAGACGGGCCAGGAGCAGATTCGGGTCCCGCCTGGTCGAGTACGCGGCGCCGGGCACGTAGACGGTCCGGCCGCGCACGGCCACCGAGGTCGGGTTGGACAGCCCGTCCCGACGGGTGAGGATCACCGAGTGGGTGCCGTCGCGGCGCGCCAGGGCCAGCTCGCTGGATCCGTTCAGCGCGGCCAGCACGGTGCTGCCGTGCCCGGGGAAGGTGAAGTCGTCGATGCCGGTGAGCCCGGTGGCCCGGGTCTCGACCGGCCCCGCGGAGCCGTCCGGGGCGAAGGGGAAGCGCAGCAGCGTCCCGCGGTCGCTGTTGGACACCCACACCGCTCCGCGGTGCACCTTGATGCCGTTGGCGCCGTACCCGGAGCCGGGCGGCACCGTGCCCGGTGCGAGCCGGGTGCCCCGCGCCCACACCGTGGGAGTGCCGCCCGACTGGGGGACGCGCCAGACGGTGCCCAGCACGGAGTCGGCGGCGTAGAGCACGCCGTCGCGCCCGTTGAGGGCCAGACCGTTGGGCAGTCCGTCCGGCGGCAGTTGGGCGATCTGCCGCGGTGCGCCGCCGCCGGCCGGGATCCGCCAGATGCCGGTCTCGCGGGTGCCGGTCGCGTAGTTGACGTAGAGCGTGCCGTCGTTCCCGCGGGCGATGCCGGTGACGACGGCGCCGTGCAGGACGGGCGTGTTCGGACGGGCCACGGCGGGCAGGGTCGCGAGGATCCGGGTGTCGCCGTCGAGCGTCACGTGGGCGACCTGCCGGGCGAGGGCGAAGGTGAGGTCGGCGGAGCCGTCGGGTTCGAGCGCGATGTTCTCGGGCGTCTGCCCGGCGGCCAGGCCGAAGTGGGCCACGACGCGTACATCGGTGAAGGTCGGCTCGTGGCCGCTGGCGGGCGCCGCCGCGATCAGGCCGAGCGCGAGCGCGGCCGCGGCCGCACCGGCCGGGCGGGGGAGACGGGGCATGTGACCTCTCTTCGTACGGCGCGCGGGGCGCCGGAGTGCGGGGTCACACAAAGATGGCCGGGTGCCGGTCACCGGGAAGGGGTGCCGGGCCGCGGGGTCGCCCGCGCGGCCCACGACATGGCGCCGCGAGCGGCCCGCGCGGGTGACGGGCCGCGGGCGGTCAGTCCCAGAGCGGATAGGTCATGACCTGGTTGAAGCCTTCCGGCCGGGCGTCCTCGTAGATGAGGCTCATCCGGGTGTAGTGCTCGGTGTCCGGGTGCTTCGTCCACGGCCGCGGGCGGTCCAGCACGACGGTCACCCGGTACGAGCGGAAGGTGCCCGCCGCGCAGTAGGGCTTGCAGTCGTTGACCGCGTTCAGGCCTTCGGCGGTCGCGGTTCGGGAGCCCCAGTGCGACCAGTCGAGCCCTGCCAGGCGGCTGTTGCCGTCGCCGCAGGCCAGGATGAAGTCGGCCGGGCGGACGTTGCGGTTCCAGAAGCAGTCGACCAGCACGGGCGTGGGAGGAAGGGCCTTCGGTGCAGAGGTGGGCGGACTCGCCGCGGCCGTGGTCATGGCCGCTGTCAGCATGGCCCCTGCGGCGAGGGTGACCGCTGTTCCCGCCAGTGATCCGCGCATGGTCGCTCCCACCCGTCGTGCCGTGTCCGACCGCGTGCATCTCGACGCTACGACCGTCCGCCCGGTTGCACCAGTCGCGCAGGTCGCGCCGCGTGTCACCCGTGCCGGACGGTCAGTCCGTAGAAGGCGACCCGGGCCCCGTTCGTGGTGCTGTCCGAAGAGGACTGGTTGTAGGAGCCGGCCTTGAAGTACTGCCTGTACGGTGCGAACGACGACGGGATGCCGTAGCGCGTGGTGGTGCCGTTGACGGTCAGCTCGATGGTGTTCCCGCCCGAGATCGCGATGGTGTAGTTCCACGTCCTGCCGATCGGCACGTGCCCCACGGTGTGCGGGGTCTGACCGCCGGACGGCAAGTTCTCCGTGCCCAGCACGATGTCGCCGTTCGCGTGGTAGTACAGCTCCAGCAGCGGCTTGGTGGACGAGCCGCCGGAGCCGAGGTGGATCTGGCCCACGCACACGTTCTTGGTCACCGAGACCACCCGCAGGGTCGCGCTCATCCGGTGCGAGCCGCTGAGCGGCCAGTCGGCGGAGCTGCCGTTGCGGTTCATCTCGCGCAGCTCGGAGCGGGCGTAGTTCGAGTTCGGCGTGGTCACGCCCTTCTCGGGCGCCCAGAAGGTCATCGCTCCGTCGCGGGTGTCGGTGTAGAAGTACGCGTCCTGGTAGCCGTTCGCGCCCTGCAGCCGGGACGAGGGGATGGTGGTCGGGGAGCCGGGTGAGCCGACGGGCTCCTGGAGCTGCCATATGGACAGGTCGAAGTTGCCTCCGGGCGCGACATGGGGGTCGGCCGCGTCGGCGCTGCCGCCGAGGGCGGTCAGGGTGAGGGCGATGCCCGCGGCGGTCGTGGCCGCGAGGAGCCGGGAGCGGGTCATGTGGGGGGTCCTTCCGCCGGGAGGATGCGTTCAGCCGTTCAGCCGTTCAGCCGCCCGTTCGTTCAGCATTCTGAACGCTGAACGCATCCTTGTTCATCGGTGACCCGTGAAGCTAGAGGTCTGAACCAGACGCGTCAAGAGGTTCAGCAGGCGCCCTCGTCCTGCCACGGCCCCCACTCGGAGGCGCCGGGCACCTCGTTCTGGGTCCACCACTTGGCCTTCCAGTTGTGCTTGTCGTACGAGACCTCGTTGCCGGAGGTGTACACCGCCGTCGAACTCCAGGCGGTCTTGCAGGACGTCGGGGTCGGCGACGGAGTGGGCGTGGGGGTGGGGGTGGGCGTGCCGGTCGGCGGCGTGACCCCGGCGAACTTCACCGAGTACTTCGCGAAGTCCCAGGAGTTCTGGGTCACGCTGGAGCAAGTGCCCGACGTACGGCCGCCGTTGTCGGCGGGTGTGCACTGGCGGTCGCGGTTGAGGGACCAGAAGGTGAACCGGTCCATGTTGTGGCTGGTGGCGTAGTCCAGCACGGTCTGGAAGTCAGCCTGCGTGAAGTACTCGCCGGTGTCGCTGCGGCCGTTCATGCCCGAGAACCCCTCGTGGGCGTAGGCGGTCGCCTGGTCCCAGCCGAAGGTGGACTGCAGGATCGCGTTGAAGTTGGTCAGTGCGCCGGTCTGGCTCGCCGCACCGTTGAAGCCGCCGTCGAACGGCATGATGGAGAAGTTGTTCGGCGTGAACCCCTGTGACTTGGCCTCCAGCAGCATCTGCTTGCCGAACCAGCCGGTGCCGTCCGCCGTGCCGGCCGTGGTCACGGACACGTACAGACCCGGGTTGTTCTGCTGCAGGATCTTCGCGGCGCCGATCTCGTTCCTGATCGCCGCGGTGTTCTCGTACTCCGGCTCCTCCAGGTCGAAGTCGATGGCGTGCAGCCCGTACTTGGTGATGACCTGCTGGTACGCGGCCGCCGTGGAGGCGGCGTCCGGGCAGGCCTGGCCGAGTTTGGTGCCGCCGTACCCGCCGATGGAGACGGAGACGTCGCCGCCCTTGGCGCGGATGGTGTCGATGACCGACCGAACCGCCGTGTCGGAGGAGACCGGTGCCGTGCCGCCCCAGGTCGGGGAGCAGCCGCCGCCGTTGGGTGCGAGGACGAAGGCCAGCTGGAAGGCCTTGAGGCCGGTGGCGTCCATGATGGCGGCCGCGTCCGGCGGGTCGTTGTCCAGCGGCATCAGGTAGGGGGCTGCGGCGTACCACCGGTTGCTCAGTGCGGTGGTCGCGCCCGAGGCGTTGCCCGCGACGAGCGCGGTCGTGCCCGCGGCGGCCAGTCCGACGGCGGCCGCCGCTCCCAGGCATGCCCGAAGACGTCTCACTGCGTGCCTCCAGAGGGGTGTGGGGTGGGGAGGTGCCCCAGCCTCCGGGGGGTGATGCGACCACGTCAATGGGTTGGTCTAGTCCAAAGAGCTCTTTGGACTAGACCATACGAGTTCTTTACTCGATGCTCCTCATGTGAGGCGAAGGGTGAAGCCGCGGCCGAGCGGCAGGCTCGGGGTGCGGATGGTCGTCACCCGGCTGTCGCCGTCGAACGACCAGGCGGAGGCCGGCAGTTGCCGCCCGTCGAGGTAGACGCGCTCCGGTGCCGTCCCGCCGTGCACCGTGAACCGGTACGTCCGCGCGTCCGCCTTGCCCGCGTAGTCGCCCTTGCTCGCGCCGACCGAGACGGTCGTCCCCTCGGCGCCGGTGCGCATCGACACGCGCTGGGTGGCAGCGGCACCCTTGGCGAAGTCTCGGGTCACCCCGTCGTCCTCGTACAGCGTGTAGCGGCCCGTGCCGTGGGCGGACGGATACAGGTCCCAGTCCAGCTCGTGCCGGTCGCGGGTCTGCCAGCTCGTCGTGCCCTTGGGCCACATGGGGACCATCGCACCCTCGCGCACGAACAGCGGGAGTGTGTCGAGCGGCGCGTGGTAGCCGTTCAGGGTGGTGGGACCCCGGTAGGTGCGGCCGGTCCAGTAGTCGGTCCAGGTGCCCTTGGGCAGGTAGATGCCGTCGCGCGTGTCGGAGTCCTGGTAGACCGGGGCGACGAGGAAGTCGCGGCCGGACAGGAACTCGTACCTGGCCTGCGCGCCCAGCGTGTTCGGGTCGTCCGGGTACTCCAGCCACAGCGGACGCACCGCGCCCACGCCCGTCTTCGCCGCCTCGGCGGACAGGGTGTACATGTACGGCAGCAGCCGCTCCTTCAGCTGCAGGTACTTGCGGTTGACCGAGGTGTAGGGCTCCCCGTCCCGCCACGGCTGCTGGTCGGCGGGCTTGCCGGTGGTGATGTCGGAGGCCCACCCGTCCATCGTCATGATCGCCGGCAGGAACGCCTTCCACTGCAGGTCCCGGGCGTACATCTTGGCGTCGTGCCGGTAGATGCTGCCCACGTCACCGGTGTTGTAGGCGATGCCGGACATGGTCGCTCCGGCGTAGGTCGGGATCTGCCAGCGGATGTAGTCCCAGGACAGCTTCTGGTCGCCGCTCCACAGCACCCCGCACCGCTGGGCACCCGCCCAGGACACCGGCAGCCACACGAAGCCGCGCGCGTCGCTGTTGTCCTCGATGCCCTTCTTCGCCGCGTCGCAGGCGTCCAGCGCGAACTTGTAGCCGTTGCCGACCCAGGCCACGTCCAGCTTGGCCACCCGCTGGCCGGCCTTGACCTGGTCGGCGAGCTTGTCGATGCCGTCCTGGGTCCACAGACCGAGCTGGGCGGCGTGGTCCTGCAGGCCCTTTGCGGTCTGCTCCAGGTTCTCGTACCCGCAGCCGTAGCCGTCGTTGACCAGCATCCAGCCGAGCGGCATCTGGTTGTCGGTGTAGCCGTCGGCGACCTTCAGGGCGTCCAGGGTGTGCCGCTCGCCCCGGTTGGCGTTGTGCAGATAGCAGTCCGAGTCACCGGGTTCGAGACCGTAGACCGGAGGCATGAAGGGCTTGCCCGTCAACTCCGTGTACTTCCCGATGACCTGCTTCGCATCGCCGAGGAAGTAGTAGGCGTCCAGACGCCGTTCCTGCTGTCCGGTCGTGACCGGTGACCCGAAGGTGTACACGCCCGGCGCGAAGGTGTTGCGGAAGACGCCGTAGCCCGCGCTCGAGAGGTAGAACGGCTGGGAGTTGTTGTAGCCGCCCTCGTTCCAGTCGAAGCTGTTGCCCACGTACATGGTCTGACCGCGGTGCGAGAAGCTGCCGTTCTGCTCGCCGCCGCCGAAGAACTGCTCGTCCGCGCCCCGTGCGAGGCTCTGCCGCATCCCGCCGGTCGACCAGCGCAGCGGCTTGTCCTCCTGCCAGATCCGGGTGCGGTTGTCGGGCTTGTACAGCCCGAACCGCAGCGGCTTCTTGTACACGCGCAGCACGGCTTCGGGGGAACGGACGCCGTAGTAGTCGCCCGCGTCGAAGGACGAGGTGTGCCGCTGGAACGCGGGCTGCCTGCGCACGATGGCCGTGCCGGCCGGATCGCTCAGTGAGCCCGACGGGTCCGCCTGGAGCCGGAGTCGCCCTCCCGTGAGGAAGTCGGCGCGGGCGGTGAGCGCGCCCGCGCCGATCGTGTAACTCCCGTTGCCGCCGGTGAAGGACGTGAGATCTCCGGCGTCCGTGGTCGCGGGCAGATAGGCGGTGCCCGTGAAGGAGTTGTCGTGCACGTCGTACGGCACGACCAGGACGTGGTACGTCCCCGACGCGCGCGGGATCACCGTGGCCTCGGGGTCGGCGGTGCCGGCGCTGGACGCCACCTGCTTGCCGTGGTCGTCGTAGACGTACAGGTCGAAGTCGTCGGAGGGCTTCTCCCACTTGACCGACAGCGGTACCCCGCCCTCGGGGTTGTCGTCCCAGTAGCCGTCCGGCACCGAGACGGTCAGGTCGAAGCGGTCACAGACCGAGCTGCCGGGGTCGGCGGCCGCGGCGGGGCAGCTCTCGGGGCCGCCGCCGGTGCCCTTGGCGTAGACCGGGCTCTGCCAGTCGACGCTGCTGTGGGCGGAGTCGAGTACGGCGCCGGCCGCTGTCGCGGCGGCCGCGGCGGGCGCCGGGGCGGTGAGCACGGTAGTGGCCAGGGCGGTCGCCAGCCCCAGCGGAACCCAGGCCGGCCACGGCACGCGGTGTCGGAATCTTCGCACTGCGGAACAGCTCCCATCGCACCATCGCGGATTGACTGTCCTTGCGCTTGTTGCTCGGAAGCGCTCGAAACATGGCTCAATCGAGCAACTTCACGCACGAAGCCTCGGGGTTGATGCAGGTTCATGTCAATACGGCGGCGCGGATCACGGCCGGGCACGACGAAGGCCGGCCCCGCCATCCGCAGGGGCCGGCCTTCGTGTCGCTGACGCTCAGCCGGTGTTCTTCCGGAGCACGATCTGGGTCTGCGTGGTCTGCCCGACCAGGCGGTCCCGGTCGTCGTGCAGGTCCGTCTGCACCACCAGCAGGGTGCCGCCGAGGTGCAGGGGGCGAGCCGTGGCACGGACGTGGCCGCTGGTGACCGCGCGCAGGAAGTTGGTCTTGGACTCCACCGTCGAGGTGCCGGACGCCCCCTCGGGCAGGTTCACGTAGGCGCACACGGCACCGACGCTGTCCGCCAGCGCCATCAGCGCTCCACCGTGCAGCGCACCGCCCGCCGTACAGAGCTCCGGTGACCAGGCCAGGCTCCCGACGCTGCGCTCGGCCGTGGCCTCCCGCAACTCGATGCCCAGCCCGGCCGCGAACGGCATGGCGGCCAGCAGATCACCGGGTTTCGGGACGACCGGCTCGGAGGGGGACATGAAGTACCGCCTTTCATGGGTGCCTTGGTGCTGCGGACGGTGATCAACTGTGGTGCCGCCGGGCAGGGTGCGCCAGTCAGTCCTCGGACGACTCCTGCAGCATGGCCAGGGTCAGTACACCGCCGCCGATGCCCCAGCCGCCGTCGGCGACCTCCTCGACCAGGACCATCGTGGCCGCGCGGGCGCGCTCGCCGTAGATCTCGGTGTACAGCTCGGTGGTGCGGGTGACGATCAGCTCCTTCTGCTTCTCGTCCAGGCTTCCGGCGGGGACCTTGAAGTTCGCGAACGGCATGGTGGATCTCCTTGGTCGTGGGGGTGTCAGAGCGAGCTGCCCGCGGTGAGCAGGTCCTGGAGTCCGGCGCGGCGGAAGAAGTCGGCGCGGATCCGGTCGGCGACCGCGGACACGACCTCACTGCCGTCGCGGCTCGGGTCGACGTGTGTGCGCAGCGGCCGCCGGCCGGCGGGCAGGCCCACCAGGCGTACGACCGCCTCGGCGACCTCGGCCACGTCCGCGTCCGGCGGCACGAGCGCCCCGAGCCGCTGGTCCAGGCCTGCCAGCAGGGAGCCGTAGCGCTCGTCGTAGGCGGCGGCGCGCCCGGTGTCGGCGGGCGTACCCGCGTGCGCGAAGTGATGGGTCCCTGAGGTGAAGGCACCGGGGACGACGATCGCGGTGTCGATGCCGAACCGGACCAGTTCGGCGGCGTAACTGACCGCCAGCGCGTCCATCGCCGCCTTCGCGGCGAAGTACGGCGCCAGGAACGGCGGGCAGCCGCCCCGGGTGCTGGAGCTGCCGATCCACACCAGCAGGCCCTCGCCGCGCTCCCGCAGGTGGGGCAGCGCGGCCCGGTTCACGCGCTGCGCGCCGAGCACGTTGACGTCGTACAACTGGGCCAGCTGCTCGGGGGTGAAGGCCTCGGCGGGTCCGGTGACCATGTGGCCCGCGTTGTGCACCAGCACGTCCAGGCGGCCCTCGGCGGCCAGAACCCGGGCGACGGCGGCGTCTGCGGAGTCCTGGGAGGTGACGTCGAGGTCGACCGCGTGCAGGGCCACGCCGTGCTCGGCCGCGTACCGGTCCAGTTCCGCCACGGCCTGCGCGTTGCGGGTGGCCGTCTGCCGGATGCCCGCGTGGACGGTGTGACCGGCGTCGGCGAGCGCGCGCACGGTCAGCGCGCCGAATCCGCTGGAGGCGCCGGTGACCAGGACGGTCAGGGGGGTGTCGGTGGTCATGATTCCTCGCAGAGAACGGGGAGGTGAGGTGAGGGGTGTCAGACGATGCCGCCGTTGGCGCGTACGACCTGCCCGTTGACCCAGTGGCCGGCCGGGGAGGCCAGGAAGGCCACCACCTCGGCGATGTCGGCGGGCGTGCCGAGCCGCTCCAGCGGGGGCTGGGCGGCCAGCGCGGCGACCGTCTGCTCGTCCTTGCCGTCCAGGAACAGATCGGTGGCCGTGGGCCCGGGCGCGACGGCGTTCACGGTGACGTCCCGGCCGCGCAGTTCCCGGGCCAGCACCATGGTCATCGCCTCGACCGCGCCCTTGCTGGCGCTGTAGGCGCCGTAGGCCGGGAAGGCCAGCCCCACCACGGAGGTGGAGAAGGCGATGAACGAGCCGCCCCGGCGCAGTGTCCGGGCCGCCTGCCGGGCGACCACGAAGGTGCCGCGGATGTTGGTGCGGTGCATGGCGTCCAGTTCCGCCAGGTCCAGCTCGGCGATCGGCGCCAGGTACATCCGGCCGGCCGCGTGGACCACGACGTCGACTCCGCCGAACTCGCGAGCGGCCGTCCCGAACAGCTCGGCGACCTGGGCTTCGTCGGCGACGTCGGCCCGGACCGCGACCGCACGGCCGCCGGCCGCGGTGACGTCCTTGACGGCGGCCTCGGCCAGGTCGCGGTTGCCCGCGTACCCGACCACCACGGCGTAGCCGTCGGCGGCGAGCCGGGCCACCGTCTCGCGGCCGATGCCGCGGGAGCCGCCGGTGACGACGGCGACGCGGGGAGCTGTGGTTTCCTGCGTGGACATGGGGACTCCTGGGGGCTGGAGGGGATGGTTCCCGGTTGCGCCTCCAGCCTGGGCCGCCGTCCGCGCGGCAGCCACGGCTCGCCTCACCCTGGGGTCGGCAACCCCTGGTTACGCGCCGTGGCAGGGGTGACCATGGGGGCGTGAACCACTCGGAGCTCGCCGCCTTCCTGAAGTCCCGCCGTGACCGGGTCCGTCCCGCGGACGCCGGCCTGCCCGCCGGGCCCCGCCGCCGCGTCCCGGGCCTGCGGCGCGAGGAGGTCGCGCAGCTGGCCGGGCTCTCCGCCGACTACTACACCGAGCTGGAACGCGGCCGCGGCGCCCAGCCCTCCGCACAGGTGCTGGCCGCCCTCGCCCGCGCCCTGCGGCTGAGCGGCGACGAACGCGACCACCTCTTCCACCTGGCCGAGCGCCCCGTTCCGACCGCCCACAGCACCGCGGCGCACGCCCAGCCCGCCCTGCTCGGCCTGCTGGACCGGCTCACCACCACCCCCGCGCAGATCATCAACGACCTGCACGAGACCCTCGCCCAGAACCCGCTGGCGCTGGCGCTCCTCGGCCCGCCCCCGGCCACCCGGGGTCCCGAGGCGAGCTTCGTCCACCGCTGGTTCACCGACCCCGCCGCTCGCGCCGTCTACCCCGTCGAGGACCACCCGCACCACTCCCGGGTCTTCGTCGCGGACCTGCAGGCGGTCGCCGCCCGCCGGGCCAAGGACGCCGAGGTCGCCCGCATGGTGGCCGCGCTGCGCCGGCGCAGCGAGGAGTTCGCCGCGCTCTGGGAGCAGCGGGACGTGGCGCTGCGGCGCACCGACCACAAACGGATCGTCCATCCCGCGCTCGGCGTCATCGAACTCGACTGCCACAACCTGTTCAGCGAGGACGGCCGCCAGCGCCTGCTGTGGTTCAGCGCCCCGCCCGGCACCGACGGCGCCGCACAGCTGGAACTGCTGTCGGTGATCGGCACCCAGGACATGACGGCGGGCGCGGACCGTTCGGAGCACCGGCCGGGCTGAGGCAGGGGGGCGCACGGTGCACGCCGTGCCGCCCCGATTCGTCTCCGATGTCCGCGGACCCGTGGCGGACCATCCGTCGCCTGAGGCACCCTTGACAGTGTGCGTACGGTTTCGCGACGTTTGAGCACTGGCGCACGGCGGGGAGTCGGAGTCAGCACAAGAGATGACAGGACGCGCCCGGCGCGTCATGGGGGGAGCGGTCGCCCATGCGTTCCATGAGTCACGGTCCACACGGTGTGCCACGCGCCTTGCCGGCCGGTGCGGTACGCGAGAGATCGCTCGCGGAGCCGGCGGAAGGGCGGGCGAGCTGACGTGCAGATCACGATTCACAGACCCGGTGACCTGACCTCCGCGCTGCGCACCGCCTGGCACCGGGCGATGGACGAGTCGCCGGAGTACGCCAACCCCTTCCTGGCACCGGAGTTCACCATCGCGGTGGGCCGCCGGCGGGGCGGGGCGCGGGTGGCGATCCTGCGGGAGGACGGGGACCCCGTCGGCTTCTTCCCGTACGAGAAAGGGCCCTTGGGCACCGGCCGGGCCATCGGACTCGGGCTGTCCGACTGCCAGGCCCTGGTGCACCGGCCCGGCGTCACCTGGGACGCCGCGGATCTGCTGCGCGCCTGCGGGCTCAGCATCTTCGAGTTCGACCATCTCGTCCAGGAGCAGCGGCCGTTCGCCCCGCACGTCACCGGCAGCTTCGCCTCACCGGTGATCGACGTGAAGCCCGGCGACGGCGGCTACGCCGAGTGGCTGCGCGGCAGCTACCCGGGGCTGGCCAAGACGACGCTGAAGAAGGAACGCCGGCTCGGGCGGGACATCGGGGAGGTGCGGTTCGAGTTCGACGAGCGGGATCCGCGGGCCCTGCGCACGCTCATGGAATGGAAGTCCGCCCAGTACCGCCGTACGGGACGCATGGACCGCTTCGCGCGGCCCTGGATCGTGGACCTGGTGGACCACCTCTTCCATGTACGCGAGGAGCACTTCACCGGGGTGCTGTCCGTGCTGTACGCCGGGGACCGCCCGGTGGCCGCCCACTTCGGCCCGCGCTCCAGCACGGTCCTGGCGGCCTGGTTCACCGCGTACGATCCCGAACTGCACTACTACTCGCCCGGGTTGATGATGCACCTGAGGACCGCCGAGGCGGCCGCCCGCAACGGGGTGACTCTGGTGGACCTGGGGCGCGGCGACAAGGAGTACAAGGACTGGCTGAAGACCCGTGAACTGCGGGTCGGCGAGGGCTTCGCCGCCCGCGCCCACCCCGTGGCCATGGCACAGCGGCTGTGGCGCAGACCGGTACGCGGCCTGCGTAACACGGTCCTCGCCCATCCCCGGCTGCGCGAGCCCGCAGACCGCCTGCTGAAGACCGCGGGCCGGCTGCGTACCCAGGGTCTGCCCGGCGCTTCAGGCCGCGGGGAGTGACGCGGAAGGACGCCACCCGGCGCCCGCCGCGCCCGAAGAACCCGGGCCGGACAGTTATCTACTGGCAGGTTCTTGTCAAAAGCGCGTCAAGTCGCGGACGATCCAGCGTCCGCGTGGTCGGGTCTCCTGCGACGGCAGTCGATGCCCCTCTGGGAGGTCCCCGTTGTCCGTGCCGACCCGCAGAAGACGGTGGTTCACCGTCTGTGCGCTCACCGCGTCCGCCGCGCTCGTCGCGATACCCCCGTCCGCCGCCTCCGGCCGCGGCGGTGTCAGTCCCTTCGGAGTCCGTACGCTCGGCCAACTCGCCAAGGAGCGGGTGCAGTCGGTGGGTGCCAGGTCGCCGCACCTGAAGGCCGATGACGACGACGGCAACGAGGCCGACGAGATCGCCGAGGGTGCCGACCAGTACGCGGAGGCCCGCACCTCACCCGGTGTCGTCCAACCCGGCGCGTACGGCGCCGCCTGGCGGGGCCTCAGGAACCTGCCGAGCACGGACGGCAGATGGCGCAACATCACCGACCTGCCGTACAACTCCGACGACCAGCGCTACCGGGACATCGACTCCAACTCCAGCGGCGGCTCGGGCAATGTGACCGGCCGGATGGCCGCGATCGCCGCCGACGACGGCGGCTACGTCTACGCGGGCAGCGCCGGCGGCGGGGTCTGGCGCTCGCGCAGCGGAGGCGGCCACTGGCAGCCCATCAGCGACCGGCTGCCGGCGCAGTCCACCGGCGCCCTCGCCCTCGACGGCGCGGGCCGGCTGTGGCTGGGCACCGGCGAGGCCACCACCAACGCCGACGCCTACCTCGGCAGCGGCGTCTACGTCCTGGCCCACCCGCACCACGGCACGTTCTCCCCGCGCCGCCGGGTCGGCGGCGACGAACTGGACAGCACCACCATCCACGAGCTGCGCTTCGGCGGCGGCAAGGTCTGGGCGGCCACCAGCAAGGGCGTCTGGAGCCATTCCACGAAGAAGCTGGGCGGCGCCTGGAAGCTGGAGTTCGCACCCAACCCCGACTATCTGCCGGGCGGTTCCAAGGCCGGCGACCCGAGCGCCCCGTACAAGAACATCGCCAACGACATCGCCATCGACCCCAAGGACCCGTCCAAGGTGGTCCTGGCCGTCGGCTGGCGCAGCGGCGACGACTACAACGGCTTCTACACCGAGACCGGCGGCACCTGGACGCGGATCACCGGCGGCCTCGGCGACCTGCCCGGCGACGCGGACAACGTCGGCAACGTCACCTTCGCCCGCTCCGCCGACGGCTCCCGCTACTACGCCATCGAGCAGTCGCCCGAGCAGCTGAGCACCAACCCGGACAGCGGTCTGGAGGGCATCTTCGTCTCCAGGTCCGGGTCCCCGACCGGCCCCTGGACGAAGATCGCCGACTACAAGGGACTGGCAGCCGACAACTCCGCGCTGACCACCGCGGGTTACATGCCGGGCGTCCAGGCCTGGTACAACCAGTTCCTCACCGTGGACCCGAGCGACCCGCAGCACGTGTACGCCGGTCTCGAGGAGGTCTACGAGACCAAGGACGGCGGCACGAACTGGTCCACCGTCGGGCCGTACTGGAACTTCACCTTCTCCTGCTGGAGCATCGACCCCGCCAAGCAGACCGGCGACTGCCACCAGACCACCCACTCCGACCAGCACGGCGTCGCGATCGGCCGCTACCACGGCAAGAGCTTCGTGTACGTCGGCAACGACGGCGGTGTCTACAAGCGCCCGGCCGACGGCTCCCAGGACGCCTCCGGCCACGCCACCGACTGGACCTCCCTCAACGACGGCACCATCGACACCCTCCAGTACTACTCCGTCGGCATCGGCAGGGACCTCGACCACGGCGGCCTGTCCGTCACCGGCGGTCTGCAGGACAACGGCCAGTCCGTCCTGCGCGGCAATGACAAGGTGATGGGCTCCAACTTCGGCGGCGACGGCGGCGACACCCTGACCGATCCCGCCAACGGCTGCAACATCGCCCAGGAGTACGTCTACCTCGCCGTCCAGGTCACCCAGAACTGCGCCGTCAACGACGGCAGCTGGACCACCGACGCAAGCAGGGCCACGTCGTACGGCGTCGCCCCGCCCGACAACGCCACCAGTGAGGCCCGCTTCATCGCCCCGCTCGCGACGGACCTGAAGAACGGCTCCACCTGGATCGCCGGCGGCCGTCACATCTGGGTGCAGACCCACGGCTACGCCATCCGCAGCGGCGCCGAGTGGACGAGCGTGCACGACTTCGGCGCCGGGCGCGTCGCGACCGCCGTCGCCGCCTCCGGCGGGAAGGTCTACGCCGCCTGGTGCGGACCGTGCAACAACCAGGGCTTCGCCCGTGGCATCGCCGTCGGCAACGCGGACGGCACCGGCTGGCACGACATCACCCTGCCGGTGGACGGGATCGTACCCAACCGCTACCTCAGCGGCTTCGCCGTCGACCCGAAGAACGCCGACCACGTCTTCCTCGCGGTCAACGGCTTCTCCCGGCACTGGACCGAGGGCCCGGGCGCGGGCGTCGGCCATGTCTTCGAGTCCACGGACGGCGGCACCACCTGGAAGGACGTCTCGGCGAACCTTCCCGACGTGCCGGCCGACTCCGCCCTGGTGACGGCGGACGGCGGTCTCGCCGTGGCCACGGACCTCGGCGTCGTCTACCGCGCACCGGGCCGTACGACGTGGCAGCGGGTCGGCGACCTGCCGGCCGTCGCCGTCCTCCAGTTGAAGACGAGCCCCGACGGCGGCACCCTGTACGCGGCCACCCACGGCCGGGGCATCTACACCATCAGGCTCCGCGACCTCGACTGAGCGGCGCGCACGAGCGCTGAACGGGTGACCCCGCTGATCCCGGAGTCACCCGTTCCGCGTGTACGGCACCACGTTCACGTCCAGTGTGAGGACACCCCGCGGGGCACCCGCCACGTCCGGAGCCTTCGCCGAGACGGTGATTCGGGCGGCACCGCCCCGGGTGCCCGCGCAGCGCAGGGTGGCATGCGCGCCGGCGTCCGGGTCCACCTGCCAGCCCGAGACCAGGACGAGGGCGGGCGCAGAACTCGTCACTCCGGTCCACCGCTTGTCGTCCTCGCGGGGCCGCAGCACCAACCGCACCACGGCCCCGGGCCGCACACACAGCTCCCGCCGCATCGGGTCACCGGGGGAGACGGCGACGTCGACGGTTCCGGCCGCACAGCGCACGGCCGGTGCCGAAGGGCTCCGGGCCTCGCCGGCGGTGGACGCGGGGGCGGCCGGGCTGCTGGACGTACCGCCGCCGCCCCCGGACGGAGAAGCCGGCCGTGACGCCCCGTTCCCGGCACCCCGCCCCGCCGATGCGCCGCACCCCGCCAGCAGGACCACCGCGGCCGCCGCACACCCGACCGTCCACCACCGCATACCGGACCTCCCACAGACGCCGCCCGCCACCGGGGGCGGCGAACCGAGTGACATGTGGACCAGCATGACGCCCAGGCCGGTACGGGTGTCCACCCCGGTCGGGGCTCCAAGCGCGCCCGGTGGCCGTGCAAGGCTCAGGCGACGCGGTCCAGCGACGCCTCCAGGTCGAGTTCGCCCTCGCGGGTCTGGGCGCCGGCTGCCAAGGCGGCTCGCGTCCGCTCGACCGCGGCGTCCGGTGCCGGGTAGACGCCGCCCAGGGCCCTGCTCTCCTCGCCGAGCCCCGCCGGCAGGCTTCCACTGGTGGCTGCGGCGCCGACCGCCGCCTTCGCCGCGGTGATCTGCTCCGGGCGCAGCGCCGCGATCCGCCGGGCGAGGGTCTCGACGAAGCCGTCCAGTTCCTCCGGCGGCAGGGCGCGGTTGATCCATCCGTAGCGTTCGGCCGTCTCGGCGTCGAACCTGTGCGCCGGATTCGAGGTCGTGCTGACTGCCAACCACACGCCGAAGCGGGTGCCGGAGCTGTACCGCCTCATTTTCGCCACTCCCTCGCTGCGTGCCCGCTCCATCGAGAAGCGGCTGCGCCGGCAGGCCGGACTCGTCCCGGTGATCCGGGCGCGGCTGGGCACCGGCCCCGGCCCCGCCTGCGATCCGCGTGCCAGGGCGATCGTCGCGACGGTCTTCGTCTGTGGCGACACGGCGGCCGAGCTCTGCGTCGAGCACGACGGACGTCCCGACCCGGCAGAGCTCTATGGCCGGTGCCTCGCGGCGGTGCGGGGCGGCGACTGAGAGCGGCGTCCGCCTTGAGTCGGGAAACCGATCGGTTTACGATGCTGGAAACCGATCGGTTTCACCTGTCTGGAGACTGCCGTGACCGCACTCAAGAACGCCGTCGTCCTCGTCACCGGTGGCAGCCGTGGCGTCGGAAAGGCCATCGTCGAGGAGCTGTACGAGCGGGGAGCGGGGAAGGTGTACGCCACCGCCCGCGACCCGCGCACCATCACCCACCCGGACGCCGTCGCGCTGCCTCTGGAGGTCACCGACCCCGCCTCGGTGGCGGCCCTGGCCGAGCAGGCGCCGGACGTGACCGTACTGATCAACAACGCCGGCATCTCGACCGGTGCCCGGGTGCTCACCTCCCCGCTGGAGGACGTGCGCCGAGAGTTCGAGATCAACTACTACGGCCCGCTGCTGCTCACCCGCGCCTTCGTGCCGGTCATCGAGCGCAACGGCGGCGGCCACATCCTGAACGTCCACTCCGCGCTGTCCTGGCTCGCCGACGGCAGCAGCTACAGCTCCACCAAGGCCGCCCTGTGGTCGCAGACCAACAGTCTGCGCCTGGACCTCCAGTCCCGCGGCATCCGGGTGACGGGTCTTCACATGGCTTACGTGGACACCGACATGACGGCCGGACTCGACGCCCCGAAGGCGAACGCCCGCGACATCGCGGTGGCCGCCCTCGACGGCATCGAGTCCGGAGCGCACGAGGTGCTCGGCGACGACACCACCCGCTGGGTCAAGTCCGTCCTCTCGCAGGACCTCGCGTCGATGTACCAGCAGCTCGCCGAGTGAGCCCGGAGTCCGGGCCGCCGGGGCGTGGCGCAGGTCAGGCCCCCGGACCCGTCCGGATGTGACACCACGTTCTTGCCCGCCCCGCCGTTCATGGCGTACCTGTGCCACCGGTCGAGGTACCGGAACGGGACGGTGGGGTGGATCCGATGGCACGCACACTGGTGATCGGCGGCGGCATCGCGGGCACGGCGGCAGCGCTGGGCCTGCAGAAGGCCGGACACGAGGTCGCCCTCTTCGAGGCGCACCCCGACACCGCCGAGGACATCGGCGCCTTCCTGACCCTGGCGACGAACGGCATGCGTGCCCTGGCCCAGCTGGACGCCACGGACGCCGTCACGACCATCGGTTTTCCGCTGACTTCGCTGCGCCTGCTCGACCGCACCGGCACCGAGGTGACACGCGCGCCGCTCGCCGGCGCGGACGACCCGGCCCTGCGCTACCGCTGCCTGCGCCGCGGCGAGCTGAACGCGGCCCTGCAGGCGGAGGCGGCCCGGCGCGGCATGGCCGTCGTCCACGGCGCCCGCCTGGTGTCCGTGGACGACGGCCCCGACGGCGTCACCGCGCACTTCGCGGACGGCAGTACTGCCACCGGAGACCTGCTGATCGGCGCGGACGGCCTCAACTCGGCCGTGCGCGGCCAGGTGGCAGCCCTCGAGGCACAGCCCCGGTACGCCGGCCAGCGCGTCTTCTACGGCTACACGGACGGCACCCCCGCCACCGAGGACGGCGGCGCCATGACCATGGTGCGCGGCAGCAAGTCCGCCTTCGGGTACGCGGTCTCGCCGGAGGGGGAGACGTACTGGTTCGCCCGCACCGCCGGCGCCCCGCTGCCCGCCGGCAGCCCCGCCCACCGCACGGCCGGCGGCCGGCGTGAGGAACTGCTCCTTCTGCTGCGCGAGGACGCCGGCCCGGCCGGCGACATCGTGGCGGCCGGCGCCGAGCGCATGATGGTCGTCAACGCCGCCGAGATGCCGCTCGGCACCCCCTGGCACGCGGGCCGCGTCCTCCTCATCGGTGACGCTGCCCACGCGGCCTCCCCGGCCACCGGGCAGGGTGCCTCGATGGCGCTCGAGGACGCGGTGGTCCTCGCCAAGGCCCTGCGCGACACCCCTGACCCGCGCACCGCGTTCGCCGTCTACGAGCAGCACCGCCGGCCGCGCGTCGAGCACAACATCACCGTCAGCGGCGGCATCTCCCGCGGCACCCACACCCCCTCGCGCGCCGGTTCCGCGGCTCCCGGCGCCACCCGCGTCGACGACGCGCTGATCCGCCAACTGGCCTGGGAGACACCGCTCCCGGCCGGTGCCGACGAGGAGCACTGAGCGGCGGGCCGCCGCGAAAGTGCAAGAGACGGAGCATGGGAGTCCATTGCCGGAGCAACCGCCGGGCCCGGATCGTTCCGGTGCAACCGGCCCTTCGGCAACAAGGAGCACCCGTGCGACTGTTGAGCAGAGCAGGCGGCGCCCTGGCCGCGGCCGCCGCCCTGACCCTGGGCGGCGGCACACCGGCCCCGGCGTCCGCCACGCCCCCGTCCGCCGACGCGACCTACAGCGTGAGCGTCGGGACACCGGTGCCGTTCACCCACCCCACGGACACCCCCGCCACCCCGTACACCGACCAGGACGGCACCTTCCACTACCAGCAGTCCGCCGCCCTCTACGGTGCGAAGGACCCGCGCACCTGGGACTTCTACACCGGCAGGGACTTCGACACCGCCAAGTTCGACAAGACGCTGAGCAAGGCCGCCGACCCGGCCAACTCGGCCGACCGCAACGACGACACCACCTGGCGGTGCAACAACAGCCCGACCGGCCGCGAGGCGACGTACGCCCCGAGCGGCTCCGGCTACGCGCAGAAGAACTACTGCGATCTGTCCGGGGTGTGGGTCGATCCCGACACCGGTGACTGGTACGGCCTCGTGCACAACGAGTTCACCCCGCAGCCCTTCGGGGACGGACTGCACTACGACGCCATCGACTACGCCGTCTCCACCGACCGGGGCCGCACCTGGACCATCGAGGACCACGTCCTGACCTCCCCGTACAGCACGCGGCGCGGGGACTCGACGGCCTTCCCGAACCAGACGTACTCCTACGGAGACGGCGACCAGCGCCTCTACGCGGACACCGCCTCCGGGTACTTCTACGTCTATTACGGCTCCCGGATCGTGGACAAGAAGGGCGGCTGGAAGGCCTTCTACGAACACGTGGCCCGCGCCCCGATCTCCGCCAAGATGGCCCCCGGTTCCTGGCGCAAGTGGTACGACGGCTCCTGGTCCCAGCCCGGCACCGGCGGCCGGGAGAGCAACATCGTGCCCGTCGACGCCGGGCACCCCACCGGCTACACCCCCGTCTCGGGCGAGTACGACCCGGCCGGCACCGGCACCGCGGCCGAGCAGATCGCGGCCGGCAAGATGCCCCCGACGTCACCGCTGTTCGTCATGAACATCGCCTACGACGCCCACCTCGGCCTCTACATCGGAGAACCGCAGGCCGTCGACCAGAGCGGCGACTCACCGCAGTACTTCTACGCCACCGACGACCTGGCCTCGCAGAGGTGGCACCTCATCGGCGACACCGGCGGCTACACGAACGCGTCCTGGTACCGCTGGTTCCTCGACCCCGCCAACCGGACCGGCTCCGCCGTGGTCGGCAGGACCTTCCGCTCGTACTGCTCCTTCGGCTGCTCCCACGACGCCTCCGGCGAGTACGTCGACGTCACCGTCGACTCCGACCGGCCCGCAGCCCCACCGGTGGACACCACCCGCCGCTACCGCATCACCGGCGGCACGGACCGGGTCCTCGCCCAGAGTTCCCGCGGCGCCGGCACGACGTCCGTCGCGTCCGCGACCGGCTCCGCCCGGGAGTCGTGGACCTTCACCGCCACCGGTGACGGCGCCTTCACCTTCGCCAACGCCGCCAGCGGCCGGCTGCTGGGCGTCGACTCCGCCAACGCCGCCGGCCGTGCCTGGGGCGCCCGGCCGACCGTCACCGCGGCACCGGCCGGCGGGCCGACCGTGGGCCAGCAGTGGTTCCTGATCCGCTGCGCCCGTGACGGCGGCGGCTACCGTCTCGTCAACCGCTACAGCGGCCTCGTCCTCGCCCTGTCCGGGACCTCCGGCCGGCACGCCGAGACCACCCCGGCACGCAACTGGACGGACATGAGCGGCAGTTCCGTCGGTGGTGGGCGCACCGCGGCCGAACAGACCCTGTCCCTCACGCCGACCGGACCAGCCCGCACACGGTGAACCGCTCCGGGCCCGCCGGCCCGGCGGGCCCGGAACCTATCCTGCTCGACATGCTGATCGACAACGGGGAGTCCGACGCCCAGCTGGCCCTGGCGGCCGCCAGGGCGGGCGCGGACGTGGTACGCGACATGTACGGGAAATCCCTCGCCCGCTTCGACAAGTCCGCCGGCGACTTCGCGACGGCGGCCGACCTCGCGGCGGAGCAGGCCATCGTGGGCGTGCTGCGCGAGGCGCGGCCCGACGACGCCGTCACGGGCGAGGAGAGCGGCAGCACCGGCGCCGCGGCGGCGCGGCGCCGCTGGCTGGTCGACCCGCTGTGCGGCACCCTCAACTACGCGGTGCGGAACATGCTGGTGGGGGTGAACGTGGCCCTGCGGACGGACGACGGGATCACGGCGGCCGCGACGGCCGACCCGTTCAGCGGCGAGGTGTTCTGGACCGACGGGCGGCGGGCCCTGGTCCGGAACGACGGCGGGGACGAGGAGTTGACGCCCTCGCCCGAATCGCAACTGGTGGACGTCAATCTCGACCCGCCGTTCCCCAACGCCCCGGGCTTCCGCGCGGTCCGCCTCCTGGCCGACCCGGGGTTCGTGCGGCGCTTCCGGCCCCGGGTGGTATCCACGACCCTCGCGGTCGCCTGGGTGGCCGCCGGCCGCCGGGCCGGGTACGTCACCGACGGCGACCTGCGCGACAGCGTGCACTTCTCCGCCGGCATCGCCCTCTGCAGGGCCGCCGGCTGCACGGTCACCGGCATCCACGGCGGGCCCCTGCACACCGGGGCGGGCGGCCTGATCGTGGCCGCCGACCCGGAGACGCACGCCGCACTGCTGGAGACGGTCGGGAACCAGACACGCCGGCAGGCGTAGCGCGAGCCGGAAGGCCCTCGGAGGTTTTGACTTCCGAAGGCTTGCCGCCCAGTTGCCTCACCACTTAAATCAAAACATGAACTAAGCCATGGGGTCAGCTTCTTGACCTCAGCAGCCGCATGGAGCCGCCACATGAGACTGAGATCCCTGGGCATCGCGCTCGCCGCCACGGCAGCGCTGATCGCCCTGCCCGCCACCCACCCACCGGCCGCCGCGGCCGACACCCCGCTGTCACAGGGGAAGACGGCCACCGCGTCCTCCACCGAGAACGCCGGCACCGCCGCGGCCAAGGCCGTCGACGGCGACACCGGTACCCGCTGGTCCTCGGCCGCCGCCGACGACCAGTGGTTCCAGGTCGACCTGGGCGCCACCGCCTCGGTCACCCAGGTGGTCCTGAACTGGGAGACCGCCTACGGCAAGGACTACAAGGTCCAGATGTCCACGGACGGGACCGACTGGACCGACCTGAAGTCCGTCACCGGCTCCGACGGAGGCGTCGACATCCTCGACGTGTCCGGGCAGGGCCGCTACGTCCGCATGCTGGGCGTGCACCGCGCGACCCCATGGGGCTACTCCCTGTGGGAGTTCCAGGTGTTCGGCTCGACGAGCGGCACCCAGCCCACCTGCGGCACCGCGAACGCCGCGCAGGGCAGGCCCGCCACCGCCTCCTCCACCGAGAACGCCGGCACCCCCGCCTCCGCCGCCTTCGACGGCGACACCGGAACCCGCTGGTCCAGCCAGGCCTCTGACCCACAGTGGCTCCAGGTCGACCTCGGCTCGGTCCAGGACCTGTGCAAGGTCGACCTGAACTGGGAGACGGCGTACGGCAAGGACTTCCAGATCCAGGCCTCCGCCGACGGCCAGAGCTGGAGCACCCTCAAGAGCGTCACCGGCGCGACCGGCGGCACCGCCTCCTACGACGTCAGCGGCTCCGGCCGCTACCTGAGGATCCACGGCACCGCACGCGGCACCGGCTACGGCTACTCGCTGTGGGAGGTCGCCGTGCACACCGGCTCCACCGGTACCCCGCCGGTCCAGGGCGGCGGTGACCTCGGCCCCAACGTGATCGTCGTCGACCCCTCCACCCCCGATCTCCAGAAGAAGTTCGACGACGTCTTCGCCCGGCAGGAGTCCAGCCAGTTCGGCACCGGGCGCTACCAGTTCCTGCTCAAGCCCGGCACCTACAACGGCATCAACGCCCAGCTCGGGTTCTACACCTCCGTCTCCGGGCTCGGCCTGAACCCCGACGACACCCAGATCAACGGCGACGTCACCGTGGACGCGGGCTGGTTCAACGGCAACGCCACCCAGAACTTCTGGCGTTCCGCGGAGAACCTCGCCATCAGGCCGTCCAACGGCACGGACCGCTGGGCGGTCGCCCAGGCGGCGCCCTTCCGCCGTATCCATGTCCAGGGCGGCCTCAACCTCGCCCCGAACGGCTACGGCTGGGCCTCCGGCGGCTACATCGCCGACTCGAAGATCGACGGCACGGTTGGCCCCTACTCCCAGCAGCAGTGGTACACCCGCGACAGCTCGGTCGGCGGCTGGACCAACGGCGTCTGGAACATGACCTTCTCCGGCGTCCAGGGAGCACCGGCCACCAACTTCGACAGCGGTCCGTACACGACCCTGGACACGACACCCGTCTCGCGCGAGAAGCCCTTCCTCTATCTGGACGGCTCCGCCTACAAGGTGTTCGTCCCGGCCAGACGCACCGGCGTCCGCGGAGTCTCCTGGCCGGCCGACGCGGGCACCTCGATCCCGCTGGACCAGTTCTACGTCGTGAAGCCGGGCGCCACCGCCGCCACCATCAACCAGGCCCTCGCCCAGGGGCTCAACCTCCTCTTCACGCCCGGGGTCTACCACCTCGACCGGACCATCGACGTCACCCGCGCGAACACCGTCGTCCTCGGCCTCGGTCTCGCCACCCTCGTCCCGGACAACGGCGTCGACGCGATGCACGTGGCCGACGTCGACGGAGTCAGGCTGGCCGGATTCCTGATCGACGCGGGCCCCGTCAACTCCGACACGCTCCTGCGGATCGGCACCCCCGGTGCCACCGCCGACCACTCCGCCAACCCCACCACCATGCAGGACGTGTTCGTGCGCATCGGCGGCGCCGGACCCGGCCTCGCCACCAACTCCGTGGTGGTCGACAGCGACGACGTCATCATCGACCACACCTGGATCTGGCGTGCCGACCACGGCAGCGGCGTCGGCTGGGACACCAACCGCGCCGACTACGGCCTTCGCGTCAACGGCGACGACGTCCTCGCCACGGGCCTGTTCGTCGAACACTTCAACAAGTACGACGTCTACTGGAACGGGGAACGCGGCCGGACGATCTTCTTCCAGAACGAGAAGGCGTACGACGCCCCGAACGCCGCCGCCATCACCCACGACGGCATCGTCGGCTACGCGGCCTACAAGGTCGCGGACTCCGTCACCACGCACGAGGCATGGGGGCTGGGCAGCTACTGCAACTACACGGCCGATCCCTCGATCGTCCAGGCCCACGGCTTCCAGGTACCGGCCACGGCAGGCATCAGGATGCACGACCTGCTGGTGATCTCCCTCGGCGGCAAGGGCCAGTACGCCCACGTCGTCGACGACACGGGAGCCCCCACGTCGGGCACGGACACCGTCCCCTCCAAGGTCACCCGGTTCCCGTAGTCCCGAACGGCGTACCAGAGCGGGCAGGTGTCGTCCGGTGCCGCTGAGATGGAAGGGTCCCTACGTCAACCAGTGAGGCAACTCATGCGTATGCGCAGCTTTGCTACCACAGCAGTTCTCGCAGGTGCCCTTGCCCTGACCGGCACTACGGCCGCCCACGCGGCCGACCCGAACCCGGTCGGCGTCGCCACCGACAGCCCGGGCGTCCTGTCCGGCAACGTCATCCAGATCCCGCTCGACCTCGACGCCAACCTGTGCGGCGACACCATCGACATCATCGGGTTGCTGAACCCGGCACTCGCCAACTCCTGCACCAACGGCTGAAAACGTCCCGTGCGCCGGTCCCTCCTGCAGGGGCCGGCGCACGGGCGTTCGCTCGAACGCCGGGTCAGTCGCGCGCCGCCGGTGCGGGAGCCTCACACCTGGAGGACAGGGCGTCCTGCTGCCGGGCGGACGCGCCTCCGGTCCGGCGGCGGCGCAGCAGCAGGCGTCTCGCCGGGCGTTCCACGGCCTCGTACAGGAGCCAGGACAGTCCGAGGGAGAGAGTGAAGGCGACGGCGGTGACCGCCAGACCCGCCAGGACCCCGAAGTGCGGCTTCGTGCCGAGCAGGTTGGTGCCCGCGCGCAGGACCAGCAGGTGAATCATGTAGAAGGCGAACGACAGTTCCCCCAGCCGCACCATCCGCGGGTGCCGCCACAGCGAGGGCAGTCCGTACGCATCCGCGACCGCCGCGGCCGGGATGAGGAGGGTGAACCCGGCGAGGGTGCAGACGGTGGCGGAGTAGCCGGGTGTGACCTGCGGGACCAGGAAGTAGCCGATGATCGCGAGGGCAAGCGACGCCTCCAGGCCGGGCCCGCGCCAGCGGCCGAGCAGCACCAGCCGGGCCGTGACGGCGCCCAGGACGAACTCCGGCAGCCGGGCGGCGGGCAGGGAGTAGATCGACTCGTCCATCCAGTGGTGTGCGTCCGCCCGGGCCAGGACCAGCACCGCCACGACCGAGAGTCCGCCCAGTGCCGTCGCGCCTCGCGCGCCCAGCCGGCGCAGCAGCAGGATCAGCAGCGGGAAGGCCGCGTAGAAGAACGCCTCGCAGGCCAGCGACCAGCTGACCGGGTTCAGCGTCTGCCACCAGGGGCGCCACCAGGAGTGCAGCAGGAAGACGTTGGCCAGCGCCTGCTTGGGTGTCGGCTTCGACTGATGGGCCAGCGTGTACGCCATGGCGAACGCGACGGTCAGGGTGACCAGGTGTACCGGGTAGACCCGCGCGATGCGCCGCCGCCAGAAGGCGAGCGCACGGTCACGCGGCCGCGCGGACCACGTCAGCACGAAACCGGACAGCACGAAGAAGAACGACACGCCCGTGGCGCCGGCCCCGAACGCCCAGGTCACGATGTGACCGGCTTCGCCTCCGAAGTAGCCGAAGTTGTTCACGTGCAGCCCGAACACCAGCAGCGCCGCGACCCAGCGCAGCCCGGTGAGGGACGGCAGGGAGGACATGGCGGCGGGCGGGGACGATCTCGCCGACGCCGTGGACGCGTCGGTTCGTACGGACGGCGTCCGGGACACCCGGGTCGTCGCCGTGCTCATCCAATCACCTGCCGGAGGAGGTTCGCGTGGGGCATGAAGGGGAGCGTTGCCCGTTCGCCCCCTCTCCATCACATCAAGTTGCAAACATCACACTTCTGCCGAACGACGCAACCCGCGGTATGCCACGGACGGCCGGACCTGGTGCACCCGTAAGAGTGAACGCTCGCGTCGTTCGCCCGGATCGGCGCGGGCGGTGCGGGTGGACGGTGAACTTGCCTCCGCGCGGGGCGAGTTCGGGCCGGTGCCGTACGACTCCCAGGACTCGGTGTTCTCGGCCAGTCGTTCGACCCGCGCGGCCGCTGTCCGGGCGCGGCGCCCGGCCTCGCGTACGTGCCGGCCGGCCTTCCGTGCCCGCTCACGGGCGTCCTGCTCATCGGCGCGGGCCCGCCCCTGCTCCGCCTGGACGCTCCGCGCCTCCTCCCGCAGCTCCCGCAGCCGCTTCTCCGCCTGCGCCGACCGCCGGGCGGCCTCCTCCGCGTCCGCCTCGGCGGCCGCCGCCTCCTCCTGCAGCGCGCGCAGCTCGCGCTCGGCGTCCCGGGCCGCCGTGCGCGCCCCGGCGAGCTGCCGGCGGCGCTCCTCGCCGCCCCCGTGCCGCACCGCCTTCGGCCCCGGCTCCGGCGTGGGGCGGGCGCGGCGCCCGGCGGCGGCCTCGTCCGCCTCCGGAAACCCGATCGCGGCGCGGAGCGGCTTCACCAGCCGGCCCGCCGCCCACTCCCGGGCGGCCTCCGGGTCGGCCAGGACGGCGTGCAGGGTCTCCTCGACCTCGCGCCGAACGCCCTCGCCGACCGGATGACCCGCCTCGGCGGCCAGCCGTCGTGCCTGGCCTGCGAGCGCGCCGGTCAGCTCGCGCTGCCTGCGGGCGAGCAGGCGCAGCTGCGGCCCGTCCAGTTCGCGATGTGCCCGGCGCAGCTCCTCACCGAGCACGAGCAGCGGCTGGACCTCGCCGGGCAGCCTGCGGACCAGGAGATTGCCGGCCCACGCGGCCAGGCTCGGGCGCCGCAACGCGGTGATCTCCTTGGCGAGCTCCTGCTCGCCGGACGTACGGGCCTGAGCGGCATACCGGTCGCGGGCGGCGACGAATTCCTCCGGCCGCAGCCCGTACAGCTCATCGGCGACGGTGTCGAGATCCACCGGAGTCCCTCTCGAACACCCCCCATGACGGACTCCGAGTCTCCCACCCGGTGGGCTTCACGGTCACCCGTCCCGTGCGCGACCACGACGGCCCGGGCGTCGACCGCATGGTCTTCCGGCTCGGGCTCCCGCACCTCGGTCCCGCGAGCCACCGCCCCTGACCACGTCGTTCGTTCTCGCCGACGCGGTCCGCGACGAGGGCAGCGCCACCGGGTTCCACGCCCCGCGACTTTCGCCGACCGATCCGCTTCCTTCGGCCCCGCGTCCTAGACCATCGGGGGACGGCGTCGCCGGGTGCGCGCCCGACAGGGTGTCCGTATGGAGAAGAAACAAGGGATCAACCGCGCACAGTTCCTCGCCGGGATGGCGTCCGCAGGGCTTGCCGCGACGGCGCTCAACGCGGGCCCGGCTCAGGCGGGGGAGAGGCCGCAGGGACTGCGTCACCGGGGTGTCGTCTACACCGTCGGCGAGGGCGAGACGCCTGCCACCGGCTTCCGTACGGCGCGGATGCGCAAGGACATCCGCGCCATCCGCGACGAGCTGCACGCGGACACCGTGGACGTCACCGGCGACGGCGTGGAGCGTCTCACGGCCACCGCCGCGGAGGCCGCCGAGCGGGGCCTGCACGTCTGGCTGCAGCCGACGCTCGGAGAC
This sequence comes from Streptomyces sp. BK340, assembly GCF_007827595.1. GTDB lineage: Bacteria > Actinomycetota > Actinomycetes > Streptomycetales > Streptomycetaceae > Streptomyces. The sequence continues at coordinate 245,931 of NZ_VISR01000012.1, forward strand.
GTCCCCGAACGGGACATCCTGGACCACCTCGCCGAGACCGGCCGGTTCGCGGAGCGGCTGCGCCGGCAGGGCGCGAGCGTCGACCTCAGCGTGGGCTGCGAGTTCTGGCTGTTCGTGCCGGGCATCGTCCCGGGCGACACCGTCCTCGAACGCATCCGGAACCTGCTGGACGGCAAGGTCGACCCCGTCAGGATGCAACGGCTGCTGGACCGCTTCACGGCCAGGGCGGCCGCGGTCGGCCGCTCCGTCTTCCACGGCCGGCTCGGTTACGCGGCCGCCCAGGAGGACACGGTCGACTGGCGGCTCTTCGACATCGTCGGCATCGACTACTACTCGTACTTCCCGCACCGCGCCGACTACGTACGCGAGCTGCGCAGCTACCTGCGCTGGGGCAAACCACTGGCGATCACCGAGTTCGGCACCTGCGCCTACGTCGGCGCGCCCGAGACCCGGGGCATGGGCTGGAACATCGTCGACCTGGACAAGCACCCCGAGGAGATCAAGGGCCACCCGGTCCGCAGCGAGCGCACCCAGGCCGACTACCTCATGCGCCTGCTCGACGCCTTCTCCTCGCTGAACCTGTACGCGGCGATGGCCTTCGAGTTCGTGGCCCTCGACGCCCCGCACCGCCCCGGCGACCCCCGGCACGACCTCGACCTCGCGACCTGCGCCGTCACCAAGACCCTCGAGGACCGCCCGTTCGACCCCGCCTCCCCTCGGCACTGGGAACCCAAGGAGGCCTTCCACGCCCTGGCCCGCCGGTACGCGAGCGAGGCGTCCCGCCGCTGACGCACAGACCCCGGTGCCGCGCGCTCACCCGTTCGGGGGACCCCTCGGCTCGGCGCGCGGCGGTCCCGGACTCGCGGCCGGATGATGCCTCCGTGTCCACCGGCCGGATTCCGGCCGACGACACGTGGCCAGAATTGCATCATTCGTTTTCTTGAATCTCTCGTGTTTATGAGGGTAGGTTCGGGGTCATGACCGCATCCCAGACTCCGACCACCGCCGAGGAGCTACGCGGTGCCGGCCTGCGGGTGACGGCCGCTCGTGTCGCGCTGCTCGAGACCGTCCGCCACGGCGATCACCTCGATGTCGAGGCGATCACGTCCGGCGTACGCGACCGTGTGGGCCACATCTCCGTCCAGGCCGTGTACGAGGCGCTCCACGCGCTCACCGCGGCCGGACTCGTACGCCGTATCGAACCGCCCGGCAGCCCGGCCCGGTTCGAGGGACGCGTCGGGGACAACCACCACCACCTCGTGTGCCGTTCGTGCGGCGTCGTCGCAGACGTCGACTGCGCGGTCGGCCACGCCCCCTGTCTTACCGCGGCCGACGACCGCGGCTTTTCGATCGACGAGGCCGAGGTCATCTACTGGGGCCTGTGCCCCGACTGTTCCAGCGCCGCTACCGCAGCCCCGTGAACCCCTCAGTTCGGAAGGATTCCCCATGTCCGAGAACACCCCTGCCGAGGCGAAGTGCCCGGTCGCGCACGACCGTGCCGCGCACCCGACCCAGGGCGGCGGGAACCGCCAGTGGTGGCCGGAGCGGCTCAACCTGAAGATCCTTGCGAAGAACCCCGCCGTGGCCAACCCGCTCGGTGAGGAGTTCGACTACGCCGAGGCCTTCAAGAGCCTTGACCTCCCCGCCGTGAAGCGGGACATCGCCGAGGTGCTCACCGACTCCCAGGACTGGTGGCCCGCCGACTTCGGCAACTACGGCCCGCTGATGATCCGTATGGCCTGGCACAGCGCGGGCACCTACCGCATCAGTGACGGCCGTGGCGGCGCCGGCGCCGGACAGCAGCGCTTCGCCCCCCTGAACAGCTGGCCGGACAACGGCAACCTCGACAAGGCCCGCCGTCTGCTGTGGCCGGTGAAGAAGAAGTACGGCAAGAGCCTGTCCTGGGCCGACCTCATGGTCCTCGCCGGCAACGTGGCGCTGGAGTCGATGGGCTTCAAGACCTTCGGCTTCGGCGGTGGCCGTGCGGACGTGTGGGAGTCGGAGGAGGACGTCTACTGGGGTCCCGAGCAGGTCTGGCTCGACGACCAGCGCTACACCGGCGACCGCGAGCTGGAGAACCCGCTCGGCGCGGTCCAGATGGGCCTGATCTACGTCAACCCGGAGGGCCCGAACGGCAACCCGGACCCGATCGCCGCGGCCCGCGACATCCGTGAGACCTTCCGCCGCATGGCGATGAACGACGAGGAGACCGTCGCCCTCATCGCCGGTGGTCACACCTTCGGCAAGACCCACGGTGCCGGCCCGGCCGAGAACGTCGGCCCCGAGCCCGAGGCCGCTCCGATCGAGCAGCAGGGCCTGGGCTGGAAGAGCACCTACGCCAGCGGCAAGGGCGGCGACGCGATCACGTCCGGCCTGGAGGTCACCTGGACCGCCACGCCGACCCAGTGGAGCAACGGCTTCTTCAAGAACCTGTTCGAGTACGAGTACGAGCTCACGCAGAGCCCCGCCGGTGCCCACCAGTGGGTGGCGAAGAACGCCGAGGCGATCATCCCCGACGCGCACGACGCGTCGAAGACGCACCTCCCGACGATGCTCACCACCGACCTCTCGCTGAAGTTCGACCCGGTCTACGAGCAGATCTCGCGTCGCTTCTACGAGAACCCGGAGGAGTTCGCGGACGCCTTCGCCCGCGCCTGGTACAAGCTGACCCACCGTGACATGGGCCCGAAGTCGCTGTACCTCGGCCCGGAGGTCCCGGCGGAGACCCTGCTGTGGCAGGACCCGCTGCCGCAGGCCGAGGGCGAGGCCATCGACGCCGCCGACGTCGCGGCCCTGAAGGCCAGGCTGCTCGACTCGGGCCTGTCCGTGTCCCAGCTGGTGTCCACCGCCTGGGCGTCGGCCTCGACGTTCCGCAACAGCGACAAGCGCGGCGGTGCCAACGGCGCCCGCATCCGGCTGCAGCCGCAGGCCGGCTGGGAGGTCAACCAGCCCGACCAGCTCGCCCAGGTGCTGCGCGTCCTCGAGGGCATCCAGGCGGAGTTCAACTCCGGCGCCAAGAAGGTCTCCCTGGCCGACCTGATCGTCCTCGGTGGTGTCGCCGCCGTGGAGAAGGCCGCCAAGGACGCCGGTCACGACGTCGAGGTGCCCTTCGCGCCGGGCCGCGTGGACGCCACGGCGGAGCACACCGACGCGGAGTCCTTCGCCGCGCTGGAGCCCATCGCCGACGGCTTCCGCAACTACGTGGGCAAGGGCAACCGCCTGCCGGCCGAGTACCTGCTGCTCGACAAGGCGAACCTGCTGGGCCTGAGCGCGCCCGAGATGACGGTCCTCGTCGGCGGCCTGCGCGTCCTCGGCGCCAACCACCAGCAGAGCTCGCACGGCGTCTTCACCGACGCCCCGGGCAAGCTGACCAACGACTTCTTCGTCAACCTGCTCGACCTGGGCACGACGTGGAAGTCCACCTCGGAGGACCAGGTCACCTTCGAGGGCCGCGACGACGCGACCGGCGAGATCAAGTGGACCGGCACCCGTGCCGACCTGGTCTTCGGCTCGAACTCCGAGCTGCGCGCGCTCGCCGAGGTCTACGCCGCGGACGACGCGAAGGAGAAGTTCGCCAAGGACTTCGCCGCCGCGTTCGGCAAGGTCATGAACCTCGACCGGTTCGACCTCGTCTGATCTCTGGTCGACACCCCTGAAGGCGTCAGGACCGGCCCCGCACGGGCCGGCCCGGACGCCTTCGGCGTTTCTGCGGCCAGGACACCTGGAAGGGTCCGGGGCTCGGGTCAGCGGCCCAGCGCCGCCACGCCCGCCTGGGCGTAACGCTCGTCCAGGTCGCCCGACGGGGCGCCCGCGACGCCGATGCCCGCGACCGGGGCACCCTTGGCGGTCACCGGGGCGCCGCCCCCGAGGAACAGCGTGCCCGGGATGTCCTTCAGGTCACCCCCCCGGCCGTGACCGCCGTGGCCACCACCGTCTACGTCGTCATGCAGCGCCAGTCCGCCCGCCGTGACGCCCTGATCGGCGACCTGGTCCGCACCCGCCGCGAACTCGCCGCCACCGAGCGCCGCGAGGGCACGCTCGCCGAACGGGAGCGGCTGGCCCGGGAGATCCACGACACCCTCGCCCAGGGGCTGTCCAGCCAGCGCATGCTCCTGCAGGCCGCGGACCGCCTCTGGGACACCGCCCGCGACCACGTCCGCACCGCGGCGGCGATCGCCGAACGCAGCCTCGCCGAGGCCCATCGCTTCGTCCACGACCTGGCCCCGGCCGACCTGGCCGAGGGCGGCGGCCTGCTCCAGGCGCTGCGCGCGGTCGCCGAGCGCGAGACGACGCCCGCGCTCACCGTCCGCGTCCACCTGGAGGGCGCCGCGCCCGCCGGACTGCCCGCCCCCGTGGTGTCCGCCCTGCTCCGCATCGCCCAGGGAGGCCTGGCCAACGTCCGCGAACACACGGCCGCCACGACCGCGACCCTCACCCTCACCTGCCTGGACGACCAGATCGTGCTGGACGTGACCGACGACGGCCGGGGCTTCGACACCGGCACGGTCCCGCAAGCCGAGGGACGCGGCCACGGTCTTCCCGCCATCCGTGCCCGCCTGGGCCAAGGAACAGCGGCTGCTGCCCTGAGCCGTCATGCCCCCGGCTGCGCTGCTGTGGCGGCACGGCGCGACCTCGCGCAGCGTGGGGCATGGGGGATCTCCGACGGCGAGGCCGGTGCTCCGGCCACCAGAGAGGCGGGACGCATGGACACGGAGGATTCCCGGCCCCGGATCGTGGCCGGCGTCGACGGCTCGCCGTCCTCGTACGCGGCCCTGCGCTGGGCCGTGCGTTACGCCGGGCTGATCGGCGGCACCGTGGACGCGGTGGCCGTCTGGGAACTGCCGGGCCTGTACGGCTGGTCGGGGCCCGCGGTGGACATGGACGTCGACGAGGAGGACGCCCGGCAACGGATGACACGGGAACTGACCGAGGCGCTCGGCGCCGAGGCGGTCGCCTCGGTACGGCCGCTGGTCGTGGAGGGCAATCCCACGGACGTCCTGCTCAGGGCAGCGGAGGGCGCCGAGTGCCTGGTCGTCGGGAGCCGGGGGCGGGGCGGTTTCGCCGCCGCCCTGCTCGGTTCCGTCAGCCAGCACCTGACGCAGCACGCCGGCTGCCCGGTGGTGATCGTGCGCCCCGGAACGGCCTGAGGCCGGGGCGCGGTCAGGGCGAACTCGTGCTGCGCTCCCGACCGGGAGCCAGGTCGAACCCCACGTCCACCACCCCCTCCACGGCCCGCACCAGGCGCGCGGCCACGGGTACCAGCTCCGGGTCCCGCACGCGGCCGACGAGCGTCACGACGCCGTCCTCCACCTCCACGTGCAGGGCCGAGCCCGGCGGCGGGAACAGCTCGGACACGACCTCGTGCCGCACTTGCTCGGCGATCTCCTCGTCCCCCCGCAGGAAGACCTTGAGCAGATCGGCGCGGCTGACGACACCCTCGAGGAGGCCGACCTCGTCGACCACGGGCAGCCGCTTGACCCCGGCCCGCGCCATCAGGTGCGCGGCCTCGGCGAGTGTGGCGCCCGGCCGGACGGTGACCGCGGGGGAGGACATCAGCTCGTCCGCGGTGAGCGCGTCGGCCTTGGCCACGTCGGATGGGCGGCGCAGCCGGACATACTCCTCCTCCGGAGTGTCCCGGAACTCCTCCTTGGGCAGCAGGTCGGCCTCGGAGACCACACCGACGACCCGGCCCTCTCCCTCCAGCACCGGCAGGGCGCTGACCCGCCAGTCCCGCATCAGCTGCACGATCTCCTTGAACGGGGCCCGTCGGCCGACGGCGGCGACCGTCTGCGTCATGACATCGCTGACGATGTACGGGGTGCCGTACATGATGACTCCCCTGGGTCTCGTGCGGACGGTCCTGCCGCTTCCAGCGTGGGCAGGCGCCGGATCCGCGCGCGAGGGCCGTCCGGGGACCGGCCGGGGCCGAGTGGCCCTTGCACCCGCGTGCCCCACAAGGCCAGGCTGGAGTCCGAATCCCCCCTCCGAGAGGTGGTGGCCATGCGCCTAGTCGTCGGCGTGGACGGTTCCGAATCGAGCCTCAGGGCCGTGGACTGGGCGGCCGACAACGCGGCCCTGCGCCGTACGCCACTGCGGCTGGTGTACGCGTCCCTCTGGGAGCGCTACGAAGGCGCCTCCCTCGGCCGGGACGCCGACCGGCCGTCCGAACAGGTGATGGCCGAGGACATCGTGGCGACCGCCGAGCGCCGCGCCCACCGCAGACAACCCGACGTGCACGTCAGCACCGACGTGCTGCCCGAGGAACCGGAACAGGCGCTGGTGCGGGAGAGCCACTCCGCGCTCGCGGTGGTCCTCGGGCACCGCGGCCGCGGCACCGTGGCCGAGGCGGTCCTCGGCTCGGTCGGCGTCACGCTGGCCGAGCACGCGCACTGCCCGGTCGTCGTGCTGCGCGGTGGCCACGACGACCGGGCCCTGCCCGGGAACCCCGGCAGGATCGTCCTCGGCGTCGACGAGAAGCCCGCGGGTTCGGCGGCCCTGCGATTCGCCGCGGAGGAGGCCGGACTGCGCGGGGTGCCCCTGGAGGCCGTGCACGTGTCGCGCCACGGGGTCACCGGCACCCTGCTCGGGAGCGGCGAGCGGGAGTCGGACGCCGCCCTGGCGCTGGACGAGGCGCTGCGGGACGTCCCGATCGGCCTGGAAGTGCTGCGGCGCACCGTCTCCGGCCGTCCCCGCGACGCCCTGCTGGCCGCCTCCAGCGATGCCGCCCTGCTGGTCGTGGGCGCCCGGCACCGCCCGGGGCGCTTCGGCCCGCACCTCGGCCGGGTCGTCCACGGCGTGCTGCACCACGCGGCATGCCCGGTGGCCGTGGTACCCGAACTTTCCTGACATTCCCGGCAGACTTGCCGACAAGCGACGATGATCTCCGGAGTCCTCATGCCCCAGGCTGCCCACCCGGACGCCCCCGCACCGACCGACGAGGAACTGCGCACCCTGGACGCGCACTGGCGCGCTGCCAACTACCTCGCGGCGGGCCAGATCTATCTCATGGCCAACCCGCTGCTGACCGAGCCACTGAAGCCCGAGCACATCAAGCCCCGGCTGCTGGGCCACTGGGGCACGTCCCCCGGCCTGAACCTCGTGTACACGCACCTCAACCGGGTCATCAGGGCGCGCGGCCTCGACGCGCTGTGCGTGTGGGGCCCGGGCCACGGAGGTCCGTCGGTCCTCGCCAACTCCTGGCTGGAGGGCAGCTACAGCGAGACGTATCCGGACGTCTCGCGGGACGCGCCGGGCATGGAGCGGCTGTTCCGGCAGTTCTCCTTCCCGGGCGGGGTGCCCAGCCACGTGGCTCCCGAGACCCCGGGCTCGATCCACGAGGGCGGCGAACTCGGCTACTCGCTCGCCCACGCCTACGGGGCGGCCTTCGACAACCCGGACCTGCTGGTGGCCTGCGTGATCGGCGACGGCGAGGCGGAGACCGGACCGCTGGCCGCCTCCTGGCACTCCAACAAGTTCCTCGACCCGGTGCACGACGGTGCCGTACTGCCGATCCTGCACCTCAACGGCTACAAGATCGCCAACCCGACGGTGCTGTCCCGGCTGCCGGAGCCCGAACTCGACGCCCTGCTACGGGGATACGGCCACGAACCCCTGCATGTGACGGGCGACGATCCCGAGCAGGTGCACCGGGCCATGGCCGCGGCGATGGACGACGCGCTGGACCGCATCGCCCGGATCCAGCGCACCGCCCGCGAGGAGGACGGCGCCGAACGGGCCCACTGGCCGGTGATCGTGCTGCGCACTCCCAAGGGCTGGACGGGGCCCGCCGAGGTGGACGGCGTGCCCGTCGAGGGCACCTGGCGCGCCCACCAGGTCCCGCTGGCCGGCGTCCGGGAAAACCCCGAGCATCTGCGGCAGTTGGAGCAGTGGCTGCGCTCGTACCGGCCCGAGGAGCTGTTCGGCCCCGACGGCCGGCCCGTCGCGGACGTCCTCGCCTGTGTCCCCGAGGGGACGAAGCGGCTCGGCGCGAGCCCGCACGCCAACGGCGGGCTCCTCGTGCGTGAGCTGCCCGTGCCGGCCCTGGAGGGCTTCGCCGTACCCGTCGACAAGCCCGGTACCACCCTGCACGAACCCACCCGGGTCCTGGGCGACCTGCTCGAACAGGTCATGCGGGACACCGGCTCGCGGCGGGACTTCCGGCTCGTCGGACCGGACGAGACCGCCTCCAACCGGCTCCAGGCCGTCTTCGAGGCCAGCGGAAAGGCCTGGCAGGCCGGGACACTCCCGGTCGACGAACACCTGGACCGGCACGGCCGGGTGATGGAGATCCTCTCCGAACACCTCTGCCAGGGCTGGCTGGAGGGCTATCTGCTCACCGGCCGGCACGGACTGTTCTCCTGCTACGAGGCGTTCGTGCACATCGTCGACTCCATGGTCAACCAGCACATCAAGTGGCTGAAGACCTCGCGCCTGCTGCCCTGGCGGGCCCCCGTCGCCTCCCTCAACTACCTGCTGACCTCGCACGTGTGGCGCCAGGACCACAACGGCTTCTCGCACCAGGACCCCGGATTCGTCGACCACGTCCTCAACAAGAGCCCGGAGGTGGTGCGCGTCTATCTGCCGCCGGACGCCAACACCCTGCTGTCCGTGACCGATCACGTCCTGCGCAGCCGGGACTACGTCAACGTGATCGTGGCCGGCAAGCAGCCCTGCTTCGACTGGCTGTCCCTGGACCAGGCCCGGGTCCACTGCGCCCGCGGCGCCGGGATCTGGGAATGGGCCGGCACCGAGAACGGCGGCGCACCGGACGTCGTCCTGGCCTGCGCGGGTGACGTACCCACGCAAGAGGTGCTGGCCGCCGCCCAGTTGCTGCGCCGGCACCTACCCGGCCTGGCGGTGCGGGTGGTCAACGTGGTCGACATGACCCGGCTGATGCCGCGTGAGGAACACCCGCACGGGATGAGCGACTTCGAGTTCGACGGCCTGTTCACCGCCGACAAACCGGTGATCTTCGCCTATCACGGCTACCCGTGGCTCATCCACCGCCTGGCCTACCGACGCACCGGGCACAAGAACCTGCACGTGCGCGGATACAAGGAGTCCGGGACCACGACCACCCCGTTCGACATGGTCGTGCGCAACGACCTCGACCGCTACCGGCTCGTCATGGACGTCATCGACCGCGTGCCCGGCCTCGCGATGCGCGCCGCCGGCGTCCGCCAGGCCATGGCCGACGCCCGCACCCGCCACCACGACTGGATCCGCGCCCACGGAACCGACCTGCCGGAGGTCGCGGACTGGAGCTGGCACAGCTGAACCGGCCCCGTCGTCCCGCGGCACGATCCGGCACCTCCCGGGCTCGCGGGAGGTGCCGCCGGGCTCCGGAGCCTAGGGGGTTTCGTTCGGGTCAGGTCGCCGCGGGCCCGGGCTGATCCGAACGAAGCCCCCTAGGTGTATTGACCCGCAGCGTTGTTCACTCGGCTGATCGGGGGCTGGCCTCCGAGTGCGGTGTGGCAGCGGTGGTGGTTGTAGGTGTGGAGA
>NZ_VISR01000013.1 GCF_007827595.1 Streptomyces sp. BK340
CGCACCAGACGCCGCGAGGCCGCCCTTCGGGCGACGACGGGAATTTGACGACAGGACCTAGCGGGCCGGGGGCGCGGCACCCCCCCCCCGGGGTGCCGCGCCCCGCCGGTCAGGAGCCGAACAGCTCGGTCAGCTCGGTGAGCTTGCCGTCGCCGCCCACGGCCACGTCGAAGAAGTTCTCGCCGTAGCAGTCGCTGGTGTCGGCCTTGGCGGTGGCGGTGTCCTGCTCGGTGCCGTTGACGCAGACACGGATGTGCTGGAGGCCGCCGCCGGCGGCGGTCATCTTCGCCGGGCCGCTCTTCTTCACGTGCAGGACCGTGATGGGGGTGTCACCGGACTCGACGGTGTACTCGTGCTCCTTCCCGGTCGCCTGGTAGAAGGCACCCTCGCTGGAGCTGCAGTGCTGCACGGCGTCCTTGGTGGTGAGGGTGTTCATGGCGCCGGAGACGCTCTCGACCAGGACGTACTTGTGGCCCTTGGCGAGGGTCGGGCAGCCGCCCTTGGCGGAGGGGCTCGCGGAGGCCGACGGGCCGGCGGTGCCGTCGGCGTCGGCGGTCGTGTCCGTGGGCTGACAGGCGGTCAGCGTGAGCGCGGCGCAGCCCAGGACGGTGGCTACCAGGGCATGGCGGATGGACGGCATTGTTCCCCCGAAGTGGTGCGGCCCGGGCAGGAACGGCCCGGGTGATGGCATGTCGAACGGGCCGTACGTCCCTGTGCGGACGGCGGCCGGCCCGGGCCGAAGATCGACCCGGGCCGGAACTATATAGGCATGATCATGCCGCATTGGTGCAGAACTCGCCCCGCCCGACGTGTCACTTGAAGGTGTTGAACGCCTTCGAGAACGCGAACTTGTCCTGGGTGACCGAGCTGCACGTGGCGTCGGCGGTGGGCTTGGTGCCCCCGTCGCACTGCTTGTCGCGGGTCGCGGACCACATGGAGAGCCCGCCGAGCCCCTTGGACTTGGCGAAGTTCGCCAGCTGGGTGGCGTCGTCGACCTTGAAGACCTCGGAGGAGACGTCGTTGACGCCGATCATCGGGGTGACCGCGACCGTGTTCCAGGCGGCGGAGTCGGACAGCCCGAGCACGCTCTTGACCTGCGCCTGGGTGGCGGTGGCCGCCTGTTCGGCCAGGTCACCCATGTCGCCGCTGAACGAGGGGCCGTAGTCCATCGCCATGATGTTGACGGTGCCGATCTTCACCCCGTTGGACTTGGCGTCGGACAGGAGGTTCACGCCGTCCTGGGTGAGGCCCTGCGGCAGCACCGGGAGGGTGTAGGAGACGTCCAGGCCCGGGTGCTGGGCCTGGAGCTTGGCTATGGCCTGGGCACGGCGGGTGTTGGCGGCCGTGTTGGGCAGCGCGCCGCCCTCGACGTCGAAGTCGACCTTGGTCAGCTTGAACGCGTCGACGACCTTGCCGTAGGCCGCGGCCAGCGCGTCCGCGGAGGAGCAGGTGGTGGCCAGCTCGGAACCGGAGGCGCCGCCGAAGGAGACCCGGACGTCACCGCCCTTGGCGCGCAGGGAGCCGATCTGCGCGGCCACGCCGTCGCTGGTGACGTCCGTGACACCGCCCCACTTGGGGGTGCAGCCGCCGCCATCGGTGATGAAGGCGAGGTTGAAGTTCTTCACGCCGGTCGCGTCGGCCGCGGCGAGCAGGTCGAACGCCGGGTAGAGGGAGGTGTCGACGTAGGGCGCGAAGCCGGCGGAGGCGGTGGTGCCACTGCCGGTGCTGCCGGTCGGCGTGGGCGTCGCGCTCTGGGTGGGGGTGGCGCTCTGGGTCGGGGTCGCACTCTTGGTGGGGGTGGGGGTCGGAGTCGCCGACTGCGTCTGCGTCGGGCGGCCGCTCGGCTCGGGGGTCGCGCCGCCGTCCGCGGAACAGCTCTCGTTGTCGATACGGCAACCGGTGGGGTCCCCGGCGCCGTTGACGACGAAGCCGACGGTGACCGACTTGCCGGGCGCGAGGCCCTCGGTGTCCCACTTGGCCGGCTTCACGGTGACGTGCCGGCCGCTCGTGCTCGACTCGCCGTTCCACAGCGAGCTGAGCTTCGCGCCCGCCGGGAGGTCGAACTCCAGCGTCCAGGTCTTCTCCGCCTGACCGCTGTTGTTGGTGACCACGTACTGCGCGGTGTAGCCCGTCGACCAGTCACTGGTCTTGGTGTACGCGGCGTTCACGCCGGCCGCGTTCGCCGTGCCGGTCAGCAGGACCGCGCCGCCACCGACCACGGCCGCTGCGACCAGACCGCCGATCGCCTTGTTCCTGCCACTGATCCTGCGCCGGTGCGTGCTCATGCGCGTGCCTGCCTTCGGTGTTCACGGGGTGGGGTGGGCAGCACGCTAGCGGGCGGGAATCGGACAAACGGCTTGATAAGGACGGCCGTCGGGGATCTTATGGTGCGCTTAAGGAAGGGATCGGGGACGGTTAAAGGTCGAGACCAATTTGCCCGATCGGCGTCTCCGGACCGCCCCGCGGTGCCCCTTGCCCCCCGGCTTGCGCCCGTCCAGCTGGAACCAGATCCGCACCTCGGTGCCGCCCAGCACGGAGGAGCCGATACGGACGTCGCCGCCGGTGGCCTCCGCGAGCCGGCGCACGATGTCGAGGCCGAGGCCGGTCGAGCCCGCGCTGCCGGAACCGCGGCCACGGGCCATCGCCGCCTCGGGGTCGGATATACCGGGGCCCGCGTCCGAGATCAGCACGATCACCGCGTCCTCGCCGTTGTGCACGTCGACCGCGAAGGCGGTGCCCTCGGCGGTGTGCCGGAAGACGTTGCCGAGCAGCGCGTCCAGCGCGGCCGCCAGGTCGGCGCGGGCCACGGGTATACGCACCGGCCGCTCCACCCCGGCCACCCGCCACTTGCGGCCCTCGTCCTCGGCGAGCGCGGACCAGAAGTCCATGCGCTCGCGGACCACTTCGGCCGCGTCGCAACCGGCCCCGGGCCCGGCCGCCGCGGTCTGCGGCTTGGCCTCCCGGGCCGTACGGATGATGGTGTCGACCTCCCGCTCCAGCTGGGCGACGGCGGTCCGGGTCTGCTCGGCGGCCGGACCTCCGCCGAGGGAGGCCGCGTTCAGCCGGAGCACGGTCAGCGGGGTGCGCAGCCGGTGCGAGAGGTCGGCCGCCAGCTCACGCTCGTTGGCCAGGAGTTGGACGACCTGGTCGGCCATGGAGTTGAACGCGACGGCCGCCAGCCTCAGTTCGTTCGGGCCCTCCTCGGGCACCCGGGCGCCCAGCTTGCCCTCGCCCAGCTCGTGCGCCCCCTCGACCAGTCGCTGCGCGGGCTGCACCATGCGCACCCCGAGCCGGTCGGCGACCGCGACCGAGCCGACGATCAGCGCGAGGCCGACACCGGCGAGCACCGCCCAGGCCGTGCCGACGCCGTTGCTCACCTCGGACTCGGGGACGTACACCTCGACGACCGCGGTCCCGGAGCTGAGCGCGACCGGCTGCAGCAGCGTGGAGCCGCCGCCGACCGAGGTGGTGGAGGCGCGGCCCAGCTTCCGCACGGCCTCGATGTCCCGGTGGGCGGCGCGCTGCCTGCCCAGGTCGAGCGCGGCCCGGCCGTCGGCTGCGGGCAGGTGCACGGCCATCCCGGAGTCGGCGCCGGCGGAGGCCACCACCCGCTCCAGCTTGTCCCGGTCGGTGGTGATGGACAGGGCCGGGGCGACCGCGGCGGCCTCGCGCTCGGCGTTGGAGAAGGCGCGGTCGCGGGCCATCTCCTTGACGACGAGGCCGAGCGGCACGGCGAAGGCGACCACGACCATCGTGGTGACCGCCAGGCACACCTTGACCAGGGCCCATCTCATCGCGGCGGCTCCCCTTCCCCGTCGGCGAGCACGGGCGGCTCCAGCTTCACGCCGACCCCCCGCAGGGTGTGCAGATAGCGCGGCCGGGCGGCCGTCTCTCCCAGCTTCCGGCGCAGCCAGGACAGATGGACGTCGATGGTCTGGTCGTCGCCGTAGGACTGCTGCCAGACCTCGGCGAGGAGTTCCTTGCGCGCCACGACGACACCGGGGCGGCCGGCGAGGAAGGCGAGCAGGTCGAACTCGCGGCGGGTCAGATCGAGCCGGACACCGTCCAGTTCGGCCTGGCGGCGCATCGGGTCGACGGTCAGCCCCCCGACCCGGATGACCGGCGAGGGCGCGGCCTCGCCGCCGCCGGAGCGGGCCCGGCGCAGCACGGCCGCGATGCGCGCGGACAGGTGCTCGACCGAGAACGGCTTGGTCAGGTAGTCGTCCGCCCCGGCGTTGAGCAGCTGGACGATCTCCGCCTCGTCGTCCCGCGCGGTGGCGATGATGACGGGCACGTCGGTGATGCCGCGCAGCATCTTCAGGGCCTCGGAGCCGTCCAGGTCGGGCAGTCCGAGGTCCAGGATGACCACGTCGAAACGGAGATGGGCGACCTCGCGCAGCGCCTCCAGTGCCGTACCGACGCTGCGCACGGTGTGCGAGGCGTCGGTCAGATGCCGGATGAGCGCCGAGCGTACGAACTGGTCGTCCTCGACCACGAGAACACTTGCCATGCGCCGCACCGTACGCCATACGGCCGACGCCGGCCGGGGCCTGTGGATAACTCGGGACGAGTGCGCACTGCCGTGCCCCTGAGGCAGTATGGCCCGCGATGCGCAGAGGACTCGTACACGTACTGGCGTGGCTGCTCGCCACCGGAGCGGCGGTCACGCTGTCGTGGTGGGGTGTGCACACGGTGATGGCGGGGACGGCGTACGACCCGCCGCGCGCCCTGCCGATCACGGCGGCGGACACGGCCACGCAGCAGTCGAAGCCGCTGGATCCGCCGAGCACCCGGCCGTCCCCGTCGAAGAGCAGATCATCCGGATCACCGGCCCCCACCCCCTCCCGGACACCGTCCGGCGGCACCGCCCGGCCCCCGGCCCCGTCCGCCACCACCTCCGGCCAGGTCAAGTCCTACGACACCGACGGCGGCCGGGCGGTCTTCGACCTGGGCAGTTCGAGCGCGACCCTCGTCTCGGCGACTCCGGGCACCGGCTGGTCGATGCAGGTGTGGAAGACGCAGACGTGGATCCGGGTGGAGTTCAGCAGCGGCGCGGACCGCGTGTCGGTGTTCTGCACCTGGCACGACGGACCGCCGCATGTGGAGATCGGCACGTACTGACCCCCGGCGGGTGGCTCAGCGGAACACCGAGGGCGGCGGGGCCGGGGAGGCCACTGCCGCCGCGTCCGTCACGGGGGTGGCGCCGCCGGTGAAGTCGAGGAGCTGCTTGCCGTGTTCGACGCGGGCGGGGTGCGGGTCGGAGGCGGCGCGGCGGGTGAGTTCGGGGAGCGGCAGCGGAAGGTCGGAGGCGGCCAGGATGGCGTTGCCGAAGCGCTTGCCGCGCAGCACGGCCGGGTCCGCGATCAGGGCGAGTTCGGGGAATCGGGCCGCGGCGGTGGCGATCTGGCCGCGCAGATGGGCGAGCGGCGGGCCGTCGGCCAGGTTGGCGGCGTAGACACCGGAGGGCTTGAGGGCCCGGCGGACCTCGTCCAGGAACTCGGTGGAGGTGAGGTGGGCGGGGGTCCGGGCGCCGCTGAAGACGTCGGCGATGACCAGGTCGGCCCAGCCGTCCGGCACCTTGGCCAGCCCCTCGCGGGCGTCCGCCGCCCGCACCCTGATACGGGCGTTCGCATTCAACGGCAGCTCGCGTCGGACCAGTTGGACGAGGGCCGCGTCCCGCTCGACGACCTGCTGGGTGGAGCGGGGGCGGGTGGCGGCGACGTACCGGGCGAGGGTGAGGGCGCCGCCGCCGAGGTGCACCGCCTGCACCGGCCTGCCGGGCGGGGCGACGAGGTCGATGACATGGCCGAGGCGGCGCTGGTACTCGAAGGAGAGGTACGCCGGGTCGTCCAGGTCGACGTGCGACTGGGGCGCACCGTCGATCAGCAGCGTCCAGGCGCGGGCGCGGTCCGGGTCGGGTATGAGCTGCGCGAGCCCGCCGTCGACCGTTTCCACCACGGCCTCGACGGCGGCCGACCCGCGCCGGTTGTTCCTGGACCTGCCCATCCGTCCATTTTCGCAGCTGCGGCGACCGCCCGCTTCACCGGCAGCTGTCGGCCGCCCTGATCAGCCGGGCCGCCTCCCCGAGGGCCCGGCGCAGCACCACCGGATCGGTCGCGAGGTCGGCCTCGCCGGGCGGCAGCAGCCAGTCCGAGCCCTCGACCGGCGGCTGCGGGGCGAGCCGCAGCCCCTGCCCGTCCGTCTCGGTGCACGTGCTGCCCGGTACGTCCCAGCAGGCGGCGGTGCCCGCCGGCACCAGGAAGCCGAGGGTGTCGCATCCGTCGTCGTGCAGGACGGGCCCCACCGCCTCCCCGGCCCCCCGCCGCAGGATGTCGACCGCCTCCAGCCCCTGCCGGGCCGGCACCGTCACGAGGTCGCACGCCGCGTCGCCCGCCGTCACCGGCGACGCCGCAACCGGAGTGTCCGGCATACAAGGTTCGTTGCTCTGGCTGGTCTCCATGCCGGCCTCCACCACGCTGCCCTCTTGCAGTCCACGGAGAACAACGCGTGAGGGCGTCAACGGCTACGGCACAAGTGCGCCGCAAAGGATGGCAGTTCATGGCAGATCGTGGATGAGATATCCGGTTTGTAGCCAAACACAGCGTGGCGGGTCCGACACAGCAGGTACGTTCTTGCTCGCCGGGACCAGGGTGCCACTCGGACAACTCAGCCCGAATCCACCCCGGACCCGGCATGGTTCGACGGTTCGCACGAGAGGACCCGGCCATGGCGTCGTCAACCGAGACCTCGTCACAGCCCGAACGGCCACCCCGGCCGAACCTCGCCTTCCGGCAGCTGCGCGGCCGGCGCTCACCGGCCGAGTTCGCGGCACTGGTGCGGCGCGCCGCACGCGAGATCGGCGAGCGGGTGAGCTGTGACGCGCGTTACGTCGGCAGGGTGGAGGCGGGTGAGATCCGCTGCCCGAACTACGCCTACGAACGGGTGTTCATGCACATGTTCCCCGGCCGCACGCTCACCGACCTCGGCTTCGCGCCGCGCTCCTCCGTCCGCGGACGCGCGGCCCGTACGCCCGGGGACGCGCCCCCGGCGTTCGGTACCGCTGAGGCGCGAGGGGTCTGCGAGACGTATGACACGACGGACCGGTACAACCCGCAGGACCCGCACGACCCGCACGAGAACGACCACCTGGACCACGAGGAGAGCGACGTGCTGCGTCGCGCATTCATGACCGGCGGAGGCGCCACGGTCGCCGCCGCCACCATGGGCCCGCTGGGGCTCACCACCGACGCCGTGGCGGCGGCCCGGCCGCTGCGCCGCGCCGGAAGCCCCGAGGCGGCCGCCCTCGAGGAGGCCGTCCGCCGCATCCGGCTGCTCGACGACCGCCATGGCGCGGACGGCCTGTACCGGCGCGCAGCGGCGCCGCTGCGCGCTGCCTACGCGCTCCTGGACGCCGGGGCGACCCGGCAGACGACCGCCGATCGGCTGCACTCGGGCGCAGGTGAACTCGCCATCTCCGTGGGCTGGCTGGCCCACGACTCCGGGCGTTTCGACGACGCCCGCTCGCACTACGCGGAGGCACTCGCGACCGCCCGGATGACCGGCGACGCGGGTCTGGAGGCCCACGCCTTCTGCAACACGGCGTTCCTGGCCCGCGATGCCGGCCGCCCCCGCGAGGCGGTGCGCGCCGCGCAGGCGGCCCAGCGCGTCGGCCGCCCCCTGGGCTCCGCCCGTCTGATGTCCCTGCTCGCCCTGCGCGAGGCGGGCGGCTGGGCGGGGCTCGCCGACCGCGCCGGCTGCGAACAGGCACTGGCCCGGGCCCAGGCCCTCTTCGAGCGGGGCCACTCGGACGCCGACCCCGAGTGGATGAGCTTCTACGGAGAGGCCGAACTGGAGGGGCTGGAGGCGCAGTGCTGGTCGATGCTGGGCGACTGGCGGCGCGCGTCCCGGCACGCCCGGCGCGCGGCAGGCCTCCAGGATCCCCACTTCACCCGCAACATCGCCCTGTACACCGCCGAGCTGGCCGACGACCTGGCCCGCGGGGGTCGTCCCGACGAGGCGGCGCAGGCGGCGGTGTCCGTGCTCGATCTGCTCGACCAGGTCCAGTCGTCCCGGATCCAGGCGATGCTGGCGGGGACGGCACGCGTACTGCTGCCGCACCGGCGGGCGTCGGGGGTGTCGGACTTCCTGGACCGTCATGCGTCGTTGCCGCGGGTTGGGCGGGTGTAGGGGCGGGGACTGTCGGGTCCCGGTCGCCGGCTGCGGGCCGGTGGGGGCCGGTCGCTCCCCCGAGTTCTCGGCTTCGCTCGAACAGGGGGCACCCCCACCGCGGCGGAGCCGCGCATCGATACAGCCCCGCGCCCCTGGGGAGTTGCTGTCACCGTACTCGCAGCGGCGCCCTGCCAGTGCGGGGAAGCGTCCCCACCCCCGCCCAGCACCAGCCAGTCACCCCGCCAAGTGCCCCAGGTCGTTCCAGCTCTCGATGGCCGGATCCCCGTACGCCCAGCCCAGCACCGACAGCGAGGTCGGGTTCAGGCGGATACGCGCGGCGAAGTCCAGCGGCAGACCGAGCCACCGCGCGCCGATGGACCGCAGGATGTGCCCGTGGGCGAAGACCAGTACGTCACGGTCGGCGGACCGGGCCCAGGCCACGACCTCGTCCGCGCGCGCGGTGACCTCGGCGATGCTCTCGCCCTCGGGGACACCGTCCCGCCAGATCAGCCACCCCGGCCGCACGGCCTGGATCTCGGCGGGCGTCATGCCCTCGTACGCGCCGTAGTCCCACTCCATGAGCGTGTCCCAGGACTCGGCCCGCTCCCCGAACCCGGCCAGCTCGCAGGTCTCGCGCGCGCGTGCCAGTGGACTCGTCCGCACCTCGACGCCCGGCAGCCCGTCCAGCGGAGCGCGGTGGAGCCGTTCGCCGAGCAGCTTGGCCCCGCGCCGGCCCTCCTCCAGGAGCGGTACGTCGGTCCTGCCGGTGTGCTTGCCGGACAGCGACCATTCCGTCTGTCCGTGCCGGGCCAGCAGGATGCGCGGTGCCATGGGAGACCTTTCCGGAAGCAGCGAGGGTTCCCTCCATCATCGCTCACGCCGGGCAGGGGCAACCCGCCGGGAGATCCCGGCGTCTTTGAGGGCTGAAGCGCCCGCATGGCCGGGATACGCACCGCGTAAAGTGACACGGTCGCCCGCCGGGCGCCGCGCAGCAGAAGGGGGAGGGCATCGGATGCCGCAGACCGAGATACCGGGCACCGAGGCGGCCCCCCGAACCCGGCTGCGGTGGTGGACCGAGCTGCCCCTGATCCTGCTGGTCTACGGCTGCTACACGGCCGGCCGGCTCCTGGCGCGGGGTGACGTCTCCTCCGCCGTCGACCACGGCCTGGCGCTGCTGCGCGTCGAGAAGGCCCTGCACCTCAACGCCGAGCACCCGCTCAACCGGCTGTTCACGCGCGAGGCCTGGCTCGGCATACCGGCCGACTTCTGGTACGCCTCGCTGCACTACCTGGTCACGCCCGTCATCCTCGTCTGGCTGTTCCGGGCCCACGCCGAGCGCTACCGGGCGGCCCGCACCTGGCTGATGACGTCGACGTTCATAGGCCTGATCGGCTTCACCCTGCTGCCCACCTGCCCGCCCCGGCTGCTCGCCGACGGCCACGGCTTCGTCGACACGATGGCCCAGTACAGCTCCTACGGCTGGTGGGGCGGCGAGGCCAGCGCGCCGCGGGGCATGGGCGGCATGACCAACCAGTACGCGGCGATGCCGAGCCTGCACGTGGGCTGGGCACTGTGGTGCGGGGTCATGCTGTGGCGGTACGGCGGCACCCGTCTCACCAAGGTCCTCGGCGTCGCCTACCCGCTGGTGACCGCGATCGTCGTCATGGGCACCGCCAACCACTACTTCCTGGACGCGGTCGCGGGCGTCGCCGTGATGGGCGTCGGTCTGCTGCTCGCGCCGCGCGTGATGCGCGGTGCGGACCTGCTGCGGGCCCGGTTCAACCCCCGTACCCCCGCGGTCCCGTCGGGCACGGGTTCCCCGATTGTCAGTGCCGGATGCCAGACTTCCGCGGGTGAGCGAATTCCACGGCAGCGCGAGTCGCAGCGCGCATCCGCAGCCGAACCGGACGGCTCCCCCGCCGACGCAGGGGACGAGGCTCCGGCAGCGGCTCGCTGAGCTGCGCGGTCCCGACGTACCGGCCAAGTCCCTGGACGCGCGTGCCCTCGCGGCGCTCGCCGCGAACCCGGGGTGCCGCAGGCGGGCGATCCTGGACGGCGCCGGAGTGGACAAGGCGGCGCTGGCGAGCGCGCTGGGCGCGCCCTCCGGCTTCGGGCAGTCGCAGTTCGCGCTGACCCGGGGCAACGCGTTCGAGGCACGGGTGAAGGCGGACGGCGGCGCCGAGCTGCTGCGGCTGGTCCACGCCCGGCTGGACCCGGGCGCGGAGCCACCCGCCGGGGCGGCCGTCCCGGACCTGTCCGCGCACGGCCCCGAGGGGCGTACGGCCCGTACGGCGCTGGCGCTGCGCGAGGCCGTGGCGGCGGGCGGCTGGACGCTGCTCGACCACCCGATGCTGGCGCTGGACGTGGCGGGCTCGCTCGCCTTCCTGGAGCCGGACGCGGTGGTCGTGCACCCGGACGGCAGCTGGACCGTCGTGGAGATCAAGTCCTTCCCCATGCTGGACGGCTCGGCCGACCCGGCGAAGGTGGGCGCGGCCGCCCGGCAGGCGGCGGTGTACGTGCTGGCCCTGGAGGAGGTCGCGGCCCGGCTCGGCGCGCAGCCGGAGCCGGCCGGGGCGCCCGCCCGGGAGAGCGCCCCGGCCCCTCGGGTACGGCACCGGGTGCTGCTGGTGTGCCCGAAGGACTTCTCGAACCTGGCCACGGCCTCCGCCGTGGACGTGCGCAAACAGCGCGCGGTCACCGCCCGCCAGCTGGCCCGGCTCACCCGTGTCGAGGAGATCGCCGACGCCCTGCCCGAGGGCGTGTGCTTCGCACCGGACCGCCCGGCCGAGGAGCTGACGGCGGCCGTCGGGGCGGTCCCGGCGACGTACGCGCCCGAGTGCCTGTCGGCCTGTGAACTGGCCTTCCACTGCCGGGAACGCTCTCGCGCGGCGGATGCCGTGGCCCGTCTCGGCCGCCCGCTGCGGGCCGAACTGGGCGGCCTGACCACGGTCGAGGACGTCCTCGCGGCGGCCCGCGGCGAGAGCGGCGACCCCGACGACCCGGCGGTGGCCGCCCTGCGCCGGGCGGCGAGCCTGCGCGCGGAGGCGCTGGCCACGGCCGGCCGGGCGGTGGCCCCGTGTCCCTGATCGCCACCCTGGCCCGGCTCGAGGCCGTCAGTACCGGATACGCCCAGCCGGCCGCGACCGTCCGCCACCGGCACCTGTCCGAGCGCCCCCTGGTGTTCGTGCCGCTCACCACCGCCGGTGAGGCCGGCGCCCCGCTCGGCGCGCTCGTCGGCACCGACCGGGACGCGCCCCGGCTGCTGGTCGTACCCCAGCCCCGCGACCGCGACCTGCGCTTCGCGTTCCTCGCCGAGCTGGCCGACGTCGTCCTGCCGTACCTCGACTCCTACGCGGAGGACGTCGAGGCGGCCGAGCGGGGCGAGACCGACCCGGAGACCGGCAAGCGGGTCAAGGTCGAGGTCGAGCTGTGCACGGACGCGCCCCAGCTGATCGTGCCGAGCCGCGCGGGCGTGGACTTCGTACGGCTGCTCGGCCGCTCCATGCGCTTCCGCCGCACCGCCGAGCAGGACCCGGAGACGCCCCACCCGGCGCCGCCCCGCATCCCCCTGCTGGGCCGCTGGCTCACCCACTACGGCGAGCGGGCCCGGGTACCCGGCTCCTCGCTCCTCCTGGCCCTGACCGACGTGCTGTCCCGGCACTGGGCGACCGGCCAGTCCAGCCTGGAGGACCAGCACCTGGGCGCGCTGCTCGCCTGGATCGCCCCGCCCGGGGGCGGCACCGGCGCCGAGGCCGCCCACCGGGCCGAACTGGCCCGCGACGCCGACGGCCAGCTGCTGTGCCCGCCGGCCGGTCCGGCCACCGACCCGGCGTTCGACAACAAGCTCCTGGCCCCGGCCATCGAGCGCTACGACCGCGCGCGCGGTGCGCTGGCCGCCGCCGAGGACGCGCTGCAGGCCGACGACCGGCTGGCCGCGCTCACCGCGGCCGAGCGGGACATCCGCGAACTGGTCGAGAGCCGTACCCGGCCCACCTGGGACGCGGTGTGGCGGGGCCTGGACCTGTTGCGGGCACTGCCGCAGGGGTCGCATGCCGAGGAGCGGTGGACCCGGGACCGCTGGTCGTTCACCGGCCACCGGGACCGGGTCGTGGCGGGCGAGCCGCCGCAGCCTCGTCGCGACGACGCGGTGACGGCGGCGAACAAACTGGCCACGCGCGAGCGTGAGCAGGCCCGGCTGGAGGCCCAGGAGGCGCTGGACGACCCGCTGGTGATGGCCGGGCGGCGGCTGGCCGGGGAGGCCTTCGCGGGCGAGGTGACCGATGTCGTCATGGCGTACAGCGAGGGCAGGCGGCCGAGCCCGCGCCCGCTGGTGACGGTCCGCACGGACGACCGGCCGCATCTGGCGGAGCGCGCGAAGGTCTACCGCTCGCTGGGCGGCAAGCCGCAGGCCGCGGAGTTCGCCGGGTACGAGGGCTCCGCGGACGACGGTGTGCTCGTCCTGCGGATCGTGGACAAGATGGGCCGGGGCAAGGAGCCCGAGCCCGGTTCGGTGCCGGAGAAGGGCGACGCGGTCTGCTTCACCCTCTTCGAGCACGAGCAGCGCGGCGGCGCGAAGCTGCCCGACCCGGAGGAGACCCCGTGGACGCACGGCGGCCCGCCGGGCGAGGCCGTGCCGGAGGCCCCTGACAGCATGACCGAGGAGGACGTCCTGTGACGACGGTCGACTTCGACCCCGGAGCCGCTGCCACCCGCGCCACGGACGCGATCCTCCACGACACCCTGCGGGGCACGGAGCGGGGTGTGGTGGTCGACTCCCCTCCCGGCGCCGGGAAGTCCACCCTGGTGGTCCGCGCGGCCCTGGAACTCGCCGAGGCCGGGCGCCCGTTGATGGTGGTCGCGCAGACGAACGCCCAGGTGGACGACCTGGTGCTGCGGCTCGCCGAGAAGAACCCCGAGCTGCCGGTCGGCCGGCTGCACAGCAGCGACAGGGACGCCTACGACAAGGCACTGGACGATCTGCCGCAGGTCCGCATGTCGGCGAAGGCGGCCGAGCTGACCGGCCTCCCGGTCGTCCTGTCCACGGCCGCGAAGTGGGCGCACGTCAAGGTGGACGAGCCGTGGCGGCACGCGATCGTCGACGAGGCGTACCAGATGCGCTCGGACTCCCTGCTGGCCGTGGCCGGCCTGTTCGAGCGGGCGCTGTTCGTGGGCGACCCGGGCCAGCTGGACCCGTTCGCGATCGTGGGCAGCGAGCAGTGGGCGGGCCTGTCGTACGACCCCTCGGCCTCGGCGGTCACCACCCTTCTGGCGCACAACCCGGGCCTGCCCCAGCACCGGCTCCCGGTCTCCTGGCGCCTCCCGGCCTCCGCGGCCCCGCTGGTCTCGGACGCCTTCTACCCCTACACGCGGTTCCGCAGCGGCACCGGCCCCGACGACCGCCGTCTCGCCTTCGCCGTCCCCTCCGACGGTTCGGGCCCGGACCGGGTGATCGACGAGGCGGCGGAGTCCGGCTGGGGTCTGCTGGAGCTGCCGGCCCGGCACACCCCGCGCACGGACCCGGAGGCGGTGCGGGCGGTGGCGACGGTCGTACGGCGCCTGCTGGACCGCGAGGGCGCGGCCGTCTCGGAACGTTCCCCGGACCCCTCCCCCCTCACCCCCGACCGCGTCGCCGTCGGCACGGCCCACCGCGACCAGGCGGCGGCGGTCCGCTCGGCGCTCGCGGAGCTGGGCGTCACGGACGTCACCGTCGACACGGCCAACCGTCTCCAGGGTCGCGAGTACGACGTCACGGTCGTCCTCCACCCCCTCTCCGGCCGCCCCGACGCCACCGCCTTCCACCTGGAGACCGGCCGGCTGTGCGTCCTGGCCTCCCGCCACCGCCACGCCTGCATCGTGGTCTGCCGCGCAGGAGTCGGCGACCTGCTGGACGACTACCCGTCCACGGAACCGGTCCAGCTGGGAACGCTGGTGAAGTTTCCCGACGGCTGGGAGGCGAATCACGCGGTTCTGGCACATCTGGCGGAACATCGCGTGAGCTGGCGGCCTTGAGTCTCCCGGTGGGTGTGCGCGGGACCTCCGGCGACTGAGGGGTCCCCTTGCGCCCACGCGAGACAATGGTGGGTGGCCCGCCTCCCGGCGGGGCCCACCGGACCGTACGAGGAGGAGACGAGACATGGCGGAGCCCACGCCGCGTCGGCATGAACCGCGGCTACGCCCCGCGCCCCTGATCTTCGAGCCCGCGGAGGCGGCCTCCGATCCCGAGCACTTCTTCGACCTGGAGTCGATGGAGGATCCGGGCGCGCTGCTGGCGCGGGCGACGGAGCTGGCCCTGGCCTTCCAGGCGGCGGCCGACCGGGCGGTGGAGTTCCAGGCCGTCGCGGCGGCCCAGCTCGCCGACCCGGGCCGGTTCGACCGGCTGACCCCGGCGGACATCGCCGAGCGGGCGGAGTGGACCGAGGACTACGCCCAGAAGATGGTGGAGTTCGGGCGGGACCTGCTGCGCGGCGCCGACACGGAGGGCCGCAGCCCCGTCGACCCGGTCTAGCCCACGCGCCTGGCATATGCCAGGCGGGCAAGATACTCCTGCCCGCCCACGCCTGTCCCGGTTTTCCGCAACTCAGGAGAACCGCGCACTCACGGCCGGTAGATGTAGTCGGCATGAGCTGCACACCGCATGTCACCTGCGCCACCGCCGACGGAGCCGCCTGGCTGGCCTCGGCAGGAACGTATCCGCGAAGCACGCTCGCCCTGTGGCAGGAGCGCCCGGACGCCCCGCTGGTCCTCCCGTGCGGCGCGGTCTTCGACGTGGTGAGCGCCCCGGCGGTCTTCGGGCGCCGGATGCTGGACCGCTTATGGGACGAGGGGCCGGGATCCGGCCCGGTCGCGGTGTTCCGGGGCCGCATGCTGCTGTTCGCCGCCCCGGGCACGGCCCAGCGGCTGCCCTCGCTGCTGAGCTGGGAGGAGTGGGGGTCCCACCGCACGGAGGCGGTACCGCCGCTGCTCTGCCACGGCACGGGAGACGCGGTGACCGTCCCCGCCCTGTCCGGCGACGCCTCCCCCACCCCCGGCGGCTCCCGCTGGCTGGTCGCACCGGACACCCGTCACCCCTGGCTGCCGGGCCCCGAGGTCCTGCTCTGGGCGGCCGTACGGGCCGCCCGTACCGCGGTGCGAATTTCGATTTTTCCTCCCGCCGACCAGGATGCTAAGGTCTACGACGTCAGCAGGCGCCGCTAGCTCAGTTGGTTAGAGCAGCTGACTCTTAATCAGCGGGTCCGGGGTTCGAGTCCCTGGCGGCGCACGATGACGACGGCGAGGCGGGTTCGCAGAAAGCGCGAACCTCCTCGCCGTCTCTGTTTCTGCGCGGCTTCGCCGCGCGTTGTGGGGGCTCCGCCACCCAAACCCCCGTACGACGGCGGGTCGGTTTCGAAAGATTCCGGCCCGCCGTTTTCGTATGCACTGGCGCCGCAGAAGGCAGAATCCGGCCGAGCCCCGCGGGCGACAGGATTCAGCCTTCCAGCCCCGGCGTGATCTTCACCGTCCACGCCCCGGACGCCGTCCGCCCCTCCACCTCGACCTTCACACCGTCCCCGGGCACCGTGAAGCTCTCCCCGAGGGAGACCGGGGCGTCGGCCAGGGGCGGGTAGACCGAGTTCTCCCAGCACGCCTCGGTGTGCGGGTGGGCGTCCACCACCTCGACCGGACCGCCGCCGGACTCCGCGCCACCGCGCACCCGGTAGACCAGGACTCCCTGCCGGCAGCCCGCGCGGTCGTTGCCCACCGGACCGCGCGCCTCGAAGGCCAGGACGCTGTCCGCGCCGGTGCGCACCACCGCCAGTTTCGTGCCGCGGCCGAGGCCGAAGGCCGGGGCACCGGCCGCACCCTGCACCGGGATGCCGGGGCCCGCCGCCAGCGGCTCCAGGGTCAGCCGGGTCGGCCCGGCACCCCGCACGCACATCACCTGGCGCGGGTCCAGCCAGCCCAGCTTCCACTTGTGCCAGGCGAACAGGTCCGGGGACAGTCCGAACTGGCTGCCCATCAGGTCCCAGTCGCCGACGTAGGTGTCCCAGTCGCCCTTGCCGTCGACCGGGCGGTGGTAGAGGTCGGGGAGGTCGAAGACGTGACCGGTCTCGTGGGCGAGGACCAGCCGGTCGGGCGGATGCCTTTCGAACACCGTGACGACCCGGCGCACGTCCGTGCCGTCCACGTGCATGGGGGTGTCGAGGTTGACGACCTTCGTCGCGTCCGAGTCGACACCGGGAGCGTCCGGGTCGGCGACGAAATAGACGACGCGGTAGCGGGAGAAGTCGACCTCCTGGTCCGCCACGGCGAACGCGTCGCGCAGATAGGCGGCGCGGTCATCGGCGCTCCAGTCGCGCTTCATGGCGTACGAGGTCGACGGCTGCGGCATGCGCAGCCAGTGGTCGAGCGGGTGCGGGCGCAGCGTGAACCGGCCGTACGAGGCCTGTTCGAAGAAGCGGCTGGTGGCCGGGAAGTGGTCGGCGGTCAGCTCGGCGGGGGTGGTGCGAGGGGTGGCGTCCGGGAAGGACAGGAAGATCATGACGGCGTCGAGCGCGCCGGTCGGGCGGGTGTATTCGGGGTTCCAGGTGTCCACGCCCTCCGAGTGGTGGGCCTCGCTGCGGTGCAGGGCACAGGGGGCCGTCGAGAAGGGCTCGGCGACCGACGGGCCGGTGAGGATCGAGGTCGCGGCGAGCGCCGACATCGTGGTGAACACGGCGGCGGTGCTGCGCAGCTTGGGCACGAAAGGACCTCCGGACGCGGTTCACGGGACACCGAATCCAGACTGTGGTAGTTCATAACTGTTCGTCCTGTTTGCCTGAACCAGAAGGGTGAGTACGTCCATTTGGGCGCCGGAGTGCATCAACAGCCGACACCCCGAAACACTCACGGAACGTCACAACTGGTCGGGGGCCTGAAGAACCCGTCCAGGTGCGGGCAGAAACGATCTGTCAGAACCTGTGGTCTGTCCGGGACACTGGAGAGTGGCTGGAAGGCCTCCGGGCCAGCCTCTATGATCGGCACACTTTCCGGCACGGACAGAGATCGAGTGCACTGCGGGAGCGAGCGGTGAGCGGAACGTCCGAAGGGCCGACGCCCGCGGCAGACCTCGACCGGTCAGCCGTCACAGACAGTGACCACAACACCTATCGCCGTGTCTTCGCGGCGGCGACGCTCGCCATGGCCGTCGTCGATCGCGAAGGTCTCGTCGTCAGCGCCAACCCCGCGCTCGGCGACCTGCTCGGCGCCGATCCGGACGGGCTGACCGGACGAGCCGCCGCCGATCTGGTGGACCTGGCCGCGGACGCACGCACCTGGCACGCCTACCGCGAGGTCCTGCGCGGCCGGCAGGCCAGGCTGCGCTGCACCCGCCGGCTGAAGCATCCCGAGGGGCACTCGGTGTGGGTGCAGGTCACCGTCGCCCCGCTGGCCGGCCGCGAGCCGGGCGTCCTCGTGTCGGTCGCCGACATCGGCGCCCGCCGCGAACTCCAGGCCCGGCTGCGGCACTTGCAGATGCACGACCCGGTGACCCGGCTGCCCAACCGGACCCTGTTCTTCGAGCGCCTGACGGCCGCGCTGGAGGCGGAGTCGTACGAGCAGAGCGGCACCGGCCGGATCGGCCTGTGCTACCTGGACGTGGACGGCTTCAAGGCCGTCAACGACACCCTCGGCCACCGCGTCGGCGACCGGCTGCTCTCGGCCGTGGCCGAGCGGCTGACCCAGGTCGCCGACGAGACCGGGTACGCCCGCGCCGGTACCCCCCTGGTGGCCCGGCTCGGCGGCGACGAATTCGCCCTGCTGGTCGAGGACTCCACCGGCACCGAGCAGCTCGCCGACCTCGCCGAGTCCGCGCTGAAGGCCCTGGAGGCACCCTTCGACCTGGCCGGTCAGCGGCTGTCGCTGACCGCGTCCATCGGGGTCGTGGAACGGCACGCGGCAGGTACGACCGCCACGGGCCTGATGCAGGCCGCCGACACGACGCTGTACTGGGCGAAGGCGGACGGCAAGGCCCGCTGGACCCTGTTCGACCCCGAGCGCAACGCGCACCTGGTGACCCGTCAGGCCCTCTCCTCCGCCCTCCGTCCCGCCATCGAGCGCGGTGAATTCGCCCTCGAGTACCAGCCGTTGGTGGGCATGGAGGACGGCCGGCTGAGCGGGGTCGAGGCGTTGATCCGCTGGAATCATCCTCAGTTCGGCACACTGACGCCGAATCGGTTCATCGGACTGGCCGAGGAGGACGGTTCGATCGTGCAGCTCGGCCGCTGGGCGCTGGAGACCGCCTGCCGGCAGGCCCGCCGCTGGCAGGTGGACCACCCCGACGAGCCGCCCATCTTCGTCAGCGTGAACGTGGCCGTACGCCAGGTGTGGGACTCCGACCTGGTGGCCGACGTGGCCCGGACCCTCGCCGAGACCGGGCTCGCCCCGCACCTGCTCCAGCTGGAGCTGACCGAGTCGGCCGTCATGGGCTCGGCGGGCCGCCCGCTCCAGGCCCTGCAGGCCCTCAGCGACATGGGCGTCCGTATCGCCATCGACGACTTCGGCACCGGCTACTCGAACCTGGCCTACCTGAGCCGGCTGCCGGTGTCGGTGCTGAAGCTGGACGGCTCCTTCGTGCGCGGCTTCCAGTACGAGGGCGACAAGAGCACGGTGGCCGTGCCGCCCAACCCGGCCGACGAGGTGATCGTGGAGGCGATGATCCAGCTGGCCCACCGCCTCGGCCTGACGGTCACCGCGGAGTGCGTGGAGACCTCGGCACAGGCCACCCGGCTGCGCCGGATCGGCTGCGACACCGGGCAGGGCTGGCTGTACTCCCGTCCGGTGCCGCCGGATCGTATCTCCGAGCTGCTGGGCGGCCAGGCGGCCTACGCGGTGGGCAAGCCGTAGGCGTCGGCGATCAGTTCGTAGGAGCGCACCCGCAGCTCGCCGCGGTGGGCGTGCGAGGTGAGCATCAGCTCGTCGGCGCCGGTGCGCTTGTGCAGGTCGTCCAGGCCGGAGCGGACCTCGTCCGCCGTGCCGTGCACGATGTTGCCGGTCCAGGAGGCGACGAAGTCCTCCTCCATCGGGCCGAACTCGTACTTCTCGGCGTCGGCCGGGTCGGGGAACAGGCCCGGGCGGCCGGTGCGCAGCCGGAGCATGTTCAGCGCGGCGGCCCGTACCTGGCGGCCGGCCTCCCGCTCGTCGTCCGTGGCGAGGGCGGAGACGCCGATGAGGGCGTACGGTTCGGCCAGCACCTCGGAGGGCCGGAAGGTCTGCCGGTACAGGTCGAGGGCCGGGATGGTGTTCTGCGCGGAGAAGTGGTGCGCGAAGGCGAAGGGCAGCCCGAGGAGACCGGCGAGGCGGGCGCTGAAGCCCGAGGAGCCGAGCAGCCAGATCGGCGGCCGGTGCGCGGACTGGACGCCGCCGGGGCTGCTGCCCTGCACCGGGCCCGGGATCGCGTGGATGCGCCGGTAGGGATGCCCGTCGGGGAAGTCGTCGTCCAGGAAGCGGGTGAGTTCGGCCAGCTGCTGCGGGAAGTCGTCGGCGCCCTCGGCGAGGGTGTCGGTGCGGCGGAGCGCGGCGGCGGTGGCACCGTCCGTGCCGGGCGCCCGGCCGAGCCCCAGGTCGATCCGCCCCGGCGCCAGCGCCTCCAGCGTGCCGAACTGCTCGGCGATCACCAGGGGCGCGTGGTTGGGCAGCATGACGCCGCCCGAGCCGAGCCGGATGCGGTCGGTGTGGGCGGCGAGGTGGGCGAGGATCACGGCGGGCGACGAGGAGGCGACGCCGGGCATCGAGTGGTGCTCGGCCACCCAGTACCGGTGGAAGCCGCGCGACTCCGCGAACCGGGACAGCTCCACGCTGGTGCGCAGCGCGTCGGTGGCGGTACTGCCCGCGCCGACGGTCACCAGGTCCAGTACGGAGAGGGGGACGGGGGCGGTCCCGTGCGTCGTGCCCCGGATCTCGTCTGCCGACACGGTGTGAGCCTCCTGTTGTGGCCGTGAGCTGTTCTGCCCGGGCCTAACAGGAGGCGGTCCCCGTTTATTCCGGACGGGTCGGGCCGGCAGGTCAGACCTGGACGATCGGCTCCCGGGTGAACAGCGCCCCCAGCCGCGGCGCGTTCACCCGGCGGTCGGCCAGCCTCAGCCCCTCCCACACCGACACCTGGTTGGCCGTGAGCACGGGCTTGGACAACGCCTTCTCCAGCAGGCCGAGGTACGCCGCCGTGTGCAACGCCGTGTCCGGCAGCAGCACCGCCTCCGCGCCGGCGGCGTCCGCGTCCGCGGCGGCCGCGCGCGCCAGCGTCAGCACCTCCTCCTCCCCCCACGTGCCGACCTCGGCCGCCGTGACGATCCCGGACGACCGCACCGCGACCACCTCGAGCCCCCCGGCCCGCAGGAAGTCCGCGAACAGCGCGGCCACCTCCTCCGGGTAGGTCGCGCCCACGGCGACCCGTCGTACCCCGAGCTCCCTGGCCGCGTGCACGAAGGCGAAGGACGTCGAGGAGGCCGGCATCCCGGCCAGCCGGGCCAGCGACCGCACCTGCTCCTGGGCGCCCTCCCAGCCGTGCACGAAGCTGCCGCTGGTGCACGCCCACACCACCGTCTCGACGCCGGTGAGCCGCAGCTCCGCCACACCGGCGGCGAGCCGCTGCTCCGAACCCATCTCGCGCAGCGCGTCGACCCGGTGTGCGTCCACGCCGATGTCGGTGTGGACCAGATCCACCCGGATGTCGCTGCCCAGGAGCTGCTCGATGCGTGGATAGTCGTCCTCGCCGGAGTGGCCCGGGTAGAGGAATCCGAGTGCAGTCATGACGGCCCTTCTTGGTGTTCCTGCGTTTCTTCCGGCAGTACGGGCCATTCCCGCGCGGCTTCGTCCAGCAGCGCCTGATAGGGCCCCACGGCTCGGGTACCCAGCCTGCGCAGGGCCGCCCACATCGTGACCTGGTTGGCCGACAGCACGGGGATGCGCAGCTCGGCCTCCAGCTGCGGGATGACGTCGTAGGTCGGAAGGTTGGTGCAGGAGATGAACAGCGCGTCGGCGCCGCCGGGGCGGACCGCGGCACGGGCCATGGCGACCACGTCCCGGTACGGCACCTGCCAGATGTGCCGGGTCAGCCCCATGAAGGCGCAGCCGGTCACCCGTACGCCGGCCTCGGCGACGTACTCCTGCAGGGCCCGGGTGACGGACACCGTGTACGGGGTGACCAGGGCGACCCGGCGGACCCGCAGCTCCGCCAGGGCCTCCAGCAGGGCGCCCGAGGTGGTGACCGCGGGCAGGGCGCCGCCGGCGCTGCTCATCTGCGCGCGCATCGCCCGCTCGCCCGCGACACCGTCGACGAAGCTGCCGGAGGTGCAGGCGTAGGCGACGACCTCGGGGGCGACGGCGATCAGGGCGCGCACCGCCTCGGCGAGGGTCTGGTGCTCGCTGACCAGCCGTGCCAGGTCCAGGCTCACCTCGACCGGCACGAAGGGGGTCCGGGTCAGATGCAGTGACACCTCGTCGGGCACCCAGCGCCACAGCTCCCGGTCGAGGGCGAAGTCGAAGGGGGCCACCACCCCGACACCGCGCTGGGGGCGGGGACCGCCGAGAAAGGAGACGTCCATGACTGGCACCGCCTCATGCTGAGAGACGACGGAGGAACGGTCGGTGGGTACGCCCGTGTTGACGAAGGTAGGTTCCGGTGCGAGCGTGGTCAATCCGCGCATGTCAGACGCTCGGAGCGGCCCCGAATGACGCTGACCCTGCCCACCCTGCTCGTCCTGGACGCCGACCCGCCGCCGCGGCTCGGCCGCCTCACCGGGCGTGCCCGGATCGTGCACACCGACGCGGCCGGACTCGCCGGGCGGCTGCCGGAGGCGGACGTGCTGCTGGTGTGGGACTTCACCTCGCACGCCGTACGGGAGGCCTGGCCCGGGGCGGGGCCGCGGCCGCGCTGGGTGCACACGGCGAGCGCGGGGGTGGACCACCTGATGTGCCGGGAGCTCGCCGCCTCCGAGACGGTGGTGACCAACGCGCGCGGGATCTTCGACCAGCCGATCGCCGAGTACGTGGCCGCCCTGGTGCTGGCGGTCGCCAAGGATCTGCCGCGCACGCTGGAGCTGCAGCGGGAGCGGACCTGGCGGCACCGGGAGACCCGGCGGGTGGCGGGCACCCGCGCGTGCGTGGTCGGCTCCGGACCGATCGGCCGGGCGATCGCGCACACGCTGAAGGCCCTGGACGTGACGACCGCGCTGGTCGGGCGGGTCCCACGCACCGGCATCCACGGCCCGGGCGACCTGGACCGGCTGATCTCGCGCGCGGATTGGGTGATCGCCGCCGCCCCGCTGACCGAGCAGACGCACGGCATGTTCGACGCCCGCCGGTTCGGCGTGATGCAGCCCTCGACGGTCTTCGTGAACGTCGGCCGCGGGCCGCTGGTCGACGAGGACGCGCTCGCCGAGGCACTGCGGCGGCGCTGGATCGCGGGCGCCGCCCTGGACGTGTTCGCCGCCGAACCCCTGCCCGGGGACAGCCCGTTGTGGGGGCTGCCGGGGCTGATCGTCTCCCCGCACATGAGCGGCGACACGGTCGGATGGCGCGATGAACTCGGCGTCCAGTTCGTGGAGTTGTACGAGCGATGGGCCGCGGGCAGATCCCTGGTGAACGTGGTCGACAAGAAGCGCGGCTACGTCCCCGGTCACTGAACCACCAGGAGGGTGCATGCAGCTCACCGACCTGACCGCCGTACAACTCCTCGACGGCTACCGCAAGGGCGAGTTCAGTCCCGTGGAGGCGACCGAACAGGCCCTGCAGCGGGCGCGGCGGATCCAGCCGGAGGTGAACGCGTTCGTGCGCCTCACCGAGGAGGACGCGCTCACGCGGGCGCGGGAGTCGGCGGAGCGCTGGCGGCGCGGCGAGCCGGCCGGGCTGCTGGACGGGGTGCCGGTGACCGTGAAGGACATCCTGCTGCTGCGCGGCCACCCCACCCTGCGCGGCTCGAAGACCGTGTCCGAGCAGGGCCGCTGGGAGGAGGACGCGCCCTCGGTCGCCCGGCTGCGCGAGCACGGCGCGGTCTTCCTCGGCAAGACGACGACACCGGAGTACGGCTGGAAGGGCGTCACCGACTCCCCGCTGACCGGCGTGACCCGCAACCCGCACGACCCCGCGCGCACCGCGGGCGGCTCCAGCGGGGGCAGCGCGGCGGCCGTCGCGCTCGGCGCGGGCCCGCTGTCACTGGGCACGGACGGCGGCGGCAGCATCCGCATCCCGGCCGCCTTCTGCGGGATCTTCGGCCTCAAGCCGACGTACGGCAGGGTGCCCCTGTATCCGGCGAGCGCGTTCGGCACGCTGGCGCACGTCGGCCCGATGACCCGGGACGCGGCGGACGCGGCACTGATGATGGACGTGATCACCGCCCCCGACGCCCGCGACTGGTCGGCGCTGGGCCCGCCGCGGGAGTCGTTCACCGCGGGCCTGGACCAGGGCGTGCGCGGGCTGCGGGTGGCGTACTCGCCGACCCTGGGCGGGCAGGTGGCCGTCCGCCCGGCGGTCGCGGCGGCCGTGCGGCGGGCGGTGGCCGGGCTCGCGGACCTCGGCGCGTACGTCGAGGAGACCGACCCGGACTTCAGCGACCCGGTGGACGCCTTCCACACCCTGTGGTTCAGCGGCGCGGCCCGGCTCACCCAGAGCTTCTCGCCGCGCCGGCGGCAACTGCTCGACCCCGGCCTGCGCGAGATCTGCGCCCAGGGCGCCCGGTACAGCGCGCTGGACTATCTGGCCGCGGTGGACGTCCGCATGGACCTCGGCCGCCGGACGGGCGGCTTCCACGAGCGGTACGACCTGCTGGTCACGCCCACCCT
This sequence comes from Streptomyces sp. BK340, assembly GCF_007827595.1. Lineage (GTDB taxonomy): Bacteria > Actinomycetota > Actinomycetes > Streptomycetales > Streptomycetaceae > Streptomyces. The sequence continues at coordinate 23,961 of NZ_VISR01000013.1, forward strand.
GCCCATCACCGCGTTCGAGGCGGACGAGGAGGTGCCCGGGGGGTCCGGCCTGCGGCGCTGGACCGGCTGGACGCCGTTCACGTACCCCTTCAACCTCACCCAGCAGCCCGCGGCGACGGTCCCCGTGGGCGCCGACGGCGACGGGCTGCCGGTCGGGATGCAGATCGTCGCGGCCCGGCACCGGGACGACCTGGTGCTACGGGCCTCGCACGCCCTCTACGAGGCGGGGCTCACGCTCTCCGGAAACTGAGCGTCTCCCCCGCCGCCCCACTGCGCCACAGGTCGTTGCAGGCCTCGGCCATCTCCTCAAGACCGGTCACGACCTGGCCCCAGACGATCCCGGGCACCCAGCCCACGTCCCCGTTGAGCAGCAGGTTGTTGCGCTCGTAGAACAGGGCCAGGTCGACCACGGTGGTGCCGGGGCGGACCTCGCGGTCGTAGCCGTAGGCCTTCGTGCCCAGTTCGGTGCCGGCGAAGGAGAAGTAGCAGAGGTCTCCGGGGATCGGGGTGACCGTCGGGTTCTCCAGTGGGGGTTCCGTGGAGGCGAAGGGCGCAAAGAGGGCGTAGATCTCGTTGCGCGCGTACTTGGCGTGGAAGACGTCCCCCGCGAGCGGCAGTGCCTCCCACACCGCCGTGCAGGTCAGGGGCGCGCGGTCGTCCAGCAGTCGTGCCGTGCAGTGCACTTCCCGCTTCTCGAGCGAGACGGTGACGAATCGATCGGCCATGGAATCCAGGGTGCATAGGACTGATGCGCTTGGGTAGCCGCGCCGCCATGGCTCCACCACTTGGGAACGACGTACACACCATCCGGTCGGAACACAGACACAGCAGACGCTCGGTGCTCGCGGGGGCCGCGGCGCTGGGCGCGATGGGCGCACTGGGTGCCGTGGGCTGTACGCGGGTGGCCTCGGCGTCCGGCGTGAAGGGCGGCGACCTGCTCGACCGGCTGCGCGCGCAGGGGGTCGTACGGCTCGGGATAGCCGGCGAGATCCCCTTCGGGTACATCGACCGGGACGGCCATCTCACCGGGGAGGCGCCCGAGCTGGCCAAAGTGATCTTCAAGCGGCTCGGGGTGGACCGGGTGCAGCCCGTGCCCACCGAGTTCGGCTCGCTCATCCCCGGCCTGAACTCGCAGCAGTTCGACGTCGTGGCCGCCGGGATGTACGTCAATCCCGAGCGCTGCGCGCAGGTGATCTTCGCGGATCCGGACTACCAGATGCTCGACTCCTTCATCGTCCGCAAGGGCAATCCGAAGGGGCTGCACTCCTACAAGGACGTGGTGGCGAAGAAGGCGAGGTTCGCGACCGGGACCGGGTACGCCGAGATCCAGTACGCGGTGGAGGCCGGGTACAAGGAGGACGACATCCTGATCGTCCCGGACCAGGTCGCCGGACTGAACGCCGTCGAGGCCGGGCGCGTGGACGTGTTCGCCGGTACGGCGCTGACCGCCCGCGAGGTGGTGAAGAAGTCCGCCAAGGCGGAGGCCACCGCGCCGTTCGCACCGCTGGTCAAGGGCAAGCCGCATGTCGACGGCGGCGCGTTCGCGTTCCGGCCCACCGAGACGAAGCTGCGCGACGCCTTCAACGCCGAGCTGCACCGGCTGAAGCAGAGCGGGGAACTCTTCCGCATCCTGCGGCCCTTCGGCTTCACCAAGGCCGAGCTGACGGACCTCACCACGAAGGAGCTGTGCGGCGGATGACCTCGGGGCTCTGGGAACTCGTACTGAAAGGCGTCTGGACCACCGTCCAGCTGCTGGTGTTCAGTGCGCTGCTGGCCGGCGCGGTGTCCTTCGCCGTCGGTGTCGCGCGCACCCACCGCCTGTGGATCGTGCGCTTCCTCGCCGGCTTCTACACCGAGGTGTTCCGCGGCACCTCGGCACTGGTGATGATCTTCTGGGTGTTCTTCGTGCTGCCGGTCGCCTTCGGCTGGCAGCTGGTGCCGCTGTGGGCGGGCACGCTGGCGCTCGGGCTGACGTATGGCGCGTACGGCTCGGAGATCGTGCGCGGCGCGCTGAACGCGGTCGACCCGGCGCAGCGGGAAGGCGCGATCGCGCTCAGTCTCACGCCCTGGCAGCGGCTGCGGCTGGTCCTGCTGCCGCAGGCGGTGCCGGAGATGATCCCGTCCTTCTGCAACCTGCTGATCGAGCTGCTCAAGGGCACGGCACTGGTGTCGGTCATGGGCATGGGCGATCTGACGTTCAGCGCCAACCTGGTGCGGCTGGCGCTGCAGCAGAGCGCGGAGATCTACACGTACGTGCTGCTGATCTACTTCGCGATCGCCTTCGTGCTCACCCGGCTGATGCGCTCTCTGGAGAAGCGGCTGAAGGCCGGGGTCGGCGAGGACGCCGGTACGGAGTCGGCGGCGCGTGAGCTGAAGCGGGCGCAGACGACCGGAGTGGGGGGGCGGGTCGCATGAAGTGGGACTGGAACGCGGTGAGCGACTTCATGCCGCACTTCTGGGACGGGCTGCTGGTCACCCTGCAGGCCCTGGCCCTCGGCTCGCTGCTGTCCTTCACCCTCGGCCTGGTGTGGGCGCTGCTGATGCGGACGCCGAGCATGGGGGTCCCCCCTGGTCGAGCGAAGTCGAGAGCTCGGGGGATCGTGCGCTGGCCGGTCGGGGTGGTCACGGAGTTCGTGCGCAACACCCCGCTGCTGGTGCAGCTGTTCTTCCTGTTCTACGTGCTGCCCGAGTGGGGCCTGACGTTCTCGGCGCTGACCACCGGCGTCTTCGCGATCGGCCTGCACTACTCGACGTACACGATGCAGGTCTACCGAGCAGGTATCGAGGCGGTGCCCGTCGGCCAGTGGGAGGCGGCCACGGCGCTGAACCTGCCCCGGTACCGGACCTGGGCCGCGGTGATCCTGCCCCAGGCGCTCCGCAGGGTGGTCCCCGCCCTCGGCAACTACGTGATCGCCATGCTCAAGGACACGCCGATGCTGATGGTGATCACCGTGCTGGAGATGCTCGGGCGGGCCCGGCTCTTCTCCCAGCAGCACTTCCAGTTCACCGAGCCCCTGACCGTGATCGGGGTGGCCTTCATCCTCATCTCCTACCTGGCCTCCCTTCTCCTGCGAGCCCTGGAGCGACGCCTTGTCCGTTGAGACCCGTGAACAGACCGCCGCCACCGACACCCATCCGACCGAGCTGGTCCGCCTGGAGGGGGTGACCAAGCGGTTCGGGGACAACACGGTCCTCGACGGCCTGAACCTCACCGTGGAAACGGGCCGGCACGTGACCCTGATCGGCCCCTCCGGCTCCGGCAAGACGACGATCCTCCGGCTGCTGATGACCCTCACCAAGCCGGACGAGGGCACGATCACCGTCGACGGGCAGCCGCTGTTCCCGGCGCCGGAGAAGCAGGTCCGGGAGGTCCGCAAGAAGATCGGGATGGTGTTCCAGCAGTTCAACCTGTTCCCGAACATGTCCGTGCTGCGGAACATCACCGAGGCACCGGTGCAGGTGCTCGGCATGTCCCGGGACGAGGCGGAGGAGCGGGCGCGGGAGCTGCTGGACCTGGTGGGGCTGGCCGACAAGAGCGACGCACGGCCCACCCGGCTCTCCGGCGGCCAGCAGCAGCGGGTGGCGATCGCCCGGGCGCTGGCGATGCGGCCGCGGGTGCTGCTGCTGGACGAGGTGACGTCGGCGCTCGACCCCGAACTGGTGGCGGGCGTCCTCGACCTGCTCAGGGACATCGCCCGCACCACCGACATCACGATGCTCTGTGTGACCCACGAGATGGGTTTCGCCCGGGACATCTCCGACCAGGTACTGATGTTCGACGCCGGACGGGTGATCGAGTCGGGCCCGCCGGAGAAGATCTTCAGCGATCCGGAGCGGGACCGTACCCGGGATTTTCTCAGCGCGGTGCTGTGACTACGAAGTGTGAAGACACGAAGAGCCGAGGTCCGGGCGCTGGGTGATGACTTTGGCATATGCCAGAGGGCCTGCGTCCCAGTTGGGAGAGGGGCGGCGGGCACCACAATCTCGCCAACACCCTCTCCCCAACAGGCCTTTCCCCGTTATCGTGGTAGCGATCCGCCGACCGGACTTAGCGGCCACAGACAGGCGAGCGCAGGGGGAAACACCGTGGCGCTGATGCACGAGCCGACCGCCCCGTACCACTCCGCCCAGGACGCGTTGCGCGTGCTGGAGAGCGTGGCCCGTCATCCCGCCGGCGTCACCGACACCGAACTGGCCCGCCACACCGGCCTGCTCCCGGAGCGGCTGAGCGCGCTGCTGCGCATGCTGCGCCGCGAGGGTTACGTCGAGCAGATCACCGACGGCGCGTACGTCACCGGTGAGACCCTGCGCCGCCTCACCTCGACGCACGACCGCGAGCGGGCCCTGCGCGAGAAGCTCCAGCACACCCTGGACCGGCTGCGGGACTCCGTCGGCGCGGCCGTCTACATGAGCCGGTACGTGGACGGCGAGGTCACGGTGACCCAGTACGCCGCCGGGCCGGCCACCCCGGCGGTCAACGAGTGGGTCGACTTCCGCTACTCCGCGCACGCCACCGCCGTCGGCAAGAGCCTGCTGACCCAGCTGGACCACAACGGCCGCCGCGACCACCTCTCCCGGCACAAGATGGCCCGCCTCACCTCGCGCACCATCACCAGCGACAAGCTGCTGCTGTCCCGCCTGGAGTCGCAGCCGCCGACGGTGCCGGTCCTGGACCTCCAGGAGTACGCGGTCGGCACGGTCTGCGCGGCCGTCCCGATCACCGCGGGCTCCTCGGTCGGCTGTCTGGCCCTGTCCCTCCCGGTGGAGCACGCGCACCGGCTCCGGCAGGCCGCGGACACACTGAACCGGAACGCGGCTCCGGTGCTGCTCTCGCTCGCGATCTAAGTGGTCACGAGCACCCCTGAGAACCAGGTAGTATTTTCTTCGTCGCCGACCGCGGGAGAAGAAATCCGCGGAAGGCGAGAGTCATGCGCCGCTAGCTCAGTTGGTTAGAGCAGCTGACTCTTAATCAGCGGGTCCGGGGTTCGAGTCCCTGGCGGCGCACAATGACGATGGCGAGCCACGTCCGCGGAAAGCGCGGGCCTGGCTCGCCATCGCTGTTATTGCGCGGCTGCGCCGCGCGCCGTGGGGGCGCTGCCACCCACACCCCCTACTGGCGGGCCCTTCGCGGAAGCGAGGGGCCCTTCGACGTCCTCCGGGGTCAGCCTCCGGTACGTGTCCTCCCCGGGCGGCCGCCACCACACCGGGTCGGCGCACCGGAACCCCTCGCGCCGCAGCCGCGCCCGCTCGATCTTGTTGGTGGCGGTCACGGGCATCCGTTCCACCACCCGCACGAACCGGGGCGCCATCTTCGTCCCGAGGTCGGGCTGGGCCCGCAGGAACTCCGCGAAGGACCACGGGTCGAACCGCCCGGCGACGGTCGCCATCACCTGGTCCCCGGTGACCGGATCCGGCACCCCGTACACGGCGACGCCCACCGCCCCCTCGTACCGGGCGACGATGTTCTCGATCATCGCGGCGGCCAGGTTCTCCCCGTCGACCCGGATGCGGTCGTCGGCGCGGCCGGCGAAATACAGGTATCCCCCGGCATCCCGGTAGAACAGATCCCCGGTCCAGCAGGCGCCGCCCCGCCGCCGCTCGGCTTCCGCCGCCGGATTGCGCCAGTACCCCTCGAAGGGACTGGGCCCCTGGTTCACCAGCTCCCCTATGGCCTCGTCACCGTTGAGGAGCTGCCCGGCGGCGTCGAACTCGGCCACCGGACACTCCAGCCCGGTACCCGGATCGAGCACCACCAGGCCGGGCCCCGCCGGCCCCACCGCTCCGGCCGGGGTCCCCGGCGCCCACTGGATGGCCGCCCCGCCCTCGGACGACCCGTATCCCTCGACCAGCCGCACCCCGAACCGCCGCTCGAAGGCTGCCGCGTCCACCGCCCCGGCCTCCGTCCCGAAGCCCGTCCGCAGCGGGTTGTCCCGGTCGTCGGGCCGCGGCTCGGTGGCGAGGATGTACTGGATCGCCCGCCCGACATAGGTGAAGTACGTCGCCCGGTACCGCCGCACGTCCGCCAGGAACCCGGACGCCGAGAACCGCCGGCGCAGCGCCACCCCGGCCCCGGCGGCCAGCGCGGGCGCCCAGTCCGCGATCACCGCGTTGCCGTGGAACATCGGCATGCAGACGTAGTGCACGTCGTCCGCGCGGACCCCGAACTGCCCGGCCAGCGCATACCCCGCCGCGGCCAGCCGCCCCTGGGAACAGAGGGCGGCCTTGGGCGCGCCGGTGGAGCCGGAGGTGAAGTAGAGCAGCATGCGGTCGGCGGGCGCGGCCCGGGCGGGGTCGGGTACGGCGCCGGCGTACGGGGCGAGGAGGGCGTCGTAGGCGTCGTCGTCGGTGACGAGGACGCGCACGTCCGGCATCTCGAGCCCGGCCAGCAGCGGCAGCCGCGCCCGCTCGGTGACGAGCACCGCGCACTCGGTGTGCCGGATGTCCCGGGCCAGCTCGGCGCCCCGGCGGGTGGGGTTGATCCCGGCGACGGCGGCCCCGGCGAGCGCGGCCGCGCCGAGCCACAGCGGGAACTCCCCGGTGTTGTCGAGCAGCACGCCGATGTGCGGAACGGCGTCCGGTGGCAGCAGATCGGCGAGCAGTGCGGCCCGGGCGGCCGCCCCCGCGGCCACCTCGTGATGGGTCAGCATCCTCCCCCGAGCCATCGCCTCCGCTCGAGCAGGGGGGACCCCCATCTCGCACCACAGCCCCGGCCGGTGGTCCCCCCACCGTGCCGCGACCAGCTCGGCCACCGTGCTCATCGTGGACCTCATGGCGAGGCACGGTAACTGACATGCCGTCAGATGTGGAGGCTCAGAACCCGCCCATGTCGTTGTTCGCGAAGGCGTCGGTGCACGTGACCATGAAGCCGACGCAGAGCACGACCACGACGCCGAGGAACGCGACCAAGCCGAAGGCCGCCGCCGCCTGCCTGACCTGCCCCGGTTCGTGGGCCGTGGCGACCACCATGGGGCCGTCCTTGTAGTAGACGGTGACGAGGTCGCCCTCCAGGCGGGTCGCGGGGCCGTTCTCCTCCTCGAAGCGGATCTCCCGGCCGTCGCGGGCCGTGAACTCGTAGACGTGGTGGATCGTCGTGGTCACCGAGGTGTCGTTGGCGCCGCCGTGGGTCGTCGTGAACATCCGCAGGCAGCGGCCCTGGGCCGTGAGCCCGCTGTTCCAGGCGCTGCGGATCTGCAGCCAGCGGTGCAGCACGCGGTACGCCATGAAGAGGGCCAGGGCCATGATGAGGCAGGGCACGAGGTAGAACAGCACGTCCATGGGATCCCCCGGTCTTGGGTACCGCCCTACTCGTCGGTAGGCGTGTCAGGACGGTACCCGCGGAGTCCGCCGGACTGACTCAAGTAATGCTCAGAACGTGACGTCCGAGCAGGCGTAGAACGCGTTGCCCGTGTCGGCGATCGTCCACACCGCGACGATGACGTGGTGACCGCTCAGCCCGCCGGGCAGGGTGCCGCTGTGGCTGAGGGTGGCCGGCGGGCGCTGGCCGTTGTACGGCACCGTCAGGAACGGCGTGGTGTTGAGGTCCGAGCGGGCCAGGGCGTGGTTCTGGTTCCAGCCCTGCCTGGTGACGTAGTACTTGAAGTCCGTCGTGGCGTGCATGGCGGTGAACTGCCACCGGAAGGTGTACGACTGACCGCCGGTCACCTTCGTGGTGGGCCACGCCGTGCCGGACGGCGTCTTCGGCGAGCTGAGCTGGGCGAAGCGGCTCACGCCGCCGTTGCAGATCTGGCCGTCGGCGGGTCCGGCGGCCGGGAAGCCCTTGGGTCCCTCGACGCTCTGCGGCTCCCACTGGATGTCGCCGCAGTTCGTCACGGTGCCGTTCTGGCAGAGCTTCTGCCTGCTGATGGGGAGGTCGGTGTAGCCGTGCCCGCTGGCGCCACCGGTGGAGAGCGCGAAGGCTCCGGCGGTCACCACACCCAGCACGACTGCGGACAACGCCGAGAATCTGGTCTTCGTACGCATGCTGCCGCTCCTGGAGAACGTGGGGGAGGTTCACTGAGCCGAGCTGAGCCGTACAGTAGGTCTAGACCAAGTCTCAGATTATTGCCGTCAGTTGGCCGTGTCCATATCAAGACGTGTCCATACCGATCGCGCCGCCTGCGCCGAGGGGCTGCCGGGCCGTCACATCGGCTCCCTGCGGCCCGAGCAGAACGCCACCGTCAGGTCCCGGACGAGCACCTTGCGCTCGTAGTCGTCCAGTTCGACCAGACCGCGCACGGTCAGCCGGGTCACCGTGTCCTCCACCGAGTCCACGACCGAGTTGAGCATGGTGGCCCGCTGCCGGGCGTCCAGTGCGGCGATCGTGCGCCGGTGCATCGCCGCGGCGACCTCGGGCGCGTACTCCACCCGGAGCGGCTGCACCGAGAACACCTCCAGGCCGATCGGCCCCGCGTCCGCCGCCACCAGCCGGGTCAGCGCCTCCCCCGCCACGGCCACCCCGCCTCGCGCCGAGCCCGGAAGGTCCACCGGCACCCGGGCGAGGGCCGCCTCCACGCACCCCTGCAGATAGGTCTCGTGGTCGTCGATGCCGAGCACGGCCCGCGCGGTGTCCCGCACCCGCCAGACCACCAGCACGACGACCCGCAGCGCCACCCCGTTGGCGTCCGCCGCCGGCATCGCCTCGCTGCGCCAGTGCCGCAGCCGCACATTCACCCGGCGGCGCACCAGCAGCGGGTTCACCCAGAGCAGTCCTGTGCGCCGCACCGTCCCCCGGTAGCGGCCGAACAGCCCGAGCAGCCGCGCCTGTCCGGTCCGGCCGCGGGCGAGCCCGCCGAAGCCGAGCACGCCGAGCGAACCGGCCCCGGCGTACGCCGCCCACTGCGCGGGCCCGAGCCCGGTGCCGGTGCAGACCGGCAGGCGCAGCGCCTGTGCCGCGAGCGGCGGCAGCACGCCCGCCCACCACGAGGTGGCCAGGCACCCCACGACGCCGCCCGCCCCGGCCAGCACCCCGGCCAGCCCGGGCAGCACCCGCGCCGGACGCTCCACCAGATCCGGGTCGACCTGCGGCACCGTCCGGCTGCGGGCCGGGGCCGGGCGCCTCTGTCGGGGCTGCTCGCCGGTGCCCTGCCGGCGGCCCACGACGGCGGGCGTCACCGGCACCGGCACCGGCTCGGGCTCGTCACGGAAGAGCAGATGGACGGGGATCTCGGTGGTCACCTCGTTCTGGATCAGCCGGGCCGGGCGGGTGGCCGTGCCCCCGGTGGCCACCGCGCTCTCCGGCCGCTCCCCGGACTCGGACGTGTGTGACGTGGTCGTACTCATGCGTGCCTCCAGCCTCCGCGCCAGATGCGTCATGACAGTGAGAAGTGGGAGTGGAAGTGGGATCAGGTGTGCTCACGAACGTGGGCGGCGCCGGCTACGCGAACAGGCGGCGCCAGGTCTCCGGGCCCGGGTAGCCGTCCGCCGCGCCGCCCCGCCAGCCCTGGCTGCGCTGGAACGCCTCCACGGCCCGCCGGTCCGCTTCGCCCCAGCTCGGCCCCGGCCCGTCGGCGTAGAACCTGCCGAATCCTTTCTTCGACAGCTGCCTCCCGAGCTGGGTGACGTACTCGTTCTCCGCGCCCGGACGGAAGAGGTTCCGGCCGGGATAGCCGGGCACCCCGTGCGAGGCGGGCCGGGCGCCGGCCGCTCCGGAAGGCAGGCTCCTGCCCTGCCCGGTGACGAGCAGCTTCCAGGTGCCGGGGCCGGGCAGCCCGTCGGCGTCCTCGTCCGCCCAGCCCTGGGCCAGCTGGAACGCCCGGGTCGCCCGCCGGTCCGCCTCGCCCCAGGCCGGGCCGGGCCCCTCGGTGTAGAAGGAGCCGGCGCCACGGGAGACGAGCAGCCGGCCGAGCTGGGTGACGTACTTGTTGTTCGTGCCGGGGCCGAAGAACCCGGCACCGGGGAAGGGCGCCGGCTTCCTGCCGTCGGCGGCCTGCTGGGCACCCGCGGTGCCGGCGGTCACGCCCTTGTAGCGGTAGGGGACGTACTTGTCGGCGTGGGTCCAGTAGGGGTACGGGGTGGGCTGGCTGCGCGCGTGCGGGGGCGTCTGTTCGTAGACCAGGTAGTTGGTGTGCGTGTGATCGGTCCAGCCGCCGAAGATCACGACGTGGGAACCCTTCTCGGGGTTGTCCGGGTTGTGGAAGAGGAGCATGTCGCCGGGCTGCAGCTCCTCCTTGGTGATCTTCACCCCGAACTGGTCGAGACTGCCGGTCCACTCGTTGGTGCCCAGGCCCCAGGCCATGGAGACATAGCCCGAGCAGTCCTGCCGGTAACCGTCGGACCAGTAGTCGTCCATGCTGTACGGCACCTTGGCGCCCACCCAGAGCTTGGCCCGGTTGATGATCTGGGTCCGGGTGGCGGCGGGATACGGGGTGGCCGGCTGCTTGACCGGCCCGCCGGCCGGGCCGTGCAGCGGGGCCCGGGGGCCCTGCGGGGTGGCGGGCCCGTCGTCCGCAGCCGGGGCGCCGGGGCGGGGCGCGACATGGGGGGCGGTGAGGGCGGCGGCCGGGGGAGCCGCTCCGAAGGCGGCGGACGCGGCGGTGGCCACGACCACCACCCCTCGGACGGCCGGGTTGCCGCCGAAGCGGCCGGACGGGCGGGGACTCGCCCGGTGGCGGGCGCAGCCGGGGCAGCCGCAGTCGCTCGTGGGGTCGACTTCCTCGAACGCCGGAGCGGTCATGCGATCTGCCTCACACTCTGGGTTGATTTGTTCGCGGATGTGCACGTTGATCAGTTTCACAACTGTCACCGGGGCGCGCATGTTGACGGTCCGAATGATGTACAGACGGGCACGGCCGCCCTCCGGGTCACCCGAGGGTGGTCGGGAGCACTCCTCCAGCTCAGGTAGAGTTCTCTCGTCAGCAGGCGCCGCTAGCTCAGTTGGTTAGAGCAGCTGACTCTTAATCAGCGGGTCCGGGGTTCGAGTCCCTGGCGGCGCACAATGACGATGGCGAGCCACGTCCGCAGAAAACGCGGACCTGGCTCGCCATCTCTGTCACGGCGCGGCTACGCCGCGCAGTGGGGGCTCCGCCACCCACACCCGGCGACAGCAGGCCCCCCGTGCGAACGGGGGGCCTGCTGCTGTTTGGCCGGATACTCTCTGGCCATGGCAGCGCGTGACCTCCAGGAACGGATCAAGAAGCTCATCATCGACGGGCGGCTGCCCTCGGGTGCCCCGCTGCCGACCGAGCCCGAGCTGATGGAGCTCCTCGGGGCGAGCCGGAACTCGGTGCGGGAGGCACTGAAGGCGCTGCAGGCGATGGGGATCGTGGAGATCCGGCACGGGTTCGGGACCTACGTGGGCCCGATGTCGCTCGCCCCGATGATCGAGGGGCTCGCCTTCCGTACCGTCGCCGGGCACTACCGGGGCGAGGACTCCCTGCTCCAGCTGCTGGAGCTGCGCGAGGCGGTCGAGACGGGACTGGTCTCGCGACTGGCCGGACGGCTGCCGGAAACGGACCTCGTTGAACTGGAGGGCCTCGTGAACCGTATGGAACAGGAGGCCGCCGAGGGCTGCGGCCTCGCCGCGACCGACCGTGCGTTTCACGCCACCCTCTACCGGGGGCTGGACAACGTTCTGCTGAGCGAGGTGCTGGAGGCGTTCTGGGACGCGTTCCACCGGGTCCAGCGGGATCTGATGGACGTACCGCAGGACCCGCGGGTCACCTGCCGTCAGCACCGGGAGATCCTCGACGCGGTCCGGTCCGGCGATTCCATACGGGCGGAGGAGGCCATAAGAGATCACTTCGGCAACATCCGCGCCCGCCTCTCCCCCACCGGCGCACCCGAGCCTCCCGAGCCCCACCCGCGCCCCAATGAACGGGTTTGACCGGTAAACACCGCGTTTCGCGTCTTGCGATCATGCGATCACCGTAGAACCCTGGTTGCCCATGAAGCCGCGGGTTCGCGGCACTTGGGGGGAAAGCGGTTGCGCACCGGCGGGGAGGGGGCCCCGCTCATGAATCGGTGCCGAGGGGGGCATCATGCAACCGGAAGGCCGCAGTCCCATGTCTATAGGTGAGCAAGACGTGGTGACTGTGACTCACCACTGAACCGCCTGTGACGGCCGAGGGGGCCCCGACCGGGCGAAGGACCGACGAACACGCGGTGACCTGCGTGTGGGGGGAATGACTCATGACGTCGACGCCGAAGGGCGCCCGGCAGAGCCACGATCAGCACGACGACCCGTCACAGACCACCCAGCTCCGAGCGATCGGGCACCGGACCGGCCAGTTCCGCCGCATCAGAAAAAGCCTGCCGAGATACGACTACGAGCACTACAGCCGACTGGCGGGCCCCCTCACCCAGCCCGACCCGGGCAAGCCCTACACGGTGCAGTACCGTTCGCTGCTCTCACAGGAGCCGCACCGTATACGAGCCGCGCTCATGCTGGGCGCCGCCCCGGTGCTCTCCCTGGTCCTGCTGTTCTGGCTGCTGCAGCCCGAGCACTGGACCGAACGGGACTACCCGGCCCACGACTTCCTGCCGGCGCTCGACATCGTCATGCTCGTCTCGATCGGTCTGATCGAGTTCTTCCGCTGCATGAACGTGCTGTCCAACGCGCACGCCACGCTGGTCGCGCGGGACCCGGTGCCGGTCGTGCCGGAGACCGGCACCCGCGTCGCCTTCCTCACCTCCTTCGTGCCCGGCAAGGAGCCGCTGGAGATGGTGACCAGGACCCTGGAGGCGGCGGTCAAGCTGCGCCACCGGGGCGTGATGCACGTGTGGCTGCTGGACGAGGGTGACGACCCGGCCGTCAAGGAGGTCTGCGCCCGGCTCGGCGTCCACCACTTCTCCCGCAAGGGCGTCGCCCGGTGGAACCAGCCCAAGGGCCCGCACCGCGCCAAGACCAAGCACGGCAACTACAACGCCTGGCTGGAGGCGCACGGCGGCGAGTACGACTTCTTCGCCTCCGTCGACACCGACCACGTGCCGATGCCCAACTACCTGGAGCGGATGCTCGGTTACTTCCGTGACCCGGACGTCGGCTTCGTCATCGGCCCGCAGGTCTACGGCAACTACGACACGTTCGTCACCAAGGCCGCCGAGTCGCAGCAGTTCCTCTTCCACGCCCTCATCCAGCGCGCCGGCAACCGCTACGGCTCCCCGATGTTCGTGGGCACCTCGAACGCCGTGCGGATCAGCGCGATCAAGCAGATCGGCGGCCTGTACGACTCGATCACCGAGGACATGGCCACCGGGTTCGAGATGCACCGCGCCAAGAACCCGGCCACGGGCCGGAAGTGGAAGTCGGTCTACACCCCGGACGTCCTCGCCGTCGGCGAGGGCCCGAACGCGTGGACGGACTTCTTCACCCAGCAGATGCGCTGGTCCCGGGGGACGTACGAGACGATCCTCAAGCAGTACTGGAAGGGCTTCTACTCGCTGCCGCCCGGCAAGCTCTTCAACTACACGATGATGATCATCTTCTATCCGATGTCCGCACTCAACTGGATCCTCGCGGCGCTGAGTTGCGCGCTGTTCCTGGGCCTGGGCGCCTCGGGTGTGAACATCGACCCGACGGTGTGGCTGATGCTGTACGGCAACGCGTCCGCGCTGCAGATCGGCCTGTACATCTGGAACCGCCGGCACAACGTCTCGCCGCACGAGCCGGAGGGCTCCGGCGGCGTCGCGGGCATGGTGATGTCGGCGCTTTCCGCGCCGATCTACGCCCGCTCGCTGATGGACGCGGTGCTGCGCCGCAAGAGCAAGTTCGTGGTGACCCCCAAGGGCGACTCGGCCAGCCCGGACACGCTGTTCGGGACCTTCCGCATCCACTGGTTCTTCATCCTGGTCTTCGGCGGTTCACTCGCCGCGGGCTTCGTGTTCGGGCACTCCCACCCGGCGATGATCACGTGGGCGGTCTTCGCCATGCTGATCACCGCCTCGCCGATCTTCGCCTGGCGGCACGCGCTGCGGCAGGAGAAGAAGAACCCGCGGCAGACGGCTCAGGCGGCCCCGGGCGCGGTCCCGGCCGCCGGGACCGCCGCTCCCGCGCCGGCGGCGGAGCCGCAGGACGCGGTGCCCGCGCAGTACGCCCACGCGGCACGCGGCCACGCCCCGCAGCAGCGGCCCAGTTGGGCCGCCGCGCCCCGCGGGCCGGGCGGGGACCCCGCGGCGGGGGACGACCAGACCATGCAGATCGCGCTCGGTGGACTTGGGGGACGTAAGGAATGAAGGACCAGGCCGGCCGCCGTCGCGCCCGTCGACTCGCGATAGGCACGGCGGTGGTACTCGCGCTGGCCGGGATGAACGGGCCGTGGCTGTACCGCTTCGGAACCGAGCAGTACCACCAGTACAAGATCAACAAGCCCGAGTACAAGGCCGCCAACGGCCACTGGGACATCGTCGAGTTCCCCGAGGAGTACCGTCAGGACACCATCCACGCGGCGCTCCTGCACACCGGCAAGGTGCTGCTGGTCGCCGGCTCGGGCAACAACCAGGACAACTTCGACAAGAAGAAGTTCGACACCCGCATCTGGGACCCGGTCAAGGGCACCATCAAGAAGGTGCCGACGCCCGCCGACCTGTTCTGCACCGGGCACACCCAGCTGGCCAACGGCAACCTGCTGATCGCGGGCGGGACGAAGCGCTACGAGAAGCTCAAGGGCGACGTCACCAAGGCCGGCGGCCTGATGGTCGTGCACAACGAGAACCCCGACAAGCCGATGACGCTGCCCCCGGGCACCAAGTTCACCGGCAAGGAGAACGGCAAGACCTTCGTCTCGAAGGACCCGGTGCTCGTACCGCGCGCGAAGAAGGTCTTCGACCCGCAGACGGGCGTGTTCCTGCGCAACGACCCCGGGCTCGGCCGTATCTACGTCGAGGCGCAGCGAAGCGGCACCAGGTACGAGACCGGCACCCAGGACAACTACCGGATCCAGGGCCTGACCGGCGCCGACGCGCGCAACACGTACGGCATCGCGCAGAAGCTCGCCCTCGACAAGAAGGACTTCCAGGGCATCCGCGACGCCTACGAGTTCGATCCGGTCGCCGAGCGGTACATCAAGGTCGACCCGATGAACGAGGCCCGCTGGTACCCGACGCTCACGACCCTGTCGGACGGGAAGATCCTCAGCGTCTCCGGTCTCGACGACATCGGTCAGCTGGTCCCGGGGAAGAACGAGATCTTCGACCCCAAGACCAAGAAGTGGACGTACACGCAGAAGATCCGGCAGTTCCCGACGTACCCGGCGCTGTTCCTGATGCAGAACGGGAAGATCTTCTACTCGGGTTCCAACGCGGGCTACGGACCGGACAACGTGGGCCGGGTTCCCGGCATCTGGGACGTCGACACCAACAAGTTCACCAAGCTGCCCGGGCTCAGTGACCCCGACCGGATGGAGACGTCCGGGACGGTGCTGCTGCCTCCGGCGCAGAACGAGAAGTTCATGGTGATCGGCGGGGGCGGGGTCGGCGAGTCCAAGCTGTCCAGCAACAGGACGCGGCTCATCGACCTGAAGGCGAAGAGCCCGCGCTTCGTCGACGGGCCCGAGCTGGCGAAGGGCACCCGGTATCCGCAGACCTCGATCCTGCCCGACGACACCGTGCTGGTGTCCGGGGGTTCGGAGGACTACCGGGGGCGCGGCGACTCCAACATCCGTCAGGCCCGGCTGTACCACCCGGACAGCAACAGCTTCACCCAGGTCGCCGATCCGCTGGTCGGGCGGAACTACCACTCCGGGTCGATCCTGCTGCCCGACGGGCGGGTGATGTTCTTCGGGTCCGACTCGCTGTACGCGGACAAGGCGAACACCAGGCCGGGCAAGTTCGAGCAGCGCATCGAGATCTACACGCCTCCCTACCTGTACCGGGATTCCCGGCCGTCGCTCGACGGGGGGCCGCGGACCATCGCCCGGGGTGCTTCGGGGACGTTCACCTCGAAGCACGCCTCGGGCATCAAGAAGGTGCGGCTGATCCGGCCGAGCGCCTCGACCCACGTGACGGACGTGGACCAGCGGTCGATCGCCCTGGACTTCAGGACCGCCGGCGACAAGATCACCGTCACCGTCCCGAAGAACCGGAACCTGGTGCAGTCGGGCTGGTACATGCTGTTCGTGGACGACGGCCAGGGGACGCCGTCCAAGGCTCAGTGGGTCAAGGTGCCGTAGCTACTTGCTGTTCCGGGCCAGGGCGAGTGCGTAACTCGCCCACCACTGGCCCGCCTTCGGGCCGCCCTTGCAGGTGCCGTCCGACTCTCCCGGGCGCTTGACCCACAGGTAGGCGTCCACGAGAGGGTCCGTCGTCTTCGTCGTCGGCGTCGCGCCCAGGGCCCGGCCGGGTGGGTTGCACCACTTCTCGGCCGGATCGCCCCCGGTGTAGGGGCCGTTGCCGTTGCGGCTGGTGTCGACGACGAAGTGCTTGCCGCCCACCTTCGCGGAGAGCTGCTTGCCGTAGGCGATGGAGTCCTCGGTGGAGTAGAAGTTGGAGACGTTGACGGCGAAGCCGTCGGCCCGGTCGATGCCGGCCTGCCGGAGAGGCTGGACGATCTGGTCGGGATGGCCCCAGCCGACGTTGCCGGCGTCCAGGTAGACCTTGGTGTTCTTCAGGGACTTGAGCTTGGCGACGGCACCCTTGAGGAGGTCGTAGCGCTCCTCGTGGAACTGGTCCGGGGTGCAGCCGTCGGCGAGGTGGAGTACGGCGTCGGGTTCCAGGACGACGGTGGCGGGGCGGTCCCCGATGCCCCGGGCGACACCGTCGATCCAGGCGCGGTAGGCGTTGCCGTCCGCCGCGCCGCCCTGCGAGTACTGGCCGCAGTCGCGGTGCGGGATGTCGTACAGCACGAGCAGGGCCGTGCGGTCGGACTTCTCGGCGGCCTCGGTGAAGCCGCGGGCCTCCCGCTCCGGGTTCTCCGGGCCGATCCACTCCCCCGTCGGCTGCTCGGCGATCTTCCGGATCTGTGCGGCCTCGGTCTTCTTGCCGGCCTTCTCGTAGGCGGCGAGCCGGCGGGCCGCGGTGCTGTCCGGGTTCACCCAGAACGGGTCGGCGGACCTGGGCTGTTGAGTGATCGTGGCGCCGGCCGCCCGGTCCCCGTCCGAGGAGGAGCATCCGGCGAGCAGCAGTGCCGCCGCCCCCAGCACCGCCGCGGACGCCCGTGCCCGTGCCGAAGAGCGGGCCCCCCTGGTGTCGTACATGCGATTCCCCCCTGAGCGCATCGTCGGCCCGGTCGACCGAGTACCAATCGTGGCATACCGGCCGTGCCCGTCACGAGGTCGCGCGGGGGGTGTCAGGGGTCTCACGGACCGGTGCCCGTGAGGTACGCGGAGACCACCACGTTGGCCGTGTAGCTGCCGCTGGTCCGGTCGAAAGCACCACCGCAGGTGATCAGGCGGAGTTCGGCGCGGCCCGCCTCGTGGGGTCCGTAGGCCTGCCCGGCGTCGAAGTCGTCGCGGGCCAGGACGCGGATGCCGTCGATGGTGAAGTGGGCGACCTTGCCGTCCGAGCGGACCACCCGGACCGTCTCGCCCGGCTTCAGGGTGCTGAGCTTGTAGAAGACGGCGGCCCGGGTCCGGGTGTCGACATGACCCACCATCAGCGCGGCCCCTGCCGCGCCGGGCGCTGTCCCGGAGCCGTACCAGCCGACCACTCCCGGCTGGCCGAACGGCGGCGGGTCGACGGCGCCCCGGCTGTCCAGGCCCCGGGCCATCACCGGGGCCTGCACGCCCAGTTGGGGGATGTCGATACGCTGCGGGACCGCGGCGCCGAGCGGCTTGGCCGCGGGCGGCAGCCGGACCGCATCGGCCCCCAGGCCGGCCACGTCGCCCGGGCCGGCCGGGCTCTCCGCCACGTCGGTCACGCCGCGGCCCCACAGCCACAGCGCGAGCAGCAGGAGCGTCCAGGCCAGGACGGTGATCAGGCGCGCGCCGCCGGTGGTGCGCCCGGGTTCCTCGGACATGGCCGCGGTACGCCCTCAGTCCGTGCCGCGGCTCCGGCGGGCCCCGAGCAGCCCGACGGCGGCCGCGGCGACCCCGGCGAGCGCCAGGCCGGTCAACGCCTGGCCGGTGCCGGGGGCGGACCCGCTGGTGGCCACCGTGGCGAAGTGTGCGGTGCCGCCGCCACCCGCGTCGACGGGTGCGACGGGCGACGCGGCGGTGTCGGACGGCTCCTCGTGCTGGTCCGAGGACGCCCCCGCGACGGTGATCGTGCCGGTGACAACCGTTCCGGAACAACTGATCCGCACCTGGTAGCCGCCCGGCGGGAGCGAGGTGCGGATACGGGTCTCCCCGGCCAGTGCGCCCTGGCTGCCGGTGAGGCGTGCGTCGGAGACAAAGGCGTCGGAGACGGCGGTGCCCTGGGCTCCGGCGCAGCCCCGTACCCGCAGGGACACATCACCGCCCGGGGTCGGGGAGGCCGGGGTCACCGTGACACCGGGGCCGCCGTCGGCCGCGTACGCCGCCGGGGTCAGGGCGGTGACGGCCAGGACTGCTGTACAGAGAGTGAGGCGTGCTGAGCCCATCGTGAACCTCCAGATAGTGGGAGGCTCCCCCGTACGGCGCCCCTGCGCATCCCGGGGAGGCGCGCGACTGCTCCATACGGGTGATCCGGGGTACGGGCCGGGTTTGGCCGTCCCTGCTCAGACGAGGTCGACGAGGTCCGCGATGGAGTCGACGACCTGGGAGGGGCGGAAGGGGTGGCGGTCGACGTCCCCGGGCTGGGTGACGCCGGTCAGCACCAGGAAGGTGCGCATCCCGGCCTCCAGGCCCGCGAGGACGTCGGTGTCCATGCGGTCGCCGATCATCGCGGAGTTCTCGGAGTGGGCGCCGATCGCGTTGAGCCCGGCCCGCATCATCAGCGGGTTGGGCTTGCCGACGAAGTACGGCTGCTTGCCGGTCGCGGCGGTGATCAGCGCGGCGACCGAGCCGGTGGCGGGCAGGTCGCCCTCGGTGGAGGGGCCGACGTTGTCGGGGTTGGTGGCGATGAACCGGGCACCGGCGTTGATCAGGCGTACGGCCTTGGTCAGGGCCTCGAAGGAGTAGGTGCGGGTCTCGCCGAGGATCACGAAGTCGGGGTCGTGGTCGGTGAGGATGTAGCCGACGTCGTGCAGTGCGGTGGTCAGGCCCGCCTCGCCGATGACGTAGGCGCTGCCGCCGGGCCGCTGGTCGTCCAGGAACTGGGCGGTGGCCAGGGCGGAGGTCCAGATGTTCTCCACCGGCACGTCCAGGCCCATCCGGCGCAGCCGGGCGTGCAGGTCCCGGGCGGTGTAGATGGAGTTGTTGGTGAGCACCAGGAAGGGCCGCCCGGAGTCGCGGAGCTTCTTCAGGAAGGCGTCGGCGCCGGGGATCGGGACCCCCTCGTGGATCAGGACGCCGTCCATGTCGGTGAGCCACGACTCGATGGGCTTGCGGTCTGCCATGTGCTTGCGTCTCCTGCGTGCGTACGGTCAAGAAGCGGGGGCGCCGGAACCACGGCGTACCGACGCCCCCAGCCTAATCAGGAAGGCCTGATCCTGACCCTGGTCAGGACCGACTCGTCACCGGCTGATCACCGGCCGATCCGTACGCCGTCGATCACCCAGTACCAGTTGTTCCCGCCGGTGCAGCGGAAGCGGACCCGGGCCGAGCGGGCCCCGGCCGGGACCTGGAGCAGCGGCCGCATCACGAACTGCGTGAAGTAGGTGACCTCCGCCAGCAGCACGCCCCACGGTGTGGTGAGGAACTGGAAGGAACCGACGAGGGCGTCCAGCGCGGACAGCGGCTCGTCCAGGAGCAGCACGTCCGGCCGGATGGCGAGCGCGCGGGCGATGGCGACGCGCTGCTGCTGCCCGCCGGACAGCTCCCGCGGGAAGCGGCGGGCGTAGGCGGCCATGCCGGTCATCTCCAGCGCCTCGGCCACCCGCCCCCGTATCTCGCCCTTGGGGGCCTTGCGGGCCTTCAGGCCGAAGGCCACGTTGTCGTCCACCCGCATGTGCGGGAAGAGGGCGTACTGCTGGACGACCATGCCGATGCCGCGCCGGTGGGGCGGCAGGTCCGTCACGTCACGGTCGCCGAGGAACACGCGCCCGGAGGCGGGCCGTACGAACCCGGCGACCGCCCGCAGCGCGGTGGTCTTGCCGGAGCCGGACGGCCCGAGCCGCGCCATGACCTCGCCGGGCTCGACGGTCAGGTCGAGGGAGTCGAGGACGACGTTGCCGTCTTAGGCGACCGTGACGGAGTCGAAGCGGATGCCCATCTCACCGGGCTCCCGCGAGCAGGTCGGGCAGGGCGGCGACGGAGTCGAGGACGAAGGTGGCGCCGGCGGCGCGGAACTCGGTGTCCCCGTGGGCCCCGGTGCGCACGCCCGCGACCAGGCCCGCACCGGCCCGTACGCCGCTCAGCACGTCGTAGGAGGTGTCCCCGGCCACGGCGACCTGCCGGACGTCCGCCGCGGCCTTGGTCCGCACGAAGGCCTCCAGGACCATGTCCGGGAAGGGCCGTCCGCGCCCGCCCGCGTCGGCCGGGCAGAGGGTGAGCGGTACGAGGTCCTGCCAGCCGAGGGCGGCCAGGACTGCGTCCTGGGTGACGCGGGCGAAGCCGGTGGTCAGGACGACGGTACGGCCGCTGCCCATGAGTTCCTCGATCGCCTCGCGGGCGCCGGGGACCGGGGCGATCAGGCCCGCGTCGACGAGGTCGCCGTACGCCTTCTCGAAGGCGGTGTTGGCGCGCTGGGCGCGGCTCTCGTCCCCGAACAGGTGCCGGAAGACGGAGATCTTGGACTCGCCCATGGTGGCGCGGACGTAGTCCAGCTTCTCCGCGTGGTCGGCGGAGCCGGGCTCGACGCCCAGTTCGGCGGCGGCCGCCGCGAAGGCGCGCTCGACCAGGCCGCCGTCGGCGACGGTGGTGCCGGCCATGTCGAGGACGACGAGACGGATGTCGTGGATGTCGTTGGTCAACTCTCTCACCAGCCCAGTTCGTTCGCGGTGGTCTCGGCGATCGCCGGCGAGCAGGTCATGCCGCGCCCGCCGGGCCCGGTGACCAGCCACACGCCGTCGCTCACCTGCTGCCGGTGCACGACCCGGCTGGTGTCGGTGCACTGCGCGTACACGCCGGCCCAGCGGCGCCGGATCTTCGGCAGCGGCCGGCCGAAAAGGGACTCGACGACCTCGGTGAGGTGGTCGTAGGGGTCCTCGAGCGTGTCGAAGGCGAAGGGGTGCTCGTACTCGTGGGTGTCGCCGATGGTCAGGCCGCCGTCGGCGCGCTGCACCATGAGCAGCTGCATCTTGTGCTCGGCGGCGGTCGCCGGCTGCGGCTGCCCGGCGTTGAGCGCGTCGAGCGCCGAGGAGGCGTAGGCCGGGTAGTAGCGGAAGCTGTCGGCGTCCGCGACCGAGGTGGTGAGCGGCTCGCCGAGCGGGTCGGTCTGCATCATCTGGAGGCGGACACGGCGCACGGGCAGCTCGGGCCCGGCCAGTTCCCGCACCAGTCCGCCGAGCCAGGCGCCGGTGCACAGCACGACGGCGTCCGCGTGGTGCACGTCGCCGTGGTCGTCCCGGACGGCCCCGGCACCGACCACCTCGCGTACCTCGCGCCCCGGAAGGAAGGTGTAGTCCGGGGACTTCAGCAGCTCCGCGCGCAGCGCCGGCTGGGCGGTGCGTGGCTCGACGGCGGCGTCGCGTTCGCAGTGCAGGGCGGCGGTGAACTCGCCGCGCAGGGCGGGGTTGAGGGCTCGTGCCTCGCCGGGGGTCAGCAGCTTGTAGCCGCGTTCGGCGGCGTCCGGGCGGGCCACGGCGGCCTCGGCGACGGCGAGTTCGAGGGGACCGCGTACCGGGGTGAGCGACCCGTTGGCCCGGAAGCCGAGCCCGGGCACGCGCCCGCCGATTCCTTCCCACAACTCCCGTGCCCGCAGCGCGGTCTCCAGCTCTTCGCCACCGGCGCGCCCACTGACCCAGATCTGCCCGAAGTTGCGCAGCGAGGCGCCGCGCGCCTCCGCCTCACGCTCGATCTGGACGACCTGGTGGCCGCGCCGCACTGCTTGCCAGGCGTGCATGGTGCCCACCACGCCTGCTCCTACGACTGTCACTCTCACGGCGGCGACGCTCCTCGCGCACAGGGAACCGGAAGGGGTCCGGCTGACAACGAGAGCGTGAACGACCCATCGCGTTTGGGCTAGACCCGTTATCTTTTCGTGATGATAGGGGGGTGGGTGACGGGTGATTTCAGGCGGTTCTCAGCCCTTCAGGTGCGTGGTGAAGGAGAATCGGTCGCCCCGGTACAGGGTGCGCACGCGCTCCAGCGGCTGTCCGCCGGTGTCCCGGGACACGCGGTGGATCAGCAGCATCGGAAGGGCGGGCGGGGTGCCGATGAGCAGGGCCTCGCGAGGGGTGGCCAGCACGGTCTCGATGCGCTCGTCGGCGTCGCCGAACTCGATGCCCTGATCCTTCAGGTAGGCGTAGAAGGAGGAGTCGGGGTCGAAGCGGGAGTCGAGGTCGGGGACCCGGTCGACGGCGACGTAGGTGCTCTCCAGGCCGACCCGCTCGTCGTCGGCGAGCAGCACGCGCTCCAGGTGCCAGACGAGTTCGCCCCGGGTCAGCCCGGTCTCGGCGGCGAGGGGCTCCGGGCACGGGAAGCGGTCGAGGGTGACGAGGGTACGGCCG
This sequence comes from Streptomyces sp. BK340, assembly GCF_007827595.1. Lineage (GTDB taxonomy): Bacteria > Actinomycetota > Actinomycetes > Streptomycetales > Streptomycetaceae > Streptomyces. Next base: position 46,519 of record NZ_VISR01000013.1, read on the forward strand.
GGCGTACGGCCCTGCCGGCGTACGCCCTCGGTGTAGCTGGCGAGGGACAGCGGCTGGGCCAGCTTGGGCCCGGCGACGACGGTTCCCCGGCCGCGCCGCTGCAGGCGCCCCTCCAGCACCAGCTCCCGCACGGCCTGCCGTACGGTCTCGCGGGCGACGTCGTACCGCTCGGCGAGATCGCGCTCGGTGGGGATGAGGCCCCCCTCCCCCAGCTCCTCCAGCAGTCCGGCGATGCGCGCCTTGACCGCGTAGTACTTCGGGATGCGCCCGTGCTCGGGGATGCCGGAGCGGACGGGGGCGCCGGGGGCCTGGTCGTTCGGGTAGTCCACGCAGGGATCGTCGCAGACGGGGGCGGGCCGGTCCTAGGCCCTGTCGTCAAATTCCCGTCTGCCCCACGACGCCTGGCACGCACTCTCGCCGCACCGGGCGAAAGCCCAAGTACGTCCAGTACGAGGACTTCCGCCCGGCACGCCGAGAGCACGCACCAGACGCCGCGAGGCCGCCCTTCGGGCGACGACGGGAATTTGACGACAGGCCCTAGGGCGGCCCGCGCCTCAGCGGCGCCGGCGGCCCAGGAGGAACGCGCCCGCGCCGACGGAGAGCAGGGCGGCTCCCGCCGCGAGCAGCCCGTGGGCGAGCCCGAGCCCGGTGCGGGCGAGCTCCCGGGCCCGCTCTCCGGCTTCCTCTGCCTCGGCCGCGAAGGGGAGGGAGGGGTCGTCGAAGTCGTGGGGGTCGCCGAAGTCGTGAGGGTCGCCGAAGTCGTCGGGGTCGTCGGGTCCGTCGGGGTCGCCGGTGCTGCTCGGGGTGGCCGTGGGAGTGCCGGACGGGGCGGTCGCCGTCGGCTCCGGGTCCCCCGGACCCCGCGATTGCCCCGAACCCTGCGACTCCTGTGGATCGACGGGCTCGTCCGGCTCGTCCCCGATGCCGAAGCGGTAGTCGTTGGACTCCCCGACCCAGTCGCCGTCCTCGCCCCGGCGCTGGACGACGGCCGCCTTGACGGTGACGTCGTCGGGCACGGCGTCGGAGGTGAGCGAGAGCCTGACCCTGACGCTGACGGTCGCGCCGGGCGCCACGGTGAACCCGTCGAACCCCGTGCCGTCCAGTACGCCGACCAGCTCCTGCTCGTCGGTGCTCTCGAACGTGACGGGACGGGCGCGGGAGCCGTCGTAGAAGTCCAGCTTGGGCTGGGACGGCTTCAGGGTGCGTTTGTCGTCGACGAGGACGACGACGGGGTGGACCTCGGTGCAGGTGCGGCCGGTGGTGTTGGTGAGGTCGATGTACCAGGTGCCGAAGCCTCCGCCCGCCTCGTAGGAGGCGGGCCCGCCGTGGATCCGGGTGGTCACCGGAAAGGCACGGCCGCCGGGTGCCGCGCAGGAGGACGACGCGTCCGCGTCCGCGTCCGCGTGGGCGGCAGCCGGCGACAGGGACACGAGAGCGGCGGCTGCGGCGAGACTGAGGGGCAGGGACGTGCACAGTCGCATGAACATATGACCATGCCGGGTGGGGAGCGCAGGCACGGCGTGCCGCTCCGGGGTCGTCGGCAAGTCCGCTCGATCGGCCGACGGGCTAGACGGAGGCCACGACCTGGCCGGACATGACCTGGGGAGGGTTGGGAAGCAGCGACGCGAGGTGGTCGCGCACGAACACCGCCGCCCTCCTGATCGATTCGTGGGCTCCCGCCTCGTCCTGGAAGACGCTGGTCGAGACCATGACGCCGTTGCCGGCGTCGACCCAGTAGTAGGCCAGGAGGCCGGGGATGTCGCGGATGAGCGGCACGAATCCCTCGTTCACCTGGCGCCCGGCCTCGGCCGGATCGGTGACCCCTTCGTACCGTCTGACGGCTGCGTACACGCTGTTCTCCTCACGAGTCCGGGGCATCTCCGTGCGCAGACGCCGTACCCGTGCGACGCGTGCTCCGCTCGCGACTCGTCCGGCAATCACCCGATGGGGCAGGCGAGTGGTCCGGACGGTGCACCCCCGGCCCGGGGCCACCCGCCCGGACCGGCGGACCGCCCGCCCGGGTCAGCCGTCCGCCCGCCCGAACAGCGGCGCCAGCAGCAGCTGCGCCGCGCCCTCCGCGACGACCCGCTCCCCTCGTGGAACGACCCGCACGGGGACCGTCCCGCCGGGCACACCCTCCCGCCGGGCCCGTGCGTCGAGCATCTCGGCGACCCCGCGCACGAACGGCTCCGGCGCTCCGGAGACCGTCCGCCCGCCGAGCAGCACCAGGTCGATGTCCAGCAGCCCCACCAGGTTCCCGGCCCCGACCCCCAGCACCCGCGCGGCCTGCGCCACCTCTCCCCGCGCCACGGCCCCCAGGCACAGCACCTCCACGCAGCCCCGGTTCCCGCACTCGCACAGCGGTCCGTCCAGCTGAAGCACCTGGTGCCCGAACTCCCCGGCTCCGGTCCGCGCCCCCCGGTGCACGCTGCCGCCGATCACCAGGCCGGCGCCCAGGCCCGTACCGAGATGCAGATAGGCGAAGGACCCGCCCTCGCCGTCCACCGAGAGCCCGAGCGCCGCCGCGTTGGTGTCCTTGTCCACCACGACCGGCACCCCGAGCCGCTCGGCCAGCGCGTCCCGCAGCGGGAACCCGTCCCACTCGGGAAACCCGGTGACCCGGTGCAGCACCCCGCGCGCGTGATCGAGCGGCCCGGGGAGAGCGACCCCCACACCGAGCAGCGACCCGACGGCCCGAAGTCCTCCGCCGGCGCCGCCCAGGACCTCCCCGACCAGCCTGGTCACCGCGTCGGCGACCACCCCCAGCACGGCCTGGGCCCCGGCCCCGAGGTCCACGCCACCACGCCGCTCCCCGACCACCGCCCCGTCCAGATCCACCAGCACGGCCCGTAGCTCGTCCCGGTCCAGATGCACCCCCACCGCATGCCCGGCGTCCGGCACCAGCCGCAGCACGGTGCGCGGCTTGCCCCCGGTGGACGCCCGGCGCCCGGCCTCCGCCGCGAACCCCTCCTCGCGCAGCCGTGCGGTGATCTTGCTGACGGCCTGCGGGGTCAGCCCGGTCCGCTCGGCCAGTTCCAGACGGCTGATGCCCTCCGCCCCCGCCGCGCGCAGCAGATCCAGCACCAGCGCGGTGTTGTGACTGCGCACGGCCAGCAGGTTCGCTCCCACCGGGCCGCCGCTCCTCGTCCTGTTCACGCCACCATTCTCCCCTCCGCTTGCACTTTGGCAACAGCGTTGCGAAAGTAGGACGCATGACTGGTACCCCCCTCCGCGTCGGCCTGGTCGGCTACGGCCTCGCAGGCTCCGTCTTCCACGCCCCGCTGATCGCCGCCACCGAGGGCCTCGCCCTGGACACGGTGGTCACCTCGTACTCCGAGCGGCAGCAGCAGGCCCAGGCCGAGTTCCCGGGCGTCCGCGTCGTCAGCACCCCCGACGAGCTGTTCGACCGCGCCGACGAGCTGGATCTGATCGTCGTCGCCTCGCCGAACAGGACGCACGTCCCGCTCGCCACCACCGCCCTCGAGGCGGGCCTGCCGGTGGTCGTGGACAAGCCGGTGGCGGGTACGGCGGCCGAGGCGCGCGAGCTGGCCGCCCTCGCCGAGGAGCGCGGCCTGCTGCTCTCGGTCTTCCAGAACCGCCGCTGGGACAGCGACTTCCTGACCCTGCGCCAGCTGCTGGAGAAGGGCGAACTCGGCGACGTCTGGCGCTTCGAGTCCCGCTTCGAGCGCTGGCGCCCGCAGCCGAAGGGCGGCTGGCGCGAGTCCGGCGACCCGGCAGAGATCGGAGGTCTGCTCTACGATCTCGGCAGCCATGTCGTCGACCAGGCCCTGGTCCTGTTCGGTCCGGTCACCGAGGTGTACGCCGAGACCGACGTCCGCCGCCCCGGAGCCGAGACGGACGACGACACCTTCATCGCGCTGACCCACGAGAACGGCACCCGCTCCCACCTCTACGTCTCCGCCACCACGGCCCAGCTCGGCCCGCGCTTCCGGGTCCTCGGCTCGCAGGCGGGCTTCGTGAAGTACGGCCTGGACCCGCAGGAGGCGGCACTCAGGGAAGGCCTGCGGCCGGGCCCCGCCTGGGGCGCCGAACCCGAGTCCCTGTGGGGCCGCATCGGCTCCGGCGAGTCCCCGCTCACCGGCGGCGGCCGCCCCGTACCGGGCGTCCCCGGCGACTACCCGGCCTACTACGCGGCCGTGGCCGCGGCGCTGACCGGCGCCGGCTCCAACCCGGTGACCGCCCTCGAGGCGGCCGCCGCACTCGACGTGCTGGAAGCCGCCCGGCGCTCCGCCCGCGACAAGGTGACGGTGACCCTGTGATGCACCACCCGAAGATCACCCCGAAGTTCGCCCCCGAGATCACCCCGAGCGTCGAGGAGCTGGAGGCGCAGGAACGCCGCCTGGTCTTCCGCCGGTTCACCCACGACGACGCCTGGGCCCTCGGCTCCCTCCTGGTCGAGCTGGCCAGGGAACGCCAGGCGCCGGTGGCCATCGACATCCGCCGCGCCGGCCAGCAGCTCTTCCACGCGGCCCTGCCCGGCTCCACGCCCGACAACGACGCCTGGATCGACCGCAAGCGGCGGGTGGTGGAGCGCTACGGCGCCTCCTCCTACCTGGTCGGCGCCCGCTTCCGCGCCAAGGGCACGACGTTCGAGGAGTCCTCCCGTCTGGACCCGGACACCTACGCGGCCCACGGCGGCTCGTTCCCGATCCATGTCGAGGACGTGGGCGTCATCGGCACGGTGACCGTGTCCGGCCTGCCCCAACTGCAGGACCACCGCTTCGTGGTGGAGGTTCTGGAGCAGTTCCTGGGCGAATAGCCCGTGCGTGGGATTACCGCGCGGCTCCCTCCGGTTGGCACCGACGTGCACGACGATCACGGCACGACACCCACCCGGAGGGAACGGACCCGATGAGCGAGTCGACGAGCAGCGCGCGCTCCGTCAAGGAGTCGATCGGCCGGTACGGCGTCTGGAGCGTGGGGCTCCGCTCGGAGGACCCGGCCCGGCGCGGCGACATCGCCGAGGCCGCGGCGGAACTGGAACAACTCGGATACGGCGCGGCCTGGCTGGGCGGCAGCAGCGCCGTCCGGCATGCCGCCCCGCTCCTGGAAGCGACGTCGCGGCTGGTCGTCGGCACGAGCATCCAGAGCATCTGGCAGTACGAGGCCGACGCGAGCGCGGCCGCCTTCGCCGAGGTGGAGCAGGACCGTCCCGGCCGCTTCCTGCTCGGCCTCGGCGTGAGCCACGCCAAGCTCGCGGACCAGTACCGCCGCCCGTACTCGGCGCTGGTCGCCTACCTGGACGCCCTGGACGCGGCCGGCGTCCCGGCCGGGCACCGGGTCCTGGCGGCCCTCGGCCCGAAGACCCTGGAGCTGTCCCGGGACCGGGCGGCAGGCGCGATCCCCTACCTCGTCACCCCCGAGCACACCGCTCAGGCCCGCGAGATCCTGGGCGAAGAGCCGCTGCTGGCACCCGAGTTCGGGGTCGTCCTGGAGACCGACCGGGCCCGCGCCCGCGAACTGGCCCGCGACCACCTCGGCCTGTACCTCACGCTCCCCAACTACACCAACAGCTTCCTGCGCATCGGCTTCACCGAGGACGACCTGACCGCCGGTGGCAGCGACCGTCTGGTCGACGCGCTCTACGCGTGGGGGGACGAGAACCGGATCCGGGAGCGGATCGACGCGTTCCACGAGGCGGGCGCGGACCACGTGGCGATCCAGGTGGTCGACGGGGGTTCGCGCGACGCGCTGCCGCGCGAGGCATGGCGCAGGCTGGCGTCCGTGCTGGGCTGAACTCGGTCAGCGTGCCTCAGATCGTGTCCTGACCGCCGCTTTGCTCCGGGCAGTCGCGCAGCAGCTTGCCGATCTGCTCGGCGCGGTCGGTGCCCGGGGGCAGTCGGCGCATGCGCCGTCGGAGCAGGCCCCTCGTCTCCTCGTCGAGTGCCTCGCAGTGCCCCCGGAGCACCTCGCGCAGCGCCTTGAGCGCCCAGTACTCGTTGAACGGCTTGTCCTCGGACACCGCCGCCCGGGCGAGCGGGCCCACCCACGCCGGGTCCGGATTGGCGTAGAGGTATGTGGCGGCGGTCAGTCGCACGCCGCTGTCGCTGCTGCGGAGACGGCTCTCGACGTCGAAGTCCCGGGCGTCTCGCAGCAGACCGACCATCTCGTCCGCCACCTCGGACATCGCACGCGTCCGCGCCCGCCCGCTGGACATGGTCCATCGGATCTCGTTGTACCGCGCCGCCAGCTGATCGACCGGGTCGGCCGGCGTCGGCGCGGCGGGCAGGCCGCCCGGCTGCGCTCTGCTGAGCGCCTCCCGCACCCCGTCGGCCAGGTCGCCGGCCGCCTCCTGATGCCTGGCTTCGATCTGCCGCGTCTCGCGGATGGCCTCCTGCGCCGTACTCCGCGCTTCCTCCACCTGGCGCTTCAGGGTGATCCCGAATCCGGATATCTCGGAGAAGAAGACACCCAGCAGCACCAGGATCACGAGGCCGAGGACGACCATCGGAGGATCCGTCATCTGCGGGTGCCGGCAGACCGTGACGACGTTCCCGTTCGAAGCCATCTGCTGATCGCACACGTCGGTGGTGAAGAACAGGACAATGGCCGCGCCCGCAGCGAGTGTCACCAGCACAGCCGCCGCCCACTGGAACGGCCTGACTCCTCTCCGACCGGTCGTCGAGGTCTCATCAGCTCCCGTCGCGGCCATCCCCCACCCTTCGGCACTGCCGGCAACGGCGCCATGCTTGCCCGCGGAAGTGTCGCTTGGCAAGCACGACGCCCCGGCGCCTCAGGCGTCCTTGAACTCCTGCCGCTGCCGGCCGAGTCCGTCGATCTCCAGCTCCACCACGTCCCCGGCCCGCAGGAACGGCTTCGGCTCGGGCTGCCCGAGCGCGACGCCCGCCGGCGTACCGGTGTTGATGACGTCGCCGGGGTACAGGGTCATGAACTGGCTTACGTAGCGGACGACTTCGCCCACGGGGAAGATCTGGTCGGCGGTGGTCCCGTCCTGCTTCAGCTCCCCGTTGACCCACAGCCGCAGCGGCAGGGTCTGCGGGTCGGCGATCTCGTCGGCGGTCACCAGCCACGGCCCCAGCGGGTTGAACGTCTCGCAGTTCTTCCCCTTGTCCCAGGTCCCGCCCCGCTCGATCTGGAACTCCCGCTCGGACACGTCGTGCGCCACCGCGTACCCGGCGACATGCGCGAGCCCCTCCTCGGCCGACTCCAGGTAGCGGGCCGTACGTCCGACGACCACGGCCAGCTCCACCTCCCAGTCGGTCTTGGTGGACCGGCGCGGCACGAGCACGGTGTCGTTCGGCCCGACGACCGTGTCCGCGGCCTTGAAGAAGATCACGGGCTCGGCGGGCGGCTCGGCCCCCGTCTCGCGGGCGTGGTCGTGGTAGTTGAGCCCGATGCACACGACCTTGCCGATCCGGCCGAGCGGGGGCCCGATCCTGAGACCCTCCACGTCCAGCGCGGGCAGCTCACCGGCCCCCGCCGCCGCCCGTACCCGGCCGAGCGCACCGGCGTCCGCGAGCAGCGCCCCGTCGATGTCGTCGACGATCCCCGACAGATCCCGCAGGGTCCCCTCGGCGTCGAGCAGCGCGGGGCGCTCAGCCCCTGCCGTACCGACTCGCAGCAGCTTCATGGTCACAATCTCCCTCGATCGCGGGCGCCCGCCAATGGGTGCAGCCATCGGAGGACTGGTCGATCCTCCAATCCGGCTGTCCAGTCCGCAAGACCTTGTTCACGGACTGGACCGTAACCACGCCCCTGCCCAGGAGGCGGCCCCGCGCTCCGGGTGCGCCGGACCGGTCGCTCCGGGCGAGCCGGCTCAGCGGTAGAGCGCGGCCCGTTCCACCGCGCTCCACGTCGTGCTGGTGACGACGTACAGCGCGGCCGCGAGCGGCATCACCGCCACGGTGACGAGCGTGAAGAAGGACATGAACGGCATGACCTTGTTGACCGCGCCGAGGCCCGGCACCTGCGCGCCCTCACCGGCGGTGACCGTGACCGGGTTCTTGGCCATCATCAGCTTCGTGCGCCGGTAGTTGAAGGCGGCGACGGCCGCGACGAGGGCGAAGAGCGCGAGGTAGACGAGTCCGGCCGCCCCGAAGACCCCGCCGCCCGAGAGGGCGTCGGCCCAGCGTCCGCCGAGCGGCGCGGCGAACAGCGAGTGGGTCAGCAGCGTGTTGGCCTCGCCGCCGATCGAGGTGTTGGAGAACAGGTGGTAGAGGAGGAAGAAGGCGGGCAGCTGGAGCAGGCTGGGCAGGCAGCCGGAGAGCGGCGAGACCTTCTCCTCGGCGTGCAGTTCCAGCACCGCCTTCTGCAGCCGCTCGGGGTCCTTGGCGTGCTCCTTGCGCAGCTCGGCGATTCTCGGCTGGAGCTCGGCCCGGGCACGCTGGCCGCGGGCCGCGGCCCGGGACAGGGGATGCACGAGCAGCCGTACGAGCGCGGTGAACAGGACGATCGCGGCGGCGGCCGCGGAGGCGTGGAAGAGCGGCTGGAGCAGGTCGGCGAGCTGCTCGACCAGGCGGGCGAAAACGGACATGAACGCGGACATGGCGGGACCCTCCGTGCAGGGGTGTGTCGTCGTGCCGGGGTGACCGGAGATGGCATTGCGGCATGACGACCCGCGGGGGGGCAGGGGTGACCGGGTTCGGCCGGGGCCGGGCTCGACCGGAATCGGCTGGGGCCGGGCTCGACCGGAATCGGCTGGGGCCGGGCGTGACCGGAATCGGCTGGGCCAAGTGAGTCCTCACCGGCGGAGATCAGCTGTTGCCGGGTTCGGCGGAGACCAGACGTCGCCGATGCCCGGCGGGAACCAGCTCTGACCGAGTCCGGCAGAGACCAGCTGGTGCCGAGCCCGGCGGGACGAACCGGCCGTGACCGAATCCGGCGGAAGCCAGGTGTGTGACCGGGTTCGGCGGTGCCCTACGCGCGGATCGTCGCGAGGGCGTGTCCGGGTGCCCGGGGCCGGCGGCGTCCCGAGGCGTCGGGGTCGCGCTGGGGAAGGAAGGCCGTACGGCGGGCCCGGTCGCGTATCGCCGTACGGACCCGGGTGGGCGGGACGGCGGGTGCGCAGCGGGCGGCGACGAGCGAGCTCGCGGCGAGCGCGGAACCGGCGGCGGCGGTCGCGGCGAGCGCGACGGTGGTGGAGAGGCTGCCGGTGTCGAGGAGCGCGGCCTGGAGCAGGAGCAGATTCACCAGAACGAGCAGCAGGGCGACGGGACGTGTGCCGAGGACACGACTGCGATCCACTTCCTCCCCCTTCGCCGCTGACCTGCTGTCTCTGCTCACTTCCGGTTATACAGGATCGATCTCCAGAGGCTCCAGGAGCCTCTTCGGCTTGAGCAGCGCCCTGCTGACCGGATCCGCCGGGTCGGGATCGAGTCCCGGGCCCGGCATCATGACAACGTCCGCGGCGGGTACGACGGTTCCGCAGACGGGACATTCGCCGTACGGCCCGAGTTCGGTGCCGCACTCCGCGTGCTGGAAGGTCCGCAGCCGGCTCGTCTGGAAGTTCTCACGGCCCCACAGCGCGAGGGCCCGCAGAGCCGGCCACAGCGCGACACCGCGCTCGGTGACGACGTACTCGTAGCGCGGCGGCGACTCCTGGTACCGGCGCCTGTCGAGCACCCCCTCCTCGGTGAGCGTCTTCAGCCGGGCCGAGAGGACCGCGCGCGGGATGCCGAGGTGGACGAGGAAGTCGTTGTAGCGCCGGACGCCGTAGATCGCGTCGCGGACGACGAGGAGCGTCCACCGCTCGCCGACGACCTCGAGCGCGCGGGCGATCGCGCATTCCTGCGTCGCATAGTCCTTGCCCAGTGCCATGGCGTCCACCTTAGCCACTTTCCGACATGTTGGTTCAGTGACCGAACCTACGGTGCTACGGTACATCCATGGTTAGGTTCAATGAAAGAACTCTCACCGCGCGCCCCACGGCGGCGCGACCGGACACCCACCCCTCGGCGCCCCCGCACCACCCCCGGGCGACCCTGGCCCTGACCAGCGCCGCGACCGGCGTGGCCCTGATGACGTACACGGCGCCGGCGGTCTCCCTCCCGGACACCGCGGCCGCGCTGCACACCCCCCTCTCCGCCCAGGCCTGGCTCCTGAACGGCACCCCGCTGGGCCTCGCGGCCCTGCTCCTGGTGGCCGGCAGCCTGGCCGACGACTACGGCCGCCGCCGCGTCTTCCTCGCCGGCACCCTGGCCCTGGGCCTCACCACCGCACTGAGCGGGCTGGCCACCTCCACCTGGGTCTTCACCCTGACCCGGGTCGCGCAGGGCGCGGCGAGCGCGGCGATCCTGGCCAGCAGCCTGGGCCTGCTCGTGACCGCCTTCCCGAGCCCGCGCGGCCGGCTGCACGCGACCGGCGTGTGGGGTGCCTTCGTGAGCGGTGGCATCGCGGTCGGCCCGCTGGTCTCGGGCGCGATACCCGACTGGCGGCTGGCCTACGTCGTCCTCGGCGCGGCCGCGCTGGCCGTGGCGGGCCTGGCGCTCGGCCGGCTCTCCGAGTCCCGGGCGCCACGGGGCGGGCGCCCCGACGTGCTCGGCGCCCTCACCTTCGGGTCGGCACTGGTCGCCCTGGTGGCCGCGCTCACGCTGGGCCGGGACGGGTGGCTGCGGGCACCGGTCGGCCTGCTGCTGGCGGCGGCCGTGGTGCTGCTCGGGCTGTTCGCCCTGGTGGAGACCCGTGTGGCGAAGACCCCGATGATCGACCTGGGCCTGCTGCGCCACCCCCGCTTCCTGGCCTCCTCCGCCGGCGGCCTGTTCACCGGGCTGACCGTGATCGGCCTGTTCAGCTTCCTGCCGGCCCTGTTGCAGCAGGCCCTGGGCATGTCCGCGATGGACACGGCGTGGCTGTTCCTGCTCTGGTCCGGCGTCTCCTTCACCGTCGCGCTGCAGGCCAAGCGGCTGGCGGGGCGGGTGGCCCCGCGCCGGCAGCTGGCGGCCGGCTTCCTGCTCCACGCGGTCGGCGCGCTGACGATGCTGGGCGCGATCGGCTCGGGTTCCTGGACACGGCTCCTGCCCGGACTCGTGCTCGGCGGCGTGGGCAGCGGCCTCCTGAACGCCGCCCTGCCCCTCCTGGCGGTGGAGTCGGTACCGGTCGCCCGGGCGGCCATGGGCTCCGGCGCCCAGCAGACGTTCCGCTACATCGGCTCCTGCGCGGGCGTGGCCCTGACCATCGCCCTCGTCACGTCGTCGGGCGGCGGCCTGGCGCGCGGCGCGGACGTGGCGATGGTGGTGTCGGCGGGCCTGGCCGCACTCGGCGCGGTGGCCGTGGGTGTGCTGCGGGAGCGGGGGTGAACCGGCTCGGTCCCGCTACCCCCTGGGCCGCATCGACACCAGCTTCCCCCAGACCACCATCCGGTAGCGCGAGGTGAACTCCGGGGTGCAGGTGGTCAGGGTGATGTAGTAGCCCGGCCGGTCGTACCCGTAGGACGGCCGGACGAGCGACCGCGGCACGGGCCGTACGACCCCGGAGTCCCGGGAGGACGTCTGCGGAAGGATCTTGTCGACGGCGTACGTGTACGTGGCCGCCTCCGTCTCCACCTGCAGGGTGTCCTCGGGCCGGAGCCTCGGCAGGTACCGGAAGGGCTCGCCGTGGGTGTTCCGGTGCCCGGCGAGCGCGAAGTTCCCCGCCTGGCCGGGCTGCTGGGTGCCCCGATAGTGGCCGACGTACCCCCTGTTGAGGACGTCCGGCTTGCTCACGCCTTCGGCGACGGGGACACGCAGATGCAGCCTGGGGATGGTGAGGACGGCGTACGCCTGGGAACGGCGGGGCCTGCCCGGGACGAGGACGGGGGTGTACGACCGCTGCCGCGCACGTCCGGGCGCCCGCGTGGCCGTCGGCGCCGGCGCCGACGGCCACGCGGGCGCGTCACCCGAGGCGGGGCTGCCGCTCCCCCACTCCTTCTCCAGGGCGGCGACCTTCCGTTCGGCCCCCTGCCGCGCCTCCCTGTTGGTCCACCACAACTGGTGTACGACAAGCAGCATGAGCACGGCCCCGACGGTGACGAGCACCTCGCCGCCACCCCACAGCCCCCGCCGCCACCTGGCACGCCTGCGCCGATCACGATGCTGCACGACACGCATCCGCACACCCGCCTCCCAGGAGCCGCCCGCACGATAGGGCGAGCCGGGTGAACTCACCAGAGTCCGTAGGCCTCTTGTCGCCGGCGTCGGCTTCCTCAACTGGTTTTAGAAAGGGCTGTCACAACCCTCGACAACCTCACGCGCCACACCCGATGCTTCCTGTTGGCATGCGGGGGGACGAGACGACGCCGGTCGGGGAACCGGCGTTCGAGCCGCACGGAGAGGCGGAGAAGAAGCCATGATCCGACGCAGAACGCTGCTGGCCGCCGCGGGCGGTGGCCTCCTGGGCAGCGCCCTGGCCACGGGCACGGCCCACGCCGACGCCACGATCGCCGTCAACCCGTCCACGACCTACGGCACCTGGGAGGGCTGGGGCACCTCCCTGGCCTGGTGGGCGAACGTCTTCGGCGCCCGGGAAGACTTCGCGGACCTCTTCTTCACCACGAAGACGACGACGTACAACGGCACGGCGCTCCCCGGCCTGGGCCTGAACATCGCCCGCTACAACCTGGGCGCGTGCAGCTCGAACAGCGTCGGCGGCGAGTCGATGGCGGTCTCCCCCGACATCCCGTCCTTCAAGCAGATCGAGGGCTACTGGCAGGACTGGAACAACGAGGACCCCACGTCCTCGGCGTGGAAGTGGACGGCGGACGCGACGCAGCGCGCGATGCTGGTGAAGGCGACGGCGCGAGGCGCCACGACCGAGCTGTTCGCCAACTCCCCGATGTGGTGGATGTGCCTCAACCACAACCCCTCCGGCGCGGCCGGCGGCGGCAACAACCTCCAGTCCTGGAACTACCGCCAGCACGCCTCGCACCTCGCGGCGGTGGCCCTCCACGCGAAGCAGAACTGGGGCGTGGACTTCGCGACGGTGGAGGCCTTCAACGAGCCGTCGTCGTCCTGGTGGACGGCGACGGGCACCCAGGAGGGCTGCCACATGGACGCGACGGTCCAGTCGGCCGTACTCCCGTACCTGAGAAGCGAGTTGGACAAGCGAGGCCTGACGGCCACGAGGATCTCGGCATCGGACGAGACGAGCTACGACCTGGCCCGCACCACCTGGAACTCCTTCTCCGCCACGACGAAGGGCTATGTGAACCGGGTCAACGTCCACGGCTACCAGGGCTCGGGCGGCCGCCGGGACCTGCTGTACACGGACGTGGTGACGACCGCGGGCAAGGCCCTGTGGAACTCGGAGACGGGAGACAGCGACGGCACGGGGATGACCCTGGCCGGCAACCTCCTCTACGACTTCCGCTGGCTGCACCCCACGGCCTGGGTCTACTGGCAGGTGATGGACCCGAGCGCGGGCTGGGCGATGATCGCCTACGACGCGAGCACGCTGCAGCCCGGGGCGATCCAGACCAAGTACTACGTGATGGCTCAGTTCAGCCGCCACATCCGCCCGGGGATGACGATCCTGGACACAGGCGTGAGCTACGCGGTGGCGGCGCTGGACAAGCCGGCGAAACGGCTGGTGATAGTGGCGGCGAACACTTCGTCGTCGGCCCAGACGCTCACGTTCGACCTGTCCCGGTTCACGACGGTGACGGGCGGGACGGGCGGCCTGGTCCCCCGCTGGAACACGGTGACCACCGGCGGCGGGGACCTCTACGCCTCCCACTCGGACACGAACCTGTCCGGCAGGACCGTGGCCGTCCCCTTCGCGGCGAAGTCGGTGCAGACGCTGCAGGTCGACGGGGTCACCGTGTAGCCCCGAGGCTCAGCGCCCCGGGCGGGAGCGAGTCCTGGTACGCGTTCCACGGGCGGGGCACCTTCTTGACCGTACGGGCGTCGAGCGCGACCGGCGCGGACCTGGTGCCCAGCTTCCCGCCCGGGTGCCAGGTCCCGGTGACCGTCACCCAGGTGTTGGCGGAGAGCGCGGGACCGCCGTAGATCCGCACCTTCACGGACTGGGCGTCCGCGGCGCAGCAGTTGAGGATGACCCGGGTCAGGTCCCAGCTGCCGCCCGGCCCTCCGGGTGTCACGAACCCGGTCATCAGGATGCTGCGCCCCTTGACGTCCTGGTCGTCCCGGTCCTGCTGTACCCGGCTGGTGAAGTCGGAGAGGGTCATGGGGACGGGCGAGATGGCGGGGAGCGGATCGAAGTCGCTCTCCTCGGCGATGACCTTGGGAGGCTGCCGGGAGGCGGTGTAGGCGCCGAGGGCGGGAGGCGCGTAGAAGAGCAGGCTGAGCGCCGGGAGAAGGAGCAGCCAGGCGACGCGGGGCAGGCCTGAGTGATCGTGCCCGTGCCCACCGTGTCCCTCCTCTTCCTCCTTCTGCTTGTCGAGCACGGCGCCGGCCAGGCCCAGCAGGAGCAGCACCGCCCCGGAGGCGATCAGCAGGGGCCGCATCCCCTCCTTGACGTACCTCAGGTACAGGTCGGTGAAGAGGGAGACGTGCAGCAGCCCGAGCCCGCAGAGCACGAGCAGGAGCGGCTGGAGGAATCGCTTCACAGCAGCACCCCGCCGATCACCGAGCTGCACGCGACGGCCACGACGACGGTGGCGGCGGAGAACCGTACGGCGAAGGCCCGCCCGAAGGTGCCGGCCTGCAGGGCGATGAGCTTCAGGTCGACCATGGGCCCCACCACCATGAACGCCAGCCGTGCGACCGGCGGGAACCCGGTCAGCGAGGCGGCCAGAAAGGCATCCGCCTCGGAACACACGGCGAGCAGTACGGCCAGACCTGCCAGGAAGAGAACGGACAGCCAGGGTGCCCCGGCGAAGGTGTCGAGGACGGAGCGGGGAACGGCGACGTTGAAGGTGGCGGCCGCCATGGCCCCGAGGACGAGAAACCCGCCGGCGTGCAGGAAGTCGTGCTGGAACCCGAGCCGGAACTCGTTCCACCGGCTGTGCCCCTCCTGGTGCCCGGTGTGCCGTACGGAGGGCCGCAGCCACTCGTCCCGCCCGAACCGGAGCCAGAGCCACCCCATGACGACGGCGGCGGTGAGCGAGGCGAGCAGGCGGGCCAGCACCATGGCCGGGTTCCCGGGGAACGCGATGGCGGTGGCGGTGAGCACGACCGGGTTGATGGCCGGGGCGGACAGCAGGAAGGCGAAGGCGGCGGCGGGTGCGACCCCGCGCCCGATCAGACTGCTGGCGACCGGCACGGAAGCACACTCGCACCCGGGCAGGACGGCCCCTGCGACACCGGCGACCGGTACGGCGAGCACGGGCCGCCGCGGCAGCACCCGGGTGAACACCCGCTCCGGTACGAACGCGTTGATCGCCCCGGACAGGGCCGTGCCGAGCAGCAGGAAGGGCAGGGCCTGCACCGTGACGGCCAGGCACACGGTCCGCCAGGCCTGCACGGCGGGGGCGTCCCCCCAGCGCCCCAGGAGAACCACGACCGTGCCGGGCACGACGGCTGATCCGATCAGCAGAAGCGGCCAGTACCGGGCCCGCTCCTGCCTCGCGTCACGGTCTCCCGCACCGTCCGCCACGGCGCCGGCTGGCGCCTGCTCCTCGGCGACCAGGGCGCCTGTGTTATCCATGCCGACTCCGCTTGTCGATGTCAGCGTCGACGATAGCGGCCCATATCGGCCGTTCCACCATCTCCCGCGCGCCCGGCCCCACTTCCCACCTCCCCTTTCTCACCTCTTTCCCTCCCCTTTGCGCCTCACGTTTGTCACCGCCCGGCAGTACGGTGTCACCCATGCGCCCCGACACGTCTGCCGAGAATGTCGACCACACCGCCGAGGCGGCACGCCTGGAGCGGACCGCCGGCCTGTACCCCGAGGACGCCGAGGCCCTGCTGCTGCGCGCCGCGGCCCACCTCGAACTCTCCGGCGACCGCCCCGCCGCGACGACGCTCTACGACCGCCTGCTGTCCGATCTCTCCTCGCTGGAGAACCCCCACCTGGTGCGGGCTCTGAAGGCGTCGAACCTCTGGGAGTACGACCACGAGGCAGAGGCAAGGGCGATCATCGACGGAATCCGGGCGTCGGCGCCCCGCGACCCGGCCCCCTGGGTGATCGTGGCCGAGTCCCTGGAGGCGCACGACGAGCTGCAGGCGGCGGCGGAGACCTTCACGGAGGCGGCGACCCTGCTGCTGACGGACGGCTCGGAGCCTCCGTATTCGACACATCCGGTGCTGTTCGGCCGTCACCGCGTCCGCCGGATGCTGGGCCTGGCCCACGACGACTGGGACACCCTGGCGGACACCCTCCACTCGTCCCCGGTCTCCTCGGTCTCCCTGGACGAACTCCACGACCCGAAGCGGGTGTGGTCGCTGGGGTCGGACAATCCGGCGGAGCTGCAGGCGGAGATCTCGCGGTTGCGGGCGGAGCTGGGGGCGTACCGGGAGGCCCTGTCCCGCCCCTTCCCCGTGGCGGTCCTGCACTGGCCGTCCGACGAACTGGGCGAACTGCTCTCGGCGTACCCGGACCTGGCCGACGAGTACCCCTCCCACCCCGAGCACCTCACGACGATAGAGACCTCACTGAGGGAGCTGGCGGGTTCCGGCACTCCGAACCTCGGCATCGTCACGGGCACGGTCCCGTCGTACGAGGCGTTCGCGGCGTCGGAGGGGGCGTCGCCGGGGGATGCGACGTTGCTGCCGCAGTATGCGACGACTTTGGCTGCGCGGGGGCGGGCTGTGGTTTGGCCGCCTCAGCGGGGGGCGGAGTGCTGGTGTGGCTCTGGTGGGATCTATGAGGGGTGCCACGGGGCAGCAATGTACGAAGCGTAGAGGCAGATCGGCACGAGGGTGGCTCACCCGACGGTCGTCTGGTCCGGTCGCATCAGGTCCGAGATGGACTTCACACCACCGTGCGCGGTGAGGCCTCCGTCCATGGGAATCTCCGCTCCGGTGACAAAGGAAGACTCGTCGGAGAGGTGTAGCCCCCGAGAGGCACGATGTCGTCGACGGTACCTCTTCAGCCGGGAGCGTCTCCGGGATGGTCGTCTCACGGAAGGCAGCGGTGACAGCGGACGTCATCTCGGTCTGGATGTAGCTCGGGTGCACGGTATTGACCCGGATCCCCCGCGGCCCAACTCCAGAACAGCGATCTTCGTCACCCCACGCAAGGCCCACATACTGGCGCTGTGCGCCACTGGGTAGTAACCAATGAGCACACAGACGACCCGACGTTCACGATGGACGAGTCGGGCGGCATCAACGGGGCGAGTTACTGGGCGCCCAACAGCGGGCCGGTCGTGTTCGCTGCGGGGACTGCGCGAAGTTGGGCGCACCTCGCCGAGGCGGTCCCGCTGGATGATGCCAGCGTTGTTGACCAGGCCGTGGGTGTGGCCATAGGTGTCACGGACTTCGGTGGACAGATCCGACCAGTCCACCTCACTGGCGACGTCGAAGTCTCGGCAGTTGTCTTCGAGGCGTACGTCAGTCCTGATCACCTGGGCGCTGCACGGGCGGGGGCATCCGCTTCTGCGGTGCCTTGGCCTCGGGCGGCGCCGGTCACTACAACCTTGCCAGCGCGGTGCCCGATTCATGGAGAACAACATAGTTTCCACGGGCTACTTGGCGGTGGTCGCGTCTGGTCCAGCCGCAGTCGAAGCATACGGCGATCGATGACATCTGCGGTCAGAGTTGGCCATGCCTCAAGCACGCCGGCAGAATACTTCAGTGTTTGGCGCTGTCCCGTCCTCCCCATCCGTCTCCGCCCGCATGAGCCGCCAGGGCTCCCGCGATACGGCACCAGAGGTCGCTGTCCGACGCCTGCTGCACGCCTCGGG
This sequence comes from Streptomyces sp. BK340, assembly GCF_007827595.1. GTDB lineage: Bacteria > Actinomycetota > Actinomycetes > Streptomycetales > Streptomycetaceae > Streptomyces. The sequence goes on from NZ_VISR01000013.1 coordinate 64,280, forward strand.
GCTTCGCTATCGGGTCAATGTCCCCGTACCGGGCATACCTCGCAGAACCATCGACATCGCCTTCAGTAAAGCCAAGATCGCGATCTTCCTGGACGGCTGCTTCTGGCACGGTTGCCCCGAACACGCAACGCAGCCGAAGTCCAACGCAGAGTGGTGGCGGGCGAAGCTCGACAAGAACATGGCGCGCGATCTTGAGACTACCGAGCACCTCACCGCTGCAGGGTGGACAGTACTGCGCTTCTGGGAGCACGAGTCTGCTGCGGATGTAGCCCGCCACATTTCCGCGTCCTTGGCATCCAAGCGACCACTCCCACCGGAGCACGCCACCGGCACAGGCCACACCGAGACCGGTGATGGTGACAACCAATCGTGCCCCTGATCCACTTATCAACAACCGCCTCACCCAATAATGTGTAGGGGTTGTGCAAGTGGGGTGCCGACCTGCGCTTCAGAGCGGTCTGTCGCGACGGCAGAGCTCTACGGTCGGGCGGCGTGACGAGCGAGAGCGGGGGCGGTCGAGTCCTGTGACCGACGAATTCGATGACATGTACGAGACGTTCAAGGCAATCTTGGACGCCTTCCCCCCGTCCGAGGCCGTGAAGCGACTGGAGCTGATGGGCGTCCCCTCGGAGGTCATCCAGCAGATACGCGATCGTCACGAGCAGCAGACGATACGCATCAAGGAACTCGAAGAACCCCACGCCGTCGTTCTGGGCAACCGCGACACCTGGTACACGGGCCCACAGCCCAGGGACAAGTACTGGCCCGCAATCAAGGACCTGCTGCTCAAGGACGGCTGGCCCAAGGACACCGCCATCCAGAACCTGGACGATTCCTCCACTCGGGTCGTCTCGCTGCTTAACCACCCGAAGGAAAAGGCGTTCTCGACGCGGGGTCTCGTAGTCGGCTATGTCCAGTCCGGCAAGACGACGAACTTCACTTCGGTCATGGCCAAGGCCGCCGATCGCGGCTACAAGCTGTTCATTGTCCTTGCGGGCATTCACAACGGCCTTCGCCGTCAAACCCAGGCCCGCCTGGTTCAGCAGCTCGTGGAGCCCAACCCCTCACTGTGGTCCCAACTGACCGATTTGGACAAGGACTTCACCCCTACGGCGAATCCAGCCTCGTACTTCGGGAAGAGCAACAAGACGCACGTGCTGTGCGTGGTGAAGAAGAACGCAACCGTGCTGCGCAAGCTGGCCGTGTGGCTGGACAAGGCGGCGGACTACCTGAAGGACTGCCCGGCCCTGATCATCGACGACGAGGCGGACCAGGCCACCGTTGCAACGAAGTCCATCAATCCGCTGATCCTCAGCATGATGAAGAGCCTGCCGCGTTCCGCGTACGTGGGATACACGGCATCGCCGTTCGCCAACCTGCTGATCGATCCGAGCGCCGAGGATCTCTATCCGCGGGACTTCGTCGTCAATCTGCCCAAGCCTGATGGACACTTCGGTACGGAGGTCCTCTTCGGGCGCTATGCACTGGACGGCGAGGATCCCGACCAGGTCGACGACGGCCACGACATGATCAGGTCTGTGCCGGAGGACGATGTCCCGTGCGTGCGTCCCGAGACAAAGGCCGACGCTGAGGGCTTCGAGCCCGTCATCACCGACACCCTCCGCAGGGCGGTCGAGTACTTCTGGCTCGTGACGGCTGCTCGCCGTGTCCGCCGTACCGGCAATCCGCACAGCACGATGCTGATCCACACAAGCGTCAACACCGCCGTGCACAACAGCTTCGAGCGACCGCTGCAGCACTTGCTGAACCGGGCCTCGCAGACAATGACCGACACGGTCTTCCTCTCCCGGTTGCGTGATCTTTGGGATCAGGAGACGGCGCGCGTTCCCGCCGAGGACTTCGGCGAGACCAAGGTGCCGTTCGACGACCTGTTGCCCGAACTGCCAGGAGTTCTTCGCAGTTGCCGCATCATCATGGACAACTCCAGCAGTGAGGCTCGCCTCGACTACGAGAACGGTCCAGTCGTGGCGATAGCCGTGGGAGGCAACACCCTCTCGCGCGGACTCACCCTCGAAGGCCTGTCGGTCAGCTACTTCGTACGTGCCGTCTCCGCATACGACACTCTGCTGCAGATGGGCCGTTGGTTCGGCTTCCGCAACGGTTACGCCGACCTGCCCCGCATCTGGATGACCGACGAACTGGCCGAGTGGTTCCGGCACCTTGCCACGGTCGAGACCGAGATGCGCCGGGACATCGACATCTACATAACCGAGTCCGAGACGCCCCTCACCTTCGCCGTGCGTCTGCGTACCCACCCTGCTCTGCGCGTGACTGCGGCCGCCAAAATGCGCGACGCGGTCACGGCTGCATCCTCGTACGCAGGCAAACGGGTTCAGACCCACTACTTCCACACCAACGCCGACTGGCTGCGTGGAAACACCGCTGCCGCACGAGAGCTCGTCACTGCGGCGCTCTCGAATGCCGTCAGGGTGGAGAGTCGCTCGACCGAGAGCCGATACATCTTCCGTGACGTGCCGTACGACGCCGTGACCGACTTCCTGGCGTCCTACAAGTTCCATGAGAAGTCGCCCGAGAACGATGCGGACCTGATCAGCGGCTACATCCGGAAGCGGGTGGCAGCCGGCTCGCTGCGCCGGTGGAACATCGCGATCGTCGGCAGCTCCGCGGGCGAGTCCTTCGAGTTCGTGCCCGGGATATCCGTCGGGCGCAACCTCCGTAGCCGCGTCGCCACGACCAACCCCTCTCCGGACTTCGCCGACATCAAGACGCTCATGAGCCGCCGTGATGCTGCCGTGGATCTGACCGGAGACACTGCGAAACTCAATGAGAAGGGCATCATCGACGAGCGTCGCGTCCAGCTTCCGGACACGGGCCTGCTGGTTCTGTATCCGATCGACAAGACGTCCGAACCCGGCCCGGGAAAGAAGCTGCGTGCCCCTTTGAACGCCGAGGAAGACGTGATCGGCGTCGGCCTCGTCTTCCCGGAACCGCAGCACGGGGACAGCACGGTGGAGAAGTACGTCTCCGCCGATTTGTCGGGTGTGCGATTGGAGGACGAGGACCTCAGCCTCCTCGAAGGTGAAGACGCATGAGCGGCGATGCCTTCCGTGAGGTGGTCGAGGAGCACTGGGCCGCGCTCGAAGCAGCGCCGACCAGCGGCGAGCGTCGCCTCCGCGTTTCACAACTGCCGGTGCTGACCGAGCAAGGCGCCTTGGTGGCAGCGGTCGATCACGACGGGTTCCGTCACGTGCTCGTACCGGTGCACCCGCATCTGAAGATTCGTTCCGGCCTCGACGGCCCCGTCCTCCACTTGCACAAGCGCCCCCTGGAGGATGAGGAGACATACCAGACGTACGCCGATCTCGCCTGCCTGCGCACGGACCTGAACGACCTGTTCACAGAGCTGTGCGCCGACATACTGGCTGCGACAGAGGGACTGTCGAACAACCCGGTCAAGGCTCTCTATCGGGTCCTCGACCGCTGGAAGGCTCTGTTCCAACCGCAGGGCGCCGTGCTGGGTCCCGAACAACTGGCGGGCCTGTTCGGGGAGCTGCTGGTGCTCGACCGACTCCTGCATTTGGACCCCAGCGCGCATCGCCTCTGGCGCGGACCAGAAGGTCACCACCACGACTTCACCTCCGGAGACCTCGCTGTCGAGGTGAAGACGAGCACCAAAGGAGAAGGGCGAAGGCCGCGTGTTCACGGGCTCGACCAACTCGACGCCCCGCAGGGTGGAACCCTCAGCCTGGCCTGGTTCCGCTTGCACCGCACCGTCAGTGGCGGTTCGGGTGTCGGATTCTTGGAACTGCTCGAACGGACGCTTCGCTCCTGTGACGACGAAATCGCGCTCCTCGACCTTCTCTCCCAAGCCGGTTACCGGTCCGTCGATGCCGAGCGGTACCGCGATGTGCGCTTCGTCGTCACTGAGGAGCGTTGGTACGAAGTGACCGCCGGCTTTCCCTCGTTGACCAGCCGAGCACTCGTCACAGCAGGCCTGCCGATTTCCGTTCTCGACGTCGAGTACACCATCGACCTTTCCGGTGAGACTCCGGTCCCCATGGCGCCCGACGCGGTGTCCCGAACGATCGACCGCATGATCCAGGAGTCCGCGTGACGGAACCCCGCTGGTTCTCCCAGCCCTACCCTCCGGAAGGTGCGAGCGCCGCCGAGGGCATTCGCAATCAGCTCGGCCGGCCCGAGCTCGATCTGCTCACCATCCTGGTGCGGGAGTCCGCCCAGAACAGTTGGGATGCCCGGCTCGAGCAGTCAGCGGCACCCGTGGACTATCGCATCGACATGTGGACCGTCGGACCCGCCCACGCCGGCGCGTGGCGAGAGCTTCTGCTGGCAGGCGCTCCGAACAACACCGAGCACTTCCCGCTTCGTGACACGCTCAAGGGGGCCCCGGTCCGGGTTCTGTCCGTGTCCGATCGCGGCACCCGAGGGCTCGGAGGCCCCACGCGAGCGGACAATGCCGTGGGTCCCGAGCGGGATTTCGTCTCCTTCATCCGCAACATCGGCGAACCACGCGACACAGCGCTCGGCGGTGGCACTTACGGCTTCGGCAAAGGCATTTTCTACCTGCTGTCCAGGCCCGGGACCGTCATCGTCCATTCCCGCTGCCGAACCGCTGCGGGCGGACACGAAACACGTCTCATCGGCTGCACCCTCTGGAAGAGCTACGTTGCGGCGGAATCCGACGGCGGTCGCCGCTACACCGGTAGACACTGGTGGGGCGACACATCGGGCGAAGTGATCGAGCCACTCGTGGGCGCAGAGGCGGAAGCCGTGGCTCAACGCCTCGGCCTCAAGGCCTTCGGACCGGAGGAGACCGGCACCACGGTCGCCGTCATCGACCCGAATCTTGACGATCTCGAGCCCGCACAGGCGGCCGAATATCTGGGCGACACCATCGCCTGGCACCTGTGGCCCAAAATGATCTCCACAGCGGGCAAACCAGCTGCCATGCGATTCTCCGTGGCCCACGACGGAGTGCAGCACCCGGTACCTGATCCACGCACCATGCGCCCCCTCAACATGTTCGTCGCGGCATACGAGACGATGGTCGGCCCGGGCGGCAACGACCTGGAATGCCTCAAGCCCAAGAAGCACTTGGGCCGGCTCGGCCTGGTGAAGCGCATCATGCCCCCGCTGGACCCCACGCGAGCCTCCCGCATGCTGGATATCGAGGACCTGATCCATCACGTCTGCCTGATGCGACCTGCCGAGCTCGTCGTCACCTATCACGCCGGACCCAAACCACCGAGCTCGAATCAGGGATACGCCGGAGTGTTCAGGGCCGACGAAGCCATGGACGACGTGTACGCCAAGGCCGAGCCACCCACTCACGACGCCTGGAACCCACATTCCCTCGACAGACCTGAGAGCACGTACGTACAGACGACGTTTCGACGCATCGGCGAAGGTCTGGATACGTTGCTCTCCTTGAGCGGCACCGCGCGCCCCGGCGCCAGCAACGTCGCCCTGGGAGCGGCCAGTTCACTCTTTTCGGGATTGGTCGGCGGAGCCTGGGGCATCGGTGGAGCCACCGCCTATTCCAAACCGGGCAGCACCGTTACGAGTTCCTCCAGGTCGACCGACGCCGAGGAGACCACAACGCACCAGGCCGCCGGCGGTCGACGCACCACGACGCAGTTCAGCGACCGGACCGACTTCAGCGGCACACACCCCACTGAGGGCTTCGGCGACGACGACCGGCCGGCCACAGGAACATCTGACCCTGGAATGCTCGACGCTCCTCGTCGTCGTCCTCGAGTGCAGTACGTCGGCGACCCCTACTACGACGACCGCGGAGACAGCTCCGTTCTGGTTCAGGAGTTCCGACTGCCGGTACCCGGGCCTCAGCGCGTACGCATCGATCTCGCGGTCACTCTGCCCGGCACCGGCGGGCGAGAGACCGATCCGCCCATCGGGGCGAGCATGCCCGTACTGATCGGTTGGGAGGACGCCACAGGACAGCTCCACACCTCCGATCCGCAAGTGGTCGAAGGCGGCGACTCCGTCTGGCGTGCCGTTGTACGGCCTGCTCCGGACACCATGACCGAGATCGGCATCAAGGTCGAAGCGGTGAGGACGCCGTGACGCGACGCGTACTGCCCTACCGGGCCCCGACCGAGGACGTCGTGACACCGGAACCCTGGCGTCTGGTGGTCGAGGACGGCGAGGTGACCCTGCCCGAGGCCTTGCCCGACTGGGACTACCAAATGGACGTGCACGTACGCCGAACCGTCCGTGTCGACCTGGACCGGGTCAGGCAGCAGACGGGGCTGTCGGCGAACGCGGCGCTCATGCTCTCGGTCGTCTGGACTGCCACAGGTTCCAACCTCAGTGGCCCTGCTCAGCATGTGCGCATGTCCGAAGCCGGCACAAAGACAGTCGCATTCGACGTCCGGTTGCGTGGTGCCGACCTCGGCGGTCTGCTACTCCTGGACACCGCGCTCGTGCTCGCCGAACGTATGAACGACGCACGGCCGAGCTCGCCGAGGCGAGCGGGATCCGTGCTGTGGAGCGATCGCGAGGCACTTCGTCTGCAGGGAGACGCCCCGCAGTTCCCCATGGCCGTGATCGACTTCGCGCGGACATCGTTCCCGGAGCACGCCGCCTGGCACCTGCAAATCAGTGGAGGCCTGGAGAGCGCCACCATGGGTGCCCTGCTACTCCTCGTCAACGAGCAGAACACGGTCACCGCCACGGCATTCCAGAACGCGGCCAAGCCTCGCCCCGTTGATCGGATCGTTCTCTCGGCGGTGTACGCGGATGCCGCCAGGGTCATGGTCGAGCACGCGCTAGGACATGAAGAGTTCGTCGAGGACGCGGACTTCCCCGACGGTTCCCTTGGCGCCACCCTGCTGAGTTTGTTCGACCAGCTGTTCCCCGGGCAGTCGATCACCGACATACGACTCCGCCGCCGGCAGTCGCCCGCCTTGTTCTCGTCGGATCTGCAGGCCGCCGTCAAGATCTTCGAGGTGTCATGATGAGCTTTCTCTACCCTCGACTCCTCGCCGAACAAGCAAGACCTCTCTTCGAGGAGTGCCGTCACCTCACGCCGGCCGACCTGTCCCGACGCGTCGCCCTCACCCACGACTCCGCGGTGTACGTGGCCACGGGCGGTGACCGGGTCCCCTCCGCTCAGCTCCGTGAAATGCGGGAAGGCGTGTTGGAGCTCGCGAAGCGTGCCGGTTTCCCCGACGACTCCGACCGTGCGCGCAATGCCGAGTTCGACCTGCGGCTGGCCGCGCTGCTGCACTCCGAGATGGGCATGGTGCCCGCCGAAGCCGCATCCAGAGACGTCTGGGCCTTCTTGGCTCTCGTCGTCCTTCCTGATGTTGCGTTCTGGCGCTATCCGCAGCCTCCCAAGGACCGGGTCCTCGGCACTGACCTCACGCGGCACGTGTTTGGGCGTCTCTGGTGGCGGGCACAGCTCGTGCGGGCGCCCGAGGAGTCGGAGCCGTACCGCGCTCTCGAGATCCTCGGTGAGGCCGCGTTCGACCAGATTTACGCGCGCCGCGCCGCGCTGGGTGGAAGCCCTCACTTGGTGAGGGCGATCCTGCGGGTGTGGAAAGATCTCGATCTGACCGGTCTGAACGAGCGCGAAACCCTCCGTGACTTCCTCAAGCGTCTGCTCCGACTCGCCCCGTTCGTGCTGTTCGACGGCATCGCGGAGCACGCTCTCGACAGCGAGTTGCGTGCCGTGGCCCAGGAGTCGGTGGACGCCCAGCGCCCGAGACCAGCACCGAATTCGACCCAAGCCGTTTCGGATCCGGCGGCTTCCGGCGGCGCAGTCGATCCCGCTCCCATTTCTGCGTCCCCTGACCAGGTGCCCCCGCTCCCCCAAAGAACACCGCCAGCTTCCCCCGAAAGCCGACGATTCAGGTCCTTGGAGATCTGTGCGGGAGCAGGAGGCCAGGCACTCGGCCTCGAACGCGCCGGATTCGACCCGGTGCTGCTCATCGACAGCAAGGCTGATGCCTGTTTCTCGATCGACCTCAACCGACCGGCTTGGGACGTCGTGTGCATGGACGTGGTCCAATTCAACCCGCGGATGCGCTCCGACGCCGCTGACGTCGATCTCATCAGCGGCGGACTGCCACGTGTCAAGTCGTCGGCGACGGTCGGGCGGGCAGAGGACACGGAGGAACGCCGGGTCCTCCGCTCCGCGATCAGCCTTGCGTGCGACATCGGACCGAAGGCAGTTCTCTTCGAAAACGTCCCTGATCTGGTCGACGGCCCGGAATTTGCCGCGGATCGGGCCTGGATCGACCACGAGCTGCACCAGGCTGGCTACCGCACCGGTTGGAAGATCCTGAATGCTTCCGACTTCGGCGTCCCTCAAAACCGGAAGAGCGGTTTTCTGGTCGCTCTGCGAGAGCCGTATTTCGGGCGTTTCTCATGGCCCCTGCCGAATGACGAACCACCGCCCACGGTGGGAGAGGCCCTCGGCGCTTCCATGTCTGCCGGAGGTTGGCCCGGCGCCGAGCGTTGGATCAAGAAAGCCGACCGGATCGCCCCGGCCCTCGTCGGGGGCTCCGACCGCAGAGGTGGAGCCGACCTCGGTCCGACGGGCAGCAAGAAGGCGTGGGCCGCACTCGGAGTCAACGGCAACAGCCTCGGGGACGAGCCTCCGGGAGCCGACTTCCCCTTGGATGAACTGCCCAAGCTGACCGTGGAACAGGCGGCGACGATCCAGGCCTTCCCGGATGGTTGGAAGCTCTTCGGCGGCAAGACGTCCAGGTATCGTCAAGTGGGCCACGCGATGCCACCTCCATTGGCAGCCGCTCTCGGCCACGCCCTCGCAACCGCACTCCGAAGCTAAGATCGGCCTATGCTCACGCCCCGTTCCGTCACCCCCGAACCCATCACCGTCGTCGATCTGTTCAGCGGCTGCGGGGGCTTCACTCAGGGGTTCCACGAGTTCCGCCCCGCCGGGAAGTGCGATGGCGGGCCGATCTTTCACAGCCTCGCCGCCGTCGAACACAACCGTGCCGCGGCGGCCACGTACGCGGTGAACTTCGGGGAGCTCCGGAAGGACGGTCGGGTGCCGGCGGCTCGGGTGCATGTCGGCGACATCGAGGCCTGGAGGCCGACCCCGGAGGCGCTCCACGCGGACGTCGTCGTCGGGGGTCCTCCGTGCCAGGGCTTCTCGGCCTTGAACCGCGCGAAAAAGGGCACCGAACGCAACCGCCTCTGGGAGGAGTACGTTCGCATTGTGGCGGAAATCCGCCCCAAGGTCTTCGTCATCGAAAATGTGGACCGCTTCCTGAAGTCGGACGAATTTCGGAATCTCCTCAACGAGGTGAAGAAGGGGGGCAAGCTCGCCGAATACCGACTCGTCGATCCCCCCGGCCATGAGCCCACCGACTCCGAGGAGGAGAAGAACAAGCGCTACCTCCTCAACGCTGCGGACTACGGTGCCGCGCAGGCTCGCCGCAGAGCCATCGTCATAGGCGTTCGGCGCGATGTTGAAAACGGCCGCACGATGACATACCCCATCAAGTCGCACTTCCGTCGCCCGAAAAACGGATCCACGCCGGCCAATCGACCGATCGACGGTGTCGACGCGGGGATTTCGTACTGGGAGACCGTGGACGACATCTTCCGTGAATCCTCCAAGCGCGCACTTGGAGAACTGCCGAACATGAAGAAGTTCGTGCCCGAGTTGAAGACCGAGCTGCCCGGCATCTTCAACACCGAAGACCTTCACTTCGGCCGGAATCCGGAGACGATCTCTCTGGCCCGATACGGCGCCATCCCTGCCGGTGGGAACCGCAAGCACCTCAGTGGCCGGTGGTACACCCAGGACGAATTCGGCGAGTTCAAGTACTTCAACACATCGAATCCTCCTGGCGTGAGGACTCCAGTCGGATACCTCTCGACCGAAAGTTGGGACAAGCACAACTCCGGAACCGGCGACGTCATGGGCAGGCTCCGCCTCGGCGAACCGTCGGTGACCATCCGCACCGAGTTCTTCAAGCCCGAGAAGGGTCGCTACCTCCACCCGCAAGAAGATCGCCCCATCACACACTTCGAGGCGGCTCGCATCCAGGGGTTCCCGATGGACTTTCGCTGGTGTGGCACGAAGACAGAAATTGCCACCCAGATCGGGAATGCGGTTCCGATTCCACTGGGGAAGGCCATCGCGGCGGCAATTCACTCCTACCTGCGCGACTGAATCGGGTGGCCTGAGTACGGAGAGCCTACTCACCCAACGTTCGGCCCGCTGTCTCAACGCTTCATGGAAGCTCCCGTTGCTGGCGGGCAGAGTGCGCATGCAACGCACGCCTCATCTCGATCCAGGGTCCGCCGTCGCACACCTGCGCCAGCACGGCGAGCAGTGGCCTGTCGCCCTGATGCAGGGATGGCCCTGCATCAGGGCAGGGGTACCGGACGGCCCTGCACGATGCACTTCTGCTCGCCACGTACGGCGACGCCGTAATCTCAGCTGTTCAGTTGAGCGTCGTAGCGTGTCTGAGCACGATCCAAAGCCTCGTCCGCGTCGCAGCCGTGCGCGCGGAGCCAATGAAGAAAGTCCGTGATGGCCGTGATCACCGACTCCTCGGCCACAGCCCTCCCCAGCTTCCCGGCACCGGGCCGGAGGGGCGGTTTCGCACCTGCGTAGAACTCCAACAGGGCCTCGGCCCGCTGCACGCCGGGGCCCTCTACGTGGCCGTTCGGTGACGTGAGACCGGTTGCCAGCTCACACCACGTGACCTTCCGGTCGAGGCGGAGCTGCACACCCCAGCGGGCGGCGATCGCGTCGACGAGGGCCATGCCTCGCCCGCCCTCCGAGTCCAGGTCTGGGTCGAGGAGGGTGGGCAGAACGCGCGTATCGGGATCGTGGACCTCGATGCGCAGGTGCACCCCGTTCATCGAAACCGCGAGTGTGGCCGGGGTGCCAAGGCCGACGTGCGTGATGATGTTGGACGCCAACTCGCTCACGCAGAGCTGAGCTTCGTCGGTGACTTCGTGCAAACCCCAGATGCCCAGGTGCAGCCGCAAGGCCCGTCGTAAGACGGCCACTTCCGTCGGCTCGGCGGTGAAGGCGAGATCCCATGGTTTGCGCGTCATGCACGCTTCCTGCCCCACGAAAACCCCTCTCGTCGCAGGCGACACCCCATGAACCACATAGCGTCACAGGGGATCACGATGAGTTGCGTCGCCATCAGAGTGCGACGAGCGGATCCCTTCATGCAATGTGCACGACGGGATTCCCACTTCCGAGTGATTGGCAAGCCCACCCCTTGGCGCGAGACTGAACGCCCGCTAGTCGAAACGGGGTTGATATGGCCGGATCACCCACGGCACGCCGACGCCGCCTCTCTATCGAACTGAAGAAGCTTCGTGAGCAGAGCACGCTGACCTGCGCCCAGGTCGGCCAGGCTCTGGACTGGAGCGGCTCCAAGGTCAACCGCATGGAGACGGGCAGCGGCCGGGTGCAGCCCTCGGACATCGATGCCCTGTGCCGGTTCTACGGCACCGGCGACGAGCTGCGCGAGTTTCTCAAGTCGCTGGCCCGCCAGGCCAAGGTGCGGGGCTGGTGGCAGGTCCACGGCTCAGGTGTTCCGGAGTGGTTCAACATCTACATCGGCCTGGAACAGGACGCGTCGAGCTTCCGCCAGTACCAGTGCGAGTTGGTGCCCGGCCTCATGCAGACCCACGCCTACGCCTCCGAGATCCACAAGACCGGTGCGCACATGTCCGCCGAGGACATCGACAGGGCGGTTCGAGTACGCATGGAGCGTCAAGCCATGCTGACGCGGCCCGATGCGCCAGAAGCCTGGTTCATCGTGAACGAAGGCGCTCTGCGCAATGTCATCGGAGATCGTGGGCTGATGCGGGAGCAGACCGAACGCATCCTGGACACAGCCAAGTTGCCCACCGTGACCCTGCAGGTCCTCCCCTTCGACTCGGGCACCTATCCGGCCACGGGCTCCTTCACCATGCTGGGCTTTCCTGCCCTGGAGGATCCGGACATCGTCTACCGGGACGGCATCACTGATGCTGTCTACTTGGAGGGCGAGCATCATGTTCGTGAGTACACCCGGGCTTTCGACGGCCTCCGGGCTGCCGCCTTGAGCCCTCAGCGTTCGGCCCAACTCATCGAAACGGTCTTGAAGGGATACGCAAGTTGACCATTGCAGCCCCGGATGGGAGCAGCCGACCGGTGTGGCGCACGTCGTCGTACAGCAACGGTGCCGGAGGGGAGTGCGTCCAGTGCGCGCTGGCGGATGATCAGGCCCAGGTGCGAGACTCGAAGAGTGCAGACGGACCTGAGATCACCGTCGGCAGCGGGGCTTGGCTCTCCTTCATACGTTCCGTGAAGCACGGCGCCGAAGGCTGACGGCACCTGAACGGCCACGTCCCGCCACCCCCCTGATCCGACTTGTTCCAACGAGCCGTCGGGCCGGTCGTAGTGCGGGACCCGGTATGCCTCAACGCCCGCTGTCGCACGCTCATCGATCTGCCGCACAAGCGCCTCAGGCGAGTGGATCCGGGCCTCCAGCTCCGCTTCGATCACGGCGCTTCTCTTCTCCTTGTCACCCGGTGCTCCGCGCATCAGTAATGACGGCTTCGAAGCACACCGCAACCCCACACGATGACGCCGTCCGACGCGGCCAGCCAGTTGTGCACGCCCCTCGCCGCAGGCGAATAGCTGTCACTACTGGCAAGTTCTGGCAAGCTACTGTCCTCTGAAGCGTCTTGGGCGGCAGGCTCTGGCATACGGATCGTCACCTACGACGGAGGTGGACCTATGGCCCTGCGCAAGCTCGGCAAGGACCCCGAAAGCCCGAGCGGTGGCTCGCCCACTGTGTATCTGGACGAGGAGAAGGACACCTATCTCGTGCAGGGATGGAAGGTGCTGGACGACGAGCGGCTCGGCCAGATGGACATCCCCGGCCACGAGTCCGTGGTGGAGATCCCGCGACGCATGGTCCAGTTCTTCTTGGAGGTACAGCGTGACCACGGTTCCGACGTTTGAGGAACTGTTCCGCGACTGCCGCGAATCAGCAGTCCATCTGGAGATGCGGGACGCCTACATGAAGTCGGATCCGGCGTACATCGCCTGGGCCGCCGGCGCGGTGATCAACCCCGCTGAGAGGTGGGCTGACTGGCTCGCACTGGTCACCGAGGCGACGAGGCGAGGAGTGGAGGTCCGCCGCGCCCGCGTCGTGTCCGAGCCAGTGAGCAAGTACATCCGGTTCGAGCACGAGGTGACCAATGCCCTGAACATAGCGGCAGGCGAAGAAGTGCGCTGGCTGCCGCGCAGGAAGGCCACCGGCGTCGCTCTGCCCGGCAACGACTTCTGGCTGTTCGACTCGTCCCTGCTACTCGTGAACCACTTCGACGGCGAGGGTGAGTGGCTGGAGCCGTCTCTCAGCACCGATCCCCAGGAAATCAAGCTGTGCGCGAGTGCCTTTGAGGCGGTCTGGGAACTGGGAGTCCCTCACGCCGACTACCAACTCGCCTGATCGGCAGGGGAAGAGTTCAGCGCAACGCCATGTCGTCCCCTTCCTCCAGCGTTCAGGAAGCCCGTAAGGCGCTCGGCCAACGCCTGCGTGAGATCCGGCTCGACGCCGACCTCACGGCGCGGGCGTTGGCTGCGCTTGCCGGCTGGCACGAATCCAAGTGCTCTCGGTACGAGAGCGGGACCCGTAGTCCCTCTGAAGCCGATCTTCGGTCATGGGCACTGCACTGCGGTGTTCCCCACCTCGCTGACGATCTCGTCACGACGGCACGCGGTATCGACGGCATGTACGTCGAATGGCGGCGCATGGAGCGATCCGGGCTGCGTCGCGCGCAAGAGTCTGTGGTTCCACTCTGGGAACGCACCCGCCGTTTTCGTATTTACTCGTCCTGGCTCATCCCGGGCCCAGTGCAGACGGCCCCCTACATTGAAGCGGTGCTGACGTCGATCCGTGATCGCCGCCAATTGGTCGATGACGTGGAAGAAGCGGTGCGCGTCCGCATTGCCAAGCAGCACGTCATCCACGAAGGCGACCACAGCTTCGCAATCGTGTTGGAGGAGGCCGCGCTTCGCTACCGCATCGGCGGCCCCGAGGTCATGGCCGGACAGCTCGGCCACCTGCTGTCCGCCGCCTCCCTCCCGTCCGTCTCGCTCGGGATCATCCCGCTGACCGCGGACCGGTCTCGCATCTGGCCCGTTGAGGGCTTCTTTCTGTACGACACCGAGGTCGCCAACGTCGAGCTGGTCTCCGCGCACCTCACTGTGACCCAGAGCCACGAGATCGACCTGTATGCGCAGACCTTCTGTGCACTGCAGGAGTTGGCCGTCTACGGCTCGAAGGCCCGCGAGCTGATTACCTCGGCGATCGACGCACTCAGGTGATCGTCGGCAAGTTCTGGCACGTTCGTTGAGGGCGCACCTGGCCGCTACCTAGCGTGATTTGCATGGCGGAAACGGTGACTCCTGACGTAGGTGAGCTGGTCTACGACACCAAGCGAGACCGTGTCGGCGAGGTAGTGGACTACCAGGCGGGACGGGCCCTGCTGCGCCCCTTGGGCGGGGGGATCGAATGGGAGGCAGATCCGGACGAGCTCTGGCCGGCCGACGCCAACGAACGCTTGCGGGCACGTGTGAACGAGATGAACACGAGGCGGTTCTGATGCCGGCGCGTTCTGTATGGCGATTCGTGAACTACACGATCAGTCACGTGAGCGAGGCCGGCGTGACGTGGGAGATCTTCTGCGCGACCTTCGGCTGCGCCGACTCGCACATCGCCGACCGAGACAAAAAGTGCTCCGAATGGGCCATGCGCCACACGGCCAAGACGGACCACGAGCTGTTCCGGCGTGCATGCACCGACCACGCTCGTGTGACCGTCTCCTCCCTCCCGACCGAGTCGCCCTCGGCTATGCCGCTCGACAGGGCCTGAAACCTCGGTCGGAGTCCCCCCAACCCACCCGGACTTCATCGGGGACAGCTCCGCCGCGCCCCGAGGCATCTGTCTTACTCCAAGATCTCCCGCCCGGGATGGGCGGCGGCGGTCGCTCGCGGCCGCGTCAGCTGAGCAGGAAGGTGCAGTGATGCTGGACGGAACCAAGCTGTACGGGCTCGACATCAGCGGGGCCTCCTTCGTGAAGGCCTGCGGAGGTCCCTGCACGGAAGGGTGCGTGACGCTGGCCCGGATCGGCGACGACGCCTGGGCGCTGGGTGACAGCAAGCGGCCGGATGTGGAGCCGCTTCGGTTCACCACGGAGGAGCTGGACGCGGCCGGCATCGATCCGGCGCGGTTCGGACTGCGTGTCTGACCCTCCCCCTCGGCCGGTCCCGGCTCCCGTGTGGAACCGGGACCGGTCCCCTCTCGGTCTTCGACGCGCGACAGGAACGACTCGTGCATCACCACGGCTATCTATGGGTTGGGGCGAAAGAGCGTTTCGACCAGGAGGCCCTCCGGCGACCTCCGCATCCCGTGCCGCCACCGGCCGGAAGCAAGCCCGAGCTGATCCAGCGTTATCGCGAGGTGGCGGCGGCGTTCACGACCGTGGACCTCCCTCCGCTGGAGACGGCTTACTGGCTCGTCAAACCACGTTCCCTGGTTCGTGACACGTGGGATGAGGCGAAGGACGCGGCCTCCTGGATCGCAGCGCGCATGGCCGAGTACGCGCCCAGGTTCGCCTCCGAAGGGGAGCGCGACTTCATCGAACTCGGCTTGTTGGTCAACTCGGCTGTCGAGAAGCTCAGTTCAGGGAGTGATGTGTCGCTCGGGTTCTATCTCGAGCGGCCCTCGTACCTGTCGCTTGCTGTGGTTACCTGCTCTCCGAACCGTTCGAAGCCTGAACTGACGTGTCCGGGTTAGTACGGATAGACGGATAGACGGTGTGAGGTCTACTCGGACGTGTTCCTCCGAGGGGTCATCGCCCGCCACAGCTCCGCCATCTCCTCCACCACACCAGGCGCCATCAGCAGCAACGGCTCGTCATACGCAGGCACCTGAGGGAGTGCCACCGCCCCCGCCTCCCTCGCGATCAGGTACGCCGGAAGCCCGTCCACCGCGTGGAACTCGCCGACGGCTGCCGCGGAGGCTCGGCCTGCTGCCACCTGAACCAAGGAGAGTGCCGTCGAGCCCATCACCCGTGTCGTGCAGTGGCGGGCGGACAGGGCGGCGAGGAGAGCGTCCAGGCCCGGCCAGTGGGCGTGAGCCGCCCATTCCGTCAGGAAGAGGTGGCCGGTGAGGGTGGTGTGGGTGGCTGCGCGGATCGGGGTGCCGTTCAAGTAGGCGCCCCGACCTCGGACCGCCGTGAAGGTCTCCCCTCGCCAGGGGTCGGCCACCAGGCCGAGCAGCGGGGTGCCGTCGGCGGCCGCCAGGCCCAGGGAGAAGGAGCACCAGCCGATGCCGTGGGCGTAGTTCGTCGTGCCGTCCACCGGGTCCACCACCCAGTACGGGGCGTTCGGGGTCGCCGGCTCGTCGGTGCCGTACTCCTCGCCCTCGATGCCGTGGGCCGGGAAGGCCGACCGCAGGACCGAACGGACGTGGGCCTCGATGGTCTCGTCCGTCTGCGTGACGATGTCGGCCGGGCTCGCCTTCTCCCGTACCCCGCCGTCACGCGGGCGGCGGATCGCCTCTGACGCCCAGGCTGCCAGGTCGGTCGCGACCGCCAGAGCACGGTCCAGGTCCAGTTCCAAGGCCAGGTCCAGGTCGTGGTCGTGGTTGCGGTCGTGGTTGTTCACAGGGGTCACCGCCTGTCGGGTCAGGGACGGTCCCCCGGAAGGATGCCATGGCCCCGCGGAGCAAGGAGGGCGGCAAGGAGGGGGCGAGGGGACCGCGTCGCCGTGTCTTCGGGTGCTCGGCCGGCCGATTCCGTCGTCGGGCGAGCACCCGCCCCCAACCCGTCCCCCGACCCGCCGCCATCAGCGCCGCATCCGGCGCGGGTTAGGCTCTCGGCGGATCTTGGAGCCGACAGCGGACGAGCGGACGAGCGGAAGCGGGGGTTGCGACATGGGTGGGACTGTCACTGCTGTGAGCAGCAACGGGGAGTACTCCTTCAGCAAGCCGAATCGGGAGAGCATCACGCTGCTTGCCGGGCTCGGGGTCGAAGGGGACGTGCATGCCGGCGTCACCGTCAAGCACCGGTTCCGCATTGCCCAGGATCCGACTCAGCCCAACCTGCGCCAAGTGCACCTCATTCAGGAGGAGCTCTTCGAGGAGGTCGCGGGAAACGGGTTCCGGGTGGCGGCCGGGGAGCTCGGGGAGAACATCACCACCCGGGGGATCGATCTGCTGGGGCTGCCCACCGGGGCGTTGCTGCGGATCGGGGACGACGCCGTCGTCGAGGTGACCGGGCTGCGCAATCCCTGTGCTCAGATCGACACCTTTCAGAAGGGGCTTCTGAAGGAGGTCGTGGGGCGCGGTGAGGACGGGCGCGTCGTGTACAGGGCCGGGGTCATGGGTGTGGTGAAGGTGGGGGGCGTTGTACGGCCCGGGGACGCCATCGCCGTGGAGCTGCCCGACAGCCCGCATCGGGCGCTCGAGCGGGTCTGAGAGGCGCCCTCTCAGGAGTTGATGTCGGGCTGGATCTCCAGGGTGAAGACCGCGTCCTCGGGGCCGACGCCTTCCTCGTCCTCCCAGACGATCACGCGCACATGCCGCTCCCCGATGCCGCGCAGCTCCCACTCGGTCACCAGGTCGGTGACGACGAGCGCGGCGACGTACCTCGCGCCATGGGCCGGGTCGTCGGTGGTGACGGTCCCCCGCCGGCGCTCCGGGTGGCCGCCATAAGGGCGCCAGCCCTGCGAACCGTGCGGCTCGTCGACCCGGTACACCCAGTGCTTCTCGGTGCCACCCATGGCGCCGATCCTTCCACGGCTCGACCGCCGTTCCCGTCATACGCCTCGACGGTGAAGGGGCTGGAGCACCCGTCGGGCCCAACGAGGCCGCGGTGAGGGTGCCGTGCCACTGCCGTCCGCGTACGGGTGCGGGCTTCATCAACGTCTCTTTCTACGAGCGAAGTTGAGGCAAGCAGGGCCGCCACCAGGCCCGGAGCAAGCCCCGAGCATGCCCGAAGCAAGCTCGGACCACGTCCGAAAAAATCTCTCCCCGATTCCTGTCACATCTCCGCGCACCCATCCGTCAGTGCTGTGCAGACGCCGATCAGGCACTCACCAAGGAGAGCAGCCATGACGAACACCTCGATCTCCCGTATGCCCAACCCGGCCGAGTTCGTCCCCGAGCTGAACGACATCAGCGCCGCCCTCTTCCGGGCGACGGGCAACCGCTCGGTGCCGCGCAGCACGATGAGCCTCGTCCACCTGCGCGCCGGGCAGATCGTCGGCAACACCTACCTGACGGTCCTGAACACCGGTTTCCTGCGCAAGGCCGGGGAGTCCGAGGAGCGCATCACGGCTGTCTCCTCCTGGATGGACGCCCCGTACTTCACCGACGCCGAGCGTGCCGCCCTCGCCCTGGTGGAGGCCACCCTCCAGCCCGCCCCGCACGGCCAGGAGCGCGTCTCCGACGAGCTGTACGCGGAGGTGGCGAAGCACTACGACCAGAAGGCGCTGGCCACCCTCACCATCGCGATCGGCCAGATCAACTTCTTCATCGCCCTGGCCGTCATCGGCAAGCCGCAGCCGGTCAGCTCCCTCGCGGCCGAGCAGTGGGACTGACCGGTCCATCGCCGGGTTCGGAACCGGTCGGGGTGATTCCCTCCGTGGAAACTTGACAAGCCCCGACTCAGGTTCAGCTCGTCCGCCGACCCCGGAGTTAGCCTCGGGACACAGACAAAGGGAGGCAGACATGGCGAAGGTTCCCAGCTCGGTGATCGCCGCGACCGGGCTCGTCGGTGGCTACGGCGTCGCCCGTTGGACCAAGAAGCGGCAGCTCGGCGGGGCCGTCCTGGCCGTCGCCGGTGCCGCCGCCGCGCAGCAGTGGCGCCGGCAGGCGGGCGGCAGGGCCGCCGGTGCGCTGACCGCCGCGTACGTCGCCGCGTTCGCCGGATCGCACCCGCTGGCGAAGAAGGTCGGCGCCTGGCCGTCGGTGTTCGGTGTCGCGGGCGCCGTGGCCCTGGCCTCCTGGGCCGTCGCAGACCGGCGGGGCTGAGCTGTCCCCACGTCGTTCACCGACCGCCGGGGTTGAAGTATCCCCACGTCGTTCGCCGACCGCCGGGGCCGAGTCGGACGACCTCGTTCGCCGACCGGAGCGTCGGGGCTGAGTCGGCTCACATCCGGATCGGCCCACCCCGGTTCGCCGACCGGACCACCGGAACCGGGTCACCCCACCCCGTTCGCCGACCGGAACGACCGCCGGTAAGCCTGCGGACTCGTCCCCACCACCCGGCGGAACCGTTCCCGGAAAGCCGTCGGCGACCCGAAGCCCGCCTGGGCCGCGATCCGTTCCACCGGGTACGGCGTCGTCTCCAGCAGGTACTGCGCCCGCCGCACCCGCGCCCGGTGCAGCCACTGCAGCGGTGTCGTACCGGTCTGCTCGCGGAAGCGGCGGTTGAGGGTGCGGCCGCTCATGCGGGCCTGTACCGCGATCTCGTCCAGGGTGAGGTCGCGGTCGCAGTTGTCCTCCAGCCAGGCCAGGAGCGGCTCCAGGGTCGCGCCGGCCGGGGCCGGAGGCAGGTCGTGGACGATGAACTGGGCCTGCCCGCCCTCCCGTTCCAGCGGCATCACGGCCGACCGTGCCGCATGCGCGGCGACCGCCGAGCCGTGGTCCCTGCGGATCATGTGCAGGCACATGTCCATGGCAGCGGCCGCGCCCGCGGAGGTAAGGAACTGGCCGTTGTCGACGTAGAGGACGTTCGGGTCGACGGTGATCTTCGGGTACATCGCGGCGAGGTCCCCGGCCGCCCTCCAGTGCGTCGTCGCCCGCCACCCGTCCAGCAGCCCCGTCGCCGCGAACACGAACGCGCCCACGCAGATCGACGCGACGCGCGTCCCGTTCGCCGCCGCCGCGCACACCGCCTGCGCGACCCCCGGCGGCAGCGGCGCGGTCGGGTCGGCGACGCCCGGCAGCATGATCGTGTCCGCCTCCGCCAGCGCCTCCAGGCCGTACGGCGCCCGCACGGTGAAGACCCCCGCGCCCGCGCTCACCTCCCCCGCCGGGGAGCAGACCCGCACCCGGTAGGCGGGCCGCCCGTCCGGCAGCCGGGCCCAGCCGAAGGCGTCGACCGGGACGGACAGGTCGAACGGGATCACCTGGTCGAGCGCCAGGACGGCCACGGTGTGCATGGCAGGAAACTAGCCGTACGCCGGATTGTCGCCAACCTGGCCCTGCAGGCCTGTCTCCCCTGTTACCCGCGAACAGAGAACTGGCGAGAATCCGTCGCCCGGTGGCAACCTCGCCACTGTTCCCGGGATCCGCCGCCCGCCTAGCCTCCCCCCGTGACCAAGTTCCTCCTCGCCGTCCACGTCCTCGCCGCGATCGTCGCCATCGGGCCCGTCACCGTCGCCGCCAGCATGTTCCCGCCCGCCGCCCGCCGGGCCCTGGCCGCCCCGGACGACACCCGGGCCGCGGAGACGGTGCGGCTGCTGCACCGGATCTGCAAGGTCTACGCCGTCGCCGGTGTCGTCGTCCCGGTCTTCGGGTTCGCCACCGCGAGCAACATGGGCGTGCTCGGCAGCGCCTGGCTGATCGTGTCCATAGGGCTCACGGCGCTGGCCGCCCTCGTGCTCGCCGCGCTGGTGCTGCCCGCCCAGACCGCGCTCGTGGAGGGCGAGGGGACACGCGAGAAGACCGTACGACTGGCCATGTTCACCGGGGTGTTCAACCTGCTGTGGGCGGCCGTGACGATCCTGATGATCGTGCGGCCGGGGTCGACGACCGGAGCCTGAGTCCCTGTTGTCGGCGGCGGGTCACGACCGCCCGCGCTCGGAACAGCGCCGGCAGCGCCTACAGTTCCGCCTGCCCCGCGCCCTTGAGCGCGTTCAGGTCGAAGACCTCGCCCATCTTGGCGAAACCCAGGTCGCTGGGGTGCAGATGGTCCCCGGAGTCGTACTCGGGGCGCAGGCGGCGCGGGTCGTAGGGGTCCCTGAGGGACTTGTCGAAGTCGACCACGGCGTCGTACACGCGGCCCGCCCGGATCTGGGCGTTGACCTGCTGACGCACCGCCTCGCGGGCCGGGGTCCAGCCGCGGTGGGCCTTGAACGGCATGAGCGTGGCGCCGACCACCTTCAGGCCGCGGGCGTGGGCCTGGCGGACCAGGATGCGCAGGCCGTCGGCGATCCGGTTCGGGTCGGCGAGCTTCGGGTTGCGCAGGATGTCGTTGATGCCGAGGTCGATGACGACGACCTTGACGTCGGTCCGGGAGAGCGCGTCCCGGCCGAAGCGGCCCAGGCCGCTCTGGTTCTCGGCGGGCCTCCCGAGGCCGTCGGCGAGGACCTGGTTGCCGCTGATGCCCTCGTTGACGACGCCGTAGCGGGGCAGCGCGTCGCCGTTCTCGACGGCCGTGCGCAGCCGGCCGGAGAGGACGTCGGTCCAGCGGTGGTTGGCGCCGACGGTGGAGGTTATGCCGTCGGTGATGGAGTCGCCGAACACGACGACCGTGCCCGTGGCCTCGTTGCTGAGGACGTCGAGGGCCGTCAGATAACGCCAGTACGGGGTCTGTTCGGTGTACGGGGTACCGGTCGCGTCCTCGGTGCGGTCGCCCTGGGCGACGTACGACAGCTGCCGCGCGTGCGGGTGGTACGTCACCGGGCCCGACGGCGTGGGCGAGTACGTGGTGACCAGGACGTCCGTACCGTGCGCGATCGCCAGGCGCACCGCATCGCTGAGCACCTGCCCGCCGGCCGGTATGACGACGCTGGTGCTTCCGTTGAACGTGAGGCGCCGCATCGTTTCCGCGTCGGCCGCGGCGGTGCCGTCGCCCGCCGAGAGGGCGAGGGAGGCGTGCGTGATGGTCAGCGGGGACTGGCCGTACAGGTTGGACAGCGTGATCCGGGCACTCGTACCTCCGGTGCTCGCGTGCACCACGTTCCGCACCGAGCGGCCGGCCAGACCCTGGGTCTCCGTGCCCGGCTCACCGCCCATCGGCGCCGTGGCCCAGGCACCGACCCAGGTGCCGGTCGAAGCGGGAGCGACGGACGAGTCGTGGTGCGGGCGGCCGCCCGCGAAGCCGCCGCCAGGGGTGCCGTCGTCGGTCGCCACGGTGACGTAGATGGCGGCACAGACGACCACGACCAGCGCGACGAGCGCGCTGAGAACGGCATAACCACGACGCTTGGTCACGCTGCTGCTTTTCTCCCCCGGAAAATGGGAGCCCGAGGCTCCGGTCTGAAGAGCCCATGATCGCTCATGGGCCAGGGAGAGCTGACAGGGCCCTGCCCAAAAACCCCCGTCCAGACAGACGCCGGGAACTCCTGTTCCGTTCCGGGAGTCGGTCAGGAAGGGACAATTGTGTGCGGGATCACCGAACGGGTGGAGCTGATGGAACAGACGGAGACCGAAACACCGACCCGGACCACGTCGTACCGGACCATGACCGCCTTCACCCCGGCCGACGAGGAGCGCCGGCGCGGGGTACGGCGCATGAAACTGACGGCGACCGGACTGCTGCTGCTCGTCGCGGTCGTCTACGTCCTGGCCACCTGGGCCACGCACCAGGGCGCCGGCCCCTGGGCGGGCTACGTGGCCGCAGCCGCCGAAGCCGGCATGGTCGGCGCCCTGGCCGACTGGTTCGCGGTCACCGCCCTCTTCCGGCACCCGCTCGGACTGCCCATCCCGCACACCGCGATCATCCCCACCAAGAAGGACCAGCTCGGCGTCTCCCTCGGCGAGTTCGTCGGCGAGAACTTCCTCTCCGAGGACGTCGTACGACAGCGGCTGCGCGCCGTCGGCATCGGCAGCCGGCTCGGCGCCTGGCTCGCCGAACCCGCCCACGCCGACCGGGTCACCGCGGAACTCGCCACCGCCGTCAGAGGCGCCCTGACCGTGCTCCGCGACTCCGACGTACAGGCCGTCGTCGGAGAGGCCATCACCCGGCGCGCCGACGCCCAGGAGATCGCACCCGGCATCGGCAAGATGCTGGAGAAGATCGTCGCCGACGGCGGCCACAAACGGGTGGTCGACCTCGTGGTCGCCCGCGCCCACGACTGGCTGGTCATACACCGCGAGGACGTCATGGTCGCCGTGGAGGGCGGCGCACCCGGCTGGACCCCGCGGTTCGTGGACCGGAAGGTCGGCGAACGCGTCTACAAGGAGCTGCTGCGCTTCGTCACCGAGATGCGCGACATGCCCTCCCACCCCGCACGCGGCGCCCTCGACCGCTTCCTCACCGACTTCGCCTCCGACCTCCAGTCCGACACGGACACCCGCGCGCGGGTCGAGCGGCTCAAGGGCGAGGTACTGGGCCGCGGCGAGGTACAGGACCTGATCGCCTCCGCCTGGACGGCCGTACGCTCCATGATCGTCGCCGCGGCCGACGACGAACACAGCCAGCTGCGGCTGCGGGTACGGGCCGCCCTGCTCTCCCTGGGCTCCCGGATGGCCGCCGAACCCAAGGTCCAGGAGAAGGTCGACAGCTGGTTCGAGGGCGTGGCCGTGCACATCGTCACGACCTACCGCAAGGAGATCACCTCCCTGATCACCGACACCGTGGCCGGCTGGGACGCCGACCACACCACCCGCAAGATCGAGGCCCACATCGGGCGCGACCTGCAGTTCATCCGGATCAACGGCACCGTGGTCGGCTCACTCGCGGGCCTGCTGATCTACGTGATCTCACAGAGCCTCGGAGCCTGACCCGCGCACCCCTATCCCCCGCACCCCGACCCCCCGCCGCCCAGGAATACTGGCCCCCATGACCCGCCTGATCCTCGCCACCCGCAACGCCGGAAAGATCACCGAGCTGAGGGCCATCCTCGCCGAAGCCGGACTCCCCCACGAACTCGTCGGCGCGGACGCCTACCCCGACATCCCCGACGTCAAGGAAACCGGCGTCACCTTCGCCGAGAACGCCCTCCTCAAGGCCCACGCCCTGGCCCAGGCCACCGGCCTGCCCGCCGTCGCCGACGACTCGGGCCTGTGCGTCGACGTCCTGAACGGCGCCCCCGGCATCTTCTCCGCCCGCTGGGCCGGCCGCCACGGCGACGACAAGGCCAACCTGGACCTGCTCCTCGCCCAGCTCTCCGACATCGCGGACGGACACCGCGGCGCCCACTTCGCCTGCGCGGCGGCGCTGGCCCTGCCGGACGGGCGTGAGCGCGTCGTCGAGGGCCGGCTGCCGGGTGTCCTGCGGCACGCCCCGTCGGGCACGAACGGCTTCGGCTACGACCCGATCCTGCAGCCGGAGGGCGAGACCCGCACCTGCGCGGAGCTGAGCCCCGAGGAGAAGAACGCGATCAGCCATCGGGGGAAGGCGTTCCGGGGGTTGGTGCCGGTTGTGCGGGAGTTGTTGGGCTGACTTCACGAAAGAGCCCCGCACCTACGGTTCGAAGGTGTGGGGCTCCATTCACCTGTGCGCCCGGTCGGATTCGAACCGACAAACACGACCACCTAAAGATCGCCGCTCGGCCGTTGGCGTACGGGCGCCTAGCCAGGCCCTACATTACCGGGGGAGAGTATGCCGTCGCCGACCGCCTCGGCACCAGGTGCTGGTGGCTGCGTGGCAGTTGGGGCAGAGCAAGCGCAGGTTCGCTTGGCGGTCGTCGCTCCAGTCCCCGTTGATGTGATCGACCTCCAGTGTCATGGGCTTGCCTCGCCATTCAGGGCCCACACCGCACTCGGCGCACACCTCGGGAACTCCCACCTCGCGTAGCGCGCGGCGCAGCAGATGGGTCCTCGTCCGGCGTCGGCCATCGTGCCGCACCAGGATGTCCTCGGCACGCCTCACGGGGGTCACGCCCGGTTTCCCGCGCTGGTGTGCTTGCCCAAGGAAGTGGGAGACATCGAGACCGTCCTGCGTCACCCACTGACGGAACCGGGCGCGCAGCGGGCCGTTGTACGGCTCAAGGCCCAAGGCACGCAGCGCACCGGCGACAGACGTCGTCCCCTCGACCGCGTGCCGCAGTTCATCGGCGGTTGGCCTGTGCGGCGCCTTGCCTCGCCTCCGCCGTGGCATGTGGGAGACGTCGATCCCGAAGTGGTCGAAGCGCCGGAAGAGGTGGCACCGAAGATTGCCGTACGGCTGGGTACCGAAGAAGGCGATGACCTCGTCGATGTCGGAACATTGCTTGGCGGCCTCGGCCAACCTCTCACGGGTGTACTGCACGCCGCTGCTCATGCGTCGCCACCCCTGGCGCTCCCTTTGCCCCGCCCCCGGTAATGGTCCGTCGCTGAATGGCAGTTGGGACACAGCAACCGCAGGTTCTCGATCCGGTTGTCCCGCCAGTTGCCGTCGACGTGATCCACCTCCAGCGGGAGTGGACGGCCCCGCCAGCTCCCTTCCGTACCGCAGAGCGCGCAGCACTCCCGCACGCCCAGTGCCGTCATCGCCCACTTGAGCCGGTCGCTCGGGATACGTCGGGCCTGGTCGACGGGCTGCTCGACAAGCAGGCCCTCGGGGGTTCGGGGACGCCGGGGCTTGCCGCGCTGGTTCGACACCCGGAAGTGGGAGGTGTCGATGCCGTAGGCCTGGATCCGGCGACTGATGTGCGTGTGATGACCGCCGACAACCTCCAGCCCGAGCCGGCGCAGCACCTCGCACATGTTCGTGGACGCAGCCACCGCCTGCTCAAGCACCTCCCGCGTCCACTTCACCCCCTCCCGCTCGAAGTGCGAGACATCCACTCCGAGCTTCTTCATCCGCCCGAGCACGTACTGCCGTGTCGAACTCTTCGGATCCACCCCCAGCCGAATCAGCGCCTCCGACAACGTCCGCGCCCCCCGAGCCGCCTCCTCCAGCCGCTCCTTGCTGTACGCACTGGCCCCCATCGAGCCCCCTCCGTTCCGGCTGCGTGTTCGCAGCTCGTACGGAGTAACGAACCGTTTATCGGACAGTCACGCACGGAATGGGAACGGCCCGCGCCGGGGTGTCCCGGTGCGGGCCGTCGGGCACGAGAAGCGTGCCGCGGGAACTCAGATCCCCAGGTCCTTGATGATCTTGGCGACGTGGCCGGTCGCCTTGACGTTGTAGAGGGCTCGTTCGACCTTGCCCTCCTCGTCGACGACCACCGTGGAGCGGATGACGCCGACGACGGTCTTGCCGTACAGCTTCTTCTCGCCGAAGGCGCCGTAAGCCTCCAGGACCTTCTTGTCGGGGTCGGCCACCAGCGTGACCTTCAGGGACTCCTTCTCGCGGAACTTGGCCAGCTTCTCGGGCTTGTCGGGGGAGACGCCGATGACGTCGTAGCCGGCGGAGGCCAGGACCTCGAGGTTGTCCGTGAAGTCGCAGGCCTGCTTGGTGCAGCCTGGAGTCAGGGCCGCGGGGTAGAAGTAGACGATGACCTTGCGGCCCTTGTGGTCCGACAGGGACACCTCGTTGCCGTCGGCGTCGGGGAGGGTGAAGGCGGGGGCCACGTCACCGGGCTGGAGTCGCTCGCTCATCGGTCCAGCGTAACGGGGGGCGTTGCGGCGCGGTGGCGGGTGGAGCTGACAGACTGTCCGGGACAGCATCAGGAGACTTCGGAGGCCGTACGGTGGCGGACACGTCGGACACCAGAACCCCGGCGCAGATCGAGGCGGACATCAAGCGCCGTCGCGACGTGCTGGCCGAGACGCTCGACGAGATCGGGGTGCGGGTGCATCCGCAGACGATCGTCGCGGACGCCAAGGCCAAGGTCGTCGCCAATATCGATCACACGGTCGGGCGGGCCTACGTCCAGGTCAACCGGGTGGTGAGTGAGGTGCGGGCGCAGTTCGTGGACGAGGAGGGCGCGCCGCGGCTCGAGCGGGTCGTGCCCGTCGCGCTGGTCGTCGTCGGGGTCGTGGGCCTGCTCGCGGTCGGGTCGCGGCGGCGTAAGCGCTGACCAGGGCGGAGACGAGTGGTGGCCCGGGGTCGTACGAGTCCGTCCGAGGCAGGTAGGTTCGAGGCGTGAGCGCCAACAGAAACGAGCACAGCAACCCTCAGCACGACAAGCTGCCCATCCGGATGCTGCACGACCGGGTTCTCGTGCGGCAGGACGCCGGTGAGGGCGAGCGGCGGTCGGGCGGCGGCATCCTGATTCCCGCGACCGCGGCGGTCGGGCGGCGGCTGGCCTGGGCCGAGGTCGTCGCGGTGGGTCAGAACGTACGGACCGTGGAGCCGGGTGACCGGGTTCTGTTCGATCCGGAGGACCGGGCCGAGGTCGAGGTGCGGGGCGTGGCGTACGTGCTCATGCGGGAGCGTGATCTGCACGCGGTGGCCGCCGACCGGTTCGAGGGCGGCGAGGACTCCACGGGCCTGTATCTCTGATCAGAGGCATCTCTGCTCGGAAGCCGGGAAGGGGCTGGTGACGGTTGTCGCCAGCCCCTTTGTCGTTGCTTTGCTATGTTCGAAGGAGCCCGACGAGACGCGCCGTACCGGGATGCAGGCAAAGACGACGCACCGCAGAGAGTCGTCCGTTCGTCTCGGAGGTGTTGTCGTGGCCTGGGTGCTGCTTGTCGTGGCCGGTCTGCTCGAGGTCGGCTGGTCGATCGGGATGAAGTACGCCGACGGGTTCACGCGGGTCGTGCCCAGTGTGCTCACCGGTGCCGGGATCGTCGCCAGCATGGTGCTGTTGTCCTACGCCGCCAGGTCGCTTCCGATCGGTACCGCCTACGGCGTGTGGGTGGGGATCGGGGCGGCCGGGGCGGCGGTGCTCGGCATGGTGGTGCTGGGTGAGCCGGTCACCGCCGCCCGGATCTTCTTCGTCTGTCTGCTGCTGGTCGCCGTCGTGGGGCTGAAGGCGACCAGCGGTCACTGACTCTTCCTAGGGTTGGCCTCCGGCGTCGCCGGTGGTGCCTGTGGTGCCACCGGGTGTGCCGCCGCCCGTGGTCGTGCCTCCGGCGGGTGTGCCTCCGCCGGTGGTCGGGCCGCCGGCCGTGGTGCCGCCGGCCGTGTCGCCCCCGGTGGTGTCTCCGCCGGTGGTGGTCGTACCGCCGCCGTCCGTGGTGGTGCCGCCGCCGGGGGTGCCGCCGGTGTCCTGGCCGCCGGTGTCCTGACCGCCGGTGGTGGTGCCGTTGGTGGGGGTGCCGGTCGGGCCGCCGTTGTCGTGGCCGCCGGTGGTGTCGGCGCCGCCGTTGTCCTGGCCGCCGGTGGTCGTGGCACCGTTGGTCGGGGCCTGCGTGCCGGGTGCCTGGACTTCGGCGCCCTGCTGCAGCTGGAGGTCGAACTCGGTGGCCGGCTTGCCCTTGAGGGCGTCCTTGGTGAACTGGGCCCAGATCTGGGTGGGCGCGCCGCCGCCGTTGATGCGCGGCAGGCCCATCGCGCCGTACAGCGGCTTGTGGGCCGCGGTGACCGGGTCCTGGCCCATGACGGAGACGACCGTGGCGAGGTCGGGGGTGTAGCCCGCGAACCAGGCGGCGGTGTCCTCCTCGGCGGTGCCGGTCTTGCCGGCGGCGGGGCGGCCGGCGGCCTGGGCGGCGGTGGCGGTGCCGGACTGGACCACGCTCTGCAGGATGGAGGTGGTGGTGTCGGCGGCCTCGCGGCTGACGGCCTGCTTGACGGACTCGTCGGGGAGCTTGACCTCGTCGGTGCCGGCCTTGGTGATCTTCTCGATCATGGTGTACGTGCCGTGCTTGCCGTGGTTGGCGAGGGTCGCGTACGACTCCGCCATGTCCAGGACGCTGGCGGTGGCGGTGCCGAGGGCGATGGAGGGGTAGGGCTGGAGGTCCTTGGTGTCGGCGGGGACGCCGAGTGCCACGGCGGTCTGCTTGACCTTGGACGGGCCGACGTCGACGGCCATCTGCGCGTACACGGAGTTCACCGACAGGTCGGTGGCCTTGCGGACGGTGATGTCGCCGTAGGACTTGGAGTCCTCGTTCTCGGGGGCGTAGGGGCCGCCGCTCCAGCCCTGGACGGGCCGCTTGTTGGTGCCGTCGTAGTAGGTGTTCGGGGTGATGGTCTGGCCGTCCTGGGTGGTCGAGCCGTTCTGGACCGCGGAGGTGAACACGAACGGCTTGAAGGTGGAGCCGACCTGGAAGTCACCGCGGGTGGCGCCGTTGGTGTACTGCTTCACGTAGTCGACGCCGCCGTACATGGCGACGACCTTGCCGGTCTTGGGGTCGACGGAGGCGCCGCCGGCGCGGACGGCGTTGTCGACCTTGTTGTTCTTCTTGTCCAGCTTGGACATCAACTGGTCGTCGACGGCCTTGACGAAGGCGTCCTGTTTGTCCTTCTGGATGGTGGTGGTGATGCGGTAGCCGCCCAGGGCCAGCTTGTCGGGGTCGATGATGTTGTTGGTGGTCAGGTAGTGCTTGACCGCCTCGACGAGGTAGCCGCGCTGGCCGGAGAGACCGGTGGAGATGGTCTGCTCCTTCGGCATGGGGAACTTCATGCCGGCGCGCTTGGTCTCGCTGAGCCAGCCCTTCTTGACCATTCCGTCCAGGACGTAGTTCCAGCGCGCGAGGGCGGCGGACTTGTTCTCGGGGTGGGCCACGACGTCGTACTCGCTCGGCGCGTTGACGAGGGCGGCGAGGTAGGCGGCGCGGGCCGGGTCGAGCTCGGCGGCGTCCCGGCCGTAGTAGGCCTGGGCGGCGGCCTGGATGCCGTAGGCGTTGCGGCCGAAGTAGCTGGTGTTGAGGTAGCCCTCGAGGATGTCGGCCTTGGACTTGTTGCGGTCCAGCTTCATCGAGATGAAGAACTCCTTGGCCTTACGGGTGACCGTCTGTTCCTGGGCCAGGTAGTAGTTCTTCACGTACTGCTGGGTGATCGTCGAGCCGGACTGCCTGCCCTTGCCCGTGGCGGTGTTCCAGGCGGCGCGGAGCATGGCCTTGGGGTCGACGGCGGACTCGGTGTAGAAGTCGCGGTCCTCGGCTGCCAGGACGGCGTGCTGGGCGTCCTTGGAGACCTGGGAGAGGTCGACGTTCTCGCGGTTGATCGTGCCGTCGCGGGCGAGCTGGGAGCCGTCGGCGTAGAGGTAGACGTTGCTCTGCTTGGTGGCGAGGGCGTTGGCCGGCGGGATCTTCACGAGCGAGTAGCCGAGGAAGAAGAGGCCGATGATCAGCAGGACGCCGATCACGAAGGTGCTGAGCACCATCCGCCAGGTGGGGATGATCCGCCGCCATCCGGTCCGCTTGGGCCGCTTGGGCTTCTTGCCCTTGCCGCCGCCGGGACCGTCGGGACCTCCGGGGCCGCCGGGGGCGCCGGGGGCGCCGCTGTCAGCGAGGGGGGTGGCGGGCTCGTCGGGGGTTCGGGCGGTGGAGGTGGCGCGGGCGCCGGCTGCGGATGCAGCGCCGGCTGCGGCTCCGGCCGCGGCGGCAGCACCGGCCGGGGGCTTCGGGGCGGCAGCCGCGGAGGCACCGGCGGCCATGGCGGCACCGCTCGCGGCGGCGGCCGCAGCGGCGGCGCTCCCCTTGCCGGGCCGGCTCGGCCGGGTCGGCCGGGTCGGCCGGGTCGACTGGCTCTGCTGGGCCGACTGGCTCTGCTGGCTCTGCTGGGCCGACTGGCTCTGCTGGGTCGACTCGGCCTTGCCGGGAGCCTTGACGCGGCGGAGGACCTGAGTGGTCTCGGCGGGAGCCGGAGCCTCGCCGGAGGCCTGGGAGGCGGCGGCCGCCTGGTTCCCCTCCTGGGAAGCGCGGGGTGCCTTGATACGCCGGAGGACCTGGGTGCTCTCCGCTGCGTTGGGCTGCTCGGACTCGTGCGAACCGTCGCCCGCCTGGGTCCGCCCGGACTGCTGGGGCACCGAGGCCCGCTGGGACGTCGTGGCAGGGTCGCCCTGCTTCTGGGGCTCGCCGGACTTCGCCGGGCCCTGCGACTGCCCCGGGAGCCGCGACCCCGCGGACGCCTGGGAGCCCTTGGCCTTGTCGAAGGGGCGGAACTCGGCAGAACCCTGGGACTTCTCGGCACCCTGGGCGTTCCCGGCTGCCGGGGACTTCTCGGCCCCCTGGGTCTTCCCGGACGCCTGCGACCTGTCGGACGCCTCAGGCCCCTCGGGCCGACGGGACCCGTCAGAGCCCTGCGGCTCCACGGCCGACTGGGGCTTCTGAGGCTTCGGGGACTCCTCGGCCTCCGCACCCACCTGGAGTCCCCGGCCTTCCGTCCTCCCCGCACGGCTCGCCTGAGCCGCCCGGCGAGCCCGCGCGGCCTGATCGGAAACGGCACCGGCACCGGCACCGGCACCGGCATCCCGGACCGACCCGGCGGCCGGACCCGGACGGTTCTCCACGGACCCGTCCTTCTCGGCGGCGGTCTCGCTGTCGGGCGTCTTCGGAGTCCGCTCCTCGCGGCCGCGGGTGGTGGACCCCGGCTCTCCGGACACTTCAGCCGGCAGCGGTTCGTCTGGTGCCCCGCCCTTGGTGTGCTGCTGCGGCTGCGGCTCGTCGCTCATCTCGTGCACGGACTCCTGTTTCGCGTCGTACGTTTCCCGTACGCCTCGTACGCCTTCTGCGCCCCCGGTTTGAAGACTCTCGCACCTGGCGTTCCGTTCCCGGATTCCGGCACGCATCCGGGGCGGAAAATGCGTGGCCGGTCGCCGGGCCTCCGGACTAGGCTCCTGCGCTTCGGTGTCGAGCGGTCCAGGGAGGTCGACTGGCGTGGGCGCGGGACGGTTGTACGTGGCCGTCGCGGCGGGGGGATTCAGACGGTACGCGACGTATCGGGCGGCCACTGCGGCAGGGGTGTTCACCAACACGGTCTTCGGACTGATTCTCGTCTACACCTACCTGGCGCTGTGGGACGAGAAACCGCACCTCGGAGGCTATGACCAGGCGCAGGCGGTCACCTTCGTGTGGCTGGGGCAGGCACTGTACGCGACGCTGGCGATTCAGGGGGGCGGCTTCGAGACCGAGTTCATGGAACGCATCCGTACGGGTGAGGTCGCGATCGATCTGTACCGGCCGGCGGATCTGCAAGTGTGGTGGCTCGCGAACGATTTGGGCCGGGCGCTGTTCCAGCTGCTCGGGCGCGGGGTGGTTCCGTTCGCCTTCGGGGCGCTCGTGTTCCCGACGGCGCTCCCGGACGATCCGGGCAGGTGGCTGGCCTTCCTGGTCTCCGTGGCGCTCGCGATGATCGTCAGTTTCGGGATCCGCTACCTGGTGGCGCTGACCGGGTTCTGGCTGCTGGACGGTACGGGGGCGCTTCAGGCGCTGATGATCCTCGGCATTTTCTGCTCGGGGATGACTCTCCCGCTGAACGCCTTCCCGGGGACGCTCGGTGAGGTCGTACGGGTGCTGCCGTGGGCGGCGCAGCTCCAGGTGCCCGCGGACGTGCTGATGGGCGAGGCCGACCCGCTGCCGGCCTTCGTCTTCCAGGCGGCGTGGGCGGTGGTGCTGCTGGCGGCCGGGCGGCTGGTGCAGACGGCGGCGGCGCGACGGGTGGTGGTGCAGGGTGGCTGAGTACAACGCCCTGGCCGAGGGGCTGCGCGCCTACCGGCTGATCTCCGGGATGTGGATCCGCTCCACGCTGACCTACCGGGTGTCCTTCGTCATGACCGTGGTCGGCGGTCTGCTGGTGACCGGTCTCGACTTCGTGTCGATCCTGCTGATGTTCTCGCGGGTCGACGTGCTCGGCGGCTGGTCGCTGCCCGAGATCGCGTTCCTGTACGGGCTGTCGGCGACCTCGTTCGGGCTCGCGGACCTGGCGATCGGTTCGGCGGGCCGGCTGGGCAGCCGGGTGCGCGACGGCACGCTCGACACCCTGCTGGTGCGGCCCGCGCCGGTGCTGGCGCAGGTCGCCGCCGACCGGTTCGCGCTGCGCCGGATCAGCCGGATCATGCAGGGGGCGCTGGTGCTGGGCTATGCGCTGGTCGCGTCGGACATCGGCTGGACGCCGGTCAAGGTGCTGATGGTGCCGGGGATGCTGGTCTGCGGCGGGGTGATCTTCTCCGCGGTGCTCGTGGCGGGGGCGGCCTTCCAGTTCGTGGCGCAGGACGCGTCCGAGGTGCAGAGCGCGTTCACGTACGGCGGCCAGACGCTGTTGCAGTACCCGCCGACGGTGTTCGGCAAGGAGTTGGTGCGCGGGGTGACGTTCATGCTCCCGCTGGCCTTCGTCAACTGGGTGCCGGCGGCCTATGTGCTGGGGCAGCCCTATCCGCTGGACGGCGTGCCACGGTGGGCGGCGTTCGCGCCGCCGCTGGTGGCGGCGGTGTGCTGCGTGGCGGCGGGGCTGGCGTGGCGGGTGGGCCTTCGGTCGTATCGGAGTACAGGGAGTTAGCGGTGGACGCGTTCATCGAGGTGGCCGGGGTCGAGAAGGTCTTCGAGGTGCGCAGGAGGACCGGGTTCCTGAAGCGGGAGCGGCGGCAGGTGCGGGCGGTGGACTCGATCTCCTTCACCGTGGCGCGCGGTGAGATGGTCGGCTACATCGGTCCGAACGGCGCCGGCAAGTCGACGACGATCAAGATGCTGACCGGCATCCTGATGCCGAGCGCGGGCCGGCTGCGGGTGGCGGGGATCGATCCCTCGCGGGAGCGCACGCGGCTGGCGCACCGGATCGGGGTGGTGTTCGGGCAGCGGACGACACTGTGGTGGGACCTGCCGCTGATCGACTCCTACCGGCTGGCGCACCGCATGTACCGCATCCCGGACGCCCGTTACCGGGAGAATCTGGACCGCTGCGTGGAACTGCTGGAGCTGGAGCCGCTGTTGGACGTACCGGTGCGGCAGCTGTCGCTGGGCCAGCGGATGCGCGGTGACATCGCGGCGGCCCTGCTGCACGATCCGGAGGTGCTGTACCTGGACGAGCCGACGATCGGCCTGGACGTGGTGTCGAAGGCGAAGGTACGGGGCTTCCTGCGGGAGCTGAACGCCGAGCGCGGTACGACGGTGCTGCTGACGACGCACGATCTGCAGGACATCGAGCAGGTGTGCTCGCGGGTGATGGTGATCGACCACGGGCGGCTGATGTACGACGGTCCGCTCGCCGGGCTGCACGAGGCCGGGGAGGGCGAGCGGACGCTGGTGGTGGACCTGGAGCGGGAGTTGCCGCCGATCGAGGTGCCGTCGTGCCGGGTGGT
Organism: Streptomyces sp. BK340; assembly: GCF_007827595.1. Lineage (GTDB taxonomy): Bacteria > Actinomycetota > Actinomycetes > Streptomycetales > Streptomycetaceae > Streptomyces. The sequence goes on from NZ_VISR01000013.1 coordinate 98,244, forward strand.
GCGGGTGGAGGGGCCGCGGCAGTGGCTGGCGTTCCCGGCGGGGCAGTCGGCGGCGCCGCTGGTGGCGGCGGTCGCGGCCGAGTATCCACTGGTCGACCTGTCGGTGCGGGAGCCGGACATCGAGGCCGTCATCGCGAAGATGTACGCCGAGAAGGCGGTCTCGTAGGCGTCTTCTCGCTGGGCATCTCCTGGGCATCTCGTGGGCAACTCTTCGCGGGCATCTTCTCGTAGGCTTCTGCCATGACCGACGACGCAGTGCCGGAACTCCGTGCCTCCGACGCCGACCGTGAGCGGGTCTCCGAGGTCCTGCGGGACGCCCTCGCCGAGGGGCGGCTGGACATGGAGGAGTTCGAGGAGCGGCTGGAGGCGACGTACAAGGCGCGTACGTACGCCGAGCTGACGCCGATCACCCGTGACCTGCCGGCCAGCGGGGCCGTGGCGCCCGCTCCGGTCTCCTTCACCAAGGAGCCGGTGGAGAGCGGGAGTTGGGCCGGGCGGATCGTCGGGGGTGAGGGCTCGTCCACGGGGGCGGTCGCCGTCATGTCCGGCTTCCAGCGCAAGGGCCGCTGGACGGTGCCGAAGAAGTTCACCGCCTTCGCCTTCTGGGGCGGCGGCGAGATCGACCTGCGGGAGGCGGACTTCGCGGACCGCGAGGTCCACATCAACTGTGTGGCGATCATGGGCGGGGTGCAGGTGACCGTGCCGCCGGGTGTCGAGGTCGTCGTCCGCGGGATCGGTGTCATGGGGGGCTTCGAGCACCCCAGGGGCGACGAGCGGGCCGAGCCGGGCGCGCCGCGGGTGGTCATCGGCGGCTTCGCCTTCTGGGGCGGGGTCGGCGTGGAGCGCAAGGTGCCCCGGGCGGAGCGGCAGCGGCTGAAGGAGCAGCGGCGCCAGGAGCGGCTGGACCGCAAGGAGCGGCGCGGGCTCGAGGGGTGATGCGTCCCCGGGGTGGGGGCTGACGTCCCCGGGGCTGTGCCCCGGGCCTCGTCCGCGCCCCCTCCCTCGGGAAGGCGCCTACGACGTGCAGACCTTCGTCAGTTCGCCCGCCGCGTCCGTCACCGGGCTGACGTCGGGCGTGTTGTCGCCGTTCTTGATCGCCGTACGGACGTTGTCCACGGCCTTGTTCAGGTTGTCGACCGCCTTGTTGACGTCGGCGTTGTCGGTCTTGTCGCCGATCTTGTCGAGGTTCTTGTCGATCGAGGCGAGGGACTGGTCGAGCTGCGTCGGGTCGTTCGAGGCGTTCTCCACGGCCTGCTGGAGATCGGTGACGCTGTCGGCGATGGAGTCGGCGGTCTGCACGCAGTCGAGGGCCTTGTTCACGGCGTCGCAGCCGGTGGTGAGGCCGGCGGTGAGCGCGGCGGTCGCTATGACGGCGGCGACGGCGGTGAGACGGCCTCGGCGTCGGCTGGCGGCCATGGTGGTGTTCCCTCCCCTGGTGGCTGGCCGGGCGCACGGTGGTGGTCGTACGCCCGTACCCATACGGACGTCGGGGAGCGGGCGGGGGTTGCCCTGCCGCACCCCCGAGTGTTGGTACGTCCTTTACTTTTCGAGCGTGGCGGCCAGCGCGGCCTTCTGGATCGCGGTCAGCTCGGTGCAGCCGGTGACGGCGAGGTCGAGCAGGGCGTTCAGTTCCTCGCGGGCGAAGGGCTCGGCCTCGGCGGTGCCCTGGACCTCGACGAAGCGGCCGTCGCCGGTGCAGACGACGTTCATGTCGGTCTCGGCGCGCACGTCCTCCTCGTAGCAGAGGTCGAGGAGGGGCACGCCGCCGACGATGCCGACGGAGACGGCCGACACCGTGCCGGTCAGCGGCTGGCGGCCGGCCTTGATGAGCTTCCTGCCCTGGGCCCAGGAGATCGCGTCGGCGAGGGCGACGTAGGCGCCGGTGATGGCCGCCGTGCGCGTGCCGCCGTCGGCCTGGAGGACGTCGCAGTCGAGGACGATGGTGTTCTCGCCGAGCGCCTTGTAGTCGATGACGGCGCGCAGGGAGCGGCCGATGAGGCGGGAGATCTCGTGGGTGCGGCCACCGATCCTGCCCTTGACGGATTCCCGGTCGCCGCGGGTGTTGGTGGCGCGGGGCAGCATGGCGTACTCCGCGGTGACCCAGCCCTCGCCGCTGCCCTTGCGCCAGCGCGGGACGCCTTCGGTGACCGAGGCGGTGCAGAAGACCTTGGTGTCGCCGAAGGAGACGAGGACGGAGCCCTCGGCGTGCTTGCTCCAGCCGCGTTCGATGGTGACCGGGCGGAGCTGTTCGGGAGTGCGGCCGTCGATTCGAGACATGGCCACGAGCCTATCGGGAGTGACGGAAGGGGCTCCTCCCACGGTGGGAAGAACCCCTTACAGGTGACCCCGGCTCGAACGGGGTCTCACATCATGTCTTCGATCTCCGCGGCGATCGGGTCGGCGTCGGTGCCGATGACGACCTGGATGGCGGTGCCCATCTTGACGACGCCGTGGGCGCCGGCGGCCTTCAGGGCGGTCTCGTCGACCAGCGAGGGGTCCGAGACCTCGGTGCGCAGCCGGGTGATGCAGCCCTCGATCTCCTCGATGTTGTCGATTCCGCCGAGGCCGGCGACGATCTTCTCAGCCTTGCTGGCCATGTTCCTTCTCCCTGATAAGAACCGCTTTGTCGCAGTAACCCACAGTTGGCCCATCTTTGCGAGCGGTCATGCCGCGCGTGCCGAAGGATGGCGATCACGACAGCGGAACCGTCCGCCAACTGGTCTACACCACAGCCGGTACGGTCGACAAACCGCGTCCGAGTCGAGCGGCCCGGGAGGACGTCCATGAGCGCCGACAGCACGGTCAGCCCCGCGCGCGCCCGCTGGCACACCCTCTTCCAGGGCCTGCAGAAGATGGGCCGCAGCCTCCAGCTGCCGATCGCGGTGCTGCCGGCGGCGGGCATCCTGAACCGGCTGGGGCAGCCGGACGTGTTCGGGTCCGACGGCCTGGGCTGGACGGACCTGTCGAAGGTGATGAAGGGGGCGGGCGGCGCGCTGCTGGACAGCTCGATCGGCCTTCCGCTGCTGTTCTGTGTGGGCGTCGCGATCGGCATGGCCCGCAAGTCGGACGGCTCGACGGCCCTCGCGGCGGTGGCGGGCTTCCTCGTCTACTACGGCGTGCTGCACCAGTTCCCGGAGCAGTGCCCGGCCGGCTCGAGGACGATCCCGGACGTCGGCTGCCAGGTCCAGGCAGGGACGGTGTCCACCTTCACGTTCCAGAACCCGGGTGTCTTCGGCGGCATCGTCCTGGGTCTGCTGGCCGCGTTCTTCTGGGCCCGCTTCCACCGCACCAAACTGGTGGACTGGCTGGGCTTCTTCAACGGCCGCCGCCTGGTCCCGATCATCATGTCGTTCGTCGCCATCGCCTTCGCGGCGGTGTGCCTGTGGGTCTGGCCGCCGGTCGGCGACGCCCTGGAGAGCTTCAGCCACTGGCTGCGGGACGCGGGGTCGTGGGGCGCGGGCGTCTTCGGCGTCGCGAACCGGGGGCTGCTCGTCATCGGCCTGCACCAGTTCCTGAACGTGCCCATCTGGTTCCAGTTCGGCAGTTACACGACACCCGACGGGAAGGTCGTGCACGGCGACATCAACATGTTCCTGGCGGGCGACCCGCACGCGGGCCAGTTCACCTCGGGCTTCTTCCCGATCATGATGTTCGCGCTGCCGGCGGCCGCGCTGGCGATGACCCACTGCGCGCGGCCGAACCGCCGCAAGGAGGTGGGCGGTCTGATGCTCTCGGTGGCGCTGACCTCGTTCGTGACCGGCATCACCGAGCCGATCGAGTACTCGTTCATGTTCATCGCGCCCCTGCTGTACGTGGTCCACGCGGTGCTCACCGGGGTGTCGATGGCGGTGACCTGGGGGCTCGGGGTGCACGACGGCTTCAGCTTCTCGGCCGGTCTCATCGACTACGTCATCAACTGGAACCTGGCCACCAAACCGTGGCTGATCATCCCGATCGGTCTGTGCTTCGCGGCCGTCTACTACGTCGTCTTCCGGTTCGCCATCACGAAGTTCGACCTCAGAACACCCGGCCGCGAACCCGAGGACCAGGTCGAGGACGTCACGAAGGTCTGACGCCCCGTCCGAGAAAGGCCCCGGGACCGATGGTCCGGGGGTCTTTCGGCGTCCCCGCCGACGGGCCCGGTGACCAGCACGGCGCGTAATCCCACGACAGCGGATTCACGGGTTCCTTATGCCGCCTTCATCGTGTACAACAGGTCTACACCACTAAGTGGTGTAGACCAGAGACGCTGCCGTCCCCTTCCATGGTTCCCGGGCGGCGCCTTGCCCTCCTGGAGGAACTTGTGACCACGGCCAGCGCCGCTCCCGCGGCGGAGAAGAAGAAGGGCGCCGGGGCGATGGCTGTGCTACAGCGCATCGGCCGCTCCCTGATGCTGCCGGTGGCGGTGCTCCCCGCCGCCGCCCTCCTGGTGCGTCTGGGCAACACGGACATGCTGGGCGACCCGAACTACCCGGCGTTCCTGACGAAGATCGCCTCCTTCATGGCGGCCGGCGGCAACGCGATCCTCGACAACATGGCGCTGCTGTTCGCCGTGGGCATCGCGATCGGCTTCGCGAAGAAGTCGGACGGCTCGACCGCGCTCGCCGCGGTGGTCGGCTACCTGGTCTTCAAGAACGTGCTCGCCACGTTCACCGACAAGAACCTGCCGAAGATCGCGACGGTCGTCGACGGCAAGGTCCAGATGGTGAACGCCCCGGTCGACGCCAAGGTCCTCGGCGGCGTGGTGATGGGCATCGTCGTGGCTCTGCTGTACCAGCGCTTCTACCGCACCAAGCTGCCCGACTGGGCGGGCTTCTTCGGCGGCCGCCGCCTCGTCCCGATCCTGTCCGCCTTCGCGGGCCTGCTCATCGGCATCGTCTTCGGCTACATCTGGCCGGTCCTCGGCACGGGCCTGCACAACTTCGGCGAGTGGCTGGTGGGCTCGGGCGCCGTCGGCGCGGGCATCTTCGGTGTCGCCAACCGTGCGCTGATCCCGATCGGCATGCACCACCTGCTGAACTCCTTCCCGTGGTTCCAGGCGGGCGAGTACCACGGCAAGAGCGGTGACATCGCGCGCTTCCTGGCCGGTGACCCGCACGCGGGCCAGTTCATGACCGGCTTCTTCCCGATCATGATGTTCGGTCTCCCGGCCGCCTGCCTCGCCATCGTGCACTGCGCCCGCCCGGAGCGCCGCAAGGTGGTCGGCGGCATGATGTTCTCGCTCGCGCTGACCAGCTTCGTCACCGGCGTCACCGAGCCGATCGAGTTCACCTTCATGTTCATCGCGCCGGTCCTGTACGCCATCCACGCGGTCCTCACCGGTGTCTCCATGGCGCTGACCTGGTCGCTGGGCATGCGGGACGGCTTCGGGTTCTCGGCCGGCGCGGTCGACTTCGGTCTGAACTTCGGCATCGCGAGCAACCCGCTGGGGCTGGTCGTGGTCGGCCTGTGCTTCGCGGTGGTCTACTACGCGGTCTTCCGCTTCGCGATCATCAAGTTCAACCTGCCCACGCCGGGCCGCGAGTCCGACGAGGAACTCGCCGAACTGCAGAAGGCCGAGGCCAAGTAGGCCGGCCGGCCCCGGACAACGCGAAGGCCCCCGGAGCCGTGCCGGCTCCGGGGGCCTTCGCGTTGTCCGGGGGCGGGGTCAGATCTCGTACGTGACCCGCGGCGCGGCCAGCTCCACCGGCCCCGCGAAGACCTCGCGCGCGTCCGCGAGGTTGACCTGCGGGTCCGTCCACGGCGGGATGTGGGTGAGGACCAGCCTGCGGGCGCCCGCGCGGGCCGCCGCCTCGCCCGCCTCACGGCCGTTGAGGTGCAGGTCGGGGATGTTCTCCTTGCCGTGCGTGAACGCCGCCTCGCACAGGAACAGGTCGGTGTCCCGGGCCAGCTCGTCCAGCGCCTCGCTGACGCCCGTGTCGCCGGAGTACGTCAGGGACTTCCCGCCGTGTTCGATGCGGATGGCGTACGCCTCCACGGGGTGCCGGACCCGCTCGGTGTGCACGGTGAACGGGCCGATCTCGAACGTGGACGGCTTGACCGTGTGGAAGTCGAAGACCTCGCTCATGGAGGAGGCGGAGGGGGTGTCGGCGTACGCCGTGGTCAGACGGTGCTCGGTGCCCTCGGGGCCGTAGACCGGGATCGGGCCGCAGCGGCCGCCGTCGTGACGGTAGTAGCGCGCGACGAAGTACGCGCACATGTCGATGCAATGATCGGCGTGCAGATGGCTCAGGAAGATGGCGTCGAGGTCGTAGAGACCGCAGTGACGCTGCAACTCTCCGAGGGCGCCATTGCCCATGTCGAGGAGCAGCCGGAAGCCGTCGGCCTCTACGAGGTAGCTCGAACAGGCCGATTCCGCGGACGGGAACGACCCCGAGCAGCCGACGACGGTGAGCTTCATGAAGCAGAAACCTCCGTAGGCGGGAAACCGATGGGCGGGATCCGGGGAGAGGGGTCGGGAAGGGAGCAGACGGGGGTCGTGCGGTTCGTCGAGCGTAAGGCGCAAAAGGGCCGGTCGCTCCTCCGCCAGGGGCCGTTGTGGGCGAACTCACCTGTGCTGTCACCGGTTCGGCTGGACCGGGGGCGCAGGTAGCTCACAAGAGGGCGCGCGCCGCCAAGCGCACGCCGGTAACGTCGTCCGTATGGACACGTCATGGTGGCTGGCGCTCGCGGCGGTGGTGCTGCTCGCGCTGGTCGCCACGCTCGTCGACGGCTGGGGCCGGGGCCGCCGTCCCGGCGGGCGCAGGCTGCGGCCGCCCGGGCGCCCCGGCGGCCGGGCCCGGGTGACGACACGTCCGCACCCGGGGGACATCTGGTGGGCGAACGTGCCCTACGAGGACCGATCCGAGATCAAGGACCGGCCCTGTCTGGTGCTGGCCGTGCGCGGCGACCGGGCCACGGTCGCGAAGATCACCAGCAAGTACCACGACGAGCGCGCCGGGGTGATCCCGCTGCCGCCCGGCGCCGTCGGCGACGCCCACGGCCGGCCCAGCTTCCTGCAGACGGACGAGCTGCGGGAGGTCCCGGTGTGGGACTTCCGCCGCCGGGTGGGCGTGGTCGACCCGGTCCTGTGGGACCAGGTCAGACACCTCGCCGGCTAGCTGACCGTCACGGTGGCCCTCCACTCCTCGATGCCCTTGCAGGAGACCTGGCCGGAGGCCGTGGGCTCGGGGCACAGCGGGCGGGAGGACGTCAGCTCGGCCTTTCCGGCCGCCACCGCCTGGTAGGCGGCGCTCGCGTCGCCCGGCTGGAGGACGAAGCCCGCGTTGATCGCCTTGAGGGCGGTGCCGCTCGCCGCTACCGGCTTCCAGGGGCGGCTCCTGGTCCCGTCGAGGGTGAGCCGCAGCTCGCCACCCTTGGCCAGGCAGACGGTACGGCCGTTGTCGGCGGCGGTCAGCTCCACGTGGGTGACGCAGCCGCTGCCGGACGAAGGGGCCGACGCCGAGGGCGACACCTTGCCGTTGTCACCGCTGCCGCTGCCGGTGCCCCCGCCGTTCTGGGAGCCGCAGCCCGCGAGCAGCAGCGCTGCCGCCGCGAGGGCGACGGTCGTCGTACGGCGCATGGGGTCCGCCTTTCTGCCGTGACCGGCCGGCCTGCCGGTCTCCTGGTGCAGATGAGACGTACCACCGGCACGGACGGATCCCGCACCCGGAACGCCTTCTTCCGGGTACGGGATCCGATTGCCGTAAGGATCAGCTGGTCGTCAGGGCGGTGTCGTCCACGACGAAGCTGGTCTGCAGGGAGGAGTCCTCCACCCCGCTGAACTTCAGGGTGACCGTCTGACCCGCGAACGAGGACAGGTCGAAGGTCTTCTGCGCGTACCCGGAGGCGGCGTTGACGTTCGAGTACGTCGCCAGGGTGGTCGAACCGGCGGTCACGGTCAGCTTGTCGTACGCGGTGCTGCCGGTCTCGGCGGTGTCGATGTGCAGGTAGAAGGTGAAGCTGGCCTTGCAGCCGGCCGGGACGGTCACCGACTGGGACAGCGTGTCGGTGTGCGAGGAGCCGTAACCGTCGAGCCAGGCCTTGTAGGAACCGCCGTGCGCGGCCTCACCGGAGTCGTTGGTGATGACGCCGCTGCTCGCGGTCCAGGTGGTGTTGCCCGACTCGAAGCCCGCGTTGCCGAGCAGCTGGGCCGAGGTGCAGGTGCCGCCGGAGGAGCCGACCGTCCAGGTGAAGGAGGTCGAGCCGGAGGCGCCGGTGGAGTCGGTGGCGGTGACCGTGACCTGGTAGGTGCCCGCGGTGGACGCCGTACCGGAGATCAGGCCGGAGGAGCTGTTGATGGACAGACCGGTCGGCAGGCCGGAGGCGCTGTAGGTCAGGGTCGCGCCCGCGCTGTCGGTGGCGTGGATCTGCAGGCCGGCCGAGCCGCCGGTGGTGGTCGACTGGCTGCCCGGGTTGGTGACGGACACCGTGTTGCCGGTGCTGGTGCCGGCGGTGAAGGCGGTGGTGCCGTTCGGGGTGCCCCAGCCGGTCGGGCCGTCGTAGCCGGTGCCCGCGGTGCAGAAGTACGAGGTGGAGCAGGAGCCGTTGCTGCCGCTGGTCACGTCGTACAAGTTGCTCGTGTGGGAGTACGGGTACTTCGCCGGGTAGTCGCCGGAACCCGGGGTGCCCGCGAGGGCGTACACGCCGGCGACGATCGGGGCGGAGGCGCTGGTGCCGCCGTAGACCGCCCAGCCGGAGCCGCCGTAGGTGTCGTAGACCGCCACGCCGGTGGCCGGGTCGGCGACCGCGGAGACGTCGGCCTCCATGCGCTTGGAGCAGCCGCTGTCGGTCTGCCAGCTCGGCTTCGGGTCGTACGCCGAGCAGCCGGAGCCGGTGCCCTCGGTGGAGCTGGTGTGCCACACCGACTCGCTCCAGCCACGGGAGTTGGAGGCGGTGGAGAGCGCGGTGCCGCCGACGGCGGTCACGTACTGGGAGGTCGCCGGGTACTCGGCGCCGTAGGCGGAGTCACCGGAGGAGACGGTGATGGCGACGCCCGGGTGCTTGAAGTACTGGGTGTCCTCGCTGGTCTGCGAGGAGGACTCGGAGCCGCCCCAGCTGTTGGAGACGACCTTGGCGCCCAGCGTGACGGCCTCGTTCTCGGCGATGCCGAGGTCGGTGTCGTTCGCGGAGTTCGCCTCGACCAGGTCGATGCTGCAGTTCGGGCAGACCGCGCTGACCATGTCGAGGTCGAGCGCCTCTTCACCGGCCCAGCCGGTGTCGTTGGTCGGCAGCGAGGTGGTGGAGCCGGTCTGGCTGACCTGCTTGAAGCAGCCGTTGGCCTTGGTGCACGCGGACAGGCCGTAGGTGGAGCGGTAAGTGGCCAGGTCCGACTCGGCGTTGGGGTCGTTGTAGGCGTCGACGATGGCAACGGTCAGGCCGGAGCCGCCCGTCGAGGGCAGGTTGTAGGCGCTGTGCAGATTGGCCGGGGAGAGGCCGGAGGGTGCGGCGGCGGCGAGCGCCGAGGCGAGCCGCTGCTTGATGTCGGTGCGCCGCTGGGCGAAGCAGGACGCGTGGCCCGGCTCGGCGGTGGCGCACAGATGGGTCGTCGGGACCTTCTGCCCGGCCTTGCCGGTCGAGTGGAAGATCTGGCGCTCGGGTGCGGTCAGGGCCTTGGCGTTCTGCGCGGCCCGCGAGATGTGGGGCGCGGGAGCGGCGGCGGCCTGGGCCCCGGCCACCGGCGCCGCGGCCAGTCCGGCGACGGTCAGGGCGAGGGTGGGGAGGGCGACGGAGACGAGTCTTCGAAGACTCCGTGTCCGCCCGCTCGGGCGTGACTCACGCATGGGGTACTGCCTCCATGGGGAAGTGGGGTTTCTCGCACTGGTTGGGCAGGCCCTTGACGCGCGTAGCGGCGGCAGTACCGCGCAGTCATGAGCATGACACTTCAGGCGTCCCGCATGTCGAGTGAGCGTGACATGACAGGGTGCGGGAGGACCGTAGCCCCGGCCGGAGAGCCACCGGCAGTACCGGAGGTAATTCTTTGCCCCTCCATAGGATGGGATTGGCCCCCTCATAGGAGGGGGCTGACGTGCGCTTGAGGCGTGCTACGCCCAGAGCTGGCCCTGGAGCGTCTCGATGGCCTCCTCGGTGGTGGCCGCCGTGTAGACGCCGGTGGAGAGGTACTTCCAGCCGCCGTCGGCCACGATGAAGACGATGTCGGCGCTCTCGCCGGCCTGCACCGCCTTCCTGCCGACGCCGATCGCCGCGTGCAGTGCGGCGCCGGTGGAGACACCCGCGAAGATGCCCTCCTGCTGCAGGAGTTCACGGGTGCGGGTGACCGCGTCGGCCGAGCCGACCGAGAAGCGGGTGGTGAGCACGGAGGCGTCGTACAGCTCCGGTACGAAGCCCTCGTCGAGGTTGCGCAGGCCGTAGACCAGGTCGTCGTAGCGCGGTTCGGCGGCGACGATCTTCACGTCCGGCTTGTGCTCGCGCAGGTAGCGGCCGACGCCCATGAGGGTGCCGGTGGTGCCGAGGCCCGCGACGAAGTGGGTGATGGAGGGCAGGTCGGCGAGGATCTCCGGACCCGTCGTCGCGTAGTGGGCGCCCGCGTTGTCCGGGTTGCCGTACTGGTAGAGCATCACCCAGTCGGGGTGCTCGGCGGCCAGCTCCTTGGCCACGCGCACGGCGGTGTTGGAGCCGCCCGCGGCCGGTGAGGAGATGATCTCGGCGCCCCACATGCCGAGCAGGTCCCGGCGTTCCTGCGAGGTGTTCTCGGGCATCACGCACACCATGCGGTAGCCCTTGAGCTTCGCCGCCATGGCCAGGGAGATGCCCGTGTTGCCGGAGGTCGGCTCCAGGATCGTGCAGCCCGGGGTGAGCCGGCCGTCCTTCTCCGCCTGCTCGATCATGTGCAGGGCCGGGCGGTCCTTGACCGAGCCGGTCGGGTTGCGGTCCTCCAGCTTGGCCCAGATACGGACGTCCGGGGACGGCGACAGCCGCGGCAGGCGCACCAAGGGGGTGTTGCCCACCGCGGCCAGCGGGGAGTCGTAGCGCATGCCGGTCTCAGGCCATGCCGCCGGCCACGGCCGGCAGGATCGTCACGGTGTCGCCGTCGGTCAGCTTGGTGTCGATGCCGTCGACGAAGCGGACGTCCTCGTCGTTCAGGTACACGTTGACGAAGCGGCGCAGCTGGCCGTTGTCCACGATGCGGGCCTGGATGCCCGCGTGCCGGGTCTCGAGGTCGGTGAACAGGTCGGCGAGGGTCTCACCGCTGCCCTCCACCGCCTTCTGACCGTCGGTGTACTGGCGGAGGATGGTCGGGATGCGGACCTCGATGGCCATGGTTGCGGGCTCCTGTCGGAAAGGGTTGGTTCGTCGAATCGGTGTGGGCGCGCCCGGGTCCCCCCAGGCGTTCGGCACCGGGTGAGCGCCGCGGCACGGCCGTGCGGCGGCGGGGAACGTCAACAGATGGCGCTGTTCAGCCTGCACAGGTCGACGTGCAGCCGCGCCACGAGCAGAATGCCCGGCGTCATCTCGCTCACGTCGTTCAGAACCATGGGCTCATCGTATCGATTCCCGGTCCCGCTCCCAGAGTGTGATCTCAGATGGTGGATGAATTCTGACCGAATCGCGGGATCAGTAGGCCTCCACGACCTTGACCTCCTCCTCCGTGACCTCGCCTTCCACGATGCGGTAGGAGCGGAACTGGAAGTCGCCGAGTCCGTCGGTGTCGGCGGTGGACACCAGGACGTAGTGGGCGCCGGGCTCGTTCGCGTACGAGATGTCGGTGCGGGACGGGTACGCCTCCGTCGCCGTGTGCGAGTGGTAGATCACCACCGGCTCCTCGTCCCGGTCGTCCATCTCGCGGTAGAGCTTGAGGAGGTCGCCGGAGTCGAACTCGTAGAACGTGGGCGACATGGCCGCGTTCAGCATCGGGACGAAGCGCTCGGGGCGGTCCGAACCGGCCGGGCCCGCGACGACGCCGCACGCCTCGTCGGGGTGGTCCTTGCGCGCGTGCGCGACGATCTGGTCGACGAGGGCCTGGGTGATGGTCAGCATGTCCGCCAGGATAAGCAGAGGGGCCGTCCCGTACCGAGGTGTGGTACGGGACGGCCCGCATGATGGACGTCCTGAGCGGCGGCCTCCGGGAGTGCCACGAGTACTCCCGGCGGCCGGACGTCCTGGGGATGGTCTCCCCGGTGGTCAGCCCACCTGTTCCAGCTCCGGCTCACGCCGGTCGGTGATCTGAGGCGTGCGGTTCTTCAGGAACAGCCAGCCGATGCCGAGCGCGACCGCCCAGACCGCCATCACGTACAGGCAGACGCGGGAGTCGGCGTCGTAGGCGATCAGGCCGGTGACGAAGAGCAGGAACGCGATGGCGATGTACGAGCACACCGCACCGCCCGGCGCCGGGAAGGACGAGGCGGGCAGCCGGCCCGCGTCGACCGCGCGGCGGTACAGGACGTGGCTGACCAGGATCATCAGCCAGGTCCAGATGCCGGCCGCGGTGGCGACGGAGGTGACGTAGCCGAACGCCTTCTCCGGGACGACGTAGTTCAGCACCACGCCGATGCCCATGAACAGCACCGAGACGGTGATGCCGAGCGCCGGGGTCTTGGACGCCGACAGCTTCGAGAAGGCCCGCGGGGCCTCGCCGTTGTCGGCCAGGGTGCGCAGCATGCGGCCGGTGGAGTACATGCCCGAGTTGCAGGACGACAGGGCCGCGGTGAGCACCACGAAGTTGACGATGCCGGCGCCGGCCGGGATGCCGATCATGGCGAAGGCCTTCACGAAGGGACTGACGCCCTCGGTGAACTCGGTCCACTTCACCACGCACAGGATGACGGTGAGGGCACCGACGTAGAACAGGCCGATGCGCCAGGGCAGCGTGTTGATGGCCTTCGGGAGGGTCTTCTCCGGGTTCTCGGACTCGCCCGCGGTGACGCCGACCAGCTCGACGGCGAGGTAGGCGAACATCACGCCCTGCAGGGTCATCAGCGAGGAGCCGATGCCCTTGGGGAAGAAGCCGTCGAACTGCCACAGGTTGGAGACGGACGCGGTGTCACCGGCGGCGCTGAAGCCGAAGGTGAGCACACCGAGACCGATCACGATCATGCCGATCAGGGCGGTGACCTTGACCATCGAGAACCAGAACTCCAGCTCGCCGAAGAGCTTCACGGAGATCAGGTTCACCCCGAAGAGGACCACCAGGAAGACGAGTGCCGTCACCCACTGTGGAACGGACGGGAACCAGTAGTTGATGTAGATCGCGGCGGCCGTCAGCTCGGCCATGCCGGTGACCACCCACATCAGCCAGTACGTCCAGGCCGTGAAGTAGCCGAAGAACGGGCCGAGGAACTCGCGGGAGTAGTCCGCGAACGAACCGGAGACCGGGCGGTAGAGCAGAAGCTCGCCCAGGGCTCGCATGATGAAGAAGATGATCACGCCTGCGAGGGCGTACATCAGGATGAGGCTGGGGCCCGCCTTCTCGATGTTGGCCCCGGCCTTGAGGAACAGACCGACGCCGATGGCGCCGCCGATCGCGATCATCTGGACCTGGCGGCTGCCGAGCCCGCGCTCGTAGCCCTCCTCAGGGGCTTCGGTGACCCTCTCAGAGGTCATGTCGTGGTGCGCCTTTCTCCATGCCGACCCGGGCCTTTCGTCGGCCTCGGATCGGGTTTCGATCCCCCCGGATTGATGGAGCTGAGCGGGTTTCGCGAGCCCGCTCGTGCCTGGCCGACGGTCGCCGGCTCGGTGGCGCACCCGGCCGGACATGGGTGGTGTCGGCCGGGCGGTCGTGAAGATTTATCACGGCCGCAATATTGATCACAGAAGCACGATGTGACGCACCGCACAGGGAAAAGCGGACAAAGAACGCTCTAAAGCGGCAAACCAGGCCGCAACGGTGACGTGATCGTTATCCGGATTTGAGCGTCCTCTGAGCGAACGCCGCACGCACTCGAAATCGGGACAAGTTACGGCATAAGAGTGGTGACGAGCGTCTCCTGGAGGCCGCCGAGCCACAGATACGCCATCACCATCGGCTTGCGCGGGTCCTCGTCAGGGAGCCGGTAGAGCAGATCGGCGTCGTCCTCGTCGGTGATCTCCAGCCGGGCGCCGATCGCCAGGCGCAGGTCATTGAGGGCACCGAGCCAGTACCTCGACTCCTCCGGGGACAGCTTGAGGACGCCCCCGCTCTCGTCCACCGGGGACAGCGCGTCCAGGCTGCGGATCACCGCGAGGGCGTTCTCCCGCTTGCCGGCCCTGAGGTCGTTCTCGGTGTAGCGGCGGAACTCGGCCGAGTGCGCCAGGCGTTCCTCGGCCTCGGCCGGGGAGCCGGGCGCACGCTCCGGGTCGCTGTAGGCGTCGGGGAAGAGTCTGCGCAGGACGGGGTCGCTGGGCGGCTCGCTGGGCCCCTCGGCGAACAGCTCGGCCAGCGGGTCGGCGGGGGTGTCCGCCGCGGGCCCCGGGCCGATGAGCTCCAGGAGCTGGACGGCCAGCGACCGGATGATGGAGATCTCGACGCCGTCGAGTGCGACGGCCGCGCCGCCGCCCGGGATGTGTTCGAAGTGTCCGGACATGAAGAGGATTCGCTACTTCCGGTCCTGCTGGAGGGTGGCCCACAGTCCGTAGCCGTGCATCGCCTGCACGTCGCGTTCCATCTCCTCGCGAGTGCCGCTGGAGACGACCGCCCGGCCCTTGTGGTGGACGTCGAGCATGAGCTTGGTGGCCTTGTCCTTCGGATACCCGAAGTACGCCTGGAAGACGTACGTCACATAGCTCATGAGGTTGACCGGGTCGTTGTGGACGATCGTGACCCAGGGGACGTCGGGCTCGGGTACGGCGAAGACCTCCTCCGCCGACTCGGTGCGTTCGATCTCTACGGGCGCGGGTGACGTCACGCACTCCATGCTGCCACGCGCCCTACAAATCGTCACACTGACGAAATGGGGGTACGATCCATTGCCATGCTGCATACACCGGGGGACAACCCCCGGACCCCCGGCCTTACCCGGGGTACCCGGCAACTCACGAGCTGACGGAGGCTTTGGTGAATGTGGCGGACCTTGGGCTGCCGGTGGACGTTCCCTCGACAGCGCTCTTCACGGACCAGTACGAGCTGACGATGCTGCAGGCCGCGCTGCGGGCCGGTACGGCCGAGCGGCGCAGCGTGTTCGAGGTCTTCACCCGGCGGCTGCCGGACGGGCGCCGCTACGGCGTGGTGGCGGGCACCGGGCGGGTCCTGGACGCGGTCGAGAACTTCCGCTTCGACGAGGACGTCCTCGGCTTCCTGCGGGAGCGGGAGATCGTGGACGAGCAGACCCTGGAGTGGCTCGCCGGCTACCGCTTCAGCGGCGACATCTGGGGTTACCCCGAGGGCGAGGTGTACTTCCCCGGCTCGCCGATCGTCCGGGTCGAGGGCACCTTCGCCGAGTGTGTGCTGCTGGAGACCGTGATCCTCTCCATCCTCAACCACGACTCGGCGATCGCGGCCGCGGCCTCCCGGATGGCCTCCGCCGCCGGTGACCGCCCGCTGATCGAGATGGGCGCCCGCCGCACCCACGAGCTGGCGGCGGTGGCCGCGTCCCGGGCGGCGTACATCGGCGGCTTCTCGACCACCTCCGACCTCGCGGCCGGCTTCCGGTACGGCATCCCGACCGTCGGCACCTCCGCGCACGCCTTCACCCTGCTGCACGACCAGGAGCGGGACGCCTTCCGGGCCCAGGTGGCCGCCCTCGGCCGGGGCACCACCCTGCTGGTCGACACCTACGACGTCGCCGAGGCGGTCCGTACGGCGGTGGAGGTGGCCGGTCCCGAGCTGGGCGCGGTCCGCATCGACTCCGGCGACCTGCTCCTGGTGGCCCACCGGGTACGTCATCAGCTGGACGAGCTGGGGGCGATCGCCACGAAGATCGTCGTGACCTCCGACCTGGACGAGTACGCCATCGCCTCGCTGGCCGCGGCGCCGGTGGACGCGTACGGCGTCGGCACCCAGCTGGTGACCGGCTCCGGGCACCCGACCTGCTCGATGGTCTACAAGCTGGTCGCCCGCGCCGAGTCCGCCGACCCGGCGGCACCGCTGGTGCCGGTCGCGAAGAAGTCCACCGGGGGCAAGACCTCCGTGGGCGGACGCAAGTGGGCGGCACGGCGGCTGGACGACGAGGGGGTGGCCGAGGCCGAGGTGATCGGCACCGGACCGGTGCCGGACGAGCTGGCCGACCGGCAGCTGCTGGTGCAGCTGGTCAAGGGCGGCGAGGTCGTCGCCCGCGAGCCGCTCGACGTACCGCGTGCGCGGCACATCGCGGCGCGGGCCAACCTGCCGCTGTCCGCTACACAGCTCTCCCGCGGGGAACCCGTCCTTCCGACGGAGTATGTCCAGGGGCGCTCGGGTAGCTAGAGCGCGACCGCCGTCCGCTCCCTGTCAATGCCCCCTCCCGAACAAGCCGCAAAGTCTCTAGGCTCAGTTACTTAACCCTCGGTCGAAGGACACCCATCATGCGTCGCGCGTTGATCGTCGTAGATGTGCAGAACGACTTCTGCGAAGGGGGCAGCCTCGGGGTCTCCGGGGGCGCCGACGTGGCCGCCGCGATCACCGAGCTGATCGGCCAGGCGGCAGGTACCGGCTATCGCCACGTGGTCGCCACCCGGGACCACCACATCGCGCCCGGCGGCCACTTCGCGGACAACCCCGACTTCGTCCGCTCCTGGCCCGCGCACTGCGTCGCGGGCACGGAGGGGGTGGGCTTCCACCCGAACTTCGCCCCGGCGGTCGCCTCCGGGGCGGTGGACGCGGTCTTCGAGAAGGGCGCGTACTCGGCGGCCTACAGCGGCTTCGAGGGCACCGACGAGAACGGTGTCCGGCTCGCCGAGTGGCTCCGGGACCGCCACATCGACGAGGTCGACGTGGTGGGCATAGCGACGGACCACTGCGTACGCGCCACGGCCCTGGACGCCGCCCGGGAGGGCTTCCGCACCCAGGTCCTCCTGGACCTGACCGCGGGGGTGGCCCAGGAGACGACCGACCGGGCCCTGGAGGAACTGCGCGAGGCCGGCGTGGAGCTCACGGGCAAGCCGGTCGTCAGCGGCTAGCAGGCGCCGGGAAAGGGCCACGCCGGGCGGGCCGCGCAGGCCCTGCCGTCGCCCACCCGGCGGAGCCGCCCTCAGCCCTGCTGCACCACCGCCGACCTGCGAAGCAACGCCCGGATGGGATGCCACAGCTCCGTCACGATGACACCGTTGTCCGGTGCCGTACGCCATATCAGGCCGTCGGGGTGGTGCAGGACCGCGGTGATCTCGTCCGGGGTCGGGGGCGCGGCGTTGCCCCGGAGGTAGACGGCGCGTAGGCCCAGGTTGCGCAGGCGGGTCAGGGCCCTGGCGCGGTTCTGGGCGTGGACCAGGACACGCACCCCGGTCGAGCCGCCGGCGGGACCGGGGCTGGGCAGATTCAGTGCCACCACCACCGTGCCGTTCGGCAGCTTGCAGAAGCCTCCTGCGGCCATGCGGTCACATCCCCGTTTCGGTCGGTGTCAATAAGCGAGCCACAGGACGCACCTAAACACGATCGGCGGCGACCCGCCAGGGGGTCACCGCCGATACGCTTCTGACCTGCAGAAATATCCGCTACTTCACCGCGGGGCCGACTTCCAGCTCGATCGTCGAGCCATCCTTGGCCTGCTTCGTGATCTTGATCTTGGTGTTGGTGTCAGTGATCTTGACACCGCCGGTCGGGTTCGACCCGTCGTAGTAGGTGCTCGTGTGGTCGTTGAAGACCGAGACCCCCTTCTGCGACTTGATCTTGGTCGCCTTGTCCGCCTTGTGCAGCGTGAAGGCGTCCGTGGCGTCGAGGCTGAACGGCGAGTCGAAGGCCTGGATGCGGTTGCGCAGCAGCGTGCCGTCGGAGTACTTCAGCGCCTTCCAGTGCGCGTCGACCGGCAGGATCAGGCCGGTGCCCGGGTGCTCACTGGCGTTGGTGTTGTTGTCCGCCTGGGAGGTGTCCCACTTCCAGATCAACAGACCGTTCTGGTACGGGTAGTGCTCCACCCAGTCCGGACGCGACGTGAAGCCGAAGTTGTACGGGCCGACCTTCAGGGTCTTGTCGTACGACACGTACTGGCGGTTCTCGGCGAGGTAGTACTGCTTGTAGTCCTTGGTGAAGGACGCGCCGATGCGGGAGAACCCGGCCGCGGTCCAACCGGCGTCCGCCGTCTCGGCGTTGTCGGAGAAGAGCGCCGTACCGTCCGCGGTCACCGCGATCTCGTCGGCCGCGAAGCCCTTCTGGGCCACACCGCCGTCGGTCTGGTAGCGGAAGCGGACGTCGATCTTCTTGCCCGCGTAGGCGTCCAGCGAGTACGACAGCTTCTTGTAGCCGTCGACCGTGCCGGTCAGGGTCGGCTTGCCCGAGCCGTCGCGCGGGATGGCCTGGCCGTCCACCGTGCCGTCCAGCGCGGTCCAGTTGGCGCCACCGTCGGTCGACACCTCGGTGTAGAGGTAGTCGTAGCCGTTCTCGATGTCGTACCAGCCGTCGAGGGTGAGCGCGGCCGAGGTCTTCCCGGTGAGGTCCACCGAACGCGTCAGCGTGTTCTTGAGGTTGTCACCGCTGCCGCTCCACCACTGGGTCGCGCCCTGCGCCGGGGTGACGATCTCGGTCTTGACCGCCTTGGTGGGCAGCGTGACGACCAGCGCCTGACGGTACTTGGTGTTGTACTCGGCGACGCCCAGCTTGTGCCAGGAGGAGACGCCGGCCTTGGCGCTGTCGTAGTTCAGCCAGCCCAGCTGCAGCTTGTCCCAGGCGTTCATGTCGCCGGGCAGGTTGCCGATGGACTCCTTGCCGGTGCCCAGCCAGGAGCCGGAGGACATCAGCGTCCAGAAGCCGGTGGAGTTGTCCCCGCCGCTGGTGTCGTACTCGTCGGGCAGGCCGAGGTCGTGGCCGTACTCGTGGGCGAAGACACCGAGGCCGCCGTTCTCCGGCTGGATGGTGTAGTCGCCGACCCAGACACCGGTGTCGCCGACCTGCGCACCGCCGAGCTTGTTGTTGTCGGGGCCGGTGGCGCCGGCGTCGGTGCCGAAGGCGTACCAGCGGTGGGCCCAGATCGCGTCCTTGCCCTGCGCGCCGCCGCCCGCGGACTCGTCCTCGCCGGCGTGCACGATCTGGAAGTGGTCGACGTAGCCGTCGGGCTCGTTGAAGTTGCCGTCGCCGTCGTAGTCGTAGCGGTCCCACTGGTCGTACTTGGCCAGGTCCGCCTTGATGGCGGCGTCGGACTTGCCGGCCGCCTTCTGCTGGGCGACCCAGGCGTTCAGACCGTCGCTGACGACGTTCCACACGCTCGGGCAGTTGGTGGAGCCGCAGGCGTTGTTGCCGTAACGGGCCTCGTTGTAGGGCACCTTGACCCAGTCGGAGACCTCACCGGCGACCGAGTAGCGGCCCGAGGACTGCTTCTCGTAGTACTTCTTCAGCGACTCGGTCTTCTTGCCGGTGCCGAAGTAGAGGTTCTGGTAGTGCTTCTGGCTGTAGTCCTTCTGCCAGGCCGTCGAGTTGTCCTTCTTGCGGTCCGGCGCGGCGATCGTGTTGTGCAGCGGGCCGGGGGTGCCGCCGAACTTCGGGTCGGTCTGGTCCCCGAACTCCACCAGGATCGTGAAGATCTTGTCGGTCTTCTCGCGGCTCAGCTCGACGTACTTGCTGTCGCCCTTCTTGCTCTTGAGCTGGACGACCTTCGAGCCGTTGCGGTCCTTGGCCTTGACCTTGCCCGATATGAGCTGGTTCAGGGCCTCCTGGCGCTGGGCCTTCTGCGTCTTGCTCATGGGGCCGTCGAGGTCGTGCGACTGCTGCTTCACCGGGGCCGGGTCGTGCCGGTTCGCGGCAGCCGGGCGGGCCGTGGTGCTCGCCTCGGCGACGGCGAACGTCGCGAAGGTGGCGGAGGCCGTGGCGAGCGCCACACCGATGGCGGCAGCTCTGAACATCCAGGGTCTGCTGGTCACTTGAGTTCCTCCCCCGCGCCGCACGCACGGACAGGGGGGTCCTCGGTCATGGGAAGGGGTCCGTGCGCGCACGATCAACGCGTGTAATCAAGTGACGACATTTGACTAGAGGTTTAGAAGAAAAGACAGACCTTGACTTGAGCAGGACAAGTGCACTATGCGGAGCGGGCGTTCGCTTTACGAACGCGCGTGCCTGTCGGTCAACGGGCGCGCGCACCCGTCCACTTCCCGGACCCCATGACTCCGTGCGCCCCCCGTGCACCGGTACCGTGGGTTAGGTCACGCTTACCACGCGTCCGGCTCGGGCATGCACGCGATGAGAGTCGAATGGCGCCCCCACCTTTCTTCCGAGGACACGATTGCCATGCCTCGTCCGACCGCCGCACAGCTCGCCTACGGTTCGTGCACCGTGATCTTCTCGACGCTCGCCATGCTGCTGCTGTCCCAGACGAGTTCGGGCCTCGGGGTCACCGTGATCGCCCTGGCCGCGCTCGCGCTCGGGCTGCTCGTCGCGATGACGGTGCCACTGCCCAGGCCGCGCACGATCGCGCCGCCGGCCGAGACCGCGCCCGAGAGCGAGCGGGTCCCGACCACGTTGTGAACGACGCGCCCGCACGGCGCACACGAGAGCGGCGGGTCCGTGGGAGTCCGGACCCGCCGCTCTCGTGTGCGCCGTGCGCCGCACTTCTCGCACCGCACGTCTCGCACCGCACGTCTCACACCGCGGCGCTCACCCGGTGCTGACCTCCACGGTCTTGGCGGCCTTGTCGTGCAGGCCCTGCTTGTAGGGCTTGTCGAAGTAGCTCCAGCCACCGCAGATCACCGTCCAGATGCAGGCGCAGCAGAAGGCGAACGGCAGCCACAGCACCAGGGCCCGGATCAGCGAGGTCTGCATCGAGGGCGTGGCACCGTCGTTCAGGTTGGCCACCCGCATCTTGAACCACTTCTTGCCGAGGGTCTGCCCCGTCCTGGCGATCATGATCGTGTCGTAGGCGACGTAGAGGACGGCGGCGACGAGGGACTGCCACAGGGACCGGCTGACCTCGACGCGCTCTCCGTTCACGGAGTACTGGTGGACCCCGAGGGGCCAGGTGACCAGCCAGACGACGATGCCCACGAGGATCATGTCGATGATGCGCGCGATGGTCCGCTTGGCGCTGTCGGCGAGCGGCGGCATGCCGGCGAGCGGGTCGGCCGGGTAGCCCGGGCCGCCCGGACCACCGGGACCGCCGTACGGGCCTCCACCGTAGGGCTCGCCACCGCCGTAGGAGGGTGGCTGCTGGCCGCCCCAGGGCGGAGGCCCTCCGGGCGGCGGTTGCTGGCCGCCCGGAGGCGGCGGCGGACCGCCGGGCGGTGGGGGCGGCTGGGCTCCCGACGGGGTGTCGTACGGCGAGCCCGACCCGTGGTCCGCGGGGGGCCGCTTCCTGAAGGGGTCGTCCTCGGGGGGCTGCTCTCCTGAGCCGGGGGGCGGTTCGCTGCTCATGGCCCGAGTGGACCGCGAACGCTCCGGCTCCGCATCCGGCGGGCGGCCGTACGGGGTACGGGGCCGCCCGTCGGGTCAGCTCGCGACGAAGGTGTGGGCCGCCTTGTCGTGCCAGCACTGGTGCCAGGGCCGGTCGAACAGGCACCACAGCACGCCGACGATCCCGATGCCGAGCAGGCCCGGGATGCTGTAGACCAGCCAGCGGCGCAGGGCCGCGCCGAACGTCGGGGGCTCGTGCGCCTCGATGTCCCGGACCTCCAGGCCGCACAGCTTCTTGCCGAGGGTGCGGCCCCACTTGGCGGTGGGCAGCACCTCGTACAGGACGCCGAACAGGAGGAGGACGGCCAGCACGATGCCGAGGGCCGTGCCGGTGGTGCCGTCGAGCAGCCAGACCGTGACGGTACGGCCGGACAGCTTGGCCACGTCGATCTTCTGCTGGACGTGGTCGACCGCCGGTGCGGCGAACGGGACCGCCGCGGCGGCGGTGACGGCACCGACGACCAGGCTGTCGATCAGACGGGCGGCGAACCGCTTGCCGAGGCCGGCCGGACGGGCCGCGGCCTGCCGGCGGGCGGCCGCCTGGAAGATGTCCTCCACCGGCGGCTTCCACGGAGCTACCTGCTCGTCCGCGCCCCCGGCCAGCTGGTGCACCTGCTGGGCCCAGGAGGCCTGACCGCCACCCGGCCCCGACGCCATCGGGGTGCCGGAACCGGCCTGTTGGGGCACCGAGGGGGCCACGCCGGCCGAGGCCTGGGGCGCCTGCGCGGCCGAGGCACGCGCCGCGGCGGCCTTCCCGGCACCGAACCCGGGACCGTTGGGCGCCGCCGGCCGTGCGCCGGACGCCCCGATCGGGCCCTGCGCACCGGGACCGCCAAGCCCGCCCGCCGCACCACCACTTGGGCCACCGAGCCCCGCGTGCGGCGCCCCGACCGGCCCCTGGCCCGCGAAGCCACCGGCAGCCGCCGAGCCGGACGCCTGCGCAGCAGGGCCCGCGCCACCCGGCTCGCCGGAAGCCGGTGGACCGAAGCCCGCCCCCGCACCGGGCCCTGCCGGCGCCGGACCGAAGCCGCCCGCACCTGAGCCGCCCGCGGCCGCCGGTCCGGAGGCCGGTGCGCCGGAGCCGGGCGTGCCCGAGGAGCCGGCCGGCCCGGCCTGCCTGCCCTGACCCGGTCCGAAGGTCATCGCGCCGTCGTCCGTGACCGCCGCGGGGCCGGGGACCGGGCGGCGGAAGATGAAGGTGCCGGGATCGGGCGCGGCGTCGTCCGCGGGCGGGATGGACGCCGTGCCGTCGGTGCGGGCGGCGTGGCCGGACGGCTGGGACGGATCGGCCGCGGGCACACGGGGGTCGGTGCCCCAGGCGGACGGCCGGTCCTGCCCGGAGGGTTGCGGTTGCGGGTCCTCGTCGAAGAAGTGCGGGCCCGTCTCCTCGACGGACGGTGCCGCCGGGCGGGCGCCGGGCGGCGGGGTGAGCGGTTCGCCGTCCTTCGGCGCCGGCCGGCTGGTGCCCGGCACCCAGGAGGCGCCGTTCCAGTACCGGACGTAGCCGGGGATGGACGGGTCCGGGTAGTAGCCCTCGCGGGGCCTGTCGTCACCGGGGGCCGGCGTTGGGGCGCTCATGTCCGTCGTCCCGTATCTGCTCGGGGGTGGAATCGGGTCCCCCACATCTATCAGACCGGGGCACGCCACACCGCCAGTCCCGCCGTACCCACCTCTTTCCGGGCAACGCCGTGCACGGGTCCCGCACCTGGGCCGAAAAAGTTTCCCGAACCCGCGTAATGCCCGCGCATCCGCCCCCTCTCCCCTGGTACGGGCCCGGTCCGAAGGGCCCCGGCACGAAGGAGAAGCAGGTCATGCAGCACACCGAGGTGGAGCGGGAGCTGGAGTTGAGGCTCATCCTGTCGCCCGAGCGGAGCATCCCGGTCCCGGCCCGGCTCAGCTACCGCTCCGACGACCCGTACGCGATCCACATCTCCTTCCACATCAACTCCGAGCACCCCGTGAACTGGACGTTCGCCCGGGAGCTCCTGGTGGAAGGGGTGTTCCGGCCGTGCGGACAGGGGGACGTGCGGGTGTGGCCCGCCAAGGTCGACGGGCGCGGCGTCGTGCTGATGGCGCTGAGTTCGCCGGACGGGGACGCCCTGCTGGAGGCGCCGTCCGCACAGGTGTCCGCCTGGCTTGAGCGGACACTGCGCGTGGTGCCCCCTGGGGCCGAGGGCGGACAGCTGGGCATCGACGACGCGCTCGACCAACTGCTCGCCCGGTGAGCGCACGGTCCGAGAAGGCAGGGTCCGAGAAGGCAGGGTCAGAACAGTTTGCCGGGGTTGAGGATGCCGAGCGGGTCGAAGACCTGCTTCACCGCCCGCTGCATCTCCACGCCGACCGGGCCGATCTCCCGCGCCAGCCACTCCTTCTTCAGGACGCCCACCCCGTGTTCGCCGGTGATGGTGCCGCCGAGTTCCAGGCCGAGGGCCATGATCTCGTCGAAGGACTCGCGGGCCCGCCGGGACTCGTCGGGGTCCTGGGCGTCGAAGCAGACGGTGGGGTGCGTGTTGCCGTCGCCGGCGTGTGCGCAGACCCCGATGGTGAGCCCGTACTTCGCGGCGATCCGCTCGACGCCGGCGAGCATCGCGCCGAGCTTCGAGCGGGGCACGCACACGTCGTCGATCATCGTCGTGCCCTTCACCGCCTCCAGCGCGGTCAGCGAGAGCCGCCGCGCCTGGAGGAGGAGTTCGGACTCGGCGGCGTCCTCGGCCGGGACGACCTGGGTGGCACCGGCGGCCTCGCACAGCGCGCCGACCGCGCCGAGGTCGGCGGCGGGGTCCGGGGTGTCGAAGGCGGCCAGCAGCAGCGCCTCGGTGGTCTCCGGGAGACCCATGTGGGCGAGATCGTTGACCGCTTTGACGGTCGTACGGTCCATCAGTTCGAGGAGGGAGGGCACGTGCCCGCCCTCCATGATCCGGCACACGGCTTCGCAGGCGGCGGCCGCCGAGCCGAACTCCGCGGCCAGCACGAGCTGCTGGGGCGGCTTGGGCCGCAGCCCGAGGACCGCGCGGACGACGATGCCGAGCGAGCCCTCGGAGCCGACGAAGAGCCGGGTGAGGTCGTAGCCCGCCACGCCCTTCGCGGTGCGCCGGCCGGTGGACATCAGGCGGCCGTCGGCGAGGACGACGTCGAGGCCGAGGACGTACTCGGCGGTCACGCCGTACTTCACACAGCACAGGCCGCCCGACCCCGTGCCGATGTTGCCGCCGATGGTGCACATCTCCCAGCTGGAGGGGTCGGGCGGGTAGTACAGGCCGTGCTCCTCGACGGCGCGGGAGAGAGTGGCGTTGATGACGCCCGGTTCGACGACGGCGATCCGGTCGACGGGGCTGATCTCCAGGATGCGGTCCATCCTGGTGAGGGACAGCACGATGCAGCCCTCCGTGGCGTTGGCGCCCCCGGACAGACCGGAGCGGGCGCCCTGCGGGACCACCGGGACGCGCAGCTCGGTGGCGGTGCGCATGACGTGCTGGACCTGTTCGACGGTGCGTGGCAGGACGACCACGGCCGGGGCACCGGCCGGACAGAAGCTCGCCATGTCGTTGGCGTAGGAGGAGATGACGTCGGGGTCGGTGAGGACGGCCTCGGCGGGCAGGCCGGCCAGGAGCCGGTCGGTGAGGTTACCGGTGTGTACGGCGTCTTCGTCGGGACGCGCTTCGATACGGCTCATGATCACAGCGTCGCACCCGGGGCCATCGGTGTGAACCCCGTCCGTGCCGCCCTTGGGCCACCCGGACGTGCCGGTCGTACTGCCGCACAGTGAGCGGCATGGAGATCCGACAGTACGGCCACTCCGCCCCCGGTACGTCCGTGGTGACCGAGCCGCCTCCGCCGCGCCGCCCCGGTCGGTGGCTGCGGCGTGTGCTGGTCACCGGGTGTGTCTGCGGGGTCGCCGCGGGCGCGGCCCTGATCCTGCTGCCGGCCGAGCCGCACCCCTCTGCCGCACCGGCGGCACCGGGCCCGCGGGCCCAGGCCCGGCTGCAGGCGCAGACGCTGGCCGCGGTCTCCTCCGGGATGCCGGCCGCGCTGCCGGAGCTGGCGGCGCTGATCGGACAGCAGGAGAGCCGGGTGCGGGCGCAGCCGCGGGACGCCCTGGCATGGGCGGTGCTGGGCAGCGCGTACCTGGAGCAGGGGCGGCACGGCGCCGCCGCGGCGGACTATCCGAAGGCCGAGCGGGCGCTGCAGACCTCGATGGAGGTGCGGGGCACGGGCAACGTCCAGGCGCTCGGCGGGCTGGCCGCGCTGGCGAACGCGCGCCGGGACTTCCCGGCGGCCAAGCGGTACGGCGAGCAGGCGCTGAAGCTGGCGCCGAAGCGGTGGACCTCGTACGCGCCGCTGATCGAGGCCTACAACGGGCTCGGCGACTACAAGGCGGCCCGGAGCGCCCTGGACAAGCTGATGGGGCTGCGCACCGGCGCGGCCGAGCGGCCCGCCGTGATGGCGCGGGCCTCGGCGGTCTACCGGGACCGGGGCTGGCGCGAGGACGCCGCGGCCCAGCTGACGGACGCGGCGTCGGCCGCCGGCACCCCTGCCGAGCAGGCCGCCTATCTGACCGGGGCCGGGCAGCTGGCCTGGGAGCGGGGGGACCGTGAGGACGCGCTGCGGCACTTCCGGGCGGCCGTACGCCTCGACCCGGACCAGCGGGCGGCGCTCGCCGGGCAGGGGCGGGCGCTGGCCGCGCTGGGCCGCACCCAGGAGGCGCTCACCGCGTACCGGACGGCCCTGGCCGACCGGGCGGACCCACAGGTCGCGCTGGAACTGGGCGAGTTGTACGAGTCGCTGGGACAGCCCGGAGCGGCCCGGGAGCAGTACGAGCTGCTGCACGAGCGGGTACGGCAGGCGGTCGCGGGCGGGGTCGACGAGGAGCTGCTGATCGGGCAGTTCGAGGCCGATCACGCGGACCCGGAGGACGCGGTGGTGCGGTTGGAGGAGGAGTGGCGGCGCCAGCCCGGGATCGAGGTGGCCGACGCCCTCGGCTGGGCGCTGCACCGGGCCGGCGACGACGAGGAGGCGCTGGACTACGCCACGACGGCGACGGACAAGACGAAGGGCGGCGGGGTGCGCAGCGCGCTGTACGCGTACCACCGGGGCATGATCGAGCGCGAGCTGGAGCTGTACGGGCCGGCCCGGCGGCACCTGGAGGAGGCGCTGCGGATCAACCCGTACTTCTCGCCGCTGCGGGTCCCGGCGGCACAGGCGGCGCTGCAGGGGCTCGACGCACTGCCGGAGGAGCCCCTGCCCGCCGACCTGTCCTAGGCCCGGCAGGGCCTGGGGCCGGGGTGCCGGGTCACAGGTTGCCGCGCTTCTCCTGCTCGCGCTCGATCGCCTCGAACAGGGCCTTGAAGTTGCCCTTGCCGAAGCCCATCGAGCCGTGCCGTTCGATGAGTTCGAAGAAGACGGTCGGCTTGTCCTGGACCGGCTTGGTGAAGATCTGCAGCAGGTAGCCGTCCTCGTCGCGGTCGGCGAGGATCTTCAGTTCGCGCAGGGTGTCGATCGGCACGCGGGTGTCGCCGACCCACTCGCCGAGGGTGTCGTAGTACGAGTCCGGGGTGTCGAGGAACTGGACCCCGGCCGCGCGCATGGTGCGGACGGTCGCGACGATGTCGTTGGTGTTCAGCGCGATGTGCTGGACGCCGGCGCCGCCGTAGAACTCCAGGTACTCGTCGATCTGGGACTTCTTCTTGGCGATCGCGGGCTCGTTGATCGGGAACTTCACCTTGAGGGTGCCGTCCGCGACGACCTTCGACATCAGCGCGCTGTACTCGGTGGCGATGTCGTCGCCCACGAACTCCTTCATGTTCGTGAAGCCCATGACCTTGTTGTAGAAGCCGACCCACTCGTTCATGCGGCCGAGCTCGACGTTGCCGACGCAGTGGTCGATGGCCTGGAAGGTGCGCTGGGCGGGCGGCTCGACGATCGGCGCGGCGGCCGCGAACCCGGGCAGGTACGGGCCGTCGTAGCCGGAGCGGTCGACGAGGGTGTGGCGGGTCTCGCCGTAGGTGGCGATCGCGGCGAGGACGACGGTGCCGTGCTCGTCCTTCAGCTCGTACGGCTCGGCGACCGGGCGGGCGCCGTGCTCGATCGCGTAGGCGTAGGCACGGCGGGCGTCCGGGACCTCGATGGCCAGGTCGATGACGCCGTCGCCGTGCTCGGCCACGTGCCGGGCGAGGAACTCGCCCCAGGCGGTGCTCGCCTTGATCACCGAGGTGAACACGAAGCGGGCGGAGCCGTTCTCGAGCACGTAGCTCGCGGTCTCGCGGCTGCCGTTCTCCGGTCCGGAGTAGGCGACCAGCTTCATGCCGAAGGCGGTGGAGTAGTAGTGCGCCGCCTGCTTGGCGTTGCCCACGGCGAAGACGACCGCGTCCATTCCCTTGACCGGGAAGGGGTCGGCCTGCCGGGCGGTGTCGGGAGTGTGGTGTGTGGTCTGCGTCATGCCGGAAGGGTGGCCCCGCCCTGCAAGGTGCGCAATAGTTTCTTTGTTCACTGGGCAATCTGCTTGGTGCTGTGACCGTTTCTGCGGTCCTTCTGTACAGGATGACCACCCCGGGAGGTGCCGTGGCGATCGATCATCTGGACGGCCGGATCATCGTGCTGCTGGCCCGGGAGCCGCGCATCGGCGTGCTGGAGATGTCCCGGCGGCTGGGGGTCGCCCGGGGGACGGTGCAGGCGCGGCTGGACCGGCTTCAGTCGAATGGAGTGATCCGCGGCTTCGGACCCCAGGTGGACCCGGCGGCCATCGGCTACCCGGTCACCGCGTTCGCCACGCTGCAGATCCGGCAGGGGCAAGGGCCCGATGTCCGGGCGCACTTGGCGACCGTTCCGGAGGTGCTGGAACTGCTCACCACCACCGGCAGCGGGGACATGCTGTGCCGGCTGGTGGCCCGCTCGAACGCCGATCTTCAGCGGGTGATCGACCGGGTCGTCGGTTTTGATGGCATCGTCCGGGCCTCCACGGCGATCGTCATGGAGAACCCCGTTCCGCTGCGGATCATCCCGCTCGTGGAACAGGCGGCCGAGGACAGTCGGGAAGGGACCTAGCCGACCTGGAGCACCGTTGAGCTTCTGGGAGTACCTGAGCAGCCGCCGCCGGCAGCTGCTCAGGGACGCCTACGAGCACGCGGGTGCGGTCCTCCCGCCGCGCCGGAGACGGGAACAAGGCGTGAGCACCGCCCGGCACCCCGGGGGCGAGCCCGAAATCCGGCTGCCCCACCTCGACGAGGGCAAGCGCGGGACCGGGCTCACCCGCAGCAGCGATGGAGACAAGGGGGAGGCCAGACCCGCCCACCGCGACGCGGGCGCCCTCGGCGCCGCGGAGCAGGAGGCCCCGTCGCCCCGGCCGGAGGCCCCCGCGCCCCGTCTGACCTGGCGGCGGCTGACCCTGCTGCCCGCGTTCCTGGTCGCCCTGCTGCTCGGTACCTGGCTGTGGTTCCGGCAGGCGGACCTCGATCCCGTCTCCGCGAACGCGCTGTCCGGTGGGCGGGTCTCCGGGGCGCTGTGGCAGCACGTGCGGCTGACGGCGCTCTCGACCTTCCTCGTCCTGGCCGTCGCGATCCCGCTGGGCGTCCTGCTGACCCGCCGGGCGTTCCGGAGGGTCGCCCCGGTGGCGACGACGGTCGCGGGCCTGGGCCCGGCGACCCCGGCGGTCGGCCTGCTCGCCCTGCTGGTGATCGCGCTCGGCTCGGGCACGTGGGCGGTCCTGATCGGCATCGCCGTCTACGCGGTCCTGCCCGTCCTCGCCCACACCGTCGCGGGCCTGAGGGCCACCGACCCGCACCTGCTGGAGGCGGCCCGCGGCATCGGCATGTCCCCGCTCGCCGTCCTCGCCCGCGTCGAGCTCCCCCTCGCCGCCCCGCTGATCCTCGCGGGCGCCCGCACGGCCCTGGTCCTCAACGTCGGTACGGCCGCCCTGGCGGCGTTCGGCGGAGGCGGCGGCCTGGGCGTGCTGATCACCACGGGTATCGCCGAACGCCGGATGCCGGTGCTGGTGCTCGGCTCGGTCCTCACCCTCGCCCTCGCCCTGCTGGTCGACTGGCTGGCCTCGCTGGCGGAGGCCCTGCTGCCGCCGCACACGCCGGATTCGATGCAAAGAAGTCCTTGCAAAGGACTCTTTGCATAGCTATCTTTGTACGCATGACGGAGCACGAGGAACGGAAACAGCGCCGGCTGGATCCCCGCTCGCTGCGGGGGCTCGCGCACCCGCTGCGGATGCAGCTGCTGGACACGCTGCGCCAGCGCGGACCCGCCACCGCCTCCCAGCTGGCGGACCGGCTCGGCGAGTCCAGCGGCGCGACCAGTTACCACCTGCGCCAGCTCGCCGCACACGGCTTCGTCGAGGACGCACCTGAGCACGGCAAGGGCCGGGAGCGCTGGTGGCGGGCCGTGGACCAGGGGATCGTCTTCGACACCGACGAGTTCGAGGGCGCCGGTCCCGAGGTCAGAGGACTGGCCGAGGTGTTCCTGCACGAGGTCGCCGGCACCCACGCCCGCGAGCTGGCCACCTGGCTCAACACCCGGGACCGGTGGTCCGCGGACTGGTCCCGCGGCTCCGACATGAGCGACGCGACGCTACGGCTCACACCAGAGCTGGCCGCCGAACTCGTCGCGAAGATGCACGCCCTGATCGACGACTACCGCAGCCGCGGCACCGGCACGGACACGCCCGGTTCCGAGCAAGTACGCATCCACACGCACCTGTTCCCCATCGAGACCGACTGAGACCGACCGAGACGGATTGAGAGGCCCCGCCATGCAGCTCACCACCCAGCTCGCCCAGCAGCACGTCGCCGACCTGAACGCCGAGGCCGCCGCCCACCGCCTCGCCACCGAGGCGAAGCCCCCGGTCGAACTGCGCACCCGCGTCGGCTGGACCCTCGTGGAGGTCGGCCTGCGGCTCGCGGCCGCCCGGAAGCCGGCTCCCGCCGTCGCCTGACGGCCCGGAGCGCCGCCGGACGGCCCGGAACGCCGCCTGACCGCCTAACAGCTCGGAACCGAGCCCTTCCCCTTCTCCAGCGCCACCAGGGAGTCCACCGCGCCCTTCAGCGTGGTCACCGGGACCAGCCGCAGCCCCTCGGGCAGCTCGGCCTTGGCATCGCTGCACTCGGCCTTCGGCACCAGGAAGACGGTGGCCCCGTCCCGCCGGGCGGCCTGCGTCTTGAGCGCCACCCCGCCGACCGCGCCGACCTTCCCGGAGGCGTCGATCGTGCCCGTGCCGGCGATGGTGCGGCCACCCGTGAGGTCACCGCCGCTGCCGTCGCCGTTCAGCTTGTCGATGATCCCCAGGGTGAACAGCAGCCCCGCGCTGGGCCCGCCCACGTCGGCGAGCTTCAGGCCGACGTCGACCTTGTCGGCGCTCAGGTTCAGATACTTCAGCGCCGCCTGGGTCGCCGCGTCCTGGGACTGCTGCATCTGCTCCGCGTTGTGCTTCTCGATCTCCTTGACGCTGTTGCCGCTCGGGTAGACCGCGTCGCGGGGCATCACGGCCCGGTCCGTGCGGAACCAGTTGCCGATCACGTCCTTGAGGGACACCCGGGCGTCCGGGCCGGTCGCCTCGATCGTCGTCATCCGCAGCTGCCCGCCGGTCGTCCGGGTGGGTGCACCGGAGACGGTGATCACCGGGGTGCCCTGGTTCTTCCCGAGCACGTCCGCCGTCATCCCGGGCTGCGCCACCGAGAACGGCAGCGGCGCGAGGACCGCCGTGGCGAGCAGGGCCACGACGGGCACGGCGCAGACGGCGACGGCCTGGGGGCGTGTGAGACGTGAGAGCACGTAATCAATCTACGTGACGGCCACCCGCCTCCCCCGTCTCCTATGCGGTGTACAGGTCCCGGCGCTCACGGGTGAACCGGCGCAGCGCGTCCGGCAGCGGCTCGACGCCGCTCCCGGGCGTGGCCGGCACCGGGAGGTGGCCGTCCACCAGGACGAACGGCTCGGTGATGTCCTCGGCGAAGTAGCGCGAGGAGGCCGAGGTGTCGCCCGGCAGGATGAAGCCGGGGAGGGCGGCCAGCGCCAGGTTGGGGGCACGGCCGATGCCGGTCTCCAGCATCCCGCCGCACCACACCGGGATCCCGTGCGCGTGGGCCACGTCGTGGACCCGGCGGGCCTCCAGGTAGCCGCCGACCCGGGCGGGCTTGACGTTCACCACCCGGCAGGCGTCCATGGCGATCGCGGCGGCGGTGTCCCGGGCGTGGTGCAGGGACTCGTCCAGGCAGACCGGGGTCGCCAGGCGCTTCTGGAGCTGCGCGTGGGCGTGGAGGTTGTTCTCCTCCAGCGGCTCCTCGATCAGCAGCAGCCCGAACTCGTCCAGCCGCCGCAGATGCTCGGCGTCCGCGAGGGTGTACGCGGTGTTGGCGTCGACCTGGAGGGGCAGCCCGGCGCCGAAGCGCTCGCGGACCGCCCGGACCGGCTCGACGTCCCAGCCGGGCTCGATCTTCAGCTTGATGCGCACGTACCCCTCGGCGAGGTAGCGCTCGACGTCGTCCAGCAGCTCGGGCACGCTGTCCTTGATGCCGACGGAGACCCCGGCGGGCACCCGGTCCCGTACGGCGCCGAGGTAGGTCGCGAGCGGCATGCCGTACGCCCGCAGCTCGGCGTCGAGCACCGCGGTCTCCAGGGCCGCCTTCGCCAGCTCGTGCCCCTTGATCTTCGCCATGGCCGGGGCGAGCGCGGCTGTCGTGAGGTGTGGCAGGGCGGCCACCCGGGGCAGCAGGAAGTCGCGCAGCACGATCTCGGCGCCGGCCACGAACTCCGAGCAGTACAGCGGCTCGGGGTCGGCGGCGAACTCCGACCAGCCCTCGGCCTCGTCCGTGACGACGTGCAGGAGGAAGGTGTCCTTCGTCGTCATCGTGCCGAAGGACGTCCGGAAGGGCGTGACCAGCGGGATCGCCACGTGCACGATCTCCACGCGCTCCAGCTTCATGCGGCCCCCTCCGTCCGGGTGAGCGTGTACCAGCCGTCGCGGGACATGCCCGTCGCCCGGAAGCCCGCCACGAACGCCTCCAGGAACACCTCGCGCACGGCGTGCCGCCAGCGCAGGGCGAGCGCGGGGTCGGCCGCGCGCAGCGCGACGATGTCGTCGGGGACCCGGCACCAGACGTACCGGTCGGCGAAGTCGCGGCGGGCGAGCGGGCCGCCGTCGGGGGCGGTCCGGGTGACCGGTCCGTGGGCGTCCGTGTCGTACGGCGCTCTCGGCGCCGTCGGATCCAGATCCCAGGTGACCGTCAGCCGGTCGCTCTCGTCGCCGTCGTTCACGCCGTCCGTCATCGGGCCGTAGAAGTCGACCAGGTACTCCGTGCCGACGGCACCCAGCTTGACCAGGTTGAAGCGGGCGTTTCGGCCGACCAGCGGGTCGAAGGTCCAGCGCATGGTGCGGGCGCCGAGCCCGGCGGCCCAGTCGCGCTGCGCCTGCTTCACTGCGTACCCGAGGCCCCGGTCGGCGGCCGCCACCAGCGAGTACGTGCTGCCCTCCGCTCCGAGCACGGCCACGGCGGCCCCGGCCAGCCGCTGCCCGTCGTACGCGGCGTGCACGGCGCCACCGGCGTGCACCAGGCTGTGCAGCACCTCGGCCGGGTAGGGCGGGGCGGTACGGGGGGTGTGCCAGACGTCGCTGAAGTGGTCGGCCACGGCCGCGAGCCCGGCGACGTCGTGGACCGTACGGACGGTGACTCCTGTGGTCATGACTCCTGCTGTCATGGGACGAGTCTCGGAGGCCACGCGGAGCCGTGTGTTGTGCGAGCGGCCAAGGGATGCGTACGTTCGTTGCAGCATCAGCCAAGCCGACCCCGCGAGGACTTCCATGGACGCGTGCACCCTCGGCGACCTCCTGGACGTCGTCGGCGGCCCCGCCCTGCACCTGCACACCGCCCCCGCCGGGCAGGGCGTACCGGTCACCGAGGCGGTGCTCCACGACGGCCGGACCCCCCTCCCCCGGCTGCCCGGCGGGCTGCTGCTGGCGGTCGGGGTGCCGGCGGCGCAGGCGGGTCCCCTGGTGCGGGCGGCGGCGGAGGCCGGGCTGACCGGTGTCGTGGTGCGGGGCCCGGACGGGCCGGTCGAGGAGGCGGAGGCGCACGGCGTCGCACTGCTGTCGGTCGCCGAGGACGCCGCCTGGCACCAGGTGCACCTGCTGCTGGCCTCGGCCATCGGCGCGCGGCCCGCCACCGCCTCCGACACCGGCCTCGGTGATCTGTTCGCGCTGGCCGACGCGATCGCGGCGGGCACCGGCGGGGCCACGGCGATCGAGGACCCGCGGCAGCGGATCCTCGCCTACTCGACCGTCCCCGGGCAGCAGGTGGACGAGGACCGGCGGCAGGGCATCCTCGGCCTGCAGGTGCCGCCCAGCGCGGAGAACACCGAGCAGTACCGGCGGCTGTTCGCGGCCGACCGGCCGGTGCGGCTGCCCGCGCTGACCGGCTCGGGCCTGCCCCGGCTCGCGATGCCGGTGCGGGCCGGCGGGGAGACGCTCGGCTCCGTCTGGGTGATCGACGGCGGCTCGCTCGCCCCCGACGCCGAGGACACCCTCGTGCAGGGCGCCTCCACGGCCGCCCTGCTCCTGCTCCGGGCCCGCGCGGCGCGCGAACTGGCCCGGCACCGGGGCAGCGATCTGCTGCGCCGCCTACTGGAGGGCACGACGGACGCGCCGACGGCCGCCCAGCGGCTCGGTGTCACGGGGCCGGCCCGGGTGGCCGCGTTCGTGCTGGACTCC
This sequence comes from Streptomyces sp. BK340, assembly GCF_007827595.1. Taxonomy (GTDB): domain Bacteria; phylum Actinomycetota; class Actinomycetes; order Streptomycetales; family Streptomycetaceae; genus Streptomyces. Next base: position 132,359 of record NZ_VISR01000013.1, read on the forward strand.
GCAGCGAGCGTCCCGGACGCCGAACGGACGGCGCTGCGCCTGCTGGACGTCGTACGCCTGCAGTGCGAGGCGCGCTACGGGCGGCACGCGTGCGTGCTGGTGGACGGGGTGGTGTACGCGGTGCTCCCGGCTGAAGCGCCCCGGAGGCGAACAGACGGACACAGCCATCGGACGCTGGCCGAGGACATCGTCGGGCGGGCCGGACAGGCGCTGCGGGTGCCGGTGCGGGCGGCGCTGGGCGAGGTGGTGCCGGACGCGGCCGGCCTCGCGGACTCCCGGGCGGACGCGGACCTGGTGCTGCGGGTGCTGGACGCGGAGCTGCCGGTCGCCACGGTGGACGAGGTGCGCCCGCGCGTGACACTGCTGCGGCTCGCCGAAGTGATGGGCGAGCGGCGGGAGCTGAGCGCGGGCGCGTGGCGGCGGGTGCTGGCGTACGACGCCGCGAACGGCACGGAGTACGCCCGCACTCTGGTGTGCTGGTTCGACGCGGGCTGCGACATGGCGGGCGCTGCCAAGCTGCTCGCCGTGCACCCCAACACCTGCCGCTACCGGCTCAGACAACTCCAGCAGCACGCCGGGGTCGACCTGGACGACCCCGACGAACGGCTGGTGCTGTGGCTTCAGTTGAGGGCGCTGGCCGGGCTCAGCGGAGCCACCGCCTGAGCCGCTCCTCGCACTGCCGCAGGTGCTCCACGGGCACGTACTCGCCCGCCGTGTGGGCCAGCGACGGGTCCCCGGGGCCGTAGTTGAGCGCGGGCACGCCGAGCGCGGCGAACCGGGCCACGTCCGTCCAGCCGAGCTTGGGCCGGGGCTCGGCGCCGAGCGCGGCGACCAGGCCGCCGACCCGGTCCAGCCGGGGCAGGGCCCCCGCGACGACCTCGGTGACCCGCACCTCGTACTCCGGGAACAGCCCGCGCACGTACGCCTCCGCCTCCTCGGGCGAACGACTGGGTGCGAAGCGGCAGTTGACGGTGACGACGCATTCGTCCGGTACGACGTTCCCGGCGACCCCGGCGCGCACCGCGACCGCGCTCAGCCCCTCCCGGTACTCCAGTCCGTCCACGACGACCCGCTCGGGCGTGTGCTCGTCGAGCCGCTGGAGCACCCGGGCGGCCTTGTGGGCGGCGTTGACGCCACGCCAGGCGCGGGCGGTGTGGGCGCGGGCGCCCTTCACGACGATGTCGGCGGTGAGGATGCCCTGGCAGCCGGCCTCGACGCCGGCGTCGGAGGGCTCCATGAGGATCGCCAGACCGGCCTCCTCCAGCAGCTCCGGCCGCGCGGCGCCGATCCGGGCGAGCCCGTTGCGCTCCCCCTCGACCTCCTCGCACTCGTAGAAGACGTAGGTGAGGTCGCGGACGGGCGCGGGGACGGTCGCGGCGATCCGCAGCGCCACCGCCACCCCGCCCTTCATGTCGCAGGCGCCGAGCCCGTGGACGCGCCCGCCGTCGAGCCGTGAGGGCAGGTTCCCGGCGGCGGGGACGGTGTCCAGGTGACCGGCCAGCAGGGCGCGTTCGGGCCGGCCGAGGGTGGTGCGGGCGACGACGGAGTCGCCGACCCGGTCGACGGTGAGGTGGGGCAGGGCGCGCAGGGCCGTCTCCACGGCGTCCGCGATCCGCCGCTCCTCTCCGCTCTCGGAGGGGAGGTCGACCAGGGCCCGGGTGAGCGTGACGACGTCGGTGGTGAGATCGAGAGCGGTCATGCGGGGTCCTCGTGCGGTGCGTCGAGCTTGGAGTGCCGGATGCCGTAGAGGCCGTAGATCACGAGCCCGGCCGCCATCCACACCCCGAAGGCGATCCAGGTGCCGGCGCCCAGGCTGAACAGCATGTAGACGCAGAACCCGACACCGAGCAGCGGCGTGAGCGGCGAGAGCGGGACCCGGAAGGAGCGCGGCGTGCCCGGGCTGCGCCGGCGCAGGATGACGACGGCCAGGTTGACCAGCATGAACGCGAAGAGCGTGCCGATGCTGGTGGCGTCGGCGAGGCTGCCGAGCGGGACGAGGGCGGCGAGTACGGCGATGAAGCCGGAGACGATGACGGTGTTGGCGCGCGGCACCCCGGTACGCGGGTGGACCCGGGCGAACAGCGGCGGCACCAGTCCGTCCCGGGCCATCGCGAACAGGATGCGGATCTGCCCGTACTGCACGGTGAGCACCACGCTGGTGGTGGCGACGACGGCCCCGATCGACAGCAGGACCGGCCACAGGTTCCCGCCCCCGACGGACCGCACGAGGACCTGGCTCAGGGTCGCCTCGGTCCCCGCGAACTGCTTCCACGGCATGGCACCGAGCGCGGCCACGGCGACGAGGACGTACAGGGCGGTGACGAGGACGAGGGAGAGGATGATCGCGCGCGGCAGGTCCCGCTGGGGGTTCCTGGCCTCCTCACCGGCCGTCGACGCGGCGTCGAAGCCGATGTAGGAGAAGAAGAGGGAGGCCGCCCCGGCGCTCATGCCTGCGGCGCCGAGCGGGAAGAGGGGGTGGAAGTTCCCGGCGCGGAAGGCGGTGAAGGCGACGGCGCAGAACATCACCAGCGCGGCGATCTTGACGCCGACCATGACGGTGTTGGCGACCGCGCTCTCCCTGGCCCCGCGCAGCAGCACGACCATGGCGAGTACGACGATGAGGGCGGCCGGGATGTTCAGGGTGCCCCCGAGTCCGGGCGGGGCGCTGAGCGAGTCGGGCAGGGTGACGCCGAAGACCAGGTCGAGCAGCTCGTTGACGTACTGCCCCCAGCCCACGGCCACGGCGGCCACGGACACCCCGTACTCCAGGATCAGACACCACCCGCACACCCAGGCGACCAGCTCGCCGAGGGTGGCGTAGGCGTAGCTGTACGACGATCCCGATCCGGGGATCATGCCGGCCAGCTCGGCGTACGAGAGCGCCGAGAACAGGGCGGTCACTCCGGCGAGCACGAACGACACGACGATCGCGGGACCGGCCTCGGGGACGGCTTCCCCGAGCACGACGAAGATGCCGGTACCGAGTGTGGCCCCCACGCTGAGCAGCGTGAGCTGGGCGACTCCCATGGTCCGCCGGAGCGGACTGGCAGCGGCCTCGCCCACGAGCGTGCCGACGGCCTGCCGCCGGGTGAGCCTGTTCTTCCCTGTCCGTCCCTCGGCCTGTGGCCTGGTCCCGACTCTTTCCACCGTGCCGCTCCCTCCGCATCGGGGCTGTATGGCCCTTGATGATGCGGAGGGGCGGTCAGCAGGGGGTGGGGGGAACGGCCAAAGGTCGAGGTCCGCCATTGGCGGGATGGCCAAAGCACCGGTCCGACGGTGCCTAGGTGGCGAGCGGCACGCGCCGAAGGGGCGCGAGGCTGCGTCGATATGCGGCTCCGCCGCGGTGGGGGTGCCCCCTGTTCGAGCGAAGCCGAGAACTGGGGGGAGCGACCAGCCCCCGCAGACCCGCGCCAGAGACCGGACGCACCCCGCCGAAAGCAGCGCTCAGCGCAGCGCTTCGGCGACTTCCCGCGCCGCGTCGACCACCCGCGGTCCCACCCGCTCCGGGACGGAGTCCGCGAGCATCACCACGCCCACACTGCCCTCGACACCCGTCACGCCGATGAGCGGCGCGGCGGCTCCGCTGGCCCCCGCCTCCAGCTCGCCGTGCGTCAGCGTGTAGCCGGGATCGGCGGACGGCGACTGACGCGCGGAGAGAATCGCCCTGCCCGCGGCTCCCCGGTCCAGCGGATGCCGGAAACCGGCGCGGTAGGCCACGTGATAGTCCGTCCACGACGGCTCGACGACAGCGACCGCCAGCGCCTCCGTCCCGTCCACCAGCGTCAGATGCGCCGTCGCCCCGATGTCCTCGGCGAGCGAGCGCAGCGCGGGCAGCGCGGCCTCCCGTACCAGCGGATGCACCTGCCGGCCGAGCCGCAGCACCCCGAGCCCGACCCGGGCTCGCCCGCCCAGATCACGGCGTACGAGTGCGTGCTGCTCCAGCGTGGCGAGCAACCGGTACACCACGGTCCGGTTCACGCCCAGTTTGTTGGAAAGCTCGGTGACGGTCAGGCCATGGTCCGTGTCGGCCAGCAACTTGAGGACACGTAGTCCCCGGTCGAGCGTCTGGGATGTCTCCGCGGTCACGACGCCCACTCCTTCGGCGGTGAGGTCGGCAGCCTCTGGGCGGCGGATGCGTGACCGAGTCCCGTCGGCGACGCGCTTCAGAGGCCGCCGATCGGCAGGACGGTCCGGCGGCTCCGGACCATGTCGCTTCACGGCTGCGCTCCGCGGCGGCGCTGCCACGGGGCGTGTGCGTAGCGGGACAGTAGCGAAGCCGGTTCGCTGAGCGGAAGTCTCCGTCCAGAATCCGGGCAAGGGTGGGGATGAACTGCCAGCATTCGTCCGCATACACGCACGGACGCGATACGCACACGGAGGTGGGGTCACCTCATACGGGTGGCCCACTCCTGGACCTTGGCGATCCGCTGCCGCAGCTGTCCCGCGGTCGCCTCCGCACTCGGCGGCCCCCCGCACACCCGCCGCAGCTCGGTGTGGATCACCCCGTGCGGCTTGCCGCTCTGGTGGACGTACGCGCTGACCATCGTGTTGAGCTGCTTGCGCAGCTCCATCATCTCCTTGTGGCTGACCACCGGCCGCCGCTCGGCGGGCAGTTCGAGCAGGTCGGCCTCGGAGTCCGGCTTCTTGCGGCTGTGCGCGATCTGCCGGGCCTGCCGCTTCTGCAGCAGCAGCTGCACCTGCTCGGGCTCCAGCAGTCCGGGGATGCCGAGGTAGTCCTGCTCCTCCTCGCTCCCGGGGTGGGCCTGCATCCCGAACTCGGCGCCGTCGTACAGCACCCGGTCGAAGACGGCGTCGGACTCCAGCGCCTCGAACGGCAGCATGTCCTGCTCGCCGGTGTCCTCGTCCTGCTCCTTGTTCGCCTCGTCCATCTCCTTCTCGGACTCGGCGTACGGGTCCTCCTCACCCTCCTTCTTCGGCTTGTCGAGGGCGTGGTCCCGTTCCACCTCCATCTCGTTGGCGAAGGTGAGCAGGTCGGGGATGGTCGGGAGGAACACGGAGGCGGTCTCCCCGCGCCGCCGGGACCGTACGAAACGCCCGACGGCCTGGGCGAAGAACAGGGGCGTGGAGATGGTGGTGGCGTACACCCCGACGGCGAGCCGCGGCACGTCGACGCCCTCGGACACCATCCGCACCGCGACCATCCAGCGGTCGTTGTTGCCGCTGAACTCGTCGATCCGGCCGGACGCGCCGGCGTCGTCGGACAGCACGAGCGTCGCCTTGGTCCCCGTGATCTCACGGATCAGCTTGGCGTAGGCGCGCGCGGACTCCTGGTCCGAGGCGATGACCAGCGCACCCGCGTCCGGGATGGCCTTCCTGACCTCGGTCAGCCGCTGGTCGGCGGCGCGCAGCACGCTGGGCATCCACTCGCCGCGCGGGTCGAGGGCGGTGCGCCAGGCCTGGCTGACGGCGTCCTTGGTCATGGGCTCGCCGAGCCGGGCGGCGATCTCGTCACCGGCCTTCGTGCGCCAGCGCATGTTGCCGCTGTAGCTGAGGAAGATCACCGGCCGGACGACATGGTCGGCGAGGGCGTTGCCGTACCCGTAGGTGTAGTCGGCGGCGGAGCGCCGGATGCCGGCGTTGTCCTCTTCGTACGTGACGAAGGGGATGGGGTTGGTGTCGGACCGGAACGGCGTACCGGTCAGCGCGAGCCGGCGGGTCGCGGGCTCGAACGCCTCCAGGCACGCCTCGCCCCAGGACTTGGAGTCACCGGCGTGGTGGATCTCGTCGAGGATCACGAGCGTCTTGCGCTGCTCGGCCCGGTTGCGGTGCAGCATGGGGCGGACACCGACACCGGCGTACGTGACGGCGACCCCGTCGTAGTCCTTGCCGAGCGGGCCCGCGCTGTACTCGGGGTCGAGCTTGATCCCTATCCGCGCCGCGGCCTCGGCCCACTGCTTCTTCAGGTGCTCGGTCGGCGCGACCACGGTCACCTGCTGCACGACATGGTGGTGCAGCAGCCAGGAGGCCAGGGTCAGCGCGAAGGTCGTCTTGCCGGCGCCGGGCGTGGCGACCGCGAGGAAGTCGCGCGGCTGCTCCTGGATGTACTTCTCCATCGCCCCCTGCTGCCAGGCACGCAGCTTGCTGGCGGTACCCCAGGGCGCGCGGCCCGGGAAGGCGGGCGAGAGATGGTGGGAGTGCGTCGAGGAAGCGGCGGTGGTAGTCACGGTCTCCGTGGAAGGGGGGTCGGGCGGCGGCTACGTATGACAACCGGGCCACCCTACCGGCGCCCCACCCCCGTCAACGCCCGGACGAGGCCGGGTCGCCCGTGGGTGGGACCCACGTCACAACTGCCGCAGCCGCCCCGCGATCTGCGGGAGGTCGCCGAGGTCGCCGGAGACCACGTCGATGACCAGGTCGTATGCGCTGGCCTGGTCGACGTCGGCGAGATCGACCCCGTCGCGGGCGAGGAACGTGGCCGTGGCCGGCCAGGCGGTGCGCTTGTTGCCGTCGACCAAGGGGTGGTTGGCGGCGAGGCCGTGCAAGAGGGCGGCGGCCTGCTCGTACGGGTCCTCGTAGGCGGCCGTACCGAACATCCGGGCGCGCGGACGGTGCACGGCGGAGGCCGGCAGCCCGGGCTCCCGGGCCTTCGGCGGCCGCCCGCCGAAGGCGAGCTCGGCGATGGCCGTGACGTCGGTGCAGGTGGGGTGGCGGCTCATTCGCCCGGCCTCCGCAGCAGGTCGGCGTGGCTCAGCGCGAGACGCTCGGCGTGGGTGCGCACGGCCGCCCCCCTCCTCGTCCGGATACCGGCGTACCGCCTCCAGCACCACCTCCTCGGTACGGCGTCCGGACGCGTCCGCGCGGTCGTCCAGCGCCTGCCGGAGGGCGCGGCCGAGGGAGAGGGTCAGCTCGTACATGCGGGAGGGCCAGGGCCCGGCGGCACCGCCAGGTGATCGATTTGCCGCGGGCTCAGCGCTCCCGCACCCGGGTCGTCACCCACGCCCCCACCAGCGCCACCACCGCCATCGGCAGGAACACGGCGGCGAAGGCGGCGGGGCGGGTGGGGTCGGCCGCCGTGGCCGAGGTGCTGCCACCGCCCAGAGCGGCGAAGGCGGCGCCTGTCGCGGCCAGGAGGACCACGTTGGAGAGGGCGTCGGAGATCTGCAGGGCGGCGGAGTTGGCGCCGGCCTCCTCGGGCGCGGACAGCTGGAGCAGGAGCACGCTGGCGGAGGCGATCACCAGCCCCATGCCGAAGCAGCCGAAGGCCCAGGCGACGGCGACGGTCCAGACGGGCACGGCCTGCACGAGCACACTCGGCGCGGCGACGATCGCGGCGGCGACCAGCACCATCCCGACCGTCATCAGCCGGTCCCGGTGCTGCTCCATGCGCGGCCTGGACTGCACCCACGAGCCCAGCGCCCAGGTCACCCCGCCCGCGGCCAGTGAGAACCCGGCCAGCGTCGGCGACAGCCCCCGCTGGGTGACCAGCATCAGCGGTACGAAGGACTCCGCGGCGATGAAGGACCCGGCGGCCACCCCGCGCAGCAGCACGACGGAGGGCAGCCCGCGGACGGCTCGGTAGGTGCCGCGAGGCAGCAGGCCATGGACGGCGGGCACGAGCAGGGCGGCTCCGGCGAGGCCGGGGAGCAGGGAGAGCCAGCGCAGGTCCTGGGCGGCGTACTGGAGGAGTCCCGCGCCCAGGGAGATGCCGAGGGCGAGCCGGATACGGCGCCGGTCGAAGGAGCCGGAGTCCTCGCTGCCGGCCACCGGGCCCGACGCCCTGCGCCGTATCTGCGGCAGCGCCAGCGCGAGCGGGAAGACGACCAGCACCGGAATGCCGAGGAAGACCCACCGCCAGCCGAGGTGCTCCGTCACGGCGCCCGCGGCGAGGGGGCCGACGATGGACGGTACGACCCACCCCGCGGCGAAGGCCGCCATGATCGCGGGCCGCAGCCGCTCGGGGTAGGCGCGGCCGACGACGACGTACAGCGCGACGATGACCAGCCCGCCGCCGAAGCCCTGCACGGCCCGGCCCAGGATGAACACCCACATGCTCTGCGCGGTCCCGGCGACGACGAGCCCCGCGGCGAAGCCGGCGATCCCCGAGGTCAGCGCCCCGAGCGGGCCCTTGCGGTCGGACCACTGCCCGGCGAGCACCATCCCGAACAGGCTGGTCGTGAAGTACCCCGAGAAGGCGAACGCGTACAGCGCCACGCCGTCCAGCTCCCGCGCAGCGACGGGCATCGCCGTCCCCACCGCGGTCGCCTCGAAGGCTATGAGCAGCACGACGGAGACGATCCCGACGCTGAGCGCCCGATAGGCCCTGCCCAGCACACCGCCGTCTCTGCCGACGGCATCATCCACAACAGCGGTGTCAGGGGACTCAAGGGCACTCATGCTCGCCAGCGTAAGGCCCGCAACCGCATGTGACCCCTGTCGGTAGTCCCACCCCGGCTGCGACCTTGGTCGTACACCCGCCGTTTCATGAACGCAGTGTGGCAGTCCCATTGCGGCGGCGGACTTTCCCTTGAACCCCTCCTTCGCCGCCCCGTACGTTCATTCCACGAAACACGGCCGTGTGCCCGAGTGGTTCAGGGGCTCGCCTGCGCTGCATCCATCAGCGAGCTCCGCTCGCGGGGAGTTCCGCGGGTTCGATTCCCGCCACGGCCGGACAACAGAAGATGATCACGGCCGTGTGCCCGAGTGGTTTAGGGGCTCGCCTGCAAAGCGAGTTACGTGGGTTCGATTCCCGCCACGGCCTCCAGTCCTTGACCAGGGCAAAGGAAGGGGCGGCACCCCGGGAGGGGCGCCGCCCCATCGATCATTCGCCCAGTGGTTCGGCCATCGGCGTGCAGTGGGCCGAAACCCCGCACAGCCGTATTCGTTTCTCGGTGCGGACCCGAGAAACGCGGACCGCCCGGGCTGTTGCGGCGGGCGGCGGCGTGCCGAACCCAGGGTGGAGGACCACACCATGCTGACGACCGAGTACGTGCCGGGCGCTCCGAACTGGCTGGACCTGGGGAGTCCGGACACCGACGCGAGCGCCGCCTTCTACGCCGCCGTCTTCGGCTGGGACTTCCGCTCGGCGGGACCGGAGGCGGGCGGCTACGGCTTCTTCCAGCAGGACGGGAAGACGGTTGCGGGCCTCGGTCCGCTCACCGAAGAGGGGGCGAGTCCCTCCTGGACGGTGTACTTCCACACGCCGGACGCCGACGCCACCGCCAAGGCCGTGGAGCAGGCGGGCGGCAGGGTCCGGGTCGCTCCGGCGGACGTCTTCTCCTTCGGGCGGATGGCCGCCTTCACCGACCCCACGGGCGCGGACTTCGCCGTCTGGCAGCCGGGCGGGACCAGCGGCCTGGAGGCTGTCGGCGTCCCCGGCAGCCTGTCCTGGGCCGAGCTGTACACCTCCGACGCGGCCGCGGCGAAGGCGTTCTACGGGTCGGTCTTCTCCTGGCGGATGACCGATGTGCCGATGGGCCCGGAGCTGACGTACACGCTCCTGGCCCCGTCCGGTGCCGGCGAGGAGGGGAGCCACGGCGGGCTGATGCAGCTGCCCCAGGAGAACCTCGACGCCGGATCGACGGCGGAGTGGCATCCCTACTTCGAGGTGAGCGACTGCGACGCCACGTTCGCCGGAGCCACCGCCGCCGGGGCCACCGTCCTGATCCCGACCACCGACGCGCCGGGGATCGGCCGCTTCGCCATGTTCCTCGACCCGGCCGGTGCGCCCTTCGCCGTCATCAGGACCGTCATGGGCTGAGCGTGCGGTCCCGGCGCCACACGCCTCAGAGCACCCCGCCCGCCTCGTCCTGGAAGAGTTCCGTCCAGTAGTGCCAGTCGGTGTTCTCGGACAGGGCCGTGGGGTCGACCGAGGTCAGGGTCTGGATCATCGCCGCGGCCAGCTGGTCGTAGGCGTCGGTCGTCAGTTCGTTGCCCAGGTGCTCGTCGATCGTGCGCTCGTGGTGCAGGAGCCAGAGGGTGAAGGCCAGCGTGGAGACGTCGGTGTTCAGGGGGTAGAGCGTCGCCTCCGGCTCGCTGAAGGTGAGGATCGCGCCCGTTCTGCCGTCGATCACCAGGCTGTTGTCCTCGACCAGGTAGCCGAGGCGGATCAGGTGGTCGGAGTGGGCCGGGAGATCCTCCAGGGGGTACTCCCCGGCCCGCTCGCCGGTGAAGTACTCGGTGAGGGTCGGCAGCGGGACGTCCGTGTCGGCGTGGAAGAGGACCGCCTCCTCCGGCAGTCCCGTCTCCCGCAGGAAGCGGCGGGTCGGCTCGTGGGTGAGCGTGGTGGGGAAGTCCACCTCCTCGAAGCGGGCCACCCGGCCGTGGCCGAACTCCTGGTCCAGGACGCGGGCGGGGACGTCCAGGCTGAGGCCGGACGTGGTGCCGGGGTCGGCGATGAGGGCGAGCGGGCGGATCAGGGCCGCCGCCTTCCAGTACGGCGGGACCGCGCCGTCCGTGCCCTCCTCGAAGAGCGCGAGGAGGCGGCGGGAGGCCTCGGTCACCGTCTTGGGGCCGTACTGGCCCGACAGGGAGGAGAAACGGCCTCGCAGGCCCGCGAGTTCCTCCGTGACGGCGGCGAAGCGCAGGAGGGTGTCGAGGGAGGGCGCGAAGGGGCGGGGGTCGGACGGGGTGAAGAGGTAGGCCGTCGTGAGCTCGCCCGTGTCGCCGTCGAGCAGGATCGACTCGCGCTCCATGCCGGCGGGGTTGAGGAGTTCGCCTATGACCAGGCGGCTGCGCAGCTCCTCCGCGAGGTGGAAGGGGCCGTCCGTGGCGTCGCCGAGGGTGCGCAGGCCGTGCGTGCGGAGCGGGGAGAACGTCAACAGGTCGGTGTCCGCGGGCAGTCCGGGGCCCGTGAGCAGGCCGCGCGTCGGCGCGTGCGTGACGTACCGGTCCAGCTCCGCCTCGGTCAGCGTGATCGCCGGCACCCCGGCATCGGTCGTGCTCATCGCTCCCCCGCGATCTTCCTCGGTGCGTCGGTCCCTGGGCTGGGCGTGCCCGGCCGCGCTCCGGCTTCCCTCGGAGAGCGGCGGTCCCCCATTGCCCGGAACACTACGCCGCACCACTGACAACGCCCGTGGGAAAGGACGCCGGGCGGCCCTCGCCCGTTCCACTCCCGCCAGGAGTCGCGCGACCGTCGGCCTGCTCGGACGCCGTCACCCCGGTGACGGCGCCCGCGTTCCTCAGGTGAAGTAGATGCCGCCCAGGACGACCGCCAGGGCCGCCACGGCGAAGATCAGGATCCACAGGAACAACTTGCCCAGGCTCGGCGGGGGCTCGTAGCGGGGTTCCTCGGGGGGCGTGGTCACTGCGGGGTCACCACCGCGGCCTGCGGACGGATCGGGAGGCGGTTGACCGGGCGGCCCGTCGCCGCGCGGACGGCCGAGGCGATCGCCGCCGGGGACGTCACCACCGGGACCGCGCTGACCGACTTGGCGCCGAAGGGGGCGACCACGTCCCGCTCCTCGACCAGCTTCACGATCCGGATGTCCGGCGCGTCCAGCGCGGTCGGCAGGGCGTATCCGGTCAGGTCGGGGTGGCGGATCAGGCCGCGGGCCGTCCGCAGGTTCTCGGTGAGGGCGATGCCCACGCCCTGGGTGACACCCGCCTCGATGCGCGAGGCCAGCTGCGCCGGGTTCAGCACCCGGCCCACGTCCTGGGCGACCGCCAGCTCGACCACGCGGACCGAGCCGAGTTCGATGTCCACGTCCACCACCGCGCGGATCGCGCAGAAGGCGAGGCCGACGAAGGCGTCGCCCTGGCCCTGGGCGTCGAGGGGCTCGGTGGGGTGCGGGCGGCACTGGGCGGTGGCCCACAGCTCCTTGCCGTCCATCGCCTCGGTGACGGTCGTCGACAGCACGCCGTCGTACGAGGTGATCTTGCCGTCGGTGATCTGGAGCAGCTCGGTCGACATGCCGAACTTGTGCGCCAGGGGCTGCAGCAGTTGCGCGCGGACCATCTTGGCCGCGCGTTCCACCGCGCCGCCGGAGACCCAGGTGTGGCGGCCGCGGCAGCCCGCGCCCGCCGGGGGCTGGTCGGTGTCGACCGGTGCGACGTGCACCTCGTCGATGCCGAGCGTGTCCTGGACGATCTGGCGGGCGAGGGTGCTGAAGCCCTGTCCCGTCTCCACGGCCGCGCACAGCACGGTCGCGACGCCGTCGTGGACCTTCACGGTCGCCGTGGAGACCTCGTCGGCGCCCTCCACGCCGAGCATGTGCACCATGCCCAGGCCGTAGCCGACGCCCCGGCGCACCGCACCCGGCTCGCCCGCGCCCTCGGGACCGCCGGGCAGCAGCCAGTCCTCCTCGGGCGTGTCCTTGGGCAGCGCCGGAAGGGGGTGGTCACGGACCGTCTGGAGGAGTTCGGCCACCGGCGCCGGGCAGGTGACCGTCTGGCCGATCGGCAGGACGTCCCCGGTCGCGAGCACGTTGCGCAGGCGCAGCTCGGCCGGGTCCTCGCCCAGCTTCTTCGCGAGCTTGTCCATCTGCGCCTCGTAGGCGGCGCACACCTGCATGGCGCCCTCGCCGCGCACATGGCCGGAGGGCGGGTTGTTGGTGCGTACGGCCCAGCCCTCGATGAAGGCGTTCGGGACGACGTACGGGCCGCAGGCGAAGGAGACGGCGGCGGCCAGGACCTCGGCGGAGGTGTCGGCGTAGGCGCCCGCGTCGAGGAGGATCTGCGCCTCGACCTTGACCAGCCTGCCGTCGGCGTCGGCGTGGTGGCGGTAGCGCAGCAGGGTCGGGTGGCGGTGGGCGTGGCCGAGGAAGGACTCCTCGCGGGTGGCCGTGAGCTTCACCGGGCAGCCGGTCTTGAGGGCGAGCAGGCCGAGCGGGAGCTGGAAGCCCTGGTCCTCGCGGTCGGCGGTGGCGCCAGGCACCCCGGTGACGACGATCTTCACCCGATCGGGGGACAGCCCGTAGCAGGCCGCGGCGGTGTTGCGGTCGGTGTGCGGGTCGGTGGAGGCCAGGTACAGCTCCACGCCGCCGTCGGGACGCGGCACGGCGAGACCGGCCTCGGCGCCGATGGGGGCCGGGTCCTGGCGGCCGATGCGGTACAGGCCCTCGACGACGACCTCGCCGACCGCGTCCGGGTCGCCGTGGCGCAGCGGGATGTGCCGGATCAGGTTGCCGTCGGGGTGCAGGGGCTCGGCCTCGAAGGCCTGCTCCGGGTCGGTGACCGGGTCGAGCACCTCGTACTCGACGATGACGGCGGCGGCCGCCATCCGCGCGGTGTCCGGGTGGTCGGCGGCGACGGCCGCGATGGGCTCGCCGTGGTGGCGTACGACCTCGGAGGCGAACACCGGGCGGTCGGGTGTGCCCCGTCCGTACCGGGGGGTGCCGGGCACGTCCTCGTGGGTGACGACGGCCCGTACGCCGGGCATCTCGCGCGCGTGGGTGGTGTCGATGGACAAGATGCGCGCGTGCGCGTGCGGGGAGCGCAGGACGGCCGCCCACAGCAGGCCCTCGGCCCACAGGTCGGCCGCGTACGGGAAGGTGCCCTCGGTCTTGGCGCGCGCGTCGGCGTGCGGCAGCGAGGCGCCGAGGCCGTGCGGCAGCGGCTCGGCCGCCGGGGCCGCTTCGGCCGCGGTGGTCGCGGTGGCGGCTTCGTTGCTCACGCCTGGCCTCCGTCCTGGCCGTAGTGCTGGTCGTGCGGTCCCGGTGCGCCGAAGGTGCCGGGACTGTCGAAGACACCGGGTGCATGGAACGCCGACGGGTTGACGCCGCCGGAGCCCGGGCCCGCCTGGTGCGGAATACGTGCCTCGTCGCCGCCCGTCTCGGCGTCGGCGGCGGTGTGCGCCTCGCGTTCGGCGACGACCTCCCTGACGGCGTCCAGGACGCCCCGGTAGCCGGAGCAGCGGCACAGGTTGCCGCACAGGGCCTGGCGGGTCTCCAGCTCGGTCGGCGCCGGGTTGCCCTCCAGCAGGTCGTGCACGGTCATCGCCATGCCCGGCACGCAGAAACCGCACTGCACGGCACCGCACCGGGCGAGCGCCCGCTGCACGTCGGAGGGCTGCCCGTCGACGGCCAGGCCCTCGACGGTACGGACCTCGGCGCCGGCCGCGGTGACCGCCGGTACCAGGCACGAGGCCACCAGGCGTCCGTCCACCTGCACGTTGCAGGCGCCGCACTCGCCCTGCGAGCAGCCGTCCTTGGCCCCGGCGAGGCCCAGCCGCTCCCGCAGGACGTACAGCAGGGACTCGCCGATCCAGGCGTCGGTGACGGGCCGGTCGGCGCTGTTGACGCGCAGCACGTACGAGGCGAGGGGATGGTCGTCCTGCGGCCCCTGGGCGGTCCGTTCCGGGTCCTCGGCGGCGTCGTGCCCGGAGGCCTCCGGGTCCTCGGGGGCCGGGGCGTGTGCCGCGGACTCGACGGGGTCCGCCGTGCCGGTGTCCTCCGACGGGCCGGCCGCCGGGTCCGTCTCGGCGGCCTCCGGGGCCGGGGGTGCGGCCGTGTCCGGCGTTCCCACGGCCTCCTGCGCGGCCGGTGGGGCCTCGGACTCACCGTGTCGCGCCGGGCCGTCAGCGGGGCCCTCAGGGGCCTGTGCGGGCGCTGTGGCGGCGTACGGCGCCGGGGGCGCGAACTCCGGCGCCGGGGACGCGTCGGCCATGTGGGGTTCGGCGGCGGGCTCCGGCTGGCCCCAGGGCCCGTCCGCGGGCTCCGTCGCCCAGGGCGCGGGCGCGCCGCCGGGCAGGGTGGCCGGCGGGGTGCCGCCCCACTGCTCGACCAGCGAGGACGTGGTGAACTCGCCCGACTCGTCCGGGAGATCGCCGCCGGCGACCGGGATGGACCACTGCCCGGTGACGTCGTGCCCGGGCCCGGACGGGGCCGCGGGCTCCTCGAAGGTCCACTGCTGGGTGGTGGCGGGGTGGTACGTGAACCGGTCGTCCGCCGCCTGCTCCTGGGGCACGGCGTTCGGGTCGGGCCACTGGTGGCCGTCGCCGGGCACGGTCCAGCTGCCGGAGGCGGCCGGGTCGCTCGTCCCGTGGGTCGCCGTTATCTGCGGCGGCACGTAGCCGTGGCCGGGTGCGGCCAGGGGACTGTCACCGGACAGCAGGGCCTCGATGCCGCCCTCGGGGAGCTTGACGAAGGCGGTGGCCCCGTCGTCGTAGTCGCCCTGGGGCAGTGGGTCCCAGCGGCCGCCGCCCCGGGACGTGCCCTCTCCGTGCTGGTCGTCGGTCACGACAGTGCCCTCCCCAGTGCTCGTCGGGCCAGCGCGGCGACGGTGCGCCGCAGGTGCAGTACGGCGGGTGGAAGCGGGGTCACGGAACCGTCCGGCTCCGGTACGGGGTCGGGGATGCAGGCCGCGGCGACGTACTCCCCGAAGGCGTTCAGGGCCTCCGGGACGAGTGCGCGGTCGTTGTCCCAGTCGATGAGCCCGGCGACCCACTGCTCGGCCTCCAGGGGCCTGAGCGGCATCGGCGCTATGGCACCGACGGCACACCGCACCCCGCGCCGGGCCGGGTCGAGCACCAGGGCCACGGAGGCCACCGCGCGGCCCGGGCCGGTACGTCCGGTCGCCTTGAGGAAGACCTGTGGGGCGTGCAGCAGCGGCACGCGCACGAAGCCGATGAGCTCGCCGCCGCGCAGCATCTCCACGCCGGCCAGCAGGTGCGACACCGGGATCTCCCGGCGGGCTCCGCCCGGGCCCGCGATGATCAGCGTCGCCTCCAGGGCGGCCAGCACCGGCAGCGCGTCCCCGGTGGGGGCGGCGGTGGCGATGTTGCCGCCCAGGGTGCCCGCGTTGCGGATGTGCGGCGGGCCCGCGGCGCGCGCGGCGGCGGCGAGCGCCGGGATCAGGGCCGCGAAGTCGGGACGGCCCATGCGTGCGTGGGTGAGGCCCGCGCCGAGCAGCGCGTGGCCGTCCTGGTACTGCCAGCCGCGGATCTCGCTGATCCGCCCGAGGCCCACCAGTGCGGCGGGCCTGAGCTGGCCGGAGTTGACTGCGGCCATCAGGTCGGTGCCGCCCGCCACGGGAACGGCCGTGGGCATGGCGGTGAGGGCCGCCACGGCCTCGTCCAGTGTCGTGGGCAGCGTGACGGCCTGCGCCGCCTGCGGTGCGTGCGTGGTCAAACCGGCTGCCCCTTCCCGCTGCCCCACCTGGTCCCTCCTGTGTGGCCGTACGGTACGTGCTCACAGGGCGGACGTGGCAACTCTGGCACATCTTCGCAAGACCCGAACGCGGGGGTCCGCTAGGAGGCATTCGCCCACCTCATCGGGTAGATAGTCCGTTTTCGCACCGCTTCACCCGTGTATTCTGATTGCCACTCTTCGGTGATACCGACGGGCTTTTTCCGTTATCTGTTCGGAGGCGGTCCCTCCAGCGGCCGGCCGAGCACACCCGGGCGCCGCTGCCACGGCCGCGGCCCGCTGGGCGGCCGGTAGGCCACGCCGAGGGCGTCAAGTCGCCCGTAGTGGGCGGCCATACGGCGCTCGAAGTCCGCGAAGTCCCGCTCCTGCGGGGCGGGAAGGCTGCTCCAGGCGACCTCCGCGAAGGCCGCGAGCCTCGGGAAGGTCTGGTAGTCCACCCGCGCGGCGTCCTCCATCACCTCGGTCCAGACGTTGGCCTGGGTGCCCAGCACATGCCGGGCCTCCGCCTCACTGAGCTGCGACGGAACCGGCTCGAACCGGTAGACGTCCTCCAGGGTGCGCACGAAGCCGATCGGCACGGGCTCGTCCTCGCCCGGCGCCTGCCGGTGGTCCAGGTAGACGTACTGCTCCGGGCACATGACGACGTCGTGCCCGGCCCGCGCGGCCGCCACGCCACCGCCGTAGCCGCGCCAGGAGGACACGGCCGCCCCCGGCGCGAGTCCGCCCTCCAGGATCTCGTCCCAGCCGATGAGCCGACGCCCGCGCGCGGTAAGCCACTTGTCGAAGTGCCCGATGAACCAGGACTGCAACTCGTCCTCGTCGGCGAGCCCGAGTTCCGCGATGCGGGTCTTGGCGGCCACCGACTCGCTCCACTGCTCCTTGCGGCATTCGTCGCCGCCGATGTGAATGAACGCCGAGAACTCGGCGGCGTCCGCCGGGAACAGCTCCAGGACTTCCTCGAACACCCCCTCGTAGAACCGCAGGGTGGTGTCGGTGGGGGCGAGTACGTCGGCCGAGATTCCCCAGGTGTCCCACACGGTCAGGGCGGTGGTGTCGGTGACGTCGGTGTTGCCCAGTTCCGGATACGCGGCGACAGCGGCCTGCGAGTGGCCCGGCACGTCGATTTCGGGGACGACGGTGATATGCCGCTCGGCGGCATAGGCGACGATCTCCCGGATGTCGTCCTGGGTGTAGTAACCCCCGTGCGGCTTCTCCTCCCACAGCGGCGAGGCCCGGTGCCCGAATTTCGTCCGTGCCCGCCAGGACGCGACCTCGGTCAGCCTGGGATGGCGCCGGATCTCGATCCGCCAGCCCTGGTCGTCCGTCAGGTGGAAGTGGAAGACGTTGAGTTTGTGCGCGGCCATCAGGTCCAGGTAACGCAGGACACCTTCCTTGGGCATGAAGTGCCGGGCGACGTCGAGCATGAGACCGCGCCAGCGGAAGCGGGGGGAATCCTCGACGGTGACCCTCGGCAGGTCCCACTCCCGTCCCGGCCGCACCGGCGCCCGGCGGAACGCGTCGGGGCCGAGCAGCTGCCGGAAGGTCTGCGCCCCCCAGAAGACACCGGCCGCGCCGCCGCCCTGAATGCGGTACGGGCCACCGTCGCTGACCAGCCGGTAGCCCTCCGGCGGCAGGTCGGGCTCGATGCTCAGCACGAGCCGGTCGGCACCCTCGCCCGCCTCCGGGAACGGCAGTCCGGTCGCGGCACCGACCGTGGCGCGCAGCCAGCGCGCGACGCCTTCCGTGCCCGGCCGCGCCTCAAGGGCCGTACCGCTGCCGAGGCTCGTGCGGCCGGCGGTGTTCCGGGAACAGCGCGCCGGAGCCGGAATCAGATCCACGTTGTCAGTCACGTCAGTCCTTGTCCGCTCCGCCCAGCCCCGGGACCGGGCGTCGCTGTACGAGTACGAAGAAGGCCAGCAGGGCCGTCGGCGGGGTCGGCCGCGAGGTGTCGCTGATGATGAAGGACTCGGCGAACCGGAAGTCGTTCCGGGCCGAGACGAAGGAAAACACGCTCATGGCCACCAGGCCCGGGAGGAAGAGCGGGAAAAGGATCTGCGGAGGAATCCCCCGCGGCCTTCCACGGGCGCCGTCCGGGCCACCGGAAACCTGATCGGCAAGGCGGTCCGGAAGCGGAAACGGAATCGCGCGACGGCGGTCACGGCGAGAAACGCGATCAGCGCCGGGGCGATCACCACACCGCCCGCCACCACCACGCCGTTGACGAAGTGACGGCCGAATTCCTGCCGCCCGAAGACCCGCCGGAAGGAGTCCGGGGACGGCGCCGGCGGCCGCGATCGGCAGGGCCGGGACATCCGCCACGAACTGCCACGAGTGTTGCAGTACATGCAATGAACGTTTCGCTCTGCACAACACCATGGGAGGCTATGGGCAACACGAACATGGCGACAAGAGGTCTCGACCACTCTGTGGCCGTAAAACACAAAAGCCCCCGGGACGCGTCGAGACGCGTCCCGGGGGCCTTGCCGTCCTCAGCCGGGCGGGGAGACCCCTACTTCTTGTCCCCGCCCTTGTCGTCGCCGCCGCTGCCCATGGACTCGTAGATCTCCTTGCACATGGGACACACGGGGTACTTCTTCGGGTCGCGGCCGGGCACCCACACCTTGCCGCACAGCGCCACGACGGGGGTACCGTCGAGGGCGCTCGCCATGATCTTGTCCTTCTGGACATAGTGGGCGAAGCGCTCGTGGTCGCCGTCGCCGTGGGACACCTGCGGCGTCGGTTCTACGAGGGTCCCCGTACCAGTCCCGCGCTCGGGCTCGAGAGTGCTCATATCAGCAAGGGTACTGAAGCTCACAGGCATCAGTTGAGCGACGGGTCGTCCGGATACGTGGCCACCATCGCCAGCTCGTTGCGCTGGCGGCGGAGCACTTCGCGCCAGAGTCGCTCCGGGGCCGGCGAGGAGACGTCGCCCGGCTCGGACTCGACGACGTACCAGGCCCCCTCCACCAGCTCGTCCTCCAGCTGACCGGGACCCCAGCCGGCGTATCCGGCGAAGATTCTCAGTGAGCCGAGGGCCGAGGCGAGCAGCTCCGGCGGTGCCTCCAGGTCGACCAGGCCGATCGCGCCGTGCACCCGCCGCCAGCCGAGCGGGGCGCGGTCCCCGTTGGCGCCGCCCGGGATGACCGCGACGCCGAGCGCCGAGTCCAGCGAGACGGGTCCGCCCTGGAAGACCACGCCGGGCTCGCCCGCGAGATCGGCCCAGCCCTCCAGGATGTCGCCCACGTCCACGGGGGTGGGGCGGTTGAGGACGACACCGAGGGAGCCCTCCTCGTCGTGGTCGAGAAGGAGCACCACAGCGCGGTCGAAGTTCGGGTCCGCCAGGGCGGGCGTGGCCACGAGCAGCCGCCCTGTGAGCGAGGACACCTCGGTCATGCCAGACATGATCCCGCATCTTCCCCCGGCGTGGGGAGCCAATCGGGTGTGCGGGTGAACGCAGCTCAGGGCGCGTGGGCGCAAGCCCCGCGCGTGGTGACCCCATGTGCCCGGTGCGGAACGGTTCGTGTTGTGACACACCTATGACGTGGCTGGGTGGTACTTGGGCATACGGCAGGGGGGCGATCGGCGATTACCCTGTCTCTCCGGCCCCCGCGCTAAGTGATCGGCCGGCCCCTGCCCGACTCATCGGAACGCGAGATTCATGACCGTCAACGACGATGTCCTGCTTGTCCACGGCGGAACCCCGCTGGAGGGCGAGATCCGTGTCCGCGGTGCGAAGAACCTCGTACCGAAGGCCATGGTCGCCGCCCTGCTGGGCAGCGCGCCGAGTCGACTGCGCAACGTTCCGGACATCCGTGACGTGCGTGTCGTACGCGGCCTGCTGCAGTTGCACGGGGTGACGGTCCGACCGGGTGAGGAGCCCGGTGAGCTGGTACTCGACCCCACCCATGTGGAAAGCGCGAACGTCGCTGACATCGATGCCCACGCGGGTTCCAGCCGTATCCCGATCCTCTTCTGCGGTCCGCTGCTGCACCGTCTCGGCCACGCCTTCATCCCGGGCCTCGGCGGCTGCGACATCGGCGGCCGGCCCATCGACTTCCACTTCGACGTGCTGCGGCAGTTCGGCGCGACCATCGAGAAGCGCGCGGACGGCCAGTACCTGGAGGCGCCGCAGCGGCTGCGCGGTACGAAGATCCGGCTGCCGTACCCGTCAGTCGGCGCGACCGAGCAGGTGCTGCTGACGGCCGTACTGGCCGAGGGCGTCACGGAGTTGTCCAACGCGGCCGTCGAGCCGGAGATCGAGGACCTCATCTGCGTTCTGCAGAAGATGGGCGCGATCATCGCGATCGACACCGACCGCACGATCCGCATCACCGGTGTGGACAGCCTCGGCGGCTACACCCACCACGCCCTGTCGGACCGTCTGGAGGCCGCGTCCTGGGCCTCGGCGGCTCTCGCGACCAACGGCAACATCTACGTCCGCGGCGCCCAGCAGCGCTCGATGATGACGTTCCTGAACACCTACCGGAAGGTGGGCGGTGCCTTCGAGATCGACGACGAGGGCATCCGTTTCTGGCACCCGGGCGGCCAGCTGAAGTCCATCGCGCTGGAGACGGACGTGCACCCCGGCTTCCAGACCGACTGGCAGCAGCCGCTGGTGGTGGCCCTGACGCAGGCCACGGGCCTGTCCATCATCCACGAGACGGTGTACGAGTCCCGGCTCGGCTTCACCTCCGCGCTCAACCAGATGGGCGCGCACATCCAGCTCTACCGCGAGTGCCTGGGCGGCTCCGACTGCCGCTTCGGCCAGCGCAACTTCCTGCACTCCGCGGTCGTCTCGGGACCGACCAAGCTGCAGGGCGCCGACCTGGTCATCCCCGACCTGCGCGGCGGCTTCTCGTACCTGATCGCGGCTCTCGCGGCCGAGGGCACCTCCCGGGTCCACGGCATCGAACTGATCAACCGCGGCTACGAGAACTTCATGGAGAAGCTGATGGAGCTCGGCGCGAAGGTCGAACTGCCGGGCAAGGCACTCGGCTGACGACGAGCGGCCCGGCCTGGGGGTCCCGCTCGAGCGAAGCCGAGAGTGGGGGCGTTCGAGGCCGTTTCTGACCGCAACCGCGAAGGGGCGGCACCCGGACTCCGGGTGCCGCCCCTTCGACGCTCTCGGCGGAGCGCTTACTTGCCCTTGGCCGCTTCCTTGAGCTTGGAGCCCGCGGAGACCTTCACGCTGAAGCCGGCCGGGATGTTGATGGGCTCACCGGTCTGCGGGTTGCGCGCGGTACGAGCGGCACGGTGGGTGCGCTCGAAGGTCAGGAAGCCGGGGATGGTGACCTTCTCGTCGCCCTTGGAGACGATGTCGCCGACGACCTCGGCGAACGCGGCCAGAACGGCGTCGGCGTCCTTGCGGGTCACCTCGGCGCGGTCGGCCAGCGCGGCCACCAGCTCACTGCGGTTCATGTTGTTACTCCCGTGTTCTTCTTGCCGTTGAGGCGTGAGGTGAGATCGATGCCGATGCGCTCGCGCCCAAAGACGCATCCTGCCCCTACCTGCGGCGGGAAAGCCAATCCGGCACCCGTAGGAGTCGTGAGAACACCCTAGGGAGTCACACGAAAAGCGCCTGCTCGGCCGTCACCCTAGAGGGCACCCGCCGGTGGGGGGTTCCACGACGCGCCGGTGCGGGGGCTGCCGTGTCGATCCTCACAGCCCCTGCACGGTCGGTCTCACAGCTTCTGAAACCCTACGGTACGAGCGGCTGGGACGCCGCTCCGACCGCCTTGGCCGCGTCGCGCACCGCTCCGGCGACCGCGCCCGCGACCTTGTCGTTGAAGACGCTCGGAATGATGTAGTTCGGGTTCAGCTCGTCCTCGGTCACCACGTCGGCGAGGGCCTTCGCGGCGGCGAGCATCATCTCGGTGTTGACCGTGCGGGACTGCGCGTCCAGCAGGCCGCGGAAGACACCCGGGAAGACCAGCACGTTGTTGATCTGGTTCGGGAAGTCGGAGCGGCCGGTGGCCACAACAGCGGCCGTCTGACGGGCGATTGCGGGGTCGACCTCGGGGTCCGGGTTCGCGAGCGCGAACACGATCGCGCCCTCGGCCATGGCGGCCACGTCGTCGCCGTCGAGGACGTTCGGGGCGGAGACGCCGATGAAGACGTCGGCGCCGCGCACGGCCTCCTTCAGGGTCCCGGTCAGGCCCTCGGGGTTGGTGTTGTCGGCGATCCAGCGCAGCGGGGAGTCGGCCGGGGCGTCCACCAGGTCGGCGCGGCCGGCGTGCACGACGCCCTGGATGTCGGCGACGACGGCGTTCTTCACGCCCGCCGCGATCAGCAGCTTGAGGATGGCCGTACCGGCCGCGCCGGCGCCGGACATGACGACCCGGATGTTCTCGATCGCCTTGCCGGTGACGCGAAGCGCGTTGGTCAGGGCGGCGAGGACGACGATCGCGGTGCCGTGCTGGTCGTCGTGGAAGACGGGGATGTCGAGGGCCTCGCGCAGGCGGGCCTCGATCTCGAAGCAACGGGGCGCGGAGATGTCCTCGAGGTTGATGCCGGCGAAGCCGGGGGCGATCGCCTTGACGATCTCGACGATCGCGTCGGTGTCCTGGGTGTCCAGGCACAGCGGCCAGGCGTCGATGCCGGCGAAGCGCTTGAAGAGGGCCGCCTTGCCCTCCATGACGGGCAGCGCGGCCTTGGGGCCGATGTTGCCGAGGCCCAGCACGGCGGAGCCGTCCGTCACGACCGCAACCGAGTTGCGCTTGATGGTGAGGCGGCGGGCGTCCTCGGGGTTCTCGGCGATGGCCATGCACACGCGGGCCACACCCGGCGTGTAGATCATCGAGAGGTCGTCACGGTTGCGGATCGGGTGCTTGGACTGCATCTCGATCTTGCCGCCGAGGTGCATCAGGAACGTACGGTCGGAGACCTTGCCGAGCGTGACGCCCTCGATGCCGCGGAGCTTCTCGACGATCTCTTCGGCGTGCGTGGTCGAGGTGGCCGCGATGGTGACGTCGATGCGGAGCTTCTCGTGGCCGGACGCGGTGACGTCGAGGCCGGTGACCGAGCCTCCGGAGGACTCCACGGCGTTGGTGAGCTGCGAGACGGCTGTTCCGCTCGCGGGCACCTCCAGCCGGATGGTCATCGAGTAGGAGACGCTGGGCGCCGTTGCCATGGCCGACTTCCTCTGCTTTCACCGTGTCGCGAGTTGTGCCGTCCGATCGTCGCACCTACCGGTGAGTACGTGATAGCCGCCTGGGATTGCGGTTGTTTTGTTCACAGCGGGTGACGCGATTTCGGAAAATCACTTCCACCATACGAGAATCGATCAGGCAATGAAAGAGGCCCACATCACTTGGTGATGTGGGCCTCCCACACGTTCACGACACCGACCCGCCATGCTCGCCTCGCGGCAAGTGGTCCCTCTGAGGGACGAAGGTTGGGCCCGGGGGCTTGGATCGGGCCGGTGCCACACCCAGGCTAACAAACGGATCCGGTAAGGCCATTCCCGTCGGCCGACTTCACAGCTTTCAGTCCCGCAGCAGGTCGGGCACCCCCGCCGCGTCCGGTTCGTCCCGCTCTCCGGAGACCACCGTCAGCTGCTGGGTGGCCCGGGTCAGCGCCACGTACAGCACCCGCAGGCCGGCCGGGGACTCGTCGGCGATCTCCGCCGGGGAGACGACGACCGTCGCGTCGTACTCCAGGCCCTTGGCCTCCAGGCTGCCGAGCGCCACCACCCGGTCGCCCAGCCCGGCCAGCCAGCGCCGGGCCTCCTCGCGCCGGTTCATCGCGACGACCACGCCGACCGTGCCGTCCACCAGGCCGAGGAGCCGCTCGGCCTCCGCGTGCACGGTCCTCTCCAGGGAGTCCCGCGCGGGGGTGCCGTGTCCGTCGTGCGTCCTCACGAAACGGGGCTCGACCCCGGTGGACCGTACGGCGGACGGCGCCTCGGAGCCCGGCATGGCGAGGGCGAGCACCTTGGCCGCCAGCTCGGCGATCTCGGCCGGGTTGCGGTAGTTCACGGTGAGCTGGAAGCGGCGCCGGGGGCGGCTGCCGAGGGCCTCGTCGCGGGCCTCGCCCGCCTCGTCCGGGTCGGACCAGGAGGACTGCGCCGGGTCGCCGACGATCGTCCAGGTGGCGTGCCGGCCGCGGCGGCCGACCATGCGCCACTGCATCGGCGTGAGGTCCTGCGCCTCGTCCACGATGACGTGCGCGTACTCGGTGCGCTCCTGGGCCAGGCGCTCGGCCCGCTCGCGCTGGGTCTCCTCGCGCACCGGCATCAGCTCCTCCAGGCCGGTGAGCTGGTCCAGCGGATCGAGTTCGCGCTTCTTTCGCGGCCGGGCCGGGGCACCGAGGATCGCCTGCAGCTCGTCGAGCATGGAGACGTCGTGGACGGAGTACCCGTCCCGCTTCAGCGAGCGGGCGACCCGGCGGACCTCGCCGGGGTTGAGGATGCGGCGGGCCCAGCGGCCGAGCCGCCGCTCGTCGGCCATGGCGGCCAGGACCCCCTTCGGGGTCAGCTCGGGCCACCAGGCGTCGAGGAAGGCGATGAAGACGTCCTCCGTCGTGATGTCCTCGTCGAAGGAGGAACGCAGCTCGGCGGCCAGCTCCGGGTCGCTGTGCCGGCCGGCCGCGCCGGACTTCGACCACAGGGCGTCCAGGAGCAGCTTGCGGGCGCGCGGGCGGAGCAGGTTGACCGGCGCGGTGCCGCTCAGGGCGGTGCGGCGGACGCGCTCCAGCTCGGCGGCCTCCAGTTCGAGGCGGCGCCCGAAGGCGACGACGCGGAGGCGGGACGGGGGGCCGTCGAAGGCCCGCGGCTCGCTGTCCTCGTCCAGGGCGAGCTGCCCCGCCGGAGCGGCCGGCCCCAGCTCCAGCGCGCCCCGGGCGGCCTTCCGCAGCACCTTCAGCATCCGGTACGAGCCCTTGGCGCGGGCCACGGACGGGGAGTCGTACAGCGTGGCCTCCACGCCGTCGACGAGGGAGCCGATCGCGCGGATGGCCACCTGGCCCTCCTCGCCGAGCGAGGGCAGCACGCCCTCGGTGTAGGACACCAGCAGCGGGGTCGGCGAGACGATCAGGATGCCGCCCGCGTAGCGTCTGCGGTCCTGGTAGAGCAGGTAGGCCGCGCGGTGCAGGGCGACCGCCGTCTTGCCGGTGCCCGGGCCGCCCTCGACGTACGTGACGGAGGCGGCGGGGGCGCGGATGACCAGGTCCTGCTCGGCCTGGATGGAGGAGACGATGTCCCGCATGGTGTGGCTGCGGGCCTGGCCGAGGGCGGCCATCAGCGCTCCGTCACCGATGACGGGCAGCTCGCGGTCGCCGAGGAACGCCGTCAGCTCCGGGCGCATCAGGTCGTCCTCGACGCCGAGGACCCGGCGGCCCTTGGAGCGGATGACCCGGCGCCGGACGACCCGGCCGGGGTCCTTCGGCGTGGACCGGTAGAAGGGCGCGGCGGCCGGTGCCCGCCAGTCGATGACCAGCGGCGAGTAGTCCTCGTCGAGCACGCCGATCCGGCCGATGTGCAGGGTCTCGGCGATGTCGGCGGTGTTGTCGGGCCGGACCGCGCCCTCGGCGGGCTCGACCGCCGTGTACGCCCCGTCCGGGCCCTTCTTGCCGTCCCTGCCGAGCAGCAGGTCGATCCGGCCGAAGAGGAAGTCCTCGAACTCGTTGTTGAGCCGGTTCAGGTGGACACCGGCCCGGAACACCTGGGCGTCCCGCTCGGCGAGCGCGCCGGGCGTGCCGACCTGGCCGCGCTTGGCCGCGTCGTTCATGAGGAACTCCGCCTCGTGGATCTTCTCCTCCAGGCGGTGGTACACCCGGTCGAGGTGTTCCTGTTCGACGCTGATCTCCCGGTCCCGGACCGAGTCGAGCGCGGTTTCCTGCTGAGCCTGAGCGGCCACCGGGCCCCCTTCTGACGTGCTGGGCAGCCGTCAACCGTACGCGAAGGGGGCCCGCAGAGGCTACGCGTCCACTTGGACGAGCTTCTTCCCGTCGAACGTCACAACCTCGAAGTGGTCGATCTCGCTCGGCTTGAGGGCCGTGCCGCCGCCGATGTAGAGCGGGTTCTTGGCCTCCGCGGTCTTGGCGTCCGGAATGCCGTAGCCCCACTTCGGGACGGACCAGGAGCCCAGCGTCTGGCGTTCGCCGCTGCCGGTGACGGCGACCAGGGAGCACTTGAGCGGACCCTTGACGCCCTTGAGCTCGAGCACCGTCGAGGTGCCCCAGTTCTTCTCTCCCATGGCGACGGTCGCGCTGGCGCCCGTCGTGCTGTCGGTGCCCGAGACCTTCTTGGGCAGCTGGTCGAAGGTCGTCTGGGCGGTGGCCGCCAGCGGTGTGGCGGTCTGCCCCGAGTCGCTCCCGCCGCTCGTCGCCATGACGGCCACCGGGCCGGCGATGATCAGCGCGGCCGCGGCCGCGACCAGGTAGAAGCCCTTGCGCCGCTTCAGCGCGCGGCGCTCGGAGACCTCGTCGACCAGCTTCTCGACCAGTCTCGGGCTCGGCTTGGCGGACAGCGACTCGCCGATCGCGGGCGTGCTGCCGGAGTTGGGCAGGTCCGCGAGGGCGGCCAGCATCGGCTCCATCCCGGCCAGCTCGTCCAGCTGCTGGGCGCACCACTCGCAGCCCGCGAGGTGGGCCTCGAAAGCGGTTGCCTCGGCGTCGTCGAGGATCCCGAGGGCGTAGGCGCCGACGGTTTCGTGCTCGTTCGGAGCCTGTGATCCCTGCATGGACCCAGACATACCCGAACCACCCGTGCCGAACCCCCCGTACATGCTCATCACGCCGTCACCCCCCGCTCCTCCAGTGCCAGCTTCATGGACCGCAGGGCGTAGAACACCCGAGAACGGACGGTTCCGCTGGGTATGCCCAGGGTTTCGGCCGCCTCGTTGACGGTACGCCCCTTGAAGTACGTCTCGACGAGCACCTCCCGGTGGGCCGGGGTCAGGTCGTCGAGCGCGTCAGACAGCGTCATCAGCCACAGCGCCTTGTCGATCTCGTCCTCCGCGGGGATGACCTCCAGCGGCGACGGATCGACCTCCTGCGGCCGGGCCTGCCGGCTGCGGTGGCCGTCGATGACGATGCGGCGCGCGACCGTCACCAGCCAGGGGCGTACCGAACCGGTCGCCCGATTGAGCTGACCGGCGTTCTTCCAGGCACGGATGAGCGTTTCCTGCACGACGTCCTCGGCGCGCTGCCGGTCTCCGGCGACCAGCCTGAGGACATAAGCAAGCAGAGGTCCGGCGTGCTCGCGATACAGCGCACGCATCAGCTCCTCATCCGGTTCCGAGGGCTGTGAGGACATGCGATGTCGGGCCCTCGTTCCACGTTCATTGGCCACGGCCGCATCCTTGCGCACGCCCACCTCCGGTGTCCGGGGGTTCCCCCAGTCGGTCGCTCGCCCACCCGTACGGACAGGGGTGTCGTGATGTTCAAAGCGAGCTGGGAGTTTTCTCAGGAGTGGTGTGACGAGCGGGACATGCACACACATTCCCACCGCGTGATCTTTACATTTCCGACACATCGCCGGAGGCGGCCGAGCTGCCCGTGTCGGACCGTCAACAAACCCGGCGCCGCGCGGTGTTGCGGAAATCACTCCGGGCGCCGCAAGGGCGCAATGCGACAGAAGGCCCGTACCGGACACTCAGGCCTGCGCGAGGGCTGCCCGTCGTCGGTGCCGGGCGACCCGTTCACGGTTGCCGCAGACCTCGCTGGAGCACCAGCGCCTCCTGCGTCCCCGGGACGTGTCCAGGTACACGATGGGGCAGTTGTCCCCCTCGCACTCGCGCACGGCCGCCCGCGCCACCGGATCGGTGAGCAGCTCGACGGCGTCGCGCGCGACGAGAGCGAGCAGCCCCGCGCACCCGGGCGCCTGCGCCAACTCCCGCACCAGCGTGCCGTCCTCGCCGCGCACCGCACGCGGGACCGGGGGCGCGGCACGGGCGGCGACCTCGTTGAGCCGGACGAGAGCACGTTCGTACGGCGGCGAGTGGGCCGGGTTCGCGGTGCGCACCAACCGGCCGATGCACCCGCGCAGTTCCCGGAACCCCGCCAGCCAGGAGACGTCGGCATGGCCCAGCGGGGTGCCCGGCGGCACCAGCCCCGACCCGCCGATCCAGGCACGCAACGGCCCGACGGCGTCCAGCCGTTCGGCCGGGTGGGTGGTCGCGAGGAGATCCAGGCAGATCCGCCCGGCGTCGAACCGCAGCTCGTACGGGACCGTGGCCGTACCCAGTGCCATGTGCCTGTCACCGCCTAGGACAGGGGAACGTTCCGTCGCTCCTCTTCACAGTGCCTGCCCGCACACGACTGCGGAACCCCTCGTACCGCAGGCGGCACGCCGCCTTTCGCTGCGCCGGCCCGTCCGGCCCGCGGTGTTCCCCGCCCGACCCGTCCCCGGCGGGGATGCCGGAGCCCGGAGCACGGGTCGGCCCCTTCCGGTCCAGAAACCCGGGCAGGGCTCGTGGCCCGTGCCCGCGGCCATGACGCTGTGTCCTGCGAAAGCACCGGAGCCGCCCCAGGGATCCACGGGGGACGGCGGTTCAGAAAGGAAATGTTCATGAGCATGCGCACCCGGGTCGTCGCGATGGCGACGGCCGCGCTGCTGGGCGCCGGAGCGACCGGTATCGCCCTGGCACCCGGCGCGAGTGCCGCCTCGTACCACGGCATCGACGGCAACGGAGCCGTCACCGACGACTTCCAGGACGAGGAGGACCTCGGCGTCGACAACTACGCGGAGAGCAACGCCACGGCTCTCTGGCAGACCGTCCTGTACGCGGACGGCGCCCAGTGGCAGGACGAGGACGGCGACACGCACACCTTCCAGAAGAGCCAGATCGACGGCACCTTCGGCCCCGAGACCGAGTCGGCCACCCAGTGGTGGCAGGAGCACTACGGCATCACGGAGAACGACGGCGTCGTCACGGGCCCGAGCTGGGAGTTCGCCCAGCACTGGCTCACCGGCCCGGCCTCGGGCGGCACCGTGACATACCTGGGTGACGCACGGAACGCCACCCTCAAGCGCGTCAGCGGCAAGTACCGGGTGCGGATCAAGGGCACCGGCCCCTGGAAGGTCGCCTACTACGACAAGCTCGGCTGAGAACACCCCGAGGGCGGGTGGCCGTTCGGTCGCCCGCCCTGCGGGGCAGCGCCCACAGCAGCCCCGCGACCAGCAGCACGATGACGGCGAACGCGGCCAGCGCCGCCGTCCGCCACCACCGGTGCGCGCCGCCGGCCGGCTCCGGCCCGGCCCCGGCATCGCCCACCGCACCGGCTGCGGCGGCATCCCGCGGCGGCCCGGCGGGCTCCGGCTCGCCGGGCCGCCATGCCTGTTCGGCCAGCTCCCACAGCGCCAGCAGCCGCGCCTGGTCCGCTCCGGCCAGCCGGCCGAGGACCTGCGCCGCTCCCCTCGGCGGCAGCTTGGTCCCGCTCAGATAACGCTGCCAGGACGACTTGCTGTACGCGGTGCGCCGGGCCAGTTCGGCGAGGCTGAGTCCGGTACGGCCCTTCAGGACGCGCATCTGCTCGACCAGGTGCCGGGTCTCCCGCGGCAGCGAATCCGGCAACGGCTGCCAGCGTGTCATCCTCGTCCCCCCGAGTGCTCGCCGCGACGTCCCCGGGAGCGGTCCCTCCCCGCCACGGTCCGGCGTCAGCCTGACGCCCGGCCGAAAACATCCGGCAGAGCGCACGCCCGGCAGCCCGGAGCACGCGTGGTCGCACTGCGTGAGCCGAGCGCCCTCCGTCCCGGGGCCTGCCTGCACCGCCCGGCCCGTCGCCGGTGACCCGGTACCCAGAACGTCGTACGGCCGTACCGGCGTCGGCGTAGCCGGACGCCTGCGTATGCGGGTGCGCGCTTCGGCCATGTCCGGGGCAGGGGCCGCTCCGGTTGGCTGCAAGGCATGACGAATACGAGGGAAACCCGGACCGGCACAGTCGTCCTGAGCGCGGCCACGGTCGCGATGGGCCTGATCGCCGGGGTCTTCTACATCTTCGCCTGCGCGGTCATGCCGGCCCTGGCCCGCAGCGACGACCGCACCTACGTCGAGGTCATGCGCAACATCAACGACGTGATCCAGAACCCGGTGTTCTTCCTGAGCTTCATGGGGGCGCCGGCACTGACCGGATGGTCGGCGTGGCAACTGCGCGCCACACCCGCCGCCCGCTGGACCTGCGCGGCCCTGGCGGCCTACGCCCTGGTCTTCTTCGTCACGGTGGCCTTCAACATCCCCCTGAACAACGCCCTCGCGGCGAAGCGGGATCCGTCCGCCCTCCGCGAGCACTTCGAAGGACCGTGGGTGGCGTGGAACGTGGCCCGGGCGGTGGGGTCGACGGCGGCGGTGGCACTCCTGACGCGGGCGCTGCTGGTGCACGGGCGTTCCGGGCAGAAGCCGGGCGAGGCAGCACAGCCGTCCGCGCCGCTCACGTCCCGTCGCAGTGCACCTGGAGCGAGCGCGGCCTCGTGAGGCCGGCCCCGGCGGGCGCGCGAAGAAGCCCGCTCCGGCTCCGCCCGGCGCGACGGAGGTCACCGCACCGGGCGGCCGCTCACGCGTCCGCGTACTTCGCGTCCGCCGCCGCGTCCAGCGCCAGCCGGTACCCCCGCTTCACCACGGTCTGGATCAGCTTCGGCGCCCCGAGTGCCGTACGCAGCCGGGCCATCGCCGTCTCCACCGCGTGCTCGTCGCGGCCGGCGCCCGGCAGCGCGCGCAGCAGCTCGGCGCGGGCCACCACCCAGCCCGGGCGCCGGGACAGCGCCCGCAGCAGGGACATGCCCGCCGGCGGCACCGGCTTCAGGTCGCCGTCCACCAGCACCGCGTGGCCCCGGATCTCCACCCGGTGCCCGGCGACCGGCAAGGACCGTGCCCGCCCGGGCAGTTCCTGGCAGAGCAGCTGGACGAGCGGCCCGAGCCGGAACCGCTCCGGCTGTACGGTGTCCACGCCCCGGGCCTGCAGCGGCAGCGCGGTGACGGGGCCCACGCAGGCGGGCAGGACGTCATGGCTCAGCGCGGTCAGCAGCTCGGCGAGCAGTCCCCGCTCCTCGGCCCGCGACAGCAGGGACGCGGCGGCCGGCGCGCTGGTGAAGGTGAGCGCGTCCACCCCGCGCGAGACGACGGCGTCCAGCAGCCGGTCGACGGGGCCGATGTCCTCCGGCGGCATCCAGCGGTACACCGGCACCGGAAGCACCTCCGCTCCCCCGGCCCGCAGCGCCTCGACGAACCCGGGCAGCGGCTCCCCGTGCAGCTGCACGGCGACCCGGCGCCCGTCGACGCCCTCCTCCAGCAGCCGGTCGAGCACCTCGGCCATGGACTCGCTGGACGGCGACCACTCCTCGGTGAGCCCGGCGGCCCGGATGGCCCCCTTCACCTTGGGCCCGCGGGCCAGCAGCTCCACCCCGCGCAGCCGCTCCAGCAGCTGCTCCCCGAGCCCCCAGCCGTCGGCGGCCTCGACCCAGCCCCGGAACCCGATGGCGGTGGTCGCCACCACCACGTCCGGCGCCTGGTCGATGATCTCCTTGGTGGCGGCGAGCAGTTCGCCGTCGTCGGCAAGGGGCACTATGCGCAGGGTGGGCGCGTGCAGGACGGCGGCTCCGCGCCGCTGGAGCAGCGCCCCCAGCTCGTCGGCACGGCGCGCGGCGGTCACACCTACCGTGAAGCCCGCGAGGGGCCCGTGTTCCGTCTGTCCCGCCTGCTGCTGTTCCTCGTACATGGCTCTCCTACCTGGCCCGCATGCCGAGCGAGCCTGTCAACGGCTCGTGACAGGCTCGGTTCGGCTCGATGTCGCCGGTGTTACGTCACACTTCGGCGTAGCTGAGCTGGGGCTTCGCCTCGGAAGCTGCGGCCGCAGCGGGAACCTGGCCCGCCGGGCGGCGAAGGTATACGGCCCAGGTGATGACGAAGCAGGCGCCGTAGAAGGCGAGGAAGGCGACGAAGGCGCCCGTGCCGGAGCCGTAGGAGAGGAAGGACTGACGGAACGCCATGTTGATGCCGACACCGCCGAGCGCGCCGACGGCGCCGATGAGTCCCATGGAGGCACCGGACAGGCGCCGGCCGTGGGCGGCCGCCTCCTCGCCCCGGAGTCCCTTGGCGACGGCCTTGGCCTGGAAGATCCCGGGGATCATCTTGTACGTCGACCCGTTGCCGAGCCCGCTGAGCACGAACAGCACGACGAAGACCGACACGAACAGCGGCAGGGACTTCTGCATGCTGGCGAAGACGAGCACGGCGGTGGCGGCGGCCATGCCGACGTAGTTCCAGAGGGTGATGCGGGCCCCGCCGTAGCGGTCGGCGAGCCAGCCGCCGACGGGCCGGATGAGCGAGCCGAGCAGCGGGCCGACGAAGGTGAGGTAGGCGGCCTGCAGCGGGGTGCGCCCGAACTGGTTCGTCAGGACCTGTCCGAAGGCGAAGCTGTACCCGATGAAGGAGCCGAACGTCCCGACGTAGAGGAACGCCATGATCCAGGTGTGGGCGTCCTTGGCCGCGTCCTTGGCTGCGCCGGTGTCGTTCTTCACGGAGGCGAGGTTGTCCATGAACACCGCGGCGAGGACGGCGGCGACGACGATCAGCGGGATGTAGATCCCGAGCAGCACCCGCGGCCCGCCGCTCGCCCCGATGATCGCGAGGGCGACCAGCTGGATGACCGGGACGCCGATGTTCCCGCCGCCGGCGTTGAGGCCGAGGGCCCACCCCTTCTTGCGCAGCGGGAAGAAGGCGTTGATGTTGGTCATGCTGGAGGCGAAGTTCCCGCCGCCGATGCCCGCGAGCAGACCGACCAGGAGGAAGGTGTCGAAGGACGTACCCGGCTTCATGACGAGGAAGGCGGCGACCGTCGGCACCAGCAGCAGACCGGCCGAGACGATCGTCCAGTTCCGCCCGCCGAAGACGGCGACGGCGAAGGTGTAGGGGACGCGGACGGCGGCGCCGACGAGCGTGACCACCGAGGTCAGCAGGAACTTGTCCGCCGGGGTCAGCCCGTACTCCGGGCCCATGAAGAGCACCAGTACGGACCACATGGTCCAGATCGAGAATCCGATGTGCTCGGAGAGGACGGAGAAGAGCAGGTTCCGGCGGGCGACCTTCTCACCGGTCGCGTTCCAGAACGCCTCGTCCTCCGGATCCCACTGCTCGATCCAGCGGCCTCCCCTGCTGCTGCTCGCGGCGGGGGCTGTACTCGGGGCTGTCATGACGCCTCCACGGTGCTCCGGGGCTCAGGTGGTTCCGGGTGATGAGCGGTGATGAGCGGTGATGAGTCCCGAAGGTAGGGAGGGCGCGTTTCCTGCCTGTGGCTGTGGGTGACCGGAAGGGAACGTTGCTCTCACTCGCGAGGAGAGCCGTCGGTGAGGGAAGAATCGGGGGCCATGGGAACGCCTCAGTCGCGCGGGTTCATCGCATCGTCATCCATGGCCGGAATCCATCGGTCGGCGGGTCGTCGCAGCCAGCCCTCGGCCTTCGCGATCTCGGCCGCGGCCCTCCGGAGCGCGTCCAGCGCGGGGTGGACCAGCCCCCTGCGCCAGACGAGCGAGACGGGTGACAGCGGAACGGGGTCGACGAGCGGCCGCAACACCGTGCGGGGCATGACGGGGAAGTCCACGACGGCCAGGATCGGGTTGCGGGTCTTGGACATGATCCGCTCGAACTCCTCGTCCCCGACCGCCAGCGGAAGAGGGGGCGCGAGCCGGATGCCGCGCCCTTCGAAGAGGCGAAGGGCCAGGTCGGTCCACTCCCGGGTCCGCGGGTTCCCAGCACCGGCGTACACGGTCTCCCCGGCCAGCGCCGCCAGCGGCACCTCCGGCCGCGCGGCCAGCGGGTGGTCCTCGGGCAGCAGCACCGCCATCGGCTCGTAGCGCACGGGCTGCTGCTCCAGACCGGAGCGCAGGGCCGGGTCCAGGCCCGCGAAGCGCCCGAAGGAGGCGTCGAGCCGGCCGGCGAGCAGATCGGCCGCGGCTCCGGTGAGGCCGCTCTCGTAGCGGGCCATCAGCTCGCAGTCGGGGGCGAGTTCCCGGGCCCGGTGCAGCACACGGCGGCCGGTGGCCAGGCCCGCGGAGTTGAGGTCGACCAGCAGCGGCCGGGCCTGGCCGAAGGCGGCGAGCAGGTCGTCCTGGGCGGCGAGAACCCGCCGGGCGTGCGGCAGCAGCCGCTCGCCGTCCGCGGTCAGCGTCACCTGCCGGGTGGTCCGCACGAACAGCTCGGCACCCAGCTCCCGCTCCAGCCGCCGCACGTCCCGGCTGAGCGCCTGCTGGGCGACGTACAGGCGGGCCGCGGCGCGGGTGAAGTGCAGCTCCTCGGCGACGGCGAGGAAGGCGCGCAGGAGGCGGGGCTCTATGGCGGCGGGCATGGCGGGCAATTTACAACGCTGGTGCGTGAATCGGCATCGAGAAGGTGTTGGACCCGGTGATCGACTCCGGGCGAACGTAGAGCCATGCCGCACCAGACCGCCGAAGACACCCGAATACCCAGCGGACCAGCACGATCAACCGGATACCGCCGTCTCTTCTCCCTCCCCGGCACCCGCGCCTTCACCGCCGGCAACCTGATCGCCCGCCTCCCCATGGGCATGTTCGGCGTGAGTGCGGTCGTGATGATCGCCGGGTCCCGGGGCTCGTACGCCCTCGCCGGTGCCGTCACGGCCACCGGGCTCGCGGCGACCGGGCTGGCCGGGCCCTGGATCGCCCGGCTCGTCGACCGGCACGGGCAGGCCCGGGTCGCCGTACCGGCCACGCTCGTCGCCGTGCTCGGCAGCCTCGCGCTGCTGCTGTGCGTGCGCTACGACGCCCCCGACTGGACCCTGTTCGCCGCGTACGCCGCCACCGCGGCCACCCCGAACATCGGCGGCCTGTCCCGCGCCCGCTGGGCCCATCTGCTGCGCGACGACCCCGGCGCACTGCACACCGCGAACTCCTTCGAGCAGGCGGCCGACGAGCTGTGCTTCATGCTCGGCCCCGTGCTGGCGTCCTTCCTGACCGGCACGTTCTTCCCGGAGGCGGGCACACTCGCCGGGACCGTCCTGCTGCTGGCAGGCATGCTGCTGTTCACCGCGCAGCGGGCGACCGAGCCGCCTCCACAGGCCCGTTCGAAGGCTCCGTCACCACTGCGGAGCCCGGGAATGCCCCCGCTGCTGGCCTGCTTCGTGGCGACCGGCGCGGTGTTCGGCTCGATGGAGGTGGTCACCATCGCCTACGCCGACGCCCAGGGGCATCGCGCGGCGGCCGGTGCGGTCCTCGCGCTGCAGGCGGCCGGCTCCTGCGCGGCGGGCCTGCTGTACGGGTCGCTGAAGCCGGCCGGCCTCCGCCTCTCCCGGTGCCTGCTCGCGATGGCCGGGCTGATGACCCTGCCCTGGCTGGCGGCCGCCACCGCGGGTTCGCTCACGGTCCTGGCGGGCGCGCTGCTCCTGGCCGGCATGGCGACCGCGCCGACGATGGTGACCGCGATGACCCAGGTGCAGGAGCGCACCCCGGCGGACCGGCTCAACGAGGGCATGAGCCTCGTCGTCACCGGCCTGCTCACCGGCATCGCATGCGGCTCGGCGGCCGGCGGCTGGGCGGCGGACCACCTCTCCCCCGCCCTCGCCTACGCCGTCCCGGCCGCCGCGGCGGGCACGGCCGTGCTCATCAACTCGGCTGCGGCGGCCACGCGTTCCTCCCGCCGAACCGCCGACCGCCATGCCCGTCACACCGGCGACCGCGCGAGCACCGCGCCCCGCGACGCACCCCGCAACGCGTCCTGAGGGCCCGCTCCGTCTCAGGGACGCGTCCCAAACCGCAGGTCAGAGACTTGGGACGAGCAAGGGGTACGACAAAGCAGCCCATTCCGCGCCGCGTTGAGGTCGCCCGGCATGCAGAATTCAATCCGCCGCGGCAACGGATCTCCCCTCGACGAAGGAAAAGCGCATGATTCTCAGCAAGTTCGGCCGGCGTGCGGGCGTCGCGGCGGCAAGTGCCGCGCTGGCGCTGGGTGTGTCCGCGGGGCAGGCGAGCGCGACGGACAGCAACGTCTCCTCGTGGTCCACGAGCTCGCGATGCGACGGCTACTTCTTCTGCCTGTACTACTCGCCGAACCACGCGGGGGGCATGGTGGGCTACAACGTCACCCAGGTCTCCACGATCTCCGGCAACTTCAACGACGGCCACATCATCCGCAACGATGCCGCGTCCATGGAGAACTCCGTGTACTGCGACGTGCGCACCTGGGTCTACCCCAACTACGTGGGCAACTCGAACTACATCGACGGCGGCTCCGGCGGCAACCTCAACGGGCAGCTGCGGAACAACGAGGCGTCCATCGCGATCGACGGTCACTACGGGGGCCACGACCCGTACGACCAGTGCCCCGACGTCTGATCCGGACGGGGAAAAGAACATGATCGCCGCATGCGCCCTCCGGCGAGGCCTGAAGGCGGGGACGCTGCTGCTCGCGCTCACCACCGCGGTGGGCTGCGCGGGCCGGCCGGACCCGCCGTCGGCCGCCGCGGCCACGCCCGTTCCCACGCCCACGCCCGGTCCGGCGCAGGTCATGAACCTGCACCTGCCGATCGAGGACTACATGCTCACGCCCGAGCAGACGGCGCGGCGCGGCTGGGTGCACGGCAGGATCGTCGAGGACTGCATGAAGAAGTACGGCCTCGACTTCCCCATGGGGCCGAAGCCCGTGGCCTCCGCCGCCGACTCGGTGATGTACCGCAGGTACGGCGTGACGGATCCCGCGAGCGTCGCGACCTGGGGGTACCACCTGCCGCGCACGAAGTCGTCGGCGCCGGCCGGCAGCGCGGCGCTGAGGCCGTCCGCCGCAGAGCAGGCGGTCATGTTCGCCAGGAACGCCGAGCGCCGGCCGGTGACCGCCTACAAGGGCCGCAAGCTGCCCGAGGGAGGGTGCGAGGGCGAGGCCGCCCGGCGGATCGGCACCGGTGCCGGACCCGACGGGATCGTCGCGGCCACCAAGAGCGACAGCTTCGCCCGCTCGCTGGCCGACCCCCGGGTACGGAAGGTCTTCGCCCGCTGGTCGGCCTGCATGCGGACACACGGCTTCGACGAACCGGACCCGATGGAGGCGGGGGCCAAGCTGCCCTCGGTCCAGCGGGCCGAGCCGGACCGCACGGAGATCCGCGAGGCCCGGGCCGACGTCGGCTGCAAGGAGAGCACCAACCTGGTGGGCGTCTGGTTCGCCGTCGAGTCGGAGTACCAGAACGCCGCGATCGCCGGCCGGCAGAAGGAGTTCAAGGCCGCCCAGGCCGAGCGTGACGCGGAGAACTCCCGCATCACGCGGCTGGCCCGCGCGTACGGGGCATGACGGGGGTATGTCCCGGACAACGGCGAAGGCCCCGCTGCCGAGGCAGCGGGGCCTTCGCCCACATGGGATGAGTGGAGATGGCGGGAATCGAACCCGCGTCCAACGGTGCGGAATCAGGGCTTCTCCGTGTGCAGTCCGCTGTGATTTTCTCGGCCCCGGCGATCACGCGAACAAGTCGCCGACGGGCCCAGTCACTGTTTGGTTTCCCTCTTCACCCCGTGACCGGGATCAAGGTTTAGTTCCCTAGCTGATGCCAGGATCCGGGTCGGGAACAGCCCCGGGCTGACACTTCGCAAGTCGCTACTTAGGCAGCGAGGGCGAAGGAATCGCGCTTGGTGTTGGCGATTATTTTTTGCGACATATGGTTTACGAGATCATTGCCGCTTCCTCGACACGCTTCCCCTGCTTCGACAACCGCTGTCGAAACCGATCATCCCCATGTTGATTTTTCAATCCCCTCGGGCGAGGGGGGTGCACCCTCTGTGGAGTGCGATGCCATTGTACGTGACCGACGCACGCCGATGCCAGCTCATTACCGGCGGCCCGGGCTAGACGCCGCGCTGCTTCCGCTTCGCCGCCGCGATCGCACGGTCCGACTCACGCCGGTCCTGCTTCTCCCGCAGGGTCTGCCGCTTGTCGTACTCCTTCTTGCCTCGTGCGAGGGCGATCTCGGCCTTCGCACGGCCGTCCTTGAAGTACAGGGCGAGGGGCACGATCGTGTGACCCGTCTCCTGGGCCTTGGACTCCAGCTTGTCGATCTCCTCGCGGTGCAGGAGAAGCTTGCGCTTGCGGCGCGCGGAGTGGTTGGTCCAGCTGCCCTGGTGGTACTCGGGGATGTGGGCGTTGTGCAGCCACGCCTCACCCCGGTCGATCTGGACGAAGCCGTCGGTCAGCGAGGTCCGTCCCTCACGCAGCGACTTGACCTCGGTGCCGGTGAGCACGAGCCCGGCCTCGTAGGTGTCGACGATCGCGTAGTCGTGCCGGGCCTTCTTGTTCTGGGCGACGATCTTGCGCTTGCCGCCCTTCTCGCCGTCCCTGGCCTTCGCGGCCCCACCGCCCTGCTTGGGCTGGGACTCCTTCGGTACGTACATTCCCTTGCTCATAGTGCCGACCATTTTCGCACCATGGAGGGGGTGGGTGGGAAGCGTATTAAGGACGCTAGGAGGGGTCGCCGAGGCCGGTGAGCACCGTCTCCG
The DNA here is from genome assembly GCF_007827595.1 of Streptomyces sp. BK340. Classification (GTDB taxonomy): domain Bacteria; phylum Actinomycetota; class Actinomycetes; order Streptomycetales; family Streptomycetaceae; genus Streptomyces. The sequence continues at coordinate 170,822 of NZ_VISR01000013.1, forward strand.
CCCGCTGGAGCGCCTCCGGCCCCGCCTCCAGGTCCGGGGTGATGCCCCGGCCGTCCACCTTGTGGCCGGAGGGGGTGCGGTAGTGGCCCACGGTCAGCTCGGCCACCGAGCCGTCGGGCAGCTCGGTCGGCATCTGGATGGAGCCCTTGCCGAAGGTGCGGGAACCGATCACGACCGCGCGGCCCCGGTCCTGCAGGGCGCCGGTCAGCATCTCGGCCGCGCTCATGGTGCCCCCGTCGACCAGGGCGACCAGGGGCCGGGCGGTGTCACCGCCGGTGTCCGCGTGCAGGGCGCGCTGGGCGCCGTCGACGTCGTAGGTGGCGACCAGGCCGCCGTCGAGGAAGGCGGAGGCGGTGTCCACCGCCTCGGTGACCAGGCCGCCGGAGTTCCCGCGCAGGTCGAGCATGATGCCGGCGTCGGCCGGGGCCTGCCGTACGGCGGCGCGGACGGCGGCGGCGGAGCCCTTGGTGAAGGCGGCGATCTGGATGACGGTGACTTCGTCGGGCAGCCTGCGGACGGTCACCGAGTCAGTGGACAGGCGGGCCCGGTGCAGGGTCTCGCTCCACGCGCGCGTGCCGCGCTGCAGGCCGAGCGTGACCGTCGTGCCGGCGGCCGCGTCCTCCGCGTCGCCGCGCAGTAAGGAGACGACCTCGGTGACCGGCCGCCCGTCGACCGTGTCGCCGTCGACGCTGCGCAGCCGGTCGCCCCTGCGGACCCCGGCGTCGGCCGCGGGCGAGCCGGGCTGCACCCGGGTCACCGCGATCCGGCCGTCCCGCTCGCGCCTCGCCCACAGGCCCACGCCGGTGTACTGGCCGTCGAGGGCCTCCTGGAACTCCTGGTACTCGCCCTCGGAGTAGACGGCGCCCCAGCGGTCGCCGCTGCGGCTGACGGCCCGCTCGGCGGCCTCCATGGGCGACTTGCCGTCGGCCATGGCCTCCGCGGCGGCCTGCTGCACGTCCTCGTGCCCGGGATCCGGGTGCGCGGCACCCGCGGCGGCCTTGCGGCCGGCACCGACCGCCTGGCCGGTGTCCGGGAGGGAGCCGGTGACGGCGCCCGCGACGAGGACGCCGGCGAACACCAATGTCAGGGCGGCCCCGCGGCGGATGCGGCGGGTTGAATTGAAAGGGGTCGCGCGCAGCGCGTCGGATAGGGCGGCGGTGGGCGACGGGCGGGAGAACAGGTCTCGGCCTGACATGGCCGTGAGTCTAGGGGAACGCGAAGGGCCGTACGGTCGGATGTCCGTACGGCCCTCTTGGGATGCGTCACACCTTCAGGTACTTGCGCAGCGCGAAGAATGCCGCCAGTGACGGCATGAGGACGCTGGTGGCGAGGATCAGCGGGAGCTTGGTCAACACCGCGTCCCAGCCTACGAAGTTGATCAGCGTGAGCTTGGCGGACAGCGCCATGCCGTGGTCGATGGTGAAGTACCGCCCGACCACCAGGAAGATGCAGGCGAGGCCACCGCCGATGAGACCGGCGACCGCTGCCTCCATGATGAACGGCGCCTGGATGTAGAAGCCCGAGGCACCGACCAGGCGCATGATGCCGGTCTCGCGCCTACGGCTGAACGCCGAGACACGCACGGTGTTGACGATCAGCAGCAGCGCGACGAGCAGCATCAGCGCCATCACGCCGAGCGCCGCCCGGTTCATCAGGTTCAGCAGCTGGAAGAGGTTGTCCAGGATGCCCTTCTGGTCCTGCACCGACTGGACACCGTCGCGCCCGTTGAACGCGGTCGCGATCACCTGGTACTTCTGCGGGTCCTTGAGCTTGATGCGGTACGACTCCTGCATCTGGTCCGGCGTCAGCGAGCTGGCCAGCGGGGAGTTGCCGAACTGCTCCTTGTAGTGCTTGTACGCCTGGTCCTGCGACTCGTACGCGACCTTCTCGACGATCGTCATCTTGTGCAGGTCGTTGAGGATCTGCTTCTTCTGGTCCTCGGTGACCGCACCCTTGGCGCAGTTGACGTCCGACTGTGCGTCGCTCTTGTTGCACAGGAAGATCGAGACGTTGACCTTGTCGTACCAGTACCCCTTCATGGTGCTCACCTGGTCGCTCATCAGCAGCGAACCACCGAACAGGGCCAGGGACAGGGCGACGGAGACGATGACGGCGAAGGTCATCGTCAGATTGCGGCGGAGACCGACACCGATCTCCGACAGGACGAACTGGGCGCGCATGGCGTCTGGTTAAGCCTTTCCGTGGATCTCGTCGGTCAGTGCTGGTAGCCGTAGACGCCGCGGGCCTGGTCGCGGACGAGTCGGCCCTTCTCCAGCTCGATGACGCGCTTGCGCATCTGGTCCACGATGTTCTGGTCGTGCGTCGCCATGATCACGGTGGTGCCCGTCCGGTTGATGCGGTCGAGCAGCTTCATGATGCCGACGGAGGTCTGCGGGTCGAGGTTGCCGGTGGGCTCGTCGCAGATGAGCAGCTTGGGCCGGTTGACGAAGGCCCGCGCGATGGCCACGCGCTGCTGCTCACCACCGGAGAGCTCGCCCGGCATCCGCTCCTCCTTGCCGCCGAGCCCGACGAGGTCGAGCACCTGCGGCACGGACTTGCGGATCTCGCCGCGCGACTTGCCGATGACCTCCTGCGCGAAGGCCACGTTCTCCGCGACCGTCTTGTTGGGCAGGAGGCGGAAGTCCTGGAACACCGTCCCGAGCTGGCGGCGGATCTGCGGCACCTTCCAGTTGGAGACGCGCGCGAGGTCCTTGCCCAGGACGTGCACCTGGCCGTGGCTGCACCGCTCCTCGCGGAGGACGAGCCGCAGGAAGGTGGACTTTCCGGAGCCGGAGGACCCCACGAGGAAGACGAACTCGCCCTTCTCCACTTCCAGGGACACATCCCTGAGCGCGGGGCGGGTCTGCTTGGGGTAGACCTTGGAGACGTTGTCGAATCGGATCACGGATGCACCACGGGTCGCCGGGGGTAGATGTGCGTGACCATACGCGAACCGAGGGCGGGGGTGCAGGGTCCGGGCGGGGTTGGGGGAGGCTTGTGCGTTTTTGTACGGGACTTTTCGACGAGCGTGAGCTTTCCCACCCAGGAGCGCGGGCTGTATCGATGTAGGACCGCGCCGCGGGGCCGCGCCCGGCCCCCCGGGGCCCGCAGCCGCGCTGCGACGGAATCCACCCCTCTGCAGCCGCCCCGCGCAAGCTCGGCGGGAACCTGGCAGAGTGGAGGGGGAACGTTCTCGTTCCCGGGTGCGTTATATGTGTGATGGCCGGTGCAAGGAGGGCGAGCGCATGACGTACGACCGGTTGGTGTGCGCGAACTGCGCGTCGCCTGTGAGTGAGGGCCGGTGCCCGGTGTGCCGCGCCAATCGCGAGCGGCTGCAGCAGCAGGAGGGCTTCTTCGCCGGGCTGAACCCGATGGCGCTGATCATGCTGCTCGCGGTACTGATCGCCGCGGTCGCGCTGCTGGCGCACCAGACCGCGTAGGAAGCCCCCAGGAACGCCGGAAGGGCCCGGAGCGTCGAGCTCCGGGCCCTTCCGTCTGCACTGTGCCTACAGCACGTGACCGTGAGGCTACGCTCAGGCGGCCGCGCCGCCCCGGCCGTTCACCAGACGCGGCAGGACGCGGAAGCCGATGCCGCCGGCGATCATGGTCGCGGCGCCGACGATCAGGAACGCGGTCTGACCGGCACCGGTCTCGGCGAGCTGCTTGTCGCCGCCCTGGGCCGAGGTGTCCGAGCCCGTGTCGGTGAGGGCCGAGGAGCCCTCCTCCTGGGACGCGTTGTTGTTGCCACCGTCGGGGGTGGTGTGGCCGTTGCCACCGGTGCTGCTGTTGCCACCGGAGGAGCCGTTGCCACCCGAGTTGCCGTTGCCACCGGAGTTGCCGTTGCCACCGGAGTTGCCGTTGCCGCCGGTGTCGCCACCGGTCGAGCTGCCGCCACCGGAGCTGTTGCCACCACCGGTGGAGCTGGTGCCGCCGGTGCTGCTGTCGCCACCGGTGGAGCTGGTGCCACCGGTGCCGCCGGTGTCGCCACCGGTCGAGCTGGTGCCACCGGTGCCGCCGGTGTCGCCACCGGTGGAGCTGGTGCCGCCGGTGCTGCTGTCGCCACCGCCGATGACGCCACCGATGGTGGTGGTGCCGCCGGTGCTGTCGTCGCCGCCGGTGGTGGTGCCACCCGTGGAGTCGTCGCCGCCGGTGGTGGTGCCACCGGTGGAGTCGTCGCCACCCGTGGTGGTGCCGCCCGTGGAGTCGTCGCCACCGGTCGAGGTGCCGCCCGTGGTGTCACAGACACCGACGGGGTCGCAGCCTCCGGTGGTCCCGCCGTCGTCGTTGCCGTCCGCGCTCACGCCCAGGGTGATCGGGCCTGCCTGGACGCCGAGGTCCAGGGCCGAGGCGGCGCCCGCGGCAGTCAGCGAGGCGCCGGCCGCGATCACGGCGCCGGCGGCTATCCGCGCGACCCGGATCCGCGTCTTCTTCGTCATATGGTTGCTACCCCCAGTAGCTGTTCGTCAATGAGGCGGCGTGCGGGGCTTGCCGTGATCGACGGAGGTAGCCGTGACGAGATGTGTGCCAATTCCCCCGGTTCACATGCGCCCCAGAGATACGCATGCCACGCTTCAGCCTTCCCATTTTTCAAAGCAACGTCAAGGCCATTGCGCGCGCAATGTCCGACAGGGCGGCGTTTGGGGGCAGTTGGAGCCTGTGAGTGTGATGTAAAACCCAGACAAAAGACAACTGCCGCCTCTGGGGCGGCAGTTGTCATGTCGACAAAGTTACTTCTCCTGCTGCTTGCGCCAGCGAATGCCGGCCTCCAGGAATCCGTCGATCTCGCCGTTGAACACGGCCTCCGGGTTACCGACTTCGAACTCGGTGCGCAGGTCCTTGACCATCTGGTACGGGTGCAGCACGTACGAACGCATCTGGTTGCCCCAGGAGTTGCCGCCGTCGCCCTTGAGGGCGTCCATCTTGGCCTGCTCCTCCTGGCGGCGCCGCTCCAGCAGCTTGGCCTGGAGGACGTTCATCGCGGTGGCCTTGTTCTGGATCTGCGACCGCTCGTTCTGGCAGGAGACCACGATGCCCGTGGGGATGTGGGTCAGGCGCACCGCGGAGTCGGTGGTGTTGACGCCCTGGCCGCCGGGGCCGGAGGAGCGGTACACGTCCACCCGCAGCTCGGACTCGTCGATCTCGATGTGGTCGGTCTGCTCGACCACGGGGAGGATCTCGACGCCCGCGAAGGAGGTCTGGCGGCGCCCCTGGTTGTCGTAGGGCGAGATACGCACGAGGCGGTGCGTGCCCTGCTCGACGGAGAGCGTCCCGTAGGCGTACGGCGCCTGCACGGCGAAGGTGGTCGACTTGATGCCGGCCTCTTCCGCGTACGACGTCTCGATGAGCTCGGTCTTGTAACCGTGCTGCTCGGCCCAGCGCAGGTACATGCGCTGCAGCTTCTCGGCGAAGTCGGCGGCGTCGACGCCACCGGCCTCGGCACGGATGTTGACGAGTGCCTCACGGGAGTCGTACTCGCCGCTGAGCAGCGTCCGGACCTCCATCTCGTCCAGCGCCTTGCGCACGGAGGCCAGCTCGGACTCGGCCTCGGCGCGGGTGTCCGGGTCGTCCTCCTCCTCGGCCATCTCGAAGAGGACCGCCAGATCGTCGATCCGGCCGCGCAGCGCCTCCGCCTTCCTGACCTCGGCCTGGAGGTGGGAGAGCTTGCTGGTGATCTTCTGCGCCTCGTCCGGGTTGTCCCACAGGGACGGCGCGGCCGCCTGCTCCTCGAGCACGGCGATGTCTGCCCTCAGCCTGTCGAGGTCCAGGACGGCCTCGATCGACTCCATGGTCGAGGAGAGGGACTTCAGCTCTTCGGATACATCGACGACTGCCACGCCTCCAGCGTAACGGCTCCGCCGGGCACCCTGGGCAGGGTGCGGGCAGCCGACCCCGGCGCGGGCCCTGCCGGGGGCCTGCGTCCCCGGGGCCCCGCTCCGGACCGAACGGCCTCGTCCTCAGGCGCGGGGCGGGCCGGCGGGTGCGAACCCGCACCCGGAAGTCACGGCGTCGACGTGCTGTGCGTCTCCCGCGGCGGCTCGTCGTCCCCCGAGGTGGCCGCCCACGCGCCGACACCTATCGCCGCGGCCAGGACCACCCCCGCGACGCCCAGCGTGATCCGGCGGCGCCGGACGGCCGCGCGGTGGCGGGCCGAGCCGGGGCGGGGAGCACCCGACGCGCGGGGGACTCGCGCCGTGCCCCGTGCTCCTCCGGCCAGCTCGTCGGGCGCGGGCACCCGCATCGACGTGTGGGTGTCCCGGTTGGAGTCCGGCTTGGCCCCCGGTACCAGGGAGACCGCTCCCCGGCGCCGTACGGGCTCCCCGGGCGCCGCCGGGGCCGGTGCCTCCTCCGGACCCTCCTCGGCCGACTCCGCGTCCGGCTCGTCGACGTCCAGCGGCGCCATCCCGGCCAGCGTCGGCAGCTGCTCCCGAAGTCGCGACGCCAGCTCGGACGCCCGCAGCCGCGACGCCGGGGCCTTCGCGAGGCACTGCACGATCAGCTGCCACAGCTCGTCGGGGATCCCCGGCAGCGGTACGACCGTCTCCGTCACATGGCGGCGCAGCACCGCTCCCGGGTGCCCGCCCCCGAACGGGGTGAAGCCGGCCAGCAGCTCGTACAGCACCGTCGCGAGGGCGTAGATGTCGACCGAGGCGCGCGGTGGCAGGCCCTCGACGATCTCCGGGGCCAGGTAGTCCGGCGTGCCGATGATCTTCGTGGCCCGGGTCCGCTTCGGCGAGTCGATCAGCTTCGCGACGCCGAAGTCCGTCAGCAGGGCGGGGTGCGCGCCGCCCGGGCCGAGCGGGCCCTGCATGTCCAGCAGGACGTTCTCGGGCTTGACGTCCCGGTGCACGACCCCGGCCGCGTGGGCCGCCGCGAGCCCGTCGGCGATGTCGGCGACGATCGCCACGGCCGCCTCGGGGGCCATGCGTCGTTCACGCTCGAGGCGGGTGCGCAGATCGGTCCCGCGCACCAGGTCCATGACGAGCGCCAGGTCGTTGCCGTCGACCACGAGGTCGCGCACGGTGACGATGTGCGGGTGCTCCAGGCCGAGCAGTGCGGTGCGCTCCTGGACGAAGCGCCCGACGAGCTCCTGGTCGGACGCGAGGTCCTCACGCAGCAGCTTGATCGCGACGGGCCCCTCGGGTCCCTCGCCCAGCCACACCGTGCCGGCGCTGCCCCGCCCCAGGATCTGGTTGGCGGTGTACCGGCTGCCGATCTTCCGTGCCAAGACTGCTCCTACTGACGCGTGTTGCCGACAAAACTACGCGTCGAACGAGCCAACCTTCACCGCGGAGACGGAAATCACCCGTCAGGTGTCGACAAATCCCCAAACTCGCGGTCAGTTGCCGCTGCCGGAGGACGAGCCCAGCTCCTTGACCCAGTGGCTCACCTGTCCGGCGAAGTGCCTCACCTCGTGCCAGTAGCCCCTGCCCTGGCCGACCCAGGTGTGCAACGGGGTCAGCTCCCAGATCAGCCAGCTGGCGACGACCAGGATGACGATCGTGAACAGGCAGCCCTTCAGGCAGCCGAGTCCGGGGATCTTCATCGGGTTGGCGCTGCGCTGCCGCGCCGGCCGGGGCTCGCGTGCGGGGCGCTGCGGCTCCGGGGCGGGGGGCGCGTACCGCTGGGGCTGCTGCGGCGGGGCGTACTGCTGGGGCTGCTGCTGCGGGTAGCCGTACCCGGCGTGCGGCTGCTGCTGCCGGCCGCGCGCCTGCGGCTGCTGCGGGCGCGCCTGCGGGGCCTGGCGCGGCTGCTGCTGCGGCCGGGCGACCTGCCGCTGGGGGCGGCGGCGCAGCGGGTCCTCGTCGGGGTCGAGGTACTGGATCTGCGTCTGCTCGTTGCGGTCCCGGGCCGCGCGCAGCTGGTTCTGCCAGGGGTGCGGCTGATCGGGGTGCTGGCCCGGCTGTCCCTGCGGCACCGGCGGCAGGACGGCCGTCGGGTCGGCCGCGCCGGTGCTCGGCAGGACGGCGGTGGGGTCGGCCGCGCCGACGGGGCCGCCGGTGTGCGGCAGGACGCTGGTTGCCGCGTTCGGGTCGAACGCCCCCTGCGGCGCGTTCGTCGGCAGCACCTGGGTGGGGTCGGCGGCGCCGGGCACGCCCGGGACGGCGGCCGGGGCCGGGTCCGGGGCCAGCAGGGCACCGACGCCCTCGGCGGCGGCGATCTGGGCGGCGTTCGCGTGCACGCCGACGCCCTCGGCCACGACCCGGAGACCGCGCGCGAGGTTCTCGGCGCTGGGCCGCTCGTCGGGGTTCTTGCGCAGGCAGCGCTCTATCACCGTCCACAGCGGGTCCGGGACGGTGGAGGGGCGGCGCGGCTCGGCGCTCAGGTGCTGGTGCAGCACCTCGAGGGCGGTGCCGCCGGAGAACGGCGGGTGGCCGGTGACCAGTTCGTACAGCAGGATGCCGGCGCCGTAGATGTCGACGGCGGAGGTCTGCGGGCGGCCCTCGGCGGACTCCGGCGCCACGTACGCGGGCGTGCCGACGAACTCGTGGGTGCGGGTCAGGCCCGGGGAGTCGGCGAGGCGGGCGATGCCGAAGTCGGTCAGCATCGGGTGCATCCGCCCGTCGAACTGCTGGAGCAGCACGTTGGCGGGCTTCAGGTCGCGGTGGACGACGCCGTCGGAGTGGCTCGCGCCGAGGGCGTCGGCGATCTGCGCCGTCATCAGCGCGGCGGCGACCGGCGTGAAGGGGCCGTTCTCGCGCAGGTAGCGGTGCAGGTCGGGACCGTCGACGAGGTCCATGACCAGGGCCAGCAGATCGCCCTCGACGACCAGGTCGCGGACCCGGACGATGTTGGGGTGGGTGAGCCGGAGCAGGACGGAGCGTTCCCGCAGGAACCGCATCACGATGTCCGGGTCGCTCGCCAGCTCCTCCTTGAGGACCTTGATCGCGACCGTCTCGCCGGGCTGGCCGGCCACGGCCGCCTCGGCGCCCGCGGTCTCGCGCTGGCGGGCACGCCAGACGGTGCCCGTGGCGCCGCGTCCGAGCGGCTCCTCGAGCAGGTACTTGCTGCCGACTGGCCGCACGTTCCGCGCTCCCTGCTGTCTGTTCGCCTGTGTTCCGGTGTTCCGGCCCACTGTAGTGCCGCCCCCGAGGGCACTACGTAAGCGTTCCCGTCGATGTTCGAAGGAAAGACGCTCGCCTTCGTCTCCTGGTTGCCCAGTGCCGGACGTGACCGATCTCAACTGATCACCGATGGATTAACGGTCAGGCACTTTTGGGGGCAGAGCTGACCAATCAAGATCACTTGGCACCGGGCCGCGGGCGCGTTGTCCGTGACAGGTGCGAGGATGCGTGCAGTACTGGCCGACGTGCTCGTGCGGGGGTGGGGGATGTCCGCGCCCGGGCAGAAGGGACCGCTGCGCCGATGCAGATCCGGCTGACCGTCGTGGACCCGCTGGGTCCGTCCCCGCAGCGGGGCCGCGCCGCGAGCCGCGACGTGCTGGTGACGGCGCCCGCGGGCACGGACCTGGCGGCGGTGACGTCGGCGCTGGCCACGGCGATCACCGGAGACGGCGGCACGGGCCGGGACTCCGGCAGCGCCTCGGTGGTCCTGTACGCGGGTGCGGAGCGGCTGGACCCGCGCCGCTGCACCCTCGGCGAGCCTCCCCTGGTCGACGGCGCAGTGCTGTCCCTGGGCGCCCCGGCGGCCCCAGAGCCGCATCCCGAGCTGGACGACGCCCCGGCCCAGCTGCACGTGGTCGCGGGCCCGGACGCGGGCGGGGTCCATCTGCTGCACGGCGGCCGGATCACGGTCGGCCGCTCCGCCGACGCCGACGTCCCGCTGGACGACCCGGACGTCTCCCGCCTGCACTGCGCGGTCACGGTCGCCGCCGACGGCCGTGTCTCGGTGGCCGACCTCGGCTCCACCAACGGCACGGCCCTGGACGGCACCCGGGTGAGCGACCGCGCGGTGCGGTTCGCTCCGGGGGCCCTGCTGAGGATCGGCGAGTCCGCCCTGCGGATCACCCCGTCCGGCGGCCCCGGAGCGCGGGTGCGGACGGTGCCGGACGGAGAGGGCTGTGTGCGCTTCGCCCCGGGGGCGGCCGGCGAAGCCGGTGATCCGGGTACGGCCGGCGCCGGGCACGCACGCGTGGAGCCCACCTCGGGCCCGCCCGCCGACGGCCCCTCGGGACCGACCCACCACGCGTACGGCACCGCGGGCTGGGCTGCCCCGGACCCGGGGATCAAGCACCGGCGCGGCGAACAGCCTGCGGTACCGGGCCAGGGCGGGGCACCGAGCATCGAGACGCGCGGCGAAAGCGCGGTGGGGCCGGGTTCGGCTCCCGGCAGGGCTTCCGTCGGCGGGGGCGGCCTCGGGCCCGGCGGACCGGGCGGAGAACGGCCGGCACCCGGGCTGCCAGGCGCGACCGCCGACGGCGGGGGCACGGCCGCGGGTCGCCCCGGGGCCGGCGGACCGGGCGGTGGAACAGCCGCACCCGGCGCGCCCGGCACCACCTCCCGTGGCGGGGACACCCACGCGGGGCGGTACGGCGCGGGCGGCCCGGGAGACCCGACCGGCGCCGCACCCGCCGGTACGACGACCCGTGGCCCGGCCTCGGACAGCGCCTCCTCCGGCACCGGCGCGGGAGAGGGCCGCGGCCGCAAGGACACCCCGCTCCGGGGCACCGACGCCCCCGAGAGCGGCCGCCGCCGGGGCGGAATCGGCGCCTGGGCGCGGCGGCTGGCCGGTGGGCGCGGGGAGCAGCCCACGGCCCGGCCGGAGACGTTCGGCGCCCCGCAGGCCGGTGGGGGCGGTATACAGACGGCCGATGGCCCGCAGCTGCCGGAGACCTGGCCGGATCCCGCCGCGCTGCTGCTGACGGCGCTGGGCCCGGGGCCCCGGCTGTGGGAGCGGGGGCCGGGACACCCGGAGGCGCTGACCGTACGGCTGGGCACGGCCGACCGGAGCGCACCGGACGGCTCGGGCGTGCTGCCCGCCGTACCGGTGACCGCCGCACTGCGCGAGGCGGGTGCGCTGGGCCTGGCCGGTCCGCGCCCCCGGCTGTCCGGGCTGGCCCGTGCGGTGCTGGCCCAGCTGGCCGCGCTGCACTCCCCCGACCTGCTGGAGATCGTGCTGATCAGCGCGGACCGCAGCCGCCCCGAGGAGGAGCGGACGGCGGAGTGGTCCTGGCTGGGCTGGCTCCCGCACGTCCGCCCGGGCCACGGCCAGGACTGCCGCCTGCTGCTGGCCTACGACCGCGAACAGGCGGCGGCCCGCACGGAGGAACTGCTGCGCCGGGTGGAGGAGTTCGCTGCGACGGGCCGGGGCACGGCCCAGCCGGCCCCGGCGGCGGGGTCCGGGGCCCCTTTCACCGGCCCAGCCGGACAGAGCTCGCCGGCCGCACCGGAAACGGCACCCGCCTCCCCGCACGGCACTCACGGCACCAGCACCTCCGCCCGCCGCCCCTCCTGGGCCAGGGAAGGCGCCGAGCCGGCCGGATTCGGTGGCTTCCCGGGGCCGTTCACCGTCGTCGTCGTGGACGGGGACCCCGGCGGCGCCTCTCTGCAGGAAGCCCTGGCGCGACTGGCCGTGGCCGGTCCGCGAGCCGGGATCCATGTCGTCTGCCTCGCCGAGACCGCGGCCACCACGCCCGCCGCGCCCGTGGCGCAGGTGTACGAGGCGGCCTCGGCGATCACGCCCACCTTCCGGCACTGCGGGGCCGTGGCCCTGCTCAGCGGGGATGTCGCCGGAGCGCTGCACCTGATGCGTGTCGCGCCCACCGGGCCCGTGGGCCCGGGGGCCGTCGCCACCGTGGACGCCGTCTCCCCGGCCTGGGCGGAGCGGTTCGCGCGGGCGCTGGCGCCGCTCAGGCCCGACGGCCCCGTCGGTGAGCGGCACGCGCGCGTGGCCGTGCCGCTGCCGCAGTCGGCGCGGCTGCTGGACGAGCTGGGCCTGGCCCGGGCCACCCCGGCCTCGCTGATGGCGCGCTGGGCGGACGCGGCCGACGACACGGAGTCGCTGGGTGGCCGGGCCCGGGCGGTGCTCGGTGCCGGGCCGCACGGCCCGCTCACCGCCGATCTGGTGGCCGACGGGCCGCATCTGCTGGTCGAGGGGCCGGCCGGCAGCGGCCGTACCGAGCTGCTGCGGGCCCTGGTCGCCTCACTGGCCGCCGCGGAGCGGCCCGACCGGCTGAGCATGGTGCTGATCGACGGCCGGGACGGCGTCGGCGCGGGCGCGGGGCGCGGTGAAGGCCTGCACGTCTGCACGGACATACCCCATGTCACGACCCATCTCGTCGCCAACGACCCCGTCCGCATGCGGGAGTTCGCGCAGTCGCTGAGCGCCGAGCTGAAGCGGCGCGCGGAGTTGCTGGGCCGGACGGACTTCGCCCAGTGGCACGCGGGGCGTGAGGTGTCCGGCCGTATCGTCGCGCAGCGCACCCCGGGCGGGCGCCCGGCGGCCTCCGGGGCCGGGGACATAGAGACGCCGCCCAGCTCCACGCTGCGGCTGCGGCCCGGCGCCGCACGCAAGCGGACCGAGGCCGCACCGCCGCTGCCCCGGCTCCTCGTGGTCGTCGACGACCTGGACGCGCTGGTCTCCCCCGCGCTCGGCTCGCCGGGCCGGCCCGCCGCCGGATCGGTGATGCGGGCCCTGGAGGCGGTGGCCCGGGAGGGTGAGCGGCTCGGCGTGCACCTGGTGGCCGCGGCCGGGACGGGCGGTCGTACGGCGGAGACGGAGCCGGCCCGGCAGGCCACCCTGCGGGTCACGCTGGACGCGCCGGCGGCCGGGCCCGAGGAGCCGGCGCCTGGGCGGGGCAGGCTGGCGTACCCGGACGGGCGGACCGTCGGTTTCCAGGGCGGCCGGGTGACGGGCCGCATCCCGCGCACCGCGACCCAGCGGCCCACGGTCGTCCCGCTGGAGTGGCAGCGGATGGGCGATCCGCCGGCCCGCCGTCCCGTGCGCGAACTGGGCAACGGCCCCACCGACCTGGCCCTGCTGGCGAGCGCGGTGGAGCGGGCGGCCCGGGAGGTCGCCGCGGCGGAGGTGCCCTCGCTCCTGTAGCCGGAATCCGTACGCATACTTCCCTGATCACGAGCCGGTCACGATGACCCGCCGGACGGCGCAGGCGCTCTTGCCGCCCCTGTGCGGCCCGGCGTAGACCGGACCGCACGGAACAGTGTTCTGACGTTCAGCGGAGAACGACGAACGGGGAAGTGATGCGTGGCAACAGCAACACCATCCGGACACACAGGGCCGTCACCACAGTCGCCGCACTGCTCGCGGGAGCCCTCGCGCTCACCGCCTGCTCCAGCGGCGACGGCAAGAAGGGCAGCGGTGACACGAGCGGCGGGGACACCGCGAGCGGCTCCGGCGTCTCCCTGCCGAAACTGAACGGCGCGAGCCTGGAGGTCGCCGCCGTCTGGACCGGCACCGAACAGGCGAACTTCAAGAAGGTCCTGGCGGAGTTCGAGAAGCGCACGGGCGCGAAGGTGACGTTCGTGCCCGCCCAGGACCCGATCATCAACTTCCTCGGTTCGAAGATCGCGGGCGGTCAGCCGCCGGACGTGGCCCTGCTGCCGCAGCCCGGCGCGATCAAGCAGGCCGTGGACAAGAAGTGGGCCAAGCCGCTCGGCCCGGACGCGCTCAAGGAGCTGCAGAAGAACTACTCACAGGGCTGGCAGGACATCGGCAAGGTCGGCGGCAAGCAGTACGGCGTCTACTACAAGGCCGCCAACAAGTCGCTGATCTGGTACAACGCCAAGGCCTTCGAGAACGCGGGCGCCAAGGAGCCGAAGACCTGGCAGGAGCTGCTGACCGCCGCGCGGGCGGTGTACGACTCCGGTGTCACCCCGTTCTCGGTCGGCGGCGCGGACGGCTGGACGCTGACGGACTGGTTCGAGAACGTCTATCTGTCCCAGGCCGGGCCCCAGAAGTACGACCAGCTCGCCCAGCACAAGATCAAGTGGACCGATCCCTCGGTGAAGCAGGCCCTGACCACGCTCGCCCAGATCTGGGGCAAGAAGGACTATGTGGCGGGCGGCGCGGACGGTGCCCTGCAGACCGAGTTCCCGAACTCCGTCACACAGACCTTCACCGGCGGGGACCAGCCGAAGGCGGCGATGGTCTACGAGGGCGACTTCGTCCAGGTCAACATCGGTGACACCAAGGCGAAGGTGGGCACGGACGCGAAGGTGTTCCCGTTCCCCGCGGTCGGCTCGGCCGCGCCGGTGGTCTCCGGCGGTGACGCGGCCGTCATCCTGAAGGACTCCAAGGCGGCGCAGGCGCTGGCCACCTTCCTGGCCTCCCCGGAGGCGGCGACCATCCAGGCCAAGCTCGGCGGCTACCTCTCACCGAACAAGAACGTGCCGGACTCGGCCTACCCGAACCCGGTGCAGCAGAAGATCGCCAAGGCGCTGATCGCGTCCGGCGACGACTTCCGCTTCGACATGTCCGACCAGGCCCCGCAGGCCTTCGGCGGAACCCCGGGCAAGGGCGAGTGGAAGGACCTGCAGGACTTCCTGAAGAACCCGAAGGACGTGGCGGGCACCCAGGCGAAGCTGGAGAAGGACGCGGCGGCGGCCTACGGGAACGGGAGCTGATCCGGCGATGGCGTCGGCAGCGGCGGCCGGGCCCCCACCGGGCCCCGCCGCACCGAAGAGCCGCAGGAGCGTGACCGGCACCCGCAAGGCGGTGGCAGCCCTGTTCCTGCTGCCCGCACTGGTGCTGCTGGGCGCGCTCGTGCTCTATCCGATCGGGTACTCGCTCGTCCGCAGCTTCTACAACGCCTCGGGCGACGGCTTCGCCGGCATCGACAACTACAAGGCGCTGTTCACCGACGACGGCATCCGCACCGCCCTGAAGAACAACATCATCTGGGTGGTGTTCGCGCCGACCGTCTCCACGGCCCTCGGTCTGGTCTTCGCGGTGCTGACCGAACGGGTGCGCTGGGGCACGGCGTTCAAGCTGGTCGTCTTCATGCCGATGGCGATCTCGATGCTGGCGGCCGGGATCATCTTCCGGCTGGTGTACGACCAGGACCCGGACAAGGGTGTCGCCAACGCGGTGTGGGTGGGCGTGCACGACACCTTCGCGCAGTCGTCGGCGTTCCCGAAGGCACACCCGGGCCGCGAGTCGCCGCTCGAACCGGACCAGGGCGGCTTCATCACCTCGGCCCCGGTGCACACCGGGCAGACGGTCGCGCTCCCGCTGGTCGGTGTCGCCCCCGACCAGATGCCCGACGGCGCGAAGAAGGCCGTGGCGGCGAAGCCGGAGCCGGGGAGGATCACCGGTACCACCTGGCAGGACTTCACCCGCGGCAAGGGCGTCGGGAAGCTGGGCGTGCCCGACCCGTCCGAGCTGGGCTACGCCGGGATGCGGATCGAGGCGGTGAAGGACGGCAAGGTGGTGGCGTCCGCGAAGGCGGCCGACGACGGCACCTTCACGCTGCCCGCGCAGGCCGACGGCGCCCGGCTGCGGCTTCCCGCGGGCAACTTCAGGGAGCCGTACAACGGTGTCGACTGGCTCGGCCCGTCGCTGGTCACCCCGGCCATCATCGGGTCGTACGTGTGGATGTGGGCGGGCTTCGCGATGGTGCTGATCGCGGCCGGGCTCGCGGGCGTGCCCCGGGAGCTGCTGGAGGCCGCGCGGGTGGACGGCGCCAACGAGTGGCAGGTGTTCCGCCGGGTCACCGTGCCGCTGCTCGCGCCGGTCCTGGCCGTCGTCACCGTCACGCTGATGATCAACGTGCTCAAGGTGTTCGACCTCGTCTACATCATCGCGCCGGGCTCCTCCCAGGACGACGCGAACGTGCTGGCCCTGGAGCTGTACCGCAAGGGCTTCGCGGAGAGCCAGCCGGGCATCGCGAGCGCGATCGCGGTCTTCCTGCTGCTCCTGGTGATCCCGGTGATGCTGTTCAACATTCGCAGGCTGCGGCGGGAGGGCAGGCGATGACGACCGCTGCCGGAAGCATCGGAAAGGCGGCACCCGCCGACATGACCGTGAAGGCCCGGCAGTCGCTCGGTGCGAGGATCACCGAGAGGCTCAGCGGCGGACTGGTCCGTGTGTTCCTCATCCTCGTCGGCCTGTTCTGGCTGGTGCCGACCATCGGTCTGCTCATCTCCTCCCTGCGCGCACCGGAGGACATGAGCGCGAGCGGCTGGTGGAAGGTGTTCAGCCAGCCGTCCCAGCTGACGTTCGAGAGCTATCAGAAACTGCTGGAGAACAGCGACATCACCAGCTCCCTGGTGAACACCGTGCTGATCACGGTCCCGGCGACGATCCTGGTCGTGGTGATCGGCTCGCTCGCGGGCTACGCGTTCGCGTGGATGGATTTCCCGGGCCGGGACTGGTGGTTCCTCGGCGTGGTCAGCCTGCTGGTGGTGCCGGTGCAGGTGGCGCTGATCCCGATCGCCGAACTGTTCGGCAGGATCGGCCTGTTCGG
This sequence comes from Streptomyces sp. BK340, assembly GCF_007827595.1. Classification (GTDB taxonomy): domain Bacteria; phylum Actinomycetota; class Actinomycetes; order Streptomycetales; family Streptomycetaceae; genus Streptomyces. Next base: position 187,203 of record NZ_VISR01000013.1, read on the forward strand.
GACCATCTTCGGGGTGATCCTGTTCCACGTGGGCTTCGGTCTGCCGTTCGCGGTGTTCCTGCTGCGGAACTTCTTCGCGGAGATCCCGCGGGAGCTGCTGGAGGCGGCCCGCCTCGACGGCGCCGGTGAACTGCGGCTGTTCACACGGGTGGTGATGCCGCTCGGCGGGCCCGCGATCGCGAGCCTCGGCATCTTCCAGTTCCTGTGGGTGTGGAACGACATGCTGGTCGCCCTGGTGTTCACCAAGTCCGGTTCGCAGCCGATCACGGTCGCCCTGCAGACGCAGGTACGGCAGTTCGGCAACAACATCGACGTGCTCGCGCCGGGCGCGTTCATCTCGATGGTGATCCCGCTGGTCGTGTTCTTCGCGTTCCAGAAGCAGTTCGTGTCCGGGGTCATGGCGGGCGCGGTCAAGTAGCACCGGGAAGGAACCTTTTCGAGGGGCGGGCCTTGAGAGGCCCGCCCCTCATCGTTCACCCGGCGTCCCCCACATGCCGTACGAACCGTAACCAAATCACTCCATTGGCCGTTCCCGGGCAGAACGCCCGCGCCGACCGACCCATGGATGTCCCTTGCCCAGGTTCAGTGTCATTGTCCCCGCGTACAAGGTCCAGGCGTACCTCTCGGAGTGCCTGGACTCGGTGCTCTCACAGTCGTATCCCGACCTCGAACTGATCGCCGTGGACGACTGCTCCCCCGACGCCTGCGGTGCCCTCATCGACGAGTACGCCGCCCGCGACGCGCGCGTGAAGGCCGTGCACCTGGCCGAGAACCAGGGCCTGGGCCGCGCCCGCAACGCCGGCCTGGCGCGGGCGACGGGCGACTACCTGGTCTTCCTGGACAGCGACGACACACTCACCCCGGACTCGCTGCGTTCGATCGCCGACCGGATCAAGGAGACCGGCGAGCCGGACGTGCTGGTCTTCGACTACGCGCGCACCTACTGGAACGGCACGGTGGAGCGCAACAAGGTCGCCGCCCAGCTCACCCAGCAGGGCCCGGCACCCTTCCGTCTCGAGGACCGTCCGGGGCTGCTGCGGGTGCTGATGGTCGCCTGGAACAAGGCGTACCGGCGGGAGTTCGTCGCGGAGCAGGGCTTCCGGTTCCCGGCCGGCTACTACGAGGACACGCCCTGGACCTTCCCGGTCCTGATGGCGGCGGAGTCGATCGCCACCCTGGACCGGGTGTGCGTGCACTACCGGCAGCGGCGGCAGGGCAACATCCTGAGCACCACCAGCCGCAAGCACTTCGACATCTTCGAGCAGTACGACCGGGTGTTCGCGTTCATCGCCGGCCGACCCGAACTCGCGCGTTGGCGGCCGGTGTTGTTCCGCCGCATGGTCGACCACTTCTCGACCGTGTTCACCAAGCGGGACCGGCTCCCGCGCGGCACCCGGGGCGAGTTCCTGCGCAAGGCCCGTGCCCACTATCGCCGTTACCAGGTCCGGGGCGCCGCCGTCCCGCTGCGCACCCGGCTGCGCCACGGCCTCGTCCGCTTCGGCCTGCACCGCACCTATCGCGCGCTCCAGCTGGCGATGTCCGCCCGCCGCCGCGCCCTCAAGGTCACCGTCAAGCTCGCCCGGGCCGTCCGGGCTGCCGTCCTCCAGCTGCACTACCGCGTCCAGCTGCGCCTCCCGCTGCGCTCCGACCGGGCCGTCTTCGCCGCGTACTGGAACCGGGGCCACGGCTGCAATCCGGGCGCCCTGGAGGAGGCGTTCCGCACCCACGCCCCGCACATCCGCACCGCCTGGATCGCCCGCCCCGAGCACCAGCACACCGTCCCGCCGGGCCCGCGTCGGCTGCGCCCGGGCAGCCTCGCCTACTGGACGGCGCTGGCCCGCTCCAAGTACCTGGTCAACAACGTCAACTTCGACCGCCGGCTGAGGAAGCGTCCGGGCCAGGTCTTCGTCCAGACCCAGCACGGCACCCCGCTCAAGCACATGGGCCTCGACCTCCAGGAACGCCCGGCGGCCGCCGGTGACATGGACTTCGAGGAGCTGGTGCGGGGGGTCGACAAGTGGGACTACCTGCTGTCCGCGAACCGCCACACCACCCTGACCTGGGAGCGTGTCTACCCCGGCGGCTACACCACACTGGAGTACGGCTACCCGCGCAACGACGTGTTCCAGCGGGCGACGTCCGCCGACGTGGCCCGGATCCGCGAGTCGCTCGGCATCCCCGAGGGCACGGTCGCGCTGCTGTACGCCCCCACCCACCGCGACTACCAGCGCACCCAGCGCCCCGCCCTCGACCTGGACCGGGTGCTGCGCCGGCTGGGCCCGCGCTTCGTGGTCCTGGCCCGCGCCCACTACTGGCACCCCGGCCGGCTCGCCGAGGGTGCCGCCCGGGTCGTCGACGTCGGCGACCACCCGGACATCGCCTCCCTCTGCCTGGCCTCGGACGCGCTGATCACCGACTACTCGTCCCTGATGTTCGACTACGCCAACCTGGACCGGCCGATCGTGGTCCACGCCGAGGACTGGGACGCGTACGACGCGGCCCGGGGCACCTACTTCGACCTGCGTGCCTTCCCGCCGGGCGCGGTGGCCCGCAGCGAGGACGAGCTGATCGACATCTTCGCCACCGGCCACTGGCGCGGCTCGCGCTCCGCCCAGCTGCGGGCGGCGTTCCGGGAGCGGTTCTGCCCGTACGACGACGGACGCGCCGCCGAGCGCGTCGTACGGCACGTCGTGCTGGGCGAGCCGGCGGGACGGCCGGCGATCGTGCCGCTCGCCGAGCGCAAGCCCGTGCCCTCGGCCGCTGCTGCGCTCGACTGCTCCCCGACCGCCACCGTGGCGCAACCTTCCGGCCCCCTCCCCGTCACCGAGAGCCGCTGAACAGCGTTGGTCCTAGCGGGAGTTCCCATGCCACTCAGCACGACGCGGCCCACTCCGGTCCGGCCGTCCACCTGGCGTCCCGCCGGACGGCCGAGCCGCTTCCGCAAGACAACAGAAAGAACAGAATGCCCCGCTTCAGCATTATCGTCCCGTCCCACGGGGTCGCCGGCCGGCTGTCCCAGGCGCTGGACTCGGTCCTCGGCCAGTCCTTCGGCGACCTGGAGCTGATCCCGGTCTGCGACGCTCCCGACGCCCCGGCCGCCGCGGTGGCCGCCGCATACGCCGAGCGCGACTCCCGGGTGACACCGGTCGACTCGCCCCCGGCCGCCGGTCTGAGCGGGGCCCGCAACGCCGGGGTGCGGGCGGCGACCGGCGCGTACGTGCTGTTCCTCGACGGCGACGACCTGCTGCTGCCCGGCGCGCTGGCGGCGCTGGACGCGCGGCTGACCGAGACCGCCGATGTCGACGTGCTCCATGTCGAGCACGAGCGGACCCCCTGGTGGGAGGGGGAGCCGAGCAACCCGGCGGCCCCGCTGCTGGCCGGGGCGCCAAAGGGAGCCTTCGCTCCGGACGCGTTCCCGGCACTGACGGGTGTGCAGCTGCCGGCGTGGAGCGCCGTCTACCGCCGCACCTTCCTCACCGAGCACCGGCTCACGTTTCCCGAGAGCCACTTCACCGACCTGGGCTGGGGCGGGCTGACCACGATCGCCGCCGGGCGGATCGCGGTGCTGCGCCGGGTCGTCGTACGCCACCGGCTGCGCCGGCAGGGCAGCAGGCTCAACCTGCCGGGACCGCACCAGCACGCCCTGCTGGACCAGGTGGAGCTGGTGCTGACCCGGGCGGCCGCCGGCGGGCTGTCCGCCGAGCGGACCCACGCACTCTTCGAGCAGCTCTTCGGGTACGTGCTGAAGACGGCGTCCCGGCCGCAGCGGCTGCCCTCCGGGCACCGGGCGTTCTTCCGCCGGGCCGGCCGGCTGTACCGGCGGCACCGGCCCGCTGGCTACCAGACCCCGGGCGGCAGCCTCGGCGTGCAGCACCGGCTGCTGGCGGCCGGCGCGTACACCGCGTTCCGCGCGCTGCGCGGCGCCAATCAGGCGACGGCGAGGGTGGCCGAGACCGTGCCGCGCCCGCACATGCTGCGCACCCGGCTGCGTTACGCCCGCGACCTGCGCCGCCCGCTCGACCCCAACCTGGCTGTGTACTGCGCCTACTGGGGCCGCGGCTACGCCTGCAACCCGGCCGCGATCCACGCCAAGGCCCGTGAACTCGCCCCGCACATCCGCTCGGTGTTCCTGGTCGAGGCCGACCAGGCGCATACGATGCCGAAGGACGTCGAGCACGCGGTGATCGGCTCCCGCCGTTACTGGGAGGTGCTGGCCCGCGCCAAGTACCTGGTGAACAACGCCAACTTCGCCGAGGGCGTCGTCAAACGGCCGGGCAGCGTCCATCTGCAGACCCAGCACGGCACCCCGCTGAAGACGATGGGTGTGGACCAGTCGACGTACCCGGTGGTGGCGGCGCAGTCCGGCAGCTTCGCCAGGATGCTGGGCCGGGTCGACCGCTGGGACTTCAACCTCTCGTCGAACCGCCACTCCACCCAGACGTGGGAGCGTGCCTTCCCCGGTTCGTACGAGCACCTGGAGTACGGCTATCCGCGCAACGACGTCTACTACACGTCGACCGCCGAGGACGTCGCCCGTGTCCGGCGGGAGCTGGGCGTGCCCGAGGGCAGCACGGCCGTGCTGTACGCGCCGACCCACCGCGACCACCACACCGGTTTCGAGGCCGGCCTGGACCTGGAGGCGTTCTGCCAGGCGGCAGGCGAGGACGTGGTCGTGCTGCTGCGCGCCCACTACTTCTACGACGGGGGCCGCACCCGGAACCCCGGGCGGATCAGCCGAATCATCGATGTAACCGCGCACCGCTCCTCGGAGGACGTGTGCCTGGCGGCCGACGCGCTGGTCACCGACTACTCCTCGATCATGTTCGACTACGCCAACCTGGACCGGCCGATCGTCGTGTACGCCGACGACTGGGAGGTCTACCAGGAGACGCGGGGCGTCTACCTCGACCTGATGACCGAGCCGCCGGGTCCGGTCGCCCGCACCGCCGAGGAACTGGCCCGCGTGTTCCGCGACGGCTCCTACGCGGGTCCGGAGGCGAAGGCGCAACGGGCCGCGTTCCGCCGGCGGTTCTGCCAGTTCGACGACGGGCTGGCCGCCGAACGCGTGGTACGGCGGGTGCTGCTCGGCGAGCCGCCGGAGGCGGTCCCGCCGGTGATTCCGCTCGCGGAGCGCATCCCCGCCCCCGTCGCCGCGACCCTCGTGAGGAGCTGACCCGCCGTGCCCCGCTTCAGTGTCATCGTCCCCTGTTTCAAGGTGCAGGGCTTCCTGCGCGAGTGCCTGGACTCGGTGCTGCTGCAGTCCTTCAACGACCTCGAACTGATCGCCGTGGACGACTGCTCCCCGGACGGCTGCGGCGCGATCCTGGACGAGTACGCCGAGCGCGACCCGCGCGTGAAGGTGCTGCACCTGCCGGAGAACGTCGGCCTCGGCCGGGCCCGCAACGCGGGTATGCCGCACGCCACCGGCGACTACCTGTTCTTCCTGGACAGCGACGACACGCTCACGCCGGGCGCGCTGCGCGCCGTCGCCGACCGGCTGGCGGAGTCCGGCGACCCGGATGTGCTGGTCTTCGACTACGCGCGCACCTACTGGTGGGGCGGCACCCGGCGCAACGTGCTCGCGCAGGTGCTCGCCGACGCGGGCACGGACACCTTCACGGTCACTGGCCGGCCGGAGATCCTGGACCTGCTGATGGTGGTGTGGAACAAGGTCTACCGGCGCGACTTCGTCGAGGAGCACGGCTTCGAGTTCCCGCCCGGGTACTACGAGGACACCCCCTGGACGTTCCCGGTCATGCTCAGCGCCCGGCGGATCGCCGCCCTGGACCGGATCTGTCTGAACTACCGGCAGCGCCGGCAGGGCAACATCCTGTCCACCACGAGCCGCAAGCACTTCGACATCCACGACCAGTACGAGCGGGTCTTCGCCTTCGTGGACGCGCACGGGGAACTGGCGGGCTGGCGGCCGTACCTGCACCGCAAGATGGGCGAGCACTGCCTGGACATCCTCGCCAAGCCGGACCGGCTGCCGCCCGCGGACAGGGCCGAGTTCTTCCGGCGCACGGCCGAGATGTTCCGCCGCCACCGGCCCGAGGGCGCCCTGGTGGACGGTGAGGTCGCCCTGCTGGAGGGCGGCTACCCGGCGTACCGGCTGAAGCGGCAGGCCGCGCGGGCCGGGCGCGAGGCCGGGCGGCGGACGGAGCAGCTGCGCCGGGCGGGCGCGCTGCGCGCCCGCCGCGGCTGGGCCGGGCTGCACGCGCACCGCCCGCTGGACCCGCACCTGGTGGTGTACTCGGCGTCCTCGCACCGGGGTGTGCTGGGCGATCCGGCCGCCGTGTACCGCAAGGCGCGGGAGATCGCCCCGCAGCTGCGCGGGGTGTGGGTGGTCCGCGACGAGGAGGCCGCCGCGCAGCTGCCACCCGATGTGGAGCACGTGCTCGTGGACTCCCGGCGCTATCTGGAGGTCACCGCGCGGGCGAAGTTCTTCGTCAACGACGTCAACTGGCCCGGCTCACTGGCCAAACGGCCCGGCAGCGTGCACATCCACACCCACCAGGGCACCCCGCTCAAGTACATGGGCGCCGACCTGCTGGACAAGCCCGGGGCCCGGCTCGGCTTCGACGTGCCGCAGATGCTGCGCCGGGCCGACCGCTGGGACTACAGCCTGGTCGCCAACCGCCACTCCGAGCTGGTGTGGGAGCGGGCCTACCCCTGCCACTTCACCTCGCTGCGCACCGGCAGCCCGCGCAACGACGTGCTGGTCGGCGCGGCGGACGGTGCCGGGGAGGCCGGCGCCGCCTTCCGGCTGCGGCACGGCATCCCCGAGGACCACCGGGTGGTGCTGTACGCGCCGACGCGCCGGGACTACCGGCGGGGCGGGTACGTGGACCGGATCGACCTGGCCCGGTTCGCGGCCGACCTGGGCCAGGACTGCACGCTCGTGGTCCGGCTGCACCCGACGCTCGCGACCGGTCCCGCGCGCGGGATGGGTCTGACCGAGCTGGCCCGGCGCGGGGTCGTGGTCGACGCGACGGACGAGCCGCACGTCGAGGAGGTGATGCTCGCCTCCGACGTGCTGGTCACCGACTACTCGGCCCTGATGTTCGACTACGCCAACCTGGACCGGCCGATCGTGGTCCACGCCGACGACTGGGCCGCGTACACCGCGAGCCGGGGCGCCTATCTCGACATCACCGCCGAGGCGCCGGGCCATGTGTCCCGCACCTACCGGGAGCTGGCCTGGCTGTTCGGCTCCGGGTCCTGGCGGGACGAGGAGGCGGCGCGGCTGCGGGCGGACTTCCGGGAGCGGTTCTGCGAGTTCGACGACGGCCGGGCCGCCGAGCGGGTCGTGCGGACACTGCTGCTGGGCGAGTCGATGCCCGCGGGCGCTCCGGTGCGGATCCCGGGCCAGAACGTCGGAGGTGACCTGCTGGCCCCGACGTGAGGGCAGGCAGGTCACCTCGGACGGTGCCGGGCTGACCCCGGTTGCTACTCGATGACGAGGTCGACCTCGATGTTGCCGCGGGTGGCGTTGGAGTAGGGGCACACCTGGTGGGCGGTCTCGACCAGCTTGCGGCCGGTCGCCTCGTCCACGCCCTCGGGCAGCTCGATGCGCAGCGTCACCTTCAGGCCGAAGCCCTCGCCCTGCTTGCCGATGCCGACCTCGGCGGTGACGGCGGCGTCGCTGACGTCCACCTTGGCCTGGCGGCCGACGAGGCCGAGGGCGCTGCCGAAGCAGGCGGCGTAACCGGCGGCGAAGAGCTGCTCGGGGTTGGTGCCCTCGCCGTTGCCGCCGAGCTCCACCGGCGGGGCCAGCTTGAGGTCGATCTTGCCGTCGGAGGAGACGGCACGACCGTCGCGGCCGTGGGTGGCGGTGGCGACAGCGGTGTAGAGCGCGTCCATGGAAGACCATCCCTCTCGAAGTCATGTGATCCGGCGGCTCCTGTCCGGCCGCCCTCACGACCACAAGTAGAGCACACAATTAAGTTGTGCACAATCCAATGGCCTGCAAGAGCTACCCTGGAGACATGACCGCCACCCAGAACCCCGCTCCGGAGGCGGACTGGCTCCGCCTGGACCGCCAGATCTGCTTCTCGCTGCACGCGGCGTCCCGCGCCTTCAACAGCGTCTACCGCGTGATCCTCAAGGACCTCGGGCTCACCTACCCGCAGTACCTGGTGATGCTGGTGCTGTGGGAGCAGGGCGACCTTCCGGTCAAGAAGCTCGGCGAGCATCTGCGCCTGGACTCCGGCACGCTGTCCCCGCTGGTCAAGCGGCTGGAGGGGGCCGGCCTCGTCCGGCGCGAGCGCAGCGCGCAGGACGAACGTTCGGTGCGGGTGCGGCTCACCGAGGAAGGCGCGGCGCTGCGCGAGCGGGCCCTCCAGGTGCCGCGCCGCATCATGACGGCGACGGGCTTCGACCTGGCGGAGATAGGCGAGCTGCGCGAACGCCTCGACCAGCTCACCACCGCGCTGGACGCGGCGGCGCTGGAAGAGGCCGAGAGCTCCCGCTGACAGCCGGCCGGCGGACGTAGAGCCGCACGGTCACATCGCCCTGCACGGACTCCTCACCGGGCACGAACCGCTCCGCCAGCACGGCGAGCTTCGCCCGCTCGACGGGACTGCCCGGCCGCCAGTGCCCCGCGAGCAGATCCCGGTCGGCGACGACCCAGACCCGGTCGAGCCCCGCCATCCGCCGCAGCAGAGTCTCCGCCCCGACCTCCCGCCCGTACAGACTCCCCGACCCGGCCCCCGACTCCGCCAACGCCACGTCCCGCACCCCCCGGAACGCGCCCGGGTAGGCCAGAGCCGCGTTCCGCGTCTGCGCCGGCATGAAGAGCACGGAGTCCCCGTCCCGCACCTGGCGCCCGGCAACTCGCGCCACGACAGCCAGGTCGTCGGGGCGGCGGCCCGGGTCGCGGTCGCCTCTGAGCAGGGGGAGTTGGTGGGACAGGGCCAGGGCGATCAGGAGGACGCCGGTCAGGGGGAGGAGGAAGGAGCCGGCCCGGGGGCCGGTCTTCGGGGGCGGCGCCGGCCGAGGGTGCCGTTGCGGCCGGCCGGCCGACCACAGGCGCCCGGCGACCCCGGCCACCCGCTCGGCCCCCGCCGCCACCAGCAACGGCGCCCCCGACAGGGCGTACAGCACGTACCGGTCGACGTACAGCGGGGAAACCTGCGACACCAGCATCAACACGGCCGGCGGCAGCACGGCCGACGGCAGAGCGACCCCCGCGCAGGTCACCTCCCCCCGCCGCCCCACCAACCCCACGAGCCCCACCACGGCCAACCCCAGACACGCCCAGTACACTCCGTCCGTCGGCCCGAGAAACGTCCGCAGCAGCCCTCCCGCCGTCGTCCACGTCGGCTCCCGCAACCACGCCACCTGTGCCGACTGGGCCCGCGACACAAGCACCATCGGCACCAGCGCAACCCCCACGGCACCCGCCGTGCACCCCCAGCCCCGCCACACCCGCGCCCCCACCCGGGCCAGCGCCAGCGACACCGCGTGGGCGAGCAGCAGCAGGACGGCGAACTCGTGCAGCCAGCAGGTGAGGCCGAGCACGACGCCGTACGCCCGCCAGGACCCGCTCCGCACGGCCCCGACGAACAGCAGCGTCGCCCCGGTGGCACCGGCCGCGACCAGGGCGTACGAACGGCCCTCCTGCGCGTAGTGCCCGGCGATCGGCGTGATCGCGTACAGCAGTCCGGCCCACAGCCCGACCCGTGGCCGCACCAGCCGGGTGCCGAGCCCGGCCACCAGACCCGCGGTCAGCGCCGCCGCGCACACGGACGGCAGCCGGAGGACGACCTCGCCGGAACGCACGCCGAGGACGGCGTGCATGAGCAGGTAGTACAGGCCGTGCACCGCGTCCACCCCGTGCAGCAGCCGCCAGATCTGCGGCACCGTGCGCCGCGCGACCTGGAAGGTGACGGCCTCGTCCCGCCACATCCCGCCACGGTCCAGCCCCCAGAGCCCGAGCCCGAGCATGACCAGCGCGGGCAGCGACACGGACACACATACGGCGAGCGCACTCCGCGCACTTCTCGCCGCGCGAGTCGTTGCACCGGGTGCGTCCAGCACATCCGACGCGTCCGGTGTATCCGGCGCATCAGCCGGTACGACAGCTGCTGCAGCCGCCCTGTGCGACTGCGGTTTCACAAGAGGCCCGATGTTCACCATGGCCCGATCTTTTGCGATTAGCCAACCTTTGCCGGTCATTGACGGCGTATCGGCATGGATACACCATCCGCGCAGATTAGGCTCCCACGCGATGAACCGTCTCCGTGTCACCCCCGGCCCGGTCCTCGCCCTCACCGCCGTATGGCTCGCCACCCGTGCCCTGATGTCGTGGCTCCTCACGCACGACAGCTCGCCCCTGCTGGGCGGGGGTTCGGTGCCGCGCGAGGTGTGGCGGCTGTACTTCCACTGGTACGGCGTCCTGTCGCACGGCGCCTTCCCGGCGCACGACAGCACCTGGCAGTACCCGCCCGGCGCCGGCGCGGTACTGCTGGCGCCGGGCCTGCTTCCGTGGTTGACGTACTTTCAGGCGTTCGTGGTGCTGACGCTGGCCGCCGACGCGCTGATCGCGGCGGTCCTGGTCCACGCGGGGCTCCGCCCCGGACGGAGCCTGTTCGGCGCGACACTGTGGACCTGCGGTCTGCCGCTGCTGCTGCACCTGCCGCTCGCCCGGTACGACGTACAGGTGACCGCGCTCGCCGTCGTCTCCCTGCTGGCGCTGGGACGCTCCCCCCGCGCGGGCGGTGTTCTCGCCGCGCTGGGCGCGCTGGTGAAGGTGTGGCCGGGCCTGGTGCTGCTGGGCACGCCCCGGGGGGCGATGACACGGCGGACGTGGGGATGGGCGGTGGCCGCCGGAGGCGCCTGCCTCGCACTCCTCGCCCTTTCGTTCAACAATCCGCTCGCCTTCCTGCGGGAGCAGGGCGGCCGGGGTGTACAGATCGAGTCGTTCGGCGGTTCGGCGCTCAACCTGGCGCGGCACGCCGGCTGGTCCGGCCGGGCCCGCTACCAGTACGGCGCGATCGAGATGGTCGGCCCGCACGTGCCCGCCGTCGCCACCGCCTCCCTCGTGCTCACCGTGGCCGCCTTCGGGCTGCTGGTGCTGTGGAGGGTGCGGGCGCGGCACTGGAGCCCGGCCACGCCGTACGACGCCGCGCTCGCCACGGTGCTGCTGTTCACCGTCACCAGCCGGGTCATCAGTCCCCAGTACATGATCTGGCTGATCGGTCTCGCCGCCGTGTGCCTGACCTCGCGGCACACCAGCCAGCGCCCGGTGGCCGTGCTGGTCCTCGCGGCGAGCGCGCTCAGCTCCGTGGTCTTCCCGATGTTCTACCGCGACGTGGTGGCGGGCAGCTGGACCGGCTGTCTGCTGGTGCTGGCGCGCAACGGGCTGCTGGCCGTCGCCGCGGTGCTGTCCTTCATCCGGCTGTGGCGCTCCGCGCGGCCGCCGTCCGGAAGGCCCGGCCCCGCGACGCAACCCCGACCGGATTCCGACCGTCTTCCACACCGAGCACTAAGCGCCTCTTAACGGCGTATTACCGAGTATTTCTACGCTCCGGCCTGTGGACCCCATGCATCCAGACCCGCGAGACCCGCACCCTACGCCTCAGGTCGGTGTCGTCGTCATCGGCTACAACGACGCCGACCACGTGGTCGACGCCGTACGTTCGGCACTCGACCAGGGCACCGCCGTCGGTGAGGTCGTCGCCGTGGACGACTGCTCGACGGACGGCAGCGGCGAGCTGCTGGCGCGCCTGGCCGCCGACGAGCCCAGACTACGGATCGTGCGCCGGGAGACCAACAGCGGCGGCTGCGGCAGCCCGCGCAACACCGGGATCGACGCGGTGACGATGCCGTACGTGATGTTCCTGGACAGCGACGACGTGCTGCCGCCCGGTGCGGTGGACGCGCTGCTGGCGGCGGCCGAGGGAGCGCACGCCGAGGTCGCGAGCGGGCTGTGCGTGCGCCGGGAGCTGCCCTCGGGGCGGGAACAGCCGTGGCAGGCGCGCCTGTACACGGCGCACACCGTCCTCACGCACCCCTCCCAGCGCCCCCGCCTGGTCCACGACACGCTGTGCGTCAACAAGCTGTACCGGACCGCCTTCCTGCGCGAGCACGGCATCCGCTTCCCCGAGGGGCGCTTCCTCTACGAGGACTTCGTGTTCACCGCGCGCGTGCTCGCCGCCGCGCCGCGCATCACGCTCGTACCGGACCGCGTGTACGTGTGGCACGTACGCCGGTCGGCCGAGCAGCTGTCGCTCTCCCTGGACCGGGGGCGGATCGACAACTGGAAGGCGCGTACGGAGGCGTGCGCGATGGCGTACGACATTCTGCTGGGCGCCGGGCAGAAGGAGCTGGCGCGGGCGGCGCGGGCGAAGTTCCTCGACCACGAGCTGCGCATGTACGCGCGCGAACTGGGTCTGCGCGACGGTGACTACCAGCGCGCGTGGTGGGCGCACACCCGGGAGTACCTCGCGCGCTACGACGCCGCCGACTGGGAGGCGAACCCGTCGGCACCCGGCCGGCTGCTGGCGCGGGTCGTCCTGGAGTCCCCGGAGCCGTGCGACCTGCCCCGGCTGAAGGAGCTGGCCGCGCGCCCGGCCCGGCTGCTCCCGCCCTACGACCGCACGCCGGACGGCACGCCCGTCTGGTCCGCCGACCTCCCCCAGGCCTCCCTCACCCCCCTGCTGACCCGCCCCACCCGCCTCCTGCCGCTCACCGTGGAGGCGGAACTGCGCCCCCGCGCGCGGGGCACCCGGCTGCGCCTGCGGCTGCACGAGCTGTACGGACGGGTGGCCGAGGCCGGGCCGCAGGAGGTGGAGGTGGAGTGGCAGTCGAGGGAGGACGGACACACGGCCCAGCACGAGCGGACCACCTTCACGCCCTCCGGCACGGACGGCTGGTCGGCCGAGGTACCGGTCGACCTGGACCGGCTCGGCGCGGGCACCTGGGACCTGCGCCTGACCGTGCACTTCGCGGACGGAGCGTCCCGGAGCATGACGGCGCACGCCCTCGCGGGCGCCGGCCGACTGCGTCGGCACGCCGTCCCGAGCTTCCGGCACGCCGTGCTGCTGGTCCAGCCGTACGCCACCCACTCCGGCGCACTGGCACTACGCGTGGCCACCGGGATACGGGGTGTCATGAAGGTGGCCGACGGACGACTCCGCCGCCTGCTTCACTGAGACCCACTGGACTTCACCGGGACCCATCGGACTTCACCGGGGACCCGCACGACCGAGAGCCACCGGCCACGTCACGACAGGCCGGCTGACGAGGGGAGGCCGCACATGACCTGGCTGATCACCGGCGGTGCCGGATACATCGGGGCGCACGTCGTACGCGCGATGACCGAGGCGGGCGAGCGGACCGTGGTCTACGACGACCTGTCCACCGGTGTCGCCGGACGCGTACCGGACGAGGTACCGCTGGTGCGGGGCTCGATCCTGGACGGCGAGATGCTGGCGCGCACGCTGGCCGAGTACGAGGTGACCGGGGTCGTCCATCTGGCGGCGAAGAAGCAGGTGGGCGAGTCCGTGGACCTCCCGCTGCACTACTACCGGGAGAACGTGGAGGGCCTGCGCGTCCTGCTGGAGGCCGTGACCCAGGCAGACGTCCCGTCCTTCGTCTTCTCCTCCTCGGCCGCCGTCTACGGCATGCCGGACGTGGACCTGGTCACGGAGGAGACCCCCTGCCTGCCCCTGTCCCCCTACGGCGAGACCAAGCTGGCCGGCGAGTGGCTGGTCCGCGCGACGGGCCGGGCGACGGGCCTGGCGACCGCGTCCCTGCGCTACTTCAACGTGGCCGGCGCGGCCACCCCCGCCCTGGCCGACACGGGCGTCTTCAACCTCGTCCCCATGGTCTTCGAGAAGCTCACCGAGGGCGCGGCGCCGCGCATCTTCGGGAACGACTACCCGACCCCCGACGGCACCTGCGTCCGCGACTACATCCACGTGGTCGACCTGGCCGAGGCCCATGTGACGGTCGCCCGCGCCCTGCGCTCCACCCCCGGCCGCGACCTGACCCTCAACATCGGCCGCGGGGAGGGTGTTTCGGTCCGCGAGATGATCGACCACATCAACGCGGCCACCGGCTACGACCGCCCCCCGACGGTCACCCCGCGCCGCCCCGGCGACCCCGCCCGCGTGGTCGCCTCCGCCGACCGCATCGCCACCGAGCTCGGCTGGCAGGCCAAGTACGACGTCCACGACATGATCACCTCGGCCTGGGAGGGCTGGGTACGTCTGCACCCGGAGGCGGCGCGGTCATAGGCTCCGGGCACGACCGCCCCCTCGCGCACCGAACGTGCCGTCGGCGCCGTGCTCGGGTCCGCCGTGGGCGACGCCCTCGGTCACCCTTCGAGTTCGGCCCCGAAGGCGCCTTCTCGGCCCGTTTCCCGCACCCCGGACACGGCGGCGAGATGTGCGGGGACGGTGGCCGGGACCCCGGCGAGGCGACCGACGACACGCAGATGGCCGTACTGACCGCCGAGTCGCTGCTGGAGCGCGGGGAGACGGATCTCCCGGACGTGTTCCGGCGCTTCCGGCGCTGGGCGGCCGACGGCCCGAAGGACATCGGCCTCCAGACGGAGGCAGTGCTGACCAGCGGCGCCCCCTGGGACACGGCAGCGGCCCTGCACTTCCGAACGAACCGACGGGCCGCCGGGAACGGGGCGCTGATGCGGGCGGCCCCTTCAGCCGTCCGCTTCGCACGTCACGGCCGTGCGCCCACCATGGGCGCCGCCCGCCGCCTCTCCGCCCTCACCCACGGTGACCCCGCGGCCCGGGAGGGCACGGCCGTCCTGCACGAGCTGATCCGCGTGGCCCTGAGCGGAGAGGATCCGCTCACCGCCGTACCGGACACCCTGGCAGCACTCCACCCCGGCCACCGGGCCCGCTACGCGACCGTCCTCGCCCCCGGCTGGCACCCGGACCGGGCCACCGAGTTCAACGGCGCGGTCTGGCCGTGCCTGGGCTCGGCGGTCCGGGCCCTGCGTACGACGACGTCGTACGAGGAGGCGGTACGCGCGGCGATCGGCCTGGGCGGTGCCACGGACACGGTGGCGGCCGTCGCCGGGGCGCCGGCGGGATCGGTGTACGGGATCGGCGCGATACCGGAACGCTGGACACAGCCGCTGCACGTACCGCTGCCGGGCTTCGGCGACCGGGTACTGCGGGCACGGGAACCGGCCGGCCTGGCCGAGCGGTCGGCATGGACCGCGGCCGGCTGCGGGCAGGGGGTCACAACGCCTTGAGCGCCCCCGCCGTAGCCCGCGCCAGGTTCTCCAGGTAGCCCTTCGGCAGTTTCGGGGAGCGGATCACCACCGAGCGCCAGTACAGGGGGCCGGAGATCAGGTCCAGGGCCAGGTCGGGGTCGACTCCGGCGCGGACCTCGCCCCGGGCCTCCGCCGCCGCCACGATCTTGCTGGCGACCCCTTCCTGGCCGTCCCGCAGCGCCTTCTGCATGGCTTCCGCGATCTCGGGATTGCGGGCCGCCTCCGCCTGGAGGTCGGGGATGATCTGCGAGGCGACGGGGTGGCGCAGGGCGCGGGACGTCACTTCGTACAGCAGCCGCAGGTCCCCTTCCAGGGAGCCCGTGTCGGGGACCGGCAGGCCCAGTACCGCCATCGCCGACACCACGTCCAGCACCAGGTGCAGCTTGGAGCGCCAGCGGCGGTACACCGCCGTCTTGCCGACGCCCGCCCGCCGCGCGATGCCCTCGATGGACATCCGGGCGTACCCGACCGCCGCGAGTTCCTCGAAGACCGCCGCACGGATGGCCTCGGTCACGTCCTCCCGGAGCACGGCAGCCCCGGCGGGTGTCCGGCGGCGCACGCGCTTCGGGGCCTCGTCGGCGTTCGTCGTCATACGAACAAGCATAGGGCGTTACGACGAAACGGTTGCGTCCCGACGGTCGATGGTTCTAGGCTCACGTTGCGACGATACGGTCCCGTCCCGACGTAAGAGAACGTGAAGAGAAGCGTAAGGAAACGGCGGATGGCGGACGAGGACCGCTCAGGCCCGGCGGCAGCCGGACGCACCCCCCTCCCCCGAGCGAAAGCAGCGGATGTGAGCCAGGTCCTCCACACACCGCCCCCCACCCAGGTCCCGGTCGACGACCTCTCGGCGCTGGCCGCCCGGCACGGCCTCACGGTCAGCGGCGCCCGCCCGACCCTGCCGGAGTACGTCCGCCAGCTGTGGGCCCGGCGCCACTTCATCACCGCCTTCGCCACCGCCAAGCTCACCGCCCAGTACAGCCAGGCGAAGCTCGGCCAGGTCTGGCAGGTCATGAACCCGCTCCTGAACGCGGCGGTCTACTACTTCATCTTCGGCGTGCTCCTGGGCACCAGCAAGGGCGTGCCGGACTACATCCCGTTCCTGGTCACGGGCGTGTTCATCTGGACGTTCACACAGAGCTCGATCATGGCGGGCACCCGCGCGATCTCGGGCAACCTCGGCCTGGTCCGCGCCCTGCACTTCCCGCGCGCCGCGCTGCCGATCTCCTTCTGCCTCCAGCAGCTCCAGCAGCTGCTGTTCTCGATGACCGCGCTGGTCGTGATCATCCTGTCCTTCGGCATCCCGATCACGCCCCGCTGGCTGCTCGCGATCCCCGCGCTGATCCTGCAGTCCGTCTTCAACGCGGGCGTGTCGATGATCATGGCCCGGTGGGGTGCCAAGACCCCGGACATCGCGCAGCTGATGCCGTTCGTGCTGCGCACCTGGATGTACGTGTCCGGCGTGATGTGGAGCATCAGCAAGCTCACCAAGAAGGACAACCTGCCGCACATCGTCACGGTCCTGCTGGAGACCAACCCGGCCGCCGTCTACATCGACCTCATGCGGTACGCGCTGATCCACAGCTTCCACGGCAAGCAGCTCCCCCCGCACGTGTGGGCAGCGGCCACCGGCTGGGCGCTGCTGGCCGGCATCGGCGGCTTCATCTACTTCTGGAAGGCTGAGGAGACGTACGGCCGTGGCTGAGCAGACCGCAGAGAACATCCCCACCGTCATCGCCGACGGCGTCGACATCGTCTACCGGGTCAACGGCACCGGCGCGGGCCGCGGCACCGCCACCGCCGCCCTCAACCGCATGCTGCGCCGCAAGCAGGCCGAGAAGGCGGCCGGCGTCCGCCGGGTGCACGCGGTGAAGAAGGTGTCGTTCGTCGCCTACAAGGGCGAGGCGATCGGACTGATCGGCACGAACGGCTCCGGCAAGTCCACGCTGCTCAAGGCCGTGGCCGGGCTTCTCCCGGTGGAGAACGGACACATCTACACCCACGGCCAGCCCTCCCTGCTGGGCGTCAACGCGGCTCTGATGAACGACCTCACCGGCGAACGCAACGTCTACCTCGGCGGCCTCGCCATGGGCATGTCCCGCGAGCAGGTCAAGGAGCGCTACGAGGGCATCGTCGACTTCTCCGGGATCAACGAGAAGGGCGACTTCATCACGCTGCCCATGCGGACGTACTCCTCCGGCATGGCCGCCCGTCTGCGCTTCTCCATCGCCGCCGCCAAGGACCACGACGTCCTGCTGATCGACGAGGCCCTCGCGACCGGCGACCGCTCCTTCCAGAAGCGCTCCGAGGAGCGGATCCGCGAGCTGCGCGAGCAGGCGGGAACGGTCTTCCTGGTCAGCCACAACAACAAGTCGATCCGCGACACCTGCGAGCGGGTCCTGTGGCTGGAGCGCGGCGAGCTGCGCATGGACGGCCCGACCGAGGACGTCATGAAGGAGTACGAGGCCTTCACCGGCGACAAGACCGCGAAGAAGCCGGCACCCAAGAAGGCCGCGCCGAAACCCGAGGCTCCCAAGGTCCCTCTTCCCTCGTGAGCCCTGCTCTTACCTCAGGCGTGGTTATCCCTTTCATACCTCTAGTGACAGTATGTTATGAAAGATGCCCCCCGACGAGCCGAAGGAGTCCCCTGCGATGCCCCAACTCAGTGTCATCGTCTACGGGCCGAACGCCCAGGGGCATCTGACCGAACTGCTCGACTCGCTGGAAGCCCGCCCGCTCCCGGACGCCGAGGTGATCGTCGCCTCGGTCGGCGCCTGGGCGCGGGAGACGGCCGAGGGTCATGCTCCCGAGACGGTCGTGGTGCCCCTGCCGGAAGGAACCGGTGACGCGGCGGCCCGGACGGCGGGCGCCGCGCGGGCGTCCGGCCGCTGGCTGCACTTCGTGCACGCCAAGGACGGCCTGCCCGCCGGCGCGCCCCGGCTGATCGCCGAGCGCACCGCCGAACTGGACGATTCGGTGGACGTCCTTCTCCTGGACCACGTCACCACCACCTGGCAGACCGCCGCCGCCCCCTCCCGCGACGGCCGCCTCCTCGGCGGCGCCGGCCGCGCCGACCTCGCCCTGGAGGAGGCGGCCGACCTGCTGCGCCTCACCCCGCTGCTCGGCACCCGCGCCCTGCGCACCGAGTTCTGGCGGGCGCACGAGGAGCAGCTCACCACCGACGACGAGCCGTACGCCGCCCACGCGGCCCTGCTGCACGCCGGCCGTATCGCCTGCCTGAACCAGGCGGCGTACGAGAACCGCGTGCTGCGCCCCGAGAGCCTGCCGCCCCGCACCTCCGAGCACCGCTTCGCGCTCATCGACCGCTACGAGTCGCTGCTCCCGCTCGCCCGGGACCGCCGCGCCGCCCGCGCGGTCCTGTACGACCTGATGGTCCGCGACCTGGTGCGCACCTTCGCCGGCGAGGACCTGCCCGACGCGGTGGCCCGCGAGTTCTTCCGCCGGGCCTCCCTTGCGGCGGTCCGCTGGCGCCCCGAGGGCCACCAGCGTCCGGCCGGCATCGAGGGCGTCCGGCACGCCCTGCTCGAAGAGGGCGCCTACACCAAGTACCGCGCCTTCCAGGCCGCCAACCGCACCCGCCGGGCCGCCAGGAAGGCCGTACGAAGCCGTAAGCGCCAGGTGGGCGCGAAGCTCCGCGACCAGCAGTACCGCAGGGCGCTCGGCCGCCCGGTCGATCCCGAGCTGGCCGTGTTCGCGGCCTACTGGGAGCGCGGGGTCTCCTGCAACCCGGCCGCCATCGCCGCCAAGCTCGCCGAACTCGCCCCGCACATCCACAGGGTGTGGGTGGTCAACAAGGAGAACGCGGCCCTCCTGCCGCCCGGCACGGACCACGTGATCCCCGGCACCCGCCGCTACTGGGAGACCCTGGCCACCGCCAAGTACCTGACCAACAACGTCAACTTCCCCAACGCGGTGGTCAAACGCCCCGACGCGGTCCACCTCCAGACCCACCACGGCACCCCGCTCAAGCGCATGGGCCTGGACCAGATGGAACACCCGGCCGCCGCCAAGGGTCTGGACTTCGCCGCGCTGCTGGCCCGCATCGACAAGTGGGACTACAGCGTCAGCGCCAACAGCCACTCCACGCGCATGTGGGAGCGCGCCTACCCGGCCCGCTACACCTCCCTGGACTACGGCTATCCGCGCAACGACGTCTTCTACAGCGCCACGGCCGCCGACGTCCGCGCCGCCCGCGAACGCCTCGGCATCGCCCCCGGCAGGACAGCCGTCCTCTACGCCCCCACCCACCGCGACTACGAGGCCGGCTTCACCCCCCGGCTCGACCTCGCGGCGCTCGCCGACCGCCTCGGCGAGGACACGGTCCTCCTGGTCCGCGCCCACTACTTCTACGGCGGCGCCGCCTCCCCGCTGACCGGCCTGCGCCGCTCCGGCCGGATCATCGACGTCTCCTCCTACGACCCCGTCGAGGAGCTGTGCCTGGCCGCCGACGCACTGGTCACGGACTACTCGTCGATCATGTTCGACTACGCCAACCTGGACCGCCCGATCGTCGTCTACGCCGACGACTGGGAGACGTACCGGACCACCCGGGGCGTCTACTTCGACCTGACGGCCGAGGCGCCCGGCCAGGTCGCCCGCACCCAGCAGGAACTCGCGGAGATCTTCCTCTCGGGCGCCTGGCGCGACGAGGGCGCGGCGAAGGCGCGGGCCGCGTTCCGGCGCCGGTTCTGCGAGTACGACGACGGGCGCGCCGCCGAACGGGTCGTCCGCCGGGTCTTCCTCGGCGAACCCGAGCACGCGCTGCCCCCGATGATCCCGCTCGACGAACGCACCCCCGCCCCGACCCCCGAGGAGGCCACGGCATGACGACCCCCGACGTCACGGTGACGGTCATCGTCTACAACGACGCGGCACGTCTCCCCCGGGCGGTCGCATCGCTTCGCGCCCAGACCCACGCCAACATCGAGATCGTCATCAGCGACGACCACTCCACCGACGAGACGCCTTCGGTGGCAAGGGAGTTGGCGGCCCAGGACCACCGCATCCGCTACCTGCGCCTGCCGGAGAACAGCGGTGGCTGCAGCGCCCCGCGCAACCGGGCCATCGAGATCGCCCGGGCGCCGTACCTGATGTTCCTCGACAGCGACGACGAACTCCCGCCGCGCGCGGTCGAGTTGCTGCTGGCCGCACACCGGGAGCGGGAGGTGGACTTCACGATGGGTGCGGTCCGCCGGGTCCGGGTGGACAGCGGGCGCCGCTCGACCTGGATGCCCCACCTGCTGACCGAGCACCGCACCGTGGAGGGCATCGAGTCCGACCCCCGGCTGCTGTTCGAGCACCTGTCCACCAGCAAGATGTACGCCCGCGCGTTCCTCGACCGCCACCGGCTCCGCTTCCCCGAGGGCATCCACTACGAGGACCAGCTCTTCTCGGCGCAGGCCTACTGCCTGGCCAAGGCGTTCACG
This sequence comes from Streptomyces sp. BK340, assembly GCF_007827595.1. Taxonomy (GTDB): domain Bacteria; phylum Actinomycetota; class Actinomycetes; order Streptomycetales; family Streptomycetaceae; genus Streptomyces. The sequence continues at coordinate 207,897 of NZ_VISR01000013.1, forward strand.
ATCATCCCGGACCCGGTGTACGTCTGGTACATCGAGCCGTTCGCGGCCGCCGCGTCGGCGTCCATCTCCAACCAGCGGCACAAGATCTCCAACGTCGGCGACCGGGTGCACGTACAGCGCCTGATCGACGACTTCCTGGTGGAGAGCGGACACGCGGCCCTGCGGGAGGACAAGGACTACAAGTTCCTCAAGCACGACTTCCGGATGTACGCGGGCGACCTGCCCTACCGGGACTCCGAGTGGCTGGAGTCCTTCGCCGAGATCATGAACCCGTACCTGGACACGCTGGCCGAGGGCGCCTTCGCCCGGCTGCCCCGCCCGGAACGGGTGGTCCTCCAACTCCTGCGCGACGGCCGCCTGTCCGACGCCCAGCAGGCGGCGCGGGGCCTGGGCAACGGCGTGGCACCGAGGCACGTCACCGCCGACGACTCCGGCACCACGTACTGGGGCGACACCGTCCCCTCCTCCGACCGGGCCCGTCACGAACTGGACGTCTCCGACCTGGAGCTGGACACCCGCCCCTTCCCCAGCGCCCACTTCCGCCACGAGATCACCGAACTCGTCCCGGGCCCCGGAGCCTCCCTCACCCTCGCGATCCGCACCTACGACCCCGGCCTGCGACTCCCGGTGGGACCGCAGCGAGCCAGTCTGGTGGTGGCCCCCGGCCGACGCCGCATGACGGTCCCGTTCCGCCTGGACCCGATCCGCCCGGGTGTCTTCGAGGGCCGCGTCCGCCTGGACCTCTCGACGGCGCCGCTTCCTGTGCAGGGCTTCGCCGGAGTACGCCACCCCCTGCTGCGCCTCGAACAGCAGGGCCTGGCCCACTCGGGCCTCCTCCTGGCCCCGCTGGACTTCCCCGCCGTCACGGCCCGCATCGACTACCGCTCCGGCGCCACCCCGCACAACGTCACCGTCGAGCCGGAGGGCCGCAACCCCGGCCGCCTGCAGATCCGCTGGCACCCCGTGGGAGTCACGGCCCGCGTCATCCGCCCGATGGTCCAGAAGGTGGCCCGCCCGAAGGTCCGCAACGCGGTCCGGCTTGCGGCGAGCGTGCTGCGCTAGCGGGGCCGTCATCCGTCTGCGGGCGCGTGGGAGCTGGTCGTGCAATTCCCACGCGCCCCCGGTGAGTTGCAGCCCCGTCGGCTGTGTGGCCGCGGTGTACGGCGGCGGTCAGCGCGCCACCTGGTACAGCACCTGTCCACCCGGTCCGGTGGCGACCTGCCGCAACCACGGCTCCGCGGCCCCCTTGCCGCCCACGACCCAGCGCACCCCGTACTCCCGCACTATCGCCCGCCGCGTGTCTCCGGACGTACCCGCCGCGAAGTACCGCGTCACCGCCGCATCCCGCCTCCCCGCGTCCGGCAGGAACACATCGGGATACCCGGGAGCCACGGTGTAGGGCCCGTACGCGGGAATCTGCCGGGACGGAAACGTACGGGCCATGACCACGTCCCCGTACTTCACCCAGGGCGTGATCCACTGATACCCGACCCACGGCGTGTGGTACTTCGCCGCGACCGCACCGGGCAACGCGTCCCGCCCGGCCACGTACCCGAGCGTCCCCGCCTGCGCCCACGCGCCCACGGCCAGCGCGGCGCCGAGCGCGCACGCCCAGCCCGCTCGCACGGCCCGCTTCCCCGCCGACACGACCTCCAGCGCGGCCGCCAGCTGAGCGGGGATCAGCACGGCCGGCAGGGCGCGACCCCACGAGTAGTGCCCGGTCAGCCCGCCGGCGGCGAACACCAGCACACCGAGGACGAAGAAGAGGACGAGGGGATCCCAGCGGTCCCGGCGCGCGCGCAGGCCCAGCGCCACGACCCCCAGCAGCGCCAGCCCGAACCGCTCGGCGAGGTGGTCGTACAGTGGCCGGTGGATCGCCTCGAGGTCCGCGCCCGCGGAGAAGAGCGAGAAGAAGTCGTAGTACGGCCAGAGCCACAGCAGCACCACGCCGAGGGCCAGAGCGGCACCGAGCCGCAGCAGCACCTCACGGCCCGGCCGTGCCGCGATCACCATCGCCAGCGCGCCCAGCGAGGCCACCACCCCGGTGAACTGGTGGCACAGCAGGATCAGCCCCCACAGCAGCCCCAGTCCCAGCCACACCGCCCAGCGGGTCTCGGCGCGCAGCGCCCGGGTGAGCCAGGCCCAGAAGTGGAAGGACAGGCCGAGCGCGAACACGCTGGGGTACGACACCGTCAGCGCGAGCGAGTTGAGGCCGAGGAAGCCGCTCCAGTTGAAGAGGAGGGGGCCCCAGAGGAAGAGCAGGCTCAGGATCGCCAGGGCGGGCGCCGCACGGTGGGCGCTGAGCGTGCGGACGTACCGCCACACCCCGGTGGCCAGCAGGCCGAGCCCGACGACCGCGCCGATCCGCAGCACGTCGAACACCGACAGGCTGGTGATCCTGGCGAGGCAGCCCAGCAGCAGCATCCAGGGCGAGTAGTACGGGCTCGGTGTGTCGGCGGCGACCAGCGGGTTCCCGGGGTTCAGCAGGCTGTGCCGCAGCCGCTGCACGGTGGCCGCGTGCATGCCGAGGTCGCCCGCCCAGGGCAGGCGGACGATCACCAGGAGCATCAGCACCAGTACCAGCGCGGCGGCGGCCTGCGGCAACGCCCGCACCACGCTCGCGGCGCTAGGCGGCGCGGCGCGCATCCTGCTGGAACACCCAGGTGCGGTAGACGAGGAAACGGAAGGCGGAGGCGAGCACGATCGATAGCGCCTTCGCCACATTCGATTCGAACGCGCTGTGCATTTCGAGCCCGTGATAACCGACCCAGAACAGGCCGCTTTCCATCACCACGCCGAGACCGCTGAAGACGAAGAACAGGACGATCTGACGGCGGGAGCGCGAGGCCCGGTCGCGATAGGCGTAATAGCGGAAGCCCAGGTAATTGGTCGCCATCGCGATGCAGCTGGCCAGGACCGTCGCGGTCATCGCCTGCCAACGCAGGCCGTGCAGCAGCAGGTTGAACACCAGGAAATTGACGAGGACGCCGCTGCCGCCGACGACCCCGAATTTCACGACTTCCAGCACGACACGCGTGACGGGCCGGGCCGGAGCCGGCGCGGTTGCCACCGGGCGGGTCTCGGTGAGGTTCACTGTCACACCGCAGACCATATCGGAAACGCGCCGATTAGCAGGAAAGGGTAAATTCGCTGATCTTTTTTGCCTAAAGGTCGGCAAGAAACGGAACGCCCCGGGCCGATATGACATCGGCCCAGGGCGTCCTGAGTCGTACGACTGCCGTACGGCTACGAATGCGTGCGCAGCAGCGTCCGCATCGTCCGCATCGCCACCGACAGGTTGGCGAGGTCGAAGGATTCCGAACCGCGGATCTCCTCCAGGGTGGAGCGCGCCCGGCCCAGGATCGCCGAGTTCTTCTGCTCCCATGCCTGGTAGCGCTGCTCCGGGCTGGAGGAGCCGTTGCCGGCCGCGAGGACGTCCGCCGTGAGCGCCGAGTGGGCCGCGTACAGGTCCTCGCGGATGGAGGCGCGGGCCATCGACTGCCAGCGGTCGGCGCGGGGCAGCTCGATGATGCGGTCCATCAGCTGCGTGATGCTGAGGCGGTCGGCGAGGTCGTAGTAGACCTCGGCGACGTCCAGCGGCTCCTTGCCCATGCGGTCGGCCACGGAGACGATGTCCAGCGCCGGGAAGGCCGAGGAGAACCCGGCCACGCGGGTGGCCAGCTCGTCCGGGACGCCGACGGCGGACAGCTCGTCGTACACGTGCTGGTACCACTCGAGGTCCGCACCGCGCAGCAGCTTGGGCAGCTCCTGCCAGACCTGCTCGACCCGCTCGCCGAAGAACTCCATGGTCTCGGCGAGCTGCAGCGGCTGCGGCCGGTTGTTCAGCAGCCAGCGCGTGCCGCGCTCGACCAGGCGGCGCGAGTGCAGCCGGATCCGGGTCTGGACGGTCGCGTCGACCTTGTTGTCCAGCTCCTCGACCGCGTCCCACACCGGCGCCGAGCGGAAGATCGCGCGGGCCGCGGTCTGGGCGCGGACGATCTCCTCCAGCGAGGCACCCGTCTCCTCGCGCAGGCGGTGCAGGTACGTCGTACCGCCCGTGTTGACCGTGTCGTTGACCAGCACGGTCGTGGTGATCTCGCGGCGCAGCGGGTGGCTGTCGACCGCGTCCGCGAACCGCTCGCGCAGCGCCGTCGGGAAGTACGCGTGCAGCAGGGTGCGCAGGTACGGGTCGTCCGGCAGCGAGGTGTGCAGCAGCTCCTCGGCGACCGTGATCTTCGTGTACGCCAGCAGGACGGCCGTCTCCGGCCCGGTCAGGCCCTGGCCCTGGCCGAGCCGCTCGCGGATCTGGCGGTCGGTGGGCAGGAACTCCAGCGCCCGGTCGAGGTCGCCCTCGCGGACCAGGTGGCGGATGAACCGCTGCTGCGCGTGCAGCATGTCCTTGGACTGGGCGAGGGCGTTGGCGAGCGCCGTGTTCTGCGCGTAGTTGTTGCGCAGCACCAGGGCGCCGACCTCGTCGGTCATCTCGGCGAGCAGCTTGTTGCGCTGCTTGACGGTCATGTCGCCGTCCGCGACCAGGCCGTTCAGCAGGATCTTGATGTTCACCTCGTGGTCGGAGGTGTCCACACCGGCGCTGTTGTCGATCGCGTCGGTGTTGATCCGGCCGCCGTGCAGCGCGAACTCGATACGGCCCAGCTGGGTCAGGCCCAGGTTGCCGCCCTCGCCGACGACCTTGACGCGCAGGTCGCCGCCGTCGACGCGGATGGCGTCGTTGGCCTTGTCGCCGACGTCGGCGTTGGACTCCGCCGACGACTTCACGTACGTGCCGATGCCGCCGTTCCACAGCAGGTCCACCGGCGCCTGGAGGATCGCCTTCATCAGGTCGGCCGGGGTCATCTTGGAGATCTTCTCCTCGATGCCCAGGGCCTCACGGATGTGCGCGTTGAGCGGGATCGCCTTGGCCGTGCGCGGGAAGATCCCGCCGCCCGCCGACAGCAGCTCGGTGTTGTAGTCCTCCCAGCTGGAGCGGGGCAGCTCGAACAGACGGCGGCGCTCGGCGTAGGAGGTGGCCGCGTCCGGCGTCGGGTCGATGAAGATGTGCCGGTGGTCGAAGGCGGCGACCAGGCGGATGTGCTCGCTCAGCAGCATGCCGTTGCCGAACACGTCACCGGACATGTCACCGATGCCGACGACCGTGAAGTCCTCGGTCTGCGTGTCCACGCCCAGCTCGCGGAAGTGCCGCTTCACGGACTCCCAGGCGCCGCGCGCGGTGATGCCCATGCCCTTGTGGTCGTAGCCGGCCGAGCCGCCGGAGGCGAAGGCGTCGCCGAGCCAGAAGTTGTACTTCTCGGCGACCCCGTTGGCGATGTCGGAGAACGTCGCCGTGCCCTTGTCGGCCGCGACCACCAGGTAGGTGTCGTCGCCGTCGTGGCGGACCACGTCCTGCGGCGGCACGACCTCGCCGGCCACCATGTTGTCGGTGATGTCGAGCAGCGCCGAGATGAACGTCTTGTAGCTGGCGATGCCCTCGGCCAGCCATGCGTCCCGGTCGACGGCCGGGTCCGGCAGCTGCTTGGCGACGAAGCCGCCCTTGGCGCCGACCGGCACGATGACGGTGTTCTTCACCATCTGCGCCTTGACCAGGCCGAGGATCTCGGTACGGAAGTCCTCACGGCGGTCCGACCAGCGCAGGCCGCCTCGGGCGACCTTGCCGAAGCGCAGGTGCACGCCCTCGACACGCGGCGAGTACACCCAGATCTCGTAGGCCGGGCGCGGCGCGGGCAGGTCCGGGATGGCCTGCGGGTCGAACTTCATGGACACGTACTCGTGCGGCTGGCCGCCGAGCGCCTCCTGGAAGAAGTTCGTGCGCAGGGTCGCCTTGATGACGGTCAGGAACGAGCGCAGGATGCGGTCCTCGTCCAGGCTCGCCACCTGGTCCAGGGCCGCCTCCAGCTCCTCCAGCAGGGCGTCCACGATCTCCAGGCCGGCCTTCTGCCGGTCCGGGGACATCCGCGCCTCGAACAGGGAGACGAGGAGCCGGGTCGTGTGGACGTTGTTGCGGAGGGTGTCCTCCATGTAGTCCTGGCTGAAGGTGGAGCCGGCCTGCCGAAGGTACTTGGCGTACGCGCGCAGCACCGTCGCCTGCCGCCAGTTCAGCCCGGCGCTCAGCACGAGGGCGTTGAAGCCGTCGTTCTCCGCCTGGCCGGTCCAGGTCGCGGCGAACGCCTCCTGGAACCGCTCACGGCCGTCGTCGCCGAGGTAGTCGCCGCTGGGGCCGGCCAGCGCCTTGGGCAGGCGCAGGCCGAAGTCGTAGATCCAGGCGACGGTGCGGTCCGCGCAGCGCAGCTCGTACGGCCGCTCGTCCACGACCTCGACGCCGAGCCGGTTGAGGACCGGCAGCACGGCGGACAGCGAGACCGCGTCGCCCTTGCGGTAGATCTTGAAGCGGCGCTCACCGGGGGCCGCGCCCACCGGCTCGTACAGGCTGAGCGAGAAGTCGTTGCCCTTCTCCTCGCTGAGCCGCTCCAGGTGGATCAGGTCGGCGACCGCCGCACGCGGGCTGTGGTCGGCCTTGTAGCCCTCCGGGAAGGAGTTGCCGCCGTAGTAGCGGCGCAGCAGCTCGGCCGCGCGCTCCTCGCCGCACTCGGCGTTCAGCGCCTCGCCGAACCCGTCCGCCCAGGAGCGGGCGGCCTCGACCAGGCGGGCCTCGATGCGGTCCTTGTCGGCCTCCGACAGCTGGGGCAGCTCGGTGCCCGGCGGGACCCGGACGACGAAGTGCAGCCGGGACAGGATCGACTCGGTGTTCCAGGCGGTGAAGTCGACGCTGATGCCGCCGAGCTCCTCCTTCAGGATGTCGATGATCCGCAGCCGGACGCCGGTGGTGTAGCGGTCCCGCGGGAGGTACACGAGGGCCGAGTAGTAGCGGCCGTACTCGTCCTGGCGCAGGTACAGCCGCAGCCGGCGGCGCTCCTGCAGGTACAGGACGCTCGTCGCGATGGCCTGCAGCTCGGCGGCGGGGGTCTGGAACAGCTCGTCGCGCGGGTAGGTCTCCAGGATCTGGAGCAGGTCGCGGCCGTCGTGGCTCTCGGGCGAGAAGCCGGCGCGCTGCAGGACCTCGTCGACCTTGCGCCGGATGACCGGGACCCGGCGGACGGACTCGGTGTAGGCGGCGGAGGAGAACAGACCGAGGAAACGGCGCTCGCCGACGACGTTGCCGTCCGCGTCGAACTTCTTCACGCCGACGTAGTCCAGGTACGACGGCCGGTGCACGGTGGCCCGGCTGTTCGCCTTGGTCAGCACCAGCTGCTTGTGCTCGCGGGCCTTGGCCCGGGCGTCGGCCGGCAGCCGCTCGAAGGAGGGGCTGACCGGGTGCTGGTCGTCCTCGGCGTGGTGCGGGTCGGAGCGCAGGATGCCGAGGCCGGTGCCGGGAACGGCGGCGAGGGTGTCGTCCTCGCGCAGCTGGTACTCGCGGAAGCCGAGGAAGGTGAAGTGGTCGCTGGACAGCCAGCGCAGCAGCTCGCGGGCCTCCTCGACCTCGGGCGCGGGAAGGTCGGCCGGCCGGGGCTCGCTCACCAGCTCGTCGGCGATCCGGGCCGCCGCGTCCCGCATCTTCTCCCAGTCCTCGACGGCCTCGCGGACGTCGGACAGGACACGCAGCAGGTCGGCGGTGATCTGCTTCAGATCGGCGCGGTCCGTCCCGCGGTCGATCTCGACGTGGATCCAGGACTCGATGTGCGCGTCGTGCGGAAGGTCGCCGGCGAGGGACGCGGCGGGCAGCACCTCGATGAGCTTGCCGGTGAGGTCGCGCCGGACGACGATCTGCGGGTGGATGACGACGTGGATGCCGCGTCCCTGCCGGGTCAGCTCGTTGGTGACCGAGTCGACGAGGAAGGGCATGTCGTCGGTGACCACCTCCACGACGGTGTGGCTGCAGGTCCACCCGTTCTCCTCCACCGTCGGGGTGTGCACCCGGACGTTGGCGGTCCCCTGCGGGCGGTTCTCGGCGAGCCGGTAGTGCGAGACCGCGGCGCCGAAGACGTCGACCGGGTCGCGGTCCGAGAGGTCTTCCGGGGCGGTGTGCAGGTAGTAGCGCTGGAGGAACGCGAGCACGGACTCGGTGTCGGGAGTGCCGGCGGATCCCTCGCCCGTCGTCCCGGTCGGTAGGTGCCCCCCGACCGGGCTGTTCTCAGCTACCCGGGCGGCCCGTTCGAGCAGCTCGGTCTTGGCTTCGTCCAGCTTGGTCTGCATTGTCCTCTGGCTCCTGTCGCGCGCCGTTGCGTGACGTAGAAGGAAAAACGGTCTCTTCCCCTCCGGCTCGACGCCACGGCCCGGGGTTTCCGGACCGATCCGACGCTATGCCGCGAGGTGAGATGAGCGGGGGGTATTCGGCCATTGTTGGCGCGCCCGTCAGATGTGACGCTGCTCTCGGCACCGCCGCTTCCCGGGCCGTCATCGGCGTCCTGGGGGCTTCCGCGCCCCCGTCCCGCCCGCGAAGACCAGCGACCGCCGCCCGGTCACGGAGGTGTTCCGTGCAACCCGGGCGCAGGGCGGGAGCAGGATCGCCCCCGCGAGATATCGCGCTGATCACGCCACAAGGCTATCGCTCCCTACCCGGGCCCCGTCATGAGCCGTATGTGTACAAAACAGGGGGTCGAAGTTTGACGTTCTGCACAGGGGCGGGGCGGTGGCAGGTGGCGTATCCGGTCGCGCCCGGACGCCGCGGGACGCACCCTGAAAGCGACGGGCCCTCTTGGCAAGCACGCCCTGGGAAGGCACGTTGCCTGCAACAGTGCCCGTCCCCCGCGGAGGGGACAGTGCCGCCCCGGAGGAGCCGACATGCCCGCGAAGATCCTCATCATCACCGGCGACGCAGCGGAGTCCCTGGAAGTCCTCTACCCCTACCAGCGGCTGCGCGAGGAAGGCTACGACGTCCACATCGCGGCTCCCACCCGCAAGACGCTCCGCTTCGTCGTCCACGACTTCGAGCCCGGCTTCGACACCTATACCGAGAAGCCCGGCTACACCTGGCCCGCCGACCTCGCCTTCTCCGAGGTGGACCCCGGTCAGTACGCGGCGATCGTCATCCCCGGCGGCCGCGCCCCCGAGTACCTGCGCAACGACCCCGAACTGCGCAAGATCCTCAAGGCCTTCTTCGACGCGGACAAGCCCGTCGCCCAGATCTGCCACGGCCCTCTGCTGACCGCCGCGATCGACACCCTGCGCGGCCGCCGCGTCACGGCGTACCCGGCCCTGGAACTGGACATGCAGACCGCGGGAGCCCACTTCGAGGACAGCGAAGCGGTGGTCGACGGCACCCTGGTCTCCTCCCGCGCCTGGCCGGACCATCCGGCGTGGATGCGGGAGTTCCTGAAGGTGCTCAGGGCCAAGGCGCCGGTCAGCTGAGCGCCGGGGAGGATCGGGCGAGGCTCACGCCGCCAGCCGCTGCGCCTCCGCCACCGCCTCGGCCAGCGTGTCCACGACCGGAACCCCGACCTCCTCCAGGCTGGCCCGGCTGTGCGACCCCCCGGTGTACAGCACGGCTCCCGCCCCCACGTGCCGCGCGGCAACCGCGTCGTCCGCGGCATCACCGATCACCACGGTCCGCGCCACCTCGACCGCCCCGGACAGCGCCTTGAGGTGGCGCACCATGTGCTCGGCCTTGCTGCCACCGGACGGTCCCGTACGCCCGTCGACCCGTATGAAGTGCGACTCGATCCCGAAGCCCCGTACCAGCGGCACAAGCTCCTCGTGCCCGTACATGCTCAGCAACGACTGGCTGTGCCCCGCAGACCGCCATCCCGCGAGCAGCTCGGCCGCGCCCGTGGTCAGCCCGCAGCGGACCCGGTGCTCCGCGTAGTACCGGTGGAAGACCTCGTCCATCTGCTCCCACTCGGCATCCGTGGGCAGCCGCCCGAGCAACCGCTCGTAGAACTTCGGCACCGGCACGCAGTACAGCGCGCGGTACTGCTCCAGCGTGATCGGCGCCAGCCCCAGCTCGGCGAAGGCCGCGTTCGTCGCCCCGATGATCGCGTCATTGTCGTGGAACAGGGTCCCGTTCCAGTCCCAGACGATGTGCGCGCTTCCGTGCATCCCCATGCCGAAAACCGTACCCGCCCCGACTGACAATCAGGGCGGGCAGACGGGCCGGGGCCTGCTCAGACCCCGTGCACCAGGGTGGGAATCTCCTGCGTGGCGAACCACAGCAGCTCGTGGTCGTCGGCCCCGTCCACGACGAACTGCGCGTCGTCGTCCCCGCCGTCGGCCGCCTGCAGCGCCTCCGCCGCCGCGGCCACCTCGTCCTCCGCGTCGTCGGCGTCGACATGCACGGCCGCCGCCTTCGCGAGCGCCACCGTGCCGGCCACCGTCACCTCGCCGAGCGCGGCCGGATCGAGCCCGCGGTCCGGGTCCGCCGTGGCGGCGCCGTCGGACACGTCGACGGCGACCACGACCCGGCGCCGTACGGCACCCGGATCGGCCGCCAGCAGCCGCAGCGAAGCCAGCGCGGCGCGGCTGAGTGCCGCGTACTCCAGCTCTTCGATGTCGTCGGAGAGGTACCACTCACGCAACGCGGGCGTGACGGCGTACGCGACGAACGGGCCGGTCCCCAGCTCACCGGTCTTGTGCGCCTCGGCGAGACCGGGGAGGGTCAGGGGGACGTAGACGCGCATGGCTGGCCGCTCTTTCCTGGTCACCGACGGGCCTTCAGGATACGTGCGCCCGTCCCCTTTCGAGTCCCCGCCCACACCCGGGACCGCGTCCACCCGGCGCCCCCGAACTCACCCGGTCCGGCCGCTCAACCACGGGATTTCCCCGTCCCCTCACCACCCGGATAGGTGAACGCAGCCGCCCCCTCGCCACCCGCCCCGCCTTCCTTGCGACGGCCGTCCCCACCCCCGTACAAGATCCCCACCAGCGAGTTACCGCCCGGTATCAACCGGGCCGACCGAACGGGGACCCCGATGAACAAGGTCATGAGCCGCAAGCCCCAGCCCCGCCCGCGACACCGCCCGCCGACCCGCCACGACTCCCGCCGCCCCGGCAGCGCACCGCCCCGCAACCCCGCCCGTGGCAGGGCCCGTACGGCGCCGGAGGCGGCCGTGACGCAGCCACGCCCCACCGACCTCTTCGCCGACCGTCTGCTGGCCGTCCTGAGCGGTCAGCGCCCCGTTCACTGGATGCTCCGGCACACCGCGGGCCGCGCCTACGACGACCTCGCCCGCCTCGCCGAACGCGGCCCCCTGCGCACCCACGGCACCCGCCCGGTCGTGGACGACATCGGCTACTACGTGGCCCGCGCCGGCGCCCTCGAGGTCTTCGCCCGCATCGCCGCCGGCGACCAACGCCGTGCGATGGCCTTCCGCCTCGAACAGGGCCCGGACCTCCGCTGGCGCTGCACGGCGGTGGAACTCGGCATCCCGAGCCGCCCCCACGCCGACGAGGCGTGACGAGCCCCCTGCACAGCCGGGGGCAGCCGCACGACAAGCCAAGGGCCGGGCCCCCGACAGGAGACCCGGCCCTCGTTCAACGGCTGATGCGCCGCGCCTTACTTCTTGCGGCGCCGCCCGCCCTTGGCCTGCCGACGGCGCTCCGCACGCGTCAGCCCGTCCGACTCGGAGCGCACCGGCTCGTCGTCCTCGAGGTCGCGCTCCAGGATGCCGCCCTCACCGTCCACGGTGGGCGCGGAGAAGTGCAGATCCCGCCGCTGCGGAACGTCGAGCCCCTTGGCCCGGATCTCCGGACGCGCACCCGCCTGCGCCGGCACCGTGTCCTGGACGCCCTCCACCACCGGCGGGGCCTCCTCGACCGGGACCTCCTCGACCTGCTGCTCGACCTGGACCTCCAGGTTGAACAGGTAGCCGACGGACTCCTCCTTGATGCCCTCCATCATCGCGGTGAACATGTCGAAGCCCTCGCGCTGGTACTCGATCAGCGGGTCCTTCTGAGCCATCGCGCGCAGGCCGATGCCCTCCTGGAGGTAGTCCATCTCGTAGAGGTGCTCACGCCACTTGCGGTCGAGGACCGACAGCACGACCCGCCGCTCCAGCTCACGCATGATCTCGGAGCCGAGCTGGGCCTCGCGCGACTCGTACTGCTCGCGGATGTCGTCCTTGATGGACTCGGAGATGAACTCGGCGGTCAGACCGGCCCGGTCACCGGCCGCCTCCTCCAGCTCCTCGATGGTGACCTTCACCGGGTAGAGCTGCTTGAAGGCGCCCCACAGCCGGTCCAGGTCCCAGTCCTCGGGGAAGCCCTCGGCGGTCTCCGCGCTGACGTACGCGTCGATCGTGTCGTCCATGAAGTGCTGCACCTGCTCGTGCAGGTCCTCGCCCTCCAGGACACGACGGCGCTCGCCGTAGATGACCTCGCGCTGCCGGTTGAGCACCTCGTCGTACTTCAGGACGTTCTTACGCGTCTCGAAGTTCTGCTGCTCGACCTGCGACTGCGCGGACGCGATCGCGCGCGTGACCATCTTGTTCTCGATCGGCACGTCGTCCGGCACGTTCGCCATCGCCATCACGCGCTCGACCATCTGGGCCTTGAACAGGCGCATCAGGTCGTCGCCCAGCGACAGGTAGAAGCGGGACTCGCCCGGGTCTCCCTGACGGCCGGAACGACCGCGCAGCTGGTTGTCGATACGCCGCGACTCGTGCCGCTCGGTACCGAGGACGTAGAGGCCGCCGAGCTCCTCGACCTCTTCCTTCTCGGCCTTGACCGCCTGCTCGGCCTTCTCCAGGGCGGCGGGCAGGGCGTGCGCCCACTCCTCGATGTGCTCCTCGGGGTCGAGGCCGCGCTGGCGCAGCTCCGCCTCGGCGAGGTCCTCGGGGTTGCCGCCGAGCTTGATGTCCGTACCACGGCCGGCCATGTTGGTGGCCACCGTCACGGCGCCCCTGCGGCCGGCCTGGGCGACGATCGAGGCCTCGCGCTCGTGGTGCTTGGCGTTCAGCACCTCGTGCTGGATGCCGCGCTTGCTGAGCTGCTGGGAGAGGTACTCCGACTTCTCGACGGACGTCGTGCCGACGAGGATCGGCTGGCCCTTCTCGTGCTTCTCGGCGATGTCGTCGACGACCGCCTCGAACTTGGCCACCTCGGTCCGGTAGATCAGATCCGACTGGTCCTTGCGGATCATCGGCTTGTTCGTCGGGATCGGGACCACGCCGAGCTTGTAGATCTGGTGGAACTCGGCGGCCTCGGTCATGGCCGTACCGGTCATGCCGGAGAGCTTGCCGTAGAGGCGGAAGAAGTTCTGCAGGGTGATCGTGGCGAGCGTCTGGTTCTCGTCCTTGATGTCCACCCCTTCCTTCGCCTCGATCGCCTGGTGCATGCCCTCGTTGTAGCGGCGGCCGGCGAGGATACGGCCGGTGTGCTCGTCGACGATCATGACCTCGCCGTCGATGACGACGTAGTCCTTGTCCTTCTTGAAGAGTTCCTTGGCCTTGATGGCGTTGTTCAGGTACCCCACGAGCGGGGTGTTCACCGACTCGTAGAGGTTGTCGATGCCCAGCCAGTCCTCGACCTTGGAGACGCCGCTCTCGTGGATGGCGACCGTGCGCTTCTTCTCGTCGACGTCGTAGTCGCCGGTCTCCTCCAGGCCCTTGAGCGGGTTGCCCGCCTCGCCCTTCTTCAGGCGCGTGACGAGCTTGGCGAAGTCGCCGTACCACTTGGTGGCCTGGTCGGCCGGGCCGGAGATGATCAGCGGCGTACGGGCCTCGTCGACCAGGATGGAGTCGACCTCGTCGACGATCGCGAAGTTGTGGCCGCGCTGGACGAGCTCGTCCTGGGACCACGCCATGTTGTCGCGGAGGTAGTCGAAGCCGAACTCGTTGTTCGTGCCGTACGTGATGTCGCACTCGTACTGCTCGCGGCGCTGGGCCGGCGTCATGTTGGCGAGGATGCAGCCGACGGTCAGACCGAGGAACCGGTGGACGCGGCCCATCATCTCGGAGTCGCGCTCGGCCAGGTAGTCGTTGACCGTGATCAGGTGGACGCCGTCGCCGGAGAGGGCGTTCAGATACGCGGGCAGCGTGCCGACGAGGGTCTTGCCCTCACCGGTCTTCATCTCGGCCACGTAGCCGAGGTGGAGGGCGGCGCCACCCATCAGCTGCACGTCGTAGTGCCGCTGGCCGAGGACGCGCTTGGCGGCCTCGCGGACGGTGGCGAACGCCTCGGGGAGCAGGTCGTCCAGGCTCTCACCATCGGCGTAGCGCTGCTTGTACTCCTCGGTGAGAGCACGCAGCTCGGCGTCGGAGAGGTCGACGAAGTCCTCTTCGATGGAGTTGACCTGGTCCGCGATGCGGTGCAGCTTGCGCAGGATCTTGCCTTCGCCTGCACGCATGATCTTCGAGAGGACGGACACGGGGGCTGGTCTCCTTGCCGGTCGGGCCTGGGACGGTCGGTTTTCCTTTGACGTACTGAGCAACGGCCATCGTATGCGAGGACCCGGCCACGCCGGGAGGCCTGGCGGCCCGACGGCTGCTTCACCCTGGACAACGGGCGGGCACTGCGGATAGTGCCGCTCCGCGACAAGGAATTGCGCGAAGTGTGATCACCCGCTCACACACGGCGAAAAGCACTGGCGTGGCGCGTGCCGCCCGCGCAGAATCGGCCGATGGAACCCGTCATTCTCCCCACCGACCGTCTCGTGCTGCGCACCGTCGGACCTGACGACACCGAGGCGGTGTACGCGGCCGCCCAGGACCCCGATCTGCAGCGCTGGATCTCCCAGTTCCCGTCGCCCTACCTGCGCGAGCACGCGGAGAGCTTCACCGGGCAGATGGTGCCCGACGGCTGGGCGAACGACTCGATGTACACGTTCGGCGTGTTCCTTCCCGACGGGGAACTGGCGGGGATGCTCGGGATCACCATGCGCGCCCTGGGGGTCGGCGAGGTCGGATTCTGGGCCGTGAAGGAGCACCGTGGCCGCGGCTACATCACCGAGGCCACCCTCGCCGCCGCCCGCTGGGCCTTCCTCGCCCTGTCCGTCGACCGCCTGGAATGGCGTGCGGAGGTCGGGAACGGTCCCTCTCGCGCAGTGGCGGAGCGCGCCGGTTTCACCATGGAGGGCACCCTGCGCTCGGCCATCAACAACAAGGGGGTGCGCCGGGACTGCTGGCTCGGCTCCCTGCTCCCGTCGGACCTGAGCCTGCCGTCCACGGCACCGTACCTGCCCGCCCGGATCTGACCCCAGGCGGACGAAACCGCAGGTCGCCCCGCACTGTCAGTGCCACCCCCTATCGTCCGAGGCATGACGACCCTGCCGCGCCCCACCACCACCCTCACCGCGGACGACGCCCGCCGGATCGCCCTTCGGGCCCAGGGCTTCCTCGGTGCGCCCGACCGGCGGGCCGGTGTCCGGGGGGTGCTCCGCCATCTCGGCGCGGTCCAGCTCGACACGATCTCGGTCCTCGCCCGCTCCCACGAGCTGATCCCGTACGCCCGGCTCGGCGCGGTCGGCCGCGCGACCGTCGAGTCGGCGTACTGGAAGCCCGCATCCACGGGCGGGGCTCCGGCACGACCGCATGCCTTCGAGTACTGGTCGCACGCGGCGTGCATCCTTCCGGTCGAGGAGTGGCCGCACTTCGCCTTCCGCCGCCGCGCCTACCGCGGCCGCCCGCACTGGAACCACCAGCTGCCCGACGGCGCCTACGACCAGGTGATCAAGCAGTTGCGCACGGAAGGCCCGCTGACGGCCACCGAGTTGGGCGGTGCGAAGAAGACCAGCGACTGGTGGGACTGGTCGGGCACCAAGGTCGCCGTCGAGCGGGCGCTGATGTACGGCGAGGTGGTGTGCGTCGAGCGCCGCGGCTGGAAGCGGGTGTACGACCTCGCCGAGCGCGCGATCCCGGGCGCGCTGCTGCACGACGAGTTGGACGACGCCGAGTGCACGCGCCGCCTGGTCCGGCTGGCCGGCGAGTCCCTGGGCGTCGGCACGCGCGCCGACATCGCGGACTACCACCGTCTCAAGGGCGAGCAGGTCGACGCGGTGATCGCCGACTCGGGTCTGGTGCCGGTCGAGGTGGAGGGCTGGGGCAAGCCTGCCTGGGCGGACCCGGTGGCCCTCGCCACACCGCCGCGCGGCCGTCACCGCACCACGCTGCTGTCCCCGTTCGACTCGCTGATCTGGGAGCGGGCGCGGACGGAGCGGATCTTCGGCTTCACCCACCGCCTGGAGGCCTACGTCCCCAAGCCGAAGCGGGTCTACGGCTACTTCGCGATGCCGGTGCTGGCGGGCGGTCTGCTGGTCGGGCGCGTCGACCCGGCCCGCGAGGGCAGCACCCTGGTGGCCAGGCAGGTCACCCTGGACGGCCCGAAGGCGGTCCCGGCGGTGGCGCAGGCTCTCGTCGAGGCCGCGACCTGGGTGAACTGCACGGACGTCCGGGTGGAGCGGGTGGACGCACCCGAGCTCCGCGAGCCCCTCACCAGGGAACTCGCCGGCCTTCTCGGCTAGCGGATCTCGAGGATCTTCTCCCGCATCGCGTAGACCACCGCTTCCATCCTGGAGTGCAGCTGAAGCTTCTCCAGGATGTTGCGGACGTGGTTCTTCACGGTGTTCTCGGAGATGAACAGCTCCTTGGCGATGTCCCGGTTGTTCATCCCGGTGGCGACGAGCTTGAGGACCTCCAGCTCGCGGTCGGTCAGCCGTGGCGCGGGCACCAGCCGGCGTTCGTCGGTGCGCTGGATCATCGACTTGAACTCGGTCAGGAGCTTGGACGCCATGGACGGGCTGATCTGCGACTGCCCGTCGGCCACGGCACGAATGGCGGTGGCCACCTCGTCCGTGGAGATCTCCTTGAGGAGGTATCCGGTCGCGCCCGCCTTGATCGCGTCGTAGAGGTCGGCCTCCTCGTCGCTGATCGTCAGCATGATGATCTTCGCGCTGGGGGCGACCTCCTTGATGGAGGTGCAGGCCTCGATCCCGCCGCGCTTGGGCATGCGCACGTCCATCAGCACGATGTCGGGCAGCAGGTCCGCGGCCTTGTCGACGGCCTCGGCACCGTCTCCCGCCTCGCCGACGACCTGGATGTCCTCCTCGGCCGCGAGCACGATCTCCAGGCCACGGCGGAAGAGCGCATGGTCGTCCACGACCAGGACTCTGATCGGCTCCCGGCGCGAAGAGTCCGTGTCCGGGCCCCTGCCGATGACATCGTCGCCCGCGTCATCGCCTCGCATCGGCCCGAAGGTGTCCGCCATCGTTCCTCCCCCTGAAGGCTGTGGCCTGTGGTCCTGCGCCATCGCCAACCCAAGGCACCGGCCCACCGGTTGGGCCGGTGCGGTCATGATTTCATGCCCGGACGACGCCGAGGTGACGAGCGGGGCGCGAAGTGGTCGCACACGGGTGCCCCTGGGGGCGCACGCGCGCATCCAGGGGCACCGGCTCAGCTTCGGCCGGGTGGGTCAGCCACCCAGCGTGCCCCCTGCCGCCGGGGGCGCCTCGGCGACCATCGCTTCAGTGCTGAGGTGGATGACGCCGTAGTCGTAGGCGTGCCGCCGATAGACGACACTCGGTTCCTTGGTCTCGGAGTCGACGAACAAGTAGAAGTCGTGGCCGACCAGTTCCATCTCGTAGAGGGCCTGGTCGAGGCTCATCGGGGAGGCGACGTGCGTCTTCTCGCGGACGATCAGGGGGCCTTCACCCTTGACCTCCAGCGAACCGATCTTCCTGGTCGGCACTCCGTCCGACTCGTCCTCGTGGACGGGGACGCCGTTGCCGTTGAGCGTCGCCACGCCCGGGACATGGTCGGGAACCTCCGCCGCCGAGATCCGGCGGGCGCCGCGGCGCGAGAATCGCTTGTCGTGCTGCTTGCGCAGCCGGGCGTCCAGCTTCTCCGCCGCCAGGTCGAGTGCCGCATACGGATCGCTGGCCGCCGCCTCCGCCCGGATCACCGGACCGCGGGACCTGAGCGTGATCTCCACTCGGTCGCACCGGTCGGCCTGACGGGGGTTGGGCTCCTTGGACACCTCGACGTCGAGGCTGATCACCTTGCCATCGAGCTTCTGGATCTTCTCCAGGTTCAGCTTCTCGGCCACGTGCTTGCGGAACCGCTCGGGCACCTCGGTCTTGCGGCCCTTGACGACGATGTCCACGCAGAACTCCGTTCCCGGATCGCTCCGCTCCATCGGCGGAGCATCTCCCTTTTGCACCAGGTTCCGGTGAGCCCCGGAACCTCGGACTCGGTGACTTCACCTCCTCCTCCCCCATGGGCAAGATCTCCACCCCAGCGCTGCAGGTGATTGCGGAAAACCCGCAGCACAGCATTCGGATAAGAGAGGTGTGGCCTGCGCCTTTCCTCACAACCGAACATATCTCGCCCGGACGGATGTCGTCACCCTCTACCGCTGCGTACCTCCGTTCAGGTGAATTGACCCTCTCACTACCTGCAACGATGCAGGCAGATGCTCAGTTCCTGTTTATTTCAAAGGAATCCCTCGGAGCGGCGACCACGGCTGCGTGGAGCGCCTCTCCGACGACGTTCGGCGCCACTATTTCTGGTGCACCATGCACCCAGTTCTCCCTGTCCGGCCGTGCTCCGATCCGTCGTTCCCACCTTCCTTCCCGGGTTCCGGTCCCGTACACAGCGGTTCCCCCATTGCGGCGCGATACAACCGCCTCCCGCAGGGCCCGCGCCGCCTCCGCAAGGCTCGCTCCCGTCGTGATCAGGTCGTCGACGACCACGACACGGCCCTGGGCGAGCAGCCGCTCCCCGCCCGCCGTCACCTCCAGCGCGCCGGCGAGATTCTCCAGGCGCTGCCGGGCGTCGAGCTCCGCCTGGTCCGCCACCGCCCGCCGCTGCCGCAGCACGGCGGCCACCCGGGCCGGTGTCCCGGTGCGCCGCAGCTCACCGGCCGCCGCGAGCGCCATCCGCCGCACCGGATCGTGCCCACGAGCCCGCACGGCCCACCGGGCGGAGGGCACGGGGACGAGCAGCAGGCTCCCGGACCCCTGCCGTCGCGTGGGCACGCCACCGGGCCCAGCCGGCCCGAGACCCGCCCGCACAGCTGCCGCCAGGGCCGCGCCCAGGGCCCCGGCGAGCGCCAGCGCACCGCGCTCCTTGTGGGCGAGGAGGAGAGCCCGTACCTCTCCCGCGTAAGGGGCCGCCGCGTGCACCACCGGTAGCCCGGGCGGCTCCGGCATCGGCCGCACCCTGCGCGGCGCGGCTCCGCCCAGTGCGGTGCGGCACCGCGGGCACAGCTCCGTACGAGGTGCCCCGCAGCCCGCGCAGTCGGCCGGCAGCACCAGGTCGGTGAGGTCCCGCCACCACCCCCGCATGTCCACCACTGTGCCAACGCCCGGGACGACCGGCCACCCCTGTGGAAAACGACCTGTGGACAGCCCGGGAAAACGCCCACCGACCATCACCCACACGGGTGACGGCCATATGGGCAGGCGTGCGGAACGAGCGTCTGTGCAGGCCGGGCGCCCACGCGAGGCGGGCGTCCCGGTGGGACAGGGTTCTCAGCCCGGATAGACCGGCGCGGTCCCGTCCTTGTCCACCTTCTGCCACTGGGCCCCGGACGGCAGCCGTACGATCCCGTCCTCCGAGTAGGCCACCAGCGGCACCCGTTCGTCCTCGGACGCGGCGATCGCCTTCACACCCGACAGGGCCGCGGGCGCCGGACCGTCCAGGGTGGAGCCGTCGACCTGGACGTACCGCATCTGGTGCACGCCCCCCTGCTCCAGGCCGACCACGACCAGTCGGCTGTCCCCGGCCCAGGACATGGCCGTGACCTGCTCCAGATCGGGGGCCGCGGAGCGCAGTTCGAGGACCGCGGGACGGGCCCCCGACCTGTCGTCGCGCTCGATCCGGCCGATGAGCAGGGACTGCTGCTTGTCGTCCTTCTCCACGACCAGCGCGACCCGCACCCCGTCGGCGGCCACCCGCACGTCACGGATGCGTCCGGGCAGATCCGGGATGCTGACCTCCACCGGCTTGCCGACGCCCTGCTCGAGGACGTACAGCTTCGGATGGCGCGGGTCGCGGTCGGCCACCCACAGATCGCCGCGCGCGTCCCAACTCGGCGTGGTCAGGCGGTCGGTCGGGGTCGCCCCCTGACTGCCGACCACCGCTTCCCCGAGCGAACCGCCCGATGCCAGCGAGGTCACGTACAGCGCCTTCCCGTCGGCGCCGATCCCGGCCACGGTGCGCTCGTCCCGCGAGACGGCCACCGACTGCAGCTCCTTCTCGGCCTCTCCCAGCGGGCCGGGCACCGGGACGGCGCCGGTCCCCGCACTCCCGGTGGGCAGCCGCACCAGGTGGTGCTTGCCGTCGAGGAAGTACAGGTACTCGGGGCGCTGGGCCGAGGCGTGCCAGGCGGCGGACTCGGCACGCTCCTCGGTGAGGTCGCACAGCCGGTGTCCGCCGGGGCCCTGCAGCTCGACCGACTCCAGCGTCGGCGTCAGGCTCCGCAACGTGAACAGCAACTGGGTCGCCATCTCCCTGCACTTGGCGGACCCGGCCCGGGAGGCCTTGGAGTTCAGCGGCACCGTCAGTCTGTTCTGGTCGTCCGGCGTCAGCCCCGACGCGCCCTTCTGCAGGGCCGTACCGGTCGGGAAGCTGGACCTGACCACCGGCTCCAGCCATCTGGTCGGCCCGCTCAGCACCGACCGCACCATCTGGGTCATCGGGTCCACCGTGCTGCGGACGAACACCGGATCGGCGACCGCCACCGGCTGCCCGGTCGCCCCGACCGTTGTGGTGGAGGCGAAGTAGTACTTGTTGACGGACGTGTAGTTGCGCTGGAAGTCCGACTTGCCCATGACGACGCCCTGGGGCAGCGTGTCGATGCGCCACTGGCCGCTCTTGCCGTCCTTGGTGAGGTGCACCTTCTTGCTGTAGGACCCGGCGGCGGGCCGGTACGCCTGCTCCCCGTCGACCTTGGCGACCATGCTGCCCGTCAGGACGTAGGTGAGGCTGCTGGTGTCGACCGCCTCCCGGCCGCCGCCGGACGGCTGGGCGGGAACGGCACTCGGCCCGTTCGCGAGGACGGTGGCCGACTGCTCCGGCCGCCAGGTGCGCGCGGCATCGGCCGTCAGATACTTGCGGGCGGTGTCGTACTGCGGATCGTCGCTGGTCAGGGCCTCCAGGAAGCCCTGCATGATCTCGCCGGGCTCGGCGTCCTCGGCGGGCGGCATGGCGAACACGCGGACCCCGGTGTCCTGCCGGGGCGTGGACTCGACGTCCCGCAGATCCCCGCTGTCGGGCATCGAGGCGCACCCGGCCAGCAGAACGGCCCCACAGGCCGCGTAGGCCACCGCGCGTCCCGGCTTACGCCGGACGCCCCCCTCGCGGTCAGCGCCCACGAAATGCCTCCCCTGGCTCGGTCGAGTCCTTGGGCCCGGCCGGATCCGGACGGCCCGCGTGTGTGTCGGATGGGGGACCGGCCGCGATCCTGTCGTCGGGGCGCCGTGCGCCCCCGGCGGGCCGGGGAACCACACGCGCGCCGTTGCCGGGCAGCGCGGTCGGGGTGACGGAGGCCATCCGCGGGGCGATCGGTGCGCGCGCGGGCAGTGGCGGCGCCTGGCCGCCGCCCGGCTGCACCGGAACGGTCGCCCGCTTCTCCTCGCCCCCATGGGGCAGGCCGGCGTCGTCGAGCCCGCGGTTGCGCCGCGAGTCCTTGGGTTCCAGCGGTATCGGAGAGCCGCGCAGCGGTTCGTCCGCGGTCCGCGGCAGCGTCAGCCGGAACTGCGAGCCGCCGCCCGGTTCGCCCCAGGCCTGCAGCCAGCCGCCGTGCAGTCGGGCGTCCTCCAGGGCGATCGACAGCCCGAGGCCCGTGCCGCCGGTGGTACGCGCGCGTGCCGGGTCGGCCCGCCAGAAGCGGCTGAAGACGCGGGTCGCCTCGCCGGGCTTGAGTCCTACGCCGTAGTCGCGCACCGCGATGGCGACCGCGCCGCCCGCGGAGGCCAGCTTGACGACGACGTCCTTGCCCTCGCCGTGCTCGACGGCGTTGACGACGAGGTTGCGCAGTACGCGCTCCAGCCGCCGGGCGTCGGCCTCGGCGACCACGGGCTGCTGGTCACCGACGACGCGTATGTGGGTGCCCTTGCGCTCGGCGAGCGGCTCGGCGCCGCCGACGACCCGCCGCACGACCTCCCTGAGGTCTATCGGCTCGGCCTCCAGCGCCGCGGCACCGGCGTCGAAGCGACTGATCTCCAGCAGGTCCGCGAGCAGTGACTCGAACCGGTCCAGCTGGTCGGCGAGCAGCTCGGCCGACCGTGCGGTGACCGGATCGAAGTCCTCGCGGGCCTCGTGGATGACGTCGGCGGCCATCCGCACGGTCGTCAGCGGCGTACGCAGCTCGTGCGACACGTCGGAGACGAACCGCCGCTGCATCCGCGACAGGTCCTCCAGCTGCTGGATCTTCAGCTGCAGGTTCTGCGCCATCTTGTTGAACGCCTCGCCCAGCCGGGCGATGTCGTCCTCACCGGTGACCTTCATCCGCTCCTGCAGCCGCCCGGCGGACAGCCGCTCCGCGATCCCGGCCGCCATCCGCACCGGAGTGACGACCTGCCGCACCACCAGCCAGGCGATGGCGCCCAGGAGTACGACGACGAAGAGCCCGGCGGTCGCCAGCGTGCCCTTGACCAGGCTGAGCGACTTCTCCTCCTGTGTGAGCGGGAAGAGGTAGTACAGCTCGTAGGGGTGGCCGTTGGGGTCGTTGACCTGCTTGCCGATGACCAGCGCCGGCTGGGACTCCTTGCCGTTGGAGTAGACGATCCGGGTGTAGCTCTGGGCGGCCGTCGTACTGCTGTTGATCCGGTCGCGCAGGTCGGCGGGCACGCTGGAGGAGGGGTCGACGTATCCGGAGCCGCGCGGGCTGCGCCCGCCGCCACTGTCGTCGCCCACAGGGAGCGTCACCACGTCGAAGGCACCGGCACCACCGCTGGAGAGCGACTCCACGAGATCGCTCATCCACGGGATGACGTTCTGCGACTGCCGTCCGTCGGCCGTCTCGGTGCCGTCACCGCTGCCGGTACCCGTGCCGCCGACTGCCTCGTCGGCCTTCTGCTTGGCCACCGCGAACCCGCCGGTGGCCTGGCTCTGCGAAGCCTTCACCTTCGCGTCCAGCAGGCCGTTGCGCACCTGCCCGATCACGACGAAGCCCAGCAGCAGGACGACACCCAGCGACATCAGCAGTGTCGTGGCGACGACCCGCAGCTGGATGTTGCGCCGCCACAGCCGCATGACGGGCAGCAGCGGACGGCGCACCCAGCGCATGAACAGGCGGACGACCGGGCTGCCCTGGACCCCGCCCTGCAGCAGCCCGCCCTCGAAGAAGCGTCCCCAGCCCGAACCCGCCGCCTTCCGGCCGACAGGCCGCCCCGGACGGGCCCCGGACCGGCCGGGAGCCGAAGCGGTCCTGTCCCCGGACATGTCAGCTCGGTCCGGCCTTGTAACCGACACCACGGACGGTCACCACGATCTCCGGCCGCTCCGGGTCCTTCTCGACCTTGGAGCGCAGCCGCTGGACGTGCACGTTGACGAGCCGCGTGTCAGCGGCGTGGCGATAGCCCCACACCTGCTCGAGCAGCACCTCACGCGTGAACACCTGCCACGGCTTGCGGGCCAGCGCGACCAGCAGGTCGAACTCCAGCGGGGTCAGCGCGATCGACTGCCCGTCCCGCTTCACCGAGTGCCCGGCCACGTCGATGACCAGGTCACCGATGGTGAGCTGCTCCGGCGCCGGCTCCTCCGACCTCCTGAGCCGCGCCCGGATCCGGGCCACCAGCTCCTTCGGCTTGAACGGCTTCACGATGTAGTCGTCGGCGCCCGACTCCAGGCCCACGACGACATCGACGGTGTCGCTCTTGGCCGTGAGCATCACGATCGGCACCCCGGACTCCGCCCTGATCAGGCGGCACACCTCGATACCGTCCCGGCCGGGCAGCATCAGGTCGAGCAGCACCAGGTCGGGCTTGGACTCACGGAAAGCGGCCAGCGCCTTGTCGCCGTCGGCTACGAAAGACGGCTCAAAACCTTCACCACGCAGCACGATGCCGAGCATCTCGGCCAGTGCGGTGTCGTCGTCGACGACAAGGACTCGTCCCTTCATAAACGACATCATCCCATTCTCGTAACAGCGACAGGCGCCCTGGTGAGGGAGGTCACGGCCTCGTGACGATAGTCGTAGGAGGCCGTCACTGTCTGCCCTCGTCCGCCGACATTGATGTCGATGACGGATGTCGGCCACCCGGCGCACCCACCGCCGAGGTCGGTTCCACGGCGATGTACGGCATAAACCACCCCATGGTCCCCGGAAAGGGCGAACCCGGCACGCGGACCGTATGGGGGCGAGGCAGCCCTGATGAGATCACCACAGGTGGAGGGATCGTTGCCGTTGAGCGGCGCGGCATCCTCCCCCTAGTTGATCGTCGCCCCGCGCGACCTGGCACACAGCTGCGCGAGTGCCTCGGCCGTCACAGGAGAGACGGCTCCCTCCTCGGTGACGATCGCCGTCACCAACTCGGGCGGCGTCACGTCGAACGCCGGGTTGTACGCCTGCGTCCCCAGGGGTGCCACCGGAATCCCGCCTCCTGCTCCCGTCACCGCAACCTGGGGCGCGGTGACCTCGGTGACCTCGAAACCGGGGCGCTGCTCGACCTCTATGGACGCCCCGTCCGGCGTCTGCGGGTCGACCGTCGTCACCGGCGCCACGACGATGAACGGCACATGGTGGTAGCGCGCGAGCACCGCGAGCGGATAGCTCCCCACCTTGTTCGCCACCGAGCCGTCGGCCGCGATCCGGTCCGCCCCGATGAGCACCGCGTCCACGTCACCCGCCGCGAACAGCGAACCGGCCGCGTTGTCGGTGAGCAAGGTGTACGCCATGCCGTGGCGGGCCGCCTCGTACGCCGTCAGACGAGCGCCTTGCAGCAGCGGGCGCGTCTCGTCCACCCACAGCCGCCGAAGCTGCCCCGCACGGTGCGCCGCGAGAGCCACCGCGAACGCCGTGCCCTCCCCGCCCGACACCAGCGATCCGCTGTTGCAGTGCGTCAGGATCCGGTGCCCGCCGCCCGGCAGCAGCTCGTCCAGGAGCGCCAGGCCGTGGGCGGCCATCCGGGCGCTGGCCTCGGCGTCCTCCCGGTGCAGCGTCCGCGCGGCGGTCAGCGCCGCCGTCGCCGCCTCGGCGGTGTCGCCGGTGCTCGCGAGCCCCGCGCGATAGGCGGACTCGGCTCGGCGCACCCCCACGGAGAGGTTCACCGCGGTCGGCCGGGCACCTTCGAGCGCCCGCGCGGCCTCCTCAACGTCGAAGCCCCGCGCGGCGGCGAGCGCGACGCCGTACGCCCCCGCGATCCCGAGCAGCGGCGCTCCGCGCACGGCGAGCGAACGGATCGCCTCCACCAGCGCGGGCGCGTCCGTGCACACCAGCTCGACCTCTTCGCCGGGCAGCCTCGTCTGGTCGAGAAGGACCAGCACAGGACCTTCGGGTGGTTCCTCCCATCGGAGCACAGGTATCTCGGTCGGCCGCTTGTCCTCGCCGGTTTGCGCGTACTGATCAGCCATGCGGTCAGTCTGCCCCCTATCCGGCGGACAATTGAAGGCGTCCAGCCCCTACCGCGGCCGGTCACGCGACGACCACCCCATGGCACGATGTCTGCCAACCTGCCGCCGCGACCGCGGACGGGCACCGTAGAGGAGCATCGATGACAGACACTCCGGGCTGGGCCTCGCCCGGATCCGCCCCGTCGCCCGACGGGCGGGAACCCGGCGCGTCCGGCCCCGCCGAGCCCACCGACCGTCCCGGCCCCGCCGAGCCGGCCGCGCAGCCCGGCACAGACCCGCAGGGTCCGGGCCCGAAGTGGTCCAAGGAACAGCCGCCGCCCGGTCAGTGGTCCGCGCCCACGGGCCCGCCGAGCCCCGGTCAGGCCCCGCCACCTCCACCGCCCGGCCCGGGGGGCTGGGGCGGCGGGTACGGCGCCGGACAGCCCGGTGGGCACCAAGGCGGCTCCTACGGCGGTCCTCCCGGCGGCTACGGCACCCCCGGCTACGGAGCCTGGGGCGGCGGCTGGGGCGGTCCCCCGCCCGCCGCCAAGCCCGGCGTGATCCCGCTGCGCCCGCTCGGCGTCGGCGAGATCCTCGACGGTGCCGTCTCCACCATGCGCACCTACTGGCGCACGGTCCTCGGCATCTCGCTCACCGTCTCGGTCCTCACCCAGCTGAGCGTGATCCTCCTGCAGGGCCTCCTGTTGAAGGACAGCGCGACCACCAGCGCCCTCAACGACCGCAGCGCCACGCCGAGCGAGATACTCCAGGCCGTGGGCGCGCTGATGGCCGGCACCGGTCTCGTGGCCGTCATCACCGTTGTCGGCACCATCGTCGCGACCGCCCTGCTCACCACGGTCACCAGCCGCGCCGTCCTCGGCAAGCCGGTCAGCACCGGCGAGGCCTGGCGGGACGCCCGCCCGCAGGTGCCGAAGCTGTTCGGCCTGCTCCTCCTGCTGGGCCTCATCTCCGTCGGTGTGCTGCTCTGCGGCGCACTGCCCGGCATCCTCGTCGCCGTCGCCGGCGGAAACACGGCAGCCAGCATCGCGGTCGTCGTCCTGGGCGTACTCGCCGCCGCCGTCGTCGCGGTGTGGCTGACGGTCCGCTTCTCCCTGGCCTCGCCCGCGCTGATGCTGGAACGGCAGAGCATCGTGAAGTCGATGAGCCGCTCCGCGAAGCTGGTCCGCGGCTCCTGGTGGCGCGTCCTCGGCATCCAGCTGCTCGCCGGGCTCATCGCCAACATCGTCTCGTCGCTCGTCGTGATCCCCTTCACCCTCGTGGCGGCCGCCGTCAGCGGCGACGGGACGGTGGGCCTCTTCTCCCCCGACGCCCCGAGCCCCGGCTGGAGCTTCCTGATCATCAGCGGCATCGGTTCGGTGATCGGCACCATGATCACGCTCCCGATCAACGCGGGCGTCATCGTGCTCCTGTACATCGACCAGCGCATCCGCCGCGAGGCCCTCGACCTCGAACTGGCCCGCGCCGCCGGCGTCCAGGACTACGGCACCGGCACCCCCGGCCCCGTCCCGGGGAGCTGATGCGGTGAGCCTGACGGGGGGAGTTCTCACGGCGGCCCCGGCCCTGCCGGGCGCCGCCGGATCGGCCGTACGAGGCCTGTTGAGCGCGGCACACACCACGGTCCTGGCGGCCGGCGGCTCGGGCGACGAGCCGCCCGTGACCATCCCGCGCGATCCCGCACGGGAGGCGGCACGTCGTGAGCTGTCCAAGCGGATGTACCACGAGAACGACCCCAGCCTGCTCCAGCGCGCCCTGAACGCCTTCTGGGACTGGCTGGACAAGCTGTTCAGCACCGCCGCCGCCGCGACACCCGGCGGCACGCTCGGCCTGCTCGTGGTCGTCCTGTTCGTCGTCGCCGTGCTGGCCGCCCTGTGGTGGCGCCTGGGCACCCCGCGCCGCCAACCGGTCTCCACCGCGGCCCTGTTCGACGAGCGCCCCCGCAGCGCCGCCGAACACCGCGCGGCCGCCGAGGCACACGCCGCCCAGGGCCACTGGAACCAGGCCGTCCAGGAACGCATGCGGGCCATCGTCCGCTCCCTGGAGGAGCGAACCCTGCTCGACGCCCGACCCGGCCGCACCGCGGACGAAGCCGCTGCCGAGGCCGGCCGCACGCTCCCCGCGCACACGGACCGACTGCGCTCCGCCGCCCGTGAGTTCGACGACGTCACATACGGCGGGCGCAGCGCGAGCCGGCAGTCGTACCAGCGGATCGCCGAACTCGACCGCGACCTGGAACGCACCCGGCCGGTCCTCGCCGACAACGCCACCGGCACGGCCCGCAACACCAGCCAGGGGGCCGCCGAATGACCACCGAGGCCACCCTGCCGACCACCTCGGCGTCGCCCACGGCCCGCCAGATCTGGACCCACGGGCGCGGCATCGCCCTCGCCGTCGTCCTGATCCTGATCGCTGCCGTCGCGATGGCCGCCGTCCGCTCCCAGACCCGGCACGGCGAACTCGACCCGCGCTCCGCAGACCCCTACGGCAGCCGCGCCGTCGCCGAACTCCTCGCCGACCGGGGCGTCTCCACGCGCGTGGTCACCTCGCTCGGCGCGGCACGCGCCGCCGCCGGCCCGGACACCACGCTTCTCGTGGCCGTACCCGACCTTCTGACGCCCGGTCAACAGACCAGGCTGCACTCGGCCGTGGCGGACTCCGGTGGCCGCACGGTCCTCGTCGCCGCCGGCGCCGCGTCCGTCGAGCGGCTCGCCCCCGGGGTCACCGCGGACCCCGCCACCAGCCTCGACTCGACGCTCACCCCCGACTGCACGCTGCCCGAAGCCCGACGCGCGGGCAGCGCCGACACCGGCGGCATCCGCTACACCACCACGCACCTCGACGCCGACTCCTGCTACCCCAGCGAACGCCTCGCCACCCTGCTCCGCCTTCCGGCGGCCTCCGGGGACGGCGACACCGTCGTGCTCGGCGCGCCCGACATCTTCTTCAACAAGCGCCTCGGCGAACAGGGCAACGCCTCGCTCGCCCTCCAACTCCTCGGCTCCCGCCCCCATCTGGTCTGGTACCTCCCCTCGCTCTCCGACGCGGCCACCGACACCGGCGAACGGAAGAGCTTCCTCGATCTGCTCCCCTCGGGCTGGCTCTGGGGCACCCTGCAGCTGTTCATCGCCGCTGCCCTCGCCGCCTTCTGGCGGGCACGCCGGTTCGGCCCCCTCGTGCCCGAGAGACTCCCCGTCGCGATCCGCGCCTCCGAAACCGCCGAAGGCCGCGCCCGCCTCTACCGCAAGGCCAACGCCCGCGACCGCGCGGCCGCCGCTCTTCGCTCCACCACCCGCACGCGCCTCGCCCCCCTCGTCGGCGTCCCCGTCGCCCAGGCGCACGCGCCCGAAGCTCTGCTCCCCGCCCTGTCCGCCCACCTCAAGGGCGACGGACAGGCCCTGCACTCAACTCTCTTCGGACCGCCGCCCGGCGACGACGCGGCCCTCATCGCACTCACCGACCAACTCGACGCCCTCGAAAGAGAGGTACGCCGTCCATGATGGACCCGACCACTGACAATGCCGGGAACACCGGGGACTCGGCTGCCGCACGGGCCTCCCTGGAAGCCCTGCGCGCCGAGATCGCCAAAGCCGTGGTCGGCCAGGACCCCGCCGTGACCGGTCTCGTCGTCGCCCTTCTCTGCCGCGGACACGTTCTCCTCGAAGGAGTCCCCGGAGTCGCCAAGACGTTGCTCGTGCGCGCACTCGCGTCCGCACTCGAACTCGACACCAAGCGTGTCCAGTTCACCCCCGACCTGATGCCGAGCGACGTCACCGGCTCCCTCGTCTACGACACCCGCAGCGCCGAGTTCTCCTTCCAGCCAGGCCCGGTCTTCACCAACCTCCTCCTGGCGGACGAGATCAACCGCACCCCGCCGAAGACCCAGTCCTCCCTGCTGGAAGCCATGGAGGAACGCCAAGTCACGGTCGACGGCACCCCCCGCCTGCTGCCCGATCCGTTCCTGGTGGCCGCGACCCAGAACCCGGTCGAGTACGAGGGCACCTACCCCCTCCCCGAGGCCCAACTGGACCGTTTCCTCCTCAAGCTGACGATCCCTCTGCCCTCCCGCCAGGACGAGATCGACGTCGTCACCCGCCACGCCTCGGGCTTCAACCCGCGCGACCTGCACGCCGCCGGTGTCCGCCCGGTCGCCGGTCGGGCCGACCTCGACGCGGCCCGCGCCGCCGTCGCCAAGACCACCGTCTCCCCCGAGATCACGGCCTACGTGGTGGACATCTGCCGTGCCACCCGCGAGTCGCCGTCCCTCACCCTCGGCGTCTCCCCGCGCGGCGCCACCGCACTGCTCGCCACCTCGCGGGCCTGGGCCTGGCTGACCGGCCGCGACTACGTCATCCCCGACGACGTGAAGGCCCTCGCCCTGCCCACCCTGCGCCACCGCGTCCAGCTGCGCCCGGAAGCGGAGATGGAAGGCGTGACCGCCGACTCGGTCATCAACGCCATCCTCGCCCACGTCCCGGTCCCCCGCTGATGGCACTCACCGGACGCGCCGCCCTCCTCGCGGCCCTCGGTTCGATCCCCGTCGGCATCCTGGAACCCGGCTGGACGGGCATCCTCACGGTCAACGGTTCCCTGGCCCTGGCCTGCGCCTGCGACTTCGCCCTCGCGGCACCGGTACGACGGCTCGTCCTGTCCCGCTCCGGCGACACCTCCGCACGTCTCGGCGAAGCCGCCGACGTCACACTCACGATCACGAACCCCACCGGCCGGCTGCTGCGGGCCCGCCTGCGGGACGCATGGCCGCCCAGCAGCTGGCGGCCCGGCACCGAGGTCGAGAGCTCGCGCCACCGCGTCACCGTCCCGGCCGGCGAACGCCGCAGGGTGACGACCCGACTGCGCCCCACCCGGCGCGGCGACCGCCAGGCCGACCGCGTGACGATCCGCTCCTACGGCCCCCTCGGTCTCTTCTCCCGCCAGGGCACCCACAAGGTTCCGTGGACCGTACGGGTCCTGCCCCCCTTCACCAGCCGCAAGCACCTGCCGTCGAAGCTGGCCCGGCTGCGGGAACTAGACGGCCGCACCAGCGTGTTGACGCGCGGTGAGGGCACCGAGTTCGACAGCCTGCGCGAGTACGTCCCCGGCGACGACACCCGCTCGATCGACTGGCGCGCCACCGCCCGCCAGTCCACGGTGGCCGTCCGCACCTGGCGCCCCGAACGCGACCGCCACATCCTGCTGGTCCTCGACACCGGCCGCACCTCGGCCGGCCGCATGGGCGACATCCCCCGACTGGACGCCTCCCTGGACGCGGCCCTGCTTCTCGCGGCGCTGGCCTCCCGCGCCGGCGACCGCGTGGACCTGCTCGCCTACGACCGCCGGATCCGCACCCTGGTCCAGGGCCGCTCCGCAGGCGATGTCCTGCCCTCCCTGGTCAACGCGATGGCAACGCTGGAGCCGGAACTCGTCGAGACCGACGCCCGCGGCCTCACCGCGACCGCTCTGCGTGCCGCTCCTCGACGCTCTCTGATCGTGCTGCTCACGACGCTCGACGCGGCACCGGTGGAGCAGGGTCTGCTGCCCGTACTCCCGCAACTCACCCAGCGCCACACGGTTCTCGTCGCCTCAGTGGCCGATCCGCACATCGCCCAGATGGCTCAGGCCCGTGGGAACGCCGAGGCGGTGTACGAAGCCGCCGCGGCCGCACAGGCGCAGAACGAACGTCAGCGCACGGCGGAACAACTCCGTCGTCATGGGGTGACGGTCGTGGACGCGACGCCTGACGATCTGGCGCCCGCATTGGCTGACGCATATCTCGCTCTGAAGGCGGCAGGCCGGCTCTGATCTGCCTATGCCCGCCCCTTCGGGGGTAATTGACCCGGAACGCAGAAAACCCCCGCATCCGAAGATGCGGGGGTTTTCTCAAAATTTGTTCGGCGGCGTCCTACTCTCCCACAGGGTCCCCCCTGCAGTACCA
>NZ_VISR01000014.1 GCF_007827595.1 Streptomyces sp. BK340
ACGCCCGGTTACATTCCGAACCCGGAAGCTAAGCCTCACAGCGCCGATGGTACTGCAGGGGGGACCCTGTGGGAGAGTAGGACGCCGCCGAACAATCTTTGGAGGACCCCTGGTCCCAGCGTTCAGCTGGGACCAGGGGTCCTTTTGTTTTTACAATGCTTGCGGTACCGAAGACAGGAGTCACCGATGTCCACCAACTCTCCCGAAGACCGGCCGGAGCGCGACCAACGGCGACGGGACAGTGGTGACCGCGGCGATCGCGGCGGCTACCGCAGTGACCGTGGTGACCGTGGTGGCTTCCGCCGGGACAACGACCGTACCGACCGCGGTGGTTACGGCCGGCGTGACGACAACCGTGGCGGTTTCCGTCGCGACGACCGTCGCGATGACCGTCGCGATGACCGCCGTGACGACCGTCGTGATGACCGCGACCGCGGTGAGCGCGGTGGCTTCCGTGGCCGTGACGACCGCCGTGACGACAACCGTGGTGGTGGCTACGGCGACCGTGGCGACCGCGGTGGTTTCCGTCGCGACGACCGCCGCGACGACCGTCGTGAGGGTGACCACCGGGGTCCCCGTCCGTCGTACCAGCGTGACGACCGGGACCGCGGACCGCGCCGCGACGACCGTGGCGGCTTCCGTCGCGATGACCACCGTGACGATCGGCGCGACGACCGCCGTGACGACCGTCCCGCCTTCCGCCGTGACGACCGGCGCGACGACAGCCGCGGCGGTGGCTACGGCGACCGTGGCGGTTTCCGCCGCGATGACCGCCGCGATGACCGCCGTGACGACCGTCGTGATGACCGCGACCGCGGTGAGCGCGGTGGCTTCCGTGGCCGTGACGACCGCCGTGACGACAACCGTGGTGGTGGCTACGGCGACCGTGGCGACCGCGGTGGTTTCCGTCGCGACGACCGCCGCGACGACCGTCGTGAGGGTGACCACCGGGGTCCCCGTCCGTCGTACCAGCGTGACGACCGGGACCGCGGACCGCGCCGCGACGACCGTGGCGGCTTCCGTCGCGATGACCGCCGTGACGATCGGCGCGACGACCGCCGTGACGACCGTCCCGCCTTCCGCCGTGACGACCGGCGCGACGACAGCCGCGGCGGTGGCTACGGCGACCGTGGCGGTTTCCGCCGCGATGACCGCCGCGATGACCGCCGCGATGACCGCCGCGATGACCGCCGTGATGACCGCCGTGATGACCGCCGTGATGACCGCGACCGCGGTGAGCGCGGTGGCTTCCGTGGCCGGGACGACCGAGGCGGCCGTGGGCCCCGCCGTGACGACCGCGGTGGTCGGCCGGGCGGCTTCCGCGGGCGTGACGACCGCCGCGACGACAGCCGTGGTGGTGGCTACGGCGACCGCGGTGACCGTCGTGACGACCGGCGTGGGGGCAGCCGCTTCCGCGACGACCGCGACCGGGACCGTGAGCCGATCAAGCGGCTGCCGTTCCCGGAGGACGTCACCGGTGACGAGATCGACAAGGACGTCCGGCAGGAGCTGCAGAGCCTGCCCAAGACGCTCGCGGAGGACGTCGCCAAGAACCTGGTGATGGTCGCGCGGCTCATCGACGAGGAGCCCGAGCGCGCCTACGGCTACTCCAGGGTGGCCCTGCGTCTGGCTTCTCGTGTGGCCGCCGTACGTGAGGCCGCCGGGTTCGCGGCGTACGCCAACCAGAAGTACAGCGAGGCTCTGGCCGAGTTCCGCGCCGCGCGGCGCATGACCGGCAGCGTCGAGCTGTGGCCCGTGATGGCCGACTGCGAGCGTGGGCTCGGGCGGCCGGAGAAGGCGCTGGACATGGCCGGTGCCCCCGAGGTGCACAAGCTGGACAAGGCCGGGCAGGTCGAGATGCGGCTCGTCGCGGCGGGTGCCCGGCGTGACATGGGTCAGCTGGACGCGGCCATCGTGACCCTGCAGAGCCCGGAGCTGGCCTCCAACTCCGTCCAGCCGTGGACCGCGCGGCTGCGCTACGCCTACGCCGACGCCCTGCTGGCCGCAGGCCGGGAGAACGAGGCGCGCGAGTGGTTCGCCAAGGCCGTCGAGGCGGACCGGGACGGCAGCACGGACGCCTCCGACCGGCTGGCCGAGCTGGACGGCGTGGAGTTCGTCGACGCCCTCGACGAGAACGAGAACGAGAACGAGAACGAGAACGAGAACGAAAACGCGAGCGGGAGCGAGAACAACGAGGACGAGGGTGGCAACGAGGACCGGCGCGATGACAGCGCTGCCTCTGCCGACGCCACCGCCGCTCAGGACGACGACAAGGACTGACCCGAGCGGGTGACGACATGACGAAGGGCGGGACCGACCGGTCCCGCCCTTTCGCATGCGCGCCGTCGGATCTGTCAGATCTCCAGGGCCCGCAGGACCAGCCCCGACGCCGGCTTCGGGCCGAACGACGTCGACTTGCGGGGCATCGTCACGCCTTGGCGGGCCAGGTCGCGTACGACGTCCTCGTGGATCGGGTGCAGCAGGACGGCCGTACCGCCGTCGCGCTCCGCCTTGGCGACCGTGGCGGCCGTGTCGTGGATGTAGGCGATGTGAGCCGGGGAGTCCTCGGGGATGTGCCAGACGTGGTCGAGGAGCGTGGCGTGCAGGACCGTGGCGTCCAGGGAGCGCCAGGCGGCCGGGCGGTCCTCGGGGATCGTGCGGGCCAGCAGGTCCGGGTCCGGGCGGTCGACGAGGTGGAAGGCGCCGTCGCCGGCCAGCAGGAAGGCGTTGCCGGTGCCGGCCGCGTCCGCCAGCAGTCCCAGCGCCTCGGCCAGCGACACGTCGAGGCGTCGTACCCGGAAGAGGCCCTCCAGGGCTGCCACCGCGTCCGCGACCGGCAGGCCGTGCAGCAGGCGGTGGATGGCGCGGACGCGCAGCGGGTAGCGGGCGGTGTCGACCAGCAGCACCAGGCCGTGGTCCCAGGGGCTGGGGGAGGGGTGCTCGGCGCGCAGCAGCCGGTAGGTGGCCCAGCGGTGGTGGCCGTCGGCGATGAGGGCCTGGTGGTGGGCCAGATCGGACTGGATGCGGGCCACGTCGGCGGGGTCGGTGACCGACCACAGGCTGTGGTGGAAGCCGTCCTCGGTGGTCGTGGCCAGCAGCGGGGGCTGTTCCGCCGTGCGCTCGACGACCTCGGCCGCCGTGCCGTTGCCGTGGTAGGTCAGCAACAGGGGTTCCAGGTTGGCGCGGGTGGCGCGCATCAGGGCCGCGCGGTCGGCGACCACCGGGGGCATGACGTCCTCGTGCGGCAGCACCACGCCCTCCACGGGCTCTGACACGCGTAGAGCGCCGATGACGCCGCGCTGGAGCATGCCGTTGCCGTCCCGCTGCTCGTACACGTACAGAGCGGGGACCGGGTCGGCGGTGAGGACGCCCTCGGCGAGCCAGCGGCGCAGGGTGTCGGCCGCCTGTTCGTTGCGGGCGCTGGGCGTGCCGGCCTGGGGGAGGATCAGACGGACGATGTTGTACGGGTCCGCGGCCTCGAGGTAGTGCAGGCCGTCGGGGCGGATGACGACGTCGTACGGCGGGGAGGTGACGGAGGCCAGGCTCCCGACCCGGTCGGGGTCGTATCGAAGGCCGCGGAACGGGGTGAGTTCCAGGCCTCGGCGCGCCGTTGCTTCCGAGTGACCTGCAGTGTTCATCCCGGCATCGTACGTGTGTCAGTGGTGTGCGGGATGATCGGGGGAGAGACCGTCGAGCAAGGAGCGATGTGGAATGAGCCAGGGCGTCACGACGAGGCCCGAAGGCAGCGGGCAGCCCCTGAGCGAGGCGTACGACACGGCGCTGCTCGATCTGGACGGGGTGGTGTACGCGGGCGGGAGCGCGATCGTGCACGCCGTCGACTCGCTGGCCGAGGCCCGCGCGGGCGGGATGCATCTGGCCTACGTCACCAACAACGCGCTGCGCACGCCGGACGCCGTGGCGGAGCACCTGACGGAGCTGGGGATACCGACGGGTGCGGACGACGTCATCACCTCGGCGCAGGCAGTCGCGCGGTTGATCAGCGAGCAGGTGCCGGCCGGGTCGCGGGTGCTGGTGATCGGCGGTGAGGGGCTGCGGGTGGCGCTGCGCGAGCGCGGTCTGACGCCGGTGGAGTCGGCGGACGACGATCCGGCGGCGGTGGTGCAGGGGTACGGCGGGCCCGAGCTGACGTGGGGGCGGTTCGCCGAGGCGTCGTACGCCGTGGCCCGCGGGCTGCCGTGGTTCGCGTCCAACACCGACCTGACGATTCCCAGCGGGCGGGGCATCGCGCCGGGCAACGGGGCGGCCGTGGAGGTCGTCCGGATCGCGACGGGTGCGGAGCCCCAGGTGGCGGGCAAGCCGCTGCCCCCGATGCACCGGGAGACGATCCTGCGTACGGGCGCGAAGCGGCCGTTGGTGGTCGGGGACCGGCTGGACACGGACATCGAGGGCGCGTTCAACGGTGAGGTGGATTCGCTGCTGGTGCTGACCGGGGTCACGGACGGCCGGCAGCTGCTCGCCGCGCCGCCGCAGCACCGGCCGACGTACGTGGACGCCGATCTGCGCGGGTTGCTCACCGGCCAGCCGGAGGTCACCGAGGACGGGGCCGGGTTCCGCTGTGGGGGCTGGACGGCGACCGCCGGGGCGGATCAGCTGGAGCTGGCGGGCGAGGGCGATGCCCTGGACGGGCTGCGGGCCCTGTGCGCGGCGGCCTGGACGGCGGCCGGGGACGGCTCCTGCGAGCTGGACGGGGGGAAGGCGCTGGCGCGGCTCGGGC
The DNA here is from genome assembly GCF_007827595.1 of Streptomyces sp. BK340. Taxonomy (GTDB): domain Bacteria; phylum Actinomycetota; class Actinomycetes; order Streptomycetales; family Streptomycetaceae; genus Streptomyces. Next base: position 4,736 of record NZ_VISR01000014.1, read on the forward strand.
TCTGACCGCGCGTCAATCCCGGGATCAACCTCGGGATCGAGATCGTATGCGAGGGTAGGCTAACCTAACCTCGTGCTGGTCGACAGTTCTCCGGAACAGCGCGCGGAGACCGCCCCCGCGCCCCCAACCCGCCGGGCGGTGCGGGCCCTTGGGCTCCTCCTCTCCGTCGCGATCCTGATGCTCGTCGCCCTGGCGAGCATCGCGATCGGGGCGAAAGCGCTGACGCCGGACCAGGTCTGGCACGGCCTGTTCCACGACACGGGGACGTACGGTGACGTCGTCGTCGACGAGCGGCTCTCGCGTACGCTCCTCGGTCTGCTGGCCGGTGCCGCGCTCGGCCTGTCCGGGGCGGTGCTGCAGGCGCTCACCCGCAATCCGCTGGCCGACCCGGGACTGCTCGGCATCAACGCCGGTGCGTCCGCCGCCGTCGTCACGGCCATCACCTGCTTTGGCGTCACCAGCCTCACCGGCTACGTGTGGTTCGCCTTCGGCGGGGCGGCGGCGGTCGGCGCGCTGGTGTGGTTCCTCGGCGGCAGCAGGGGCGCGACCCCGGTACGGCTGGCGCTGGCCGGCATGGCGATCAGCGCCGCGTTGTACGGCTATCTCCAGGCCGTGATGATCACGGATGACGCGGCGCTGGGCAGGATGCGTTTCTGGACGGTGGGTTCGCTGGCCTCGGCCACCGACTCGGCCACCGTGCAGGTGCTGCCGTTCATCGCGGCCGGCACGCTCCTCGCGCTCGCCCTGGCCCGCCCGCTGAACGCCGTGGCGATGGGCGACGACACCGCGCGTGCCCTCGGCGCCAACCTGGCCCGCACCCGGACACTGGCCATGCTCGCCGCCACCGTGCTCTGCGGCGCCGCGACCGCGGCCTGCGGTCCGATCGTCTTCGTCGGCCTGATGGTCCCGCACGTCGTGCGCTCCTTCACCGGCCCCGACCTGCGCTGGATCCTGCCGTACGCGACGGTCCTGTCACCCGTGCTGCTGCTCGGTGCCGACGTCGTCGGACGGGTCGTGGCCCGCCCCTCGGAGCTCCAGGTCGGCATCGTCACCGCGATCATCGGCGGCCCGGTCTTCATCTTTCTCGTACGACGGCGGAGGACGGCCCAGCTGTGAGGACCAACCGTGTCATCAGGACGCCGGGCGGGCTGTCGCTGCGGCTGGACGTCCGGGCCGTCGTCGTCGTCGCCCTGCTGCTGCTCGCCGCGCTCGCCGCGAGCGTCGTGCTGATCGGCACCGGCGACTTCCCGATCCCGGCGAGCGACGTGGTCAGGACGCTGCTCGGCAACGGCAACGCCGGCCAGGAGTTCATCGTCAACGAGCTGCGGCTGCCACGGGTCCTGGTCGGGCTGCTGGTCGGTGCCTCCCTCGGGCTCGGCGGGGCGCTGTTCCAGGCCGTCACCCGCAATCCGCTGGGCAGCCCGGACGTGCTCGGCCTCGGACAGGGGGCGACCGCCGGGGCGCTCGTGATGATCGTGCTGTTCTCCGGGAGCGCGGCCCAGGTCACCGTGGGCGCGCTCGTCGGCGGACTGGTGACCGGGCTCGCCATCTATCTGCTCGCCTGGAAGCAGGGCGTGCACGGCTATCGGCTGGTCCTGGTCGGAATCGGGGTCTCCGCGATCGTCACGGCGATCAACGGCTATCTGCTCACCGTGTCCGACATCGTCGACGCCGCCCGTGCCGTCGTATGGATGACGGGGTCGCTGGGCGGCCGCGACTGGGACCAGGTCTGGCCGCTGCTCGGGCTGTGTGCCGTACTCGTGCCGCTCGTCCTCGTCAACGCGCGCGGCCTCAGGATGACGGAGATGGGCGACGACGTCTCGAACGCCCTCGGCGTGCGCGTCGAGCGCGTACGGGCGCTGCTGATGGTGGCCGCCGTCCTGCTCACCGCGACCGCCACCGCCGCGGCCGGCCCGGTCGGTTTCGTGGCCCTCACCGCACCCCAGCTCGCCCGTCGCCTGACCCGGTCTCCCGGCCCGAACCTGCTGCCGTCCCTGTGCATGGGCGCCGCCCTCCTGGTCACCGCCGACTGGGCCTCGCAGCGTGCCTTCGGCGCCGATCAGCTGCCCGTAGGCGTGATCACCGGGGTTCTCGGCGGCGTCTACCTGCTGTGGCTGCTGGTCACCGAGCGCAGGGCGGGCCGGATATGAGCGGCTCGGGACAGCCGGACACGAGCGGCTCAGCGATCAAGAACACCCGAAGGAGCACAGTGAACCGCCTGTCCGCCGAGAACGTCACGCTCGCCTACGACCAGCGCGTCATCGCGGAACAGCTGTCGGTGGAGATCCCCGACAACTCCTTCACGGTGATCGTCGGCCCGAACGCGTGCGGCAAGTCGACGCTGCTGCGGGCGCTGTCGCGGATGCTCAGGCCGAGCCACGGCCGGGTGCTGCTCGACGGGCAGGTCATCCAGTCGATGCCCGCCAAGAAGGTCGCACGGACCCTCGGCCTGCTGCCGCAGTCGTCCGTCGCGCCGGACGGGATCACCGTCGCCGACCTCGTCGGCCGCGGCCGCTACCCGCACCAGGGCATCCTGCGGCAGTGGTCGGCCGAGGACGAGCGGGTCGTCCAGGAGTCCATGGCCCGCACGGGCGTCGCCGAACTCGCCGACCGGTACGTGGACGAGCTGTCCGGCGGCCAGCGCCAGCGCGTGTGGATCGCCATGGCGCTCGCCCAGCAGACCCCGCTGCTGCTCCTGGACGAGCCGACCACCTATCTGGACATCCAGCACCAGATCGACGTCCTCGACCTGTGCGCGGAGCTGCACGAGACCCAGGGCCGCACCCTGGTCGCCGTACTGCACGACCTCAACCACGCCGCCCGGTACGCCACCCACCTCATCGCCCTGCGCGGCGGCCGGGTGATCGCCGAGGGCGCCCCGAACGACATCGTGACGGCCGAGCTGGTCGAGGAGGTCTTCGGGCTGCGCTGTCAGATCATCGACGACCCCGAGACCGGGACCCCGCTGGTGGTTCCGGCCGCCAGGAAGGCACGCACGGCGCGGGTCACAGCAGCTTCCTGAGCCGGAACAGGTCCAGCAGGTTCGCCTCCAGCCGCACCCGGCCCGAGCCCCAGGCGGTGGCGAAGTTCAGCTCGCCGTTCACCAGGGCCACCAGGTCGTCGCCGGCCATGGCGAGCCTGATCTGCGCCTTCTCGCGCGGTGGCCCGGGGTGCGTCTCGTCCACCTCGATCCGGCCGCCGGTGAGCCGGCCGGCGAAGGTGACGTCCAGGTCGGTGATGTGGCAGCTCACGGAGCGGTCCAGGGCGGCGGCCGCGCGAACGCCGCCCTCGGAGCCCTGCATGTTGTCCGAGAGCTTTCCCAGTGCGGCGCGGCACTCCTCGATCGTGGCCATCGCGCACGACGGTACCCCAGCGGTTCGGGGTAGCGTCTGGGCATGAGCGAGTCCGTGTCAGAGGCCGAGGTCGGCACCGAGTTCATGGCCGGGGCGGAGGCCGCGGCCGATGTCGAACCCGAGTACGACCCCGCCGCCCCCGCCCCCCTGAACGTCCCCCGTACCCCGACCGGTGACGCCGAGGTCGACGCCCAGCTGGAGCGGCTGGGTGACGCCGACCACCTCGCCACCGACGGACATCTGGAGGTGTACGAGGATGTACACGGGGGGCTGCGCGACGCGCTCACCGCGCTCGACACCCGCCCGGGACCTCCGGCTCCCGGCGGTCACCCGACCGCCGCCCCTCGATGAGACCCTTCGGGTCACACCTTTTGAATCGTCATACGAAAGCAGGAGCTGAACCGAACGTGGCAGGAGTCGCACGCCGCCGTCTGGACGCGGAGCTGGTCCGCCGGAAGCTCGCGCGCTCGCGCGAGCACGCCAGCCAGCTGATCGCCGCCGGGCGGGTCACCGTCGGCAAGACCGTGGCGACCAAGCCGGCCACGCAGGTGGAGACCGCGGCGGCGATCGTGGTGCAGTCCGACGACAGCGATCCCGACTACGTGTCGCGCGGCGGGCACAAGCTCGCGGGCGCCCTGGAGGCCTTCGTACCGCAGGGGCTCGTGGTCGAGGGGCGGCGCGCGCTGGACGCCGGCGCGTCCACCGGAGGCTTCACCGACGTCCTGCTGCGCGCGGGCGCCGCGCACGTGGTCGCCGTGGACGTCGGATACGGCCAACTCGCGTGGTCTCTCCAGAGCGATGAACGCGTCACCGTCAAGGACCGTACGAACGTACGCGAGTTGACGCTCGATGCGATCGATGGGGAACCTGTGGATCTTGTCGTGGGTGATCTGTCCTTCATCCCGCTGGGGCTGGTGCTGCCCGCCCTGAAGCGGTGCGTGAAGCCGGACGCCGACCTGGTGATGATGGTCAAGCCGCAGTTCGAGGTGGGGAAGGAGCGGCTCGGCAGCGGGGGTGTCGTACGGAGTCCGCAGCTGCGGGCGGAGGCCGTGCGGGGGGTGGCCGAGAAGGCCTGGGAGCTGGGGCTCGGGGTGCGTGCAGTCACCGCCAGTCCGCTGCCCGGTCCCTCGGGCAATGTCGAGTACTTTCTCTGGCTTCGGTCCGGTGCCCCCGAACTGGACCCGGCCGACGTTGACCGTGCAGTGGCGGAGGGGCCGCGTTGACACAGAACCGAGCGCGTACTGTTTTCCTGCTCGCCCACACCGGGCGTCCCGCGGCGATCCGCAGTGCGGAACTCGTGGTCAAGGGACTGCTGGGGCAGGGCATCGGGGTGCGGGTGCTGGAGGAGGAGGCGCGCGACCTGCCGCTGCCCGAAGAGGTCGAGCTGGTCAAGGAGGCGACACCGCAGTGCCTCGACGGCTGTGAGCTGCTGATAGTGCTCGGCGGCGACGGGACGCTGCTGCGCGGCGCCGAGTTCGCCCGGGCGTCCGGGGTGCCGATGCTCGGGGTCAACCTCGGACGGGTGGGGTTCCTCGCGGAGGCCGAGCGGGACGACCTCGACCGGGTGGTCGACCGGGTCGTCGCGCGGTCGTACGAGGTCGAGGAGCGGATGACCGTCGATGTCGTCGTGCACCGCAACGGGGACATCGTGCACACGGACTGGGCGCTGAACGAGGCGGCCGTGCAGAAGGCCGGCGCCGAGAAGATGCTCGAGGTCGTGCTCGAGATCGACGGGCGGCCGGTCACCGCATTCGGGTGTGACGGGATCGTGCTGTCGACGCCGACCGGGTCCACGGCGTACGCCTTCTCCGCCGGGGGGCCGGTGGTGTGGCCCGAGGTGGAGGCGCTGCTGATGGTGCCGATCAGTGCCCATGCGCTGTTCGCCAAGCCGCTGGTCACTTCGCCGGATTCGGTGCTCGCCGTGGAGGTTCTGCCGCACATTCCGCCCGGGGTGCTGTGGTGCGACGGGCGGCGGACCATCGAGTTGCCCCCCGGGGCACGGGTGGAGGTCCGGCGGGGGGCTGTGCCGGTCCGGCTCGCCCGGTTGCATCACGCTTCGTTCACCGATCGGCTGGTGGCCAAGTTCGCGCTGCCGACCCATGGGTGGCGGGGGGCGCACTAGGCGCTCGTCCACGCGTACTCCGTCCCGGGCAGGCGATGCCCTGTCCGGGTGGCCCGAACGTTCTTGGCATATGTTCCCGGCAATGTCCGGTTATATCTGCCCATGAACAGTTCGGCCCGAGGCGGTGGGCCCGGCCAGCGGCATGCCGCCATCAAGGAGACGACGATGAGCGAACAGCATGTGGCGCTGGCCGGGAGCACCCGCCCGGCCAAGGCCGACGCGACCCGGCTGAGAGACGCCGACGCGCACGACCCGGTGACGGTGACCGTCACCCTGCGCGGCAAGGTGGCGCCCGCCGGCCAGGTCCCGGAGGGACGACTCCAGGACGCCGCGAAGACCAAGGCCGTACTCGAACGGTACGGCCTCACCGTCGACGAGGAACGGCTCGAGCCGGGCAGCATCGTGGCGAGCGGTTCCGCGGCTGCCATGAACGCCGCCTTCAAGGCGGACCTCGGTATCTACCACAGCGCGGAGCAGGGCGAGTTCCGCGGCCGCGAGGGTGAACTGAAGATCCCGGCCGAGCTCGAGGGAATCGTGACCGGCGTCTTCGGACTGGACCAGCGCCAGGTGGCCCGGCGCCTGGTCGCCGGGGGCTCGGGCTTCCAGGGGTCGTTCACACCGGAAGACCTCGAGTTGCTGTACAACTTCCCGACGGGTGACGGGGCCGGGCAGAAGATCGCGATCGCCGAGTTCGGCGGCTGCTACTTCGACGATGATCTGAGGGCCTTCTGTGCCGCCCAGAACCGGCCGGTGCCGCGGGTCGAGGTGGTGCCCGTGGACTTCGATCCGCCGAGGTCGCTGCAGGAGGCCCGGCAGCTGCCGCCCGCGGAGCAGAAGTTCGCGCTCGAGGCGGCGGGCGAAGTGATGATGGACGTGCAGATCGTCGCCGCCCTCTGTCCGGCGGCCGAGATCTCGGTCTACTTCGCGGACTTCGACCAGAGGGGCTGGATCGAGGTGCTCGACCGGGTCATCGCGCAGCAGCCGGTGACGCTGTCGGTGAGCTGGGGCCTCGCGGAGGACGACCCCAACTGGTCGGGCACCGCGCTCGACCAGATCAACAAGCGTCTCGAGGGCGCGGCGGACCGGGGTACCACGGTCTGTGTCTCCTCCGGCGACGACGGCGCGGGCGACCAGGTCATGGACGGCCGGGCACATGTCGACTTCCCGAGCAGCAGTCCCTTCGTGCTGAGTGTGGGCGGGACCATGATCGACGCGTCCGGCACGGAGGTCTCCTGGTGGGTGGCGCCGGGGCGCCGGGTCCGGGGCAAGCCCGGCAGCGGCTCGAGCGGTGGCGGCGTCTCGACCAAGTTCGAGCGTCCGGACTATCAGCAGCAGATCAACGTCGACTCGCTGAACCCGGGCGCCTTCAAGGGGCGGGTCGTGCCGGACGTCGCGGCGCTCGCCGGCCCCCCGTTCTACGACCTGACGCTCTTCGGCGCGCCGGAGCCCAACGGCGGCACCAGCGCGTCCGCCCCGCTGTGGGCCGCCCTGTACGCGCGCGTCAACGCGCTGCTGCCGCAGCAGAAGCAACAGCGCTTCCTCACTCCGCTGCTCTACCGAAGCGGCAACAACGGCGTGCCGCTCGGCCAGGCCGCCTGCCGTGACATCGCCGAGGGTCACGACAACGCCTCGCACCCGCCCGCGGTCGGTTACCCGGTCAAGCCCGGGTACGACGCCGTGACCGGCTGGGGCGTACCCGACGGCATGGCCCTGGAAAAGGGACTGTAGGCAGAGCACCGCACTCGCCCGGGTGACAATGCGGGACCGATCCGCATTCGTCACCTGCACCTTCACAGAACGGGGCCGGGGCCCGTCGCACTCCGGCCCCGCGACCTCGTAAGGTCTTCTCCGTGTTGGAGGAGATGCGGATACGGTCGCTCGGGGTCATCGACGACGCTGTCGTCGAGCTGTCGCCGGGGTTCACCGCCGTCACCGGTGAGACGGGTGCGGGCAAGACCATGGTGGTCACCAGCCTCGGGCTGCTGCTCGGCGGGCGGGCCGACCCGGCGCTCGTGCGGATCGGGGCCGGCAAGGCGGTCGTGGAGGGGCGGATCGCCGTCCCCGCGGACGCCGCCGCCGTCGTACGCGCCGAGGAGGCCGGGGCCGAGCTGGACGACGGTGCCCTGCTGATCAGCCGTACCGTTTCCGCCGAGGGGCGCTCGCGGGCGCACCTGGGCGGGCGGAGCGTGCCCGTGGGACTGCTCGCCGAGCTGGCCGACGACCTGGTGGCCGTGCACGGGCAGACCGACCAGCAGGGGCTGCTGAAGCTGTCCCGGCAGCGGCAGGCCCTGGACCGGTACGCGGGCGACGGCGTTGCCGTGCCGCTGGCCAAGTACACCGAGGCCTACCGGCGGCTGCGGGCGGTCTCCGCCGAGCTGGAGGAGATCGTCACGCGCGCGCGTGAGCGCGCCCAGGAAGCCGACATGCTCCGGTACGGGCTGGAGGAGATCGCGGCCGTGGAGCCGCGGGCCGGGGAGGACGTGGAGCTGGCCGAGGAGGCGGAGCGGCTCGGGCACGCCGAGGCGCTGTCGTCCGCCGCCACCGCCGCGCACGCCGCCCTGGCGGGCAATCCCGAGGACCCCGAGGGCATCGACGCCTCGACCCTCGTCGCGGGCGCCCACCGGGCCCTGGAGGCCGTCCGCTCCCACGATCCCGCCCTCGCCGCCCTCGCCGACCGGATCGGTGAGGTCGGGATCCTGCTCGGCGACGTGGCCGGTGAGCTGGCCGGGTACGCCGACGACCTGGACGCCGACCCGCTGCGGCTGGCCGCCGTGGAGGAGCGCCGGGCCGCGCTGAACGGCCTCACGCGCAAGTACGGCGACGACATCGGCGCCGTTCTCGCCTGGGCCGAGCAGAGTGCCGCGCGGCTCACCGAGCTGGACGGCGACGACGAGCGGATCGACGAGCTGACCGCCGAGCGGGACGCGCTCCGCACGGAACTGGGCGGGCTGGCCCAGGCGCTGACGGACGCCCGGACGGAGGCCGCCGAGCGGTTCGCCGCCGCGGTGACCGCCGAGCTGGCCTCGCTGGCGATGCCCCACGCCCGCGTGTCCTTCGACATCCGGCAGACCGAGGACCCGGAGGGCGTCGAGGTCGACGGTCGCACGGTCGCGTACGGGCCCGCGGGCGCGGACGAGGTCGAGCTGCTGCTCGCCCCGCACCCGGGCGCGCCGCCCCGGCCCATCGCCAAGGGCGCCTCCGGCGGTGAGCTGTCCCGCGTGATGCTGGCCGTGGAGGTCGTGTTCGCGGGGACCGACCCCGTGCCGACGTACCTCTTCGACGAGGTCGACGCGGGTGTCGGCGGCAAGGCCGCGGTGGAGATCGGGCGGCGCCTGGCGAAGCTCGCCAGGACCGCACAGGTCGTCGTGGTCACCCACCTGCCCCAGGTGGCCGCCTTCGCCGACCGCCAGCTGCTGGTCGAGAAGACCAACGACGGCTCGGTCACCCGTTCCGGCGTGAAGGTCCTGGAGGGCGAGGAGCGGGTCCGCGAGCTGTCCCGGATGCTGGCCGGCCAGGAGGACTCGGAGACGGCGCGTGCGCACGCGGAGGAGCTGCTGGCCACGGCCCGAGCGGATCTGTGACGCTGCCGGGATGACCGACCGCGCCCGAAGGTCCCGCTCGTTCCTGCTGTCCGCCGCGCTCACCCGGGCAGGCCAGGTGCTCCTGCGTGCCGCGCCGCCCGGCGGGCGCGAGCGCTGGCAGCGGAAGAACTACGCGGGGCGGACCGTCGGGCTGTACGCCGGGCCCGCCTCGGCTCTCGGCACGGCGGTCGCCGCCGCCCGGGTACACCCCGGTGCCGGGCTCGCGGTGCTGGCCGCAGGGGCCTGCGGGGCCTACGACGACGTCGCCGGGGCCGGGGATCCGCGGCGCGGGTTCCGGGCGCACCTGGGCGCGCTGCGGGACGGAGAAGTCACCAGCGGGGCCGTGAAGTTGTTCGGGATCTCCGCCGCCGGGCTGGTCGCGGGCGCCCTGATGAAGGAGCGGCTCCTCGACAAGGTGCTGGCCGGTGTCGTGATCGCCGGGGCCGCGCACTTCGTGAACCTGGTCGACGTACGGCCGGGGCGGGCCGCCGGGGCGGTGCTCGCGCTCGGAGCGCCGGGGCTGCTGCGCGGCGGGCCGGGCGGGGAGCTGACCGCGGCTGCCCTGGGCGGTGCCGCGGCCGTGCTGCCCGACGACCTCGGGGAGCATGTGATGATCGGTGACGCCGGGGCGCACGCCCTGGGGGCGGCGCTCGGTGCCGCCGTGGTCGCGTGCAACCGGAGCGCGGGGTTGCTCGCGCACGCCGTTGCCGTGGTGGCGGCCGCGGCGTACGGGGACCGGGTGAGTGCCGGGGTGCGCGCGCTGTGAGCCTCTGACCTCGCGGTACGGCCGCACCGGCGGTACCGCCGAGCCGGGGTCCTCTTCACCCGTGTGGGTGACGTGCTCCGGCGCACTGCTCCGGCCCGCCGCGCTGTGCGCCTCCCCGGAGTGCCCGGAACGGCCGTACGTCCTGGCATGCTTGGCAGGGAACGCAGGGCGGGCGGCGGGGCAATGCGGCGCGGGTGGCGGGTCGAACGCAGCCCGCGCGGGATGCGCGCGGTACGTCCTTCCGCCCCTCTCCGCCCGATACCTTCAGTACGTTTCTTCCTTCAGTACTTTTCTTCGTGACCGCCCGCGCCGAGTCAGGAGCACCGGCCTCGTGAGCCCCGTGAGCAGCAACGCACCGCACGGCCAGTCGCCGCTGCGCACCGTGCAGGTGCTGGGCGGAGGCAACGCCGGCAGCAGTGCGCACGTGCGCTCCCTGGCCGAGGGGCTCGTCGCCCGGGGCGTGCGGGTCACGGTGTGCGCCCCCGCCGAGGCCGATCACGCCTACGACTTCACCGGGGCCGGCGCCGACCATGTGCACGTACCGCGCAGCAGCGACCCGGGCTCCGTGGCCGCGCTCCGGGCGGCCTGCGCCGACGCCGACCTGGTGCACGCGCACGGGCTGCACGCCTCCTTCCGTGCCGTGCTCGCGCTCAGCGGGCGCCGCACCCCGCTGGTAGTCACCTGGCACAACCGGGCCCGGGCCGAGGGCGCGCGGGCGCATCTGCTGCGGCTGCTGGAGCGGCGCGTGGTCAGGACGGCCGCCGTGGTGCTCGGCACCACCTCCGACCTGGTCGACCGGGCGCGCCGGACGGGCGCCCGGGACGCCCGGCTCGCGGCCGTGGGCCTGCCCGGGCGGCGCCGCCCGGTCGACCACGACGACCCCGACCGGCTGCGGCCCAAGACCCGCGCCGAACTCGGCGCCACCGGACGCCCGTTGCTCATGGCGGTCGGCTCCCTCGACCGGGAGCGCGGCTACGAGGTGCTGCTGGACGCGGCCCGCACCTGGCGGGACCTCGACCCGGTACCGCTGGTCGTCGTCGCGGGGGAAGGGCCGCTGCGGCCGGTGCTGCAGCGGCGGATCGAGGACGAGGAGCTGCCGGTGCGGCTCGTCGGACGGCGCGAGGACGTGCCCGAGCTGCTCGCGGCCGCCGATCTCGCGCTGCTGACCAGCAGTTGGGAGTCCCGGTCCGTCCTCGCCCAGGAGGCGCTGCACGCGCGCGTGCCGCTCGTCGCAACGCGCGTGGGCGGTGTCCCGGACCTCGTCGGCGACGCCGCGGAACTCGTCCCGTACGGCGACGCCGAGGCGCTCGCGGACACGGTCGTACGGCTGCTCGCGGATCCGGAGCGGCGCGAGCTGCTGCGGGAACGGGGCACGCTACAGGCGGCCAGCTGGCCGACGGAGGACGAGACCGTCGCCCAAGTCCTCAGCATCTACGACGAGTTGACCCAGCCGAGGCCGCTTCCCTAGGGCACGTGCCGACGGGCCCGCAGGGCGAGGCTCAACGCCAGTACGGTCTGCGGGTCGTCGAGGTCGGTGCCCAGCAACTCCCCGATGCGGCCGAGCCGGTTGTAGAGGGTCTGACGGTTGAGGTGCAGCTCGCGGGCGGTCTCCGCCTTGCGGCCCGCGTGCGCCAGATAGGTCTCCAGGGTGGGCAGCAGCGGCGGCTTGGAGCGGTGGTCGTGGTCGCGCAGCGGGCCGATCGCGCGCTCCACGAAGGCCGCCAGGTCCGGGTGGTCCCGCAGCCGCCACAGCAGCAGGTCGATGTCCAGGCGGCGGGCGTCGTACCAGGGGCGGTCGGTCAGGCCCTGCGCCGCCGTCGCCGTCTCCGCCGCGTGCCGCAGGCCCGCCGACGCGGCCGCCCAGCCACCGGCCACCCCGACCACCACGACCGGCGGCGGGGCGCCCGGCCGCTGCATCCCGGCCCGCTCGACGCCCGCCCGCAGCGCCGCCGCCACCCGGTCCGCGACGGCGGAGCGCTCCGACTCCGAGCGCAGCCCGAGCAGCACCGGCACCCGGCCCTCGACCGGCCGCACACCCAGCAGCACCGGCACGCCCACCGCGGCCAGCTCCTCGGCGACGGCCCGCGCCAGCACCGCCCAGCCTCCGCCGGGGGAGAGCGAGTCCCCGACCCGCATCACCACGGGCAGCAGCGGGCTGTTGCCGGGCTTGAAGCCGAGGACCCGGGCCTGTGCCGGGGCGTCGTCGGCGGTGATACGGCCCTCGGCGAGGTCGGTCAGGAAGTCGCCGCGACCGCGCGCCGCCAGCTCCTCCTCCTGCCGGGCCTGCATCAGCACCACGGCCAGGATGCCCGCGGCCCGCTCGGCGGCGATCCGGTGCACCGGGGCCAGCGGCGAGCGCACCGGCAGCAGCACCAGCCGGGCCCGTACCGACCCCGGCCCCGGCCCCGCTCCCGGCCCGCCGCCGGGCACGTCCACGAGCACCGAACCTGCGGGCGGCGGCGCGTCCTTGTGCGGACCCCGCAGCCCCTCCCACACCTGCAGCGGATCCGCACCCTCGGGCCCGGACCCGGCGGCGTACAGCAGCCGGCCGTCCACCGTCTCCAGGAACACCGGGTTGGCGCTGAAGTCGGCCAGGATGCCCAGCACCTGCGGCACCCCGCCACCACCCAACAGCGCCTCGGTACACCGCCGGTGCACCTCCTCCGCGCGCTGCAGCAGCGCGTAGTGGCCATTGACGATCTCGGTGTGGATCTCCTCGGTGACGGTCACGAACGGCACCTCGCGGTGCAGCTGGACCAGCGGCAGCCCCGCGCTGCGGGCGGTGTCCACCAGGGCCGCGGGCAGCCGGGTGAAGCGCGGGCCCAGCTCCACCACCAGCGCGGCGATCCCGCGCTCGGCGAGCGTGCGCACGAACGCGCGCTGCTCGGCCGGGCGGGTCCCGAGGCCGTATCCCGTGGTCAGCAGCAGCTCGCCGCCCTTGAGCAGCGAGGCGATGTTCGGCACCTCGCCCGCGTGCACCCAGCGGACCGTGCGCCCCAGCCGGTCGGCGCCCGCCAGGATCTCCGGGAGCCCACTGCGCAGTCCCGGCAGCTCCAGCGCCCGTTGAACGGTGATCCCGGCGCCCTGAGTGGCGAATCTGCTCTCCGTACCGCTGTCCATGGAGCGGACGCTACCTGCGCAAACGTCCGGACGACAGCTCGGGAGCCGGCTACACCGGACGGATGTTGTGGTTGAAGCGGAACACGTTGTCCGGGTCGTACGCCCGCTTCACCTTCTCCAGCCGCAGCAGGTTCCCGGCGCCGAGGCCCGCGCGCACCCGCTCGGCGCCCTCCTCGCCGATGAGGTTCAGGTACACATCGCCCGTGCTCCACGGCCGGACACCCGCGCGCACGTCCCGCACCCAGGCGACGGCCCGCTCGTCGTCGGCCGGGTCCGCCCAGACGGCGAACGGGTGCACGGTCCAGGGCGCGTCCCGGTACGGCACCGGGTACTGGTGCGGACCGGCGGCGATCGCACCGCCCTGCGGGAAGACGATGTGCCGGGTGGGGGTCGGCACGGGCATGTCCGCGGCCCGGGTGCAGTAGACGTCCACCAGCTCGTCGGGCAGACCCGTCAGACACTCGGCCGACCAGTGGTTCCGCAGGCCCGGCGCAACGTCCAGCATGCACTGCAGGTCCACGTAGGGCACCGTGCCGACCAGCTGCGACTCGTGCGGCAGCGCCAGCAGCGGCTCGGCCAGCTTGCGCAGGTCCTCCTCGCCGCCGGCGTACGTCAGCAGCGCGGCGCACACGAGCCGCCCGGCCAGGTGCTCCGGTACGAACTCGGCGGACGGGCCGGTGAGGTACAGCACCGCGCCGCCCAGCTCGTCGGGGGCGGCGCCGAGGACCTCCCGGAAGGTACGGACCGCGTCCGGGCCGGCCTCCGGCAGGTACAGCAGCAGGGCGACGGCGAACTCGGGCAGCTCGTGCAGCTCCAGGGTGAGCGCGGTGGCGACGCCGAAGTTGCCGCCGCCGCCGTGCAGGGCCCAGAACAACTCGGGGTTCTCGTCGGCGTTGGCGTGCACCTGCTCGGCGTCGGCGGTCACCAGTTCCACCGCGATGAGGTTGTCGACGGCCAGGCCGAAGGCGCGGTCCAGCCAGCCGGTGCCGCCGCCCAGCACGAACCCGCCGACGCCCGTGGACGAGATCCGGCCGCCGGTGGTCGCGAGGCCGTACGGCTGGGTGGCCCGGTCCAGCCGGCTCATCGTGGCGCCGCCCTCGATGCGGACCGCCTCGCTCGCCGGATCCACGGTCACCTGGTGCATCCGGCGCAGATCCACCACGAGCGCGCCGTCGCCCAGGGCCGTACCGGCCAGGCCGTGCCCGCCCCCGCGCACCGCGATCGGCAGGTCGAGATCCCGTCCGAAGCGCACCGCCCGGACCACGTCGGCCGCGTCCGCGCACTGCGCGATCACGGCCGGACGCTTGTCGATCATCCCGTTGAAGACGGCACGCGCCGCGTCGTAGCCCGCGTCCCCCGGGGCGAACACCTCACCGGCCAGATCCTCGCGCAGCGCGGCGAGGGCCGCGCCCGCCTTCGAGAGGGAAGCCATGGCCGCCCCCTTCCGCACCGGGGGTAGTTCGCTTCCAGCCTAGGCAGGCCCGGTCACCCGGTCACCCGGTCGCGCTCAGCCGCCGTACGCCCCGGAGGCCGTCAGCCGCAGCGCGGTGTCGATCAGCGGCACGTGGCTGAAGGCCTGCGGGAAGTTGCCGACCTGGCGCTGCAGCCGTGGGTCCCACTCCTCGGCGAGCAGACCGAGGTCGTTGCGCAGCGCGAGGAGCTTCTCGAACAGCTTGCGGGCCTCGTCCACCCGGCCGATCATCGCGAGGTCGTCCGCCATCCAGAAGGAGCAGGCCAGGAAGGCGCCCTCGTCGCCCGGAAGACCGTCGACGCCCTCGCTCTCGCCCTCCGTCGGGTAGCGCAGGATGAACCCGTCCGTGGTGGACAGCTCCCGCTGGATCGCCTCGATGGTGCCGATCACCCGCTTGTCGTCCGGCGGCAGGAAGCCCATCTGCGGAATCAGCAGCAGCGAGGCGTCCAGCTCCTTGGAGCCGTAGGACTGGGTGAACGTGTTGCGCTCCTGGTCGTAGCCCTTCTCGCACACGTCCCGGTGGATGTCGTCGCGCAGTTCCTTCCAGCGCTCCAGCGGGCCGTCCGCGTCACCGGACTCGATCAGCTTGATGGTGCGGTCCACCGCCACCCAGGCCATCACCTTCGAGTGCACGAAGTGCCGGCGCGGGCCGCGCACCTCCCAGATGCCCTCGTCCGGCTCCTGCCAGTGGTCCTCCAGATAGCGGATCAGCTTCAGCTGGAGCAGGGAGGCGTAGTCGTTGCGGGCCAGACCCGTCATGTGCGCCAGGTGCAGGGCCTCGGTGACCTCGCCGTACACGTCCAGCTGGAGCTGGTGCGCAGCGCCGTTGCCGACCCGGACCGGGGCGGAGGCCTCGTAGCCCGGCAGCCAGTCCAGCTCGGCCTCGCCCAGCTCGCGCTCGCCCGCGATGCCGTACATGATCTGCAGGTTCTCCGGGTCGCCCGCGACCGCGCGCAGCAACCACTCGCGCCAGGCCCGGGCCTCCTCGCGGTAGCCCGTGCGCAGCAGCGAGGACAGGGTGATCGCCGCGTCCCGCAGCCAGGTGTAGCGGTAGTCCCAGTTGCGGACGCCGCCGATGTCCTCGGGCAGCGAGGTGGTCGGAGCCGCGACGATGCCACCCGTCGGGGCGTACGTCAGCGCCTTCAGGGTGATCAGCGAGCGGACCACCGCCTCGCGGTACGGACCGTGGTACGTGCAGTGCTCGACCCATTCGCGCCAGAAGTCCTCCGTCGCCGTCAGCGACTGCTCCGGCTCCGGCAGCGGCGGCGGCTCCTTGTGCGAGGGCTGCCACGAGATGGTGAACGCGATCCGGTCACCCGGGGCGACCGTGAAGTCGGCGTAGGTGGTCAGCGACTTCCCGTAGGTCTCGGCCTGCGTGTCGAACCAGACCGAGTCGGGTCCGGCGACCGCCACCGTCCGGCCCTCGTGCCTGTGCACCCAGGGCACCACCCGGCCGTAGGAGAACCGCATCCGCAGCGCGGAGCGCATCGGCACCCGGCCGGTGACGCCCTCCACGATCCGGATCAGCTGCGGCGCGCCGTCACGCGGCGGCATGAAGTCCGTCACGCGCACGGTGCCGCGCGGGGTGTCCCACTCCGACTCCAGGATCAGCGAGTCGCCGCGGTAGCTGCGCCGGGCGGCCGTGGGGGGCTGCGCGTCGGCCGCGTGCGCCGGGCCGAGCCGCCAGAAGCCGTGCTCCTCGGTGCCCAGCAGGCCGGCGAAGATGGCATGCGAGTCGAAGCGGGGCAGGCACAGCCAGTCGACCGTGCCGTCCCGACAGACCAGTGCCGCGGTCTGCATGTCTCCGATGAGTGCGTAGTCTTCGATGCGCCCGGCCACGTGCAACTCCAGTCGAACGGCCACGTCACCCCCGCACAAGGGGGGCTGTCGCTAGTGCGGTCAAGGGGTCGTTGTTGTGCGTCGTTGAGCGGTGAAGCAAAGCAGCCTGCCGAGCCCTGAGGCAACACGACAGTCTTAGCTCAACGAACTGCCGCGCTCTCGTTGTTCCGGGTGATGCAGGCGGGGGTGTGCCGTCGTTCCGGCCGGCTCGGCAGCGAGTGTCCGAGCAGGATACGACGCACGTAGATGATCTGCGCGCCGCTCCGGGCAACCTGTGTGGGCCGAACGAGTGACCAGCGGGTGATATCGATGTGACCACTGCATACCTGCGTATACGCACGTGGCGCCGTAACGTGTCAGTAAGAGCGCGGAGCGTGGCCGGAAGCCATCCCGTCCAGGCGCTGATACGCTGGTAGCCCGTGGACCGGTGGGCGACAAACCCCCGAACCGCAGCGACGGCACCTCCGGAAATCTCCGGGTGGCAGCCGCACAGCACAGACAGCGACCACGGGAGCCCCCTCTTGGCCATGCCGCCGAAATCTACGACGACCAAGCACATCTTCGTCACCGGGGGTGTCGCCTCCTCGCTCGGCAAGGGCCTCACCGCCTCCAGCCTGGGCATGCTGCTCAAGGCCCGTGGCCTGCGCGTCGTGATGCAGAAGCTCGACCCGTACCTGAACGTCGACCCGGGCACGATGAACCCCTTCCAGCACGGTGAGGTGTTCGTCACCAACGACGGCGCCGAGACCGACCTGGACATCGGCCACTACGAGCGCTTCCTCGACCGCGACCTGGACGGCTCCGCCAACGTCACCACGGGTCAGGTCTACTCCACGGTGATCGCCAAGGAGCGGCGCGGCGAGTACCTGGGCGACACCGTGCAGGTCATCCCGCACATCACCAACGAGATCAAGCACCGGATCCGGCGCATGGCCACCGACGAGGTGGACGTCGTGATCACCGAGGTCGGCGGCACGGTCGGCGACATCGAGTCGCTGCCGTTCCTGGAGACCGTCCGCCAGGTCCGCCACGAGGTCGGCCGGGACAACGTCTTCGTCGTCCACATCTCGCTGCTGCCGTACATCGGCCCCTCCGGCGAGCTGAAGACCAAGCCGACCCAGCACTCCGTCGCCGCCCTGCGCAACATCGGTATCCAGCCCGACGCGATCGTGCTGCGCTGCGACCGCGAGGTCCCGACCGCGATCAAGCGGAAGATCTCGCTGATGTGCGACGTCGACGAGGCCGCCGTCGTCGCCTGCCCCGACGCCCGCTCGATCTACGACATCCCGAAGGTCGTGCACACCGAGGGCCTGGACGCCTACGTCGTGCGCAAGCTCGACCTGCCCTTCCGGGACGTGGACTGGACGACCTGGGACGACCTGCTCGACCGCGTCCACAACCCCGACCACGAGATCACCCTCGCCCTGGTCGGCAAGTACATCGACCTGCCCGACGCCTACCTGTCGGTCACCGAGGCGCTGCGCGCGGGCGGGTTCGCCAACAAGGCCCGCGTCAAGATCAAGTGGGTCACCTCGGACGACTGCAAGACCCCGGCCGGGGCCAAGGCGCAGCTCGGCGACGTCGACGGCATCTGCATCCCCGGTGGCTTCGGCGACCGCGGTGTGCTCGGCAAGGTCGGCGCCATCCGCTTCGCCCGCGAGAACAAGATCCCGCTGCTCGGCCTCTGCCTCGGCCTGCAGTGCATCGTGATCGAGGCCGCGCGCAGCCTGGCCGACATCCCGGACGCCAACTCCACCGAGTTCGACCCGGCCACCGCCCACCCGGTCATCTCCACCATGGCCGAGCAGATGGACATCGTCGCCGGCGAGGGTGACATGGGCGGCACGATGCGGCTCGGCATGTACCCGGCGAAGCTGGCCGAGGGCTCCATCGTGCGCGAGGTGTACGACGGCAAGGAGTACATCGAGGAGCGGCACCGTCACCGCTACGAGGTGAACAACTCCTACCGCGCGGAGCTGGAGAAGAAGGCCGGCATCCTCTTCTCGGGCACCTCGCCGGACGGCAAGCTCGTCGAGTACGTCGAGTACCCGCGTGACGTCCACCCCTACCTGGTCGCCACGCAGGCGCACCCCGAGCTGCGCTCGCGGCCGACGCGTCCGCACCCGCTCTTCGCCGGCCTGGTGAAGGCCGCCGTCGAGCGGAAGAATTCCAAGTAACACACCAGTTGTACGGTGGCCGGGGTGCATACCTTCGAAGGTGCGCACCCCGGCTTCACTTGTGCCGGGCTTTTTTTGAGAGCGTGTGGGAGGACAGGGCATGACGATCAAGGACACCCCCGAGGAGTGGGAGATCCGGGCGACGGAGACCCCCTTCCGGGGCAACAAGACCTCCGTGCGCACGGACGACGTGGTCATGCCCGACGGCTCCGTGGTCCGCCGCGACTACCAGGTGCACCCCGGCTCGGTCGCCGTCCTCGCCCTCGACGAGGAGGACCGCGTCCTGCTGATCCGCCAGTACCGCCACCCGGTGCGGCACAAGCTGTGGGAGATCCCGGCCGGCCTGCTCGACGTGCCCGGCGAGAACCCGCTGCACGCCGCGCAGCGCGAGCTGTACGAGGAGGCGCACGTCAAGGCCGAGGACTGGCGGGTGCTGTCCGACGTGTACACCACCCCCGGCGGCTGTGACGAGGCCGTTCGGATCTTCCTCGCCCGGAATCTGTCCGAGGCCGAGGGGGCGCGCTTCGAGACGGAGCACGAGGAGACCGACATGGAGCACGCGCGCGTGCCGGTCGACGAGCTGGTGCGCCTGGTGCTCGCCGGTGACGTGCACAACAACTGCCTCGTCGTCGGCGTCCTCTCCCTGGTGGCGGCCCGCGGCGGGGAGGGACTCGACGCGCTGCGCCCGGCCGACGCGCCGTGGCCCGCGCGCCCTTTCGAGTCCTGAACTCACCCGTCCGCGCATTGGTGTGACGATCGCCTGATCCGATCGGGCGACGTGCCCGCCGTGCTCTTCCCGGAACGTCGCAGAGCGTGAACTAGGCTCTGGAAAACGCCCGTACCGGAAGATCCGGCGGGCTTGCGCGTGCGGTGGGACGGGAGCGTGGCCCGTGACGGATCAGGCGGTGGACACAGACGGCGGGCGGCTGTCCGCGCACCCGGCCGCGGCGGACCATTTCCTGGGCCGCACACGGGAGTTGAAGGGACTGCGTGCCGACATCGAGCGCGCGGGCCTGGACACCCTCTCCGGCCGCAAGGCACCCCGCGCGCGCGTGCTCCTCATCGCGGGCCGCCCCGGCTCCGGCCGGACCGCGCTCGCCGAGGAACTCGTACGAAAGGTCGCCGAGCGTTACCCCGACGGAGTGCTGCGGGCCAGGCTCAGCGAGCCCGACGGCACCCCCGTACCGATCGAGCGCACCGCCCGCGAGCTGCTCGCCGCGCTGGAGGTGCAGGCACCCGCCGGGGCCGCCGAGGACGACCTGACCGAGAAGCTGCGCGCGGCCCTCGCCGGGCGGCGCGTCCTGCTCCTGCTGGACGACGCGGCCGGGGCCGAGCAGGTCGACGCGTTGCTGCCGGACGCCCCGGACTGCCTGGTGGTCGCCGTCTCCGGCGGTCCGCTCACCGGCATCGCGGACGTCCGCCCCTGCACCCTGGGCGGCCTGGACACCAAGTCCGCGGTGGAACTCCTCACCCGCTACACCGGCTCGGTCCGCATCACCGTCGACCCGCGCTCCGCCGAGAGCCTGGCCGAGGCGTGCCAGGGCCACCCGGCCGCGCTCACCCTGGCCGGCGGCTGGCTCGCCTCCCGGCCCCAGGCGGCAGTCTCCGACCTCGCCAAGCGGATGCACACCGACGCCGCCCCGGGTGCCGAGGGCGCCGACAGCACCCCGCTGGCCCGTGTCTTCCGGCTCGTCCACGACCAGCTGGCGGGCCCCGCGGCCCGGATACTGCGACTGCTCTCGCTGGCGCCGGCCGGGCTGATCGACCCGCACACCGCATCAGCGCTGGCCGGCTGTTCGGTGGGCGCCGCGCGCGCCGCCCTGGACGAGTTCGTCCTGCTCGGCCTGGTACGCGCGGTGGACTCCCCGCTGCCCGAGTACGACATCCCCGGCTGTCTGCACCCGCTGCTGCGCTCCTTCGCCGAGAGCCAGGAGCGCCCGGCGGAGCTGCAGCTGGCCCGGGCCCGCATGCTGGAGCGGACCGTACGGCTGCTGCAGTCGTGCCGGGGCATCACCGAGACGGACAGCCCGCAGGCCCGGGAGAAGCTGCAGGAGATGCCCAAGGCGCTGCGCTTCCCCACCCCCCGGGCGGCCGAGGACTGGCTGCGCGTGCGCCGGCCCGCCCTGCTGGCCGCCGTCCGGGTGGCCGTGGCCGACGGCGAGCTGGACACCCTCGCCCGCCGGCTGATGTCCCAGCTGGTCAGAGCCATGGCGGCGCACTTCGGCACGCAGGCGGCCGCGCCCGACCTGTACGGCGTCCACGGCCTGGTCCTGGATGTCGCCGAGCGGCGCGGGCTGCACCGGGAGCGGGCCGCGGCCCTGCTGAACCTGGGCGATCTGGACGCGCAGACCGGCCGCACCCGGGACGCGCTGGCCCGCTACCGGGCCGCGGTGGACGCCGGACGCGAGGCGAACGACCCGTACGCGACCCGCCGCGCGATGGAATCCGTAGGCGGCGCGTACCAGGAGCTCGGGGACTACGACCGGGCCGCCGACTGGTTCGGCCGGGCCCTGGCCGAGCGGCTGGCCCGGGGCGAGCGCACCGAGGCCGCCCGGCTGTACGGCCGGATCGCCACCGCCCACACCTACGCGGGCCGCTACGGCGAGGCGCTCAGGAACTGGCGGGCTGCCGTCTCCGGGTACCGCAAGGACGGTGATGTCGCCGCTCACGCCCGGGCGTTGAGCGAGCTGGCCCGGGTCCAGGAGTACGCGGGGCGGCCCGAGGAGTCGCTGCGCACCTGCCAGGAGGCGGTGGAGTGGGCGCGGCGCGCCGACGAGGTCCGGTTGCAGGCCGCGCTGCAGCTCAGGCTGGCCGACACCCTGGACCGGCTCGGCGACCCCACGGCCGCCCGCCTGCACCGCGCGACGGCGGAGCGCATGCTGAACGAGGAGCACCCGGAGGAGGACTCCGGCCCGCAAGGGGACGCTAACGCCTGCGAAATCCGTAGTGCATCCAACAAAGATTGATGCAATGAAAGGCTAGACACTCAGAACACCTTCATTAAACTGGCTCTGCCGCTCGTTCTCCTGCGGTGTCTCCCGGTATGCCCCCGCATGCCTGGGTATGTCTTGTAATGCACCCCCCATACCCTCTGAGCCAAGGACCGTGATCGACGTGAAGGTCGGCATCCCCCGCGAGGTCAAGAACAACGAGTTCCGGGTGGCCATCACCCCCGCCGGTGTGCACGAGCTGGTGCGCAACGGCCACCAGGTCGTCATCGAGCGGGGCGCCGGCCTCGGCTCCTCCATCACGGACAGCGAGTACGTCTCCGCCGGTGCCGGGATCCTGGAGACGGCCGACGAGGTCTGGGCCGCCGCGGACCTGCTGCTGAAGGTCAAGGAGCCCATCGCGGAGGAGTACCACCGCCTCCGCAAGGACCAGATCCTCTTCACCTACCTGCACCTGGCCGCCTCCAAGGAGTGCACGGACGCGCTCATCGAGTCCGGCACCACGGCCATCGCCTACGAGACCGTCGAGCTGCCGAACCGCGCGCTGCCGCTGCTCGCCCCGATGTCCGAGGTCGCGGGCCGTCTGGCCCCGCAGGTCGGCGCCTACCACCTGATGGCTCCGGTCGGCGGCCGTGGCGTGCTGCCGGGCGGCGTCCCGGGCGTGACCCCGGCCAAGGTCGTCGTCATCGGCGGCGGTGTCTCCGGCTGGAACGCCACCCAGATCGCCGTCGGCATGGGCTTCGACGTGACCCTGCTCGACCGTGACATCAACAAGCTGCGCGAGGCCGACAAGGTCTTCGGCAGCAAGGTCAAGGCCATCATGTCCAACTCCTTCGAGCTGGAGAAGGCCGTCCTGGACGCCGACCTCGTCATCGGCGCCGTCCTCATCCCGGGAGCCAAGGCCCCGAAGCTGGTCACCAACGAGCTGGTGTCCCGCATGAAGCCCGGAAGTGTCCTTGTCGACATCGCGATCGACCAGGGCGGCTGCTTCGAGGACTCGCGTCCCACCACGCACGCCGAGCCGACCTTCCGGGTCCACAACTCGGTCTTCTACTGCGTCGCCAACATGCCGGGCGCGGTGCCGAACACCTCCACCAACGCCCTCACCAACGCGACGCTGCCGTACATCGTCTCGCTGGCCAACAACGGCTGGGTCGAGGCGCTGCGCCGCGACGCCGCGCTCGCCAAGGGTCTCAACACCCATGACGGCAAGGTCGTTTACAAGGAGGTCGCCGAGGCCCTCGGCCTGGAGCACGTCGAGCTGGAGACCGTGCTCGGCTGAGCCTGCGACCTGGTGAGTCTCTAAGTCACCGACAGGTAAAAGGCGATTCGTCAACACACATCGTCAACACCGCGCACCCGGCCGGACCTTGCCCGACAAGGTCCGGCCGGATGTGTGTATGGTCACTTTGCGGCTCTCGGTCAACTCGCCTCGAACGTAACCCTTCGACCGATTCGCACACCCGTGAAACCTGCTGTGCGACGGCCGTACGCCCTTGACAGCGGGATGTTTCATTGCCGACACATCCTGCCGGGTCCGGCGGATTGTGTTGCTGCGGACCGCCGACACGCCATAGAGTCGCCAACCGTCGGCATAGTGCCACGCTGACCTTGTCTAGAAGTTTCCTGGTCACCAAGGAGGTAAGACGACTTGTGAATGAGTCGACATTTTCTCCCGGGGGTGGTCAACCAGGAATGCCTGTACGGGGCCAGGGCTCCGCGGGATTCGAGGCTGTCGGCTCCGTAGCTGTGCGCACCTTCGCAGCCCACCAGAGTCCGGGTCAGCAGACCGCCCGGACAGCACACCAGAGCATGGATGGCCATCACGTGAACGCCATGGCCGGCGACGGAAGTGGCGCGCCCCACAACCACTTCGCCGACTACGACGAACTGCCCGAGGGGCACTTCTACGACCCCGACGCCGAATACGAGCCGGACCCGGAGTACGCGGCCACGCTCGCGCCCGACGCTGCCCGTCAGCGCCGTGAGCGCGTCGGCCCGACCGGACGCCCGCTGCCGTACTTCCCGATCCCGGGCCCGCTGACCGACCACGGCCCCGCGAAGATCATCGCGATGTGCAACCAGAAGGGCGGCGTCGGCAAGACGACGTCGACCATCAACCTGGGTGCCGCGCTCGCGGAGTACGGCCGGCGCGTGCTGCTCGTGGACTTCGACCCGCAGGGCGCGCTGTCGGTGGGTCTCGGTGTCAACCCGATGGAGCTCGACCTCACCGTCTACAACCTGCTCATGGAGCGGGGCATGTCCGCGGACGAGGTCCTGCTGAAGACCGCGGTCCCCAACATGGACCTGCTGCCGTCCAACATCGACCTGTCGGCCGCAGAGGTCCAGCTGGTCTCCGAGGTCGCGCGCGAGTCGACGCTGCAGCGGGCCCTGAAGCCCCTGCTGCCCGACTACGACTACATCGTGATCGACTGTCAGCCCTCGCTCGGCCTGCTCACGGTCAACGCGCTGACGGCCGCCCACAAGGTGATCGTCCCCCTGGAGTGCGAGTTCTTCGCCCTCCGCGGTGTCGCGCTGCTCACCGAGACCATCGAGAAGGTCCAGGAGCGGCTCAACCCCGAGCTGGAACTGGACGGCATCCTGGCCACGATGTACGACTCGCGCACGGTCCACAGCCGCGAGGTGCTGGCCCGTGTGGTCGAGGCGTTCGACGACCACGTCTACCACACGGTCATCGGCCGCACGGTCCGCTTCCCGGAGACCACGGTCGCCGGTGAGCCGATCACCACGTACGCCTCCAACTCCGTCGGTGCCGCCGCCTATCGCCAGCTCGCCAGGGAGGTGCTCGCCCGGTGTCACGCCGAGTGAGTCTGCCCGGGGCCGACGAGCTGTTCCGTACGACAGGGGGGATGGCGCTCCAGCCGTCCACGCCCCGGCGCACGGCCAACGGCGAGGCCCGGGTGCCGGCTCCCGCGGGGGAGAGCGACGAGGTGGCCGCCGCCGAGGACGCACCGCCGTCGGTGCCCGTCCAGGGCGGTGACGGAGAGGGCGCCGAGCATGTCGCGGCGGAGGCGGAACCGGCCGAGGCCGGCGAGTCCCGCACGCGGCCGGCCCGGCGCCAGGCCGAGCAGGAAGGTTCTGCCGCCGCCGCGCAGCCCCGCAAGCGGGGACGGGCGGCGGCCCGGCGGCCCAGTGGGCGCGAGCGGCACGACGAGAAGATCACCGTGTACGTCTCCGCCGAGGAGCTGATGGACCTCGAGCACGCGCGACTGGTCCTGAGAGGCGAGCACGGGCTGGCCGTCGACCGTGGCCGCATCGTCCGCGAGGCGGTGGCCGTCGTCCTGGCCGACCTGGAGTCCCGAGGGGACGCGAGCATCCTGGTGCGCAGGCTGCGGGGTCGGTAGTCGGCGTCGCGGGCCGTAAGCGGTAGCCTGCGACGGCCATGACCTCGAACGACGCTCCCGCCCCCGGCCCCGCGGCCGGCCGCAGACGTGCGCTCGGACGGGGTCCGGGGACCACACGGCCCGAACGACCCGAGGCCACGGCGCCGCCGATCGCGGAACCAGTGGAACCAGCGGCACCGCTGGACGCTGCCGAGTCGGAGCCCGTTGCGCTGCTGGACGCTGCGGAGCCGGAGGACGAAGAGCCGCTTGCAGCCGCCGAGACCGAGTCCGTAGCACCGCTGGAAGCTGCCGAGACCGAGCCCGAGCCCGAGGCCGAGACCGAGCCTGGGCCTGAGTCCGAGACCCGGCCCGAGGTCGTGGCTTCGCTGATGGTCGTGGAGCCGGAACCGGAGCCGGAGCGCGTGGCTTCGCCGGTGGCTGCCGAGCCCGAGGGCACCACCCCCTCCGACGGCGTCTTCAAGGTCCGGCTCTCCAACTTCGAGGGCCCCTTCGACCTTCTCCTCCAGCTCATCTCGAAGCACAAGCTGGACGTCACCGAGGTCGCGCTCTCCAAGGTGACCGACGAGTTCATGGCACACATCCGGGCCATGGGGCCGGACTGGGACCTGGACCAGACGACCGAGTTCCTCGTCGTCGCCGCCACCCTGCTGGACCTCAAGGCGGCCCGGCTGCTGCCCACTGCCGAGGTCGAGGACGAGGCCGACCTCGCGCTGCTGGAGGCCCGGGACCTGCTGTTCGCGCGGCTGCTGCAGTACCGCGCCTACAAGCAGATCGCCGACATCTTCAACCAGCGCCTGGACGAGGAGGCCCGCCGCTACCCGCGGACCGTCGGCCTGGAGCCCCAGCACGCCGAGCTGCTGCCCGAGGTCGTCATCAGCATCGGCCCCGAAGGCTTCGCCAGGCTCGCCGTCAAGGCGATGCAGCCCAAGGCCAAGCCGCAGGTGTACGTGGACCACATCCACGCCCCGCTGGTGAGCGTGCAGGAGCAGGCGGGCATCGTGGTCGCGCGGCTCAGAGAACTCGGCGAGGCCAGCTTCCGCGCGCTGGTGGAGGACACCGACGACACCCTCACGGTCGTGGCCCGCTTCCTCGCGCTGCTGGAGCTGTACCGCGAGAAGGCCGTGGCCCTGGAGCAGGAGACCGCGCTCGGCGACCTGCTGGTGCGCTGGACCGGCGGCGACGGGGACGCGGCGCCGATGGTCACCGACGAGTTCGACCGGCCGCCCGAGGAGCCCAAGGAGGAGAAGAAGGCATGAGCGAGGAGACCGCGGAACGCCCGGCGGGACTCCGTACCGTCGCCGATCTCGACCTCAGGCCCGCCCTGGAGGCGGTCCTCATGGTCGTGGACGAGCCCGCGACCGAGGAGCACCTGGCCAGGATCCTGGAACGGCCGAAGCGGCAGATCGCGGACGCGCTGCGGGAACTGGCCGACGACTACACCGTGCAGGGCCGGGGCTTCGAGCTGCGGTTCGTCGCGGGCGGCTGGCGCTTCTACAGCCGCGCCGCGTACGCGCCCGCCGTCGAGCGGCTCGTGCTGGACGGCCAGACGGCCCGCCTGACCCAGGCGGCACTGGAGACGCTGGCCGTCGTCGCCTACCGCCAGCCCGTCAGCCGCAGCCGCGTCTCCGCCGTGCGCGGAGTCAACTGCGACGGTGTGATGCGCACCCTCCTGCAGCGCGGTCTGGTCGAGGAGGCGGGCACGGAACCCGAAACAGGTGCGATCCTGTACAGGACGACGAACTACTTCTTGGAGCGGATGGGCCTGCGCGGCCTGGATGAGCTCCCGGAGCTCGCGCCCTTCCTGCCGGAGGCGGAGGCGATCGAGGCCGAGACCCAGGAGGGCGTACCGTCGTTCGATCCGGACGCTCCGGATTCCGAGGACGCAGACGACAAGACGGAACTTTGATGCGAAGCAGTAGCGGCAGGAACAGCAGCGGAAACAACGGCGGGAGCCGTGGTGGCAACAGCGGCGGCCGCGGCGGGAGCAGCGGTGGCCGCGGTAATTACCGCGGCGCCGGGAACGCCCGCGACGACAGTCAGGGCGGCCGGCCGAAGAAGCCGCGCCCGGAGGAGCGGCGCTACGACGTAGGCCCCGGCGCCACTCAGGACGGCCCGAAGTCGGGTCGTGGCGCTTCGGCGCGCGGCGGCGCCAAGGGCGGGCCCAGGCAGAGCCAGGGCACCGGGCGCGGCCGTACGGCTCCGGCGAGTTCCCGTGAGTACGACGCCCGCGCCGAGGAGCGCAACCGCGAGCGCTACGCGGGCAAGAAGGACGTCAAGCTGCCCAAGACCTTCCCGGGGGCCGAGCAGGAGGGCGAGCGGCTGCAGAAGGTCCTCGCGCGCGCGGGCTACGGCTCCCGGCGTGCCTGCGAGGAGCTGATCGAGCAGGCCCGCGTCGAGATCAACGGCGAGATCGTCCTGGAGCAGGGCCGCCGTGTCGACCCGGAGAAGGACGAGGTCAAGGTCGACGGCCTGACCGTGGCGACCCAGTCGTACCAGTTCTTCTCGCTGAACAAGCCCGCCGGTGTCGTCTCGACGATGGAGGACCCCGAGGGCCGCCAGTGCCTCGGTGACTACGTCACCAACCGCGAGACCCGGCTCTTCCACGTCGGACGGCTCGACACCGAGACCGAGGGCGTCATCCTGCTCACCAACCACGGCGAGCTGGCGCACCGGCTGACCCACCCGAAGTACGGCGTGAAGAAGACCTACCTCGCCGCCATCGTGGGCCCGATCCCGCGTGACCTCGGCAAGCGCCTGAAGGACGGCATCCAGCTGGAGGACGGCTACGCGCGCGCGGACCACTTCCGGGTCGTCGAGCAGACCGGCAAGAACTACCTGGTCGAGGTGACCCTGCACGAGGGCCGCAAGCACATCGTGCGGCGCATGCTCGCCGAGGCCGGCTTCCCGGTCGAGAAGCTGGTGCGCACCTCCTTCGGCCCGATCACCCTGGGCGACCAGAAGTCGGGCTGGCTGCGCCGCCTGTCCAACACCGAGGTCGGGATGCTCATGAAGGAGGTCGACCTCTAGGAGGCGCCTGAATGGCGTTCTGACGGCCGGTCCCGGGTTCTCCGGGACCGGCCGTCGGCGTATCCGGGAACGGGGCGCCAGGGAGCCCTCAGGGGCTTGCGGATCGCGGAGCGGCGGCTTTATGGTCGTAGCGACTATTAGTCGGGCTGACAACAGGACCGGCCGTCGAGGCCGGCCCCTGAGGGGGTGACCGGGACATGGAGGGCTACGACAAGTACGCCTACGAACCCTTCGCCGTCACCGTCGACCTCGCCGTCCTCACGCTCCGCGCCGGTGCCCTGCACGTGCTGCTGGTCGAGCGCGGGCAGGAGCCGTACGCCGGCCAGTGGGCGCTGCCCGGCGGCTTCCTGCTGCCCGACGAGTCCGCGGAGACGGCGGCCCGGCGCGAACTCGCCGAGGAGACCGGGCTCGACGACGTCTCCGGGCTGCACCTGGAGCAGCTGCGCACCTACAGCGAGCCCGGCCGCGACCCCCGGATGCGGGTCGTGTCCGTAGCCTTCACAGCGCTGCTGCCCGAGCCTCCCGAGCCGCGCGGCGGCGGTGACGCGGCCCAGGCCCGCTGGCTGCCGTACGACTCCGCCCGGCCGCTCGCCTTCGACCACGAACGGATCCTGGCCGACGCCCACGAGCGGATCGGCGGCCGGCTGGAGAACAGCTGCGTCGCCACCGCCTTCTGCCCGCCCGAGTTCACCCTCGGCGAGCTGCAGCAGGTCTACGAGACGGTGTGGGGCACGGCCCTGGACCGCCCCAACTTCCGCCGCAAGGTGCTTGCCACGCCCGGGTTCGTGGAGCCCGTCCCCGGCGCCGCCCGGCTGACCGGAGGCCGCGGCAAGCCGGCCGCGCTCTACCGCGCGGGCGCCGCCACCACCCTGCACCCGCCCCTCCTCCGACCGTCCCGGGAAGGACGCCCCGCATGACCACGTTCCACGCGAGCAAGCGCCCCGCCTCCGGATCCCTGATCGGACTCGCCCTCGGGGACGCCCTCGGCTTCCCGACCGAGTTCAACGACGTGCCCTCGATCCTGGCCAAGTGCGGCCCCTGGCGGGAGATGGAGCTGCCGCGGCGCGCCATCGTCTCCGACGACACCCAGATGACCCTCGCCTTCGGGCGCGCCCTCAGGACCGCCATGGACCGTGGTGTGCTCGCCCCGCAGCGGCTGGAACGGCCGCTGCGCGAGGAGTTCGTGGACTGGTACCAGTCGCCGGAGAACAACCGGGCCCCCGGCCGCACCTGCATGACCGCGTGCAGTCTGCTGAAGGAGGAGGGCCGGCTCTGGCAGGACGCCAGCCAGATCGGCTCCAAGGGCTGCGGCGCCAACATGCGCGTCGCCCCCGTCGGGCTCGCCCCCGGCCTCAGCGACGAACAGCGCGCCGGCGCGGCCCAGTTGCAGTCCGCGCTCACCCACGGACACCCCACCGCGCTGGCCGCCTCCGACCTGACCGCCCGCGCCGTCCACCTGCTCGCCCGGGGCACCGACCCGGCCGGACTCGTCGGACAGCTGCGCTCGTACGCCCACGACAACCGCAGCCGCTACCACCGGACCTGGCTCGGCGACCTGTGGACCCGTTCCCAGGACCCTGGCCCCGAGCACTTCGTCGGGCGCGGCTGGGACGAGTGCCTGCAGATCCTCGACCGCGTCGAGGAGGCCGTGCGCACCGTCTCCCCGGAGACCGACCCGTGCCTGGCCACCGGAGCGGGCTGGATCGCCGAGGAAGCCTTCGCCACCGGGCTGCTGTGCTTCCTGCTCTTCCCCGACGAGCCCCTCACCGCCCTGCGCCGGGCCGCCTGCTCCTCGGGCGACTCGGACTCGATCGCCTGTCTCGCCGGCGCCTTCGCGGGCGCCTGGCTGGGCGCGGACGCCTGGCCCACCGAGTGGGCCGACCGGATCGAGTACCGGGGGGACCTGTTGGCCCTGGGAGCGCTCTGGGACGCCTAGGCCCACGATGGACGGCCTCGACATGGACCTGACGCCGGTGATCGCCGAACAGCCCGACCCTCCTGCAGTGCCTCAAGGGCCTGGGGGTACCCCCAGCTGTTCGCGACCGTCTCCGCAGCGCACCTCTACGGCTTCCCGTCCCAGGACTCCGACCTGGACCTGCGCGACGCCCACCTGCTGCCCGTCGCCGACCTGGTGGGGCTGCGCGAGCCGGAGGAGACGCGGTCGCTGGCGTGGGTGCGGTTCGGTGTAGAGATGGATCTCGTCACCCACCACGTGCGCAAGTTCGTCCGGCTGATGCTCCGGCGCAACGGCCATGTGCTGGAGCAGCTGCTCTCTCCCCCGGTCGCGCACACCACCGAGGAGCACCGGGAGCTGATCGCCCTGGTGCCGGGCGTGCTCACCGGTCACCACGCCCACCACTACCGCGAGGTGCAGGCCCGTCTGCCCACGCTCCTGGAGCAGGTGGACGCACCCGGCTGCCTGCCCGAGCTGACAGCCGCCAAGGCGGAGCAGGAGCACGGCAGCGCCGACGTCGAGCACGCGCGTGTGGCGGCCGACGTGGAGCGGCTGCACGCCGTGCTCGACGCGGCGCAGGCCGCCTCAGCCCTGCCCGACGCGCCCAGCGCGCACGCCGCCCTGCACGACTTCGTGGTGCGCGTCCGGCGGGCAGGCTGACGCACGGCGCACCCGGTGCAGGAAGTCGGCCACGCGCGCGTGGTCCGGCTCCGGCGGCAGCGGGGTGCGGTGCAGGGCCTCCTCGGACTCGTCCGCGAGCCGGACCATCCACGCCTCGACCTGCGCCCAGGGCACCTCGCCCCGCTTCACCGCCAGCAGCGGGTCCCGCCGGTCGCCGACGTCGAGCCGCAGCTCTCCGGTGCGCAGCAGGTCGCGGGAGCTCATCAGCAGGCGGAGCAGGTGCATCGCGTGCTTCCAGCGCGGGGCGCCCGTCGTACGGATGTCGGCGTCCAGCTTGCGGCGCTGGCCGACGGCGTAGCGGGCGAAGGTGCCGTGGGCGCGCCGGGACAGAAAGGCGCCGCGCAGGGACAGCAGCTCACGGCCGGTGTCGTCCACGTGCTCCACCAGCGGGGAGTGCAGGCACTCCAGGATGTTCGGGTTGCTGCGCAGCGCCAGCTCGCAGAACCGCTCCAGCTCCCAGGAGAACCGCTCCTCGCCCGGTCCCTCCACATGCGTGGGCGGCTTCTCGAACCGCCAGAACAGCGGGGTGGGGGCGAGGAAGACGCCCCTGCGGTCGGTGTCGCTGGTGTCCGTGGCCAGGCCGAAGGCCCGCGATCCCATGACACAGGCGTAGATCGTGTGGTCGCGTACCAGATCCTCGGCGTTCTCGGGCTGCATTCCCGGAGCGTACGCGCGCCCTCACAGCAGGTGGATCGAATTTCCTTCCACCTTGATCGTCTTGGGCGGCAGCGGCTTGGTCGCCGGGCCGTGCGCCACCGCGCCGTCGGCGATGTCGTACTTGCTGCCGTGGCAGGGGCAGTCGATGGTGCCGTCCGCCACCTGGTTCACCGTGCACCCCATGTGGGTGCAGATCGCCGAGAAGGCCTTGAAGTCGCCCTTCGTCGGCTGCGTGATCACGACCTTCTGCTCCTTGAAGATCGTGCCGCCGCCCTCCGGGACGTCACCGGTCCGCGTCAGCTGCTGGCCGCCGGGCGCCGTGGAGTTCTCGCCGCCGCAGCCGGCGGCGAGCGCCGCCGCGCCCGTCGCGAGAACCGTGCGCCGCGTCGTGCTGTGGGTCATCTCGTCACTCCGAAGGTCGAAGGAACCTCGACAGGAAGAAAGCCGCAAGGTGCGACATCTTTGCATCAAAGGTGTCCAAGCCGAAGGAAGTGAGGGGGCCGGCGGACCGCGGTCACCGGGTCGGCCCGCGTCTCAGCCGGCGGGCGCCGCGCACCCGGCCGGCGTGGGCTGACTACGCTGGACGGACCAAGAGCCGAAACGCATGTCAGCAAGGAGCAGCGCCGTGGCGGTACGAGCGGTCCGGGGGGCCGTCCAACTCGAGCGGGACGAGGCCGGACACATGGACGAGCAGGTGGGCGCCCTGCTCACCGCCGTCCTGGAGCGGAACGGGCTCACCACCGACGACCTGATCAGCATCTGGTTCACGGCCACCCCCGACCTGCACAGCGACTTCCCGGCGGCCGCCGCCCGCAAGCTCGGCATCGTCGACGTCCCCCTGATCTGCGCCCAGGAACTGGACATCGAGGGCGCCATGCCGCGGGTCGTCCGGGTGCTCGCGCACATCGAGTCGGACACACCGCGCGCCGACATCGCCCACGTCTACCTCGGCGCCGCCGCCGCCCTGCGCAAGGACATCGCCCAGTGAGGACCGCACTCGTCATCGGCACCGGGCTCATCGGCACCTCCGCCGCGCTCGCCCTGACCCAGCGGGGCGTCGTCGTCCACCTCGACGACCACGACCCCGAGCAGGCCCGCACCGCGGCCGCACTCGGCGCCGGCACCGACGAGGCCCCCGACGGCCCGGTGGACCTCGCGATCGTCGCCGCCCCGCCCGCCCACGTGGCCGGAGTCCTCACGGACGCCATGGCCCGGTCGGTGGCGCGCGGCTACGTCGACGTGGCCAGCGTCAAGGGCGGCCCGCGCCGCGAGCTGGAGGCCCGCGGCCTCGACCTCTCCTCCTACATCGGCACCCACCCCATGTCCGGCCGGGAGAAGTCCGGCCCGCTGGCCGCGACCGCCGACCTCTTCGAGGGCCGCCCCTGGGTGCTCACCCCGACCCGGGACACCGACACCGAGGTGCTGAACCTCGCCCTGGAACTGGTCTCGCACTGCCGGGCCGTGCCGGTCGTCATGGACGCCGACGCCCACGACCGGGCCGTCGCCCTCGTCTCCCACATGCCCCACCTGGTCTCCAGCATGGTCGCCGCGCGCCTGGAGCACGCCGAGGAGGCGGCCGTACGCCTGTGCGGGCAGGGCATCCGGGACGTGACCCGGATCGCCGCCTCCGACCCCCGGATGTGGATCGACATCCTCTCCGCCAACCCCGGCCCGGTCGCCGACCTCCTCGCCGACGTCTCCTCCGACCTGGACGAGACCGTGCGTGCCCTGCGTGCCCTGCAGTCCTCCGACGACGACAAGCGGCGCGAGGGCAGCCAGGGCATCGAGGACGTGCTGCGCCGCGGGAACGCGGGGCAGGTACGGGTCCCGGGCAAGCACGGCAGCGCGCCGCGCGTGTACGACACCGTCGTCGTCCTCATCGACGACCAGCCCGGCCAGCTGGCCCGCATCTTCGCGGACGCGGGACGGGCCGGGGTCAACGTCGAGGACGTACGCATCGAGCACGCGACCGGACAGCAGGCCGGTCTGGTCCAGCTCATGGTCGAGCCGAAGGCCGCACCGGTACTGAAGGAGGCCCTGCGGGAGCGGGGCTGGGCCCTGCGGCAGTAAAGCCCGGTGAGGGCGCCTCCCGGGAGCCAGTAACCTTGTGCGGGACGCCCTCGCGTCCCCCACCCGCCCGCCACCCTTCACCAGGAAGGTGCCCTCCCGTGGAAAACGGCGCCGCCCCGACCGCCAAGCCCGTGATCGTCGCGATCGACGGCCCCTCCGGCACCGGCAAGTCGAGCACGTCGAAGGCCGTCGCCGCGCAGCTCGGCCTGAGCTACCTGGACACCGGCGCCCAGTACCGGGCGATCACCTGGTGGATGGTGACCAACGGCATCGACCTGGAGGACCCGACCGCGATCGCGGCCGTCGCCGGCAAGCCTGAGATCATTTCCGGCACCGACCCGGCCGCCCCGACCATCACGGTCGACGGCGTCGACGTGGCCGGCCCGATCCGCACCCAGGAGGTCACCTCCAAGGTCAGCGCGGTCAGCGCGGTGCCCGAGGTGCGCTCCCGGATCACCGAGCTGCAGCGCTCGCTGGCCTCCGGCGCGGAGTACGGCATCGTGGTCGAGGGCCGTGACATCGGTACGACCGTGCTGCCGGACGCCGACCTGAAGATCTTCCTCACCGCTTCCCCGGAGGCCCGTGCCGCCCGCCGCAGCGGCGAGCTGAAGGGCGCGGACGTCCACGCCACCCGCGAGGCGCTGATCAAGCGGGACGCGGCCGACTCCAGCCGCAAGACCTCGCCGCTCGCCAAGGCCGGCGACGCCGTCGAGGTCGACACCACCGAGCTCACCCTCGCCCAGGTCATCGAGTGCGTCGTCACCCTGGTCGAGGAGAAGCGAGCCGGGAAGTGAGCCTTCCGTCCGAGCGGGGCGCCGAGGTCGGGAGACGCATCGGCGTCGGCCTGATGAACGGGCTGTGGAAGCCGCGCGTGCTCGGCGCCTGGCGGGTGCCCGCGAGCGGCCCGGCGATCCTCGCCGTGAACCACTCGCACAACATCGACGGCCCGATGGTCATGGGCGTTTCGCCCCGGCCGACGCACTTCCTGATCAAGAAGGAGGCGTTCGTCGGTCCGCTGGGCGCTTTCCTGAGCGGCATCGGCCAGCTGAAGGTGGACCGCACCTCCGTCGACCGCACGGCGATCAGCGAGGCCCTCGGCGTCCTCGACAACGGGGGAGTGCTCGGCATCTTCCCGGAGGGCACCCGGGGCGAGGGCGACTTCGCCTCGCTGCGGGCCGGGCTCGCCTACTTCGCGGTACGCAGCGGGGCACCGATCGTGCCCGTCGCGGTCCTGGGAAGTTCCGAGAAGCCGGGCCGGTTGATAAAGGGACTGCCCCCGCTGCGCTCCCGCGTCGACGTGGTCTTCGGCGACCCGTTCGAAGCGGGCGACGGCAGCGGCCGGCGCACGCGCAGGGCGCTGGACGAGGCGACCGAGCGCATCCAGAAGCAGCTCACCAGCCACCTGGAAAACGCCAGGCGCCTGACCGGGCGCTAAGCGACACTTGAGTAGTGGATCAGACCCTGACGGGCCGCTCCACCGATCACCACGATGAACGACGAGGTACGGACTTCATGAACGACCAGATCCAGCCCGACGGCTCGGCCGAGCACGAGTACGAGCACGGGGCGCTCGGCGACGCCGAGTACGCGGAGTTCATGGAGCTCGCCGCCGAAGAGGGCTTCGACATCGAGGACGTCGAGGGCGCCATCGAGGCGGCGGGCCACGGTCCGCTGCCCGTGCTCGCCGTCGTCGGCCGCCCCAATGTCGGCAAGTCGACCCTGGTGAACCGGATCATCGGCCGCCGCGAGGCGGTCGTGGAGGACCGGCCGGGCGTCACCCGCGACCGCGTCACCTACGAGGCCGAGTGGGCGGGCCGCCGCTTCAAGGTCGTCGACACCGGCGGCTGGGAGCAGGACGTCCTCGGCATCGACGCCTCCGTGGCCGCCCAGGCCGAGTACGCGATCGAGGCGGCCGACGCGGTCGTCTTCGTCGTGGACGCCAAGGTCGGCGCCACCGACACCGACGAGGCCGTCGTACGACTGCTGCGCAAGGCCGGAAAGCCGGTCGTGCTGTGCGCGAACAAGGTCGACGGCCCGAGCGGCGAGGCCGACGCGGCCTACCTGTGGTCGCTGGGCCTCGGCGAGCCCCACCCGGTCTCGGCCCTGCACGGCCGCGGCACCGGTGACATGCTCGACGCCGTCCTGGAGGCCCTGCCGACCGCGCCCGAGCAGAGCTTCGGCGGCGCCGCGATCGGCGGACCGCGCCGCATCGCCCTGATCGGCCGCCCGAACGTCGGCAAGTCCTCCCTCCTGAACAAGGTGGCCGGCGAGGAGCGCGTCGTCGTCAACGAGATGGCGGGCACCACCCGCGACCCGGTCGACGAGCTGATCGAACTGGGCGGTGTGACCTGGAAGTTCGTCGACACCGCCGGTATCCGCAAGCGCGTCCACCTCCAGCAGGGCGCCGACTACTACGCGTCCCTGCGCACGGCCGCGGCCGTGGAGAAGGCCGAGGTCGCGGTCATCCTGATCGACGCCTCCGAGAACATCTCCGTGCAGGACCAGCGGATCATCACCATGGCCGTCGAGGCCGGCCGCGCGATGGTCATCGCCTACAACAAGTGGGACACCCTCGACGAGGAGCGCCGCTACTACCTGGAGCGGGAGATCGAGACCGAGTTGGCCCAGATCGCCTGGGCACCCCGCGTCAACGTCTCGGCCCGCACCGGCCGCCACATGGAGAAGCTGGTCCCGGCCATCGAGACCGCGCTCGCCGGCTGGGAGACCCGCGTGCCCACCGGCCGTCTGAACGCCTTCCTCGGCGAGCTGGTCTCGGCCCACCCGCACCCGGTCCGGGGCGGCAAGCAGCCGCGCATCCTGTTCGGCACGCAGGCGGGCACCAAGCCGCCGCGGTTCGTCCTGTTCGCCTCCGGCTTCATCGAGGCGGGCTACCGGCGCTTCATCGAGCGCCGCCTGCGCGAGGAGTTCGGCTTCGACGGCACCCCGATCCACATCTCGGTGCGGGTGCGCGAGAAGCGCGGCACGAAGAAGAAGTAGTACCTCCACGGCCCGTCACGAAGGGCGGCTCCTGCTCCAGGAGCCGCCCTTCGCCGTATGTACGTCACACACTCCGGCGCGGAGCCGGCGGCAGTCCCGCCGGAACATGGTGCATCCCGGTGTCGTGCTGCCGCCCGAGGGTGCCGATCCGCTGCCACTGCGACTGCTGTCGCGCGCTGTAGGCCCCCGCGCTGTAGGCGCTGTACGAAC
Organism: Streptomyces sp. BK340; assembly: GCF_007827595.1. Classification (GTDB taxonomy): domain Bacteria; phylum Actinomycetota; class Actinomycetes; order Streptomycetales; family Streptomycetaceae; genus Streptomyces. Next base: position 41,074 of record NZ_VISR01000014.1, read on the forward strand.
TGCTGAACGACCCCGGCCGGTGTCCGCCGTACGAGCCCGTGCCGTGCGGCATGTTCCCGAACGCCGTGAAGTCGAGCCCCTCCTCGCCGCTGCGGTCACCCGGCAGCGTACGGAAGGTCTTGACCCACTCCGCGTAGAGCGAGTCGTAGATCGGCGTGGCCGATGACCCGCCGATCCCCTCCTGCCCCGCCCGCGCGGACGGAACGGAGGGGTAGGAGGACCGGCGGGAGGAAGAGTCGTATGCGTGCACGTATGTCCAAACGACCGGCACCCTGAAGAGATGCGGTCGGACAAATCGGGGCGCGGGGCCGCATCGCCGTGCGGCTCCGCCGAATGGGTGCGCGAAACCACGACGCACCCGCGAACGCACGGCAGCTGCCCGCCCCTCAGCCGGCCGTCAGGTACCCGCGAGAGGAAGGGCCGCGGCCACCAGTTTCCCGTTCGCCGCGGCCTTGTCCAGCGCCTCCCGCAGCAGGTCCTCCCGGGGCTGCCGTCCGATGGACCCCACCGGCGCGGCGAACATCAGCACCTGCTGGTGCTTGTTGGCGGCGGCCCGCCAGCTGTCCGTCACCTGCAGCGGCTGATGCGCCTGCCACCAGGCCACCGGCTGCCCCCCGTTGGCGCCCGGCTGCAGCACCGCGTGCAGCTGGCCGACGGCGAGCAGCACCGACCAGCCGTGCAGCACCGGCGGAACGGTCGCCAGCTCGGTCACCGGCATGAAGCCCTGCTCGATGAGGAGCGGAAGGAAGTCGTCACCGGCCGCCATGGAGCCGGGGCGCACGATGGGCGCGGTCGGCTCGACCACGAGCGCGGGGTGCAACTCGCCCTCGACGAGGACGAGTCCGCTGGTCACGCCCAGCACGGCCTGCTCGGGCACCGCCCGGTGCGACTCGCTCACCCCGGCGGCGCTGCCGCCGATGGAGCGGACCGCGCCCTGCAGCTGCTCCTCGGTGACCTGGACGACCTGCGAGGGCAGACAGCTGGCGTGGGCGAAGGCAAGCACGGCCGTCTCGTCGCCGACGAACAGAACGGTGCTGGTGCGCTCCTGCTCGGAGTCGCCCGGGGTGCGGCAGGACGTGCAGTCGTAACTGCCCGGGGCGTTCTCTCCGGCGAGCAGCCGGTCGGCTTCTTCGTCGCCGATCTCGGCGCGTACGGCGTCACTGACGTCGAGCATGCGCGGCACGGTGGCTCCCATCGGGATGCGGTGCTGGGTCGGCCGGGTGGCTCCCGGCCCTGAGCCCCGGGGATCCGGGCTCATGAAGAAGACAACGGGCGTCCTGTGGTGGTGGTCACGCCCAGGGTGCGACGGAATCGAACCAATCACCGCACAGGGTCACCTTCAGCACGGAATCGGCCACTCACCGTCAACTCGTCGCGCAGTCAAGGAACTTGAATGGGTGAAGTGAGTCACAGATCGCCTGAGCGGGTGGTCGAAAAATCGTGAAATCGGCGGATGAAACGGCTGGCCGAAAATCGCCGATACCCAGGGTAACGGCCAACTGGCCTGGAATGACAGGGACTTGGTTGATATCGGCGGCCCCATCTCCCTAGATTCCTCCGCCGTGTGCAGCGAGCACCGCTCGGGTACGTCCGCCGGCCGGCACCGGAATGAGCACGATCAGGCACCGGCCGCGGCGGACGGGGCGGGCGCGGCGAACCGCGGTCCTACGCGGGGAGGCGTGCTCCGCCTGGGGGAGCCCGGGTTCGTGGAGAGGGAATTACATGTCCGAGTGTGCCGATACCACCCGCAACACCGCTCGTCACGACAGCGCCCGCAAGGGCCGTACGACGGCCGCCCTCGCCGGGGCGGCGCTGCTGGCCCCGCTGGGGCTGCTGGCCGTCACAGGCAACGCCGCGGCGGCGGACAACGGAGTGTGGGACCGCATCGCCCAGTGCGAGAGCGGTGGCAACTGGCACATCAACACCGGCAACGGCTACTACGGCGGGCTCCAGTTCTCCGCCGGCACCTGGCGCGCGTACGGCGGCACCGCCTACGCCCCGACGGCCGACCAGGCCTCCAGGAGCGCGCAGATCGCCGTCGCCACCAAGGTCCAGGGCGCCCAGGGCTGGGGCGCCTGGCCGGTCTGCTCGGCCCGGGCCGGAGCCTCCGGCACGGCACCGGCGGCCGGCTCCCCGAGTACGAGCACCTCGGGCACGAGCGCCTCGAAGAGCAGCGCGACGACGAAGTCCGCGCCGGCGAAGTCCGCGCCGGCGAAGTCCGCGCCGGCGAGGTCCGCCCCGGCCAGGTCCGTTCCGGCGAAGGCGCCGGAACGCGCGACCGGCCAGACCGGCCGCAGTGCGTCCCGCGGTGACTACACCGTCCGCGAGGGCGACACCCTGAGCGCCATCGCCACCCGGCACGGGACCACCTGGCAGCGGATCTACGCCGCCAACGAGAAGGTCATCGGCGGCGACCCGAACCTGATCGTGCCCGGCCAGCGCCTCGCGCTCTGACGCACACGACGGGTGCCCGGCACCCGGCCGGTACAGCCGCTGTCCCGAACGAGGACAGCGGCTGTCCGCATCGGCTGGCAGACTCGGCCCCATGTTGGAGACCTCGGCACGACTGCTGCGCCTGCTCTCGCTGCTCCAGGCCCACCGCGAATGGTCCGGCGCCGAACTCGCCGGGCGGCTCGGTGTCACCCCGCGCACGGTCCGCCGGGACGTGGACCGGCTGCGCGAACTGGGCTACCCGGTCAACGCGAGCCCCGGCACCGGCGGCGGCTACCAGCTCGGTGCGGGCGCCGAACTGCCCCCGCTGCTGCTGGACGACGACGAGGCCGTCGCCGTCGCCGTCGGACTGCGCACCGCGGCGGGACAGGGCATCGAGGGCATCGGCGAGACCTCCGTACGCGCCCTGGCCAAACTGGAACAGGTGCTGCCGGACCGGCTGCGCCGCCGCGTGGGCGCCCTCAACGCCTTCACCGTGCCGATGCTGCGCGGCGGTCCGCCGTCGGCCCCCGTCGATCCGGCCGTGCTCACCGAACTCGCCCACCTGTGCCGGGATGCCGAGCGGCTGCGCTTCGAGTACCTGAGCCACGAGGGCAGCGCCAGCCGCCGTACCGTCGAGCCGCACCGGCTGGTGTGCACCGAGCGGCGCTGGTACCTGGTCGCCTGGGACGTCGAACGGGAGGACTGGCGGACCTTCCGCGTCGACCGCATCACGCCGAAGCCGCCGCACGGCCCGCGCTTCGACCCGCGCGAGCCGCCCGCCGAGGATCTCGCCGCCTATGTGTCGAAGGGCGTCTCCACGAGTGCGTACGCCACGCACTCCACCGTCCGGCTGCTGGTGCCGCTGCGGGTGGCGGCCGAGCGGATCTCGCCGTCCGCGGGGATGCTGGAGGCCGACGGAGAGGACACGTGCATCCTGCGCAGTGGTGCCCCGAACCTGGAGGTGATGGTCATTCACATCATGATGACGGGCTTCCCCTTCGAGGTGCTGGAGCCCGTCGAGCTGAACGAGGTGATCAGCAGGGTCCGGGACCGGCTGGACGCCGCACTGGCGCGGGCCGCGGGACCGCGGGGCGCATCCGGGACCGACTGACGCGTACGTCGGGTTGTGTGCCGAATCCGTGAATTTCCTATGCGGTGTCAGCTCGCCGGGCATGGCACCGGATTCCGCGGGGAATCGCACCCGGACCCCGCTCCGATCCGCATCGAGGCTTATTCCGGCGGGTAATTCGAGGGGCTGCTCCGACACGCGGGAATTCTGTTCGATTGCCCCGGCGAGCGGTACGGAAACCCCCGTACGTGTGATGCCCGTTGCGGCAGCAGCTGATGTCACGGCGACGGAAACGCGTGTCGGGAACCTGTGACAGAAGTGTGACCGGGGAGGGACAGGGGAGGGACCGGAGAGGGATCTCGCGGGGCCCCGGGACGCGGTCCGCCGGTTCCGGCTTCCGTCGTCGTCCGATGCGGCCTAGCGTGGCCGCATGGCACCGATTCCCACTCCGCCAGCGGAGCCCCAGGACAGTCCGGACGGGTACGTCGGCCTCGACGCCGCGCGCGCCGAGCGGCTCGCTCGGGAGCGCGGGTGGCCGACGGTACGGTCGCTGCCGCCGGGCACGATCATCACCATGGAGTACCGGGTGGGCCGGCTCAACTTCGAGGTGCGGGACGGCCGGGTGGCCCGCGCCTGGAAGGGCTGACCCCGCTCCCGCAGGCCAAGGCGACGAAGGCCCCGCTCCCTCTTCCCGGGAGCGGGGCCTTCGTCATGGCGGGGGTCGGCTGTGCGTACCGGACCCGCCGCCGTGGTCGAGCGTCAGTTGCCCGTCAGGGGGCGGGCCGGCTGGGGGGTGCCGCGCGGGAGGCGGTCGGCGTGCGGCGGTCGGCGGCTGCCCGCCGGTGTGACCGGGGTGCGCTCCGAACGGGCCGTGTGCGGGCCCGGGGCCAGATGGATCGGGGCCCGGGAGCCGCGCACCGGCGACACCGGCTCGCGCGCCGGGGCGACGCCCTGCTCGGCGGGCAGCGGGCGCGGCTTGAGCAGCACCGGCGCGGGCGCGACCGGGACGGCCGGTGCGGGCACCGTGGCGCCGCGGCGGGCGCGCCAGCGGTCGCGCAGGTCGAAGAGCGCGGTCTCGGCCTTGGCGATCAGCGGCTCGAACCAGGGCAGGGCGAGCAGGATCAGGAGGCCGGCGGCCCAGCCCAGCAGCACGTCGCTCAGCCAGTGCGTACCGAGGTAGACGGTGGTGAGGCCGACGCCGAGCGAGGTGACCGCGGAGAGCGCGGACAGCCAGCGGCGCGCTCTCGGGGTGGAGGCCAGATAGGCCAGGATTCCCCACGTCACCACCGCGTTGGCGGTGTGGCCGCTGGGAAATATATCGCCGCCCAGGCCCATCTCGTTCGAGCCGATCACGGTCGCGTAGTGCGGACCGAGCCGCCCCATGCCGAGCTTGGCGGCGCCGACCGTGATGTTGAGCAGCAGCAGCGAGGTGGCCAGGGTCAGCAGCGGGCGGAGCGTGTGCTGCCGCCAGGAGCGCCAGCCGAGCCAGGCCGCGACCATCACGGCGGTGGGGCCGCGCTGGCCGAGCACCACGTAGTAGTCGAGGAAGGCGTGGATCTGCGGCCACTGCTGGTAGGGCCGGAAGAACATGACCTGCCAGTCGAGCCGGACCAGCCAGGAGGTGATCACCACGGCCCAGACGATCGCCAGGTAAAAGGCGAGGGTCGCCGTGAACAGCACGACCCGGTGCCGGCTCATCCTCGGCACGTCGATGTGAGCCGGTCGTTCCGGCTCACGGTCCAGCCTGGCGAACACCCGGTCCAGACTCCGGGTGAGGTTTCGTTCGGTACGCACCCAATCGACGTTACAGCGAGTGAGCTCTGTTCCCGGGCGAAACAGCGGCTTTGTGATGACGATGTGATGTGGGAAACCTCTCAGGAGCGGTCCGAATTCCTGGGATTCCGCAATCCTGTGAGCCTGCTTCCTGCAATTCCTTTGATCATGCCGGGGGGCCGGTTTTATGGCGCTTATGAATTCGTTCACCGCATCATGGGGTGGAATTCAGAGGGTGCTCATCGACCCGCCGAAGTCGATCATGGGGGACCGGAGCCGTTCAGCCAGAAGGCGCCGTAGACCGCCGTCACCACCGCCACACCCACCGTGACCAGCGCCGATCTGGACGTGCGCAGCCGGGCCAGGGCGCGGGCGAGCGGGAACAGCACCGGGAAGGCCGGCATCAGCAGCCGCGGCTTCGACCCGAAGTAACTCGACGCGCACAGGGCGAGGGCCAGGACGACACCCGTGTACACCAGCAGTGCGACGGGCTGGCCCTGGCGCACGCCGGTCACATAGAGCCAGATCAGCAGAGCCACTCCGACGATCAGGCCCGCGCCGGCGAGAGCCGACGGAAATGACGTGAACTTGTCGACTACGAAGCGTGCGAAGGCGTACCCGCCGTCGAACCCGTTGCGCCACCCGGCCTGCACATCGAGATATCCGAGCGGACCCCTGCCGGTGTGATGACCGACCCATAGGACATAGCCGGCGGCGCCCAGGGGCGCGAGAAGCATGCCGAGGGCGCGTCGCCAGACGGATGCGCTGGTAGTGAAAGAAGGGGCGCGTGTTGTGTCGCGTGCGCCCTGCGATCCCGGTGTGCTTCGGTCTCGCACGAACGAGATCACGCCCGCCACCCACACCGCCGCGACCACCGCGAGTCCCACCGGCCGGGTCAGCCCGGCCAGCGCCGCCAGCGCGCCCGCGCTCACCCACCGGCCGGTCAGCACCGCGTACAGCGACCACGCGGCCAGTGCCGTGAACAAGGACTCGCTGTACGCCATCGACTGCACGATCCCGACCGGCAGCACCGCCCACAGCAGAACCGCGCAGAGCCCCGTCCTCGGCCCGTACACCCACTCCGCGACCGCGAAGATCCCCCAGGCCGCCGCCAGCGAGGCGAGCAGGCCGACGACGAAACCGGCGTCCGCGTACGACAGTGGCGTGAGCGCGTGCAGCAGCCGCTCCAGCCAGGGCAGCAGCGGGAAGAACGCCAGGTTGGAGTGGATGTCGCCGTTCGGCAGCCGCACCTGGTAGCCGTAGCCCAGCTCGGCGACCCGGGTGTACCAGAGGGAGTCCCAGCGCGCGGTCAGCAGCTTGTACGCGCTCTTGCCGCGCGCGCCGCTCCACACGGCCAGCGCGACCAGCCCCAGCGCGCGGACGGCCGCGTACCCGAGGAGGGCCGGCGCCGCCCGGCGCAGAGCGGGGGTGCGGGGTGGTGCCACGCGCGTGTCAAGATCGGTCACGAGCTCGATTATCGACCGGACGGGGAACCGGACGGCCCGCCGGGGCGTGGTCAAGAGCGGGCGCAGTGGCGTACGCCACACGGGTTCGGTCCTGCGTGTGAGAGGTCCGCCACGTGGCCCCGCGGTGAACTCGCGTACGCTGACGAGTCACTCGCGTGGGTTTGCGCGGGCCGGAGACGCCGCTCCTCTCCGGCCGTTACGACGGGGAGTCCCCACCCCGCCGATCCGCCGCTCGCGAGGGATCATCTGGGAGGTACGTACATGTCCGGGACGACCACGGCTGCCGTACGGCTGCGCCGTCGGGCGACCGGGGCCGGTGCAAACCGCTGGGTCGTCCTCGTCGTCCTCTGCGTCAGCCTGCTGCTCGTCGCCCTCGACGCGACCGTGCTGCACGTGGCGGTCCCCGCCGTCACCGAGGACCTCAGGCCCGGCGCGATAGAGCTGCTCTGGATCGTCGACGTCTACCCGCTGGTCTGCGCCTCCCTGTTGATCCTGTTCGGCACCCTGGGCGACCGGGTCGGCCGCAGGCGCATCCTCCTCCTCGGCTACGCCCTCTTCGGCGTCGCCTCCGCCGTGGCCGCTCTGGCGCAGACCGCCGAGATGCTGATCCTCGCCCGGGCGCTGCTCGGCGTCGGCGGCGCGATGATCATGCCCGCGACCCTGTCGATCCTCCGCCAGGTTTTCCCGGACCGGCGCGAGCGCGCGCTGGCCATCGGCATCTGGAGCGCGGTCGCGGCCGTCGGCGCGGCGGTCGGTCCGCTGCTCGGCGGCTTCCTGCTGGAGCACTTCTGGTGGGGTGCGGTCTTCCTCGTCAACATCCCGCTGATGCTCGTCAGCCTGCCGGTCGGCCGGCTGCTGCTGCCCGAGTCGCGCGGCGACCGGGGCGGCCCGTGGGACGTGGTCGGCGCACTGATGGCGGCGGTCGGTCTGTTCGGGGTCGTGCTGGGCGTGAAGCAGCTCGGCGGCGGTCAGTCGCCGGCGAGCCCGTTCACGCTGGTGCCGCTGGTGGTGGGCGCGGCGCTCCTCTTCTTCTTCGTACGGCGGCAGGGCCGGCGCTCGCACCCGCTGGTGGACCTGCGGATGTTCCGGCGGCCGGCGTTCAGCACCTCGGTCGGCTGCATCGTGCTGGCGATGCTCGCGCTGGTCGGCCTGGAGCTGATCGCCGCCCAGTACCTCCAGCTGGTGCTCGGTCTGTCGCCGCTGGAGACGGGCCTGAGGCTGCTGCCCCTGACCGTCGCGGCCATGGCGGCGGGCCTCGCGGGTGCGCGGATGCTGCGCCGCTTCGGACCGCGCCGGATGGTGTGCTTCGGCTTCTGTCTCACCGCCGCGGCCGTCCTGACGCTGACCGCGATGGGCGCGACCGACAACGCGGGCCTGCTGCTGTTCGGCTTCGTCCTGCTCGGCTTCGGCCTGGAGACGACCCTCTTCGGGGCGTACGAGTCGATGCTGAGCGAGGCCCCGGCCGACCAGGCCGGCGGGGCCGCGGCGATCGGCGAGACGTCGTACCAGCTCGGCGCCGGGATCGGGATCGCGCTGCTCGGCAGCGTGATGAACGCGGCCTACGCACCCGGTCTCGCGTCGGTGCCGGGCGTGCCCCCGCACGCGTCGGACGCGGCGGGCCACTCGCTGGGCGAGGCCTACGACGTCGCCGGGCGGCTCGGCGGGCCCGTGGGGGCCGCGCTGCGCCGGGCGGCGCGGGACTCCTTCGTGCACGGACTGCATGTGACCCTGCTGGTGAGCGCGGGCCTGTTGCTGCTGGGTGCGGTGATGGCGCTGCGGCTGCCCCGGATCATGCAGTGCGGGGAGGAGCCCGGGGAGGAGTCCGCCGGGGTGGAGCTGCCGGCCCCGCGGGGGGCCGAGAAGCCGAGGGTCGCCGTGGCGGCTCTGGACGTGCGGGACGCCGCGCCGTAACGTCGGCCGCACAGCGTAACTAGCGTTGCTAGTTTTCACCGTGCCTCAGTGTGCCGGAGGGTGTTCCATGTCCGCGAAGTTGCCCCCGTTCGACGCCGCCGACCCGCTCGGGATCGACGACCTCCTGGAACCGGAGGACCTGGCCGTACGGGACACGGTCCGCAGCTGGGCGGCCGACCGCGTGCTGCCCTACGTCGCCGACTGGTACGAGAAGGGCGAGCTGCCCGGCATCAGGGAACTCGCGCGCGAACTCGGCGGGATCGGCGCCCTCGGCATGTCGCTCACCGGGTACGGCTGCGCGGGCGCGTCCGCCGTGCAGTACGGCCTCGCCTGTCTCGAACTGGAGGCCGCCGACTCGGGCATTCGGTCACTCGTCTCCGTGCAGGGCTCGCTCGCCATGTACGCGATCCACCGGTTCGGCAGCGAGGAGCAGAAGCAGGAGTGGCTGCCCCGGATGGCCTCCGGCGAGGTGATCGGCTGCTTCGGGCTCACCGAGCCCGACCACGGCTCCGACCCCGCCTCCATGCGCACCCACGCCAAGCGCGACGGCGACGACTGGATCCTCAACGGCCGCAAGATGTGGATCACCAACGGGTCCGTGGCCGGCGTGGCCGTCGTCTGGGCGCAGACCGAGGACGGCATCCGCGGGTTCGTCGTACCGACCGACCGCCCCGGCTTCTCGGCGCCCGAGATCAAGCACAAGTGGTCCCTGCGGGCCTCGGTCACCAGCGAACTCGTCATGGACGACGTACGGCTGCCCGCCACCGCCGTGCTGCCCGAGGTCACCGGCCTGCGCGGACCGCTCGGCTGTCTGTCGCACGCCCGCTACGGCATCGTCTGGGGAGCGATGGGCGCGGCGCGCAGCAGCTTCGAGGCGGCCCTGGAGTACGCGAAGACGCGGGAGCAGTTCGGGCGGCCCATCGGCGGCTTCCAGCTCACCCAGGCCAAGCTCGCCGACATGGCGGTCGAACTGCACAAGGGAATCCTGCTCGCCCACCATCTGGGGCGGCGGATGGACGCCGGCCGCCTGCGTCCCGAGCAGATCAGCTTCGGCAAGCTCAACAACGTCCGCGAGGCCATCGAGATCTGCCGTACGGCGCGGACGATCCTCGGTGCCAACGGGATCTCCCTCGAGTACCCCGTGATGCGGCACGCGACCAACCTCGAGTCGGTGCTCACCTACGAGGGCACCGTCGAGATGCACCAGCTCGTGCTGGGCAAGGCGCTCACCGGGCTCGACGCCTTCCGCTGACCCCTCGGGGCCGAGGCAGGGCCGGTGAGCGGCCCTGCCTCAGCTCTGGTTGAAGAAGCCGTCCTCGCGGCGCGCCGCAGGCTCACCGCTGATGATCTCCGTGTTCGCGGGGGTCAGCAGGAAGACCCGGTTGGCCACCCGCTCGATCGTGCCCCGCAGACCGAAGGTCAGCCCGGCCGCGAAGTCCACCACGCGCTTGGCGTCGGCGGGCTCCATCACCGTGAGGTTCATGATGACCGGGACCCCGTCCCGGAACAGCTCGCCGATCGCGCGGGCGTCCCGGAAGCTGTCCGGGGTGACCGTGCCGATCCGGCGGCCCTTCTCCTCGGCCGTGTCCGTGGCCACCTTCACCCGCGGGTCCGTGACCCAGGCGTCCCCGGACTCGGCGCCCTCGGAGTAGTCGTCGTCGTAGTAGCGCTCGTCATCGTTGTCGTCGACGAGGCCGAGCCACGCACTCGCCTTGCGTACCGATCCCATGGACGCCTCCTCTCACAGCAGTCCTTCTTGCTTCCGCATCCCTATGGTCATCCATGATGCGGACGGCGCGCCAAGTGGATAGACGCCGCGCGGGGGGTTTGTGACGGTACTGGTGCAGAGACGATCCGTCGAGAGTCCTTGTGCCCCAAGGGTCTTGACTCATACGGCTGCTGACTGTGAGTGAAATATGATTGTCGGGCGCGGATGGGTGATGCACGGAGCGTACGGGTGAATGAACGTCAGTTCTTCAGCTCCGGCGGGCTGATCCGGGACTCGGCGATCGACGAGCCCGTCGTCCCCCACTTCTTCAGAATCCTGCCGTACGTGCCGTCGTCGATCAGCCGGTTCACCGCCGCCCGGAAGGCCGGGGCCAGCCTCGTGCCCTTCTTGAAGGCGAAGCCGACGTCCAGGCGGTGGTACTCGTTGAGGAACTTAAGGCCCTGCTGGTGGGCCACGGCGTAGCGCAGGCCGTTGATCGTGGACATCACGACGTCGCTGCGGCCCTGCTGCAGGGAGGACCAGATCGCGCCCTCCTCGGAGTACGTCTGCACCTGGTACGCCTTCTTGCCCGCGTCGGCGCACACGTGCTTGTTCTCCTCCAGCGTGGCCTCGAAGGTCGTACCGGCACTGGTGGCCACATCGAGGCCGCACAGTTGCCCGAGGTCGGTGATTCTGGACAGTTTGCTGTCCTTGCGGGTGGCGAAGCCCTGGCCGTCGTTGACGTAGGTGACGAAGTCGATGGTCCTGCGGCGTTCGTCGGTGACGCCGAAGTTGCTCGCCCCGAAGTCGTACTTGCCGCTGTCCAGGGCGGGCAGGATCGCCTCGAAGCTCGCCTGCTCCACCTTGAGTCCGATGCCGAGCACCTTGGCGACCGCTCTGGTGAAGTCGACGTCCTGGCCGGTCAGGGTCTTGCCGTCGTTCAGGTAGGTGGTGCCGGGCGGGGTGCCGCCGACGCTGACCGCGACGGTGAGACTCTTGACGCCCGCCGGCAGCAACTTCGCCGCCGCGTCGTCCTTTTTGACGGCGGAGACCACGTCCGTGGTGGGCACCTCGCCGGACCCGGCCGCCACGTCGGCGGCCGCTGTCCCGCCCGGGCCGCCGGACCCGGAGCCGCAGGCGGTGAGCAGCAGGGCGGCCGACGTGATGGCGGCGAAGGGCAGGAAAAGGCGACGGGCAGGCATCGAGCGGTCTCCTGGGAGCGGAAGGCGTGAAGAGGCGCGAGGGGAGGGGTGCGCGTGTGAAGGCGAAGGAGAAAGAGGGCTGAGGAGAAAGGCAGCCGAGGAGAAGGAAAAAGCAGGGAGAGCGCAGGAGCCCGCTCATGGGCGGGCGCGCAGGGGGTCAGCTCAACAGGAGGAGGACCACACGCGACCGAAGTCGATGTGGGAGCGGGTGACCAGCCACTGCTGTGGATGCATGGGGCAAGTGGAACAGGCATCCGGTTCTGCGTCAACTGAGTTGAGACGTGCGGCTCACAGTGTGGACGGCCTTGACAGCGCCGGGAAACGCCCACGTACTCTCGACGGACGGCCCTGCTGAGGGGCTCGGCCGTAAGCGCGCCGCACGGCGCGCCCGTGTGAAGGCACCCACCGTCACGGAGCCTTCCCATGTCTTCCGACACCCTCGCCAAGCTCCCCGCCGCACCGGAGATTCCCGGGCCCGCGGATGCCCTGACGATCGTCCCGCGGCGCCGGCTCGGCCAGTGGACGGCGGCCGTCGCCGTCCTGGTGCTGCTCGGGCTCGCCGTCAACTCGGTGCTGCGCAACCAGGCGTTCCAGTGGAACGTCGTCGCCGACTACTTCACCTCGGACTCCGTCCTGCGCGGACTGTGGCTCACCCTGTGGCTGACCGCCGTCGTCATGGTCCTCGGCTTCGCCCTCGGAGCCCTGCTCGCCGGCTTCCGGCTCTCCGCCAACCCCGTCCTGCGGGCGGTCAGCTGGGGGTACGTCTGGCTCTTCCGGTCGATCCCGATCCTGGTGCAGCTGCTGCTCTGGTTCAACATCGGGGCGCTGTACCCGCAGATCCTCGGGGTGAAGACCGTCAACCTGCTCAGCCCCGTCGCTGTGGCCGTGATCGGCCTCACCCTGCACGAGGCCGCCTACGCCGCCGAGGTCGTCCGGGGCGGCATCCTCTCCGTCGACCGCGGGCAGATCGAGGCCGCCCAGGCGCTCGGCCTGAGCCGATGGCGGCGCCGGCGGCGGATCGTGCTGCCGCAGGCCATGCGCTCCATCGTGCCGCCCGCCGGGAACATGCTGATCGGCGCCCTCAAAGGCACCTCGATCGTCAGCGTCATCGCCGTCAACGACCTGCTGTTCTCGACCCAGTTGATCTACCACCGCACCTACCAGGTCATCCCGCTGCTGATGGTCGCCACCCTCTGGTACACCATCGTCACCTCGGTCCTCGGCGTCGGGCAGTACTACGTCGAGAAGCACTACGCGCGCGGGACGGAGTCCGCCCGATGAGGCCGCAGCTGGTGATCGTCGGAGCCGGGCCGCGGGGGACCGGACTCCTCGAGCGGATCGCCGCCAACGCACCCGAGCTGTACGCCGGTTCGGGCCTCGACATCCATCTGGTCGACCCCCATCCGCCGGGCGGCGGACGCATCTGGCGCGCGGCCCAGTCGCCGCTGCTGTGGATGAACTCGCACGCCGAGGACGTCACCATGTTCACCGACGGGACGGTGCAGATGGCCGGTCCGGTGCGGGAGGGCCCCACCCTGCACGAATGGGCGCGGCTGGACGGCCGCACCTTCGCCGACCGGCAGCTGCAGGGCCGCTATCTGAGCTGGGTGTACGAGCGGGCCGTCGCCGAGCTGCCCCCGGGCGTCACCGTCCACCACCATCCCCGGCGCGCCCTGCGGGTGTCCGGCTCGCGCGAAGGGCGCCAGCAGGTGTGGCTGGAGGGCCGTCCGCGTCCCCTGCTCGCCGACCTGGTCGTCCTCGCGCTCGGACACCTCGACTCGGAGCCCGACCCGGACCTGGCCGAGCCGGCCGCGTACGCGCGGGAACACGGCCTGGTCCACCTGCCGCCCGACTTCACCGCCGACAGCGACCTGTCCCCGCTGAAGGCCGGCGAACCCGTCCTGGTACGCGGCTTCGGGCTGGCCTTCGTCGACCTGATGGTGCTGCTCACCGAGGGGCGGGGCGGGCGCTACGAGGGTGACACCTACGTCCCCTCGGGCCGTGAGCCGGTGCTCTACGTCGGCTCGCGGCGCGGAGTGCCGTACCACGCGAAGATCGGCTACGACTGGACCGGCCCCAGGCCCGCGCTGCCCCGCTTCCTCGGCCCGCCCGAGGTCGAGGCGCTGCTGGCCAGGCCGGGCGGCTTCGACTTCCGGCGCGATGTGTGGCCACTGGTGGAGAAGGAGCTGGGCTTCGCCCACTACCACCGGCTGTTCACCGCCCACGCCGAGCGTACGGCGATGACCTGGGCCGACTTCGAGGAGAGGTACGCGGCCGCCGCCGACCCCGTCGAGACCGCGGCGCTCGTCGCCACCGCCGTGCCCGACCCGGCGGACCGCCTCGACCTCGCCGCGCTCGACCACCCGCTCGACGGGGTGCGGTACGCCTCGCACGAGGAGTTCCAGGAGGGCCTGCGCGGCTACGTCGAGAGTGACCTGAGCCGTCGTCACGATCCGGCGCACAGCGCCGACCTGGGAGTCTTCCTCGGGCTGCTGTCCGTCTACGGGCAACTGGTGCGGCTCGGGAACATCGGTCCCTGGTGGCACGGCTTCTTCAGCTACCTGGCGTCCGGGCCGCCCGGCCCCCGGCTGCGGCAGTTGCTCGCCCTGTCCCGGGCCGGGATCCTGCGGTTCGTCGGCGCCGACATGACCGTCACCGCCGAGGACGGGGTGTTCCGGGCCTCCAGTCCCACCGTGCCGGGACACTCCGTCGAGGCGCGGGCGCTGGTGGAGGCCCGGTTGCCCGAGCCGACCGTGGGACGGGCCCGCGACACCCTGCTGCGGGAGCTGCACGCCGAGGGGGCCGCCGAGACCCCCGGCGGGCTGCTGCGCGTCGACCCCGCCGACGGCCGGATCCTCGACGGGGCCGGCCGGCCGCATCCACGGCGCTTCGCGCTCGGCCCGTTCACCGACGCCCGCACGCCCGGCGTCTTCACCCGGCCACGCACCGGCGGGCCCGCGTTCCGGCAGAACGACGCGACGGCGCGGGCCGCGCTGGCCTTCCTGAGTGCCTCACCTGTCAAGGAGTTCGCGCGATGAGCGTCATGGTCGACATCAGGTCGGTGCACAAGGCCTTCGGCTCGCTCGACGTCCTCAAGGGCATCGACCTGCAGGTGCGGGCCGGCGAGGTCGCCGTCGTCCTCGGCCCCTCCGGTTCCGGCAAGTCCACACTGCTGCGCACCATCAACCACCTGGAGAAGGTGGACCGGGGCACGATCAGCGTGGACGGCTCGCTGATCGGCTACCGGCGCAGCGGCGACAAGCTGTACGAACTGCCCGAGCGCGAGGTGCTGAAGCAGCGCACGCACATCGGCTTCGTCTTCCAGAACTTCAACCTCTTTCCGCACCTCACCGTCCTCGACAACGTCATCGAGGCACCGGTGTCCGCGCTGAAGCGGCCCCGGAAGGAGGCCGTGGAACGGGCACGCCGGCTGCTGGAGCGGGTGGGGCTCGCCGACAGGGCCGGCACCTACCCCCGGCAGCTGTCCGGCGGTCAGCAGCAGCGGGTCGCCATCGCGCGTGCGCTCGCGCTGGAGCCGAAGCTGCTGCTGTTCGACGAGCCGACCTCGGCGCTGGATCCCGAGCTGGTCGGTGAAGTCCTGGACGTCATACGGGACTTGGCGCACCAGGGCACGACGATGATCGTCGTCACGCACGAGATCGCCTTCGCCCGTGAGGTCGCCGACACGGTGGTGTTCATGGCCGACGGGAAGGTCGTCGAGGCCGGGCCGCCGGACGAGGTGCTGGGCGCTCCGCAGGAGGAGCGGACTCGGGCGTTCCTGGCGAAGGTGCTGTGAGGGAGGGAGTGGTGGCCTTTGGTTACGGTGCCGTGAGCGGGCGGTACGGGCGTGGACTGCTGCATCTTGCCGCCGCCGTCGATCAGCCGGGCTCGCTCGACGCCGCCTCCTGCGTAGAGCTGGCGCAGCTCGCCGAGCGCGGTGGGCTCGATTTCGTGACGCTGGACGACTCCTTCGCGCACTCAGGGCCCGACGGGCGCTCGGCACCTGAGGTGCGCCCCGGGTCCGATGTGCGCCCGGCACCCGAGGTGCGCCCCGGGTCCGACGCGTGTCCCGGGCCCGACGCGCTCGCCGTGCTGTCGCGCGTGGCGTCCGCCACCCGGCGGATCGGGCTGGTCCCCGCCATCGCCGTCGCGACCGCGCACACCGAGCCCTTCCGAGTCCGGTCCGCCCTCGCCTCCCTCGACCGGGCAGGCCGCGGCAGGGCCGGTTGGCGGATCGACGTGTCCGCCACGGAGGACGAGGCCCGCCTCTCCGGGCGAAGGCACGCCGCCCCGGCTGCGTTGCTGTGGCAGGAGGCGGGCGAAGTCGCCGAGGAGGTCGGGCGGTTGTGGGACAGCGGGGAGGACGGCATGCGGCGCCGAGACCCTGAGCTGCCCCGGCCTCCGCAGCGCCGCCACCCCACCCTCGTGGTCGACGCCACCGCGGCACCGGCCCGCTCCACCGCGGCGCGGTACGCCGACGTGGCCCTGGTCCGGGTCGCCGATCCCACGCAGGCCGGCGCCTTGCGCAGACAGCTGCGGGACCAGGCTGAGGAGTTCGGCAGGAATCCGGGTGCCCTGCGCGTCCTGGTGAGCCTGCTCGTCGACCTCGGCGACGGCGAGTACGCGGCCGAGCCCGGGCACGGCGGAGGCGGGCCCCGGCCCACCGCGCAGGGTCCGCTGTACCGGGGCGGTCCCGTCGACCTCGCGGAGCTGATCGCCGCCTGGCACGCGGCGGACGTCACCGACGGCTTCCACCTCGTGCCCGTCGAGCCGCGCCGTGACCTGGAGCGGCTGGTCAACGGCACGGTGGCGCTGCTCCAGCACCGCGGCCTGTTCCGCACCTTCTACCCGGGCAGCACCCTGCGCGAGCACCTGGGCCTGGACCAGTACGCACGGAATACCGGGGCACAACCCCGTGCTCACACCTCGGGCTGCCCGACCCGCCGTGGGACGGTCGGGCGCGTATGAAAGGAACGGATCGTATGACCGGCGACGCACCGGACGCATGGAAGCGGTGGCACGAGCAGCGCGTGGAGAGGATCTCGGCGCCCTATGGGCCGCTCGCGCTGACCGCCACGCACTGGGTCGAGGACTATCCGGAGGGGCGACTTCCGGACATTCCCGGGACGTGGGTGGCGGATGGTGACGGGGTGGTGCTCGCCGCCGCCGAGGGCGACGGGCTGACCCTGGACGGCCGGCCCTTCGCCGGCGAGGTCCACCTCGCGGCCGACCTCGGGCCGGAGGACGAGTCGCGGGTCGCGCTGGGTGAGAAGCGGCTGGTCGTGCTGGTCCGCGAGGACGTGTGGGGAGTGCGGGTCTACGATCCCGCCGCCGAGGCCCGCCGCGCCTTCCAGGGCATCGAGGCAACCCCGTACGACCCGCGCTGGTCGGTGCCGGGGCGCTTCACGCCGTACGACGGCACGCGCACCGTGCGGGTCGGCAACGCGGACGGACGGGAGCGCGGGCTCGCCCTCGCGGGGGAACTCGCCTTCACCCTGGCCGGAAGTGATCTCACGCTCCAGGTCGCGCAGCAGGGCGACGGCCGGCTGTGGGCGGTGTTCGGCGACGCCACCGGCGGTGACACCAGCTTCCGCTTCCGGTTCCTGTTCCCGCAGGCACCGGACGCCGAGGGCCGTACCACGGTCGACTTCAACCGCGCCCAGCTCCCGCCGTGCGCCTTCGCCGGTCACTTCATCTGCCCCTTCCCGCCGCCGGGCAACCGGCTGGACGTGGCGATCGAGGCGGGGGAGCGCGTCCTGAGCTGACGTCAGGGGGGTGGTGTGGGCAGGTGGTTCAAATGTTGACGGCCGAAAGGCACCCTTGTGCCTACCGGCCGTTCGGCCGAATACTCCCCCTCAGCGCTTGTCAGGGGCATGCGTGTTCGGAACCCAGGACCGGTCCCTGGCTGCGCCTCACGGGCCCCGACCCCACGCGGGCCCCCGACTTCCCCTGGGAGGGAACGAAACGTGAGGATCAAGCGCACCACTCCCCGCAGCGGTATCGCAAGACGGACCCGGCTGATCGCCGTGGCCACCGGCTTCCTGGCCGCGGCGGCGTTCGCCGCCCCCACCGCGAACGCCAGCGACGCCCACACGTTCAGCGCCGCCCAGCTCACCAAGGCGAGCGACTCCGTCCTCAAGGCCGACATCGCCGGCACGGCCTGGGCGGTGGACGCCAGGACCAACCGTGTCGTCGTCACCGTCGACAGCACGGTCTCCAAGGCCGAGATCGCCAAGATCAAGCGGCAGGCCGGCGCCGACGCGAGCGCGCTGACCATCAAGCACACGTCCGGCAAGTTCAACAAGCTGATCAGCGGCGGCGACGCCATCTACGGCGGCTCCTACCGCTGCTCGCTCGGCTTCAACGTGCGCAGCGGCAACACGTACTACTTCCTGACCGCCGGCCACTGCGGCGAGGTCGCCTCGACCTGGTACAGCAACTCCGGCCACACCACGACGCTGGGCACGAACGTCGGCTACAGCTTCCCGGGCAACGACTTCGCGCTGGTGCGCTACACCAACTCCTCGATCGCGCACCCGAGTGCCGTGGGCAGCCAGACCATCAGCAGTGCGGCCACTCCGTCCGTGGGCACGACCGTCTACCGGCGTGGTTCCACCACCGGTACGCACAGCGGGCGGGTCACCGCGCTGAACGCGACCGTCAACTACGGCAGCGGTGACATCGTCTACGGCCTGATCCAGACCACGGTCTGCGCCGAGGGCGGTGACAGCGGCGGTCCGCTCTACGCGGGCAGCGTGGCCTACGGTCTGACCTCCGGCGGCAGCGGCAACTGCACCTCCGGCGGTACGACGTTCTTCCAGCCGGTCACCGAGGCGCTGAGCTACTACGGTGTGACCCTTCCCTGAGTCAGTCCCTCCGCGAGCCCCCGCACGGTTGCGTGCGGGGGCTCGTTCCGGTCCGGGGAAGGTTGCATTCCGGCCAGGGGCAACCGTCACTGTCCGCCGACTGGTTACTCGCGCGTAGTGTTTGCAATGCGAATTCCCTGGGGTGACCGTCGTGCGCCCAAGTCCGCCGGGGTGTGCGGTCACTTCGTGCGCGCGTCCTGAAGTCGACCTTGTGTGCTCCCTGTGCGGTTCGGAAGAGTGGGCGCCCGTCAACCAGCCTTCCGGCCCTCGAGGTCCCCACAACCTCCCGGGCCGACCCCCCACAGGAGGACGTGAGTTGCAGCACCGACGCATACCCGGGCGGCGGGCCGTCGTGACCGGCGCGGGAATCGCCGCACTGGTCGCCGCGGGTGTCACCTTCCAGACTGCGAACGCCAGCGAGCCCGCCAAGTCCGCCCCGGAGGCGCGGGTTCTGTCCGTTCCGGCGGCCGGAAAGCTCGCCTCGGCGCTGGTCAAGGACCTCGGGTCCGACACCGCGGGCAGCTACTACGACGCCCGGACCAAGAGCCTCGTCGTCAACGTGCTCGACGCCACCGCCGCCAGGTCCGTCCGGGCGGCCGGCGCCAAGGCCAGAATCGTCGCCCACTCGCTGGCCGAACTCGACAGCGCACGGGCGGTGTTGAAGAGGGACGCCACCATTCCCGGCACCTCGTGGGCGACCGACCCGGTCACCGACAAGGTCGTCGTCACGGCGGACAGGACGGTGTCCGCGGGCGAGTGGGCGAAGCTCGGCAAGGCCGTCGACGGGCTCGGGGCCAAGGCCGAACTGAGGCGGTCGAAGGGTGAGTTCAAGGCCTTCGTCGCCGGTGGCGACGCCATCACGGGATCGGGTGGGCGTTGCTCGCTCGGCTTCAACGTGGTCAAGGACGGGCAGCCGTACTTCCTGACCGCGGGGCACTGCACCGAGGCCATCTCCACCTGGTCGGACTCCTCCGGCGACGTCATCGGCAAGAACGCGCAGTCCAGCTTCCCGGGCAACGACTTCGGGCTGGTCAAGTACACCTCGGGCGTGGATCACCCGAGCGAGGTCGACCTCTACAACGGGTCCGCCCAGCAGATCACCGGCGCGGCCGAGGCCACCGTCGGTATGAAGGTCACCCGGAGCGGCTCGACCACCAAGGTGCACGACGGCACGGTCACCGGACTGAACGCCACCGTCAACTACTCCGAGGGCACCGTCAGCGGTCTGATCCAGACCGACGTGTGCGCCGAGCCCGGCGACAGCGGTGGCTCGCTGTTCTCCGGCAGCAGCGCGATCGGGCTGACTTCCGGCGGCAGCGGTGACTGCACCTCCGGTGGCCAGACCTTCTTCCAGCCGGTCACCGAGGCGCTCTCGGCCACGGGGGCGCAGATCGGCTGACGCCCCGGCTTCCGCTTCGCCGAGTCCCGTCCCGTGTGTGGGGCGGGACTCGCTGTCTCATGCCTGTGGCGGCCCGCTCGGGTGCGGTCCTCGGCGGCATCCGCGCAGGTGAGAGGCGCTCGAACGGATGTCGCACACTTGTTCGGGAATGGAGGTATGGTGGGGGTGGGAACAGATGTTCGAGAGTCGTTCGGGGCTCACGAGTGCGGGAGGTGCGTGTGCCGGGCTTCGCGCATCTGCACACCGTCTCCGGGTTCTCCCTGCGATACGGGGCCTCGCACCCGGAGCGGCTCGCCGAGCGTGCCTCGGAGCGGGGCATGGACGCTCTCGCCCTCACCGACCGCGACACCCTTGCGGGCGCGGTGCGGTTCGCCAAGGCGTGCGCCAAGGCCGGGGTCCGTCCGTTGTTCGGCGTGAATCTCGCGGTGGGCGAGCCGGTGGTCGCGCGGCGTGAGCGGCGGCGGGCTCCGGTGCGCGGTGGTGCCTTTGTCGACGAGTCGGCAGCGCGGGTGACCTTCCTCGCCCGGGACGGTGCCCGTGGCTGGGCCGATCTGTGCGGGATCGTCACGGCGGCCCACGAGGGCGAGGGCGCGCCGTTGCTGCCCTGGGACGGCAATCGCGGCGACGGTTTGAGTGTGCTGCTGGGGCCCGGCTCCGATGTGGGACGCGCTCTTGCCGCGGGGCGTCCCGACCGGGCCGCGAAACTGCTCGTCCCCTGGCGTGAGGTCTACGGTGACGCGCTGCGCCTGGAGGCCGTCTGGCACGGTCGTGAAGGTACGGGGCCCGGCTCTCTGCGGCTGGCCGCCCGTACGGTCGGCTTCGCCGCCGAACAGCGGGTCCGGCCCGTGCTCAGCAACGCGGTGCGGTACGCCGATCCCGGTCAGGGGCCGGTCGCCGACGTACTGGATGCCGCTCGTCGGCTGGTTCCGATCGATCCTCGTAAGGAGCTGGACTCGGGTGAGGCCTGGCTGAAGGACGCGCAGGCCATGCTGCGGGTCGCCGAGCGGGTGGTGGAGGCGGCCGGCTACCGGCGCGACACCGCTCACCGGCTGCTGGAGCAGACCCGGGCCACGGCCGCCGAGTGTCTGGTCGATCCCGAGGACGACCTCGGCATGGGGAGCGTTCATTTCCCCGAGGCGCATCTGGTCGGTGCCGGGCGTCGTACCGCCCAGCGGGCGCTCGCCTCGCGGGCCGCCGCGGGCATGGTGCTGCGCGGCTATGCCGACCGCCGGGAGTACTGGGCACGGATGAACGACGAGCTGGACGTCATCG
Organism: Streptomyces sp. BK340; assembly: GCF_007827595.1. Classification (GTDB taxonomy): domain Bacteria; phylum Actinomycetota; class Actinomycetes; order Streptomycetales; family Streptomycetaceae; genus Streptomyces. The sequence goes on from NZ_VISR01000014.1 coordinate 62,173, forward strand.
CCCATCACGGCTTCGCCTCCTATTTCCTGACGGTTGCCCAAGTGGTGGACGACGTAAGGGGCATGGGGATCCGGGTGGCCGCCCGCGGGTCCGGTGCCGGCTCCCTCGTCAATCATCTGCTCGGGATCGCGCACGCCGATCCGGTCGAGCACGGGCTGCTGATGGAGCGCTTCCTGTCCAAGCGCCGCCTCGCCCTGCCCGACATCGACATCGACGTGGAGTCCGCGCGCAGGCTGGAGGTCTACCGCGCGATCATCGGCCGGTTCGGCACCGAGCGGGTCGCGACCGTCGCCATGCCGGAGACCTATCGGGTGCGGCACGCGATTCGTGATGTCGGGGCCGCCCTGTCCATGGACCCCGCCGACATCGATCGCATCGCCAAGTCCTTCCCGCACATCCGGGCCCGGGACGCCCGTGCCGCGCTGGAGGAGCTGCCCGAGCTGAAGCGGCTGGCGGGGGAGCTTCAGCAGGAGGGTGCGCGCTACGACGGGATGTGGGAGCTGGTCGAGGCCCTCGACGCCCTGCCGCGCGGAATCGCCATGCATCCGTGCGGGGTGCTCCTGTCCGATGCCTCGCTGCTCGCCCGTACGCCGGTCGTGCCGACCAGCGGCGAGGGGTTCCCCATGTCGCAGTTCGACAAGGAGGACGTGGAGGACCTCGGGCTGCTCAAGCTGGACGTGCTGGGCGTACGGATGCAGTCGGCCATGGCGCACGCGGTCGCCGAGGTGGAGCGGGCGACGGGGGAGCGGATCGATCTCGATGCCGTGCCGGAGGGCGACCCGGCGACGTATCGGCTGATCCGGTCCGCCGAGACCCTGGGGTGCTTCCAGATCGAGTCGCCCGGGCAGCGGGATCTGGTGGGGCGGCTCCAGCCGGCCACCTTTCACGACCTGGTCGTCGACATCTCGCTGTTCCGGCCGGGGCCGGTCGCCGCCGACATGGTGCGGCCGTTCGTCGAGGCACGGCACGGGCGGGCGCCGATCCGGTATCCGCACCCGGATCTGGAGGGGCCGCTGAAGGAGACGTACGGGGTCGTCGTCTTCCACGAGCAGATCATCCACATCGTCGACATCATGACCGGCTGCGGCCGGGCCGAGGCGGACGCGGTGCGGCGCGGGCTGTCCGATCCGGAGTCGCAGGGGCGGATCCGGGTCTGGTTCGCGCAGCAGGCGGCGGCCAACGGGTATGACGCGGAAACGATCCAGCGGACCTGGGAGATCGTCGAGGCGTTCGGGTCGTACGGCTTCTGCAAGGCGCATGCGGTCGCCTTCGCCGTGCCGACGTACCAGTCGGCGTGGCTGAAGGCCCATCACCCGGCGGCCTTCTGCGCCGGGCTGCTCACACATGATCCCGGGATGTATCCGAAGCGGCTGCTGCTGGCGGACGCGCGGCGGCGCGGGGTGCCGATCCTGCCGTTGGACGTGAACGTGTCCGGCGTGGCCCACAGGATCGAACTGGTGTCTGAATCAGGGGTGTGGGGGCTGCGGCTCGCGCTCTCCGACGTGTACGGCATCAGCGAGGCCGAGGCGAAGCGGATCGCGGACGCGCAGCCGTACGCCTCGCTGCTCGACTTCTGGGAGCGGGCGCGGCCGAGCCGTCCCCTCGCCCAGCGCCTCGCACAGGTGGGCGCGTTGGACGCCTTCGGCGCCAACCGGCGGGATCTGCAGCTGCATCTGACCGAGCTGCACCGGGGTGCCCGGGGCGGGGGCGGTGGTCAGCTCCCCCTGGCCGGCGGCAGGGAGACGGCCTCGGCCGGGCTGCCCGACCTGAACTCGGCGGAGCGGCTCAGCGCCGAGCTGGGCGTGCTGTCCATGGACGCCTCGCGCAATCTGATGGACGACCACCGGGAGTTCCTCGAGGAGCTGGGCGTGGTGTCCGCGCGTCGGCTGCGCGAGGCCCGGCACGGGGAGACGGTGCTGGTCGCGGGAGCCAAGGCGGCCACCCAGACCCCGCCGATCCGGTCCGGCAAGCGGGTCATCTTCAGCACGCTGGACGACGGCACGGGCCTGGTCGACCTCGCCTTCTTCGACGACTCGCACGACGCCTGCGCGCACACCGTCTTCCACTCCTGGCTGCTGCTGGTGCGCGGGGTGGTGCAGCGGCGCGGCCCGCGCAGTCTGAGCGTGGTGGGCTCCGCCGCCTGGAACCTCGCCGAACTGGTCGAACTGCGCACCGAGGGCGGTCTCGACGAGGTGGCCGCCCGGCTGGCCGAGCCCGTTCGGGAGGGCGCGGACGGGGAGGACCCGACGGGCGGCCGCCGGATCCGTCTGCCGACCGGGTACGAGATGCATCCGTGGGCCGACCTGCGGCCCGCGGGTCAGGAGGCCCCACAAGGGCCTTCAGCGGTACGGAAGTTGTGGCACCAGAGTCCGGGGAGTGCGGGATGACCATCCTCTGCGTACGTTTCCAGCTGCCGCCGATGTGCGAGGCGGCCCTGCCCGGGCTGCTCGGGCTGCTGGAGGAGTTCACCCCGGTCGTGGAGGCCCTGCCCCCGGACGGGGCGCTGGCCGATCTCCGGGGTGCCGAGCGGTACTTCGGGCGCAGCGCCGTGGAGCTGGCCTCGGTGATCCGGGTCCGGGCCCTCGCGCTGTACGGCGTCGACTGCGTGATCGGTGCCGGACCGGGGCCGATGCTGGCCCGTGTGGCGCTGCGCGACGCCCGTCCCGGGGTGACCTGCGCCGTGCCCGAGGAGCCGGACGCCGTCGCGGACTTCCTTGCCGGACGGCCCGTGTCCGTGCTGCCCGGCGTCGGTACGGCGACCGCCCGCACCCTGTGCGAGTACGGCCTGGACACGCTGGGGCTGGTCGCCGCCGCGCCCCTGTCCACGCTGCAGCGGCTGATCGGCGCGAAGGCGGGGCGCGAGCTGCGCGAGAAGGCGAGCGGCATCGACCGGGGGCGGGTCGCGTCCAACGCCGTCTCCCTGCCCCACTCCCGGCTTCGCTCCGGCGGGGGGACCACCGTCCTCGCCGCCGGCCGCTCCTTCGACCTCGACGAACTGGACCCGGGCCGGCACCGCACGGCACTGCTGTCCGCCGCCGAGGAACTCGGGGCCCGGCTGCGTGCGGGGGACAGGATCTGCCGCTCCCTGGCCCTCACCGTCCGCTACGCCGACCGCTCCTCGACCACCCGCAGCCGCGCCCTCGGGGAACCGACCGCACACTCGGCGGCCCTGACGAGGACGGCCTACGGCATGTACGAGGCGCTCGGCCTCCAGCGCGCCCGGGTCCGCGCGCTCACCCTGCGCGCCGAGGGCCTGGCCCCCGCCGGCCAGGCCTCCTACCAGCTCACCTTCGACCCCGTTGACGAGAAGGTCCGCCGCATCGAGGAGGTCGCGGACCGGGCCCGGGCGAAGTTCGGGCCACGGGCCGTGATGCCGGGGGCGCTGGCGGCGTAATCACCCTTGTGGTGGCGTCAGTTGGCCCACGGCGGGGTGATGACCGTGCCGTCGGCCAGCTCCGCCGTGAGGCCGACGGAGGTGGTGACCCAGGAGATTGCGGTGTGGTCGGTGGGGTTCTGCACGGCCAGGGTGGCGCCGGAGTTGATGATCACCGTGTCGCCGGCGGAGATCCGCTCGGTGCGGCCGTCCAGGGTGATCAGCAGTTCGCCGACGAGCAGGTGGAAGATCTCCTCCCGGTTGACGGTGTGGGCGGGTGCATCGGTCCCCGCGGGGATCTCGCCCCGCCAGGCGCAGAGTTCCTTGCTCCCGGTCAGGGGTGTTGCGTACGAGACGAAGCGGGCGCCATGGATCTCGTGGGTCACGGCCTCGGACGAGCGGACGACTGGCAAGGTGGTCTCCGATTCATTTGGTCAAGCAGCTTGACTATATAGTCAAGCTGCTTGACCGATCCGTCAAGGGTGTTTCAATGCCTGCGTGCAGAACTCCGAAGCCATGGCCCTGTCCGCAGCCCTGCTCGCCGTCGCGGGCGACCTCACGCAACGCATCCACGACGGCGTCGTGGCCCGCGGCTTCACGGACCTCCGGCCGGCTCACGGCTTCGCCTTCGCGCGGCTCGCGCCCGACGGCGCCACCGTCACCGACCTCGCCGCACACCTCGGAGTGACCAAGCAGGCCGCCAGCCAGCTGGTGGACGAGATCGTACGCAAGGGGTACGTCGAGCGGCGCCCGCATCCCGAGGACGCGCGAGCCCGGCTCATCGTGCTCACCGAGCAGGGCTGGGCCTGCACCCGGGCCGCGGAAGAGGCGGCCGCCGAGGTCGTGGGCGCGTGGGTCGAACTGCTGGGCGAGGGTGAAGTGCGGGCGTTGCGGGAGCGTTTGACATGGATCGCGCCCTACGGTCCGATCAGGCCTGCCTGGTGACGGTTCATCGACCGCTGGACGAGTCTCTGGTTACCACTGGAAGTTTTTACTGACGCGTAACTTCACAGCTGCACTACTCGCCCGTAACTTGACGAGTGAACAGCATCCTCGTGATCCGGATCACAGGGTTAGGCCGTCGCACCTCCCTTGAGCCGCAAGGAGATCACACGATGCTGCCCTGGAAGCGAGTGCTCAGACCCCTCGCAGCGCTGCTCCTGACCGCCGCCGTGGCCGCCGTCCCCGCCGCCACCGCCCACGCCGCCGACGCCGCTCCCAGCAGTGGCTGGAACGACTATTCCTGCAAGCCCTCCGCCGACCATCCCCGCCCGGTGATCCTGGTCCACGGGACCCTGGGCAACTCCATCGACAACTGGCTGTCCCTCGCACCGTATCTGAAGACGCGCGGATACTGCGTCTACTCCCTCGACTACGGCCAGCTGCCCGGCGTCCCGCTCTTCTACGGACTCGGCCCCATCGACAAGTCGGCCGAGCAGCTGTCCGCCTTCGTCGACAAGGTGCTCTCCGCGACCGGGGCCGGCAAGGCCGACCTGGTCGGGCACTCCCAGGGCGGCATGATGCCCCGCTACTACCTGAAGTTCCTCGGCGGATCCGCCAAGGTGAACTCCCTCGTCGGCCTGGCCCCCGACAACCACGGCACCAACCTGGACGGCCTCACCAACCTGCTGCCGTACTTCCCCGGCGCCGAGGACCTGATCAAGGCCACCACCCCCGGCCTCGCCGACCAGATCGCCGGATCCGCCTTCCTCACCAAGCTCAACGCGGGCGGCGACACCGTCCCCGGAGTGCACTACACGGTCATCGCCACCAAGTACGACGAGGTGGCCACACCCTGGCGCGACCAGTACCTGAGCGGCTCGGACGTCCACAACGTCCTGCTCCAGGACCTGTGCCCGCTCGACCTCTCCGAGCACGTGGCGATCGGCCTCTTCGACCGGATCGCCTTCCACGAGGTGGCCAACGCCCTCGACCCGGCCCACGCCAAGGCCACCACCTGCGCGTCGGCCTTCAGCTGACGCGTCGCCGGGGCCTGTCCGACCTGAGCCGCCGGACAGGCCCCGGAGTCCTGGATCACCGCCCGTGGCGGCCGCCCGTGGCACGCCGTCGCACCGACATGAACAGCGCCGCCGAACCCAGCGCCAGTGCCGCCGCACCGCCGATCGCCACGTACGTGGTGCCGGTGGAGGCACCGGTCTCGGCGAGGTTCTCCGAAGTCCCGGCGGCCTTCGGCGCGTTGGCCGGGGACGCCGGGGACGCCGGGGACGCCGGGGACGCCGGGGACGCGGTGGCCGGCTCCGCGGACGTGCTCGCGTCGTCGTCCCCGTGCCCGTGGTGCTCGATCGTCGACTTGTCGGCACCGTCCGCGATCTGCTCGTCGGAGGGCGCGGACGCGCTCGGAGCGGGGGTGGTGCCGCCCGCCGAACCGCCGCCGAAGTCGACGTCGGAGCAGGAGTAGAAGGCCTCCGGGCTGTCCGAGCGCTGCCAGACCGCGTACAGCAGCTGCTTGCCCGAGCGCTCGGGAAGGGTGCCCGAGAAGGTGTAGAAGCCGCCCGAGGGGACCGGGTCGGTGGCCGTCGCGACCGGGTGCTCCAGGTCCAGGTCCCCCCAGGCCAGCGGCTTCGCCGGGTCGTAGCCGGGCTTGGTGACGTAGACCTCGAAGGTCCCCTTGTGCGGGGCGGTCACACGGTACTCGAAGGTGTACGACCCGCTGCGCACACTCGTCGCCGGCCAGTCCGTGCGGGCCAGGTCCAGCCCCTTGAACTCCTCGTTGTTCGCGCTGCACAGCTTGCCGTCCGGGATCAGCTCCTGGTGCCGTCCGGCGGCGTCGCCGATGCGGATGCCGTTCCAGTCGTACAGCGCCTGCGTACCGCCCGCCGCCACCGCGGCCTTGCACGCGGCCGACCTGGGGCTCTCCGGGCCCTCCGCGTAGCACTGCGACACCCTGCTGACCGGATCGCCCATCGAACCGTGCGCGGAGGCGGGCGCGACGGACAGCGCGAGCGCGGCGCTGCCGAGGACGGCGACGACGGCGGCCCTACGGCGTCGGCGTGTCCCCTGCTCGAACGAGGTCGAGAGCGTGGGGCAGGGCATGGGGAACTCCTCGGAACGGTCCTCGGGGGTGGGGTGGATCCCGTAGGGGGCGATCAGAAGCTAGCCCCAAGAAACCGTGAAATCGCCTGTTGGGGGCGAGTGATGGAGATCCTTATGGTCCTGTTAAGGCGGGGCTAACGGGGGGCTGAGGAAGGAGGGGTGGGGAGCTCCAGGGCACCTGCTCCTGAGCAGTGCAGCCGACCGTGGCAGTCCGTGTTCGTCCGCAGTCGTACGCCTCGGTTGGCTCCCGACACACCGCAGCTGCTGCCACCCGTGTGGTTGTCTGCACGAAGTCGCGCGCCAGGGTCTTCACACGCTCGGCTTCGTGCTTGATCGCATGCTCGACGGCCGTCCTGGGCGCCTCACTGTGTCACGAGCATGTAGGTGTTCTCGAGCTCGTCCTGCACGACGTGCGCCTCTCCGGTCACGGTACGCAGCGAGAGGTCGTGTGCCGGGGTGTCCTCGCGGTACGTCCATCCATCCGGGAGGTGCAGCCGGTCCGCCAGCCCGGCAAGCGCGTCCAGGTCTAGGGTGTCGTCCACGATGTGTGAGTACGCCTGCATCACGTACGTACGGCCATCGGGATCGCGCAGTTGATAGACGGGCTTGCCCGCGGCGAACAGCCATTCGGTGTCCCGGTCGATCACCACGTCCTTGTAGAAGCGCTCGCTTCCCCTGCTGTTGAGGTCCAAGCCCGCGGGAATTTCCAGTGCGGCGACCCGGCGTGCCTCCAGCCCCTGGAACGAGTGGATGTCGCCGACCCTGGACACGGTGATGCGGTCCATCAGCCAGAACCGTGGACCGTTCAACCAAGCGGCAGGCACCTCGGCTTCGCGGGCAACGCTGCCTGCATCCAGAGCCGACCACTTCTCAGGCGGGCAGTCGTTGAGGCCCATGGTGTTGTACACCTCGGCCCGAAGCTCTCCCCGTTCCCCAGGGCTGATCAGGATGATCTCTCCGTAGCGGGCGTTGCGGACCTCGTCGAGCTGCCTGGTCTCGTGGGTAGTTGACATCGGGAACTCCCTGCCGAACGTCTGGCCGACCTCACGCCAACCACGTTCGTCGCCGCTTCGGGCCGTGAGCATCACCCTGCAGGGGTGAATGCCTGGCTGACTCGGCTACTGTCCGTCCGAAGCGGGTGCGCGAGTTCCCCGGGAAGGGCGTCGACGTCGTGCTCGACGGGCTCGGCGGCGAAGGGAAAGCCCGTACGCGTGCCATGAGCCTCCGACGCTCGGACTGCGCTGAGGTGGATAGCCTTCCGATCATGACGAACGATGAGATCCGGCCCGCCCGGGCTGCCGACGTTCCGGCCGTGAAGGCCGTGACCGACGCGGCGTACCGCCGCTACATCGAGCGCATCGGGGTGGTGCCGCAGCCCATGGAGGCGGACCACGCGGCGGACGTGGCCGCGGGCCGGGTGTTCGTGTGCGGGGAGCCGGCGGTCGGGCTCGTCGTCGTCGAGGCCCACGACGACCACCTGTTTCTCGACAGCATCGCCGTCCGCCCCGACGCGCACGGCAAGGGGGTGGGACGGCGCCTGCTGGAGTTCGTGGACGCACACGCGCGAGCGCTCGGTCTGCCCGAGGTCAGGCTCTACACGAACGCGCTGATGTGGGAGAACCAGAAGATCTATCCGAGGTTCGGTTACGACGTCGTGGAACGGCGCGTGGACGGGCCGTACGACCGCATCCACTACCGGAAACGACTGGTCTGACACCGGACACCGGCCGGCTCCGTCAGCTGTCCGGCCACCAGGTGCGTGCGATGTCCTTGCGCACCTCCGGACGCCCCGTGGGACGCTCCTCCGCCTCTTCGCGGATCCGGCGGCTTTCCGTCCTCTTCAGGGGCTTCTGCACGGTCACTCGGCGCATGGCTGCCTCCTTCAGCGCCCACCTGGATCCGCGGTGTCACGGAGGTGGACCCTTTGGGCGAGAGTTCCTCATCGGTGCCGGTCTGTCAGTGGCGGCTGTCACGTCGGGACTGTCAGTGGCGGGTGTCACTCTGGGGGAATGACGAACGACAGTGAGCACATGGTTGCGGTGGGTGCCGAGGTGGACTGGGACACGGCGGCCGGCGCCTTCGACGACGAGCCGGACCACGGCCTGCGCGCACCCGAGGTGCGCGCCGCCTGGGCGGCCCTGCTCCGGTCCTGGCTGCCCGAGCGCCCCGCCGATGTCCTGGACCTCGGCTGCGGCACCGGCAGCCTGTCGCTGCTCGCCGCCGAGCAGGGGCACCGGGTGACCGGCGTCGACAGCTCGCCGGCCATGGTCGAGCGGGCCCGGGCCAAGCTCGCCGGGCGGGACGCGGCGGTCCTGCACGGGGACGCCGCCGCGCCGCCGGTGGGGGAGCAGCGGTACGACGTCGTCCTCGTCCGGCATGTGCTGTGGACGCTGCCCGACCCCGCGCGCGTCCTGCGGCACTGGCGCACCCTGCTGCGGCCCGGAGGCCGGTTCGTCCTGGTCGAGGGCGTCTGGGGGACCCTCGCCCCGGTCGGCATACCCGTCGGGCGGCTCACCGCCCTGCTGGAGCCCGTGGCCGGGCACGTGCGCGTGGAGCGGCTGTCCGACGACTCCGTGCTGTGGGGGAAGACAGTGGACGACGAGCGGTATGCGGTGGTCGCGACGGTGTAGACAGCGCCGGCGGAGCAGCCCGGCGGGGTCTGCGAGGCGTCAGGCCAGCAGCTTCTCGAAGCCGCCCTCGCGGGCCAGCGCCTCCAGTTCGTCGAGGGCGGCCACGGCGGCGGACGCGGCCCCGGGGTCCGTCTCCGCCAGCCCGCTCTCGGCGAACTCGTCCTCGTCCAGACGCCGTACGTCCGTGCCGTCGGCGGAGCGCCACAGGTCCAGGTCGAGGTCCTCGACGACCAGCTCGGTGCCGGACAGGACGGCCGGGCGGGTGATGTCGCAGTACCAGCCCTTGAGGGTGCCGTTCCCGGCCCGGACCTCCTTCACCGAGTACCAGCGGTCCCGCCAGTAGTGCTCGGTGAACACGTCGCCCGCCTCGAACCGCACGAAGCCGAAGTCGCGCACGCCCTCGCCCGCCCACGGGGCGCGGACCGAGACGCGGACGCCGTCGTCGGCCAGCAGCTCCGCCGGATAACGGATCTTCGTACGGCCGCCCTTGACCAGGACGACCTCCACCCGGGCCGTGGTCTCAGCCGAGTTCGCGGACATAGCGCACCTCCGTCGCGCAGATTTCGTACCCGAGCCACTTGTTGATCGCGATCATCGGGTCGTTGCCGGCGTCGTTGCCCGTGAAGGCCTCGGTGAGGCCGGCGGCACGCGCCCGGTACAGGGAGTGGATCTTGGCGAGCTTGGCCAGGCCACGCCCGCGGTGAGCCCGGGCGGTGCCGGTCATCGCGGTGGTCATGGGGGTCCCCCCGCGCGAGCCTGTTCGAGCGTGGGGGAGGGTGGCGCCGTCGGTGTAGGCGACGCTGAAGGCAACCGGGCGGCCGTCGACGACCGCGGCCATGGTCAGCTCGGGATGCAGCAGCGGATGCTTCCAGTTCTGCTCCAGCCAGGCGTCGTAGTCCGTGAACTCGACGCTGATCTCGCCGGGTTCGTCCGACACGGTCTCCGCGTCCAGCTCGAACAGCGGCCGCGGGTCGTCCGCGAAGTCGGCGGCCGTGCGCAGTTCCACGCCGGGCGGGACCTCCGGGAGAGGCGGCAGGGTGCCGTGCGCCAGGTCCAGACGGAGGAAGTGCGCGGGACGGCCCCGGGTGTAGCCGTGCCGTTCGGCGAAGGCGCGATGCGCCGGCTCGTCGAGGACCCAGGTGTACAGCTTGGTCGCGCCCACGGCTGCGAGGTGCTCCTCGGCGGTCCGGGCAAGGAGCCGGCCGGCACCGCGGCGGACGCGGTCCGGGCGCACGTAGATGTTGAGGTACCCCTGGCCAGGCTCCGTGCTGTCGTGCGCCAGGGAGACCCCGGCCGCGCCGATCACCTCGCCGTCCTCGACCGCGATCAGCGCGCGGAAGCGGGCGTCGGGGTGGCTCTGGGCGAGGGTGTGGCGGACGGACTCCGGGGTGAACAGGATGTACGGCAGGGCGAGATGGCGGACCCGGGCATAGCCCTCGGTGTCGGCTCGGGCATCGGGCTGCAGGTCGCGCACGATCACAGTCATGAGCAGGCACCGTACGGGGAGATGTGCGGCGGATGCCTCTGATTTTCCGGCGGGTACGGGACAATCGGCCGTGTGAGCCTGAAGATCCACATCGATGACAGCGCGCCGCCGTACGAGCAGGTGCGGGCGCAGATTTCCGAGCTGGCGCGGTCCGGGGCGCTGCCGGCGGGGTACCGGCTGCCGACCGTGCGGGGGCTGGCCGAGTCGCTGGGGCTCGCGGTGAACACCGTGGCCAAGGCGTACCGGGCGCTGGAGGGCGACGGGGTGATCGAGACGCGGGGGCGCAACGGCACGTTCGTGGCTGCCGCCGGCTCGGCCGCGGTGCGTGAGGCGTCGCTGGCCGCCCAGGCCTACGCGGAGCGGGTCCGGCGGCTCGGGCTGACCGAGGACGAGGCGTCGGCCGCCGTGCGCGATGCCCTGCGGGCGGCCTACGGGGAGGGCTGAGCCGGTCAGCGGTGGGTCGTCAGCTCCGGTGTGCGCGTCGCCGTCAGACCCGCCCTGCCCGCCGTCCTCCCGAACGCCACCGCATCCTCCACCGCCGCCCCGCCCGGATCGTTGTTGAAGTACGCGTACACGTCCTCGGCGTCGGACCAGGTCGTCGCGACGCGGTCCACCCACGTCTCCAGGGACCGCCGGCCGTAGCGCGGCCACGGCCGGGCCCGGCCCTCGTGGAAGCGGATGTAGCCCCAGTCAGTCGTCCGCCACAGCGGAGTCACCGGGTGGGCCTGGACGTCCGCCCAGCACAGCGCGGCGTTCCGGGACTCCAGGACCCCGCGCACCTCGGGTGTCCACCACGAGTCGTGGCGTGGCTCGACAGCGACTCTCGTGCCGGCGGGGAAACAGGCCAGGCAGGTGTCCAGCAGGTCCGGGTCCCTGCGCAGGGTGGGCGGGAGCTGGAGCAGGACCGGGCCGAGGCGGGCGCCCAGGCCCGCCGCGTGGGCCATCAGGCGGTGGACCGGCTCCTCGGGGTCCCTCAGCCGCTTGATGTGCGTGAGGTACCGGCTGGCCTTCACCGCCACCACGAAGTCGTCCGGCACCCGGTCCCGCCAGGCCTCGAAGTTCTCCCTCGTCGGCAGCCGGTAGAAGGCGTTGTTGATCTCCACCGTGGCGAAGCGCGTCGCGTACTCCTCCAGCCACAGCCGGGTCGGACAGCCGTCCGGGTACAGGACCCCCCGCCAGTCCTTGTACTGCCACCCGGACGTGCCGACGAACAGGGTCATACGTCCATCAAAGCACCGGCGGCGATCGGCTACAGGTACAGCCCCGCCGCTACAGGTACAGCCCCGCGTCCGCGTCTTCCCGCGCCCCCGGCACCGACGTCGGTGCCGTGCCCCGGCGCAGTGCGAACAGCTCGGCCAGGGTCGCGCCCTCGCGGCCGACGCCCTCCTCGGTGCCCAGCCAGTTCACCGCCTCGCGGCGGGTCAGCGGGCCCACCTCGATGCGGGCCAGGCAGCGGCCGGGGCGGACCACGGCCGGGTGCAGACGCTCCAGGTCCTCGTTGGTGGTGACGCCGACCAGGACGTTGCGGCCCTGTCCGAGCAGGCCGTCGGTGAGATTGAGCAGCCGGGACAGGGCCTGGCCCGCGGTGTGCCTGGCCTCGCCGCGGATCAGCTCGTCGCAGTCCTCCAGCAGGAGCAGCCGCCAGCGGCCCTTGCCCGCGCCGTCCTCCTCGCCGATCGCGATGTCCATCAGATAGCCGACGTCGGAGAAGAGCCGCTCCGGGTCCAGCACACAGTCCACCTGGCACCAGTCCCGCCAGGAGCGGGCGAGCGTGCGCAGTGCGGAGGTCTTGCCGGTCCCGGGCGGGCCGTGCAGCAGGAGCAGCCGGCCCGCGATGTCCTGTGGGGTCGTCTTCATCAGGCGGTCCATCGCGTCCGCCACGGGGGCCGTGTAGTTGGGGCGCACCTCGTCCCAGGTGCCCGCGGAGATCTGGCGGGTGGTGCGGTGCGGGCCGCGCCGCGGGGAGACGTACCAGAAGCCCATGGTCACGTTCTCCGGCTGCGGTTCCGGCTCGTCGGCCGCGCCGTCCGTGGCCCGGTCGAGGACCGTCTTCGCCAGCTCGGCGCTGGTGGCGGTCACCGTGACGTCCGCGCCGCGGTTCCAGCGCGAGACCAGCAGGGTCCAGCCGTCGCCCTCCGCGAGGGTCGCGCTGCGGTCCTCGTCGCGGGCGACCCGCAGCACCCGGGCGCCCTCCGGCAGCAGGGTCGCGCCGGAGCGCACGCGGTCGATGTTCGCCGCGTGCGAGTAAGGCTGCTCGCCCGTCGCGAAGCGGCCGAGGAACAGCGCGTCGACGACGTCGGACGGGGAGTCGGAGTCGTCGACGTTGAGCCGGATCGGCAGAGCGTCGTGCGGGTTCACGGCCATGCCGCCATGATCCGGCACCGATGCCCTCCGTGCACGGCATTTCCACCCCTTGTCCCGGGTGTTCCCAAGGCCTGCCCCGTACGTGGCCCCCGCCGTTACTGTTGTCCATGATGGGACGTCATGAGTGGTATACGGGGACTCGTCGGTGGCGGCTCACCGCCCTGCTCGGTGTGGGTGCGGCCGCTCTGGCCCTGATCGTCACCCTGATCAACACACTGCCGAGCGGCGGAAGCACCGCCGGCACCTCGCGCGACGGCGACAAGGTCCACGGCACGCCCGCCACCTCGCCCGAGCGCCCGGAGCCGTACGTGGGCTGGGGCTTCACCCACACCCAGTACAGCGCCGACCAGGGCAGCGGCGCGGCCACCGGCCGGGTCGCCGGGCTGCTCGCCAAGAACGGCGGGCTGCCGCAGGACCAGGCGCTCATGGGCTGGGGCGCCGACAACCCCGAGCCGGTGAAGGGACATTACGACTTCGGCGCCATGGACCGCCGCATCGACTTCATCCGCAGGTCGGGCGGCACCCCCGTGGTCACGCTGTGCTGCTCGCCGGACTGGATGAAGGGCGGCAGGGCCGGCGTCGACAACACCGACTGGAGCCGGGCCGCCCTGGAGACCGCGCCCACCCCGGACCACTACCAGGACTTCGCCGACCTCGCCGCGACCGTCGCCAAGCGCTATCCCGACGTGCGCCACTTCATCGTGTGGAACGAGTTCAAGGGCTTCTGGAACAACGCCGAGGGCCGCTGGGACTACGAGGGCTACACGAGGATGTACAACCTCGTCTACAAGGCGCTGAAGAAGGTCGACAAGGACATCATGGTCGGCGGGCCCTACCTGGTCATGGACAGTGTCGACCCGCGGCAGAAGGAGAACGCGTCGACCGCCCTGCGGGGTGCCTGGGGCGCCATGGACCAGCGGGTCCTCGACGCCTTCGGCTACTGGAACAGCCACCGGGCGGGCGCCGACTTCGTGGTCGTCGACGGCTCCAGCTACACCAACGACGACGATCTGCTGCCCGACGAGTTCGCGGCCACCGACAAGCTCACCGCGGTGGGCGAGTGGGTACGGCAGCAGACCCATGACCTGCCCCTGTGGTGGGCCGAGTACTACGTCGAGCCCGCCGACGGCAAGGACGAACGCCGCGGCTGGTCCGAGGCCCGTCGCCTCGCCGTGCACGCCACCGCGATGATCGCCATGGTCAAGGGCGGCGCCGGCTCCGGCTTCTACTGGAACCCGGAGGAGAAGACGGGCGCCGACTGCCCCGGTTGTCTGTGGACGGCGACCGACACGCCCGGCGGGGGCAGGGAACTGCCCATGTACGACCTGGTGTCCCGGTTCGACCGGGCGTTCCCGCCGGGCACCCGGTACGAGACGGTGCCCGTCGCCCGGGACGACGTGCCCAACGTGCGGGTGCTGGCGGACAGCAGGACGGTCCTCGTGGTCAACACCCTCGACCGGCCGATCAGCGCACAGGTCGACGGGAAGCGGTTCGACATGCACGCGTACGAGGTGCGGTGGCTCGACCGCTGAGCCACCGCACCGTACCCGTCACTTCATCGTCAGGAACCGCTGCACCAGCGAGGCCAGCACCACGGCCAGCAGCGGCAGCGAGAACCAGAAGCTGCCCTGCAGCCACCGCAGTTGCCCGGTGCTCGGCCGCGCCGCGACCCGGACCACCTCGCGCGCGGTGAGCAGCAGGATCAGCGCGACGGCGGCCAGCGCGCCGACCACCGACCACGACGTCCACGTCACCTGCGGCCCGATCCGGCCCGGATTCGGCTTCGGCACCGGGCCCGCCGGCTGCCTGCCCAGCGCGTACACGGTGACGTCGTCGTTGACCAGGACCTTCGTCAGCTCCTGCCGGTTGTCCAGGGTGCGGATCAGCCGGGACTTCCAGGTCGCCGAGTAACCCGCGTCCAGCTGCAGATAGGTGGCCTGACTCTCGTTGATCATCAGGTACGAGTTCGGGCCCGCGTCCTTGAGCGCCTTGACCAGTCCGGACACCAGCACCGGGTCGACGGGTGCCTGCGTCGGCACGTAGTTCACCCGTTCCATGTCCCGGGCGCCCCACGGCATGGCCGGGGTCACGTCGTTGACCGTGTCCTGGCTCAGCCACAGCAGCCGTACCGTGGGCCGGTCGTGGGCGTACACCCAGTCCATCGCCGCGACCTCGCCCGGCCGGGTCCGCTCGAACGACTCGTTGCCCCACCGGGCCACCAGGAAGCCGCCCATCAGCAGCAGCCCGGCGAGCAGCGCGGCCAGCGGGGCGAGGCTGCCCCGCCCCTTCTCGCGTTCCGTCGCGGTGGCGCCGGTGCGCGGGAACAGGGCGAGCGCGCCGAGCAGGGCGGCGCCCGGCGCCGCGAACATGAAGACGCGCAGCGCCATCTCGCCGCCGTACGACTGCATGCCGAAGCCCAGGAACGGGACGAAGGTGAGCACCGGCAGGGACCGTTCGCGGTACCGGTGGAAGCGCCGCCGCCACCAGCCCCAGCAGGCGAGGGCCAGCACCGAGCCGGCCAGCAGGACCCGGGTGTACAGGACCAGCTTGTGCGTCGGGTTCCCGCCCTGGATACGGCCGGAGACCGAGGACGAGACGTTGCTGCCGACGCCGCCGACCCCGCCGAAGAGGTCGTCGAAGTGGCCGGACCAGTACGGCTCGGCCATGAAGCCGACCCAGACCGCGACCAGCACCGCGAACAGGACGGGCAGCCCGCGCAGTTCGGACCTGCCGAGCAGCACCAGTGCGGCGAGCACGCCGAGCATCACGAACGGGGTGAGCTGGTGCGCCGGGACGCTCGCCGCGTACAGGCCGATCAGCACCATGAGCAGGACGGCCCGCCCGCGCCGGTCGGTGGGCTCGACCTCGGCCTCTCCCGGGCGGAACTTCGTCCAGACCATGTGGGGAGCGCGGAACCACACCAGCAGGATCGCCACGAAGACGAGGTACAGGAGGAACGTGAAGCCCTGCGGGGAGAAGTAGTCCTGGCCGACCCAGCCGCTGAGCACGAAGAGCCACACGCCGGTCCACTTGGCCCGCCAGCTCGCCCGCAGCGACCGGGTGAGCAGGAACATCGGTGCCAGATAGGCCAGTTGCACGGCCGTCGGCCACCAGCGGATGATCTCCGTGAAGTCGTCGGTGCCGCACGCCCGGGCGACGAACGCGGCCACCGCGAAGAATCCCGGCCAGCTCCAGCGGGCGTCCAGATCCGGCACGGCGGACCCGGTGCGGTCGATGTAGTCGATGAAGCCGAGGTGCTGCCAGGCCGTCGCGAACCGCGGCTCGGTCTCCAGCACCGCGGGCAACGCGTGCAGGGACACCACGGTCGCCAGCAGCGTGACCAGCAGCAGGGCCCGGTGCTCACGGCGCAGCCAGAGCAGCGAGGCGAACACCGTGATCAGCAGGGCCGCCCCCACCAGCGTCGGCAGCGGCAGCACGGAGACCAGGCCGAGCCCGCCCATCCCGTCGAGGTCCGCCTCGCCGAGGCGCAGCGCCGGCACCCAGTAGAGCAGGAGCGCGGCGACCAGCAGACAGCCGAGGACGACACCGGAGCGGGTGAGCCCCGAAGGCGCGGGCGGGGCGGACGGCTTCCCGTCCACGGCTCCGTCCACGGCCGTGTCCGGGGATTCGGCGGCGACTTCGTCCACCACGGCATTCTCGGACGGCACGGCGTCGAACGGCGTGTCGGCCTCCGCCTCCTTCAGCAGCCCCTTCTCGAACGGCGCGTCGGCCTCCGCCTCCCTCAGCAGCGCCGCCTCGGCCGGACCCAGCGATGCCTCCGCGCCCGGTTCCGGCTCCTCGACCGGCCGCGGCACGGGTGTGCCCGCAGGTGGGGTGCCGGGGCCGGGGCGGACGTCCGGCCGGCGTTCGACGTGGTCGAAGTCGACGTGGATGCCGAGGGCGAGGGTGTCGTTGTCCAGCGCCCAGGCCGGACGGTGCCGGGGGGCCGAGGCCACGGCCGGGGCCGTGGGGGTCCCCCTGCCCGAGCGAAGCCGAGGGTGGGGGAGCGCCCCCAGGTCGGCGAGGTCCCCGTCCGGTGCCGCCGTGTCCGACCGGGCAGAGGGTGTGGAGCGGATGGTCCGCCACAGCTTCGGCGCGGCGATCGCCACGATCACCGCGAGGCTGGAGATCTCGGCGACGCCCGCTCCGGTCAGACCCATCCGG
The DNA here is from genome assembly GCF_007827595.1 of Streptomyces sp. BK340. GTDB lineage: Bacteria > Actinomycetota > Actinomycetes > Streptomycetales > Streptomycetaceae > Streptomyces. The sequence goes on from NZ_VISR01000014.1 coordinate 79,244, forward strand.
GGCAGGAGCAGCAGCGTCAGGGCGAGCACGAGCACGCACAACAGGCCCTGCAGCCAGGCGAGTCCGCCGGTACGGCTCTGCGCGCGCAGCACCGCGAAGTACGTCTCCATGACGACCCGGAGCACCGCGCCCACCGCGAACCAGCGCAGCAGCGGGGTCGCCGCGTCCGCGTAGCCGGTGCCGAAGACGCCCAGGATCCAGGGGGCGCCGACGAACAGCACGGTCGCGATCGGCAGCATGATCCGGGCCATCCGCCGGAGCGCGGCACGGGTGTCGGCGGCGAGCCGCCCCGGGTCGTGCGAGCCCTCGACCGTGAGGGAGGCGCCCATGTTGATGGCGAGCAGGTTGGTCGTGCCGCCGATGGTGGTGGTGATGTAGAAGTACGCGTTGTCCGCGGAGCTGACCTGCGAGGCGATGATCACCGGGACGAGGTAGACCACGGCGAGCGAGAACAGTGAGCCGGTGTAGTCGCCGGCGAGGAACCGCCCGATCTCCTTCATGGACGGCGGCCTGGCGTGGTCCTCGGTCGCCCTGACGTGCCGGGGCACCAGCCGCCGGAACACCAGCCAGCCCAGTGGCACCGCCGAGGTGGCGATCGCGGCGACCCAGGACACGAAGACGCCGGTGGTCGGGATCGCCACGGCGAACGCGACGAGCAGCCCCAGCTTCACCGCCGAGAACACGGTGTTGCCCACCGGCACCCAGGGCGCGCTGCGCAGCCCGGTCAGCACGCCGTCCTGGAGGGTGAGCAGGTTCCAGGCGACGACGGCCAGGACGAAGCCGAGCCCGTTGAGCGGCCCGTGCAGGAAGCGGTACGACGGCCCCCACGCGTTCAGTGTCAGCAGGAAGATCCCCGCCGCCACCGCCACGACCAGCGAACTGCCGGCATAGGTACGGAAGATGAGCCGCCCGGTGCGCTGCCCGGACACCGGGATGAAGCGGGCCAGGGCGCCGGTCAGGGTCACCGCGGTCAGCCCCGCGAGCAGCTTCATCGCGGCGATGGCGGCGGAGCCCTGGCCGACCGCCGACTCGGAGTAGTAGCGTGCCGCGGCCAGCCAGAAGCCCAGCCCGAGGACGGCGGAGATGCCGGTGTTGAGCATCAGCGCGTAGGCGTTGCGGAACAGCTGGCTGCCGCCGGACCCCCGGCCCGTCCCGGGCAGGCGGAGGCGGCGCCCCGACTGCTCGGGCGCCTGGTCCTCGGGTGTTGCGGCCTCGGTCGTGGTGGTCGTGTCAGACACGGGAACGGATGGCCTTCCGGTGGACCTGGCGGGCTCTGCGGACGAGGGCGTACCCCTTGGTCAGCGCGCGGTCCTTGGCGAAGTTACGGGTGATGGCGCGGCCCTGGAGCAGCCGCTCGAACTCCTCGACGTCCGTGCCGCGACGGACGGTGACGCGTCGCAGGGCGTACGGCCCCTGGCGGCGGCGGGCGAGCCCGTTGCCGACGGCGAGCGCCTGGGCGTAGCCGGCCTGCCGCACCGCGACCCGGACGCGGCGGCTGGAGTAGCCGTACGGGTAGGCGAACGACACGGGTCGTGCGCCGAGTTCGGCGGTGACGATCTCCGTGCTGCGGACCAGTTCCGCACGCAGGGCGGCGTCGTCGAGCTGGTCGAGCTGCGGGTGGGAGTGGCTGTGCCCGCCGATCTCGATCCCGGTGTCGGCGAGGTCGCGCACCTGCTGCCAGTCGAGCATGGCGTCCAGGCCGCCTCCGGTGTCGTACGCGCCCCTGATCCAGCCGGTGGAGACGAACAGCGTGGCCGGGAAGCCGTGCTTGGCGAGCACGGGCAGGGCGTGCCGGTGGACCCCCTCGTAGCCGTCGTCGAAGGTGATCAGCACCGGCCGCTCGGGCAGCGGGCGGCCGGACCGCCAGCGGGCGGCGAGGTCGGCGGTGGTGACCGGGGTCAGGCCCAGGTCACCGATGAGCGCCATCTGCTCGGTGAAGGCCTCCGGTGCGACCGAGAGGGCCCGGGTGGCGTCGTTCGGCGCGCTCGCCACCGCGTGGTACATGAGGATGGGTACGGCGGTGTCGCTCATGGGCGTTCCCCCTCGATCCGTACGCCCCTGCGGCTCATGGACGTTCCCCTTCCTCCGTCCCCGTGCCCGTGTCGCTCCCCGGCGTTCTCGCCGGCGCGACGGGCGCGACCGGCACGACGGAGAACGCCGGCCCGCCGCGCCGCGCCCGCACGCTGCCCACCGCGTAGCCGCCCGCCGCGGTGAGCACCCCCGCGACGATCGCGCCCGCGCGTCCGGCGCCGCCCGGGCGGGCGAGCAGGGCGTCCCGCAGGCCGCGGGCGATACCGGCGGGCAGGACCCGGGTGGTGTAACGGCGTTCGGACTCGAGCCCCTTGGCGGCGCCGACGCTGCGGGCCACCAGTGCCTTGGACAGGCCCTCGGCGTAGGCGCGGGTGCGGAAGTACGCGAAGTGCTCGCGGGCGGCGGGCACCCGGTGGTGGATCACCGCGCGGTCGTCGATGAGCAGGACCGCGTCGGGGCGGGCCCGGGTGAGGCGGATGCACAGCTCCGTCTCCTCGCAGCCCAGCGGGCGCCGGTCGCCGTCGCGGCCGATGCCCGTCGCGAAGCCGCCCGCCGCGTCGAACGCCGTACGCCGGAAGGAGGCGTTTCCGCCGAGCACGTTGCGCACCCGGACCCGCCCGGGCGGCAGTCCCCGGTAGGTGCAGCCCACCACCCAGTCGAACTCCTCCGGGAACCAGGCGGGACGGCGGCCCGAGGCCCAGACGGGCAGCGTACGGCCGCCGACCGCCATCACCCGCGGGTCGGTGTATCCCTCGGCGAAGCGGCGCAGCCAGTCCCGTTCGGCCACGGCGTCGTCGTCCAGGAAGGCGATCACGTCGCCGTGGGAGACGGCGACTCCGGTGTTGCGGCCGGCCGACAGACCGCGCGGGCCGGCGTTGGCGAGCACGCGCACGTCGCCGGCCTCCTGGTACGCGCGGCCGAGCCGTTCCAGCAGGGCCTGGTTGTGGTCGACGACCAGGAGCGTCTCCAGCGCCGGATACGACTGCGCGCGCACCGAGGAGACCGCCGCGAGGATGTCCTCCCAGCGGTCCTCGGTGTACACGCAGATCACGACGGAGATGCCGGGATCTCTCAAGACACCTCTCCCCGCCCGGTGTTCAGCAGTCGCTCCTGACGGGCCTGGCGGAGCAGGGCACGCCGGTTGGAGCGCTCCGCGAGGATGACCTTCAGCACCCGGAGCCCGTCGCGCACGGCCCGCAGATTGCTGGTGCCGTGGATGCGGAGGTACTCGTGGCTGGGGATCTCCTGCACCTTCAGCCCCGCCTTGACCACTCTGATGTTCATCAGCGTCTCGACCTCGAAACCGGTGCAGTCGAGGTCGATCTTGTCGAGGCAGTGCCGCCAGAACGCGTTGTACCCGTAGCAGAGATCGGTGTAGCGGGCGCCGAACTTGCGGTTGACGACGGTGCACAGCGCCCAGTTGCCGAGCTTGCGGATGAAGGTCATGTCGTCCGTGCCGCCGCCGTTGGCGAAGCGTGAGCCCTTGGCGAAGTCGGCGCCCGAGACGAGGGCGGAGACGTAGGACACGATCTCGTTGCCGTCGGCCGAGCCGTCCGCGTCGACCATCACGATGATGTCGCCGGTGCACGCCTCGAATCCGGTGATCAGGGCATCTCCCTTGCCCTTCCCCCGCTGTTCGACGACGCGCAGGCCGGGCCACAGCGAGCGGGCCACTTCGACGGTGTCGTCGGTGGAGTTGCCGTCCACAAGAACGACTTCGTGTATCCAGTCCGGAAGGGTCTTGAAGACGTAGGGCAGATTCTCCGCCTCATTCATGGCGGGAATCACCACGCTCACCGGCGGAGTGATCGCCAGGTGAGAGGAGATGGGCCGGTAGTGGGTGGCCATTAACGGATCTTGGCCCGAACTCGGCGGATGCAGGACAGAACTCATGACTGTGGTCCCTCTCGTCCGGTGGACCGCCCGCCCCTGGGTGGCCCGGATCTTCAGCCCGGTTCGAAAGGGGGGTTCTCATCCGCGGCACGGCGAGACGGTCTCCGCGCACACAGATGAGCTGGCAAAGCTGGCCGGGCTGCCGGAAAAAGGACGACAGCCGGTCGCGCGGCACGGCTCGGTCACAAGTACGGTCACCGAGCACGGCACCCCCCTACCGCGCCCCGCGCCGGAACGTCACGGCCCTGAGCCCTCCCCTGAACCGTGTGCTGACGTACCGATGCGGGTGAGATGTACGACGGTATTGACGATTGAAGCAGAATCGCAAGACCTGGAACCGCTTCTCACGGTTTTGTTGGTTTGGGCATTACGTAACTTTGGCCCGGCTTCTTTACTCTTGCTTCGATTTCCTCGAACGGAATTTCTCCCGGCCCAGGACGAGCAGGAGCAGCAGCGCGCTGAGCGCGGCCACCGCGACCACGCCGCCGCGGACCGACCAGCGGTGCACGGCGAGCATGCCCTGGGCAACCAGCATGTCCAGTGCGACCGAGCCCGCAAGCGCGGTGAGCACCCGGCCGAAGGGATCCAGCCCGCGCAGCGCCGCCCCGATCGCCACGGCCGGCGCCGCGAGCAGGAAGAACAACGTGCACGGACCGCGCAGCGGTGAGTCGGAGCCGATGAGCGCGAGCAGCGCGCCGACCGCGCCCACCGCCGTGGCCGCCCCCGCGAGCAGCGGAGACAGGTCCCTCCCCGGACCTGGCCGCGCCCGCTCGGCGTCGTCTCCGGCGCCGTCCGGCGAAGGTGTCTTGATACGTAAGGTCTGCATTGGCGACTTTGCCCCCCGACGCCCCTGATGCCGGGCTTCAATGTGGCGCAGGCTCCGGTGGGCCGTCAAGACGACATCTCCTCGTACACATGTGTTCCCCAGGGGCCTTCGGGTGACGTGCTGTCAACAGGGATGACGTGTACACGCAATATCTCGGGCGTGAACGTCCTGAGTCGATCCCGTCGAGACGTCGTTGAGGCCTAAAAAGTCTTGGCATGAACACTTCCAGTCAACACGCGTAGTTGCTACGACAGTTGTGGCAGAGATCCTGCTAAAGGGAGGTTCCATGAGACGTTCCCGATTTGCGGCATACGTGACCTCGCTTCTCCTCGCCACCGGCCTCGCCCTCACCGGGGCCGCCACGGCGCAGGCCTCCACGGCTGCCGCGAACGGCGGTTACGTGGCGCTCGGCGACTCCTACTCCTCCGGAGTCGGAGCGGGCAGCTACATCAGTTCGAGCGGCAGCTGCGACCGCAGCACCAAGGCGTACCCGTACCTGTGGAACGCCGCTCACAGCCCGTCCTCGTTCGCCTTCAACGCCTGCTCGGGCGCCAAGACGGACGACGTGCTGGCCAATCAGCTCGGCTCGCTCAACTCCTCCACCGCACTGGTCTCGATCACCATCGGCGGCAACGACGCCGGCTTCGCCGACGTCATGACGACCTGTGTGCTCCAGTCCGACAGCTCGTGCCTGTCCCGCATCAACACGGCGAAGGCCTACGTCGACTCCACGCTCCCCGGCAAGCTCGACGCCGTGTACAACGCGATCAGCGCCAAAGCCCCGTCCGCCCGGGTGGTCGTCATCGGCTACCCCCGCTTCTACCAGCTCGGCCAGACCTGCCTCGGCCTCTCCGAGACCAAGCGGTCCGCGATCAACGGCGCGGCCGACTACATCGACGCCGCCATCCAGAAGCGCGTCCTGGACCACAACTTCGTCTTCGGTGACGTCCGCACCACGTTCACCGGCCACGAGATCTGCTCCGGCGACTCCTGGCTGCACAGCGTCAACTGGCTCTCCATCGGCGAGTCGTACCACCCCACCGCGGCCGGCCAGTCCGGCGGCTACCTGCCGGTGCTCACGAACGCGGCCTGACCCTCACGAGGCCGAAGGTGAAGCGGAGGCCCCGTCCGTCGGGGTCTCCGTCGTTGCGCAGGTCACCGTGAACGGCACCGAGTCCGAGGTCGTCCGCACCGGACTGCGCACCTCCACGCTGATCTCGTTCTCGATCGTCCCGCTGTCGGAGTAGGCGGTCACGACCACCTGCACCTGCTGGGTCTTCCCGCCGCCCGCGGGGAACGACAGCGTCTTCCACCCCGGGTCGGAGACCGACCCGTGCGCGAGCACCCACCGGTACTCCACCTGCGCGGGCACCCGCCCCACCGTGAACGTCGCCGTGAACGTGGGCGCCTGCGCGGTGGGCGGCGGGCAGGGTCCGTCGTACTCCGTGTGCGCGCCGGCCAGGGTGACCCGCACGGACTGGGCCGGCTGACTGCTCGCCGTGGCGCTGCTGCTTTGGGCGGGCGGCGGCGCCGCGGTGTCCGAGTGGGCGCTCGTGCTCGGGCGGGGGGAGTGCGTGGCGCCGCTCGCCCGGCTGGTGTGCGCGCCGGTGTTCCCGCCACCGCCGCGGTGCTTGTGGTCGAGCAGCGCGTACGTCAGCCCCGCCGCCGCCAGGACGACCGCGAGGAGTCCGACGACCAGCACCACGCCGGCCCGCCGGTTGCGGCGCGGCTCGACGGCGGTGGTCTCCGGCTCCGGGTACCGGGTGGGCAGGGGCATCGGCGGTGTGGAAGAAGGCCGTTGGGTCTCGGCCGCCATCGTCGGGGCGTACGGAGACGCCTGCACCGGCTCCGTGCGCGCCGGACCGAGGGTCCCGCCCGCTGCCACGATCCGCAGGTCGTGCTCGGCCCGATCGCCCGACAGCCGCTCGGCGGGGTCCTTGCGCAGCAGGCCCTCGATGACCGGGGCGAGCGGTCCGGCCCGGAGCGGCGGCGGCAACTCCTCGTCCACCACGGCACGCAGGGTGCTCAGCGGAGTGTCCTGCCGGAACGGGGTGTTGCCCTCGACGGCCGCGTACAGCAGCACGCCCAGCGACCACAGGTCCGACTCCGGGCCCGGTGTACGGCCCAGGGCCCGCTCCGGAGCGAGGAATTCGGGCGAGCCGATCACCTCACCGGTCATGGTCAGCGCCGAACTGCCCTCGACCGTCGCGATGCCGAAGTCGGTGAGGACGACCCGGCCGTCGTTGGCCAGCAGCACGTTGGCCGGCTTCACGTCCCGGTGCAGCACTCCGGCGGCATGCGCGGCACGCAGCGCGGCCAGCACCTCGGCACCGATGTGCGCGGCTCGTTGCGGCGGCAGCGGACCCTCGGCGTCCAGCTGGTCGGCGAGGGACAGCCCGCGCACCAGCTCCATCACGATCCAGGGCCGGCCGCCCTCCATGGCCACGTCGTACACCGTGACCACATTGCGGTTGGCGACCCGCGCCGCAGCCCACGCCTCGCGCTCCAGGCGGGCGTACATCCGCTCGACGTCCGAGGCGGCCAGACCGGCCGGGGCCCGCACCTCCTTGACGGCCACCTCACGGTGCAACACCTCGTCACGGGCGCGCCACACGGTGCCCATGCCGCCCTCGCCCAGCGGGGACAGCAGGCGGTAGCGGCCCGCGATCACACGTTCACGGTCCGGCTCTTCGGACACGGGCGACCCCCACGGCATCTCACGTGAATTCTCCACAAAAGTAGCTCAGCCGAGTGCGGATGCGGCCCCTTTGAGCACCAATCCGGCACCCAGGGCGACGACGACCAGCGCGGACGCGAGCGGAAGGGTCCGGCGCACGAGGGTGGCGACCGGGTGGGCGGTCCAGCGCGGGCGCCGGTCGAGCACCCGGGTGACGCCCGAGCCCAGCCGGACGACGGCGAACCCGGCCGCCGTGAGCGTCAGCGCGAGCCCGGCGCCGTACGCCACGACGAGCAGCAGCCCGAACCAGGCCTTCCCGAGCGCCGCGGCACCGACCAGCACCACGACCGCGGAGGGACTGGGCACCAGACCGCCGGCGAACCCGAGCAGGATCGTGCCGCGGAGGGTGGGGGCGGTGGGGTGGCTGTGGGTGTGGCCGCCGTGGGTGTGCACCACGCCGTGCTCGTGCCCGTGCGTGTGCCCGTCTTCGTGCCCGTGCCCGTGCCCGTGCCCGTGCTCATGGTGGTGATGGTGGCCGTCGTCGTGGTGGTGATGGTGCGGGTGGGCTGCTTCCTGGTCCTGGTGTGCGCCCACCAGGGCCAGCGGGCGGTCCTCTGCTTCCTCGTGCGTATGCGGGTGGGGGTGGGCGTGGGGGTGTGGGTGCGCGGGTGCGCGGGTGCGCCAGGCCCGGCGTACGAGGTTCGCGCCCGCGACGAGCACCAGGACGCCGCTGGCGATGCCCAGCCAGGCGATGACCGAGGGCGTGGCGGCGGAACCGGCCGTGACGAGCAGGCCCAGGGCGACCACACCGAGGGTGTGCGTCACCGTGACCGAGGCGGCCAGGGGCAGCACGTCCCGCATCCGGGCCCGGCCTCCGCGCGCGGCCGCCGTCGCGGCCATCAGGGTCTTGCCGTGCCCCGGAGCGAGGGCGTGCATCGCGCCCAGGACGACGGCGATGAGCAGGGCGAGCGCGGCGAAGCCGAGGGTGAGGTCGTGGCGGGCGACGAGGTCGTCCAGTGCGCGGGTCCAGCGGTCGGCGCCCCGCGGCAGTACGGAGGCGCCCGGGGCGTCCTGCCGCTCCCGCGCGAGGGCCGGGCCGCCGGGGCGCACGCGCAGGGAGGCGGTGGCCGTGTCGGCGGGAGAGGACAGCAAGTCCTTGGGGTAGCTGGTGAGTTCGTGCGAGACCGACTTCTTCGGCACGTCCGTCGCGGTGAGCGTCATGCGGTCACCGCGAGCGGTGATCTCGCGCCAGCCGGGCCCGGTGGTGACACCCGCGCTGTGAAAGCCGAGAGCGACGGACTTCCCCCGGGGGAGCGGCGCGGTGAACCGGCACTCCACACGCAGCGTGTTGAGCCCGGCCTGCCCGGGCCGCAGGCTCGCACGGGCGGAGCCGGGGGTGAGCGGGGCGGCGTGTCCGCCGACGGTCACGCCGCTGCCCTTCGCGGCCGCCGCACACCGCTGCTCGGCCCACGTGGACAGACCCAGGCGCTTGATGTCCGGCTTGGCCTGGGTGGCCGGGATCTCGGCGAGGTCCTCCACATGGTCGACCCGGAGCTGTCCGGGTGCGGCGACGAGACCGTCGTACCGGTTCACGGTGAAGTTGCCGAGAGGGTGCGCGCTCGCGGCCGTGGCCGGTGTGAGCACGAGGGCGCACGCGGCGGTGAGGACCGCCGCGGCGCAGGCGAGCGGGCGACGGAGGTTCACTTGGCGGCCTCCAGCGCCTTGCGGGCCCGGGCCGAGCCCAGGGGGGAGAAGCCGGGGTTCAGTTCCAGGGCCGCCTTCAATGAGGCGCGGCCGTCCTCGGCACGGCCCGTGGCCAGCTCGATCATGCCGCGGTGGTAGAGGAAGGCGGCGCTGCGGTAGCCGGTGGCCGTGGCCCGGCGGGCGTAGCGAAGGGCTTCCTTGTCACGCCCGTTGACGTGCAGCGCCCAGCCGAGGGCGTCCGCGGTGTGCACGGTGTGCCGACGGGCCCACTCGGCGCGGGCCGCGCGCAGGGCGGCCGTCCGGTCGCCGTGGTCGGCGGCGGCCAGCGCGGTGTCGAGGTCGGCGTTGACGCCGTTGGCGCGGGCCAGGGCGATCCAGGCGTCCACGAGCGCGTACTGGTCGTGCGCCCTGGCCTTGTCGCCGGCTGCGCCACGGGCCTCGTACAGTTCGCCGAGTTCGACGAGCGGTCCGGGCAGCGGATAGCGGGCGACCACGGTCTGCAGGCCCTTGATCGCCTCGTCCCGGTCGCCGCTCGCCGCCTGGGCGCGGGCGCGGCCCTCCAGCGCGGGGAGGTAGTTCTCGTCGGCGGCCAGGGCCCGGGCGTAGTAGGTGAGCGCGGTGTCGTAGTCGCCCTGGTTCCAGGCGAGTTGGCCCAGCTGGGCGGCCACGTACGCGACATCGCCCGGTGAAGCGGCCGCGGTCAGGGCCTGCTTGAGCACCCGCCGGGCGGTCGTCACGTCGCCGCGCAGCTCGTGCACGTACGCGTACCGGGTGAAGACCGGCACGCCCGGCTTGCGGGTGTCTGCGGTCCTCGCGGCCTTGTCCGCTTCGGCGTACCGCCCCAGTTCCACCAGGGCGTCGATGCGCAAGGACAGGGCGCGCTCGCTGTACGGGTTCTGCTTCAGGGCATGGTCCGCGTAGGTCAGGGCGTCCTTGAAGTCGTGCCGCGCGGCGGCGAGGGCGGCCCGGCCGGCCAGGGCCTGGTCGTTGCCGGGCGAGAGGTCAAGGGCCCGCTTCAGGGCCTTCTCGGCCTGCGGGTAGCGGGCCGGGTCGCCCTTGGTCCGCGCCTGCTCGACGTAGGCCAGGCCGAGGGTGGCCCAGCTGCCGTAGTCCCTCGGCTGGGACCGCAGATGCACCTGGAGCGCTGCGATGCTCGCGTCCAGGTTCCCGCTGCCCAGCACCCCGGGATCGACGGCGGTGGAGGCGGCCGCCACCGCGGGCCCGCCGTCGCGCGCCGCCCCGACGGCGATCGCCGCGCCGGTCAGCGCGACCGCCAGCAGCGCCGCGCAACTGCCCAGTTGGAGAGCCCGCCAGCGCCGCCCGGTGGCGGCGAACCGGCGGACGGCGGCGACGCGTCGATCCCCGGGCTCCGGGTCGGACCCGGCCGGACCGGCCTCGGGAGCAGGTGCCGAAGCGGCAGGTGTCGAAGCGGCATCCCCGCCCGTGCTCACCGGCTGCTCGCCGGCCTCGTCGTCGTTCGTACGCGGGGACATGCCCTCTCCTCGGTCGCCTGGTCGTGCTCGGAAGAAAAAGGGCGCGGCCCGCCGTGGGGGAGGGGGATACGGGCCGCGCCGGTCAGGGGGGATGCGGGTCAGTACGGACGCTGCATCCGACGGCGCCACCAGGCGAAGGCGGTGCCGATCAGCAGGATCCCGGCCGCACCCGAGGCCGCCGAGGCGGCGATCAGCATCGTGTTGCCGGAGCCGTCGGAGGAGGACCCGGCGGGCTGCAGGGCGTCGCCGAGCTGGCTGCGCACGTCGGCGTTGCCGGACGTGCCCTTGGCCAGGGCGCCGCGGGAACCGGCCGTCGGCTCGGCCACGTACGGGAAGTACTTCTCGAAGCCCTTGTCGTTCTTGTCGACCGCGTCGCCCAGGTCGTTCTTGGAGCCGACCAGTTCGCCCTCGACCACCTGGAGCGAGGCGTCGATCACGTCGTCCGAGAGGCGACGGCCGTTCGGGAAGCCCGCGTTGTCACCGTCGAGGACGCCCAGCCGCTTGGGGTGCATGCTCGGCTTGATCGAGGTGTTGAGGCGCAGCTCCTCCGCAGGCTTCACGTAGGGCGGCTGGTTGAGGCCCTTGACGCCCTTGAGGAACACGTCGACCAGGTCGTTGCGCGGCTCGGCGGGTGCCTTGATCTTGTAGATCGACTCGATGAGCTTCGGCAGCTCGGGGTTGGTCACGTTCTTCAGGAACTGCGCGTCGTACCAGGGCTGGGACGCGTTGAACTTGTCCTTGTCCTTCTGCGGGTTGACGACCTCGTTCACCAGCGGGTTGCCCAGGCGGGACACCTGCTCGTAGTAACCCTGCGCGTTCCTCCGCTGCGTCGTCGACCAGATGCCGACGATCGGCTGCTTGGACGACTCGCGGATCAGGTCGTTGGGCACCTGCAGCGCGATCGTGTTGACGTTGTAGCCCTTGAGCGTGTCCCGTCCGACCTCGGAGAGGTTCCCGCCGTAGAGCAGGTCGAAGACCCGCAGGTCGGCGAAGAACGGGTCGTCGGCCTGGCCGGCGAAGGTCGCGCCGCCGCCCGCCGTCTTGTAGATCGCCTGGGACCGCAGCTTGGCGTAGTCCGGCATCGACGCCTTGCCCACGTTCGACGGCGCGACCGGCACGTTGTCCGCGAGCCTCGTCTTGGAGACCACCTTCTGGTTGTGCAGCTTGACCAGGTCGATGTTGTAGGTCTGCGTGATGTTCAGGTTCGGGTCGTCGAGGCTCTTCACCGCCCCCGTGTTGTAGAGGAAGGTGTTCTTGTTCTTGACGTGCGTCTTGAACGTGTAGCGGAAGAGCAGCTCGCCCTGCGCGTCACCGTTGTTGTCGACGTGGATGTCGTACTGCGCGTCGTCCGCGAACGTGTAGAAGTTCGGTCCGCCGGCCGGCTCCTCGAAGGGGATCCAGTTGGCCACGATCGTCGTGGTGTCCGGCTTGTCCGGGCTCACGAACGCGTACAGGTCCGTGTTGTCGTACTGCGGGGTCCCCGAGATCAGCGGGGCCTCCCGGTGCGAGGAGGCGGATGCCGCCCCGGGTTCCAGCGTGGCGACGCCGGCGGCTGCGAGCCCTCCGGCGGCCAGCGCACCACAGATGAGCGTGACCAGGCCCTTGCGTCCCGTGCCGCTCCTGGAGATGAGAGGTGTCATGCCGTCCGTCCTCAGTGCCAACTTGCCTTGACGGACGGGTATACGGAGCCGAGGAGCGGATCGGATTGGTCCGGCGGAAAAAATCTTTTCGGGTTTTCAAACCCGCGTTTTCGGCATGCTGATCCGTATCACCCGCCGGAGGTGTGCGCTCGTGCGGATGCGTGGAGTCAGAGGCAGGGCGGCCGGCTGCGGCCACGGAAGGGGGAACGGGGTGGAGGCGGACGAACTGCTCGTGCTCGTGGCGGGCGGTGACCAGCGAGCGTTCGAGGATCTGTACGCACTGGTGTCCGGGCCGGTGTTCGGGCTCGTGCGACGGGTGGTGCGCGACCCCGCCCAGTCCGAGGAGGTCGCCCAGGAGGTGCTGCTCGAACTGTGGCGCTCCGCCGCCCGGTTCGACCCCGCCCGGGGCAGCGCCCTCTCCTGGATCCTCACCCTCGCCCACCGCCGTGCCGTCGACCGGGTGCGCAGCGCCCGCGCGGCCGGCGAACGCGAACAGCGCGAGGCCCTGCGCGCCGGGGAACCCGCCTTCGACCATGTGTCCGAGGAGGTCGAGGCAGGCCTGGAGCGCGAGTGGGTGCGCCGCTGCCTGGACCGGCTCACCGCGCTGCAGCGCCAGTCCGTGACGCTCGCCTACTACGACGGCTACACGTACCGTGAGGTGGCCGAGCGGCTGAAGCTGCCGCTGGGCACGGTCAAGACGCGGATGCGCGACGGACTCACCCGGCTGCGCGAGTGCCTGGGAGGTGCCGCATGAGCATCCTCGGCCGCATCCTGGGCCGCGAGGACCTGCACTCGCTCGCCGCTCCCTACGCGCTCGACGCCCTCGACCCCGCCGAGCGGCGCCGCTTCGAGAAACACCTGAAGGGCTGTGACCGCTGCGCCGCGGAGGTGCGGGCCCTGTCCGAGGACGCGGTGCGCCTCGCCTGGTCCGCGGCGGCCCCCGCGCCGGCCGCCCTGCGTGACCGGGTCCTGGCCGCCGTCCGCAGCACCCCGCAGGAGCAGGCGCCCGCGCCCGCGCGTGAGCGCGCGCCCCAGCTGCCGCCGCACGTCTGGGGCACCCAGCCTCCGCCGTCGCGCACCCGTACGCCCCGCGGGCGCCCCCTCTTCGTCCCGTTCGCCACGGCGACCGCCGCCGCGGCCCTGGTCGTCGCCTCCCTCTTCGCCGTCCAGGCGGACCGCACCCAGGGCAGGCTCGACGCCGAACGGGCTCAGGCACGTGAGATCGCACACGTTCTGGCTGCTCCCGACGCCCGCGCCGCGAGCAGCGAGGACGCGCGGGGCCGCAGTATCGGAGTAATCGCCTCCGCATCCCAGGGGCGGGCCGTCGTCACCCTCAGCGGATACGGCACCCCGTCCGGCGGCCGCGTGCACCAGCTCTGGCTCATGCGCCCCCATGTGCAACCGCGCTCCCTCGGGCTCTTCGCGGTCGACACGCCCTTGGTCGCCAAGGGTCTCGGCAAATCCTCGACGTCACTCGCTGTAACCGTCGAGCCTGACGGAGGGTCAGCACAGCCCACCGGCCAGCCGCTTGTCCAACTCACCCTGAAATCGGTCGGATTCGGAGAGTAGTCGTCGAGGGATGGTCAACAGCCTTGCGGGGAAGGTGAATCCTGTGGGCGCGATACACGCGTGCCCCACCGGGGGGATAGGGTTACTCTGCCCGGGCCGGGTGGACTCGTACGGGTGGGGAGTGACATGGAGCAGATAACACGCAGTAGGGCCAGGGTCCCTGCTATCACCTGCGGGAGCAGCGCGACCAGTTCGCGCCTCGACCGCCATCTCTCGGTGCTGGCGGGTCCCGCCATACCGCACCAGCAGGCGGCCGAGGCGACTTCGCTGATGCGCGAGCTGACGGCACGTGACACCCCGCACGAGCGCAGCGACCGAGGCAGGCGGGTCAGTCGCGTCTCCCTCTTCGCGCCGTTGCGCCGGCTGCGCCGCTCGCTGTTCGGCGGACACTGAGCAGTCACTGAGCGAACCGGCAGTCCCTGGAACCTGATCCAGGAGGCCCGCGCTCAGGCCGCCACACCGTCCCGGCGCAACGCTGCGATCTCGTCGTCCGTCATCCCCACGGCACGCAGCAGCGCCCCGGTGTGCTGTCCGAGCGCGGGCACATCACCCATCCGTGCCTCGTCCCCGCCCGGCAGTGTGATGGGAGGCAGCAACGCCTTCAGCGGCCCCACCGGCGAACCCACCTGACGCCACCGCTCCCTGGCCGCCAGCTGCGGATGATCCGCGAGTTCCTGCAGATCCCTGAGCCGTGCGCAGGCGATGCCTGCCCGCTCCAGCCGGGCCAGCGCCTCGTCCGCGCTCAGCGCGCCGAGCGCCCCGGCGACCAGTTCGTCGGTCCGCTCCCGGTTGGCAACCCGGGCCGCATTCGTCGCGCAGGCCGGGTCCGTCGCCAGTTCCGGCCGTCCTATGACCTGCTCGGCGAGCCGCCGCCACTCGCGGTCGTTCTGCACCGACAGCAGCACCCGCCCGCCGTCAGCCGTCGCATAGGCGTCGTAGGGCGCGATGACGGCATGCGCGAGGCCGGTACGGGCCGGCGGCTCACCCCCGTGCATCGCGTGGTGCAGCGGATGCCCCATCCACTCGGCGAGCGCCTCCAGCATGGACACCTCGACCGGTCCGCCCCGACCGGTCGTGCCGCGCCGCACCAGCGCGGCCAGCACCCCCGAGAAGGCGTACATGGCCGCTGCGATGTCCGCCGCCGGGATCCCCGCCTTGACGGGCTGCCCGGGCGTACCGGTCACCGACACCAGCCCCGCCTCGCACTGCACGAGCATGTCGTACGCCCGCTTGTCCGCGTACGGCCCCGAGCTGCCGTACCCCGAGATGTCCACGGCGATCAGCCGCGGATCCGCCGCGCACAGCGTGGCCGCGTCGAGCCCCAGCCGGGCCGCGGCCCCCTGGGCGAGGTTCTGCACGAACACGTCCGCGTCCGCGATCAGACGCCGTACGGCGTCCAGGCCGCGCGGGTCCTTGAGGTCGACGGCGATGGACTCCTTGCCCCGGTTGCACCACACGAAGTGCGAGGCCAGACCCCGGGCCGCGGTGTCATACCCGCGTGCGAAGTCGCCGCCGTCGATCCGCTCCACCTTGATGACCCTGGCGCCCAGGTCGGCGAGCTGCCGGGTCGCGAAGGGCGCGGACACGGCCTGTTCGACGGCGACGACGGTGATGCCCTCCAGGGGCAGCGGGAGAAGGTCCATGGGGTGGATGATCTCCCCTGACCGGCGGCTTTGTCAGCAGTGGGTCATCGCTCGCCGTGCGCGTACCGGTGTACGGCCAGGGGCAGGAACACGGCGATCAGGACCAGGCTCCACAGCAGCGCCCCGGCGACCGGGTGGGCCACCGGCCAGGCGGAGTCCGCCGGGACGCGCGCGTCGCCGAACAGCTTCCGCAGGGCGGTGGTCACCGCGCTGATCGGGTTCCACTCGGCGAGCGTGCGCAGCAGGCCGGGCAGGTTCCCGGTGGGAATGTAGGCGTTCGACAGCAGCGGCAGCACGAAGGAGGAGGCACCGAGCTGCCCTGCGGCGTCCTCGCTGCGGGTGAGCAGCCCCAGGAAGATCCCGGCACAGGTGCAGGCGAACCGGAAGAGCAGCAGCAGCGCCACGGCTCCGGCGGCCGCGGGCGCGGAGCCCTCGATCCGCCAGCCCACCGCGAGCCCCACCAGCAGCAGGGGAACGGTGCCGAGGGTGGTGACGACGAGGTCCGCCACCGCCTGCCCGAGCGGCACGGCGGCCCGGCTCACCGGCATCGTGCGGAAGCGGTCCATCACGCCCCGGTGGGTGTCCGCGGCGGCCTGGAACATTCCGGTCATGAGCCCGCCGGCGGCGGTCGCGGCCAGCAGCCCCGGCACGAGGAAGGAACGGTACTCGCGGCCGGGCATCGCCAGGGCGCTGCCGAAGACGTAGCCGAAGAACAGCAGCATGTTCACCGGCATCAGCTGAGTCAGCACGGCGAGGCCGGGGCTGTTGCGGACCCGGCGCAGCTGCCGGCCCGTCATCGCCCATCCGTCGTGGGTCAACGCGCTCATGCCACCGGCTCCCTGTCGTGGGCGGACTCTCCGGTGAGCCGCAGGAAGACGTCGTCGAGGGTCGGCGGCCGCAGGCTCGCGTCGAGCAACGGCACGCCGGCCGCGTCCAGTTCGCGCACCAGGCGGGGCAGGGTGAGGGTCGGGTCGGTGGTGACCGCGCCGACGGCGTTGCGCTCATGGTCGAACACGGGCGCGGAACCGGTGAGTCGGTCGAGCACGCCGGCCGCGTCCAGCAGCCCGTCGGCGTTCGCGACGACGGCCTCGGCATGCGACCCGATGAGCGCCTTGAGCTCGGCGGGCGACCCGGTGTGGGCGACGCTGCCCCGGTCCACCAGGGCGATGTCGTCGGCGAGTTGGTCGGCCTCCTCCAGATACTGCGTGGTGAGGAGCACCGTCGTGCCGTCCGCCTTCAGGTCGCGCACCGCCTCCCGGATGCGGGTGCGGCCGACCGGGTCCAGGCCAGTGGTCGGCTCGTCGAGGAAGAGCACGTCGGGCCGGCGGATCAGGCTCGCCGCGAGGTCCAGCCGGCGCCGCATGCCGCCGGAGTAGGTGGCCGCCCTGCGGTCCGCGGCCTCGGCCAGCCCGAACCGCTCCAGCAGCTCGTCCGCGCGGCCGGCCGGCCCCCGCACCCGGTGCAGCCGCGCGAACAGCCGCAGGTTCTGCCGGCCGGTGAGGTCCCCGTCGACCGAGGCGTACTGCCCGGCGACCCCGATCCGGCGCCGTACCGCGGCCGGGTCCCGCACCAGGTCGTGCCCGGCCACCCGCGCCGAGCCGGCGTCGGGCCGCAGCAGTGTGGTCAGCAGCCGTACCGCCGTCGTCTTCCCCGCGCCGTTCGGGCCCAGCAGCCCGCACACCGTCCCCTGTCCCACGGCGAGGTCGAGCCCCCGCAGGGCGTGCACGGCGCCGAAGCGCTTCTCCAGCCCCTCACTGAGTACACCGTACGTAGTAGTCATGTCGCGACCATAGCGCACTGCGTACGCCGTACGTAACTACGATGGTGGCCGAGGTGATGACCGATGACAGTCCGAGGGGCCGTCCCCGAAGTGATCTGGGCGCGCCCCGAGCGCACCGGCCGGGGCCCGAAGCCGGCCCACACCCGCGACGACATCGCGGCGGCGGCCGTCCGGATCGCCGACGCGCAGGGGCTCGACGGGGTCTCGATGCGGCACGTCGCGGCCGAGCTGGGCTGCGGCACCATGTCGCTCTACAACTACGTCCCCCGCAAGGAGGACCTGTACGAGCTGATGATGGACGCGGTGAGCGCGGAGCACGTCCTGTGGGAGCCCGGTGGGGACTGGCGGGCGGATCTGCTCCGGGTGGCGCACGAGACCCGCGCGCTGATGCACCGCCACCCGTGGGTGCCGCGCCTGATGTCCCCGGTCTACGGCTTCAGCCCGCACGCCCTTCGCTATCTGGAGCACTGCCTGGCCTGCCTGGGCCCGCTGGAGGTGTCCAACGGCACCAAATTCGAGCTCATCGCCATGCTGAACGGCGTGGTGACCACCTACGTCCGCAACGAGTTCGACACGGCCGAGCGGGTGCGCGCGCTGCCCTGGTCGGAGGACGAGGAGAACGCGGCACGTACCGCGTACCTGAGCGGCCGGCTCGCCTCCGGCGCGTATCCGAGATTGGCGGCTGCGTTCAGTGAGGATCCGGGGCCGGTCGATCTGGAGGCGGTCTTCCAGCGGGCGTTGGAGCGGGTGCTGGATGCGTTCGAGCCGCGCTAGGCCCTGTCGTCAAATTCCCGTCTGCCCCACGACGCCTGGCACGCACTCTCGCCGCACCGGGCGAAAGCCCAAGTACGTCCAGTACGAGGACTTCCGCCCGGCACGCCGAGAGCACGCACCAGACGCCGCGAGGCCGCCCTTCGGGCGACGACGGGAATTTGACGACAGGACCTAGCCCGGGCGGCCGGTGCCGCCCCGCCGCTGGGGGTCTCGGTGGGACTGATGGATCAGGAGCGGGCCGAACGTCAACTCATGCTGATCGCACATGACTTGGAGGCGGCTCGCGGTGACGGCATCGAGCTGTGGCTGCGTGGCGGCTGGGCCATGGACTTCTTTCTCGGTGAGGTCACCCGCGATCACGGGGACATCGACTGGTTCGCCTGGGCCTGGGACGCGCCGCGCCTCGCCACCGTCCCGGCCCGGGCCGGCCACCGGCCGGTGCCCGGGCCGCCCGCGGATCTCCGGCTGGACTTCGCCAAGGACGGCCTGGACAGCAGCTTCACCCTGCTCGACCGGGACGCGCAGGGGCGGATCACGGTCGCCGGCGGGCCCTGGGCCGGAACTCCCTGGCCCACGGCTGCGGGCCGCCCTGGACGAGCCGCGGCTAGAGCAGCGCGAACTGGCCCTCCGGGCCCTCCTCGTGGTGGTCCAGGACCGAGGCGGGGCGGTGGGACGAGTCCGGCGCCGGGAGGACGTCCGCCTTGCGGAGGTCCGCCGCGGTGATCGTCGAGACCGGCTTCAGGCCGGCCCGCCGTGGGCGCAGCTCCGACAGCAGGGCCAGGATCGTGATCAGCTCGAGGAGTTCGGAGGTCCAGGGCTGGGGCCAGACGGTCGGGCGGATGGCGGCCAGCGTGCCGGGCTCGGGCGAGGCCGTGCGGGTGGCGAACCAGGCCTCCAGGACGCGGGCGCCCGACACCTCGTAGTCCCAGGCCCCCGGCGGGACGGGGGAGATGCGGCCCTCGTCGAGGTGGAGGGTCTCCTCGTCGCGGTCGAAGCCGACGGTCGCGGGGCGGGCAGGGAGGGGTGCGCGGACGTAGGGGCGGCGGCCGCCGGGGAGTCTGGGGCGGTCCCCGTCGCGGCGCATCAGCCACAGCATGCGGTGGCCCAGCTCGACGCCCCCGGACCAGAGTTCCGGGTCCTCGGTGAGCGGCACGGTGAGGTCGGGGCGGATCGCCGCCAGGATCCAGGCCAGTACGTCCGGCGGGCTGGGGCGTGTGCCGAGCCGGGCGGAGAGGTGGTCCAGCAGGCCCGGCGCCAGGTTCGGTTCCGTGCCGCCCGGGCGGCGGTACAGCGGGCGGATGAGGCCGGTGCGCAGGGTGGGCAGGAGGGCGGTCGCCAGGAGGGGGGTGTGCCCGGTGGTCTCCGTGCCCGCCTCCACCACGAACACCTGGTGCTCGTCGGCCACCCGCCACAACTCCGGGCGGGCCGTGTCGATCAGCCGGTGGTCCGGGATCAGCCACTGCTCGTCGAAGGGTGCCGCCAGGACCCGTACCGGTTCGGCGCAGGGGCCCTCGGCGCGCGCCAGCCGTTCGGTGCCGGTGGACTGGCCGGGCAGCTGCCCCACCGCCGACTGCGGCGTACGGGAGCGTGTCGGCTCGAACAGGGCCTCCCGGTCCGGCCCTTCGGACTTGAGTAGGGCGGCCCAGCGGGCCTTCAGGGACGCCGCGTCGGGTGCCGTCGGCCAGGCGCGGCCCGGCCGCAGCGGTGCGACGGACCACGGCATGAGGTCCGCGAGCAGCGGAGCGTCGTCGTGCGTCACGCTGGGCATGGTACGGCCTGCTTCCGCGCGCCGGGTCAGGTGGCGTCCAGGGTCACCGTGAAGGAGAAGCGGTCCCCCCGGTAGTGGATGACCGCCACGTCCAGGACCCGGCCTCCGGCGTCGTACGTCACGCCCGTGTAGTGCAGGATCGGGCTGAGCAGCGGCACCTCCAGCAGGCGGGCCGTCTCCGGGTCGGCGAGCCTCGCCTCCACGGTGTCCGTGATGCGGCTGATGTCCGCCCCGACGACGTCCCGCAGCACCTTCGTCATCGGCCAGCGGACCAGGTCGTCCAGGTCGATGCGCGCGGCCAGTTCGGGTCGTACGTGGTTGAGGGCGTGGTTGGTCGGCTCGCCGGTCTTCTCGTCGCTGCGCAGGCGGTGGTACGTGGCCACCTCCGTGAGGTCGGGGAAGTGCTCGGCGAGACCGGCCGGCACGGGGACGCTGCCGTGGTCCAGCAGCTCGGTCGTCATACCGGACTGCTGGGCCACGATCGCGTCCACCGAGCCGAGCAGCCGCACCGGGGCACCGCGCTGCACGTCCGGCTCGATGAACGTGCCGCGCCGCCGGTGCCGGCTGATCAGCCCCTCGTCCTCCAGTTCCTTCAGCGCCTGCCGCATGGTCAGCACGCTGACCCCGTAGTGCTCGGCCAGCTGCTCCTCGGTGGGCAGGCGCAGCGGATCCCGTGGCGAGCGGCCGAGTATCGAGGCGCGCAGCGACTGCGACACCTGGTACCACAGCGGCAGCTTGCGGTTCAGGACGATCGAATCCGGAGCGAAGGAGGTCACATGGCTATCCGTACCTGTTGAGGAACGTTCTGTGCAACGCAGCTGTCACAGCGCGCGGAAGTGACGTTCGAGTCCCTGCCACACGTCGTCGTACCGCTGCTGGAGGTGGTCCGCCCCGGCCGCGTGCGGGGTGAGCGTCACCGGCCAGCGCGTCTCGAACATGAACGCCAGCCCGTCGTCGATCTTCTGCGGCTTCAGTTCGGCGGCGCTCGCCCTGTCGAAGGTCTCCCGGTCCGGGCCGTGCGCGGACATCATGTTGTGCAGCGAGCCGCCGCCCGGCACGAAACCCTCCGCCTTGGCGTCGTAGGCGCCCTCGACGAGACCCATGTACTCGCTCATCACGTTCCGGTGGAAGTACGGCGGCCGGAAGGTGTCCTCGCCCACCAGCCAGCGCGGCGCGAAGACCACGAAGTCGACGCCGGCCAGGCCCGGGGTGTCCGACGGGGAGGTCAGGACCGTGAAGATGGAGGGGTCCGGGTGGTCGTACGAGATGGTGCCGATCACATTGAAGCGGCGCAGGTCGTAGACGTACGGCACATGGTTGCCGTGCCAGGCGACCACGTCGAGGGGCGAGTGGTCGTACGTCGCCGTCCAGAGGTTGCCGCAGAACTTGTTCACCACCTCCACCGGGCCCTCCACGTCCTCGTACGCGGCGACCGGTGCCCGGAAGTCCCGGGCGTTGGCGAGCCCGTTGGCTCCGATGGGCCCGAGGTCGGGGAGCTGGAAGGGCGCCCCGTAGTTCTCGCACACATAGCCGCGTGCCGTCGGGCTCTGCCCGCCGTCCGGCGCGGTGTCCAGCAGCTCCACACGGAAGCGCACCCCACGTGGGATCAGCGCCACATGGCCCGGTTCCGCATGGAGCCTGCCGAACTCGGTGTGCAGCAGCAGTCCGCCGCGCTCCGGCACGATCAGCAGTTCCCCGTCGGCGTCGGAGAAGACCCGCTCCATCGAGGAGTTGGCGTGGTACAGGTGCACGGCCATGCCGGAGCGCTGGCTCGCGTCGCCGTTGCCGCCCAGGGTCCACAGGCCCGCCAGGAAGTCCGTGCCGGCCGGCGGCTCGGGGAGCGGGTTCCAGCGCAGCCGGTTGGGGTCGGGCACGGTCTCGGTGAAGGGAGCGGTGCGGATCGCGCCGTTGCCGGTCCGGGTGAACGCCGGGTGCGCGGCCGACGGGCGGACCCGGTACAGCCAGGAGCGGCGGTTGTGCGACCGCGGCTCCGTGAAGGCCGAACCGCTCAGCTGCTCGGCGTACAGGCCGAGCGGCGCGCGCTGCGGCGAGTTGCGGCCCTCGGGCAGGGCGCCCGGCACCGCCTCCGAGGCGTGTTCGTTGCCGAACCCGGACAGATACGACAGTCCCTCGGCGGTCTTCCGTGCGTCCCCGCTCATGATCGCTCCCTTGCGCTCCTCATTCCTATGCATCACCGTAGGAATGAGTGCGGGCGGGCGCAAGAGGGCTTCGGGCCCTCCTCCCTCCCGGGGCGAGGCCGGAACCAGACTTGAGGGGGATTCGGTTGGCGGAACGTTGTTCTAATCTCCCGGGCATGTCGTGGACGTCGTGGAGGCGCAGAGCCCTGACCCTGCTCTCGGTCTGCGTCCTGCTGCCGCTCGGGGTGCAGGGCTGCGGGACCGGTGGGGCGCACGGGGGCGCCGGTGCCGTCTCGCCCTCTCCGGTGGGCAAGGTCCTGGACGACACGGACGAGACCGGCCGGCATCTGCGCGAGGTCGGCAAGGAGGACGCGCCCGAGGTCGGTGTCGAGGTGACCCCGGACGCCGCCGGCGGCTGGGACGTGCGGCTGAGGCTGCGCCACTTCCGTTTCTCCGCGGCCGGCGAACGGTCGAAGGCGGTCCCCGGGCACGGCCTCGCGTCCCTCTTCGTCGACGGCCGCCAGGTCTCCCGGCTGCGCGCACCCGAGTACCACCTGACCCCCCGCCTGGTCCCGCACGGCACCCATCACGTCACCGCCCGCCTGTACGCCGACGACGGCACGGTGTGGGCCGTGCACGGCGACCCGGTCCAGAGCACCGCCGACATCACGGCGTCCGGCGCGGAGACGGGGCCGGCGGCGACACCCCGATGAGGATGGGCGCCTCCCTGATGAGTGCAACGGGCACCCTTTTCCGTACTGGGGGGCGAGGTTCACCGGACCCCGGCGGAAAGGCATCATGAAGTCCGTGCCCCACGCGACATCGCTTCGTCGCGCGCCTGTCCAGCGGCGCAGCGCCGAACGGCTGACCAGGATCCTGGACGCCTGCGCCGACCTCCTCGACGAGGTCGGCTACGACGAGCTGAGCACCCGTGCGGTGGCCCTGCGCGCCGGAGTGCCCATCGGCTCGGTCTACCGCTTCTTCGGCAACAAGCGGCAGATGGCCGACGCCCTCGCCCAGCGCAACCTGGAGCGGTACACCGAGCGCGTCACGCAGCGCCTCCAGGAGGCGCGGCGGGGCGACTGGCGGGATGCCATGGACGCCGTACTGGACGAGTACCTGAGCATGAAGCGCACCGCGCCCGGCTTCTCCCTCGTGGACTTCGGCAACCAGATCCCGGTCGGCGTCCGCGAGGCCGAACCCAACACCCGGGTCGCCGACCGCCTCACCGACCTGCTCGCCGGCTTTCTCGGCCGGACCCCGGACGACGAGCTGCGCCGCGTCTTCCTGGTCGCCGTGGAGAGCGCGGACACCCTCGTGCAGCTGGCCTTCCGGATCGACCCCCAGGGCGACGAGGCGATCATCCACGAGACGCGGGAGCTGCTGCGGGCGTACCTGGGGCGTGTGCTCGACTGAGCCTTTCGTCCCGGCCGGGCCGCTCGTGAAGATCCCGGCGGCGACAAGGGGCTCCCCTCCATGCCTACCGGTCGGTATGCTCGGCCGGAGCCCGCCTGTGCCCCAGCGGTACGGCCGCCGCCGACCCTCCGGGAGGACCCGTGTCCCGCACCGCCCTGCGAATCTGCCCCCTGTGCGAGGCGACCTGCGGGCTGACCCTCACCATCGAGGGCACCCGAGTCACCGGCGCCCGCGGCGACCGCGAGGACGTCTTCAGCAAGGGGTTCATCTGCCCCAAGGGCGCCTCCTTCGGCGCTGTCGACGGCGACCCCGACCGGCTGCGCACCCCGCTCGTCCGCGAGGACGGCACCCTGCGCGAGGCCACCTGGGAGGAGGCCTTCGACGCGGTCGCCGCGGGCCTGCGCCCGGTCGTGGAGCGGTACGGCGCCGACGCCCTCGGGCTCGTCCTCGGCAACCCCAACGTGCACACCATGGCCGGTGCCCTCTACCCGCCGGTCCTGCTCGGCGCGCTGCGCACCCGCAGTCTGTTCACCGCCTCCACGGTCGACCAGATGCCCAAGCACGTCTCCAGCGGGCTGCTCTTCGGCGACGCCCACGCCATCCCGGTGCCGGACCTCGACCACACCGACCATCTGCTCCTCATCGGCGCCAACCCCGTGGAGTCCAACGGCAGTCTGTGCACCGCACCCGACTTCCCCGGCAAGCTGAAGGCCCTCAGGGCCCGCGGCGGCCGGCTCACCGTCGTGGACCCGCGCCGCACCCGGACCGCGAAGCTCGCCGACCGGCACATCGCCGTCCGGCCCGGAGCCGACGCACTGCTGCTCGCCGCGATGGCCACCGTGCTGTTCGAGGAGGACCTGACCGACCTCGGGCGGCTCGCCCCGCACGTCCAGGGGTTGCCCGAACTCCGCGACTCGCTGAGGGAGTTCACCCCCGAGGCCGTCGCGGGGGCGTGTGACGTCGAACCCGCCCTCATCCGCACGCTCGCCCGCGAACTCGCCGCCGCCCCCACCGCCGCCGTCTACGCCCGCATCGGCAGCTGCACCGTCCCGCACGGCACGCTGGCGAGCTGGCTGGTCGACGTCCTCAACATCCTCACCGGCAACCTGGACCGGCCGGGCGGCGCCCTGTTCCCGCAGGCGGCCACCGACAGGACGCCCCGCCCGGCGGGCCCCGGACACGGCTTCGCGCTCGGCCGCTGGCACTCGCGAGTGCGGCGACTTCCGGAGGCCAAGGGCGAGTTGCCGCTCTCCGCCCTGGCCGAGGAGATCGACACCGCCACCGAGGCGGGCGAGCCCATCCGCGCGCTCGTCGTGATCGCGGCCAACCCGGTGCTGTCCGCCCCCGACGGCCGGCGCCTCGACAAGGCCCTGGACTCGCTGGACTTCATGGTCAGCGTCGACCCCTACCTCAACGAGACCTCCCGCCACGCCGACGTGGTGCTGCCCCCGCCGCCGCCCGCGCAGAGCCCGCACCACGACTTCGCCTTCAACACCCTCGCCGTCCGCAACCAGGTCCGCTACAGCCGCCCCGCCGTACCCCTGGAACCCGGCCGCATGGCCGAGACGGAGATCCTCGCCCGGCTGACCCTGGCCGTGCTCGGCATGCACGGCGCCGACCCGGGCGCGGTGGACGCGATGGTGATCGAGCAGACCCTCGGCAAGGCCGTCCAGGAGACCCACTCCCCGGTGCACGGCCGCGACCCGAAGGAACTCGCCGCACAGCTCACCGGGGACACCGGCCCCGAGCGCCGGCTCGACCTGATGCTGCGCCTCGGCCCCTACGGCGACGGCTTCGGCGTACGGCCCGACGGGCTGAACCTGGACCGGCTGCTCGCGCACCCGCACGGCATCGACCTCGGCCCGCTGCGGCCCCGGCTGCCGCAGCCGCTGAAGACCGCGAGCGGCAGGGTCGAGCTGCTGCCCGAGCCGATCGCCGGCGACCTGCCCCGGCTCCGGGCCGCCCTGCGCGAACGCCCCGCGGAGCTGGTCCTCGTCGGCCGCCGCCATCTGCGCTCCAACAACAGCTGGATGCACAACGTGCCCGCCCTCACCGGCGGCAGCAACCGCTGCACCCTCCACATCCACCCCGAGGACGCGGAGCGCCTCGGCGTGCGGGACGGGGCGGACGTACGGGTGAAGGGGGCCGGGGGAGAGGTGGTCGCCCCCGCCGAGGTCACCGACGGCGTCCGGCCGGGCGTGGTGAGCCTGCCGCACGGCTGGGGGCACGACCGCCCCGGGACCCGGATGAGCCACGCGGTCCGGGAGCCCGGGGTCAACGTCAACCAGCTCCTGGACGGCAGCCTGCTCGACCCGCTGTCGGGCAACGCGGTCCTCAACGGGGTGCCCGTCGAACTCACCGCACAGCTGTGACCTGGAGTTTTGCGCTTATTGCTCGCGTGTCAACGTCTTGTTAACGCCGTTTGACGGGACCTAACGTCGTCGCACCGCCGGCCCCAGGTGGGATGTTCAAGGGCGAACGTTAGGTATCCACTCATGCTGACCATCCTCGGCTTCGCCATGATCGCGACCTTCCTGGTCCTGATCATGCTGAAGAAGATGTCGCCGATCGCGGCGCTCGTGCTGATCCCGGCACTGTTCTGCGTCTTCGTCGGTAAGGGCGCCAGGCTCGGCGACTACGTCATCGACGGCGTCACCGGCCTCGCCCCCACCGCGGCGATGCTCATGTTCGCGATCGTCTACTTCGGTGTGATGATCGACGTCGGCCTCTTCGACCCGGTCGTCCGGGCGATCCTGAGGTTCTGCAAGGCCGATCCGCTGCGGATCGTCGTCGGAACGGCCGTCCTCGCCGCGATCGTGTCGCTCGACGGCGACGGCTCGACCACCTTCATGATCACGGTCTCGGCGATGTACCCGCTGTACAAGCGCCTGAGGATGAGCCTGGTCGTGATGACCGGTGTGGCGGCCATGGCCAACGGAGTGATGAACACGCTGCCCTGGGGCGGTCCGACCGCACGGGCCGCGACCGCGCTGAAGCTGGACGCGAGCGACGTCTTCGTGCCGATGATCCCGGCGCTCGCCACGGGCCTGCTGTTCGTGTTCGTCCTCGCCTACGTCCTCGGCCGCCGCGAGCGGGGGCGGCTCGGCGTGCTGACGCTGGACGAGGCGCTGGTGGCACAGACCCGCACGGAGACCGTGCTGGTCGGTGCCGGCAGCGGCGAGGGCGCCCGGAGCACGGGTGGTTCCGGCGCCGGCGCGGACCTGCCCGACGAGCCCGAGGACGAGCGCTTCCAGGGCCTCGACCCGAACCGTGCCACCCTGCGCCCCAGGCTCTACTGGTTCAACGCGCTGCTCACGGTCGCCCTGCTCACCGCCATGATCATGGAGTGGCTGCCGATCCCGGTGCTGTTCCTGCTCGGTGCCGCGCTCGCGCTGACCGTCAACTTCCCGCACATGCCGGACCAGAAGGCCCGGCTGGCCGCGCACGCCGACAACGTCCTCAACGTCTCCGGCATGGTCTTCGCCGCCGCCGTCTTCACCGGCGTCCTGCAGGGCACCGGCATGGTCGACCACATGGCCACGTGGCTGGTGGACAACATCCCCGCCGGCATGGGCCCGCACATGGCCTTCGTCACCGGCGTGCTGAGCATCCCGCTCACGTACTTCATGTCCAACGACGGCTTCTACTTCGGCATCCTGCCGGTGCTCGCCGAGGCCGGTCAGGCGCACGGCGTCTCCTCCGTCGAGATCGCCCGCGCCTCGCTCGTCGGCCAGCCGCTGCACATGTCCAGCCCGCTCGTCCCGGCCGTGTACGTCCTCGTCGGCATGGCCAAGGTCGAGTTCGGCGACCACACCAGGTTCGTCGTGAAGTGGGCCGCCCTGACCTCCCTCGTGGTGCTCGGGGCGGGGATCCTCTTCGGCATCGTCTGATCTCCCGAGCACGCGTCCATGGCGCCCGGTATTGCGCCGCACGAGCGATATCTGACGGCGCGCCGGGCGTCGATGCCGCGGGGCACGGTGCTCGTGAAGCAGAGTCCAGACGAAAGAGCGATTTGTATGAAAATCGTCTGAACTCGGAGGAATGCGCATGCCCACCCTGACACTCCCACGTGCCGTCGGCTCCCGCGCGGGCGCCACCGTCGTCCTCACCGCCCTCGCCGCGGCGGGAGCGTCGTGGGTGGCGGCGCCGACCGCGGTGGCCCAAGGAGAGAACGGCGACATCAGGGTCCACCGGGTCTATGCGCTTCCCGGCACGGGGAAGGACGAGTCGCAGGTCTGCAGGTTCTATCTCGACGCCGTCAACTTCGACACCCTGGCCAGCATCCCGTACACCATCACGCCGCAGCCCCCGCTGCCCACGTCCGCCACCGTCACGGGTGCCGTCCCGCTCGCCGGCGGTGCCGGGCACACCGACCCGCTGGGGCTGGCGGACGGCCAGTACAAGATCACCTGGGTGGTCGCGGGCGCCACCAAGGAGAAGGTCTTCCGCGTCAACTGCCGTGACCTGGCCAAGGACGACGGGGCGCACGCTCCGGGCCAGATCGAGGACCACCAGCAGAAGGACCAGCAGGGCGGTCAGCAGAAGGACCAGCAGAGCGACCAGCGCGACGACGCGGCCTGGGCACAGGGCGGCGACCACAACGACGGCCCGAAGGGCGGCGTGCACGCGGGCGGCGGCGGCCTGATCGACACTTCGGGCGCCTTCTCGCCCGTGGCCGCGGCGGCGGCCGTGGGACTGGTCGCGGTCAGCGGAGTGGCGTACCTCCGGCTGATCCGCCGACGGCCGCATGGCGCCGCGTAGGCGCAGACGCAGGCCGTGGTACCGGACCCGCGCCTACCGTCTCGCCAGGACGGCCCTGCTCGTGACCGTCCTGGTGACGGTGGGGGTCCGGTGCGGCGGGGACGACGGACCGGCCTCCCTCCAGGCGGGCGGTCCGGCCGCCCCGGGCTCCGACCGCACCGACGGGCGGGGCGCGGGCCGGGAGGATTCCGCCCCGACGCCCCCGCCCCGCCCGCTGCCCCGGTCCCGCCCCACGTCCCTCCGCATCCGGTCCCTCGGGATCGACGCACCGGTCATCGGGCTACGGCTCGACCGGGACCGGCAGTTGGAGACACCGCCGCTCGACCGGCCGAAGGAAATCGGCTGGTACCAGGGCGGCGCCACACCGGGGGAGTCGGGCACCGCGATCGCCGTCGGCCACCGCGACACCACGACCGGCCCCGCCGTCTTCGCCGCGCTCGCCCAGGTGAAGCCCGGCAAGCCGATCGAGGCCGAGCGGGCGGACGGCCGTACCGCCGTCTACACCGTGGACCGGGTGAAGGTCTTCGACAAGACCGGCTTCCCCGACAAGGAGGTGTACGGCCCGGCCCGCCGCCCGGAGCTGCGCGTACTCACCTGCGGCGGCCTGTTCACCCGGCGCACGGGCTACACGAGCAACGTGGTGGTCTTCGCCCACCTGACCGCGACGAGATGACCGCACGGCGCGCCCGGCGGCCGACCACGCCCGGCGACCCGAATCCCGTCGTCCGTTTCCGCCCCTGCCAGGGGCGCGGCACCCCGATGCCGCGCCCCGTCTTCCCCGGCCGAGCGCATTCCGTTAACTTCCGTGACCCACAGGCCTCGTACGACCCGCACGCGGCCTTCGGACCCACGGAGCAGCGGCGCTCCGGACAGCCCCCGGGGGCACCAGTTATGACACGCGCCATCTCTCTGCACGACGTGAGCAAGTCCTACACGCGGGGCACCCGCGTGGTGGACCGACTCTCGCTGGACATCGCGCCCGGCGAGTTCCTGGTCCTGCTCGGACCCTCCGGCTGCGGCAAGTCCACCGTGCTGCGCGTGATCGCCGGACTCGAGGAGATCGACGAGGGCGAACTGCTCCTCGACGGCGAGTACGCCAACGACTGGCTGCCCTCCGACCGCCACATCGCGATGGTCTTCCAGAACTTCGCCCTCTACCCGAGCATGACCAGCCGCGACAACATCGCCTTCCCGCTGCGCATCGAGGCCCCCGGCGCCGACCCCCGCCCGCGCGTGGACGCGACCGCCCGGATGCTCGGCATCGAGGACCTGCTCGACCGCTTCCCCGGTCAGCTCTCCGGCGGCGAACGCCAGCGCGTCGCCATGGGCCGGGCCATCGCCCGCCACCCCTCAGCCTTCTTGATGGACGAGCCGCTGTCCAACCTCGACGCCAAGCTCCGCAACCGCCTGAGGGCCGAAATATCCCAGCTCACCCGCGAGTTGGGCGTGACCACGGTGTACGTCACGCACGACCAGGCCGAGGCCATGTCGCTCGGCGACCGGGTCGCCGTCCTGCGCGGCGGGGTGCTCCAGCAGGTCGGCAGCCCGCGTGAGGTGTACGCGCTGCCCCGCAACGTCTTCGTCGCGGCCTTCGTCGGCACCCCGCGCATCAACTTGCTGCGCGGGGTGGTCCGCGCCCCGCTGGACGGCGCCATGACCATCAGCCTCGGCAGGCAGGCGCTGCGCCTGCCCGAACCCCTCTCCCTGGACCACCGGTTGCTGCGCGTGCAGCAGGGCCGTGAGGTGATCGTCGGGCTGCGCTCGGAGGCGGTCCGGATCTCCCCCGAGTTCTCGGCTTCGCGCGGACGTGGGGGACTCCCACGGCCCGCCGCCCCCCGGCTCGGCGAGGTGGCGATCAGTGGCCTGGTGGAGCACGTGGAGTTCCAGGGGCACGAGGTCCTCGTCCACTTCAACACCGGTTCGAGCCCGGCCGTCGTACCGGAGCTGGAGGCCCCGCGCCCGTCCGGCCGCCCCGCGCGGCGCCGCCGCCGGGAGGGCTCCACGGTCCTGGACCGGCTCAGGGACCGGGCCGGTGCCCTGCGCGCCGGGCCGGTCGTGGTCCTGGAGGACCCGCCCGACGAGGGCCTCGCCCGCGTGCCCGCGGAGGGCCGGACGCCCGGCGACCTGGTCGTGCGCACCACCCCGGACATCCAGCTCCGGCACGGCATGCAGGTCCCCCTGCTCGTCGACATCGCCCACCTCTTCGTCTTCGACCGGCACGGCGAACGGATCTGCCCGTCTCCGGCACGGCTGCCGGACCTGGAGGAGTGAGGCCCAGGCACCTCCCGCAGGCGCTGGACCTGGCCCGGGTGGGCATGTACGGGCACTCGGCGGGCGGTACGGCGGCTGCCCGGGCCGCGTACGAGGACCGGCGCATCCGCGCGGTGGTCAACCTGGAGGGTTATCTCGACCACCCGTCGGACCGGCCCGGCGGGCCGGCGCAGCTGTATCCCGTGGCCCGGTACGGAATGGACCGGCCGATGCTCCTGCTGGGCACCGCCGGCTTCCGCGACGCGGACATCGACCGCTCCTGGCCGGCCATGCTCGACCACCCGGGCCGGCGCATCCGGAGGCGGCAGATCGACGACGCGATGCACTGGGTGTTCAGCGACTTCGCCGCCATGGTGCCCCGGCTCCAGGCGGACGGCCCGATGACCGGCGAGGGCCGCGACCAGATGGTGGGCGCGCTCGACCCGGCGCGCTCGGTACCCCTGGTGCGCGACCACGTCCTCACGTTCTTCGAGCGCGCTCTGTCCGGCACATAGGACCCCGTGCGCTGCGCCGCCCGGTGCGCTGAACTCGCCTACGGGAAGGCTTTCGGCCAGGAGCCCGTGGGCGGGGTGGACGAACGGGGTCAGGCCGACTTCTGATATCCCGGGGACGTCCGGTCGTGTATGGCGCCTGAAAACTAACGCCGCTAGTTTGTTGCCGGACGACGCAGCCCTGCCGGGAGGAAGCAGCATGAAGGCACATGACGGCCTGTACATCGACGGCGCCTGGCGCCCCGCCGAGAGCCGGGACGTGATCGACGTCGTGAACCCGGCCGACGAGCAGGTCATCGGCCGGGTCCCGGCCGGGAGCGCCCTGGACGTGGACACCGCCGTACGTGCCGCACGCGCCGCCCTCCCGGCCTGGGCCGCCACACCCCCGGCCGAGCGGGCCGCGCGCCTGGCCGCGCTGCGGGACGCGCTCGCGGCCCGCAAGGACGAGATCGCCGAGACGGTCACCGCTGAACTGGGCGCCCCGCCGCAGTTCGCGCAGGCGGTCCACGCGGGCGTGCCGATCGCCGTCGCGGGCTCCTACGCCGGCCTGGCCGCCACCCACTCCTTCGAGGAGAAGGTCGGCAACTCCACCGTCCTGCACGAGCCGATCGGCGTCGTGGGCGCGATCACGCCCTGGAACTACCCGCTCCACCAGATCGTCGCCAAGGTCGCCCCGGCGCTCGCCGCGGGCTGCACCCTCGTCCTCAAGCCCGCCGAGGACACCCCGCTCACCGCCCAGCTCTTCGCGGAGGCGGTCCACGAGGCGGGCGTACCGGCCGGTGTGTTCAACCTCGTCACCGGCCTCGGCCCGGTCGCCGGACAGGCGCTCGCCGAGCACCCGGGCGTCGACCTGGTCTCCTTCACCGGCTCCACCGCGGTCGGCCGGCAGATCGGCGCGGTCGCCGGCGCGGCCGTCAAGAAGGTGGCGCTGGAGCTGGGCGGCAAGTCCGCCAACGTCATCCTGCCGAGCGCCGACCTCGCCAAGGCCGTCAACGTCGGCGTCGCCAACGTCATGTCCAACTCCGGCCAGACGTGCAGTGCCTGGACCCGGATGCTGGTCCACCGCGACCGGTACGACGAGGCCGTGGAACTGGCCGCCGCGGCCGCCGCCAAGTACGGCGAGCGCATCGGACCGGTCGTCAACGCCAAGCAGCAGGCACGCGTGCGCGGTTACATCGAGAAGGGTGTCGCCGAGGGCGCCCGCCTGGTCGCCGGCGGCCCCGAATCCCCGCGCGAGAAGGGCTGCTACGTCAGCCCGACGGTCTTCGCGGACGTCACCCCGGAGATGACGATCGCGCAGGAGGAGATCTTCGGCCCGGTCCTCTCGATCCTCCGCTACGAGGACGAGGAGGACGCCCTGCGCATCGCCAACGGCACCGTCTACGGCCTCGCCGGCGCCGTCTGGGCCGGCGACGAGGCCGAGGCCGTGGCCTTCGCCCGCCGTATGGACACCGGTCAGGTCGACATCAACGGCGGCCGGTTCAACCCCCTCGCCCCCTTCGGCGGCTACAAGCAGTCCGGCGTCGGCCGGGAACTGGGCAGCCACGGGCTCGCCGAGTACCTCCAGACCAAGTCCCTCCAGTTCTAAGGAAGTCCACGACCCATGGCCGTACGAGCCGCCGTCCTGCCCGCCATCGGCGCCGCGCTGAAGATCACCGACATCGAGCTGCCCGAGCCGGGCCCCGGGCAGGTCCGCGTCCGCCTCGCCGCCGCCGGTGTCTGCCACTCCGACCTGTCCCTGTCCAACGGCACCCTGCGGGTGCCGGCCCCGGTGGTCCTCGGCCACGAGGGCGCCGGAACCGTCGTGGCCGTGGGCGAGGGCGTCACCCACGTGTC
This sequence comes from Streptomyces sp. BK340, assembly GCF_007827595.1. Lineage (GTDB taxonomy): Bacteria > Actinomycetota > Actinomycetes > Streptomycetales > Streptomycetaceae > Streptomyces. The sequence goes on from NZ_VISR01000014.1 coordinate 111,955, forward strand.
GCCCGGCACCCCCGTCGTCCTCAACTGGGCGCCGTCCTGCGGCACCTGCCACGCCTGCACGCTCGGCGAGGTCTGGCTGTGCGCCAACGCGCTCAACGGCACCGCCGACGTCTACGCCCGCACCGCCGACGGCACCGACCTCCACCCCGGTCTGAACGTGGCCGCGTTCGCCGAGGAGACCGTCGTCGCCGCCTCCTGCGTGCTGCCCCTCCCGGAGGGGGTCCCGCTCACCGACGCGGCCCTCCTCGGCTGCGCCGTCCTGACCGGCTACGGCGCCGTACACCACTCGGCCGGGGTCCGCCCGGACGAGACGGTCGCGGTGTTCGGCGTCGGGGGAGTGGGCCTGGCCACCCTCCAGTCCGCGCGCATCGCGGGCGCGTCCCGGATCATCGCCGTCGACGTCTCGCCGGAGAAGGAGGAACTGGCCCGCGCCGCCGGTGCCACGGACTTCGTCCTCGCCTCCGACACCACCCCCCGCGAGATCCGCGCCCTCACCGACAAGCAGGGCGTCGACGTCTCCGTGGAGTGCGTGGGCCGCGCGGTCACCATCCGCGCCGCCTGGGAGTCCACCCGCCGGGGCGGCCGTACGACGGTCGTCGGCATCGGCGGCAAGGACCAGGAGGTCACCTTCAACGCCCTGGAGATCTTCCAGTGGGGCCGCACGCTGTCCGGCTGCGTCTACGGCAACAGCGACCCGGCCCGCGACCTCCCGGTGCTCGCCGAACACGTACGGGAGGGCCGGCTGGACCTCTCGGCCCTGGTCACCGACCGGATCGCCCTGGAGGGCATCCCGGCGGCCTTCGAGAACATGCTGGCGGGCAAGGGCGGCCGCTCCCTGGTGGTGTTCTGACGGTCAGCCGACCTTCTCGGGTCGCGGCTCCCCGGCCGCGACCCGCCGGGTCCGCCCGCGCATCCGGGACCGGGACACCGCCACGCCCGCGAGGCACAGCGCCCCGCCCACCAGCGTGAGCAGCCCCGGCACCTCGCCGAGCGCCAGCCACGACATCAGCACGACCAGCGCCGGAACGGCGTACGTCGTCGCGCCCATCCGGCTGGCGGTGGTGCGGGCGAGGGCGTAGGCCCAGGTGGTGAAGGCGAGAGCGGTGGGAAAGACACCGAGATACACCATGTCGAGGGTGGCCGACACCGGCGCGTGGGCGGCCTCCCGCACCAGCTGTCCGGTGAACGGCAGGCAGACCACGGCACCGACGAGGCACCCGTAGGTCGTCACCTGCAGGGCACTTCCGTGCCCGAGGGCCGGCTTCTGCGCGACGACCCCGCCGGCGTAGGCCACCGCCGCGAGCAGACACAGCACCACCCCGAACACCGAGGAACCGCCCCCGGCCGACATCGACAGCCCCACGGTCACGGCACCGGCGAACGACACGGCCATCCCCGCCAGCAGCCGGGGCGGCATCGGATCGCCGAGCAGCCTGGCACCGAGCAGGGCTATCAGCAGCGGGCCCACGTTCACGACGAGAGCGGCGGTGCCCGCGTCCACCTGCTGCTCACCCCAGTTCAGGACCACCATGTAGAACCCGAACCACAGCACCCCGGACAGTCCGATGCCCCGCCACGCGCTCCTGGGCGGCAACCCCTCCCGCCGTACGGCACAGATGACGCCCAGCGCCACGGCCCCCGCGACGAGCCGTCCGAGCGCGAGCGCACCCGGCGAGTAGGCGTCCCCCGCGGTCCGGATCGCCACGAAGGCGGAGGCCCAGAGCACGACGGAGACGACGGCCGCGGCGGTGGCGAGCAGCTGTTGGCGTGGGGCGCTGTTCATCATGCTCCTGAGGCTAGGCAGCGAAAGGGCTACGGGCTGGCGGAAATCGGACGGTGTCGCTGGTTCCCCGTCGCTGTGGCCGGGCGGAGGTGGGGACGCTCCCCGGCGCCGGCCGGGTGCCGCTGCGCCCACCCGTGCCGCCCCCAGCGGCACGACTGCCCGCAGCTACGTGAGGATGACCGGGTCGCGGCGCCTGTGCAGCCGGCCGCACCGCAACTCGTCAGGGGCGCGGGACTGTGTCGACATGCGGCTCCGCCGCGTGGGCGCGACCAGCCCCCACGCACCCGCACCCGGCACACCACCCAACCCACACCCCCGTAGCCGGACTCAACCCAACCCCGCCGCCTCAATACCGAGCAACTCAAATAGCTCGTGCTCCCCCGACGGAGTCACCCTCACCGCCCGCTCGGAACCGATCCGCACGCACCAGCCCACGTCCAGCGCGTGCCGGCACAACGCGGCGCCCGCCGCACCCGCGAGGTGAGGACGGCGTTCGGTCCAGTCGAGACAGGCTCGGGCCAGGGGCCGCCGGACCGAACGGTCCAGCGGGATGCCCGCCGTACCGAACCACTCCACCCCGGCGTCCGTCAGCGCGAACCCGGTGTCCTGCCGGAGCAGCCCACGCGAGGTCAGCGCATCCGTGACCGCGATGCCGAGCCGTCCGGCGAGATGGTCGTAACAGGTACGGCCCCGGGCCATGGCGGACCGGGAACTCGACTCCCGCAGCGAGCGCGGCCGTACGGCCGCTACAGGCACCTGCGCGGCAAGGTCCTCCACGAGCTGTGCCACACGAACGTCGGCCAGCCGCACATACCGGTGCCTGCCCTGCCGTTCCTCCGCGAGCAGGCCGCCGGCCACCAGCTTGCCCAGGTGCTCGCTCAGTGTGGACGCGGCGACGCCGGCATGCCGGGCCAGTTCCCCGGCGGTCCAGGCCCGTCCGTCCAGCAGCGCGAGCAGGCATGCTGCCCGCGTCTCGTCCGCGACCAGCGAGGCGAGTGCGGCGAGGCCGGCGGCCCGGGAGTCCTTGGCGGTCATGCCTTCAGCATGCGGCACCGATGCTTCGGCACCGGCCGAAGTGTCCTCACACGCTCTGCCGTACCTGCTCGTACTGCTGCGCCAGCCCGTCCAGCAGCGCGCTCAGCCCCGTCTCGAAGGCCCGCTCGTCGATCTTCTCCTGCTGCTCGGCGAGGAGGTGCGCCTGCCCGAGGTGGGGATAGTCGGCGGGGTCGTACGCGCTCGCGTCGTCCACGAAGCCCCCGGCGAACGAGCCGAGCGCGGAGCCCATGATGAAGTACCGCATCAGCGCGCCGATGGACGTGGCCTGCGACGGCGGCCAGCCCGCCGCGACCATCGCGCCGTACACGGCGTCGGCGAGCCGCAGCGCCGCGGGGCGGCGGCCGGGCCCGCGGGCGAGGACCGGGACGATGTTGGGATGGTCGCGCAGGGCGGCGCGGTAGGAGATCGCCCAGTCGTGCAGCGCGGTCCGCCAGTCCCGGACGTCCTCGAACATCGACAGGTCCACCAGAGCGCTCACCGAGTCGGCGACCGCCTCCAGGATCTCGTCCTTGGTGCGGAAGTGGTTGTAGAGCGAGGGCCCGCTCACCCCCAGCTCGGCGGCGAGTCGTCGGGTGGAGACGGTCGCCAGGCCCTCCGCGTCCACGAGTTCCCGTGCCGTCTCGACGATCCGGTCGGTGCTGAGGATGGGCTTGCGCGGTCGGGCCATGGCGCACATAGTAGGGCTGCAACAGGAAACTAGCAGTGCTAATTTAAATGTCCGGCTTTCAAGATCCGTCTGGTGTGGGGTGATCTCGTGGTGAACCTGGGGCTCAGCGCGGAGCAGGTCGCGGTACGGCAGCTCGCCCGGGACTTCGTGGAGCGCGAGATCGCCCCGCACGTGGTCGCCTGGGACCGCGCCGAGGAGGTCGACCGTGGCATCGTGAAGAAGCTCGGCGAGGTCGGCTTCCTCGGTCTGACCATCGCAGAGGAGCGCGGCGGCTCGGGCGGCGACCACCTCGCGTACTGCCTGGTCACCGAGGAGCTGGGCCGCGGGGACTCCTCGGTCCGCGGCATCGTCTCGGTGTCCCTGGGCCTGGTCGCCAAGTCGATCGCGGCCCGGGGGAGCGAGGAGCAGAAGCGGCGCTGGCTGCCGGGCCTGACGTCGGGCGAGTACGTCGGCTGCTTCGGTCTCACCGAACCCGGCACCGGCTCCGACGCGGGCAGCCTCACCACCCGCGCGGTGCGCGACGGCGAAACCTACGTCCTCAACGGCACCAAGACGTTCATCACGAACGGCACCTGGGCCGACGTCGTCCTCCTCTTCGCCCGCTCCACGGACGCCCCCGGGCACAAGGGCGTCTCCGCCTTCCTGGTCCCCGCCGACACCCCCGGACTGACCCGCCGCGCCATCCACGGCAAGCTCGGCCTGCGCGGCCAGGCCACCGCCGAACTGGTCCTCGAGGACGTCCGGGTGCCCGCCTCCGCGCTGCTCGGCGAGGAGGGCAAGGGCTTCTCCGTCGCCATGTCCGCGCTGGCGAAGGGGCGGATGTCGGTGGCGGCGGGCTGTGTCGGCATAGCCCAGGCCGCGCTGGACGCGGCCGTGCGGTACGCCGGTGAGCGCGAGCAGTTCGGCAGGTCCATCGCCCATCACCAGCTGGTCCAGGAGCTGATCAGCGACATCGCCGTCGATGTGGACGCGGCCCGGCTGCTCACCTGGCGGGTCGCCGACCTCGTCGACCGCGGGCAGCCGTTCGCCGTCGAGTCCTCCAAGGCCAAGCTGTTCGCCTCCGAGGCGGCCGTACGCGCCGCCAACAACGCCCTTCAGGTCTTCGGCGGCTACGGCTACATCGACGAGTACCCGGCCGGCAAACTCCTGCGCGACGCCCGCGTGATGACCCTCTACGAGGGCACCACCCAGATCCAGAAGCTGCTCATCGGCCGGGCGCTCACCGGGGTCTCCGCCTTCTGAGTACGCCCCTGAGTACTTCGGCGGATGTGGCGCGGGCCACGTCCGCCGATGCTTTCTCCCATGAGTGACACACCCGTCAGACAGCAGAACACGGCCGCCTACTACGGCCAGGCCGTCGCCTCCTTCGCGGTCGCCATGGCGGCCACCGCCATCGGTATCCTCCGGCTGGACGCCGACGCCTGGGTCCGGGCCTTCCTGGCCATCGCCGTCCTCTATCTCGTCACGTCGGCCTTCACGCTCGCCAAGGTGATCCGGGACCGCCAGGAGGCCGGGCAGATCGTCAGCCGGGTCGACCAGGCCCGCCTGGAGAAGCTGCTCGCCGAGCACGACCCCTTCGAAAAGCTGTGAAAAGCGCCGGCAAGCTCCGAGCGGGCGCTCTAAGCGAGCGCTCACCTTCGGCGGTATGGTGGTGTTCCTGTCACCGAGAGGGGCGAGCGAGCGATGAGTACGGCGGAGGAGACGGCCGGCGGCGAGGTCGAGCCGTGGGAAGAGGTCACCCCTGACGCGGCCCGGCGACTGCTGGTCGCCGCCGTGGAGGCCTTCGCCGAGCGCGGCTACCACGCGACGACGACCCGCGACATCGCGGGCCGCGCCGGCATGAGCCCGGCCGCGCTCTACATCCACTACAAGACCAAGGAAGAGCTGCTCCACCGGATCAGCCGGATCGGCCACGACAAGGCCCTGGACATCCTGCGGACGGCGGCCCGGCGCGAGGGCACGGCCGCGGAGCGGCTCGCCGACGCCGTCAGCTCCTTCGTCCGCTGGCACGCCGGGCGGCGCACCACCGCGCGGGTCGTGCAGTACGAGCTCGAGGCGCTCGGCCCCGAGGCCCGCGCCGAGATCGTCGCGCTGCGCCGCCAGGTGGACGCCGAGGTGCGCGGGATCATCGATGACGGTGTGGCCTCCGGCGAGTTCGACGTGCCCGACGTGAAGGGCACCACCCTCGCCGTGCTGTCGCTGTGCATCGACGTGGCCCGCTGGTTCACCCTGGACGGCCCGCGCACTCCCGAGGAGGTCGGCGCGCTGTACGCCGACCTCGTGCTGCGGATGGTGGGCGCCGGGTGAGGGCGCCCCTCCCGGACGGAACTCAGAAGTAGTACCGGGACACCGACTCCGCGACGCAGACCGGCTTGTCGCCGCCCTCGCGCTCGACGGTGAAGGCGACGGCCACCTGGACACCGCCCGGGACGTCCTCGACGCCGGTGATCGTCGCGGTGGCGCGCAGCCGGGAGCCGACGGGGACGGGGGAGGGGAAGCGGACCTTGTTCGTCCCGTAGTTGACGCCCATCCGCACGCCCTCGACGTGGATGAGCTGCGGTCCGAAGAGCGGGAGCAGCGACAGCGTGAGGTAGCCGTGGGCGATGGTGGTCCCGAACGGGCCCGCCGCGGCCTTCTCCGGGTCCACGTGGATCCACTGGTGGTCCCCGGTGGCCTCCGCGAACAGGTCGATCCGCTTCTGGTCGATCTCCAGCCAGTCCGTGTGGCCCAGCTGCTCGCCCACCGCGCCCCTCAGTTCGTCGGGGGAGGTGAAGGTCCTCGGTTCTGCCATGTTCCCGGCCTCTCGCTCGCAGGTCTAAGCGACTGCTTAGCATGGTCGGGTGCGGAGGTGATGTCAACGGATGCCGGGCCACCGGCCGGATGGTGTCGGTCGGTAGTCTCTGATGAGTGCCCCAGATTCCCGAGAAGATCCACGAGCTGACCGTCGGCCAGCTGTCCGCGCGCAGCGGCGCCGCCGTCTCCGCGCTGCACTTCTACGAGTCCAAGGGGCTCATCACCAGCAGCCGCACCTCCGGAAACCAGCGCCGCTACACCCGCGACACGCTGCGCCGCGTCGCCTTCGTCCGCGCGGCCCAACGCGTCGGCATCCCGCTGGCGACCATCCGCGAGGCCCTCGCGCGACTCCCTGAGGAACGCACCCCGACCCGCGAGGACTGGGCCCGGCTGTCCGAGGCGTGGCGCTCCGAGCTCGACGAACGCATCAAGCAGCTCAACCGGCTCCGCGACCACCTCACCGACTGCATCGGCTGCGGGTGCCTGTCCTTGGACACCTGTGTGCTGTCGAACCCCGATGACGTCTTCGGCGAACGGCGGGTGGGGTCACGTCTCATGGCCGAGGGCCGGTGAGCCGGAGGCCTGGCCGAGGCGGGAGACCTGGTAGAGGTCGATGCGCCGGCCGTCCCCCGTGCGCCGCAACAGCACGCCGAGGCTGACTGTCAGCGCGGGACGGTCGGTGAACGAGAACTGGTGCGTCCCACGGGCGCAAGTTTACGACCGGTCGACTATTCGTACTCGGTCCCGCCCTTGCGCGTCAGGTAGGCCGGGCTGACGGCCTTCGCGATCGCCCGGCCCCCGGTCACCCCGCTGTACCGCTCCACGAGGGGCCGTATCACCACGCCCTCCCGCAGATGCAGCCCCCGCCCGGACACCGTCTCCCGCCCGCTCGCGAACTCCAGCACCCGCTCGATGTCGTACGGCCCCGAGAAAAGCCGAGGCACCGACGGCAGCTCACCGCCGAGGACTTCGGCCGCGTCCAGCCACCGCACCGTGCCGTCGATCTCGGCGGACACGTCGAACACCGCGTACCCCAGCGTCTCCCGCCGCCCGTCGGCCCCGTAGGTCAGGTCCTGCACCCCCGCCCCGTACACCTCGCCGAAGATGCCGACGCGGCGCGCCCCCAGCCGTTCGGCGAGCCTGGCCGCGACCTCGGCGACGCCGTGTCCGCGCACCGCCCGCCAGTACAGATTGCGCGGATCCTCCTTCAGGGCGAGGGACTTGGCGCCGAAGCCCTTGGAGGAGACGTGCACCCGGTCCTCGCCGGCGAGATACGTCAGCAGGCAGGCCGAGCCGTGCAGCTTCTCGGTCAGGACCACATCCTCGCCCGCTGCGAAGATGTCGGGAAACCGCTGGATGTTCTCGATGTCCACCCAGGGCAGCAGATCGGGCGCGGACTCCACGTCCCCGTCCATCGTCGGCGGGACCGGCGGCACCCATTTGGTGATGCCCAGCCGCCCGGCGAAGTCGGTCCCCTCGACCGCGGCCCGCGCCAGGTCCACGTCCGCCAGCGCCTTCGGCCGGCACACGATGCCCTGCGACAGCTCACCCCGCAGCCGCACCGCCTTGACCCGGTTTGCGTCACCCCCCGCCAGCCGCCCGGTCAGCCCCAGCTCCTCGATCAGCCCCGGCGGAAGCACGGACTGCTCGGGGATGTAGACGGCGGCCTCGCCGGTGCGGTACGCACCCTTGGCGACGACGGCCCGGTACAGGCCGACCTGGGCCAACTCCAGCGCATCGGCGTTCGGATGTTCATGGACGGTCAGCACTTCGGCGGTGACGCGCAGCGTCGACATCTGGGGACTCCTCGGTTCCTCAGCTCGGTTTCATCGACACCACTCTCCGCACGGGAAAGGGATGGAGCGAGTGGATTAGAGGCTGGTAACGTCGCGCTCTTCGGCCGGCGGCGACGCCCGGCACGGAGTACCGAACGGGGCCAACTCCCATGCCCAAGCCCGCTCTTGCCGCCGCCCTCGCGGACATCGACACGGTCTTCAACGGCTTCGCGAGCCCGGACGAGACCGGCTGCGGCCTGTGCCACCTGCCCGAGGAGACCGCGTATCTGCGCACGCCGTACGTCCGCATGCCCGTCGGCGTCGTGCAGATGTACCTCTTCGAGGTGCCCGGCCACTTCGACGACCACGCGGCCTCGATGCGCCGCCTGCTCCCGCAGGCCGCACGGGCGATGGCCGACGCCACCCTCGGCTCGATCGGCCACGCCTGCCACGGGCTGAGCCTGGTGGACTGGCGCTCCTGGCCGGCCGAGCAGGCCGCGGCGATCGATGCCTTCCTGCGCGCCTGGTGGCAGGACACCCTGACGACCGCCGAACCGGTCTACGCCGTCGACGACATCTTCGACACCTGTGTCACGATCGCGCGGAGCGTGACTCCGTTCCTCGACGACTGGCCCCGAGGACCGGTCGCCGGCACACACCTCGCCCACTGCGCCGACGTGTGGCTCTACGACCTGCTCTGCGACAACTCTCCCTTTCCCTGGTGGTACGACGACAGCGAGGAGGCGGGCCTCGCCGAGCTGCGCACCTGGCTGGCCGGCCCCGGAGCCGCCCGCCTGCACGCCCTGGGCGAGCACGACCTCGCCGTCCGCTGCGAACTCCTGGCGCTGCCCTACGACGAGCGCTGGGAGCACCCCTGCTGGGACAGCGCCTGAGCCACCAACTGAGCGTTGGACCGGGCCCGTTCGCCGTCCGGCAGAGCCAGGGTGTCCTCCAGACCGATGCGGGCGGCCAGGCCCAGCCGCCCGGCCAGACGCAGCACCGGCCAGGCACCGCCCTCCTCGCCGTGCAGCAGCACCGGGCGGCCGTGGGCACCGCCGAGCCCGGCCAGCAGGCTCCGCGCCGACGCCTGGGCCGTCGCCGGATCCGGGTCGGTCACCTCCGCGAGCACCCGCAGCACCCTCGGCCCGAGCGGGGAGGCCGCGAACCGGGCCGCTGCGTCGGTGCCGGACCAGATGCCCGCCTCCACACCGACACCCCGGGCGAGCAGGTGCCCGGCCACCTCCTCGGCGCCGGGCTCATGCCAGTTGACCGAGGCGAAGTCGGGCAGCGCCGACCAGCTGCGCACCCGGTCGAGCCGGGCGGCGGGGTCGGGCTCGGCCCAGGCGCCGGTGGTCACCCCGACCGGCACCGGCACCCGCGCCCGTATCGCCTCCAGCGTCGGGGCGAGCACCCGTGGGGACAGACTGTCGTGCCCGCACGGTGTCTTGGGGTGGACGTGGATCTCCGTGGCGCCGGCCGCGACCGCTTCGGCGGCGGACCGTGCCAAGTCCTCGGGGGACAAGGGCACACACGCGCCGTCCATGGCCGTGCGGCGGCCGTTGAGACACACCTGCATCATGAGTCGATGGTGCCGGACGCCACTGACAGTGCCCAACGGCGTGTCCCGGCAAGGGGTGCGGCATCCCCCTGCGCACCCCCCGGTTCCACCCCCCTGCCGATCAGGCCGAGATCAGCAGCTGTGCCCGCCCGGCGCACGCCAGCGCCTGGGGCGTGAGCACGGGCCGGGGCACGAGGATCCCGCAGTCCGTGCAGACCGGACCGGACGAGGGCTCGTGGTCCAGGTCGAACTTCCATGTGAGGCGCTCACCGGAACACACGGGGCAGGCCGAGCCAGGCTCCCGCTCCAGCGCGGCGATCAGCCGGCGCAGCACCTCGGCCAGCGGCTCACCGGGGTGGACCCGCGGGTCGTCGCACCAGGCGACCCCGAACCCGCCCCAGGTCAGCCGGTGCCAGTCGTCCACGGTGCCGGGCCGGCGCAGCCCGTCGTGCTTCTCCTTCTTGCGGCGCTCGGCGAACTCGCCCTCATAGGTGAGCCAGACCTCGCGCGCCTCCTCCAGCTCCTCCAGTGCGGCCACGAGCCGCGCCGGGTCGGGGGAGCGGTCCTCCGGACCGAAACCGGCCCGGGAGCACAAGTGGTCCCAGGTCGCCCGGTGCCCGTAGGGAGCGAACCGCTCCAGGCACTTACGCAGTGAGTAGCGCCGCAGTGCCAGATCACACCGCGAATCGCGCACCTGTCTCGCCAGACTTCGGAATCCGGCCATCGCCCTGCACCTCCGTCACACCTGCGTCCGCACTTCGGTCACCTCGGCGTCGCCGTACGGCTTTCCGCGACGTCGCCGAGTAGACGTATCGACACACGATCCGGCTCCATCCGATTTCCGATGCCCTCCCATAAGGCGCCCCGGGTTGACCGCCGGGCGCACCGGTCCTCGTGACTCCAAAACTTGACGCATGTTCATCTTCAATCCCGGGGATACCGGCGGTAACGTCCGGCCCACCCCCGTCGGGAGGAGCTGCCATGCCACGGCGCACCCCACGCAACGTGTTGTTCGACAGACTGAGAACTCCCCGCAGGCTCACCGGGTTCCTGAAGACGGCATCCGTATGCGTTCTCATCGCGGGAGTCCTCTCCCCGCTCACCCAGGCAGCGGCGGCGGAGAGCGCCACGGCCTCGAACGACTACTGCGGCGGCCAGTGTTCGGACATCCTGCCGCCGGGCGAGAACGGCAACGCCACCCTCGCCCAGATCCTGCTCAACCAGGCCTTCGGTGTCCAGCCCTCGCACGCCGAGGACCAGCTCGGTCCGTACGCCAACCTGGCGAACGGCTACTCGGGGCTCACCGACGCGAAGATCAACACCTTTTTCAACGACGCCTCCTTCGGCGTCCCTTCCGACCAGGTGGCCTCCACCGAGAAGCCGGCCGGCCGCGGTGACGTGACGATCGTCCGCGACAAGAAGACCGGTGTGCCGCACATCACAGGCACCACCCGGTACGGCACCGAGTTCGGTGCGGGGTACGCGGCCGCAGAGGACCGGCTGTGGCTGATGGACGTCTTCCGGCACGTGGGCCGTGGCCAGCTGACCACCTTCGCCGGCGGCGCGGCCGCCAACCAGGGCCTGGAGCAGCAGTTCTACCGCAACGCGCCGTACACCGAGGCCGACCTGCAGGCGCAGATCGACAACGCCGTGGCGAACAACGGCGCCCGCGGCCAGCAGGCCCTCGCCGACGCCAACGCCTACCTCGCCGGCATCAACTCCTACATCGACGCTTCCGACAGCGGCCGCTACTTCCCCGGTGAGTACGTCCTGACCGGCCACAAGGACTCCATCACCAACGCCGGCACCATAGACCACTTCAAGATCACCGACCTGGTGGCGCTCGGCTCCGTCGTGGGCTCACTGTTCGGCTCCGGCGGGGGCGGCGAGGTCAACAACGCGCTCTCCCTGATCGCCGCCCAGTCCAAGTACGGCGTGGCGGAGGGCACCAAGGTCTGGGAGTCCTTCCGCGAGCGCAACGACGCCGAGGCCGTCCTGACCGTCCACAACGGCGAGAGCTTCCCCTACGCGTCCAGGCCCGACGACCCCAAGGGCGAGGCCCTGCCCGACCCCGGCTCGGTGACCCAGGAGCCGCTCGTCTACGACCGCACGGGCAGCGCCGCCACCGCGAGCGCCACCCGCGCCTCCACCGCGGCCGCCAGGACCACCCTCGGCTCCGCCAGGCGAGGCATGTCCAACGCCCTCGTGGTCAGCGGAAAGTACACCGCCGGCGGCCACCCCATCGCCGTCTTCGGGCCGCAGACCGGCTACTTCGCCCCGCAGCTGCTCATGCTCCAGGAGATCCAGGGCCCGGGCATCAGCGCCCGCGGCGCCTCCTTCGCGGGCCTGAGCATGTACGTCGAGCTGGGCCGCGGCCAGGACTACTCCTGGAGCGCGACCACCTCGGGCCAGGACATCATCGACACCTACGCCGTCGAGCTGTGCCAGGACGACTACCACTACCTGTACCACGGCACCTGCACCGCGATGGACGAGGTCGAGCAGAAGAACGCGTGGAAGCCGACGACCGCCGACGGGACCGCGGCGGGGTCGTACACCATGCGGGTGTGGCGGACGAAGTACGGCCCGGTCGAGTACCGCGGCACGGTCGGCGGCAAGAAGGTCGCCTACACCACCCTGCGCTCCTCCTACCTGCACGAGGCCGACTCGATCATCGGCTTCCAGATGCTGAACGACCCCGACTACGTCAAGGGCCCGAAGGACTTCCAGAGCGCGGCCCAGCACATCAACTACACCTTCAACTGGTTCTACGCCGACTCCCAGCACACGGCGTACTACAACAGCGGCGACAACCCGGTCCGGGCGAGCGGCGTCGACGCAGAGTTCCCGGTGTGGGCACAGCCGGCGTACGAGTGGCGGAACTGGGACCCGGCCACCAACACGGCCGACTACACCCCGGCCTCCGCGCACCCCAGCTCGGTCGACCAGGACTACTACGTCTCCTGGAACAACAAGCAGGCCAAGGACTACACGACCGCTTCCTGGGGCGACGGGTCGGTTCACCGCGGCAACCTGCTCGAGGACCGGGTGAAGAAGCTGGTCGCGGCCGGCGGGGTGACCCGCACCAAGCTGGTGCAGGCCATGGCGGACGCGGCGCTCGCCGACCTGCGCGCCGAGGACGTGCTGCCCAAGCTGCTCAAGGTGATCAACTCCTCCCCGGTGACCGACTCCACGGCCGCCGACGCGGTGAACAAGCTCCAGGCGTGGGTGAGCGCCGGCGCCAGGCGCACGGAGACCTCGGCGGGTTCGAAGACCTACGCCAACGCCGACGCGATCCGCATCCTGGACGCCTGGTGGCCGCTGCTGGTGAAGGCGGAGTTCGAGCCCGGCCTGGGCAGCGACCTCTACACCGCGTTCACCGACAACCTGCCCGTGGACGAGGCCCCGTCCGCCGGGCACGGCCCGACCGGCTCGCACGCCGGGAGCTCCTTCCAGTACGGCTGGTGGAGCTATGTCGACAAGGACATCCGGTCGGTGCTCGGTGAGTCCGTGCAGGGACCGCTGGCCCGGCAGTACTGCGGCGGCGGCAGCCTCAGCGCCTGCCGGGACAGCCTGATCGGCACCCTGAAGCAGGCGGCGGGCCTGACCGCCGCCCAGGTCTACCCGGGTGACGACCAGTGCTCGGCCGGCGACCAGTGGTGCGCCGACTCGATCGTCCAGCGCACCCTGGGCGGCATCAAGCACGGCAGGATCAGCTGGCAGAACCGGCCGACCTTCCAGCAGGTCGTGGAGTACACGTCACACCGGTGACGCCCGGACGGCGGCGGGTCAGACGATACGGCCCGCCGCCAGCACCACCCGCGCCAGTTCCGGGTGCACGATGTCGCTGTGCGCCCCGGACGGCGGGCCCCCGGCGCGGACGACCGCGGCCGCGTCGACGTTCACACAGCCCGATCCGGGCAGCGCCCCGTTCAGGGCCGCGGCGAGGTCCAGCTTCGCGGTGCCCGGCACCGCCTGCACCCCGTCGTGCCCCATGGCCCCCCACTCGGGGCCCAGCACACCCGCGACGTCGACACCCAGGACCGAGTGGTCGTCCCCCGCGAGACGCGAGGCGAGCGGATAGAAGGTGCCGAGCGCGCCGTCGAAGTGCGAGTAGCAGCACACCAGCGGGCCGTCGATCCGCTTCTGCAGGTCCTTGAGCGCGCCGGCGGTGTCCGGGTCCCCGGGCAGCCGGGCCGCGAACGCGTAGTGGGAGAAGGCGCCCTGCAGCAGGGTCACGGACTTCACCGTGCGCACTCCGCCGGGCAGCCCGCGCAGCGCGAACGCCACCAGCCGCCCGCCGAAGCTGTGTCCGACCAGATGCACCCGCACACCGGGAGCCGCCTGGGCCAACTGCCCGACGAAGGACCCGAGTCCGTGCTCGCCGACCGTCCCGGCCCGCCGTTTCATCATGTAGTACGTCGCCTGCCGCAGCAGCTCCTTGGCGCCCTCCCAGGGGTTGGGCAGGCTGAACTCGGGGTGCGGTCCGGTCAGCGCCGCGGCGAACTCCTCGCAGGCGGTCACCGTGTCGCCGCTGAACATGAGGGGCTCGCCCGGCTGCGAGGTGTCCGCCGCGGCGAGTGGCGGGGCCGCCCCGACCAGCTGCCGCACCAACTGCCCGAACCGGGCCAACCCCTGTTCCCCGTCCGGCTGTTCGTCCAGCATCCGGGCCAGCCGGTCGAGCTGCTCGGCCCGGTCGGGGAAGGCCGTCAGCAGCGCGCGCCGGGTGTCCGGGTCCAGCGCCGGGCCCGCCGCGAGAGCGGGCGCGGCGCTCGGGAAGTCCGGGATCGGCTCGTCGCAGAACCGCATCGACGGCCAGATCACCCCCACGTACCCGATCCGCGCCTTCGGTGCGAGCTTCGGGATCGGGGCGTAGAAGCGCCGGTACAGCGCGGTGGCGCCCGAACGGTCGTTGTTCCAGCCGTGCGCGAAGACGATCAGGTCACGGACGTCCCGGTCCGTGACCTGCGCCAGCAGCCGGTCGCGTTCGGGGCCGTCCACGTCCCCGTCCGCATCGAAGGTCAGCTCCCAGTAGGGAGTCACGCTCATCCCAGGATCCGCCATGCCGGGCTCCCTCGTCCCCCGAACGATGCGATGTGGGCGTATCGTCCTGCGCCGGGGCAGAGTTGGCCATACGACGCGGTTCACTTGTAGAGCAGATATTCCTTTCGAATGCTCCGGAAAGCGGCCAGCTCGTCCTGCCAGGCGGCGACCACCTCGTCCGGCCCGGCCCCCGCGTCGATCATGGTCCGCACCAGGGTGGAGCCGGTGAGCTTGTCGATCCAGTTGTCCGAGCGCCAGGCGAAGCCGTCCCAGACCTTCCGTGCGGTCACCAGCAGGGCGATCCCGGTGCGTACGGGGTCGTAGGCGGCCCGGTCCCGCACATGGATCTGCACGCCCCCGACGGTCTTGCCCTGGAACTTGGAGAAGGTGGGCGCGAAGTAGGCCTCCCGGAACCGCACACCCGGCAGGCCCAGCTCGTCGGCCGCGGCGGCCCAGCGCCCGTCGACGTCCTCGGCGCCGAGGAGTTCGAAGGGCCGGGTCGTGCCGCGCCCCTCGGAGAGGTTGGTGCCCTCGAACATGCAGGTGCCCGAGTACACCAGTGCGGTGTCCGGGGTCGGCATGTTCGGGCTGGGCGGCACCCAGGGCAGACCGGAGGCGTCGTAGAACCATGTGCGCTTCCAGCCCGTCATCAGGACGGTCTCCAGCGGCACCGGCGTGCTCAGGAACTCCCCGTTGAACAGCCGGGCCAGCTCGGCGACCGTCATGCCGTGCGCCTGCGCGATGGGCCGGCGGCCCACGAAGGTGGCGAACTCCCTGTGCAGGACGGGGCCCTGGGCCGAGCGTCCGGTGACCGGATTCGGGCGGTCGAGCACGACGAAGCTCTTGCCCGCGAGCTGGGCCGCCTCCATGCAGTCGTACAGGGTCCAGATGTACGTGTAGAAGCGGGCGCCCACGTCCTGGATGTCGAAGACGATCGTGTCGACCCCGGAGGCGGTGAAGATGTCCGCCAGCGGGCGGCCGCTCCTGAGGTACGTGTCGTAGACCGGCAGACCCGTCGCCGGGTCGTCGTAGCGGCCCTCGGAGCCGCCGGCCTGGGCGGTGCCGCGGAAGCCGTGCTCGGGGCCGAAGACCGCCGTGAGCCTGCAGCGGGGGTCGGCGTGCATGACGTCGACGATGTGCAGGGCGTCACGGGTGATGCCGGTGGGGTTGGTCACGATGCCCACTCGCCGGCCGCCGAGGAGGGCGTATCCGTCGGCTGCGAGTCTTTCGAAACCTGTACGCAGGTGATCGGCTGCGGCTGCCGGTGTTGCTGTGAGCGAGGCGGTGACTGTTGCTGCTGCGAGTAAGGCTCTTCTGGACAGGTGCATCGGTGACCTCCACGTCGAGCGTTCCCGCAGGCAGTGTGGCAGGCTGCGGGCCGTCCGTGGCTGATCGCGCCCACGCGGCGGAGCCGCACATCGATGCAGCCCCGCGACACTGGGGAGTCGACCCTTCCGTACACACATACCGACTGGTTAGTCTGGGATGCCAGAGCCGATACGCGCCGCGCGAGATCGCGTCGAAGGAGACCGATGGTGGAAGCCGTGCAGGATGCCGGAGTGGTCGTCACCGGAGCGGGCGGGGGGATCGGGGCCGCGCTGGCCCGCAGGTTCGCGGCCGAGGGTGCCAGAGTCGTCGTCAATGACCTGGACGCCGGGAAGGCCGAGGCGGTGGCCGCGGAGATCGGCGGGACAGCCGTGCCGGGCGATGCCTCCGCGATCGTCGGTGACGCCCGTGAGGCGCTCGGTGGTGCCGTGGACGTCTTCTGCGCCAACGCCGGCGTCGCCTTCGAGGACGCGGGTGCCGGCGAGCCCCTCGACGAGAAGGCCTGGGCGCTGTCCTGGGACGTCAACGTGATGGCCCACGTCCGGGCGGCCCAGGCGCTGCTGCCGGACTGGCTGGAGCGCGGGCGCGGCCGGTTCGTCTCCACGGTGTCGGCCGCCGGACTCCTCACCATGCTCGGCGCCCCCTCGTACAGCGTCACCAAGCACGGCGCGCTGGCCTTCGCCGAGTGGCTTTCGCTCACCTACGGCCACCGGGGCGTCAGGGTCCACGCCATCTGCCCGCAGGGCGTCCGCACCGACATGCTGGCCGCCACCGGCAGCGCGGGCGACCTGGTGCTGCAGCCGACCGCGATCGAACCGGAGGCGGTCGCCGAGGCGCTGTTCCGGGGCATCGCGGAGGACCGCTTCCTGATCCTGCCGCACCCCGAGGTCGCCGAGTACTACCAGGCACGGGCCGCCACCCCCGACCGCTGGCTCGCCGGAATGAACCACATCCAGCAGAAGTGGGAGGCCACCCGGTGAGCGCCTCACCGTACGCGACGCGGCCCTGGCTGGCCCTGCTCAACGAGGTGCAGCGCGGGCCGGTCGACCCCGCCGACTCGCTCGTGCACGCCCTGCGCGCGGCCGTCGCCGACGCCCCCGACCGCACCTTCCTCGCCTACTTCGACGCCCGGCTGAGCTACCGCGAGGTCGACGAGCTGAGCGACTCCGTGGCCGCCCACCTCGCCGCGCGCGGTCTGGAGCGCGGCGACCGGGTCGCCGTCCTGCTGCAGAACTCCCCGCACTTCGTCCTGGCCGTCCTCGGGGCCTGGAAGGCGGGCGCGACCGTCGTGCCCGTCAACCCGATGTACAAGTCGGCCGAGGTCGCCCATGTGCTGCGGGACGCCGAGGTCGCCGCGCTGATCTGCTCCGACCGGGCCTGGGAGTCGTATCTGCGGGACACGGCCGCCGGCTCGCCGGTGCGGATCGTGCTCACCGGGTGCGAGCTGGACTTCCAGACCCGGGACGACGCGCGCGTGCTCACCTTCGAGCGGCTGCCCCAGGCCCCCGACGCCGACGACCTCGTGGCCGTCGCCCGGCAGGGCGGCAGGGTACCCGGGGACCGCGACCCGGGCCCCGGCGACATCGCGCTGATCAGCTACACCTCGGGCACCAGCGGCACCCCGAAGGGTGCCACCAACACGCACGGCAACATCATGCACAACGCCGAGCGGCAGCGGACCGGGCTCGCCCTGCCGGACGCACCCGTCTACTTCGCGCTCGCACCGCTGTTCCACATCACCGGGATGGTCAGCGAGTTCGCGTCGTGTCTCACCAGCGCGGGCACGCTGGTGCTCGCCTACCGCTTCGAGCCGGGTGTCGTCCTGGACGCGTTCACCGAGCACCGCCCGCACTACACGGTCGGCCCGTCCACCGCGTACATGGCGCTGGCCGCCCACCCCGACGTCACCTCGGAGCACTTCGTCTCCTTCGTGGGCATCGCCTCGGGCGGCGCCCCCGTGCCGCCCGCCCTGGTGGAGAAGTTCCGCGCCCAGTGCGGCCAGTACATCCGCACCGGCTACGGGCTGACCGAGTGCAGCGGGGCCGCCGCGGCCGTCCCGCCCGGCCTGGAGTCGCCCGTCGACCAGGCCTCCGGGACGCTCGCCGTCGGAGTGCCCGGCGCCGACACCCTCGTACGCATCCTGGACGAGCGGGGCGAGGAGGTCCCCTTCGGCGAGCAGGGCGAGATCGTGGTCCGCGGGCCCCAGGTGGTCCCCGGCTACTGGCGGCGGGCCGAGGCCACCGCCGAGACCTTCCCGGACGGGGAGCTGCGCACCGGCGACATCGGCTTCATGGACGCGCAGGGCTGGCTCTACGTGGTCGAC
Organism: Streptomyces sp. BK340; assembly: GCF_007827595.1. Lineage (GTDB taxonomy): Bacteria > Actinomycetota > Actinomycetes > Streptomycetales > Streptomycetaceae > Streptomyces. The sequence continues at coordinate 130,279 of NZ_VISR01000014.1, forward strand.
CGCAAGAAGGACATGATCAACGCGTCCGGCTTCAAGGTGTGGCCGCGCGAGGTCGAGGACGTCCTGTACACCCATCCGGCGGTGCGCGAGGCCGCCGTCGTCGGCGTCCCCGACGGCTACCGCGGGGAGACCGTCAAGGCGTACATCAGCCTGCGGCCGGGCGCCGAGGCGGACCCGGATGAATTCGCGGTGTACTGCAAGGAGAGACTGGCTGCCTACAAGTACCCGCGCCAGGTGGAGATCCTGCCCGACTTGCCCAAGACGACGAGTGGGAAGATCCTCCGTCGGGAACTGCGTTCCCGCGCCCACGACAATCAGCAGTAACGACGGAAAGGCAGGTGGCGGCAGTGCCCAGGACGACGGACGGAGACGGGACGCCCGTTCCGCAGCGGCTGCTGAACGCCGCCACCCGCCTCTTCGCCGAGCAGGGCTACGACCGCACTTCGGTGCAGGAGATCGTGGAGGCGGCCGGCGTCACCAAGGGGGCGCTGTACCACTACTTCGGCTCCAAGGACGACCTTCTGCACGAGGTGTACGCGCGGGTGCTGCGCGTCCAGCAGGAGCGGCTGGACCACTTCGCCACCATGGACGCTCCGGTGGAGAAGCGGCTCAGGGGCGCGGCCGCGGACGTCGTCGTCACGACGATCGAGAACCTCGACGACGCGATGATCTTCTTCCGCTCCATGCACCACCTGAGCCCGGAGAAGAACAAGCAGGTGCGCGCCGAGCGCCGGCGCTACCACGAGCAGTTCCGCGCGCTCATCGAGGAGGGCCAGCGCGAGGGCGTCTTCTCCACGGCGACCCCCGCCGACCTGGTCGTGGACTACCACTTCGGCTCGGTCCACCACCTGTCGACCTGGTACCGCCCGGACGGCCCCCTCACCCCCCAGCAGGTCGCCGACCACCTGGCCGACCTGCTGCTGCGGGCGCTGCGTCCCTAGCCCCGCAGACATACCGGTGAGGGGCGGTCGCCCACGGCGGCCGCCCCTCACCCATGCTCCCTAGAGGTACTTCTTCAGCTCCCGTCGCGCCAGCGACCGCTGGTGCACCTCGTCCGGGCCGTCGGCCAGCATCAGGGTGCGGGCACTCGCGTACAGCTCGGCCAGCGGGAAGTCCTGGCTCACACCGCCCGCGCCGTGCAGCTGGATGGCCCGGTCCAGGATGCCGACCACCGCGCGCGGGGTGGCGATCTTGATGGCCTGGATCTCCGCGTGGGCGCCCTTGTTGCCGACGGTGTCCATCAGCCAGGCCGTCTTCAGCACCAGCAGCCGCAGCTGCTCCACGGTGACCCGGGCGTCGGCGATCCAGTTCTGGACGACACCCTGCTGGGCCAGCGCCTTGCCGAAGGCGGTGCGCGAGACGGCCCGCCTGCACATCAGCTCGATCGCGCGCTCGGCCATGCCGATCAGCCGCATGCAGTGGTGGATCCGGCCCGGGCCGAGCCGGGCCTGGGCGATGGCGAAGCCGCCGCCCTCCTCGCCGATGAGGTTCGACACCGGCACGCGCGCCCGGTCGAAGACCACCTCGGCGTGGCCGCCGTGGGAGTGGTCCTCGTAACCGAAGACCTGCATCGCGCGCCTGACGGTCACGCCGGGGGTGTCGCGCGGGACCAGGACCATCGACTGCTGGCGCCGGATGTCCGCCCCGTCCGGGTCCGTCTTGCCCATGACGATGAAGATCTTGCAGTCCGGGTTCATCGCCCCGGAGATGTACCACTTGCGGCCGGTGATGACGTACTCGTCGCCGTCCCGCTCGATGTGCGTGGTGATGTTGGTGGCGTCGGAGGAGGCCACGTCCGGCTCGGTCATCGCGAACGCCGAGCGGATCTCACCGGCGAGCAGCGGCTCCAGCCACTGCTTCTTCTGCTGCTCGTTGCCGAACTGCGCCAGCACCTCCATGTTCCCGGTGTCGGGCGCGGCGCAGTTCGTCGCCGTGGGCGCGAGGTGCGGGGAGCGGCCGGTGATCTCGGCGAGCGGCGCGTACTGGAGGTTCGTCAGTCCGGCGCCGTACTCGGTGTCCGGCAGGAAGAGGTTCCACAGACCCTGCCTGCGCGCCTCGGCCTTCAGCTCGTCGACCACGGCCGGGGTGTCCCAGGGCGAGGCCAGCGCGGCACGCTGCTCCTCCGCCACCGCCTCCGCCGGATGGACGTACTCGTCCATGAAGGCGAGCAGCTTGCCGCGCAGCTCCTCCGTACGCGCGTCGAACGCGAAGTCCATGTCCGGTCAGCCTTCCTGAAGAGTGGTCAGTCCGTGGTCGATGAAGACGGGCACGAGCTCGCCGATGCGGTCGAAGCCGCGCCCGACCGTCTGGCCGAGCGTGTACCGGTAGTGGATGCCCTCCAGGATCACGGCGAGCTTGAACCAGGCGAACGCCGTGTACCAGGAGACGGCGGAGACGTCGCGCCCCGAGCGCGCCGCGTAGCGCTCGATCAGCTCCTGCGGGGAGGGGTGCCCCGCGGCCTGGGCGGTCGTGGACACCGGCGAGTGCGGCAGCGCGAGCGGCTGGCTGTACATCACCAGCAGGCCCAGGTCGGTCAGCGGGTCGCCGATGGTCGACATCTCCCAGTCGAGGATCGCCTTGATCCTGTCGTCGGCGCCGATCAGGACGTTGTCCAGCCGGTAGTCGCCGTGCACGACGGCGGGCGCGGGGGAAGTGGGCAGGGCGCGTCCGAGGGCGGCGTGCAGCTCGTCGATGCCGGCCAGTTCGCGGTTGCGGGAGGCGTCCAGCTGCTTGCCCCAGCGGCGCAGCTGCCGGTCCAGGAAGCCCTCGGGCCGGCCGAAGTCGCCCAGGCCCACCTCGGCGGGGTCCACCGCGTGCAGTTCGACCAGTGTGTCCACCAGGGACAGCACCGCGTTCCGGGTGCGCTCCTCGCCCAGCGGGGCGAGCTGGTCCGCGGTGCGGTACGGCGTGCCCTCGACGAACTCCATGACGTAGAACGGCGCCCCGAGCACCTCCTCGTCCTCGCACAGCAGCACCGGGCGGGGGACCGGCACGTCCGTCGGGTGCAGCGCGCTGATCACCCGGTGCTCGCGCTTCATGTCGTGCGCGGTGGCCAGCACATGGCCGAGCGGCGGGCGCCGGACGACCCACTTCGAGGTGCCGTCGGAGAGCGCGTAGGTGAGGTTCGACCGTCCGCCCTCGATCAGCCGGCCGCTCAGCGGGCCGTTCACCAGACCGGGCCGCTCACGTTCGAGCAGGCCGCGCAGCCGGTCGAGATCGAGTCCGGGCGGGTGGTCGGCGCTCATACATCACTCCTACGAACGGGTGAACTGGACTCGACTTATGATGCCGACCGGTCGGTATGCCGTCCAGTGCATACGCCGAACGTGGCGAGAAACGTGACCGGAGCCACGATAGGCCGACGGCTCCCCGTGCGCTGCCCGGGGAGCCGTCGGTCCTTCTGCCGTGCGGGTCAGTGGTCGTCCCAGTGGTCCCCGTGCTCGGCGTGGCGGTGTCCGTCGTGCAGATAGTCGACGTGGTCGCCGTGCCGGACCCGGGCGTGCCCGCACTCCTCGTGGTGCACGTGCTCGTGGCCCGCGTGCGCGGTGTGGCCGGCCGGTTCGCACTCGTCCCAGTGGCCGCCGTGCTCGCGGTGCAGATGGCCGTCGTGCGCGTAGTCGAGGTGGTCGAGGTGCTGGACGGCGGTGTGCCCGCAGCCGGGGCCGTGGCTGTGGGTGCCGTGCTCGGCGTGTTCCTGATGGAGCGTGGTCATGTGTTCACCTTCGAGGGGTACGGAACGGTGACGAGCGAACAGGCTACGCGCGCGAATGGTGCATATCAGGGCATACAGGTTGCGTGGCGTACGAGTACCCCGGAGGGTCGAGGGCATGAAGGGCATCAGTTACAGCCGCTACGGCGGACCCGAGGTGCTGGAGTACGGGGAAGTCGGCGACCCGAAGGTCGGCCCCGACCAGGTGCTGGTCAAGGTGCGCGCGGCGGCGGTCAACCCGGTCGACTGGAAGTGCCGCGAGGGCTACCTCGACCCCGTTCTGGACGCCGTCTTCCCGGTTGTCCCGGGGTGGGACGTGAGCGGCGTGGTGGTGCAGCCCGGAGTCGCCGTCACGGAGTTCTCCGTGGGCGACGAGGTGATCGGCTACGTCCGCGAGGACTTCCTGTCCCGGGGGACCTTCGCCGAGTACGTCGCCGCGCCCGTGCGCACCCTGGCCCGCAAGCCGCGCAACCTCTCCTACGAGGAGGCCGCGGGGCTGCCGCTGGCCGGGCTCACCGCCTACCAGGTCCTGGTGAAGGCGCTGGATATCAAGCGCGGTGAGACCGTGCTGGTGCACGCGGCGGCCGGCGGGGTCGGCTCGCTGGCCGTCCAGATCGGCGCCCACCTGGGCGCCCGGATGATCGGCACGGCGAGCGAGCGCAACCACGACTTCGTACGGAGCCTCGGAGGCGAGCCGGTCGCCTACGGCGAGGGCCTGGCCGAACGGGTGCGCGCACTGGCCCCCGAGGGCGTGGACGCGGTCTTCGACACCATCGGCGGCGACACGCTGAAGACCTCCGCCAATCTGCTCGCCCCCGAGGGCCGGCTCGCGTCCATCGCCGACGCCGAGGTGCTGAGCTACGGCGGCCGTTACTGCTTCGTCCGCCCCGACGCCGCGGATCTGGCCCGCCTGGCCGAGCTGGCGGAACAGGGAGTCGTGTCCGTGCACGTCCAGGAGGCCCTGCCGCTGGAGCGGACGGCGGACGCGCACCGGCTGAGCCAGGAGGGCCGCACCCGGGGCAAGATCGTGGTCACGGTGGACTGGGAGACCGAGGAGGACACCGCGTAGCCGCGTGGACCCGGCAGCGGAAGGCGCCGTCTAGAACACGAGCACGGCCGCGCACACGGCCATCGCCACCGTGCACAGCACCGCCGCCGCCGCGTGCCGGGGTGGCAGCGCGGCCGGGCGCGGGCCGGCCGCGAGCGCGCCGATCCGGTGGTGCGCCACCCACAGGAAGCCCAGCCAGAGTGCGCAGCACAGGGCGCACAGGACGATGCCGACGGCCGTGGCCCCGCCGTGCAGCGCGGTCTTCACCGCGAGTACGGCGGCCACGGTGCTCGACAGCGTCGTGCGCCGCCAGGCCAGCCGGGTGCGCTCCGGCTGCAGCCCGGGATCCCGGGCCTCGGTGCTCACCCCGCCCATCCGACCAGCACCACCACGACCATCGCGACCGCCACCACCGCGACCACCAGGCTCAGCACCGCCGGGAAGCGGGACGCCGGCAGATCCTCGCCCCGCCGCATCGCCCGCTCGCAGCGCACCCAGTGGTTCACCGCACGCAGCGAGCACAGCACACCGGCGCCGAGCAGCGCGAGCGCCAGGCCGACCCGCCACGCCCAGCGCAGGTCCGGCAGGAACTGGTCCACCGCGAAACCGCCGCCGATCAGCGCGAGCGCGGTGCGCAGCCAGGCCAGGAACGTGCGCTCGTTGGCCAGCGAGAACCGGTAGTCGGGGGTGACGCCCTCCTCGCGTACCTGTTCCGGGGCGAACCAGAGCCGGACGTTCCGCACGAATTCGATCACGCGCAGGACCCTACCGGGGCCTCAACGGGCGGCCCGGAACGCCCTCAGGCGCTCGTACGCCGCCAGCCCGTCCGGCACCCACTCCCACTCGCCGAGCCTCCGCTCCACCTCGTCCCCGGGCAGGAAGTCGTGCCACTGGACCTCCTCGGCCTGGGGCTGTACCGGAAGGTCGCACCGCACCTCGTACACCGCCGACCACCAGCTGTTCCCGGCCCCGTCGTCGTACAGGAACTTGAAGAGGAAGTCCGGCCGGGGCAGGCCGGTCACGCCCAGTTCCTCCTCCGCCTCCCGCAGCGCCGCCTCGTCGTAGGACTCGCCGGCTCCCACGACCCCGCCGACGAACATGTCGTAGAGGGCGGGGAACACCAGCTTGGTCGCGGTGCGGCGGTGGACGAAGAGCCGCCCGGCCGCGTCCCGGGCCTGGATGAAGACGCACCGGTGGCGCAGGCCCCGGGCGTACGCCTCGCCGCGCGCGACCTGGGCGACGACCCGGTCGTGCTCGTCGACGATGTCGAGGATCTCGTCAGCAGGGTTCATGCCCGTATCCAAGCAGGGCCCCGCGCGGCCGGCTCAGCGTGCCTGGAGGTCCCGCGTGTGCTCCGGCTCCGTGCCGCACGGCATCGCCGGGTGCAGCCCGAGCAGCACGATGCCCGCGACGATCGCCGCGAGCCCCGCGGCCTCCCAGGCCAGCGCCCCGGTGTCGGTGTGCAGCCGGTCGCCGAGGAAGCCCACCCCGCACAGGATGCCGGCGAGCGGCTGGGCCGCGGTGAGAGCGGGCAGCGACATGCGCAGCGGAGCCGTCTCGAAGGCGCTCTGCACCAGGACGAGACCGGTGACGCCCAGCGCGAGCACACCGTACGGCTGCCAGCTGGTGAACAGCTCCGCGAGGCCGCCCTCGGAGAAGCGGGTGCCGCTGACCCGGGTCAGCGCGTCCTGCACGCCGTACAGCAGCCCGGCGGCGGTGGCCAGCAGCACCGGGCCCCAGCTCAGCCGGGACCGCTTGGCGTACGTCGTGAGCACCATGGCCGCGCCGAGCATCGCGCCGATGATCAGCCAGTGCCGCACCGGGTCGGCGACCGCGCTGCCGCCGCGCGGCTCGCCCGCCAGGATGAACGCGGTCACACCGCCCGCGAGCAGCGCGAGGCCGGTCCAGCCCTGACGGCCCAGGGACTGTCTGGTCTGGTGGCGGGAGAGGGCGAGCGCGAACAGCAGGTTCGTGGCGAGCAGCGGTTCGACCAGGGAGATCTCCCCCTTGCCGAGCGCGACGGCACCGAGCACCATGCCGGCCACCATCAGGGCGATTCCGCCGAGCCAGCGCGGTACCCGCATCAGGTCGAGCAGCAGCCGGAACGACAGGAAGTCGCCGAGCGGTGCCTGCTGGGCGGCGTTCTGCTGGAGCACGAATCCGAAGCCGACACAGCTGGCCGCGCTCACGGCGAGAAGGAGAACCAGAACGGACACGCTGCGTACCTCGATCATCCGGCCGGACCACGGACGCGTAGTGGCCGACTGTAGCGCTCCCGGGGCCGCATTGCCCCGGAGAGTGCCCGGAACCGGGCGGTTGGCTCGGTCACCGTGCCCCGCCGGCGGCGGGGCAGCCCGCGGAGGGCGGGACCGTCCGGCCATGCTCCGTCGAGCGGACCGCCGACGCCATGGCGTACGCCACAGCGATCCGCCCGCACTCCGCACGTCCACCACCGCAGCCAGGGCGGGCTTGTCCCAAGTGCCCCTGCTGTCAGGCTGGTTGAAGGAACCAACACCCGGGTTCCGCTTGACGCAAACCTTGGCTGGGGGTTTGCTGTGCGTGATCGGTCGATGGCAGCCCGAGAATCAGGAAGTTCCGCGGTGCCCCCACTCCCGCCTCTGCTCGGCGCTCGCCGGGCCCCCACGGACCAGTCCGGCGACACCGCCCCGGACGACTCCGGCGCGTTAGCAGGCGCCCTCGCCTCGGAGGACGCCGCGGCAGGCGCCTTCGACGACGCGCTCGGCGACGCCGAACTCCTCGCCGCCCGCGCCGCGTTGGCCCAGGGCCGCTGGCAGGCCGCCCGGTCGTTGCTGCTGCACACCGGCGACGACTGGGACCGGCGGGGACACCGGGCCACCGTGCTCGCCGCGGAGCCGTACGCCGCCGCCTGGTCCCACGAGTGGCTGCTCGCCGAGCCCGGCTCCGCCGACGCCGCCACCCTGCACGCCCTCGCCCTGGTCCAGCGCACCCTGCGCGGCAAGGACGACGCCGACCGGGCCCGCGAGGCCTGCCGCACCGCCGCCGCGCTCGCCCCCGCCGACCCCACCCCCTGGCTCGGCCTGCTCCTGCTGGCCCGCACCCGGGGCCCGGAGAGCGAGGTGCTGCGCACGTTCGCGGAACTGCGCGAGCGGTATCCCGAGCACCACCACGGACACCACCTGCTCATCGCCCGGCTCGCCGAGCGGCCCCAGGGCGGCAGGGCCGGTTCCCACGAGGTGTACGACCTCGCCGAGCTGGCCGCAGCCGACGCCCCCGCCGACTCCCCGCTGGCCGTCCTGCCGGTGGTCGCCCACGCCGAGCGCTACCGGGTCCTGGCCGCCACCGGGCCGGCCCACGGCGACCCGGCCGGCTCCGGGCACTGGTCGGGCTCCCGGGCCCGCCGAATCCTGCGCGCGGCCTTCGACTGGTGGCTGGAGTGGGAGCACGACGACCACCCCCGCCGCCACACCGACCTCAACCACCTGGCGTTCGCCATGTCCTGCGCCGGCCGCCCGGCCGAGGCGGCGGCCCTCTTCCAGCGCATCGGCCGGCACGCCACCAGAGCCCCCTGGTCCTACCCGCACCGGGACGCCTGGCAGGCCTTCAGCACCGCCCGCGCCCGCGCTCTCGGCAGGCCGTCGCCCGAGGTGTCGTCGCCCGGACCGTAGGTGAGAAGTGATTACGGAAGTCTGACCCGTGGCCCGACTCCCTGGCCCCGGGGGTCCGGAAGTGCTCGAATGACGACGTGAACACTGAACCGGCCGAGGAACCGGAGGGCAGGCCGATCGGCCGCCGTGTCTTCCTCGGCACCCTCGGCCTGGGCGCCCTCGGCGTCGCCACCGCGCCGGTGCTGCAACGCGGCCTGGAGGGCTTCCTCGGTGCCGTTTCCGGCAAGGACCCCACGGGTCTGACCGGCCTGCTGCCCAACGGCGGCGGCTTCCGCTACTACTCGGTCGCCGCGTCCGTCCCGCACAAGGGCCCCGCCGACTACCGGCTGACCGTCGACGGCCTGGTCGACCACCCGCACACCTACACCCTCGCCGAGCTGCGGGCCCTGCCGCAGACCCGGCTGGTCAAGGACGTCCAGTGCGTCACCGGCTGGCGGGTCCCGGGCACCCCCTTCGAGGGCGTACGCCTCTCCCACCTGCTGGACGCCGCGGGCGTCCGGGCCTCCGGCAGGGCCATCCGCTTCACCTGCTTCGACGGCACCTACTCCGAGAGCCTCACCCTCGACCAGGCCCGCCGCCCGGACGTCCTGGCCGCCCTGCGCATGCAGGACCAGGTCATCGGCCACGACCACGGCGGCCCGGTCCGGCTCTACGTCGCCCCCATGTACTTCTACAAGTCGGCCAAGTGGCTCTCCGGCATCACCGTGACCGACGAGGTCCGGCCCGGCTACTGGGAGAACCTCGGCTACGACGTCGACGCCTGGGTCGGCCGCTCGAACGGACGGACCGATGAGCCTACGAGCTGAGACCCCGGCCCCGACGAGCGCCCGCGTCCACCGCTTCAGCCGGGCCGAACGCTGGGTGCACCGCACCACGGCCGCCCTGATGGGCGTGTGCGTGGCGACCGCGGCCTGCCTCTACATCCCCCAGCTGGCCGTGCTCGTCGGGCGCCGCGAACTGGTCGTACGCGTCCACGAGTGCGCCGGGCTCGCCCTGCCCGTCCCGGTCCTGCTCGGCCTGGCCTCCCGGGCCTTCCGCACGGACCTGCGCTTCCTCAACCGCTTCGGCCCCCACGACCGCGTGTGGCTGCGCGCCGCGCTCGTGCGCGACAAACGCCACTCCTCGCGCCCGGCGGGCAAGTTCAACGCGGGCCAGAAGGTGTACGCCGCCTGGATCGCCGGGGCCACCCTGGTCATGCTCGGCACCGGCCTGATGATGTGGTTCACCCACCTCGCCCCGCTGATGTGGCGCACCTCGGCGACCTTCGTCCACGACTGGCTGGCGCTGACCATCGGTGTGGTCCTGGCCGGCCACATCGGCATGGCACTGGCGGACCCGGAGGCGCGCCGGGGACTGCGGACCGGGTCGGTGAGCCGGGAGTGGGCGAAGCGGGAGCACCCCCTGTGGCGTCCGTGACGACGACCCGGACCGCGCCTTCCTAGACTTAAGGGGTGGCCCGGCCCAATGAAGAGGTCGAGGCGCTCCTTCAGGAGTACGCGGACCTCGTCGCGATCACGGGAGGCGACGCCTTCAAGGCGCGCGCCTACGAGAAGGCGGCGCGTGCCATCGGCGGCCACCCCGCCGACATCTCCCGGCTGGACGCGAACGGCCTGAAGGAGATCCCGAACGTGGGCCGGTCGATCGCCGAGAAGGTGATCGAGTACCTGCGCACCGGCACCATGGCCGTGGTCGAGGAGCGCCGCGCGAAGATCCCGGCCGGGGTGCGGGAGCTGATCACCATCCCCACACTCGGCCCGAAGAAGGCGCTGCGGCTCTACGAGGACCTGCACATCTCTTCGGTGGACGAACTGGCCGCGGCCATCGAGGCGGACGCCCTGGCCGACCTGAAGGGGTTCGGCGAGAAGACGCAGGAGAAGATCCTGCACGGGATCAGGCTGCTGCGGCAGGCGGGCGACCGCATCCCCGTCCACCTGGCCCTCGACACCGCCGAGGACATCGTCGCCGAGCTGTCCGCGGTGACCGGCTGCGAGCGCTGCACCTACGTCGGCTCCCTGCGGCGCATGCGGGAGACCATCGGCGACATCGACATCCTCGTCGCCGCGAACCGGTCGGGGCCCTTCATGGACGCCCTCGTCTCGCTGCCGTCGACCTCGGAGGTGATCGCCCACGGCGAGAAGAAGACGTCCGTCCGCACCCACAAGGGCGTCCAGGTGGACCTGCGGGTGCTGCCGCCCTCCTCGTGGGGCGCCGGACTGCAGTACTTCACCGGCTCCAAGGGGCACAACATCCGTACCCGCACCATCGCCGTCCGCCAGGGACTCAAGCTCTCCGAGTACGGCCTGTTCGACGCCGGGAGCGGGGAGTCGCTCGCCTCCCGCACGGAGGAGGAGGTGTACGACCGGCTCGGCCTGCCCTGGATCCCGCCGACGCTGCGGGAGGACCGCGGGGAGATCGAGGCCGCGCTGCACGGCGAGCTGCCCGAGGTGCTGACCGAGCGGGACATCCGCGGCGACCTGCACACCCACACGGACCTCACCGACGGCCTCGCACCGCTGGAGACGATGCTGGAGGCCGCCGCCGCACGCGGCTACGCCTACTACGCGGTCACCGACCACGCGCCCCACCTGTACATGCAGCGCATGACCGACGAGAAGGTCCTCGCCCAGCGGGAGCAACTGCGGCAACTGGACGGCACGCTGGGCAGGATGCGACTCCTGCACGGCACGGAGCTGAACATCGGCCCGGACGGCGACGTGGACTGGCCGGACGACTTCCTGGCCGGCTTCGACCTGTGCGTGGCCTCCCTGCACTCCCACTTCGACCTGGACCGCGAGGCGATGACCCGACGGCTCCTGCGGGCCTGCGAGAACCCGTACGTGAACGTCATCGGCCACCCGACCACCCGGCTCATCGGCAGGCGCAGGGGCGTCGACGCCGACTGGGACGAGGTGTTCGCCGCCTGCGCCCGCAACGGCACCGCGCTGGAGGTCAACGCCCAGCCCGACCGGCTGGACCTGCGCGACGAGGACATCTCGCGGGCCCGGCAGCACGGGGTGAAGTTCGCGGTGAACACCGACGCGCACTCCGTCCCCCACCTCGGCCAACTGCGCTACGGCGTCGGCACCGCACAGCGCGGCTGGCTCACCAAGGAGGACGTCATCAACACCTGGCCCCTGACCCGCCTGCGCCGGTTCCTGCGCAAGGGCAGGCGGGCCTGAACTCCGCTCTCAGCACGGAGCCCGCACCATGAGCGTGCCATCGTCCCCCTGCTCGACCCGGGTCCCGAAGTCACGGCTGCACCGGTCGAGGGCGGCGCGCAGCCAGGCGGTGTCCTTCTCCGAAGCGTGCTCCAGACGCATCCGCCGGGCCTGGAGCGGCACCATCCGCAGCCCGGTCAGCCGGCCCGTGCCCGGTTCGACCGACGCCAGGTACAGCAGCCGCAGGTCGTCCCGGTAACGCTCGAAGCCGCCGATGCCCTCGTAGTCGTCGACCAGGTCGCCGCAGCCGTACAGGACGAGCCTGTCCCGGTACACCTCCACCGGACGCGGGTGGTGCGAGGAGTGCCCATGGACGACGTCCACCCCGGCCTCGACGAGCGCGTGGGCGAAGCGGACCTCCGCGCGGGAGACGCCGTATCCCCAGTTGGAACCCCAGTGGACGGAGGCGACCACGATGTCGTCCGGGCGGCCGGCCTGCCGCAGCCGGTCGGCGAACACGGCCGCGGTGCCCTCGGTCGGCGCGGCGACCAGGGCCACCCCGGACCGCCCGGCACCGGCGGCCCAGCCGCGCGGGATCCCGCTGGACGGCATCCCGAAGGAGAAGACCAGGACTCGTCCGCCCGCCCGCAGCGGTACGGCCGCCGGACGCCAGGCCGCGTCCTCGTCCCGGCCCGCACCCGCGATGCGCAGCCCGGCCGCCGCCAGGCAGTCCAGCGTCTCCGCGAGGCCCTGGGTCCCGAAGTCGAGCACATGGTTGTTGGCGAGCACACAGACGTCGGGGCGCGCCGCGGCGAGACAGGGCAGGTTGGCCGGGTTCATCCGGTAGTGGACTCCCTTGCCCGGAGCGAAGCGGCCGTCCCGGGTGACCGCCGTCTCCAGATTGATCACCCGCACGTCGGGCGCGGCACCCGCCAGGACCGGCAGCGCCTCGCCCCAAGGCCAGGCGGGGGCCACCGGCCGCGGTACCGGACCGTTCGCCGCCTCCGCCAGGGCCACGTAGTCGCGGGCGTCGTGCACGTAGGCCTCCCGCAGGACGGGGTCACCGGGGTGCGCGAGGATCTGGTCGACGCCCCGGCCGAGCATGACGTCACCGGCGAGGAACAGGGTGACGAGCCCCTCAGGCATGATCCCCGCCTACACGTGCGCGGGCGCCATGTGGTCGGCGAACCAGTCGCGGGCCAGCTCGGTCACCCGCTCCAGCGTGCCGGGCTCCTCGAACAGATGCGTGGCGCCGGGGACCACCTCCAGCCGGTTCTCGCACCGCAGTTGCGCCTGGGCCTCCTGGTTGAGCCCGAGCACCTGCAGGTCGGCGCCGCCCACGACGAGCAGCGTGGGCGCCGTCACCTCGGGCAGCCGAGGCCCGGCGAGATCGGGCCGGCCGCCACGGGAGACGACCGCGGCGGGACGTGCCGACGGGTCGGCGGCGGCCCACAGGGCGGCTGCCGCGCCGGTGCTGGCGCCGAAGTAGCCGACGGCGAGCCCTTCGACGTCGGGTTCCTCGCGCAGCCAGGCGGTGGCGTCGGCCAGCCGCCCGGCCAGCAGCCCGATGTCGAACACATTGGCCCGGTCGCGCTCCTCGGCCTCGGTGAGCAGGTCGAAGAGCAGGGTGCCGAGGCCGGCCCGGTTCAGTCCCTCGGCCACGAACCGGTTGCGCGGGCTGTGCCGGCTGCTGCCACTGCCGTGGGCGAAGGCGACGACACCGGTCGCCCCCTCGGGCAGGGTGAGCCGCCCGCGCAGCCGTACGGCACCGGCCGCCACCTCCACCTCGCGGTCCTCGGCGCCGGTGCCGGCGAAGCGGTCGTGGCGCCTGGCCGCCTGCCGCAGACAGGCCGTGACCTCGTCGTCGCCGGTCTGGGCGAAGTCGACGTAGAACTGGCCGATCGCGAGGAAGTCGTCCGGGGTGTCGAGGCTGACCAGCTCGTCGGCGTCCCTGCCGAGCCGTCGGCTGAAGTCCCGTGGTGCCACGGGGACCGCGAGCACGATCCGCGCCGCGCCCCGGGCCCGGGCGATCAGGCAGGCCGCCCGCGCGGTCGAGCCGGTGGCCACGCCGTCGTCGACGACCACCGCGGTCCGGCCCGCCACGTCGACGGGAGTGCGGTCGCCCCGGTAGCGGGCGGCCCGCTGTGCGAGCACCTCGCGCTCATGTCTCTCGACCCGGTCCAGCGCCTCCTCGCCGACACCGGTGAGGCGCAGCACCTCCTCGTTGATCACCCGTACGCCGCCCTCGCCGATCGCGCCCATGCCCAGCTCCGGCTGGTCCGGCACGCCCAGCTTGCGCACCAGGCAGACGTCCAGGGGCGCGTCCAGCGCCTCGGCGACCGCCGCGCCGACCGGCACCCCGCCGCGCGGCAGCCCCAGCACCACGACGTCCTGACCCCTCAGGTACTCGAGGCGGGCGCCCAACTGCCGCCCCGCCTCGGTTCGGTCGGTGAAGAGCACGGCAGGGCTCCGTCATCCCTGGGTCGGCCAGAGGGGCGCGGGAGTGTCGATCTCGATCGCGCCCATCTCCTTCATGTCGCCCGCGGCCGCGCGCAGCAGCACCCGGCCCATGGCGATCAGCGCACGTCCGGCCGCGAGTTCGTCACCGATCTCGGGCACCGCCGTGTCGTACGGGCTCCTGCGGGCCTCCGCGTGGCTCTCCAGGACGTTGTCCCCGGTGTCCAGGATGATCCGGGCCGTGGTGTCCGGGTCGTGTTCGGACAGGTACAGGTTCAGCCGCCATTCCTTGACGGACGGAGGACGGTTGCTCACGGGTCGAGTCATCGTCCGTCTCTCCTCACTGCGCTGCGAGGCAACGGGACGCACCGGCGCGTCTCCTCATTCCACTGTGCACCGCACCGGCGGCGGGCGCCTCCCCGGTCACGGGCAGAATGTGGGCCATGACCACGCGCACCTGCCCCTGCGGCCGACCCGAGTCCTACGACGCCTGCTGCGGCCGCTGCCACTCGGGGTCCGCCGCCGCGCCGACCGCCGAGGCGCTGATGCGGTCGCGGTACAGCGCGTTCGTGAAGGGCGACACGGGGTATCTGCTGCGGACCTGGCATCCACGCACCCGGCCGGAGCGCCTGGACCTGGACCCGGGCATGAAGTGGACGGGGCTGGAGATCCTCGGCAGCACCGACGGGACCGCCTTCCACACCACCGGCACCGTGACGTTCCGCGCCTCCTACCGCGGCGGCTCGCTGCATGAGCGCAGCAGGTTCGAGCGGGTGGACGGGGCCTGGGTGTACGTCGACGGAGACTTCCTCGACCAGGACGCCGGGCCGGCCACCTGAGCCGGCGGTCACGCCGGCTAGGGCGCCAGGATGTCCAGCTCCTGGAGGGCGCCCACGGTGATCTCGCGGGTCAGCTGTTCGGCGCGGGCGGCGTCGCCCGCGCGCACCGCCTCCGCGACCCGCACGTGCAGGGTCACGGCAGCCGGGTCGGGGTCCGCGAACATCACCTCGTGATGGGTGCGCCCGGCCAGGACCTCCGCGACGACGTCGCCGAGCCGCGCGAACATCTCGTTGCCCGAGGCCGTGAGGATGACCCGGTGGAAGGCGATGTCGTGGACCAGATACTGCTCCAGCCGGTGTCCGCGTGAGTTGGACACCATGCCCAGTGCGCACTCGGTGAGTTCGGCGCACTGCTCCGGCGTGGCGTTCTTCGCGGTCAGGCCCGCCGCCACCGGCTCGACCGCCGAGCGCAGCACGGTCAGGGAACGCAGCTGGTGCGGGCGGTCGGCGCCCGCCAGGCGCCAGCGGATGACCTGCGGGTCGTAGACGTTCCACTCGGCCTTGGGGCGGACCGTGACACCCACCCGGCGGCGGGACTCGACCAGGTGCATGGACTCCAGTACCCGAACCGCCTCGCGCATCACGGAACGTGACACCTCGAAGTGCTGTGCCAGCTCGTCGGTGCGCAGAACGCTGCCCGGCGGGTACTCGCCCGCGGTGATCGCGGGACCGAGGGTGTCCAGTACGCGGCCGTGCAGCCCCCGGCCCGGTGTGCTCATGCACTCAGAGTACGGCGTGGATCACAGAGCTAAAAAGTCAGACTTATGCATCACACACTCTTGAATTCGTCGTACCTAATGGGTTTCAGTGTGGCGACGCCGGACGTCGGCGTCGGATGTCGAGGAAGACAGCGAGGCAGTCATGCGCACCCCCCAGGTCGTCGTCGTGATGGGTGTCGCCGGGACGGGCAAGACCACGATCGGGCCGCTGCTCGCCGCCCGGCTGGGTGTCCCGTACGCCGAGGGCGACGACTTCCACCCCAAGGCCAACATCGACAAGATGTCGGCCGGGATCCCGCTGGAGGACGCCGACAGGTGGCCGTGGCTCGACGCCATCGGTCACTGGGCGCACGGGCGGGACGGGCTCGGCGGGGTGGTCAGCAGCTCGGCGCTGAAGCGGTCCTACCGGGACCGGCTCCGGGCCGTGGCGCCCGGGGTCGTGTTCGTGCACCTCACGGGCGACCGGAAGCTCATCGAGGACCGGATGTCCCACCGGCAGGGTCACTTCATGCCGCCCGCCCTGCTGGACTCCCAGTTCGCCACGCTCCAGCCCCTGGAGTCCGACGAGCGGGGTGTCGCCGTGGACATCGGCGGCGGCCCCGAGGAGATCGCCGATCGAGCCGTGAAGGCACTCGACGCGCTTTCCGAGACCTCCGAGTAGCACCCCACCCCCGTCCCCCCGTACCTGCAAGGGAACCCCCGTGACCAGACTCAGTGTCGAGATGCTGGCAGCGGACACCGTCCAGCCCATCACCTCGGCCGGCCACGCCCAGCTCGGCATCGCCGTCCTGGCGGGCATAGCCGTCATCGTCCTGCTCATCACCAAGTTCAAGCTCCATGCCTTCCTGGCGCTGACCATCGGGTCGCTGGTCCTCGGGGCCGTCGCCGGGGCACCGCTGGACAAGGCCATCACCAGCTTCACCACCGGGCTCGGCGCCACGGTGGCCGGCGTGGGCGTCCTGATCGCGCTCGGGGCGATCCTGGGCAAGCTCCTCGCCGACTCCGGCGGCGCCGACCAGATCGTCGACACGATCCTCGCCAAGGCGGGAGGGCGTGCGATGCCGTGGGCGATGGTGCTGATCGCGTCCGTGGTCGGCCTGCCGCTGTTCTTCGAGGTCGGCATCGTGCTGCTGATCCCGGTCGTGCTGATGGTCGCCAAGCGCGGCAACTACTCCCTGATGCGCATCGGCATCCCGGCGCTGGCCGGCCTGTCCGTGATGCACGGCCTGATCCCGCCGCACCCCGGCCCGCTGGTCGCGATCGACGCGGTCGGCGCCAACCTGGGCGTGACCCTGGCGCTCGGCATCGTCGTCGCCATTCCGACGGTGATCATCGCCGGTCCGGTCTTCTCCCGGTTCGCCGCCCGCTGGGTGGACGTCCCGGCCCCCGACCGCATGCTCCCGCAGCGCACGACCGAGGAGCTGGAGCGCCGGCCCGGCTTCGGCGCGACGCTCGCCACCATGCTGCTGCCCGTGGTGCTGATGCTGGCCAAGGCGCTGGTGGACATCGTCGCCGACGACCCCACCGACATGACCCAGCGGGTCTTCGACGTCGTCGGCTCCCCGCTGATCGCGCTGCTCACCGCGGTGATCGTCGGCTTCTTCACACTGGGCCGGGCCGCCGGGTTCGGCAAGGACCGGCTCCAGCAGACGGTCGACAGGGGCCTGATGCCCATCGCGGGCATCCTGCTGATCGTCGGCGCGGGCGGCGGCTTCAAGCAGACGCTGATCGACTCCGGCGTCGGTCAGATGATCCTGGACATCTCCAAGGGCTGGTCGATCCCGGCACTGCTGCTGGCCTGGCTGATCGCGGTGGCGATCCGGCTGGCCACCGGCTCGGCGACGGTGGCGACGATCTCCGCGGCCGGTCTGGTCGCGCCGCTCGCGGCCGACATGTCGACCACCCACACCGCCCTGCTGGTCCTCGCCATCGGCGCCGGCTCACTCTTCTTCAGCCAGGTCAACGACGCCGGCTTCTGGCTGGTGAAGGAGTACTTCGGGCTGAGTGTCGGACAGACGGTCAAGACCTGGTCGGTGATGGAGACGATCATCTCGGTGGTCGCCGGCGGCCTGGTCCTCCTGCTGTCCCTGGTGATCTAGGAGCGGGACGGCGACGACGGCCCACCCCCTCCTCGGCATCCGCGGCCCTACGGCCCGTGGACGTCGAGGAGCGGGTGGGCCGAGCCGGTGTTCGCCCCGGCCGCCGAACGGAGCCGGGCCGTGCAAGCTCCTGCTCGGCCTCGGGAACTAGACGGCCGCCCGCGCGCCCGGCAGCGGCGGCAGCGCCGCGCCGTGCACCCACGCCTCGAACAGCCCGTCCACCGGCTCGTCCGCGAACCGGGCCACGTGTGCCGTGAACGCCGACGTCGTCACCGACCCGTTCCGGTGCAACCGCACCCAGCTGCGCACCATGAGGAAGAACGCCTCGTCGCCCAGCGCGCAGCGCACCGCGTGCAGGGTCAGCCCGCCCCGCTCGTAGAGCCGGTCGTCGAACATCGACTTGCGGCCCGGATCGGCCAGCCGGAGGTCCTGCGGCTGCATGGACAGCAACCGGTGTGCGGCGGCGGCCAGTTGCTGCGCCGTACGGCCGCCCGAACGCTCTGACCACAGCCACTCCGCATACTTGGCGAAGCCCTCGTTCAGCCAGATGTGCCGCCAGTCGGCGATGGACACGCAGTTGCCGAACCACTGGTGCGCCAGCTCGTGCGCCACCAGCCGCTCCGAACCCCGCGCCCCGTCGACGTGGTTGGAGCCGAACAGCGACAACCCCTGTGCCTCGACGGGCACATCGAGCTCCTCCTCGGTCACCGCGACCGCGTACTCGTCGAACGGGTACGGCCCGAACAGCTCCTGGAACAGCTCCATCATCGCGGGCTGCCGCGCGAAGTCCCGCGAGAACTCGGGCAGCAGATGCGCCGGGATGTGCCCGTGCTGCGGGATCCCGCCCGGCCCCGGGTCGCCGAGCAGCACCGTCTGGAACTTGCCGATCGCGAGACCGACCAGATAGCTGGACGTCGGCGCGGCCTGCTCGTACACCCAGGTGGTCGTCGAGGCCTTCGTCGTACGGGTCAGCAGGCGCCCGCCCGCGACCACCGCGTACGCCGACGGCGTGGTGACCGAGATCAGGTACGACGCCTTGTCGGCCGGCCGGTCGTTGCACGGGTACCAGGACGGCGCCCCGATCGGCTGGCTCGCCACCAGCGCCCCGTCCGACAGCTCCTCCCAGCCGATCCCGCCCCAGGGGCTCGAGACCGGGCTGGGGTTGCCGGACCAGTGCACCTCGACCGTGAAGGCGGCCCCGGCCCGGATCGGCTTGGCCGGGCGGATGCGCAGCCTGCCGCCACGGTGCGTGTAGTGCGGCTGCCGGCCGTCCAGCCGCACCCGGCCGATCTTGAAGTCGGCCAGGTTGAGCTGGAACTCGGTGAGCGCCGTCCGTCCCGCGATGGCGTTGATCCGGGCGGTGCCCGCCAGCCGGTTCGGGCCCGGGCGGTAGTCCAGCGTGAGCTCGTAGCGGTGCACCCGGTAGCGGGAGTCACCGTTGTCCGGGAAGTACGGGTCCGGGCCGACCGACTGCTGAACTGCCACTGCTGTGTCCGCTCCCTGCGCTGTGCCACCACTCCGTGCCGGTGCACCGCCCACCGGCCCCGGGAAGGCTGCGCTCACGGACGCCATGCCTCGATCGGGTTGCCGAGCCAGCGGGTGTCGTCCGGGACGGACTCCGCGGCCATGACGAGCGACGCGGGACCCAGGGTCGTACGGGCCCCGATCGTGCTGCCGGGCAGCACGATCCCGCCAGGGCCCAGCGTGGCGCCCTCACGGAGGACCACAGTATCCGTCCGCAAGATCCGGTCGTGGAAGAGGTGAGTCTGCAGGACACAGCCGCGGTTCACGGTGGCCGCGTCCTCCAGGGTCACCAGGTCCGACTCCGGCAGCCAGTAGCTCTCCACCCAGACACCCTTGCCGATACGGGCGCCGAGCCCGCGCAGCCAGGCCGTCATCACCGGGGTCCCCGGCACGGCACCGGCCAGCCACGGCACGGCCAGCACCTCGACGAACGTGTCCGCCAGCTCGTTGCGCCACACGAAGGAACTCCACAGCGGATGCTCCCCGGTGCGGTGCCGCCCCACCAGCAGCCACTTCGCCACGACGGAGGTGAGCGCGGCCGCGGCACCGGCCGCGAGCAGCACCAGCCCCGACAGCAGCGGCGCCCACGGCCCCAGCGCACACAGCGCCGCCACCGTCAGCGCGGCCAGCGCCGCCGAGCAGAACACCGGCACGATCCGGCACAGCTCCACCAGACCGCGCGCCCACAGCAGCCGGGCGGGCGGGTCGTAGGTACGGCTCTGGTCCCCGCCGGAGGCACTGCGCGGCAGCTTCACCGGCGGCAGCCCCAGATACGAGGTGCCCTTCTTCGCCTTCTTGGGCGTCGCCGACAGCACACCGACCAGACCGCCGTCCGGCACGCTCCGCCCCGGCGCGGTCATCCCGGAGTTCCCGAGGAAGGCCCGCCGCCCGATCTCCGCGTGCCCGATCCGCACCCAGCCGCCGCCCAGCTCGTACGGCGCGGTCAGCGTGTCGTCGGCCAGGAACGCCCCGTCGCCGACCGTGGTCAGGCTCGGCAGCGCGAGCACGGTCGACACCTCGGCGCCCCGCCCGACGCGCATCCCCAGCAGCCGCAGCCACACCGGCGTGACCAGCCCGGCGTACAGCGGGAACAGCGTCTCCCGGGACCGGTCCATCAGCTGCGTCACGGTCCACGCCTGCCAGCCGACCCGGCTGTGCGTCGGGTGCGTGCCCTCGCGCAGCCCCAGGCTGAGCAGGCGAACGGCGACCAGGATCAGCAGCGCGTACGCCAGCCCGTAGGCGAGCGTGGCCGGGACCAGCCCGAGCGCGGCCCCGCGCAGCGTCTGGGCGAGGGAGGCGCCGGGCGTCACGAACACCCGGGCGACCAGCAGCGCGGCCACGGCCGCGACGAGGGGCAGGACACTGAGCGCGGTGCCCGTCAGGCCGTACATGACCCGCCAGTACGTGCCGCGCTGCGGCCGCTCCTTGGGCCAGTTGCGCTTGGCCTTGCCGAGCTTGACCGCGGGCGCGCCCGCCCACCGCTGACCGGTGGGCACCTGCCCGGTGACCGCCGACCCAGGCGCCACCTCGGCCCGCTTGCCGACCCGCGCGCCCGGGAACAGCATGCTGCGCGTCCCGACGACGGCGTGCGCGCCGACCCGCACCGGACCGACCTCCAGCCGGTCACCGTCCAGCCAGTACCCGCGCAGGTCCACCTCGGACTCCACGGCGGCCCCGCGCCCCAGCCGGAGCAGGCCGGTGACCGGCGGCAGCGAGTGCAGGTCCACCTCGGGACCGACCCGGGCGCCCAGCGCCCGCGCGTACCGCTCGAGCCACGAGCCGGTCAGCGAGGTGGCCCCGCTGAACTCGGCCAGCCGCTCGGCGGTCCACAGCCGCAGGTGCACGCTCCCGCCCCGCGGGTACCGGCCGGGCGCAAGGCCCCGCAGCAGCAGCCGCGCCCCGCCCGCCGCCATCGCGATCCGGCCGGGCGGGCTGAAGAACAGCAGGCCGCCGGCCGCGAGCAGCCACCAGGGGGCGGTCGGCAGCCAGGCGTAGGCGGGCAGCAGGTTCCCGACGGCGGCCAGGACCACCGTCCAGCGCAGCCCGAGCAGCGTGAGCAGCGGGACGAGCAGCAGGAGCTGGACGGCCTGGGCGCCCACCGGCACCGGCGCGACCGTCCGCTGCGCGCCGTCGTCCTGCGCCGAGGCCTCCAGGCGCCGGGCCAGCTTGCGCAGGGTGGGCTGCTGGTAGATGTCGAGAACGGCTGCGCTCGGATAGCGGGTGCGCAGCCGGGTGGTGAGCTGGGCGGCGGCCAGGCTGCCGCCGCCGATCGCGAAGAAGTCGTCACAGGCTCCGGTCACCGGGATGCCCAGTACCTCGGCCCACTGCTCGGCGAGCCAGGCCTCGGTGCCGTACAGATCGGCCTTGGGGGCCTCCACGCCCTCGAGCGGCCACGGCAGGGCGGCCCGGTCCACCTTCCCGGACGTCCGGGTCGGCAGCTCGGCGACGGGCGCGAGCAGCGGCACCAGCGCTGCGGGCAGCTCCGCGCGCAGCTTCTCGACGGCGGCCGCCTGGTCCCAGCCGTCCTGGGTGACGACGTACCCGACGAGGAGCTGGTTGCCGCTGCGGGCGGTCCGCACGGCCGCAGCGGCCCCCGCCACCCCGGGCAGCGCCTGCAGCGCGGCATCCACCTCGCCGAGCTCGATCCGCCGCCCGCCGAGCTTGATCTGCTCGTCCGCCCGCCCCAGGAAGATCAGTCCCTCGGGCTCGGCCTTGACCAGGTCGCCGCTGCGATACGCCCGCTCCCAGCCCAGCGACTCCAGCGGCGCGTACTTCTCCGCGTCCTTCTCGGGATCGAGATACCGCGCGAGCCCGGCCCCGCCGATCACCAGCTGCCCGCTGCCGCCCATGGGCACGGGCTCCCCGCTCTCGTCGACGACAGCGAGTTCCCACCCGTTCAGCGGCAGCCCGATCCGCACCGGCTCCTCACCCGTGAGGAGCGCCGCGCAGGCCACGACGGTCGCCTCGGTCGGCCCGTAGGTGTTCCACACCTCGCGCCCCTCGGTGACCAGCCGCTGCGCCAGCTCGGGCGGGCAGGCCTCGCCGCCGAAGATCAGCAGCCGTACGTCGTTGAGGGTCTCGGGCTCCCACAGCGCGGCCAGCGTGGGCACGGTCGACACGACCGTGATCTCCTGCTCGACCAGCCAGGGCCCCAGATCGGCACCGCTCCTGACCTGCGACCGGGGCACGGGCACCAGACAGGCGCCGTAGCGCCATGCCAGCCACATCTCCTCGCAGGACGCGTCGAACGCCACGGACAGCCCCGCCATGACCCGGTCGCCGGGCCCGATGGGCTCGTCGGTGAGGAAGAGGGCCGCCTCCGCGTCCACGAACGCGGCGGCGCTGCGGTGCGTGACGGCCACGCCCTTCGGCTTCCCGGTGGACCCGGAGGTGAAGATGATCCAGGCGTCGTGCCCGGCCCCGGGCCGTGCGGCGGGGGAGCCGGCGGCGCCGTGGGTGGTGACGGTGTGCCCGGCCCCGACGACGGCCCGTACGGCCGCCTCCCCGAACACCAGCTCGGCCCGCTCGTCCGGGTCCTCGGCATCCACGGGAACGTAGGCGGCGCCGGCGGCGAGTACGGCGAGGATGGCCACGTACAGCTCGTTGGTCCCGGAGGGAACCCGCACCCCCACCCGGTCCCCGAGCCCGACGCCCGCCTCGTCGAGCCGCCGCCGCAACCGCTCCACCTCCACGGCCAGGCCGCGGTAGGTGAGCCGGTGGGTGCCGTCGTCGAGGGCGAGTTCGTCGGGGTACGACCGCACGGAGGCATCGAAGACGTCGACCAGCGTGCGCGGTGAGGCGGCGGACCCCGCGGAGAAGCGTGCCCTGTCGCCGAACTGCGTGCGGAACTCTTCGTCGAGCAGGCCGAGAGCGCTGCCCTCGTCTATGGCTGCCATCGGTCCTCGCGTCTCGATCCCGGAAGCCTCCGGGGCGCTGGCGGGCCCGCAGGTCTGCCTGGGGTTGTCCGGCTCCAGCTCGGTAACAAGCCGGAAATATTAGTACGACGCTAGGCTCCTCCACTTGGCCAAGCCACTCGGGAAGGCTGTCCGGGGGAGCGGCGACGGACCGGACCGACACTCTTGACCTGGGGCTTTCGTACGCCACGAGAGATGCCCCACACGCACCGCAAGGGGACGGACACACAGGGCAATTCGCGCCCGGCCGAGCAGGGCCGGCGGGGAAAAGCAAAGGACCCCTGATGCTCAGGGGTCCTCACTGGTGTCCGAGGGGGGACTTGAACCCCCACGCCCGATAAAGGGCACTAGCACCTCAAGCTAGCGCGTCTGCCATTCCGCCACCCGGACAAGGTGTCTGTCGTGCGGGGTTTCCCTCGCGGCGACGAAGGAAACATTACCAGGCTTTCGGGGGTGGCTGATCACGCCCCGTCCGGCGGCCCGTGCCCGCGTGAACGGCGTGTGACGGGCCGGGACCGGTCTTGGGCGGGGGCCGGGCCGGAGAGAGGATGAGGGGGATCACCAGCAGACAGCGGAAGGACGCAGCGTGAGCGAGACGGACACGGCCAAGGGCGTCACCGGCGAGGACGAGGTCGTGGACCTCTGCCGCGAGCTGATCCGGTTCGACACCAGCAACTACGGCGACCACTCGGGCCCCGGCGAGCGCAAGGCCGCCGAGTACGTCGCGGAGAAGCTCGCCGAGGTCGGGCTGGAGCCGAAGATCTTCGAGTCCCACCCGGGGCGCGCCTCCACCGTGGCCCGGATCGAGGGCGAGGACCCCTCCCGGCCCGCACTGCTCATCCACGGCCACCTGGACGTCGTACCGGCCAACGCCGACGACTGGACCCACCACCCGTTCTCCGGTGAGGTCGCCGACGGGTGCGTCTGGGGGCGCGGGGCCGTCGACATGAAGGACATGGACGCCATGACCCTCGCGGTCGTGCGCGACCGGCTGCGCAGCGGGCGGCGGCCGCCGCGGGACATCGTCCTCGCCTTCCTCGCCGACGAGGAGGCCGGCGGCACGTACGGCGCCCGGCATCTGGTCGACAGGCACCCGGACCTGTTCGAGGGCGTCACCGAGGCGATCAGCGAGGTGGGTGGCTTCTCCTTCACGGTGAACGAGCAGCGGCGGCTGTACCTGATCGAGACAGCCCAGAAGGGCATGCACTGGATGAAGCTGACCGTGGCCGGCACTGCCGGACACGGGTCGATGATCCACCGGGACAACGCCATCACCGAGTTGTCCGAGGCTGTCGCCCGGGTCGGCCGGCACAAGTTCCCGGTGCGGGTCACCAAGACCACCCGGGCCTTCCTCGACGAGCTGGGCGACGCGCTCGGCACCGAGCTGGACCCGGAGGACATGGAGGCCACCCTGGCCAAGCTCGGCGGGATCGCGAAGCTGATCGGCGCGTCCCTGTCCAACACCGCCAACCCCACCCAGCTGAACGCCGGCTACAAGGTCAACGTCATCCCCGGCGAGGCCACCGCACACATCGACGGACGGTTCCTGCCGGGCCACGAGGAGGAGTTCCTCGCCGACCTCGACCGGCTGCTCGGGCCCAACATCCGCCGCGAGGACGTGCACGCCGACAAGGCGATCGAGACCACCTTCGACGGGGCGCTCGTCGAGGCCATGCAGTCCTCGCTGCTGGCCGAGGACCCGACCGCCAAGGCGATCCCCTTCACACTCTCCGCCGGGACCGACGCCAAGTCCTTCGACGACCTCGGCATCCGCGGCTTCGGCTTCGTGCCGCTCAAGCTGCCGCCGGAGCTGGACTTCGCCGGCATGTTCCACGGCGTGGACGAGCGCGTGCCGGTGGACGGGCTGAAGTTCGGCGTGCGAGTGCTTGACCGGTTCATCGACGCCTCGTGAAGTCTTGGGCCCAGGTATTCGGGCGCCCGTACGAGATCTCCTGAGAAGAGTGAATGCGACGATAAGCTCGTAGCTCCATTACTCCCTCCTCGTTACAGGTGATGCGATGCCGCACTGTGGATCGCATTTGCCTACAAGGAGGAATAATGATCAAGAAGGTCGTCGCTGCCGCCGCTGCCACCGGTGGTCTGGTTCTCGCCGGCGCGGGCCTGGCTGTTGCCGACGCGGGTGCCCAGGGTGCCGCCGTGCACTCGCCGGGCGTCATTTCCGGCAACGTCGTCCAGGTGCCCGTGCACGTCCCGGTGAACGTGTGCGGCAACACGATCAGCGTGATCGGGCTCCTGAACCCCGCCTTCGGCAACACCTGCATCAACGACTGACGCCGACTTTCTGAGGGGCGTTCATCACGAGCCGTCGGCCTCGGAGCGCGCGCCATGCGCTCCGAGGCCGACCGGCCTTTTCCCGCGGAACTCCTTTTCGCGGAATGCACGGAGAATCGAAGGCAGGGGGGAATCCAGAAATGCGACAGAGCACCCGCAAGGGTTTGATGACCATGGCGGCCGCCACCGGTGTGATCGCCGCCGCGAGCGGCTACGCCCAGGCCGACTCGGGCGCGATCGGCTCCGCGGCCGGCTCGCCCGGCGTACTGTCCGGCAACACGGTGCAGGCACCGGTGCACGCGCCGGTGAACGTCTGTGGCAACACCGTGAACGTGGTCGGGGTCCTCAACCCGGCCATGGGCAACAAATGCGCCAATCATGGCGGCAGCGACGCGGGCGGCTACGGCGACTCGAACAGCCACGGCGGCTCCGGCGGTTCGCACGCGGGCGGCCACACCGGCGACTCGCCGGGCGTCGGCTCGGGCAACACCGTCCAGGTGCCGATCGACGTCCCGGTGAACGTCTGCGGCAACAGCGTGGACGTCGTCGGGGCGGGCAACGCCACCACGGGCAACGACTGTGCCAACGGCGGCGGTCACCAGAGCCTGCCGCCGGGCGGCGGACACGACAACCCCGGGCAGCCGAGCGAGCCGGGCCATCCCGGACACCCGGGTCAGCCGGGACACCCGGGACAGCCCGGTCAGCCGGGCCACCCCGGCACCCCGGGCCACCCCGGTACGCCTGGTCACCCGGGCACGCCCGGTCAGCCGGGGCACCCGGGAACTCCGGGCCGGCCGGGGACCCCGCACGCGGGCGGCGGTCACACCTCCCACGGCTCGTCCCAGGTCGGGCAGCAGGGCGGACGGTCCAGCGCATACCTGAACACCGCCCAGCTCGCCCACACCGGCAGTGACCTGCCGCTGGGCCTCGCGCTGCCGGCGGGCGCGGGCGCGCTGCTCGCGGGCGCCGTGCTGTACCGCAAGGCCCGGGCCTCGGCGTAGCGCGACAGCGGCCGGAAAACGGAGCGGGCCCTGCCAGGACGGCGGGGCCCGCTCCGTTCATGCGTGCTGCCTCACCAGGTGGCCCGCACCTGGCGGATGATCCGTCGGCGCAACCGCACCCTGCGGCTGCCGTCTCGCAGCAGGCTCAGTCGGTCCAACTCCCAGTTTCCGTACTCGGCATGGTCCGTCAGCAGACGTGTCGCCTCCTTGCGGGACACCCCACGCGGTACGTACACGTCGACAAATTCGTATTCCGGCATCGCATCTATTGTGCGGGCTGGTGCCCGGTACGGATAGCGTCTGCACTATGTCTGATGCTGCGCAGCCCACCGCTGCCGAGGTACGCGCCGCCGCCGAGGCGGTCAAGACCGCGCTCGACCGCCACCTGGCGGCGGTCGAACGCAGGTCGGGGGAGGACGACCAGGCCGTCTACGAGGCGTTCAACGAGCTGGCCGCGGCCGCCGAGGTGTACGACGAACTGCTCTACGACCGCTACGACGAGGTCACGCCCTTCGAGATCCCCGGCGCCGACGACTCGCTGCCGCCGTACGCGGGCCCCGAGGAACCGAACGCGATCAGTGTGCTGATCCGGCGGGACTACGCCGTGGCGGAGCCCCAGCGGCTGCTGGCGCAGGCCCAGCGGGTCGAAGCGGTGGAGCACGAGGACGACGGCGGCGCGGGGGAGGACACCGCCGGCACGGTCCATGGGGCGCTGGGAGTTCTGTTCGGCGAGTTCGAACCGGACGAGATCGCTTCCCGGCACAAGGAGTTCGGCCTGGAGGAGGGTGACTCCACGCTCTGGGTCACGGCCGCCGACGAGCCGGCCGAGCCCGGGGAGTGGCTGGAGGCGCCGTTCGAGCAGGCCGACCCGGAGCGGGTGGTGTGCCGGTTCGACGTCAGCGCGGTGTTCGACGAGGACGCCACCGACGACATCGAGGAGGAGGACGACCTCGAGTTCGACGGCGACGAGGACGAGGACCTGGAGCCGATCGACGCCGAGCGGTGAGGTGAGGCGGCGGTGCCGTGGGGCCGGAAGCCCGTACGGCACCGCCGTGATCCGCCACTGCGGCGGAGAAGACGTCAGCCGGCCGACGGGACCTGCGTGCGCAGCAGCGTCAGCAGGCGGGTCGTACGGGGCTTGGCCGAGACCTCGGCGACCGCCTTCGGCAGGGCCTGCTCCACACCGTGCACCACCGACAGGTGCCGCTCCGCCCGGCCGAACGCCGTGTACACCCACGGCCTGCTGAGCGTCTGCGCGGCGTCGCCGGGCAGCACTACCACCGCGGCCGGCCAGCGGCCGCCCACCGCCTGATGCGCGGTCAGCGCCCAGCCGTGCCGTACGCACTGCTCCACCCGCTCCCGCGGTACGACGACCGGAGCGCCCGCGCACTCCAGGTGCAGCCCGTCGGCGTCGGCGTTCACCACCCGGCCCGGCACCGTACGGCCCGGGGCGGGGGAGTAGGCGATCCGGTCACCGGCGTCGAAGCCGCCGAAGCGGCCGGGGCCCGGGTTGAGGCGTTCCTTCAAAGCGGAGTTGAGCGCCCGGGTGCCCGCCGCGCCACCGTGGCCCGGGGTGATCACCACGGTCTGCTCGGCCGGCACACCGAGGGCCCGCGGCACCGAGTCCGCGACCAGCTGCACGGTGCGGTGCACGGCCTCGCCGGCGTCCCGCACCGGGACGATGACGATCTCCTTGCCGGGTGCCTCGACCTGGTTCAGCTCGCCGGCGCCGACGCCGGAGACCAACTCGCCGAGCGGGCCGGGGTCCGGGGTGCGGGAGGCGATCTGGGGGCAGGCACGGGCCGCGAGCAGATCGGCGAAGACCCGCCCGGGCCCGGCCGACCACAGCACGGCGGGGTCACCGCTCAGCACCAGGCGGGCGCCGTCGGGCAGCGACTCGACCAGCATCGCGGCGCCCTCCACGTCGAGTTGCGGCGCGTCGAGCACGATCAGCAGGTCGAGGTCCAGGGCACCGTCCGCGTCCCGGCCGGGTCCCTCGGCTCCGGACAGGAGACCGGCGACGGTGCCCATGGCCTCCTCCGCTCCTTCGCCCACCAATGCGGCGAGGCGACGGCTGCCGACAGCGGTGTGGCAGACGGCGAAGGCCCGCAGACCGGCGGCGCGGGCGGCGCCGAGCAGGGCGGCCGGCTCGGCGCGGGCCGCCTCGCCGCCGGTGTGCAGCACCAGGCCGTGCCCGGCGACCGCCCGGGCCAGCTCGGCAGCACCGCCGGTCGCCCCGGCCGCGGCCTCCTCCCACCGCTCGGCAGCTTCCTCGGACGGCGAGTTGACCAGGCGGGCCAGGCCGTCGGCGAGGCTCTCCTCGGCGAGCGCGTACCGCTCCAGGCCGACGAGGACGCGGACCGGGCGCTCCTCCTCCTCGCCGTCCGCCTCCTGCGGGGCCGGGGCGCCGGGCTCCTCCAGGGCGTCCTGGAAGACCAGCGCCTCGCCCTCGGCGATGGTGTCCTGCACGGCCGCGTCCGCGTCGGGCACGCCCCGCCGGGCCAGGGCCCCGGTGAGCGCCGGCAGTTCCAGGGCGGTGTGCCCGGCCAGCGCCGCCTGCTCCAGCAGCCAGACGGTCAACGCGCGGACCCGCCGTCCGTCGTCCGGACCGCACGCCTCGCCGAGCAGCGCCCGCGCGAACCCGTCGGCCTGTTCCGGCCGTACGCCGCCGATCCGCAGCAGCTGCCAGGGGTCCTCCCGCAGCGCCGTGTCGGCGCCCTCGCCGAGGGCTGTGGCCACCTGGGGGGCGAGAGCCTCGGGTGCGCCGCCCTCGCGCAGCACACGTCGCACGGTTTCGACGGCCTCGGCGGCGGGGGCAGCGGGTGCGGCGGCGGCCGGCGTGGGCTGGGGACGCCGTACGGGCTCCGGGGCGGGGCGCCGCGGGGCGGGTGCCGGCTCGGTGAAGGCCGTGGCGACCGGCCTCTCGCCGCTCTCCACCGCGCGGATCGCGGCGAGCAGGTCGGCGGCCTTGCCGCTCAGCTTGGTGCCGCTCTCGATGGGCGCTGTCCTCTCGGCCTTGCGCCGCTCGATCCGCTCCCGCTCGACCTGCTGCGCGGCCAGCTCGGCCTCGGCCTCCGACCGCCCGGGCGCGGCTTCGCCCCCGGCCGTCCCGCCGGCGGTGATCTCGCCCTCCGCGGTCTCGGCAGCGGTGGTCCCACGGCTGTCGCCGGCCGCCGTGTCCTGCTCCGGGTTCTCCGGGGTCCCCGGCCCGGTGTCCTCCGTGGTCTCCGGCTCCGTGCTCACAGCGTGCTCCAGTCGTGATCGGGATAGCGGTGCACGGGCGCCGACACATCGTCGAGCGCCCGGCAGATCTCGTCAGGAAGACTAAGCGCCTCCACTGACAACGCCGCCGTGAGCTGCTGCGCGTTGCGTGCGCCGACGATCGGGGCGGCCACTCCGGGCCGGTCCCGGACCCAGGCGAGGGCCACCTGCAGCGGGGTGACCGCGAGCCCGTCGGCGGCCGTCTGCACCGCGTCCACGATGTGCGTCGCGGTGTCGTCGAGATACGGCGCGACGAAGGGCGCCAGATGCTCGGAGGCGCCGCGCGAGTCCGGGGGAGTGGTGTGCCGGTACTTGGCGGTGAGTACGCCGCGGCCCAGCGGGGAGGAGGGCAGCAGGCCGACGCCCAGGTCGAGCGCGGCGGGCAGCACCTCCCGCTCGACGCCGCGCTGCAGCAGCGAGTACTCCAGCTGGGTGCTGGCCAGCCGGGTGCGGGTGCCGGGTGCGGCGAGCTGCCAGGTGGCCGCCTTGGCGAGCTGCCAGCCACAGAAGTTGGAGACGCCCGCGTACCGGGCGCGACCGCTGCTCACCGCCAGGTCGAGGGCCTGGAGAGTCTCCTCGAGCGGGGTGTCGGGGTCGAAGGCGTGGACGTGCCAGATGTCGACGTAGTCCGTGCCGAGCCGGGCCAGCGAGGCGTCCAGCGCGGCGAGCAGGTGGCCGCGGGAGCCGTCGAAGCGCCGGTCGGGGTCGGGGACGCTGCCCGCCTTGGTCGAGATCACCAGGTCCCGGCGCGGCACCAGACCGCCGGTCAACTGCCCGAGCAGATACTCGGCCTCGCCGTCGCCGTACACGTCCGCGGTGTCGACGAGGGTTCCGCCGGCCTCCCAGAACGCCTTCAGCATGTCCGCGGCGTCGTGCTCGTCGGTGTCCCGGCCCCAGGTGAGGGTGCCGAGCCCGATCCGGGACACGCGAAGGCCTGTGCGGCCGAGATGCCTCTGCTCCATGTGCGCGAGATTACTGGCCAGAACTGGTGCGGTGGGTTCCCTGTGGACAACTCCGTCCGGCGTGATCGGCCGTGCCGGGTGCCCTCCGGTCCCGGGCTTGCCCTGCCCGTCGGCCCCGGCCCCGCGCTATGGTCTCCGCCAAGGGACGTTACTCATGGGTAAGGGGATCGGCCATGCAGCTCGGGATCAACCTCGGCTACTGGGGTGCCGGGATGGACGCGGACAATCTGGCCGTGGCGCAGGAGGCCGAGCGGCTCGGCTACTCCGTGTGCTGGGCCGCCGAGGCGTACGGCTCCGACGCGGCCACGGTGCTCACCTGGGTCGCCGCCCAGACCGAGCGCATCGACGTCGGCTCGGCCATCTTCCAGATCCCGGCCCGGCAGCCGGCGATGACGGCGATGACCGCGGCGACGCTGGACTCGCTGTCCAAGGGCCGCTTCCGGCTCGGCCTCGGCGTCTCCGGGCCGCAGGTCTCCGAGGGCTGGTACGGCGTCAAGTTCGACAAGCCGCTGGCCCGTACGCGCGAGTACGTGGAGATCGTCCGCAAGGCGATGACGCGCGAGCGGCTGTCGTACGAGGGCGAGCACTGGACGCTGCCGCTGCCCGGCGGTCCGGGCAAGCCGATCAAGCTGACCGTGCACCCGGAGCGCGAGCACATCCCGCTGTACATCGCCGCCATCGGCCCCAAGAACCTGGAGCAGACCGGCGAGATCGCCGACGGCGCGCTGCTGATCTTCCCCTCCGCCGAGCACCTCGAGGACACCGCCGTCAAGTACCTGCGGGCGGGCCGGGAGAAGGCCGGCAAGACCCTCGACGGGTTCGACATCTGCCCGACGCTGCCGCTCGCCGTCGGCGAGGACAAGGACGTGCCCCGGCTGGCGGACACCTTCCGCCCCTACACGGCGCTGTACGTGGGCGGCATGGGCAGCCGCAAGCAGAACTTCTACAACCAGCTCGCCCAGCGCATGGGGTACGAGAAGGAGGCCGCCGAGATCCAGGACAAGTACCTGTCCGGGGACAAGGAGGGGGCCGCGGCGGCCATCCCGCAGGACCTCATCGACAAGACCACGCTGCTCGGCTCGGTGGAGCGCATCGCCGACCGCATGAAGGCCTACGCCGCCGCCGGGGTCACCACCCTGACCCTCGCCCCCGCCGGCTTCACGCTGGACGAGCGGCTCGCCTCCCTGCGGGCCGGCACCGAGGCCATGGAGCGCGCCGGGCTCGCCTGACAGGTGGGACTTCTGCGGCCGTGGTGGGGGCTCGGGGGTCTTCCCCGCCACGGCCGTCACGGGGAACAACGCGCCGGGCGCCGCGCGGTTACGACCCCGGCGCTCCACCTTTCGGCCGAGTCGACCCGCACAGCTGTTGCGGCTCCCCTCTGTCCGCATTTGACTCGTTCTTTGCGGAATCCTGCAGAGAGGTGTCTGCCATGTTCTCGGCCAAGAGTCTGTTCCAGGAGATCCTCGACGACGACGAGTCCTTCCGGCTCTTCTGCTCCATCGCCGCCGGCGGGGAGTCCCAGGGCGGCTGGGAGAACGGCCGGATCTCCGCACTGGTACCGCGGAGCGAACGGGCGATGGCCCCCAAGATCGCCCGGCACGGCGCCGACGAGGACAAGCACGCGCGCATCTTCGACGCCCTGCTGAAGAAGCGCGGCCTCACCCCGGTCCCGGTCCCGCCCGAGACCGACTACACCATGCTCCTGGAGCGCGCGGGCATCGGGCTGGCCCACGAGAAGCTCGAGCGGGACGAGCCGCTCACCGTGCGGGACGTCATCGTCTACCTCGCCCACAGCCGGGTCACCGAACAGCGGGCGTCCGAACAGATGGAGATGCTCCGCAGGTACTTCGGCGACCATCCCGAGGTCGGCAGGGCGGTACGGATGATCTCGGGCGACGAGGACAACCACCTCGCCTACGCCCACGAGGAACTGCTCCGCTTCGCCGCCGCCGGACACGGCCGGCTCATCCAGCGGACCCTGCGCGAGTGCGCGCTGGCCGAGATCCGCGTCTACCGCGACGTCAGCCTCGCCGTGACGGCCCTCATGGGCCGTGTCCTCGGCTGGTCCCGGGCCAGGTCGGCGGCGCTCGCGGCCGGTGTCCACGCCGTGTACGCCTACGAGCGGCTGGCCGGCTGGCACCGCATGGTGAGCCTGCGCATGCCCGAGCGCCGCAACGCCCTCGGCGGGCCGGCCACCCCCGCCCCCGAGTACGCCTGAGCCGCGCTCACAGCCAGCCGCGCCGCTTGAAGGTCCGGTACAACAGCACCTCCAGGCCGGCCATCAGCAGGATCACCGCCGGGTAGGACCACAGCCAGTGCAGCTCGGGCATGTGGTCGAAGTTCATGCCGTAGATCCCGGCCATCATGGTGGGGATCGCGGCCATCGCCGCCCACGCCGAGATCTTCCGCATGTCGTCGTTCTGCCGCACGCTCATCTGCGCCAGATGCGCCGACAGGATGTCCGACACCAGCCGGTCCAGGCCCTCCACGGACTCGTTCACGCGCGCGAGGTGGTCGTTCACGTCCCGGAAGAAGGGCCGCGCCTTCTCGTGCACGAAGGGCACCGCGACGCCGAGCGCGCCGGTGCCCGCCAGCCGGGTCAGCGGCACCGCCAGCGGCCCGGTGGCCCGGCGGAACTCCAGGACCTGCCGCTTGAAGGTGTAGATCCGGGACGCGGTGTGGCGGGTGTCGCCGCGCTCCGGCTGGAACACCTCGGCCTCCAGCTCCTCCAGGTCGGTCTGCAGCTCCGTCGCCACCTCCAGGTAGTGGTCGACGGTGGCGTCGGCGATCGCGTACAGCACCGCCGTGGGACCCTTGGCCAGTATCTCCGGGTCCTCCTCCAGCCGGTGCCGCACGGCGGCGAGCGGCGATCCCTCGCCGTGCCGCACGGTCACCACGAAGCCGTCGCCGACGAAGACCATGACCTCGCCGGCCGAGACGGTGTCGCTCTCGGGCTCGTACACCACCGGCTTGAGGACCATGAACAGCGAGTCGTCGTACACCTCCAGCTTCGGCCGCTGGTGCGCCTTCAAGGCGTCCTCGACCGCCAGCGGATGCAGTGCGAACTCCTGGGTGACCAGGCCGAACTCCCGCTCCGACGGCTCGTACAGCCCGATCCACACGAACCCGCCGACCGCCCGCGCGTCGTCGAGGGCGGTGGACAGGTCCTCCGGGCCCTCGGCGCGGTGACCGTCCCGGTAGATGGCGCAGTCCACGATCACGGAGCGCATTCTCCCCTCGCCCGGCCGCCTGCGCATGTCGTGATGCGCTTACGCTGGGCGGCATGCCCACGTTGATCCTCGTCAGGCACGGACGGTCGACCGCCAACACTTCGGGGGTGCTCGCCGGGTGGACGCCAGGCGTCGCCCTCGACGAGCGGGGGGCCGCACAGGCCGCCGCGCTGCCCGGACGCCTCCAGGGGCTGGCGATCTCCGAGGTCGTCGTCAGCCCCCTGGAACGCTGTCAGGAAACTGTACGGCCGCTGCTGGAAGCCCGGCCCGGGCTGCGCGCCCACACCGAGGAACGGATCGGTGAGTGCCACTACGGCGACTGGTCCGGCCGCAAGCTCGCCGAGCTGAAGGACGAGCCGCTGATGGAGGTCGTCCAGGCACACCCCTCGGCCGCGGCCTTCCCCGGCGGCGAGTCGATGCGGGCCATGCAGACCCGCGCCGCCGAGGCCGTACGCGAGTGGAACGCGCGCGTGGAGCGCGACCACGGCGCCGACGCCGTCTACCTGATGTGCTCGCACGGCGACATCATCAAGTCACTGGTGGCGGACGCCCTCGGACTGCATCTCGACCTGTTCCAGCGGATCTCGGTGGAACCGTGCTCCGTCACCGCGATCCGCTACACCCGCCTGAGGCCGTTTCTCGTTCGTCTCGGCGACACCGGCGATTTCGCCTCCCTTGCCCCGCGCGAGGAACCTCCGGGGGAAGACGCACCGGTCGGGGGCGGTGCGGGCGCACCGTGATCGTCGGGCGCAGTAGGGTGAAGCGATCCGCACAGTCGCCTTCACGCACGGCCCGCACCGCACCCACTCTCGAATCCAATGGAGACAGGACGTGTCCCGTCAGGTGTTCCTCTACGATCCGCCGGACCGCTTCGTGGCGGGCACGGTAGGACTGCCCGGACGCCGTACGTTCTTCCTCCAGGCCACCGCAGGCCCCCGGGTGACCAGCGTGGCTCTGGAGAAGACCCAGGTGGCCGCGCTCGCCGAGCGCATGGACGAGCTGCTGGACGAGGTCGTGCGGCGCAGTGGCGGCAGCGCGGCCGTCCCCGCCATGGCCCCCACGGAGATCGCCGACACCCGCCCGCTGGACACTCCCATCGAGGAGGAGTTCCGGGTCGGCACCATGGCCCTGGCCTGGGACGGCGAGGAACAGCGCATGATCGTGGAGGCCCAGGCCCTCGTGGAGCTGGACGCCGACACCGAGGAGGACCTCGCCGAGGCCGAGGAGCGGCTGCTCCAGGACGAGGAGAACGGGCCCCCCATGCTGCGGGTCCGGCTGACCGGCGCGCAGGCCAGGGCCTTCGCCAAGCGCGCCCTGGACGTCGTCAACGCCGGGCGGCCGCCGTGCCCGCTGTGCAGCCTCCCGCTCGACCCGGAAGGACACGTATGTCCGCGCCAGAACGGATACCGCCGCGGAGCCTGACCGCCGCCGAACTGCTCACCACCGGTGAGCTGAAGGTGCGCGGCCGCATCCGCGAGGCGTCCAACGCGGCACTGTTCTGCACGGTCGCGTACGACGGGCAGGAAGCGTCCTGCGTGTACAAGCCGGTCGCCGGCGAGCGTCCGCTGTGGGACTTCCCCGACGGCACCCTGGCCGGCCGCGAGGTGGCCGCCTACGAGGTCTCCGAGGCCACGGGCTGGGGGCTCGTCCCGCCGACCGTGCTGCGCGACGGCCCCTACGGCGAGGGCATGTGCCAGCTGTGGATCGAGGCGAGCGCCGAGGCCGAGCTGCTCGCCCTGGTCGACGGCGAGGAGCCCGAGCCGGGCTGGAAGGCGATCGGGTTCGCCGAGGTCGGCGAGGGCCGCACCGCGCTGCTGGTGCACGCCGACGACGAGCGGCTGCGCCGCCTCGCCGTTCTGGACGCGGTGATCAACAACGCCGACCGCAAGGGCGGCCACCTGCTGCCCACCGCGGACGGCCGGCTCTTCGGCATCGACCACGGGGTCGCCTTCAACGTCGAGAACAAGCTCCGCACGCTGCTGTGGGGCTGGGCCGGTGAGCCGCTCACCCCGGAGGCCGTCGAGGTGCTCCGAAGGCTGAAGGAGACCCTTTCCGACGGCGGGGAGCTGGCCGTGCGGCTGGCCGGACTCATCACGACGGCCGAAATCGATGCCACGCGCGCGCGTGTCGAGGCACTGCTCGCCGCCGGCCACCACCCGGAGCCGGGCGGGGAGTGGCCGGCGATCCCCTGGCCGCCGGTGTGAGCACATCCGGGGCCGAGGTACAAGAGGGCCCGACAGGCCATCCGGCCTGATCCCGTTCGTATCGGCGGCTCGTGGCCGGTTAGGCTCATGGGCATGCATGCCTGGCCCGCTTCCGAGGTCCCCGCCCTGCCTGGTCAGGGCCGCGACCTGAGGATCCACGACACCGCGACCGGCGGCCTCGTCACCCTCGACCCCGGTCCCGTCGCCCGTATCTACGTCTGCGGCATCACGCCGTACGACGCGACCCACATGGGTCACGCGGCGACCTACAACGCGTTCGACCTCGTTCAGCGCGTGTGGCTCGACACCAAGCGGCAGGTTCACTACGTCCAGAACGTGACCGACGTCGACGACCCGCTGCTGGAGCGCGCGGAGCGGGACGGCGTCGACTGGGTCGCCCTCGCCGAGCAGGAGACGGTCCTCTTCCGTGAGGACATGACCGCCCTGCGGATGCTCCCGCCCCAGCACTACATCGGCGCCGTCGAGGCGATACCCGGCATCGTCCCGCTCGTGGAGCGGCTGCGCGACCTCGGCGCGGCCTACGAGCTGGAGGGCGACACCTACTTCTCCGTCGAGTCCGACCCGCACTTCGGCGAGGTCTCGGGCCTGGACGCGGCCGCGATGCGGCTGCTGTCCGCCGAGCGCGGCGGTGACCCGGACCGCCCGGGCAAGAAGAACCCGCTCGACCCGATGCTGTGGATGGCCGCCCGCGAGGGCGAGCCCAGCTGGGACGGCGGCTCGCTCGGCCGCGGCCGACCCGGCTGGCACATCGAGTGCGTGGCCATCGCCCTCGACCACCTCGGCATGGGCTTCGACGTCCAGGGCGGCGGCTCCGACCTGGCCTTCCCGCACCACGAGATGGGCGCCTCGCACGCCCAGGTGCTCACCGGCGAGTTCCCCATGGCCAAGGCGTACGTGCACGCCGGCATGGTCGCCCTGCACGGCGAGAAGATGTCCAAGTCCAAGGGCAACCTCGTCTTCGTGTCGAAGCTGCGCCGGGACGGCGTCGACCCGGCCGCCATCCGGCTGTCCCTGCTCGCTCACCACTACCGCTCCGACTGGGAGTGGACCGACCAGGTGCTCCAGGACGCCGTGGACCGCCTCGGCCGCTGGCGCGCCGCCGTCTCCCGGCCCGACGGCCCGTCCGCCGATGCGCTGGTGGAGGAGATCCGCGAGGCCCTCACGAACGACCTGGACGCCCCCGCGGCGCTCGCCGCCGTGGACCGCTGGGCGGCCCGTCAGGAGGCGGAGGGCGGCGACGACATCGCCGCGCCCGGTCTCGTGACCCGGGCGGTCGACGCCCTGCTCGGCGTGGCCCTGTAACCGCAGGTACGACGAAGGGGCGGTTCCCGGAAGGGAACCGCCCCTTCGTACGTTGTCCCGATCCGTCGGCTCAGTCCTCCGACGTGTCCTCGTCGCCGCCCTCGGACGAACCCTTGGCCGGCCCCTCGGCGGAGCCGTCCGCGGGACCGTCCGCCGGGCCGTCGGCGGAACCCTCCGAGGAGCCTTCCGTGGTCCCGGGGGCTCCCGGCCTCGGCGGCCTCGGTGGCCGGGCCTTGCCGCCGGGGCTGTCCCGCAGGTACGAGGCGTCCCCGCCGTCCGCCGTCGCGTGCCCGCCCGGCGGGCCGACGTCCCGGCGCCGCAGATACCGCTCGAACTCGCGGGCGATCGCCTCACCGGAGGCCTCGGGCAACTCGGCGGTGTCCCGGGCCTCCTCCAGCGTCTGGACGTACTCGGCGACCTCGCTGTCCTCGGCCGCCAGCTGGTCCACGCCCACCTGCCAGGCGCGCGCGTCCTCGGGCAGCTCGCCCTGCGGGATGCGCAGGTCGAGCAGGTCCTCCAGCCGGTTCAGCAGCGCCAGCGTGGCCTTCGGGTTGGGCGGCTGGGAGACGTAGTGCGGTACGGCCGCCCACAGCGACACCGCCGGGACGCCCGCGTGCGTGCACGCCTCCTGCAGGACGCCGACGATGCCCGTCGGGCCCTCGTACTTGGTCTCCTCCAGGTCCATGCGGTGGGCCAGGTCCGGGTCGGACGTGACGCCGCTGACCGGGACCGGACGCGTGTGCGGGGTGTCACCGAGCAGGGCGCCCAGCACGACCACCAGCTCCACGCCCAGCTCGTGCGCGAAGCCGAGCAGCTCGTTGCAGAACGAGCGCCAGCGCATGGACGGTTCGATGCCGCGTACCAGTACCAGGTCCCGCGGTTTCTCGCCGCCGACCCGGACCACCGACAGTCTTGTCGTCGGCCACGTGATCTTGCGCACTCCGCCGTCCATGAACACCGTGGGGCGGTTCACCTGGAAGTCGTAGTAGTCCTCGGCGTCGAGCGCCGCGAACACCTCGCCCTTCCACTCGCGTTCCAGATGCGCGACCGCCGTGGAGGCGGCGTCGCCGGCATCGTTCCAGCCCTCGAACGCGGCCACCATGACTGGGTCGATCAGCTCGGGAACCCCCTCCAGCTCGATCACCCAGTGCCTCCTTCCGACGTGCCCTCGCCTGACGTCCCAACCTTACGGCGTCCGGCGGGGGCGTCCGCAGCCCCCCGGGCCGGGGGGATGCACGGATCACTGCCCCGTTCGTCACATCGGAACACCCCACCTGCCGACGGGGCGCCCGGCCCGCTCCGCACAGGAATTTCACAGAGTGCTGCGCAACCACTGCTCCACACTCGCGATGTGCACGGTGGCCCAGGAGCGGGCCGCCTCCGCGTCCCGGTCGCGCAGTGCGGCGAGGATCGCCCGGTGTTCGCGCAGGGTGCGGGCGACCGCGTCCTCCTGCGTGAGTCCCCGCCAGATCCGGGCCCGGGTGGTGGGGCCCGACAGGCCGTCAAGCAGCGAGCACAGCACGGAGTTGCCCGCGCCCTGCACGATGCCCCGGTGGAACTCCAGGTCACAGGCGACCAGTTCCTCCACCGAGGGGTCGGCACCGAGCGCGTCCAACTGGGCCGACAGGACGTCCAGTTGCCGCTCGCTGATCCGGGAGGCCGCCATCGCGGTCGCGGCCGGCTCCAGGATCCGGCGCACGGCCAGGAACTCCAGCACCGTGTCGTCACGGTGGAAGTCCACGACGAAGCTCATGGCCTCCAGCAGCAACTGCGGATCGAGGCTGGTGACGTAGGTGCCGTCGCCCTGTCGCACGTCCAGGATCCGGATCAGCGACAGGGCCCGTACGGCCTCCCGCAGCGAGTTGCGGGACAGGCCGAGGTCGGCGGCGAGTTCGCTCTCCTTGGGCAGCCGGTCACCGGGGCGCAGGGCACCGGAGACGATCATGTCCTTGATCTTCTCGATCGCCTCGTCGGTGACTGCCATGACCGGCCTCCCAGTGGCTCAGACATCGGATGTCTCAGCACATTATGGGGGGCACCGGGGAGAAGACCGGCGAGTTCCGTCAGCCGAAGGCCTTCACGGCCTGGTAGTACGTCCACGCCGTGCTGGTGCAGGCGGTCTTCGTCGCACCGCCGTAGTTGGCGCACACGCGCTTGAGGTCCTCGTACAGGGCGCTGTCGAGGCGGGCCTTGTTGGTGCTGAAGGTGCCGGCCGCCTTGTAGTTGCGGTAGCCGAAGTCGTGGCGGGCACAGGACATGGCGAAGGGGAAGCCGAACGGGTTGTCCGGCGAGGAGGAGCAGTAGTCGGTCGACCAGTCGAACCCGTAGGCGGACCAGGCCGACTGGTTGGCGCGCGCCGCGGCCCAGACGTTGTAGCTGGACGCGGTGGTCTGGGTGAAGTCGGCGAGCACCTGGGGCCTGTCGGCCGGAGCCGCGGTGGCCGCGGTGGCGGTGGCCGTGACGGTGATGAGGGCCAGGGCCGAGGCGGCGAGGCCGGTGGCGAGTC
The DNA here is from genome assembly GCF_007827595.1 of Streptomyces sp. BK340. Lineage (GTDB taxonomy): Bacteria > Actinomycetota > Actinomycetes > Streptomycetales > Streptomycetaceae > Streptomyces. The sequence goes on from NZ_VISR01000014.1 coordinate 170,172, forward strand.
TGCGGTGCATCCCACACCTCCATGAAGAACCGCGATCCGTCCGTCGGATCGCGGTTCATGACCATGGAGGCGGTGGCTATAGCCCGCCTTTACCGCCACAGAAGTACCGCCGCAGGAGCGCGGCTTCACTCCTCCGGGGCGCGACGCGCGCACACGAGAGGGGCGGCTCCGTCGGCGCGGAGCCGCCCCTCTCGTCACACCGGCTCCCCGTGCGGGAGGAGCCGTCCCTCATCCGTTCCGGCCCCGGTCAGGGGGAGGGGCCGGCCGGGGCCTACTTCTTGTCGAGCAGGCCCTGGACCTTGTCGCGGACCTCGTCCGTGGCCAGGCCACGGATGGTCAGCGTGGTGCGGCGGCGCAGCACGTCGTCCGCCGTCTCGGCCCACTCGTGGTCGCGGGCCCACACGACCTGCGCCCAGATCTCCGGGGCGTCCGGGTGGACGCGCTCGGCCAGCTCCGGGTTCTCGTTCGCCATCCGGGCGATGTCGAAGGCCAGCGAGCCGTAGTGGGTGGCCAGGTGCTTGGCGGTGTCGGCGGCCATGCGCGGGCCGGGTGCCGGGTGGTCCACCAGCAGGCGGTGGGCGACGGCGCGCGGGTTGGCGACACCGGGCAGCGGGAGCTTCTTCGGCAGCGAGGCGATGGGCTCGAAGTCGTCGCCGAGCGGGTGGCCCGGCAGCTCCTCCAGCTTCTGCATCACCGTGCGGCCGATGTGCCGGAAGGTCGTCCACTTGCCGCCGGCGACCGACAGCATGCCGGCCTTGCCCTCGGTGACGACGGTCTCGCGCTTGGCCTTGGCCGTGTCACCGGGGCCGCCCGGCAGCACGCGCAGACCGGCGAAGGCGTAGGTGATCAGGTCGCGCTGCAGCTGCTGGTCCCGGACGGAGAACGCGGCCTCGTCCAGGATCTGGGCGATGTCCTTCTCGTTGACCGAGACGTCCGCCGGGTCGCCCTCGTACTCCTCGTCGGTGGTGCCGAGCAGCAGCATGTCCTCCCAGGGGAGGGCGAAGGTGATGCGGTACTTGTCGATGGGGGTCGCGAGCGCGGCCTTCCAGGGGGAGGTGCGCTTCAGGACCAGGTGCGCGCCCTTGGACAGGCGGATGGACGGGGCCGCGTTCGGGTCCTCCATCCGGCGCAGGTGGTCGACCCAGGGGCCGGTCGCGTTCAGCACCAGGCGGGCGTTGGCCCCGAACTCCTCGCCGGATATGCGGTCCCGGAGGTCGGCGCCGGTGACCCGGCCCTTGGTGAAGCGCAGGCCGGTGACCTCGGCGTGGTTGAGGACGACCGCGCCCGCCTCGACGGCCGCGCGGACCGTCATCAGCGCCATGCGCGCGTCGTTCATCTGGTCGTCGCCGTACACGGCCACGGCCTTCAGGTTCTCGGTACGCAGCTCGGGCACGTCCTGCGCCGCCTTGGCGGGGGAGAGCAGGTGGCCGACGCCGTCGCCGAACGCGGAGAGCGCGGAGTAGGCGAAGACGCCCGCGCCGAGCTTCGCCGCGCCGTGCGGCCCGCCCTTGTACACCGGGAGGTAGAAGGTGAGCGGGTTCGCCAGGTGGGGGGCCACCTGACGGGAGACCGCACGGCGCTCGAAGTGGTTCTCCGCCACCAGCTTCACCGCGCCGGTCTGCAGGTAGCGCAGACCGCCGTGGAGCAGCTTGGAGGAGGCGGAGGAGGTGGCGCCGGCGAAGTCGCCGGCGTCGACCAGCGCCACCCTGAGTCCGGACTGCGCGGCGTGCCAGGCGGTGGAGATGCCCAGGATGCCGCCGCCGATCACAAGAAGGTCGTACGACGCCTTGGAGAGCTGCTCCCTGGTCTCGGCCCGGCTCGGGTTGGAGCCGGAGGCGGGGTGCGTCCCCAGGGCAGGCACGGACTTCAGGGTGGACTGACTGGTCATGTCGGGTACTTACTCCTCGTCAGAGCTGTCTGAGCGGTTCGGGCCGCTCAGTCCTCGTCCTCGATCCAGCCCATGGTCCGGTCGACGGCCTTGAGCCAGTTCTTGTACTCACGGTCGCGGATGTCCGCGTCCATCTGGGGGGTCCACTCGGCGGCCCGGCGCCAGTTGGCGCGCAGTTCGTCGGTGCTGGACCAGAAGCCGACGGCGAGGCCGGCGGCGTAGGCGGCGCCGAGGCAGGTGGTCTCGGCGACCATCGGGCGCACCACCGGTGCGTCCAGGACGTCCGAGAGCGTCTGCATCAGCAGGTTGTTGGAGGTCATGCCGCCGTCGACCTTCAGGGCCACCAGCTCGTCGCCGGAGTCCTTGACCATCGCGTCGGCGATCTCCCGGGTCTGCCAGGCGGTCGCCTCCAGGACCGCACGGGCGAGGTGCGCCTTGGTGACGTACCGGGTCAGGCCGGCGATCACACCGCGGGCGTCGGAGCGCCAGTGCGGGGCGAACAGACCGGAGAAGGCCGGCACGAAGTAGGCGCCGCCGTTGTCCTCGACCGAGAGCGCGAGCGTCTCGATCTCGGCAGCGGTGGAGATCAGGCCCATCTGGTCGCGCATCCACTGCACCAGGGAGCCGGTGACGGCGATCGAGCCCTCGAGGGCGTACACGGTCGGCTGGTCGCCGATCTTGTAGCCGACCGTGGTCAGCAGGCCCGCGTAGGAGTTGATGATCTTGTCACCGGTGTTCATCACCATGAAGGTGCCGGTGCCGTAGGTGGACTTGGTCTCGCCCTCGGAGAAGCAGGTCTGGCCGAACAGGGCCGCCTGCTGGTCGCCGAGCGCGGACGCGACCGGGATGCCGCCGAGCAGGTCGCCGAGCTTGCCGCCGGTGACCTCGCCGTAGATCTCCGCGGAGGAGCGGATCTCCGGCATGATCTGCAGCGGCACGCCGATCGACTCGGCGATCTTGTCGTCCCACTGCATGGTGTGCAGGTTCATGAGGAGGGTACGGGAGGCGTTGGTCACGTCGGTGACGTGCTTGCCGCCGTTGACACCACCGGTCAGGTTCCAGATGACCCAGGTGTCCATGGTGCCGAAGAGGATGTCGCCCGCCTCGGCGCGCTCCCGCAGGCCGTCGACGTGGTCGAGCAGCCAGCGGGCCTTGGGACCGGAGAAGTACGACGCGAGCGGGAGGCCGGTCTCGCGGCGGAAGCGGTCCTGGCCGACGTTGCGGCCGAGCTCCCGGCAGAGGGAGTCGGTGCGGGTGTCCTGCCAGACGAGGGCGTTGTGGACGGGCTCACCGGTGTTCTTGTCCCACAGCACGGTGGTCTCGCGCTGGTTGGTGATGCCGATGGCCTTGATGTCGTCGCGGGTGATGCCGGCCTTCTGGATGGCTCCGGCGACGACCTCCTGGACGTTGGTCCAGATCTCGTTGGCGTTGTGCTCGACCCAGCCCGGCTTCGGGAAGATCTGCTCGTGCTCCTTCTGGTCGACGGAGACGATACGACCGTCCTTGTCGAAGACGATGCAGCGCGAGGAAGTCGTGCCCTGGTCGATGGCCGCGATGAACGGGCCTGCGGTGTGGGCGTCGGTCACTGTGTGCTCCTGAAAGATCCGTGGTGATGGGGCTGTACGTACGGCGCGTGCTGGAAGACTCGGTTGTTCTCGGTTCTTCTTAGGCAAAGGCGACGTTGTAGATGCCTGCAGCGATGGCGGCGCCGATCAGCGGACCGACCACCGGGATCCAGGCGTAGCTCCAGTCGGAGCCGCCCTTGTTGGGCAGGGGCAGGAGGGCGTGCACGATGCGCGGGCCGAGGTCACGTGCCGGGTTGATCGCGTAACCGGTCGGACCGCCGAGCGAGAGGCCGATGCCGACGACCACGAAGGCGGTGATCAGGGCACCCAGGGTGCCGAGGCCGTTGCCCTTGTCGTTCAGGCCCTGGGTGAGGACGGCGAGCACCAGCACCACGGTGCCGATGATCTCGGTGAGGAGGTTCTGCACCGCGTTCCGGATCTCGGGACCGGTGGAGAAGACGCCCAGGACCGGGCCGGCGCCCGACTCCTGCGCCTCGACGGCCTTGGTCGCAGTGGCCTGTGCACCCGGACCGCCGACGATCTCCTTGTCGGTGAGGTGCGCGTGGAACTGGCCGTAGTAGGCGATCCACACCAGGGTGGCACCGATCATGGCGCCGAGCAGCTGACCGCCCCAGTAGACGGGCAGGTTGCTGAAGTCCTTGTCCTTGATCGCGAGCGCGAGCGTCACGGCCGGATTCAGGTGGGCGCCGGAGAGCGGCGCCGAGGTGTAGACGGCCGTCAGTACGGCGAAACCCCACCCGAAGGTGATGGCGAGCCAACCGGCGTTACGGGCCTTGGAGGCCTTCAGCGTGACGGCGGCGCACACGCCGCCACCGAGCAGGATGAGTATGGCGGTACCGATGGTCTCGCCGATGAAGATGTCGGAGCTGGACACCCGCGACTCCTTTGTCCTTCGTCCAGGGAAGCCGAACCCCGGGTCCCGCCGGGGGTTCTGGCGCCCTCGGGGGTGAGAGCGAATTCGGCCCTTGGCGTTGTCACACTCTAGCGCGTATTGCCGGTAGGTGTTCGACAATGCCGACCGATGGACGGGAGTCTTGCTTCGGCGTTACGCATGCGTCAAGGGTTCTGTTATCGAAAACAGGATCGTTATTGATCGCTGCCGGCTATCGCTCTTCATGTGCTGACGTACCATCTCGCCCTATATGTCCACTTCAGGGTATGGCGAGAACCGGAACGCCGCCTCGCGTCCCGGTCGTCCCCCGGTGGGTCATCCGCTGGTCAGCGGCACATCGCCCGGCTGCTCAGAACCGTCCCGCGCCCAGGTCGCGGGAGACCGCGCGGGCGCAGTCCCGCACCGCCGCGATGAGTTCGGGGCGCAGTTCGCCGTCCCGGCCGAGCCGTTCCACGGCACCCGTGATGCCGACGGCGCCCACGGGCATCCGGCGCCGGTCGTGGATGGGTGCGGCCACCGAGGCCACGCCCTCCCAGGTCTCCTCCACGTCCGCCGCGTACCCACGCGCGCGGGTGATGTCGAGGATGTGCTCGAAGTCCGCCTGCTCGCACACCGTGCGGTCGGTGAAGGGTTTGCGGTCGGCCTCCAGGGCCTCGCTGTGCGCCACCGGGTCGTAGGCGGACAGCACCTTGCCCAGTGCCGTGGAGTGCAGCGGCTGCATGGCCCCTATCTCCAGCACCTGCCGACTGTCGTCGGGCCGGAAGACGTGGTGCACGATCAGTACGCCCTGCTGGTGCAGGACGCCCAGGTACACGCTCTCCCCGCTGGCCCGGGCCAGGTCGTCGGTCCACACCAGGGCCCGCGCCCGCAGCTCGTGCACGTCGAGATAGGTGGTGCCCAGGCGCAGCAGCTCGGCACCCAGTTGGTAGCGCCCGGAGGCGTCGTCCTGTTCGACGAAGCCCTCCTGCTGGAGGGTGCGCAGGATGCCGTGGGCGGTGCCCTTGGCGAGGCCCAGCGACGAGGCGATGTCCGACAGACCGAGCCGTCGCTCGCCGCCCGCGAGCAGCCGCAGCATCGCGGCCGCCCGTTCGAGCGACTGGATGTTCCGTGCCATCGCCGTCCTGCCCTCCGTCCCCATCGACCATTGGCGAACAGCATCCAAGACACCGTTCGGCAATGTCGAACACTACCGGTCCATGACGGCCTCCCGCTAATGGTCGACCGATACCTGTTACATCTCTTGTGGCCTGCATGTGGCGCCGCGGTCATACAGGGTCCACCACTTGAGTCCGCCTCGTGGACGCCGCTGCCCATCCAAGCCCACTGCCGGTTACTCTGACGCCGTGCCCTTGCCCGGCAGCGTCCGGGGAAGCGGCATAGCCGACAGCCGTCGCACTCCAGGGAGCCCCTTCATGGCCTCGTTGCCAACGACCCCTTCCGCCGACAGCCGGACCCGTGCGTCCGCGCTCCGAGAGGCACTCGCCACCCGTGTGGTGGTCGCCGACGGAGCCATGGGCACGATGCTCCAGGCCCAGGAACCGACGCTCGAGGACTTCCAGGACCTCGAGGGCTGCAACGAGATTCTCAATCTCACCCGCCCCGACATCGTCCGCTCCGTCCACGAGGCGTACTTCGCCGTGGGCGTCGACTGCGTCGAGACCAACACCTTCGGCGCCAACCACTCCGCGCTCGGCGAGTACGACATCCCCGACCGCGTCCACGAGCTGTCCGAGGCCGGCGCCCGCGTGGCCCGCGAGGTCGCCGACGAGTTCACCGCAAGGGACGGCAAGCCCCGCTGGGTCCTCGGCTCCATCGGCCCCGGCACCAAGCTGCCCACCCTCGGCCACGCCCCCTACACCACCCTGCGCGACGCCTACCAGCGCAATGCCGAGGGTCTGGTCGCGGGCGGCGCCGACGCGCTGCTCGTGGAGACCACCCAGGACCTGCTGCAGACCAAGGCCGCCGTCCTCGGCGCACGCCGGGGCCTGGACGCCCTCGGCCTGGACGTGCCGGTGATCGTGTCGGTGACCGTCGAGACCACCGGCACCATGCTGCTCGGCTCCGAGATCGGCGCGGCCCTCACCGCGCTGGAGCCGCTCGGCATCGACATGATCGGCCTGAACTGCGCCACCGGCCCGGCGGAGATGAGCGAGCACCTGCGCTACCTCGCCCGCACCGCCCGTATCCCGCTGTCCTGCATGCCCAACGCGGGCCTGCCGGTCCTCGGCAAGGACGGTGCCCACTACCCGCTGACCGCGCCGGAGCTGGCCGACGCCCAGGAGACCTTCGTCCGCGAGTACGGCCTCTCGCTGGTCGGCGGCTGCTGCGGCACCACCCCGGAGCACCTGCGCCAGGTCGTCGAGCGCGTCCGGGGCCTCACCCCGCCCGAGCGGCAGCCGCGCCCCGAGCCCGGCGCCGCCTCCCTCTACCAGACCGTGCCGTTCCGCCAGGACACCTCCTACCTGGCCATCGGTGAGCGCACCAACGCGAACGGCTCCAAGAAGTTCCGCGAGGCCATGCTGGAAGCCCGCTGGGACGACTGCGTGGAGATGGCACGCGAGCAGATCCGCGAGGGCGCGCACATGCTCGACCTGTGCGTGGACTACGTCGGCCGCGACGGGGTCGCCGACATGGAGGAGCTGGCCGGCCGCTTCGCCACCGCGTCCACCCTGCCGATCGTCCTCGACTCCACCGAGGTCGACGTCATCCGGGCGGGCCTGGAGAAGCTCGGCGGCCGCGCGGTGATCAACTCGGTCAACTACGAGGACGGCGACGGCCCCGACTCCCGCTTCGCCAAGGTCACCCGGCTGGCCCAGGAGCACGGCGCCGCCCTGATCGCGCTGACCATCGACGAGGAGGGCCAGGCCCGCACCCCCGAGAAGAAGGTCGAGATCGCCGAACGGCTGATCGACGACCTCAGCGGGAACTGGGGCATCCGCGAGGAGGACATCCTCATCGACACCCTGACCTTCACCATCTGCACCGGTCAGGAGGAGTCCCGCAAGGACGGCATCGCCACCATCGAGGCGATCCGCGAGCTGAAGAAGCGGCACCCGGCGGTGCAGACCACGCTGGGCCTGTCGAACATCTCCTTCGGTCTCAACCCGGCCGCCCGCATCCTGCTGAACTCCGTCTTCCTGGACGAGTGCGTCAAGGCGGGCCTCGACTCGGCGATCGTGCACGCCTCCAAGATCCTGCCGATCGCCCGCTTCGACGAGGAGCAGGTCAACACCGCCCTCGACCTCATCCACGACCGCCGCAGCGAGGGCTACGACCCGCTGCAGAAGCTCATGGCCCTGTTCGAGGGAGCCACCGCCAAGTCCCTGAAGGCCGGCAGGGCCGAGGAGCTGGCCGCCCTCCCGCTGGAGGAGCGTCTCAAGCGCCGCATCATCGACGGTGAGCGCAACGGCCTGGAGGCCGACCTGGACGAGGCCCTCCAGGACCGGCCCGCCCTGGACATCGTCAACGACACCCTCCTGGACGGCATGAAGGTCGTCGGCGACCTCTTCGGCTCCGGCCAGATGCAGCTGCCGTTCGTCCTCCAGTCCGCCGAGGTCATGAAGACGGCCGTCGCCCACCTCGAACCGCACATGGAGAAGTCGGACGCCGAGGGCAAGGGCACCATCGTCCTCGCCACCGTGCGCGGCGACGTGCACGACATCGGCAAGAACCTCGTCGACATCATCCTGTCCAACAACGGCTACAACGTCGTCAACCTGGGCATCAAGCAGCCGGTCTCCGCGATCCTGGAAGCCGCCGAGGAGCACCGGGCCGACGTCATCGGCATGTCCGGCCTCCTGGTGAAGTCCACGGTGATCATGAAGGAGAACCTGGAGGAGCTGAACCAGCGCGGTCTCGCCGCCCGCTTCCCGGTCATCCTGGGCGGCGCCGCCCTCACCCGCGCCTACGTCGAGCAGGACCTGCACGAGATCTACGGGGGCGAGGTCCGCTACGCCCGCGACGCCTTCGAGGGGCTGCACCTGATGGACGCCCTGATCGGCGTCAAGCGGGGCGTGCCCGGCGCGCAGCTGCCCGAGCTGAGGCAGCGCCGGGTCCGCGCGACGGCCGCCGTCCAGGTCGAGGAGCGGCCCGAGGAGGGCCACGTCCGCTCCGACGTGGCCACCGACAACCCGGTGCCGGCCCCGCCGTTCTGGGACACCCGCGTGATCAAGGGCATCCAGCTCAAGGAGTACGCGAGCTGGCTGGACGAGGGCGCGCTGTTCAAGGGTCAGTGGGGGCTGAAGCAGGCCCGCACCGGGGACGGTCCGACGTACGAGGAACTGGCGGAGACCGAGGGCCGCCCCCGCCTGCGTGGCCTGCTCGACCGGCTCCAGACGGAGAACCTGCTGGAGGCGGCCGTGGTCTACGGCTACTTCCCGTGCGTCTCCAAGGACGACGACCTGATCATCCTGGACGAGCGGGGCAACGAGCGCACCCGGTTCACCTTCCCGCGCCAGCGCCGCGGTCGCCGGCTGTGCCTCGCCGACTTCTTCCGCCCGGAGGAGTCGGGGGAGACGGACGTCGTCGGCCTTCAGGTGGTCACCGTCGGCTCCCGCATCGGCGAGGAGACGGCCAAGCTCTTCGAGTCGAACTCCTACCGCGACTACCTCGAACTGCACGGCCTGTCCGTGCAGTTGGCGGAGGCGCTGGCCGAGTACTGGCACGCCCGCGTCCGCTCCGAACTCGGCTTCGCCGGCGAGGACCCGGCCGACATCGAGGACATGTTCGCCCTGAAGTACCGGGGCGCCCGCTTCTCCCTCGGCTACGGCGCCTGCCCCGACCTGGAGGACCGTGCCAAGATCGCCGAACTGCTCCAGCCCGAGCGGATCGGCGTCCACCTGTCCGAGGAGTTCCAGCTCCACCCCGAGCAGTCCACCGACGCGATCGTGATCCACCACCCGGAGGCGAAGTACTTCAACGCCCGGTGAGGCGCGTCGCACAGCGCACTGATCGGATAAGTCGTACACTTGTCGGTCCACCGCAGGCCGGTTCCCTGTCCGGGAGCCGGCCTGGTCGTCCCTCAAGGAGGTGCGCCAGGATGACCAGTACGGTCCCCGCGCTCGGAACCCGTACGGCCGAAGGCTCAGCCCTGCAGGCCGTGCTCCTCGACATGGACGGCACCCTGGTGGACACCGAGGGCTTCTGGTGGGACGTGGAGGTCGAGGTCTTCGCCGCCCTGGGGCACACCCTGGACGAGACCTGGCGCCACGTCGTGGTCGGCGGCCCCATGACCCGCAGCGCCGGGTTCCTGATCGAGGCCACCGGCGCCGACATCACCCTCGCCGAGCTCACCACGCTGCTCAACGACGGGTTCGAGGACCGCATCGGCCGCGCCCTGCCGCTGATGCCCGGAGCCGAGCGGCTGCTCGCCGAGCTGTACGAGCACGAGATCCCGACCGCCCTGGTCTCCGCCTCCCACCGGCGCATCATCGACCGTGTGCTGGCCGCCCTCGGCCCCCAGCACTTCGCCCTGACCGTGGCCGGCGACGAGGTGTCGCGCACCAAGCCGTACCCGGACCCGTATCTGCTCGCCGCCGCCGGGCTCGGTGCCGATCCGGCCCGGTGCGCGGTGATCGAGGACACCGCGACCGGCGTCGAGTCCGCCGAGGCCGCGGGCTGCCGGGTGGTCGCCGTGCCCTCGGTGGCGCCCATTGCGCCGATCGACGGGCGCACGGTCGTGAGCTCCCTGGAAGAGGTCGACCTGGCATTTCTGCGCGGCCTGATGACGGAAATGCGCTAGCCGTTCACTGGGGGTGCCCCCTGCTCGCAGAGCTTGGGGGAGTGCAAAGTCCATTGGACGCGATGGACAAAAGTCCGGGGAAGTACACCGGGGTGGAATTCGAAGCGGGCCGCCCGACCTAATTCCGGTAACCGCCAGCCCAGTTGGAAGTGTGACGTTCCCCACGCGAGACGGGCTCGACAACGTTGCCCTGGTGTGCCGATCACCCTGGTTCGGGGTCGTCGGGCGTGCCCTTGTGTCCCGATTGATGGGATGCTGCACCAAACCTGCCGCTGTCGGGTTTTCGGTGTGTCCACGCCCAGTTTCACTGCGTGATGGGGCCTCAAGTCGCGCGGCTGTGAACCCTCCTGCGGGCGCGGTCTAATCTCGTCGCGAGAACATCGCCGCAACCCCCGTGACCCGCCGCAGCCACCCTTGCATGCTGGGTACACGGATTCGAACAGTCCTGGAGAAAGTCCCGCATGAACCGCAAGACTTTGGTGCTGCCGGCAGTCGTCGGCCTGCTTACGCCGGTTCTCGCCGCGTGCGGCGGATCCGGCAGCGGGAGCAAGAGCGGGAACGCCATCGTCGTGGGCACCACGGACCGGTTCACCGTCACGAACGACATCCCCGCGCCCATCGACCCCGCCTACGCCTACGACGTCGGCACCTGGAACATCCTGCGCCAGACCGTGCAGACCCTGATGACCCAGCCCAAGGGCGAGGGCGTGCCGGTGCCCGAGGCGGCCGAGAGCTGCGCCTTCACCGACAGCGGCAACGAGCGCTACGCCTGCAAGCTGCGGGACGGCCTGACGTTCGCCAACGGCGACAAGGTCACCGCCGAGGACGTCAAGTACTCCATCGAGCGTGCCCTGCACATCAACGCCGACAGCGGTGTCGCCACCCTGCTGAACACGATCGACACGATCGAGACCCAGGGCGACCGCGAGGTCATCTTCCACCTCAAGACGGCCGACGCCACGTTCCCGTACAAGCTGTCCACCCCGGTCGCGGGCATCATCGACCCCAAGGACTACGACCGGCGCAAGCTGCGCGACGGCTTCGAGGTCGACGGCTCCGGCCCGTACACCTTCAAGGCCGACGTCGAGAACAACGTGATGGTCAGCGGCACGTTCACCAAGAACCCGTCCTACAAGGGCAGCGTGCAGGTGAACAACAGCGAGGTCGTGCTGCGCACCTACCACGACGCGGACGCCATGGGCGAGGCGATCGACAAGGGCGACATCGACGTCATGACCCGCGCCATGTCCCCGGCGCAGATCAACAAGCTGGACAGCGGCTCCGACGCGAACGTCGACCTGGTCGACATGCCGGGTCTGGAGATCCGCTACCTGGCCTTCAACACCGATGCGCCGACGGTGAAGAGCAAGGCCGTCCGCCAGGCCATGGCCCAGGTCGTCAACCGCGGCGAACTCGTCTCCAAGGTCTACGGCACCCAGGCGGAGCCGCTGTACTCGCTGGTCCCGGCGACCCTCACCGGCCACTCCAACTCGTTCTTCAACAAGTACGGCGACCCCAACGTCGGCAAGGCGAAGGACCTGCTGGCCAAGGCCGGCATCACCACCCCGGTGAAGCTGAAGCTGCACTACACCACCGACCACTACGGCTCGGCCACCAAGCAGGAGTTCCAGATCCTGCAGCAGCAGCTCAACGCCAGCGGCCTGTTCGACGTCAGCATCCAGGGCCACCTCTGGTCGTCCTTCCGGCCCGCCGAGAAGAAGGGCCAGTACGACGTCTACGGGATGGGCTGGTTCCCCGACTTCCCGGACGCCGACAACTTCATCGCGCCCTTCCTCGACAAGGGCAACTTCCTGGGCTCGCCGTACTCCAACAGCTCCGTCCAGCGCTCGCTGATCCCGGAGTCCCGCCGCGAGGCCGACCGGCTCAACGCCACCAAGACCCTGACCGAGATTCAGGACATCGTCGCCGAGGACGTCCCCGTGCTGCCCCTGTGGCAGGGCAAGCAGTACGTCGCCGCACGGAACGACATCACGGGCGTCTCCTACGCCCTGAACTCCTCCTCGACGCTTCAGCTGTGGGAGCTCGGCCGCGGCGTGAGCGGCTGACGTTCTCCTTGTCCGGGGCACGGAACGGGGGCCCCGGATCGACGAACCGACGACAAGGCACACAGTGAACATGCGCAACCAGTGGCCAGTTCTTCCCATCGTGGCGGGGTTGGCCGCCGGCCTGCTGACCGGCTGCGGCTCGGAAGACGGTGCATCCGGGGGTAGCGGCTCCTCCGTGGTGATGGGGATGTCCGACGACGTCCTCGCCACGGACCCGGCTTCCGGTTACGACCCCGGCTCCTGGCTGTTGTTCAACAACGTCTTCCAGTCGCTGCTCAGCTTCCCCAAGGGCGGCACGGAGCCCGAGCCGGAGGCGGCGAAGCAGTGCTCCTTCACCGACACCCGGGCGATGGTGTTCAGGTGCGAGCTGAAGGACGGCCTGAAGTTCAGCAACGGTGACGACCTCACCTCCGAGGACGTGAAGTTCTCCTTCGACCGCATGCTGAAGATCAACGACTCCGCCGGCCCGGCGATCATGTTCCCGATGCTCCGCAAGGTCGAGGCACCGGACGCGAAGACGGTCGTCTTCCGGCTCAAGGTCCCCGACGCCACCTTCCCCAGCAAGATCGCCTCCGGTGCCGGCTCCATCGTCGACCACCGGCAGTACGACGCGAACGGCCTGCGCACCGACGACAAGGCCGTCGGCTCCGGCCCCTACAAGCTGGACTCCTTCGACAAGGACGAGGCGGTCTTCTCCGTCAACTCCGACTACAAGGGCACCGCCGAGGTCAAGAACTCCGGCATCACCCTGAAGTTCTTCCACGGTGACCAGGCCGGCCTGAAGAAGGCCCTCGAGGACGGTGACGTCGACATCGCCTACCGTGGTCTGTCCGCGACCGACATCGCCGACCTCGACCAGCAGGACGGCAAGAAGGGCGTCGACGTCGTCGAGGGCAACAGCGCCGAGGTCCAGCACCTGGTCTTCAACATGAAGGACCCGGTCGCCGGCAAGCTCGGTGTCCGCAAGGCCATGGCCTACCTCCTCGACCGCGACGCCCTGGTCAAGAACGTCTACCAGGGCACCGCCACCCCGCTGTACTCGATCATCCCGGCGGGCATCGCGGGCCACAACACGGCGTTCTTCGACACCTACGGCGCCCGCCCGTCCAAGGAGAAGGCCGCCGCCGTACTGCGCGCCGCCGGCATTACCGGCAAGGTGAAGCTCACCCTGTGGTCCACGCCGTCCCGTTACGGCCCCGCCACCGACCAGGAGCTGACGGCCATCGCCGGGCAGCTCAACGCGAGCGGACTGTTCCAGGCCGACGTCAAGTCCGTCGGCTTCGACCAGTACGAGAAGGACATCGCCCAGGGCAAGTACGGCGTGTACGTGAAGGGCTGGGTGCCGGACTACCCGGACGCCGACAACTTCACGGCCCCCTTCTTCGGCAAGGGCAACGTGCTGGGCAACAACTACAGCAACAACACCATCACCGGCTCCCTCATCCCCGGCACGGCCGCGCAGAGCGACCGTTCCGCGACCGACAAGGACTTCGGGAAGCTGCAGGACATCGTCGCCGACGAGCTGCCCGTGCTGCCGGTCTGGCAGGCCAAGCAGTACGCGCTCGCCCGCGACGGCGTCTACGGGCTGGAGTACTGCCTGGACGCCTCGACGGTGTTCCGGTTCTGGGAGCTGAGCAAGAGCTGACGACCCCGGTCCCGGCCGTGCGAAAGGGCGCCCTTCCCCGCGGGGAAGGGCGCCCTCGGCGTTTTCGTGCCGCCTTGCGCGCTACTGCGCGCCGGGCCGCACCAGGCCGCTCTCGTACGCGTACACCGCGGCCTGCACCCGGTCCCTGAGGCCCAGCTTGGTCAGGACGTGCCCGACGTGCGTCTTGACCGTGGTCTCGCTGACGAACAGGTCGGCGGCGATCTCGGCGTTGGACAGCCCGCGCGCCACCAGCTTCAGCACCTCGACCTCGCGGTCGGTGAGGGTGTGCAGGGTGTCCGGCACGGGCTCCTCGCCGGAGGGCAGATGCGTGGCGTACTTGTCCAGCAGGCGGCGGGTGATGCTCGGCGCCAGCATGGCCTCGCCGGCCGCCACGACCCGGATCGCCTGCACCAGTTCGTTGGCGGGCGCGTCCTTGAGCAGGAAGCCGCTCGCCCCGGCCCGCAGCGCCTCCACCACGTACTCGTCGAGGTCGAACGTGGTCAGCACGAGCACCTTCGCCGGGCCGTCCCGGCCCGGACCGGAGATCTGCCGCGTCGCCTCCACCCCGTCCATCCGCGGCATCCGGATGTCCATGAGCACCACATCGGGCTGCAGGGCGCGCACCTGGTCGAGAGCCTGCAGGCCGTCACCGGCCTCGCCCACGACCGCGATGTCCTGCTCGGCCTCCAGGATCATGCGGAAACCGGTACGCAGCAGGGGCTGGTCGTCGACCAGTAGGACGCGGATGGCCACGTGACACTCCTTCGCTAGTCCCGGCCCATTCTGCCCTGCTGCACGGCCTCCGACTCAGGCGCCCTCAGCGGCAGCGGATAGGGCGGGGGAGTGCCGCCGAACTCCGGGCAGTGCGCCTGGTGGTCGCACCAGCCGCACAGCTTGGTCGGCCGGGGCCGCCACTCCCCGGTGTCCGTGGCCCGCCTGATGGCCTCCCACAGGGCGAGCAGCTTGCGCTCCACGCGCTCCAGGTCGGCGAGGACGGGGTCGTACGTCAGCACGTCCCCGCTGCCGAGATAGACGAGCTGGAGCCGGCGCGGGATCACCCGCTTCAGCCGCCACACGACGAGGGCGTAGAACTTCATCTGGAACAGCGCGCCCTCGGCGTACTCCGGCCGCGGCGCCTTGCCCGTCTTGTAGTCGACGATCCGCACCTCGCCCGTGGGCGCCACGTCCACCCGGTCGATGATCCCGCGCAGCCGCAGCCCCGACTCCAGCTCGGCCTCCACGAACAGCTCCCGCTCGGCGGGCTCCAGCCGGGACGGGTCCTCCAGCGTGAACCAGCGCTCCACGAGCTGCTCGGCCTCGCCGAGCCAGCGGGCCAGCCGCTCGCCCTCGGGGTCGTCGGCGAACAGCTCGCCGACCTCGGGCCTGCTCTCCCGCAGCCGGTCCCACTGGCCCGGGATCAGGGCCTTGGCCTGCGGCGCGGTCCGCTCCCCGGCGGGCGCGTCGAACAACCGCTCCAGCACGGCGTGCACCAGCGTGCCCCGGGTCGCCGCCTCGCTCGGCTTCTCCGGCAACCGGTCGATCACCCGGAACCGGTACAGCAGCGGACACTGCATGAAGTCACTGGCGCGCGACGGGGACAACGACGTGGGCGCGATCGCGGCACGCTCACCCGCCGGCCCGGCGGCGTCACCGCCGACGCCCGCTGTCCCTGAGTCCTCGACCGCGCCGGGCCGTGTCCCCGCGTCCTCGTTGCTGCTGTCCATGACCCCAGACCATACGGCCCGGCACTGACAGTGACCCAGCCGCGGGCCGCGTCGGGCGCGCGACGGGGGCGAACACAGGGGGTGCCGGGGCGGAACGTGCCACCACGGCCGCATACCATCGACCCAGACCCTTCCGCCCGGTTGGCGCGGAAGACGCTTCGAACGAGGGGACAGCGTGGACGTGAGCGGCGGGAGCGGGCAGCCGCGGTCCGGCAACGACGAGCCGGCCGAGCACCCCGCAGGTCCTACGGCCCCGACGACCGGAACCACCGACCACCCCGGGCCGGAGCCCCACGACGCCCCGACGCCCCCGCCTCCGGCGGACCGGGACCCCGGCCGGGACCCCGGCACCGCCGAGGACACCCCGACCGAGCCCCCGCACCCGACGACCGGCCGGGACGACGGTGACACCGATGCCGGCGAAGAGGCGCCCGCCGCGGGCACCCGCACCGGGTCCCGCGAGCACCGGACCCTCGCCCACTCCGGCATCGCCAAGGGCGAGCCGCCCCGGCCGCCGGCCAAGGAACCCGGTGGCGGCCTCCTCATGGGCCGGCCCTTCGGCGTACCGGTGTACGTCGCGCCGAGCTGGTTCCTGGTCGCCGCGCTGATCACCTGGGTCTTCGGCGGCCAGCTGGACCGGGTGCTGCCGGAACTGGGCGCCGCCCGCTATCTGGTGTCCCTGTTCTTCGCCGTCGCCTTCTACGCCTCCGTGCTGGTCCACGAGCTGGCCCACACGGTCGCCGCGATCCGCTTCAAGCTCCCGGTCCGCCGCATCCAGCTCCAGTTCTTCGGCGGCGTCTCCGAGATCGAGAAGGAGGCCGAGACCCCGGGCCGGGAGTTCGTCCTGGCCTTCGTCGGACCGCTGCTCTCGCTCGTCCTCGCCGGGATCTTCTACCTGGCCATGAAACCGGTGCAGCCCGACACCGTCCCTGGCGTCCTGCTGGCCGGCCTGATGATCTCCAACCTCATCGTCGCCGCCTTCAACCTGCTGCCCGGCCTGCCCCTGGACGGCGGCCGCATGCTCCGCGCCGTCGTCTGGAAGATCACCGGCAGGCCCATGAGCGGCACCGTCGCCGCCGCCTGGGTCGGCCGCGCCCTCGCCATCTCGGTCCTCGTCGGTCTCCCGCTGCTCAACCAGTCCGGCGCCCTCGGCGGTGGCGGCGAGGAGATCAGCGGCATGGACACCGTCACCGACGCCCTGCTCGCCGCCATCCTCGCCGGGATCATCTGGACCGGCGCCGGCAACAGCCTGCGCATGGCCCGGCTGCGCGAGCACCTCCCCGAGCTGCGGGCCCGCACCCTGACCCGGCGGGCCGTACCGGTGGAGACCGACACCCCGCTCTCCGAGGCCCTGCGCCGCGCCAACGCCGCCGGTGCCCGCGCCCTGGTCGTCGTCGACTCCGAGGGCCACCCCCTCTCCCTCGTCCGCGAGGCCGCCATCGTCGGCGTACCCGAGCACCGCCGCCCCTGGGTCGCCGTCAGCGGCCTCGCCCAGGAGCTGACCGACGGCATGCGGGTCTCCGCCGAGCTGTCGGGGGAGGAGCTGCTGGACGTCCTGCGGGCCACCCCGGCGACCGAGTACCTGGTGGTCGAGGAGAGCGGCGAGATCTACGGCGTCCTGTCCGCCGCGGACGTCGAACGCGCCTTCGTGAAGGCCATGGCGAGGCCGTCCTAGTGGTCGGCGGCCCCTTCAGGTGCCGGTAGGCTGGTCACATGTCCGAACCGACCGGTGCCGCCCGCAGGCGCGGGCCCTTCAAGGTCGGGGACCAGGTTCAGCTGACCGACCCCAAGGGCCGCCACTACACGTTCACGCTCGAAGCAGGGAAGAACTTCCACACCCACAAGGGCTCCTTCCCGCACGACGAACTGATCGGTGCTCCCGAGGGCAGCGTTGTCCGCACCACCGGCAACGTGGCCTACCTCGCGCTGCGCCCCCTGCTCCCCGACTACGTCCTGTCCATGCCCCGCGGGGCAGCCGTCGTCTACCCGAAGGACGCGGGGCAGATCCTCGCCTTCGCCGACATCTTCCCCGGCGCCCGCGTCGTGGAGGCCGGTGTCGGCTCCGGCTCGCTCAGCAGCTTCCTGCTGCGCGCCATCGGCGACCAGGGCATGCTGCACTCCTACGAGCGCCGCGAGGACTTCGCCGAGATCGCCCGGCAGAACGTGGAGCGCTACTTCGGCGGCCCGCACCCCGCCTGGCAGCTCACCGTCGGCGACCTGCAGGACAACCTGTCCGACGCCGACGTCGACCGCGTCATCCTCGACATGCTCGCCCCCTGGGAGTGCCTGGAGGCCGTCTCCAAGGCGCTCGTGCCCGGCGGCATCCTGTGCTGCTACGTGGCCACCACCACCCAGCTCGCCCGGACCGTCGAGTCCATCCGGGAGATCGGCTGCTTCAACGAGCCGACCGCCTGGGAGACGATGATCCGCAACTGGCACATCGAGGGCCTGGCCGTCCGCCCGGACCACCGGATGATCGGCCACACCGGCTTCCTGCTCACCGCCCGCCGCCTCGCGGACGGCGTCGAGCCGCCCATGCGCCGCCGCCGCCCCGCCAAGGGCGCCTACGGCGAGGACTACGCCGGCCCCAACGCCGACGGCGGCTCCGGCCGCTGACCCGCTCCCACCGGGCACAACGCCATGGCGCCGTGCCCGAGTTCCCGGCCGATCCGGGGAACTCGGGCACGGCGCCCGTTCGTTGGGGCGGCACCGGGCCGGGTGCGGCCCCGCGCGCGTGTGTGTGTGCACTTCGCCGGCGGAAATCCCGTACCGACCCCGCCGTTCCCCCGCCCTGTGACGTGTGGCACCATGCAGGCCACCCCCCCCACCGGCACAGCCCTCACAGGAGACACTCCTAGTGCAGCAATCCGCCGTTCCGGAGCTCGCCCACGCGCACGCCCGGCCGATCCACTGGGTCGCCACGGCCACCGCGGTCGCCGGCGTGATCGCCCTGTCCTCCGTCGTGCAGCCCGGTTCGGCCACGGCCGCCCAGCCGGCCCCAGGCACCGAGGTCAGATCCGCCCCCGCCGTCGTCGCGCCGCCCAGCACGACGGGCGTGGACTTCCCCCTCGACTGCGGACCCGTGAAGGCGTTGGTGGTGAAGCAGGCCGCCGGCGACCTGGACGGCGACGGCAGACCGGAAACCGTCGCGGTCGTGCACTGCGACGCCCCCATGGGCACCCCGCCCGACGGTGTCTACGTCCTCACCCGGGGCGCGGACGGCGGCAAGGCCCGCGTGGTCGCCACGCTCGTCGACCCCAAGGACCGCCGCACCGTCACCGACTTCGCGCTGCGCGCGGGTGCCGTCAGCGCCACCCTGCTCGGCTATTCGTCGTCCGACGTACCCAGTTGCTGCCCCGATGTGAAAACCCCGGCCAAGTGGCGGTGGAACGGCACCGCGTTCCTCCGCTCCGCCCCGGCCGGGGCGCACAGCGTCTGACCCGGAGCCCGTCCGAGGCCCGGCTCAGTCCGCGTCGGGCCCGTACACCTCGACCTTGTCCGAAACCCGGCGCACGTGGATGCACTCGCCGGGACACTCCTTCGCCGAGTCCACGACGTCCGTGAGCAGCGGCAGCGGCACCGGGGCCGTGGCCCCCTCGTGCAGGAGCAGCTCGTCGTCGGCGCCCTTCACATAGGCCAGCCCGTCGATGTCCAGCTCGAACACCTCGGGGGCGTACTGGGCGCAGATCCCGTCGCCGGTACACAGGTCCTGGTCGATCCAGACCTCCAGCGCCTCGCCGCCCGGGGCCTCCTGCTGCACGGTCATCTCTCCTGCCTTCGGTTCGCCGGGCGGTGGCCGAGCCGCGGAGGCCAGCCGGGTCCGCTCCAGCGGCTGTTGAACACCCCGACCCTACCTCCGCCCGATTTCCGCCGGTGTCCGGCGGTGTCCGGCGGGGGCCGGGGTTTCCTCCCGGGGCCCCTCGGGTACGACCGCCCGACCGGGGAAGGGAGCCCCGGCGGGCCGGGGGAGCACTTCAGGCCACCCCGGCGGTGACGCCGACCGTTCGAACCGTCGCTCTGCGTGATGATCGCGGGAGCGTCCACAGGTCTGCCCGCGTACCGGCCGACCGGCCCGGAAGGGACAACTCCGGCCAGTCCTGAAGGGTTTTGACCGTCCCCGACAAGGAACAACCGGCTTCTGAATCACGTTGAGTGGGTATTCCCTCCGTGCGAGAGGGAGCGCACCGGGTGACCGACGACACACCTTGACAGTCTTTGTGATCTAGGGGTTTCAATCGACACCCACCCAGGTAGGGTCTGGAAGCGTCCAGCTCCCCTTGGAGGAGGTGAGGACCGTGGCAGCCCACGACGACGACATGAACCGCGGCATCCGCCCGGGACGAGGGTCCGACGACCCGGCCGGGCAGATCGCCTACCTTGAGCAGGAGATCGCCGTCCTGCGACGCAAGCTCGCCGACTCTCCGCGACACACGAGGATTCTCGAAGAGCGGATCGTCGAGCTGCAGACCAACCTGGCCGGCGTCTCCGCCCAGAACGAGCGACTGGCCAACACGCTCCGCGAGGCCCGCGACCAGATCGTGGCCCTCAAGGAGGAGGTCGACCGGCTCGCCCAGCCGCCTGCCGGCTTCGGTGTCTTCCTGCAGGCCAACGAGGACGGCACGGCCGACATCTTCACCGGCGGCCGCAAGCTGCGGGTGAACGTCAGCCCGAGCGTCGAACTCGAAGACCTCAGGCGCGGCCAGGAGGTCATGCTCAACGAGGCGCTCAACGTGGTCGAGGCCATGGAGTACGAGAGCGTCGGCGACATCGTCACCCTCAAGGAGATCCTCGAGGACGGCGAGCGCGCGCTGGTGCTGGGGCACACCGACGAGGAGCGGGTGGTGCGGCTCGCCGAGCCGCTGCTGGACGTCACCATCCGCCCCGGCGACGCCCTGCTGCTCGAGCCCCGCTCCGGCTACGTCTACGAGGTCGTGCCCAAGAGCGAGGTCGAGGAGCTCGTCCTCGAAGAGGTCCCCGACATCGGCTACGAGCAGATCGGTGGCCTGGGCAACCAGATCGAGGCGATCCGCGACGCGGTCGAGCTGCCGTACCTCTACCCCGACCTGTTCAAGGAGCACGAGCTGCGGCCGCCGAAGGGCGTCCTGCTCTACGGCCCTCCCGGCTGCGGCAAGACGCTGATCGCCAAGGCCGTGGCCAACTCGCTGGCCAAGAAGGTCGCCGAGGTGACCGGCCAGGCCGCCGGCAAGAGCTTCTTCCTCAACATCAAGGGCCCCGAGCTGCTCAACAAGTACGTCGGCGAGACCGAGCGGCAGATCCGCCTGGTGTTCCAGCGTGCGCGTGAGAAGGCCAGCGAGGGCACCCCCGTGATCGTCTTCTTCGACGAGATGGAGTCCCTCTTCCGCACCCGTGGCTCCGGTGTCAGCTCGGACGTGGAGAACACCATCGTCCCGCAGCTGCTCGCCGAGATCGACGGCGTGGAGGGCCTGGAGAACGTGGTCGTCATCGGTGCCTCCAACCGTGAGGACATGATCGACCCCGCCATCCTGCGCCCCGGCCGGCTCGACGTGAAGATCAAGATCGAGCGTCCGGACGCCGAGGCCGCGAAGGACATCTTCGGCAAGTACCTCACCGAGCGGCTCCCGCTGCACGCCGACGACCTCGGCGAGCACGGCGGCAGCAAGGAGACGACCGTCCAGAGCATGATCCAGACGGCGGTCGAGCACATGTACGCCGAATCCGAGGAGAACCGCTTCCTGGAGGTCACCTACGCCAATGGCGACAAGGAAGTCCTTTACTTCAAGGACTTCAATTCCGGCGCCATGATCGAGAACATCGTGGGCCGCGCCAAGAAGATGGCGATCAAGGACTTCCTGGAGAAGAACCAGAAGGGTCTCCGCGTCTCCCACCTGCTCCAGGCCTGTGTGGACGAGTTCAAGGAGAACGAGGACCTGCCCAACACCACCAACCCGGACGACTGGGCCCGGATCTCCGGAAAGAAGGGCGAGCGGATCGTGTACATCCGTACGCTCATCACCGGAAAGCAGGGTGCGGACACCGGCCGCTCGATCGACACGGTGGCGAATACCGGTCAGTACCTGTAAAGGCAGGGCGGCTGCGGGTGCCCTCGGCGGGTACCCGCAGCCGACTGTTTTTCTGGCCACGACCGGAGCAGGCAATGACGCAAATGATCTCCCCACCAGCGCAAAGGCGTTCTAGGCTCTTTCCTACCGCCGAGTCGCGCAGTGCGGGGACGGGCACCGCACACGCACCGGAGCTCCAGCGGTACTTGAGCGGCGCCCACGACCGAGGGTGCCGCCGGGCAAGGAGGGCCGCATGACCGTACGGCGAGTAATGGGCATCGAGACGGAGTACGGGATCTCCGTCCCCGGCCACCCGAACGCCAATGCCATGCTCACCTCGTCCCAGATCGTCAACGCCTACGCGGCGGCGATGCACCGGGCCCGCCGGGCCCGCTGGGACTTCGAGGAGGAGAACCCGCTGCGGGACGCGCGAGGCTTCGACCTCGCCCGGGAGGCCGCCGACGCCAGCCAGCTCACCGACGAGGACATCGGCCTCGCCAACGTGATCCTCACCAACGGCGCGCGCCTGTACGTGGACCATGCCCACCCCGAGTACAGCGCCCCCGAGGTGACCAATCCCCGCGACGCCGTCCTCTGGGACAAGGCCGGTGAGCGGATCATGGCCGAGGCCGCCGAGCGGGCCGCCCAGCTGCCCGGCGCCCAGCAGATCCACCTCTACAAGAACAACACCGACAACAAGGGCGCCTCCTACGGCACGCACGAGAACTACCTGATGAAGCGGGAGACCCCCTTCTCGGACATCGTGCGCCACCTCACGCCCTTCTTCGTCTCCCGTCAGGTCTTCGCCGGAGCGGGCCGCGTCGGCATCGGTCAGGACGGGCACGAGCACGGCTTCCAGCTCAGTCAGCGCGCGGACTACTTCGAGGTCGAGGTGGGCCTGGAGACCACCCTCAAGCGCCCGATCATCAACACCCGGGACGAGCCCCACGCGGACGCGGAGAAGTACCGCCGCCTGCACGTGATCATCGGCGACGCCAACCTCTCCGAGATCTCCACCTATCTCAAGCTGGGCACGACCGCCCTGGTCCTGTCCATGATCGAGGACGGCTTCATCGCGGTCGACCTCGCGGTGGACCAGCCCGTGCGCACGCTCCACCAGGTCTCCCACGATCCGTCCCTCAAGCGTGTGGTCACCCTCCGCAGCGGCCGGACACTGACCGCGGTCCAGTTGCAGATGGAGTACTTCGAGCTGTCCCGCAAGTACGTGGAGGAGCGCTTCGGAGCGGACGCCGACGAGCAGACCAAGGACGTGCTCTCCCGCTGGGAGGACACGCTCAACCGGCTGGAGAACGACCCGATGAGCCTGGCCGGCGAGCTGGACTGGGTCGCCAAGCGGGAGCTGATGGAGGGCTACCGCCGTCGTGACGGCCTCGACTGGGACGCCGCCCGGCTGCACCTGGTCGACCTGCAGTACGCCGACGTACGCGCCGAGAAGGGCCTCTACAACCGTCTGGCCGCCCGCGGGCGCATGAAGCGGCTGCTGGACGAGTCCGAGGTCGACAGGGCCCGTAGCAAGCCGCCGGAGGACACGCGCGCGTACTTCCGCGGCCGCTGTCTGGAGCAGTACGCGGACGACGTGGCCGCGGCCTCCTGGGACTCGGTCATCTTCGACCTGCCCGGCCGGGACTCCCTCCAGCGCGTTCCAACCCTCGAACCGCTTCGCGGAACGCGAAATCACGTCAAGGAGCTGCTGGACCGCTGCCGCACGGCGGAAGACCTGGTCAAGGTCCTGTCAGGCGGCTGACCGCGGCCGGCCGGTACACGTACCGGCCCGGGCGGGCAGGGTGGAAATCCCGCCGCCCGGGAATCATCGAGGTGGCCCCCGCACGTTGTCGAAACTGCGGGGCCGATGTCGGACCCGGCTTGTAGGGTCTGATCATCACCGATCGGCAGGAATGCCGACCCGTCGACCATGTCGGGCGAACTGAGCGGGGTGAGGGATATGGCAACCAAGGACACCGGCGGCGGTCAGCAGAAGGCCACGCGCTCCACCGAGGAGGTCGAGGAGCAGGCGCAGGACGCGCAGGCTTCCGAGGACCTCAAGGAGCGGCACGAGAAGCTGAGCGACGACGTGGACTCCGTCCTGGACGAGATCGACGACGTACTGGAGGAGAACGCAGAGGACTTCGTGCGTTCCTTCGTGCAAAAGGGCGGGCAGTAGACCGACCTTACCTTCGAATCAAAGGTTCGAGGGTGCGGGAGTCGTGAGTGGCCGATGAGTGGACGACGAAGCGCTGCTCGCGGCCGGAGGAGTCCGGCCCGCGAGCAGTCTTCGTTCTGGGGATCGGCTCCGGCCGAGCATGTGGATCACCGTCACGAGCCGGGTAAGGTCCGTGACATACCGCTTACTTGGAAGGAAACTTGTGGAAGCCAATACTCGTGGCACCGGGCGTCTACCAGCTGCCTTCCTGACGCCAGGCTCTTCTTCGTTCATGGACTTCCTCGCCGAGCACCAGCCGGAGCTGCTGCCCGGCAAGCGGCAGCTGCCGCCCACCCAGGGGGTGATCGAGGCGCCGCACGGCACGACCATCGTGGCCGTCACGTTCCCCGGCGGTGTGGTGCTGGCCGGTGACCGCCGCGCCACCATGGGCAACGTGATCGCCCAGCGGGACATCGAGAAGGTGTTCCCGGCGGACGAGTACTCGGCCGTCGGCATCGCCGGCACCGCCGGTCTCGCCGTCGAGATGGTCAAGCTCTTCCAGCTGGAGCTGGAGCACTTCGAGAAGGTCGAGGGCGCCCAGCTGTCGCTGGAGGGCAAGGCGAACCGGCTGTCGACCATGATCCGTTCCAACCTCGGCATGGCCATGCAGGGCCTGGCCGTGGTGCCCCTGTTCGCCGGGTTCGACCTGGACCGGGAGAGGGGGCGCATCTTCTCCTACGACGTCACGGGCGGCCGCTCCGAGGAGCACAACTTCGCCGCGACGGGCTCCGGCTCGATCTTCGCGCGGGGTGCCATGAAGAAGCTCTTCCGTAACGACCTGACCGAGGAGCAGGCCGCGACCCTCGTGGTCCAGGCCCTGTACGACGCGGCAGACGACGACTCGGCGACCGGTGGCCCCGATGTCGCCCGCCGGATCTACCCGATCATCACCGTGATCACCGAGGACGGCTTCCGCCGGCTCTCCGAGGACGAGGCCTCCGAGCTCTCCCGTGCGGTGCTCCAACGCCGCCTGGAGGAGCCCGACGGTCCCAAGGCCGCCCTGCTCTGAGCGCGGGCCCGGTTCTTATCAAGGTGATCCAGTGATCAAGACAGAAAGGGACGGATAACCGGTGTCGACGCCGTTCTATGTCTCACCCCAGCAGGCCATGGCCGACCGGGCCGAGTACGCCCGCAAGGGCATCGCCCGCGGCCGCAGCCTGGTCGTGCTGCAGTACGCCGACGGCATCGTCTTCGTCGGCGAGAACCCGTCCCGCGCGCTGCACAAGTTCAGCGAGATCTACGACCGGATCGGCTTCGCGGCCGCCGGCAAGTACAACGAGTACGAGAACCTCCGCATCGGCGGCGTCCGCTACGCCGACCTGCGCGGTTACACCTACGACCGGGACGACGTGACCGCCCGCGGTCTCGCCAACGTCTACGCCCAGACCCTCGGCACGATCTTCTCCAGCGCCGCCGAGAAGCCGTACGAGGTGGAGCTGGTCGTCGCAGAGGTCGGGAACACCCCGGACGGCGACCAGATCTACCGGCTGCCGCACGACGGCTCGATCGTCGACGAGCACGGCTCGGTCGCGGTCGGTGGCAACGCGGAGCTGATCAGCAACTACCTGGACCAGCGCCACCAGGACGGCATGACCCTGGCCGAGGCGCTGAAGCTGGCCGTGCAGGCCCTGTCCCGCGAGTCGAACGGCAGCCAGCGGGAGATCCCCGCCGAGCGCCTGGAGGTCGCCGTGCTGGACCGCACCCGCCCCCAGACCCGCAAGTTCAAGCGCATCGTCGGCCGCCAGCTCGCCCGCCTCCTGGAGGAGAACGGCGCGGCCACCGAGGCCGAGAGCTCCGAGGAGGAGAGCTCCGAGGAGTAGGGCTCCGAGGAGCAGCCCCGTCCGCATCCCGCTCCCGTGTGCCCCGGCCGGTCCTCCGGCCGGGGCACACGGCGTTCAGGACGCGCGAGGCGGCGCCGTGGACCCCCGGACGACCAGTTCCACCGGAATGTCCCCGCGCTCGGGCTCCCGGCCCTCCAGGACCGCCAGCAGGGCCTCCATCCCGCGTTCCCCGAACAGCTCGGCGTCCAGTCGCACCGTCGTCAGCTCGGGGTCGAGGGCCGTGGCCAGGGCCAGGTCGTCCAGTCCGGTCACCGAGACGTCGTCCGGCACGCGCAGACCCAGGCGGCGCAGGGCCTTGTAGGCACCGGCCGCCAGCTTGTCGTCGTCGCAGACCACCGCCGTCGGCCGGGGGCCGGGCGCGGTGAACGCGGCCTCGGCGGCCGCCAGGGCGCCCTCGATGGAGATCGGCGCGGGGGCCGTACGGATCTCCGTCCCCGGCACCGCGGCCAGGCGCGCCGCCAGCTCCCGCGCGCGCATCTCGAACGTCCAGGAGGGCACGTCGGCGGCCAGGTGCAGGACGCGGCGGTGGCCGAGGGCCAGCAGGTGCTCGGCGACCTGCCGGACGCCGTCGGCGATGTCCAGGTTCACGGTCGCCGCGCCCAGGCTGCCCGTGGGGTCGCTGTCGAGCATGACCAGCGGGAGCTGGTCGCCGCGGATGGCGGTGAGCGCGTCGGCCGCCATCGAGGAGGCGATGACGCCGTCCAGGGCGGCCTGGGCGGAGGCGAAGGGGTCGCGGGCCGGGCCGATGCCCTCGGGGGAGGGGTACAGCACGACGCCGAAGCCGTGCCGGGCGGCCACCCGGGCCGCGCCCGTGTAGACACCGGCGAAGAACTCGGTGGTCAGCGCCGGCACCACGAGCAGCACCGTGCGGGTGCGGCCCAGACGCAGGTTGCGGGCGGCCAGGTTGGGCCGGTAACCCAGCTCGCGCGCGGCCTGGCGGACCCGCTCGGCGGTGGCCTCGGAGACCCGGCCGCGCCACTTGTCGCCCAGGACGAGCGAGACGGCCGCCTGGGAGACCCCGGCCGCCTGTGCGACGTCACGGCTGGTCGGGCGCGTACTGCTGCGTGCCACGGCGGGGGCCTGCTCCTTCATGTGGACGTGTGAACAGCGCACATGGTACGTATGAGTGGCGACGTTATACGTAACACTTGGAGGCGGGACATGGCCGCGGGATACCTGGAGATCCTGAAGCAGAGGCACGCGGCCCGTCTGCTGACCGGCACCCTGGTGGGCCGGCTGCCCAACGCGACCGCCGCGATCGCCCTGGTGCTCTTCGTCCGCGGCGAGGGCGGCACGTACAGCCTGGCGGGCGCTCTCGCGGCCGTGTACGGCGTCGCCAACGCGGTGGGACAGCCGGTGCTGGGCCGCCTCGTGGACCTGTACGGCCAGCCGCGCGTCCAGCTGCCCGCCGCCGTCCTCTCCGCCCTCGCCATGACGGCCTTCGCCTTCTCCGGCACCGACCCGCTGCCCCTCGCGTACGCCGCCGTCGCGGCCGCCGGCCTCTTCACGCCGCCCCTGGAGGGCGGTCTGCGTGCCCTGTGGCCCTCCGTACTGCGCCGCGAGGAGCAGGTGCACACCGCGTACGCCATGGACGCCGTCGCCCAGGAAGTCATGTTCACCGTCGGCCCGCTGCTGGTGACCCTGTGCGTGTCCCTGTGGTCGGAGTGTGCGGCCCTGCTGGTGCTCAACGTCGTCGGCGTCCTCGGAGCCCTCTCGGTGGTCGCCTCGCCGCCCTCGCGCGCGTGGCGCTCGGCCCCGCGCGAGGCGCACTGGCTCGGCGCCCTGCGCTCGCCCGGCCTGCTCGTACTGCTCGGCGCCTTCCTGTTCGTCGGCATCGCGCTCGGCTCCATCACCGTGGCCTCGGTGCCGTACGCGGACGACCACGGCGGTGACGCCGTCTACGGCTGGCTGATGGCCGCGCTCGGCCTGGGGGCCCTCGTCGGCGGCACCGTCTACGGCGCGCGCCGGTGGAGCGGCACGCCCGAGCGACGACTGCGGATCCTGGTGGCGCTTCTGGCGGTGTGTTACCTGCCTCTGATGCTGATGCCGGGCGCCGTCGGCATGGTGCTGCTCACCGTGGTCTCCGGCGTGTTCCTGGCACCCTGCATCGCCTGCGCGTTCATCATCGTCGACCGGCACGCGCCGAGCGGAACCGTCACCGAGGCGTTCTCCTGGCTCGTGACGACGTTCACCGTGGGTGCCTCGGTCGGAACGGGGCTGGCGGGCCCGGTGGTCCAGGCCGGTGGCGCGCTGTGGGGATTCGCCCTCCCGAGCGTCGCGGGAGCCGTGTCCCTGCTGGTCCTGCTGGCCACCGGAGGGGTCCTCGCAGCTCCCGCGCGGAGCGGGGTTGTTGCGGCTTCATCGGAAAATGATCCAAATCGTGCTGCCGAACCCCGTTTCAGCTCAGGGGATCGGGCGTAATGTTCAGTCATGGACCGCCGCATTTTCGGGCTGGAGAACGAGTACGGCGTCACGTGCACGTTCAGGGGACAGCGGCGCCTGTCTCCTGACGAGGTGGCGCGGTACCTCTTCCGCCGTGTCGTGTCATGGGGCCGCAGCAGCAATGTCTTTCTGCGAAACGGCGCCCGGCTCTATCTCGACGTGGGGTCACATCCGGAATACGCGACACCCGAATGTGACAACGTGACCGAACTGGTCACCCACGACAAGGCCGGCGAGCGCATTCTCGAAGGACTCCTGGTGGACGCGGAACGACGCCTGCACGAGGAGGGAATCGCGGGCGACGTCTACCTCTTCAAGAACAACACCGACTCGGCGGGCAACTCCTACGGCTGCCACGAGAACTATCTGGTGGCACGGCACGGGGAGTTCTCCCGGCTCGCGGACATCCTCATCCCCTTCCTGGTGACCAGGCAGCTGCTGTGCGGCGCGGGCAAGGTCCTGCAGACCCCGCGCGGCGCCGTCTACTGCGTCAGCCAGCGGGCGGAGCACATCTGGGAGGGCGTCTCCTCGGCGACGACCCGCTCCCGGCCCATCATCAACACCCGCGACGAACCGCACGCGGACGCCGAGCGCTACCGCCGCCTGCACGTCATCGTGGGCGACTCGAACATGTCCGAGACGACCATGCTGCTCAAGGTCGGCGCCACCGACCTGGTGCTGCGCATGATCGAGGCGGGCACCGTGATGCGCGACCTCACCCTGGAGAACCCGATCCGGGCGATCCGCGAGGTCAGCCACGACATCACCGGCCGGCGCAAGGTGCGCCTGGCCAGCGGCCGGGAGGCCTCCGCGCTGGAGGTGCAGCGCGAGTACTTCGACAAGGCCGTGGACTTCTGCGACCGCCGGGGCATCCGCACCGGCACCGTCGCGCAGGTCCTGGAGCTGTGGGGCCGTACCCTCGACGCGATCGAGACCGAGGAGCTCGACCGTATCGGCACCGAGATCGACTGGGTCATGAAGTACAAGCTCATCGAGCGGTACCGGGCCAAGCACAACATGACCATGTCCCACCCGAGGGTCGCCCAGATAGACCTCGCCTACCACGACATCCACCGCCGTCGTGGTCTGTACTACCTGCTGGAGAAGAGGGGCCAAGCCGCCCGGATCTGCAACGACTTGAAGATCTTCGAGGGCAAGTCGGTCCCTCCGCAGACCACTCGGGCACGGCTGCGCGGCGACTTCATCCGCAGGGCACAGGAGCAGCGCCGGGACTTCACGGTCGACTGGGTGCACCTGAAGCTCAACGACCAGGCACAGCGCACCGTGTTGTGCAAGGACCCGTTCCGTTCGGTGGACGACCGGGTGGAGAAGCTCATCGCCGGAATGTGACAAAGGCACGTGAGTCAAGCGTTTCCGCACTGAAATGCCGGAACGCCACACGGGCGTCGTACGTTTACCGTACGGCGCCCTTCTCGCGTCGTAGAGTTGCGCGCACGCCAATCCACAAGATCGACCGATTACGAGGCATCTCCGTGCGCCGACGCTCCCTCCTCCTCGCCGCTGTACCCGCAGGACTGGTCACGCTCGCCGCGTGCGGCGACGACAAGTCCGAATCCAGCAAGGCCAGTGCGTCACCGTCGCCCTCGGCCTCCACGCCCCCGCCCAAGATCGTGGAGGGGCCGCTGCCGGCGATCACGGCGGGCACGAAGTTCGGCGAGAAGCCCACGGTCGCCAAGGGGCCGGGCGAGCCCTCGAAGAACCTCGCCGTCAAGACCGTCATCCCGGGCAGCGGCCGCACGATCGCGGAGAACGACTTCATCCAGGCGAACTACCTGGGCCAGATCTGGAGCACCGCCAAGGTCTTCGACAACTCCTACGACCGCAACCGCCCGTTGGTCATCCAGCTCGCCCAGGGCAGCATCATCGACGGCTGGCGGTACGCGATCGCGGGCAAGAAGGTGGGCAGCCGGATCGAGCTGGCCGTCCCGCCGGAGCTGGGCTACGGCAAGTCGGGCAACCCGCAGGCGGGCATCAAGGGCACCGACACCCTGGTCTTCGTCATCGACCTGATGGACTCGTTCAACTCCAAGAGCTCCGCCCAGGGCAAGCCGGTCCCGCAGACCGACGCCGCCCTGCCCAAGGTCGGCACCAACACCGACGGCAAGGCGCCCGAGATCACCGTCCCGAAGTCCGCGCCGCCCAAGAAGCTGGTGTCGACCTACGTCCTGCAGGGCGACGGCGACGAGATCAAGGCGAACCAGACGGTCCTGTGCCAGTTCAAGGCAGTGGTCTGGGACGGCGGCAAGACGTTCCAGCAGACGTACGGCTCCGGGCGGCTCAGCCAGTTCTCGCTCGAGCAGATGCAGCAGGCCGTCAAGGGCCTGGCCGAGGGACTGACCGGCAAGAAGGTGGGGAGCAGGGTCCTCGTCGTCGTCCCGCCGGAGCTGGGTTACGGCGACAACCCGCCGAGCGGCGGTGCCGTCAAGAAGGGCTCCACGCTGGTGTTCTCGGTGGACATCCTGGCCGCGATGTAGCCGTGCCGCGCCGTGGTGGAGATGGCAGGCGCCAGACCAGCGGGGATGAAAGACTGTCCGTGTTTCGTGTCGTACACAAGCAGGAGCTTTAGACGTGAGCATCGACAAGCCCGAGATCGACTTCCCGGGCGGCGAGCCCCCGGCGGACCTCGAGATCAAGGACATCTGGGAGGGTGACGGCGCCGTCGCGGAGGCGGGCCAGAACGTCACCGTCCACTACGTGGGTGTTGCCTTCAGCACGGGCGAGGAGTTCGACGCCAGCTGGAACCGCGGCACGCCGTTCCGCTTCCCGCTGGGTGGCGGCCGGGTCATCCAGGGCTGGGACCGCGGCGTGCAGGGCATGAAGGTCGGCGGCCGCCGCCAGCTGACCATCCCGGCGCACCTCGCCTACGGCGACCAGAGCCCGACCCCGGCGATCAAGCCCGGCGAGACGCTGATCTTCGTCGTGGACCTGATCGCGGT
Source organism: Streptomyces sp. BK340 (assembly GCF_007827595.1). Lineage (GTDB taxonomy): Bacteria > Actinomycetota > Actinomycetes > Streptomycetales > Streptomycetaceae > Streptomyces. The sequence goes on from NZ_VISR01000014.1 coordinate 201,215, forward strand.
CTGATCGTCGTACGGCCTGTTTTCGGGATCCGACCGGACCCGACCGGCTGGGGCCCATGCCTGTCCGGGCATGGGCCCTCGGCTTTGCCAGGCCACTTCTGAGCGGTACGGTCGTCGTCCGTAAGCACCACAGGAAGGCGAAGGGCGTCGATGGCCATTGCCAAAGCAGAGCGGCTGATGAACCTCGCGCTGTGTCTGCTCGGGACACGGCGGCCGCTCAGCAAGCGGGAGCTTCGCGACTCCATCGAGGCCTACGTCGAGACCTCCAGGCCGGAGAAGGCGGCCGGCCGGCCGGAAAAGAGCGCGGCCGGCTCGGACGACTCCTTCAACCGGATGTTCGAGCGGGACAAGGACGACCTGCGCGAGCTGGGCCTGGTCATCGAGACCGTCGAGAACATCGACGGAGAGGTCGGCTACCTCGCCCGTCGCGACAGCAACCGTCTGCCCCCCATCACCCTGGACGCCGAGGAGGCCGCCGCCCTCGGTCTCGCCGCCAAGGTCTGGCAGCAGGCCCGCCTGGCCGGAGCGGCCAGCGGCGCCCTGCAGAAGCTGCGCGCGGCCGGGCTGCCGGAGGACGTCGACCCGTACGAGGCCCACGGTGCCCTGGAGCCGCGCATCCCGGTGCACGAGGCCGCGTTCGAGCCGCTGATGCTCGCCTGCCGCGACCGCCGCCCGGTCGTCTTCGACTACCGCAAGGCCTCCGCCGCCCACCCCGAGCCCCGGCACGTCGAGCCGTGGGCGCTGGAGTGCTGGCGCGGCCACTGGTACCTGGCCGGCTGGGACCGCGACCGCGGAGCCGAGCGCGTCTTCCGGCTCTCCCGGATCACCGGCCGGGTGCGCTCGCGGGGCACCGGCTTCACCGCGCCCGTTCCGGACGTCGTCACCGTGCGCGAGACCGTCGCGGGCTGGGCCGGCGAGATCGCCGACCGGTCGGCGCTGATAAGGCTGCGTTCCGGCGCCGGTTACCCCCTTCGGGCGAAAGCCACCGAGGTCCGGGAACTCGGTGACGGCTGGGACGAGTTGGAGATTCCGTACGGGCACGGCCTGGACGCCTGGCTGGTGGAGTTCGGGCCGGACGTGATCGTCGTGGAGCCTGCCGAGCTGCGGGCCGACGTGGTGGACCGGCTGCGTGCCGTGGCCAAGGGCTGAGGGGGAGCGGAGCATAACCATGGCAGGCAAACCGGCCAGGCCCGTGAACGCCATCGACCAGACCCGGCGGATGCTTTCGCTGGTCACCTACCTGAGGGAGCGCCCCGGCGCCCGGATCGCGGACGTCGCGCGCGCCTTCGGCATCACCGAGGACGAGCTGGTCTCCGACCTCGATCTGCTGCCCATGTGCGGCACCAGCTTCCGTGGCGGCGACCTGCTGGACATCGACACCGACGGCGAGCGCATCTGGTGGCACAACGCGGCCGCGCTCGGCGAGGAGGCGGCCGAGCCGCTGCGGCTCGCCGCCGACGAGGCCACGGCCCTGCTGGTGGCCGCCCGCGCGGTGTCGACCCTGCCCGGTCTGCGGGAGGGCGACCGCCAGGCCCTGCTGCGGGCGACGGCCAAGGTGGAGACGGCGGCCGGAGAGGCCGCCGGTGCCAGCTCCCGTCTCTCGGTGACCTTCGAGTCCGAGGGCGGCGTCTTCGCCGACGTCGACCGGGCGATCTCGGAGCGCCGCCGGCTGTGGATCCGCTACTACTCACCCGCCCGTGACGAGGTCACCGAGCGCGAGATCGACCCCATCCGCCTGGTCAGCGTCGGCCACACCTATGTGGAGGCCTGGTGCCGCCGCTCCGAGGCCCGGCGCACCTTCCGGCTCGACCGGGTGGCCGAGATCAAGATCCTCGACGAGCCCTCGGCGCCGCCGGAGATCGAGCTGCGGGACCTCTCCGAGGCACTGGTGCAGCCGGCCGCCGAGGATCCGGAGGTCGTGATCGAGGTCGGTCCCGGCGGCCGCTGGGTGGCCGAGTACTACCCGCACGACAGCGCCGATGAGCTTCCCGACGGCGGGCTGCGTATTACTCTGCGCACCCCCGATCCGGCCTCCCTGCGCCGGCTGGCCCTGCGCCTCGGCCGCGACGGCAGGATCGTCTCGCCGCCCGAGCTGGCCGAAAGCGCCCGCACGGCGGCCCGCGAGGCCCTGGCGGCGTACGACACACCGCCGGCGGCGGCGCACGGTGTTCGCGACGGGCAGGACGACAGGCAGGAGCGAGGGCTTTGAACGAGTCTCCGGGGTCCGGTGCCGGTGAAATGACGGTGGCGGCCGCTTTCGCCGGGATGAAGAGAGTGGTCCCCGTGATGTTCAAGGCCGGCTGCCCGGACTGCCGGGGCCGCTTCGAGCTCGCCGCGAGCGCCCTGCGCCTCGCCATCGGCGCCACGAGCCGGACGACGTTCTACTCCTTCGTCTGCCCCGACTGCGGCTCCTCGGTGCGCAAGCCGGCCGGGGAGCGCATCGTCGAGCTGCTCACCGGCGGCGGCGTCAGGACCCTGCGGCTGCACTCCACCGTGTAGGACCGTCTAGGCTCGACGTCATGTTCTGGCCGATGTTCGCGGTAGCCGTGGGTTTCCTGGGTCTCGCCGTCCTGGGGGTGCTCGCCGTCCGGGTCTTCCTGGAGGCGCGGCGTCTCGGGGAGCAGGTCTCGGCCTCCGCACGCCGTATCAACAGGGCGGCCGAGGACCTGGAGCGGGCGGCGGCCGGCGCGGCCCGCGCAGTGGACGCGCTGTGAGCGACACTCCCGGGACCTGTGAGTCGCTCACGGGATGCGCTTTGGGCCACTTCGCCCTGTCATGCTGAGTGCCGGGACAGGTACGCTCTGATCGCGGTGCGAAGAGCGAGGCGCGTACCGCGGACCGGGAGTACGCACGGGGATTGCCTGACGTTCACCCCTGAGCGTTACGATCGCTGTCAGCACGACCATCGGGCACATGTCCGACTGGTCGGACAGCACCCCATCCAGTCGCCTCGGTGAGAAGGTAAAGACTTATGTTCGGAAGGCTCGGAGCCCCCGAGATCATTCTCATCCTCGTCGTCATCGTGCTGCTGTTCGGCGCGAAGAAGCTTCCGGACATGGCCCGCTCGCTCGGCAAGTCCGCGCGCATCCTGAAGAGCGAAGCCAAGGCGATGAAGGAGGAGGGCAACGCCTCCGCCCAGGCTCCCGCTTCCAACGAGCAGCCCGCGGCCCAGCGCACCATCCAGGCGGCCCCCGGCGACGTGACCAGCTCGCGGCCGGTCAACGAGCCGACGGACACCACCCAGCGCTGACCCAGCGCCGGAACCCTCCGGCCTGCCGCACGAGATGAGGACGTGGGTTGCTCAAGTCTGCCCGCAAGCAGGAGAAGGATCCCGAGGGGCGGATGCCTCTCGCGGATCACCTTCGTGAGCTCCGCAACCGGCTCGCGAAGGCCATGCTGGCCATCGTCGTGGTGACGATCGTCGCCGCCTTCTTCTACAACGACATCATCAACTTCCTGACGAGGCCCATCCTCGACTCGATCGGTTGCCCGCAGACGTTCGAGGAGCTGGCGAAGTCCAGCGGCAAGACCCAGTGCGCGGAGATCACGATCAACGGTCTCCTCGCCCCGTTCACGCTGGCCCTCCAGGTGTCGCTGATGGCGGGTGTCGTGCTCGCGTCGCCGATCTGGCTCTACCAGCTGTGGGCGTTCGTCGCGCCGGGTCTGCACCGGCACGAGAAGAAGTACGCCTACGCCTTCGTGTTCACCGGCGCCCCGCTGTTCTTCGCCGGCGCCTTCTTCGCGTACAAGGTGCTGCCCACCACGGCGAAGGTGCTGATCGACTTCACGCCGAACGGTGCCATCAGGAACTTCCTGCCCCTGGACGACCTGCTCCAGCTGGTCACGCGCATGGTGATCGTCTTCGGCCTCTCCTTCGAGCTGCCACTGCTGCTGATCATGCTCAACCTCACCGGGGTGCTCAGCGGCCAGCGCATGCTCGGCTGGTGGCGCGGCATGATCCTCGGCATCACGGTCTTCGCGGCCGTGGCCACGCCGAGCACCGACCCGCTGTCGATGCTGGCGCTCGCCGGACCGATCTGGGTGCTGTACTTCGCGGCGGTCGCCTTCTCGCTGATGAACGACAAGCGCAAGCGCCGCCGGGAGGCCGCGGGTCCGGCCGACGACGAGGCCTCCGACCTGGACCTCACGCCCGAGGACATCGGCGACGTCGAGCCCGTCCCGGCCAGCCGGACCGTGCCCGAGCAGGCAGGCGCCGACCGGGTCAACGGTTACGACGACGTCACCTGAGCGTCCACCGAGCCGAAAGCGCGGTGCCCCCGTCCCCGAGGACGGGGGCACCGCGCTTTGTCGATCAACGCACGTTCGGGATAATGATCGTCCTGTTGTCAGTGCCGCCCGGTACGCTCGAAAGCACGATGACAGAGGATCTCTCACCGGCCGAGCGGTACGCGGCAGCCCGGAGGCGGGCAGCCGAGCAGGCCACCGCGCTCGCGTCCTTCCGCGAGATGTACGACTTCGGCCTCGACCCCTTCCAGATCGAGGCCTGCCAGGCCCTCGAAGAGGGGAAGGGCGTGCTGGTGGCCGCCCCCACCGGCTCGGGCAAGACGATCGTGGGCGAGTTCGCCGTCCACCTCGCCCTGCTGCAGGGCAAGAAATGCTTCTACACGACACCCATCAAGGCGCTGTCGAACCAGAAGTACGCCGACCTGTGCCGCCGCTACGGCGCGGACAAGGTCGGCCTGCTCACCGGCGACAACAGCGTCAACTCCGACGCCCCGGTGGTCGTGATGACCACCGAGGTGCTGCGGAACATGCTGTACGCCGGCTCACAGACCCTCCTCGGCCTCGGCTACGTGGTCATGGACGAGGTGCACTACCTCTCCGACCGCTTCCGGGGTGCCGTCTGGGAGGAGGTGATCATCCACCTGCCCGAGTCGGTGACCCTGGTGTCGCTGTCGGCGACCGTGTCCAACGCCGAGGAGTTCGGTGACTGGCTGGACACCGTCCGTGGTGACACCGAGGTGATCGTCTCCGAGCACCGGCCCGTGCCGCTGTTCCAGCACGTGCTCGCCGGGCGCCGGACGTACGACCTGTTCGAGGAGGGCGAGGGCAACAAGAAGGCCGTCAACCCCGACCTCGTCCGCCTCGCCCGCATGGAGTCGACCCGGCCGTCGTACCAGGACCGCCGGCGCGGCCGCGCGATGCGCGAGGCCGACCGCGAGCGGGAGCGCAGACAGCGCTCGCGCGTGTGGACGCCGGGCCGGCCCGAGGTCATCGAACGCCTCGACTCGGAGGGCCTGCTGCCCGCGATCACCTTCATCTTCAGCCGCGCCGCCTGCGAGGCCGCCGTCCAGCAGTGCCTGTTCGCGGGCCTGCGGCTCAACGACGAGGAGGCGCGGGAGCAGGTGCGCGCGCTGGTCGAGGAGCGCACCGCCGCGATCCCGTCCGAGGACCTGCACGTCCTCGGCTACTACGAGTGGCTGGAGGGCCTGGAGCGGGGCATCGCCGCCCATCACGCGGGCATGCTGCCGACCTTCAAGGAGGTCGTCGAGGAGCTGTTCGTGCGCGGCCTGGTCAAGGCCGTGTTCGCCACCGAAACCCTCGCCCTCGGCATCAACATGCCCGCCCGCTCGGTGGTCCTGGAGAAGCTCGTCAAGTGGAACGGCGAGCAGCACGCCGACATCACGCCCGGTGAGTACACCCAGCTGACGGGGCGTGCGGGCCGGCGTGGCATCGACGTCGAGGGTCATGCCGTGGTGCTGTGGCAGCGCGGGATGAGCCCCGAGCACCTCGCCGGACTGGCGGGCACCCGTACGTATCCGCTGCGCTCCAGCTTCAAGCCGTCGTACAACATGGCGGTCAACCTGGTCGAGCAGTTCGGCCGGCACCGCTCGCGCGAGCTGCTGGAGACCTCCTTCGCGCAGTTCCAGGCCGACAAGTCGGTCGTCGGCATCTCCCGGCAGGTGCAGCGCAACGAGGAGGGCCTGGAGGGCTACAAGGCCTCCATGACCTGCCACCTCGGCGACTTCGAGGAGTACGCGCGGTTGCGCCGCGAACTGAAGGACCGCGAGACCGAGCTGGCCCGGCAGGGCGCCAACCAGCGGCGGGCCGAGGCGGCCGTGTCCCTGGAGAAGCTCAAGCCGGGCGACATCATCCACGTCCCCACGGGCAAGTACGCGGGTCTGGCCCTGGTGCTGGACCCCGGCCTGCCCGCCGGGCGTTCCAACGGCCACCGCGGCTTCGACCACCACGACGGCCCGCGCCCGCTGGTGCTGACCGCCGAACGGCAGGTCAAGCGGCTTGCGTCGATGGACTTCCCGGTCCCGGTCGAGCCGCTGGACCGGATGCGGATCCCGAAGTCCTTCAACCCGCGCTCACCGCAGTCCCGTCGGGACCTGGCCTCCGCGCTGCGCACCAAGGCCGGGCACGTCCCGGCGGAGCGGGCCCGCAAGAAGCGCTCGCAGGCCGCCGACGACCGCGAGATCGCCCGGCTGCGCACGGAGATCCGGGCGCATCCGTGTCACGGGTGCAACGACCGCGAGGACCACGCCCGTTGGGCCGAGCGGTACCACCGGCTGCTGCGGGACACCTCGCAGCTGGAGCGGCGCATCGAGGGCCGTACGAACACCATCGCGCGGACCTTCGACCGGATCGTCGCCCTGCTGACCGAGCTGGACTACCTGCGCGGCGACGAGGTCACCGAGCACGGCAAGCGGCTCGCCCGGCTCTACGGCGAACTCGACCTGCTGGCCAGCGAGTGCCTGCGCGAGGGCGTGTGGGAGGGTCTCAGCCCTGCCGAACTCGCCGCCTGCGTCTCGGCGTTGGTGTACGAGGCCCGGGTCGGCGACGACGCCATGGCGCCCAAGCTGCCCTCCGGCAAGGCGAAGGCCGCGCTCAGCGAGATGGTCCGGATCTGGGGCCGGCTGGACGGTCTGGAGGAGGAGTTCCGGATCACCCAGACCGAGGGTGTCGGCCAGCGCGAGCCGGACCTCGGCTTCGCCTGGGCCGCGTACATGTGGGCCTCGGGGACGGGGCTCGACGAGGTGCTGCGCGAGGCGGAGATGCCCGCGGGTGACTTCGTGCGGTGGTGCAAGCAGGTGATTGACGTGCTGGGGCAGATTTCGGCGGCTTCTCCTGTGGAGGGCTCGACTGTGGCGAAGGCTGCGCGTAAGGCTGTTGATCAGTTGCTGCGAGGCGTTGTCGCCTACTCGTCCGTGGGGTGATGTTTCGTTGGCGGGTGCGGGTGGATTGTGGCTGGTCGCGCAGTTCCCCGCGCCCCTGGGGGAGTTGCCCTCGCCGGTGCTTCAACGGCGCAGGTACGCCCGCCAGCCGCCGTAGCGTGTGATGTCCTCCGCGTGTGTCAGGGCTTCCGGCTCGCACAGGAAGCCAGGGACCCTGCTGCCGTCCGCCAGGTGCACGCTGCCCAGGGTCATCGGGCGGGGGAGCGTGGCCAGGAGGCGGCCCAGGCCCTCTGCCGGCAGGCGCCAGATCTCCGTCTCGATCGGGGCGCCGCCCTCGCCCACGTGTACCAGGCCCGGCTTCGGTGGGTCCGTACGAAGGGCGTGCAGGCGGTAGACCGGGGCCGTCGTGGTGGTGCGGTCCAGGCTGGCGCCCAGGGCAAGGAGCTGGGGGTTCAGGGGCTGGCCGGTCAGATGTGCGCCCACCACCGCCAGGCGCGTCTCCGGCTGGAGCAGAGTCGCGATCCGAGCCAGCCGGTCGTCCGTGAACGCCGGGCCGATCAGCATCACGCCGAAGGGGAGCCCGCCGACCTCCCCCGCCGGGACGGCGACCGCCGCCAGGTCGAAGAGGTTCGTGGAGTTGGTGAAGCGGCCCAGTCGGGCGTTGGCGCCCAGGGGATCGGCGGCCACCTCGCAGAGCGTGGGGTGGCCCGGTGCGGTCGGGAGCAGCAGGGCGTCGGCGTCGGCCAGTTCGGCGAGCGCCCTGCGGCGCAGGTCGGCGAGGCGGGCCTGGTCGGTGAAGAGCTGGTGAGCCGGTATGTCACGGGCGCGGGTGATGATGCCGGCGACCGTGGGATCCAGGCCCTCCCCGCCCTGGGCGATCAACTTGTCGACAAAGGTGCCCACGGCTGTGTAACGCTCGGCCACGAACGCACCCTCGTAGAGCATCGCTGCCGCCTCGGTGAAGGGTACGAGGTCGATCTGCCGTACCGACGCGCCCGCCTCGCGGAACCGCTCCACGGCCCGCTCGTAGGCCTCGGCCCAGCCCTCGTCCAGCTCGCCGAGCCCCTCTCGGGACGGGACCGCGATGCGCCAGGGGCCGGGGGACCGCGGGGGGAGGGGCGGCAGGGTGCAGCCGGGTGGCGATGCCATGACGGACAGGGCCTGCTCGGCCTCCGGGAGCGTACGGGCGAACACCGTCACGCAGTCGATCGAGGCACAGGCCGGGACCACGCCCACCGTCGGGACGAGGCCGCGGGTGGGCTTGATGCCGACGATGCCGTTGAAGGCGGCCGGCACCCGGCCCGAGCCCGCGGTGTCCGTGCCGAGCGCGAGATCCACGATGCCGAGGGCCACCGCGACCGCCGAGCCGGAGCTGGAGCCGCCGCTGATCCTCGCCGGGTCGTGGGCGTTCCGTACCGCGCCGTAGGGGGAGCGGGTGCCGACCAGGCCCGTGGCGAACTGGTCGAGGTTGGTCGTCCCGAGGACGACCGCGCCCGCCGCCCGCAGACGCGCGACGACCGGGGCGTCGGCCGGGGGGTCGTAGGCGTACGCCGGGCAACCCGCCGTCGTGGGCAGTCCGTGGACGTCGATGTTGCCCTTCACGGCGAGCAGGCGGCCGGTGAGGGGGAGGTGCTCCCCGGCGGCCACGCGCGCGTCGAGCGCCCGCGCCTCCGCCTCGACCTCCTCGCGCGGACGCAGGCCGATCCAGATGTCGGGGCGGTCGACGGCCTCGATCCGGTCGTACGCGGCGCGCACCCGGGACACGGTAGGGGTCATGCGTGCTCCTCGACTTCCAGTGTGCGCTCTTCGACTCGGCTTGCGGCCGGTGCCAGGACGATCAGGGCCGTGCCCGCCCCGACCTGGTCACCCGGACGCACCAGGACCTCCGCGACCACGCCGTCGGCCGGTGCGTGCACCCTGGACTCCATCTTCATCGCTTCCAGGGCGAGGAGCGGCTGCCTCGCCGTCACCGTGTCGCCCGGGGCGACGTTCAGCTGCCACACGGACGCGGCGAACTCGGCCTCGACCAGGCGCCCGCCCGGCGGTACGACCACCTCGGCCGGCGGTGCGGCCGGCGCGGCCGCCGCGTCGGCCCGGGCGAACTCGCCCGCCGCCTCCCAGGCGTCCCGTTCCGCCGCGAACGCGGCCCGCTGCCGGGCCCGGAACTCCGCGACGGACTCGGCGTGTTCGGCCAGGAAGGCCTCGTACTCGGAGAGCGAGAAGGTGCCCTCCTCGATGCGCGGGACGAAGCGACCGGACGTGATGTCGGCCCGCAGGTCCAGGAGTTCGTCCGGCTGCACCGGATACCACTTGATCCGGTCGAAGAAGCGCAGCAGCCACGGCGAGCCCGGCTCGAACGCGCCCCGCTGCTGCCATCCCGACCACACCTGGGTCGTGCGGCCCACGAACTGGTAGCCGCCGGGGCCCTCCATGCCGTAGATGCACAGATAGGCCCCGCCGATGCCGACCGAGTTCTCGGCGGTCCAGGTGCGCGCGGGGTTGTACTTCGTCGTCACCAGACGGTGGCGCGGGTCCAGTGGGGTGGCCACCGGGGCGCCCAGGTACACGTCGCCCAGGCCGAGGACGAGGTACTCCGCCTCGAAGACCGTGCGGAACACGTCCTCGACCGATGTGAGGCCGTTGATCCGGCGGATGAACTCGATGTTCCACGGGCACCAGGGGGCGTCGTCGCGGACCCCCGCCATGTAGCGGGCGATGGCCTCGCGGGTGGCCGGGTCGTCCCAGGACAGCGGGAGGTGGACCGTGCGGGAGGGGACGGTCAGTTCGGCGCTGGGGGGCAGGGCCGCCGTGATCCGCCGTACGGCGGTGAGGAGCTCGTGCTGGGGCAGGACGCCCGGGTCCGTCCGGATCTGGAGTGAGCGGATGCCCGGCGTGAGGTCCGTGACCCCGTCGAGGCCGGCCGCCGTCACTGCCTCCATCAGGGCGTGCACCCGCATGCGCAGCGCCAGGTCGAGCTGCATCGGGCCGAACTCGACGAGCAGGTTGTCGTCGCCGCTGCGGCGGTAGGTGACGTCACCGTCGCGGGCCAGGACCCCGCCGTCGGCGATCTCCGGGCGGCGCGCGCCCGTGACGTCCACGGGCACGAAGCGGACCGTGTCGCCCGGCCGTAGCTGCCCCAGCTTCCACCGCTCACCGCTCAGCACGGTCGCCGGGCACACGAACCCGCCGAGCGAGGGTCCGTCCGGGCCGAGCAGCACCGGCATGTCACCGGTGTAGTCGACCGCGCCGACCGAGTACGGGGTGTCGTGGATGTTGGACGGGTGCAGTCCCGCCTCGCCGCCGTCGGTTCGGGCCCAGCGGGGCCCCGGGCCGACCAGGCGGACACCGGTGCGGGCCGAATTGAAGTGGACCTTCCACTCCGCCGCGTAGAAGTCGTGGATGTCGTCCTCGGTGAAGAACTCCGGTGCCGCGTGCGGCCCTTCGACGGCGCCGATGTGCCAGACCGCGGCGAACTCGGGGCGGTCCGTGACGGGCGTGCCCGGGGCGACCGCCCCGCCGTGCAGGACGTCGCCGGTGCGCAGCGCACGCCCGCCGTGGCCGCCGAACCGGCCCAGCGTGAAGGTGCTCGCGCTGCCCAGGAACGGGGGCACGTCGAGACCGCCGCCCGCGAAGAGGACGTAGGTGCGCAGGCCGTGTTCGAGGGGCGCGCCCACCTCCAGGACCGCCCCCGCGGGGACCGTGACCGGCTCCCACTGCCCGACCGGTGTCCCGTCCACGGTCACCGGGGCCGGTGCACCGGTCACGCAGACCGTCGTGGCGTGGCTGAACCGCAATGCCGGTCCCTGGAGCGTGCATTCGAGCCCGGGCGCGCCCTCGGAATTGCCGAGCGCCCGGTTGCCCTGCCGGAAGGAGCGGTCGTCCATGGGGCCGCACGGCGGCACGCCCACCTGCCAGTAGCCGGTGCGGCCCGGCCAGTCCTGGACCGTGGTGAGCGTCCCGCCGGAGACCACCTCGATGCGTGGGGTGGGATCGGTGACGCCGGTGAGGGTGGCCGTGGAGTGGGCGGCGGCCCGGAAGTCCGGTGCGGTGAGTGCCGCACGCACCAGGCCGAGGTTCGTCTCGATGCCGTCCACGCGGGTGCGGGCCAGCGCCTCGTCCAGCCGGCGCAGCGCGTGTGCGCGGTCGGAGCCGTGGGCGACTACCTTGGCGAGCATGGGGTCGTACGACGTCGTCACCTCGGTGCCGGTCTCCACCCAGCCGTCGACGCGCACGCCGGCCGGGAACTCCACCCGGGTCAGCAGGCCCGCGCTGGGGCGGTGCCCGCGCGAGGGGTCCTCGGCGTACAGGCGGGCCTCGACGGCGTGGCCGCGCGGCCGGCCGGGGTCGCGGACGACGTCCCTCTCGCCGCGCGCCAGGCGCAGCATCCATGCGACCAGATCGACGCCGTAGACCTCCTCGGTGACCGGATGCTCCACCTGGAGGCGCGTGTTGACCTCCAGGAAGTACGCCTCCTCGCGGGCCGCGTCGTACACGAACTCGACCGTGCCGGCGGAGCGGTAGCCCACGGATGCGCACAGGTCCCGGGCGGCGTCGGCGAGCCGGGTACGGACGCGGTCGGGCAGCCCGGGTGCCGGGGTCTCCTCGACCACCTTCTGGTTGCGCCGTTGCAGGGAGCAGTCGCGGTCGCCGAAGGTGACGACCTTCCCCGCGCCGTCGCCGAAGACCTGGACCTCGACATGGCGGGCCCGCTCGACCAGGCGCTCCAGGAACACGCCCGCGGAGGAGAAGGACGCGACGGCCACCCGGTGCACCCGCTCCCAGGCCTCGGTCAGTTCGGCGGCGGAGCGGCACGCCGACATACCGATACCGCCGCCCCCGCCGGTCGCCTTCAGCATGACGGGATAGCCGATGCGGTCGGCCTCGCGCAGGGCCTCGGGCAGGCCGGTCAGCAGGCCGGTCCCCGGCGCCAGCGGCACGCCGGCCGCCTCGGCCGCCGCGCGGGCCGTGTGCTTGGCGCCGAACAGCTCCAGTTGCTCGGGCGTCGGTCCCACGAACACGATCCCGGCGTCCTGGCAGCGCCGGGCGAAGGCCGCGTCCTCGGACAGGAACCCGTACCCGGGGTGGATCGCGCCCGCCCCGGTGTCCTTGGCCGCCTTCAGCACCAGGTCCGCGTCCAGGTACGACTCCTTCGCGGGTGCCGGGCCGAGCCGCACCGCCTCGTCCGCCAGCCGGACGTGCGGTGCCGAGCGGTCCGGGTCGGAGTACACGGCGACGGTACGCAGGCCCAGTTCGCGGGCGGTGCGGATGATCCGGACGGCTATCTCGCCCCGGTTGGCGACCAGTACCTTCCCGAAACTCATGCTGTGCCCTCGTCTCCGACGGGCCCCGCGATCGTCATCTCCACGGCCGTCGGCCGGAAGCCGTTGCAGGGGTTGTTGATCTGGGGGCAGTTGGAGACCAGTACCAGGACGTCCCGCTCGGCCCGCAGGGTCAGGGAGAGACCGGGCGCCGAGATGCCGTCGACGATGCCGAGGGTGCCGTCCTTCTCGACCGGCACGTTCATGTACCAGTTGATGTTGGAGACCAGGTCCCGCTTGCCCAGGCCGTACTTCGCGCCCTCCGCGAGGAAGTTGTCCACGCAGGCGTGCTGGGTCCAGGTGTGGTGCCCGTAGCGGAGGGTGTTGGACTCCTTGGAGCAGGCGCCGCCGACCGTGTCGTGCCGGCCCACCTCGTCGGCGACGACCGTCATCAGCGGGGTGTGCTCGTTGGACAGCAGCACGCTCCCGGTGCTCAGGAAGATGTTGCCCTGCGCCTGGACGGTGTCGGGGGCGCTGTAGCGCACGGACGTGTCGTGGGCGTCGTACACGAGGAAGTCGACGGCCTGGTTGCCGTGCAGGTCCGTGATGGTGAGCGTGCCGCCGGTGCGGACGACGGACGACCAGGCGGCGCGGGCCGGAACCACGGTCTTCATGCGAGCCCCCTTGCGGCGAGGAATTCGGCGGTGTTGAGGAAGGCGCGGCGGCCCTCGGGGGTGGCCTCCCACAGCGGGTCGCCGGGCGCGGTCGGCGCGGCCCGCCAGGCCAGCACCTCCAAGGGGGTGCTGACGTACTCGGCGCGCGGGTCCACCGGGTGCGGCACGTTCGCGATCAGCACGATCACGTCCTGCTCCGCGCGGAGCGTGAGGCTGCCGCCGGGTCCGGCCGAGCCGGTGAACTCCACGGCGCCGTCGTCTCGTACCTCGACGCCCTGGAAGAAGGAGAGGGAGGGCGGCAGATCGCGCGGCTCCAGGCCGTTCTTGGCGGCGGCGAGCTTCAGCAGCTCACGGCCGGCCGGGGAGGGGCCCTGCGGGGTGCCGTCGCCGTACCGCGCGGTGTTGCGGACGAGGGTGGAGGTGCCGCACAGCGCGTCGTGGCGCCCGGAGGCGTCGGCGACCATGCTCGCGAGTACCCGCCCCTGGTCGGACAGGAGCAGCTGCCCCTCGCCCAGATAGGCGTTCCACTGCACCTTCACCGTGTCGGCCGTGCTCAGCCGCTCCCAGGGGCGGCCGTCCACGTACAGCAGCAGATGGGCACAGGCGTCGCCGCGCGGATCGGTCAGGCGCAGCTCGGTGCCGCGGGCCAGCACCCGGTGCGTGTAGTTGCCGCCCGCGACCGTCTCGGCCCACACCAGACGGCCCGCCTCGCAGGGTGGTTCGGGCCAGTCCCGGGCCGGTACGACGGGCATGGCCTCGGCACGGGTGCCCTCCTGGGCGCGGGCGTGGGCACGGGCTCCGTAGGTGGTCGCTGTCGCCATCGCGGTACCTCTCGCCGTGAGGAGTGGATTTCTGTCGTGCGACAGAAATTAGAGGCGGGCCGGGTCACCGGCATTGCGGGTGCGTTGCCGGGCGGTTATCGAGTCCTCACCGAGATCGCCGGACGAGGGGGTGTGCGAGGATCGAACGCATGGGAACGGGCAGCAGTCGCCGGGTCGGCCGGCCGCGGGCCGCGCAGCGGCCGGACAGCGGCCTCGAGCCGCGCGCCGAACTGCTCGCCGCGGCCGCCGAGCTGTTCACCACCCGCGGATACGCGGCCACCACCACCCGGGCCGTCGCCGAGCGCGCGGGCATGCGGCAGGCGTCCATGTACCACTACGTCTCCGGCAAGGAGGAGTTGCTCGCCGAGCTGCTGGAGTCCACCGTCACACCCTCGCTGGCCCGGGCGCGTGAGCTGCTCGCGGACTCCTCGGCCCCGGCCGGGGACCGGCTGTGGCAGCTGTGCCGCACCGACGTGGAGCTGCTGTGCGGCGGGCCGCACAACCTCGGCGGGCTCTATCTGCTGCCCGAGGTGCGCACCGAGCGGTTCGCCGGCTTCCATGCCGTGAGGGCCGAACTCAAGGACGCCTACCGGCAGTTGCTGGCCGCCACCGCCGCGGGCGGAGCGCTCGCCAAGAGCGAGCTGGACCTGCGCACGGATCTGATCTTCGGTCTGATCGAGGGCGTCATCCTGGTGCACCGCTCCGAACCGGAGCGCCCCGTTGAGGAGTTCGCCCACGCCACCGCCGACGCGGCGCTGCGGATCGCCGGAGCCTGAGCCGTCTTTTCACTCATCACGGTGAGTAGTTTTCGCACACTCCTGCGCCGTCACGTGTCGTGTTCGAATGATCGCCGAGCGTGCAAATGTGTCGAGCGTACTCCTGGTGTGTGGGCGATTTCAGGTGCTTGCCGAATATGACACGGCGATGATCCGGTCGGACTAAGCTCGCCCGCGGCGCACCGAGTTGAGGTGAATTCGTGCGCTTGTTCCCAAACTTCCCGATGATCCCTTCAGTTCCATGACTCTTCCCCCCGCAAGCTCTCCTGACACCCAGCCGACTCGTCTCAGAAGGCATCCATGGTGAGTGTTCAAAAGCCTCCCGGTGGCCGTGAACGTCCTTATGCGCGCGTGCTGTTGCTGCCGGCCATAGCGATGGCCGCGGCGACCGCGGCGGCGGTCGCCCTGGCCCCGGCCCCGGCCCGGATCGCCGTGGGCGGGTGCGGCGCCGTGGCCCTGCTGCTGGTCCTCGCCACGGGCGCCGAAGCCGTCCGCCGCGGACGCAAACTGCGCGAGGCGCAGGCCGAGCACGCCCGTCACACCGCGTATCTGGAGCGCCGCCTCGCTGCCCACGACGCGGAGATCGTCCGCCTCGGCGTCGACGTCCTGCCCACCGCGCTTCTCCGGCTGCGCCACGGAGAACCGCTCAGAGAGGTGATGCGCAAGGTCGTCGACAACGACCCCGACCTGCGCCACATGCCCGAGTCGCAGCGCACCCTGCTGCGCACGGCGCTGAAGGGTGCCGACTTCGAGATCTCGATGCGCGACGCCACCGAGCGCTCCTACGTCAGCATCGCCCGCCGCATCCAGGCCATCGTCCACCAGCAGGCCAACGAACTGCGGGAGATGGAGGAGGACCACGGCCGCAACCCCGAGGTCTTCGACGACCTGCTGCGCATCGACCACGGCACCGCGCTGATCGGCCGTCTCGCCGACACCATCTCCGTGCTCGGCGGCGGCCGCCCCGGCCGTCAGTGGCCGCTGCCCGTCTCGCTCTACAGCGTGCTGCGCGGTGCCATGTCCCGGATCCTGGAGTACCGGCGCATCGAGCTGAACTCCATCGTCAACATCAACATCAAGGGCACGTCCGTCGAGCCGCTCCTCCACGCGGCCGCCGAACTCCTCGACAACGCCACCCGCTACTCGCCGCCGTCGACCAAGGTGCACGTCACCGCCGCCGAGGTGCAGTCCGGACTCGTCATCGAGATCGAGGACGCCGGCGTCAGCCTCAGCGAGGAAGGCCGCGCCCGCATCGAGAAGGCGATCTACGACGCCATGGCGGGCGACGACGCGGAGAACCTGGGCTCGAACCCGCGTCTCGGCCTCGCCGTCGTCGGCCGGCTGTGCAAGGCCTTCGACATGCAGGTCTCGCTGCGCGCCTCCGCCTACGGCGGCGTCCGCGCGATCCTCGTCGTACCGCGCGTGATGACCACCACCGAACCCGGCGTCGGCGCCGCCCACGGCATCGGTGCCACCGGCGTGCCCAAGCCCGAACTCGGCGCGGTGGAGGGCCCGAAGCGCAGGCCCAAGAAGCGCCGCCCCACCAGCCCCCGCATCCCCGCCGGGATCTCGATGGAGGACGACGTCCCCGAGGTCACCGAGTGGACGGCGGGCGGTCTGCCGCAGCGCCGCAGCCGGGTGAAGACACCGCTCAGCCAGCGGTACGCCGAACAGGCCGCCATCGAACGCGCCGAGCGCGAGGGCCGGCCGACCATCTGGTCCCAGCACAAGCCCGAACCCGAGCCCGAGCCCGAGATCGACCCCGAGATCCAGAAGCTCCGGGACCGGCCGCCGGGCATGTGGGTCGACGACTTCTGGAACGGCCTGCGGAAGGGCATGCCCGAGGACGCCACCGCGCCCGAGCTGACCGACTTCACGCGGAACCCCACCAAGTACCTGCACCTGCTCAACGATTCGGACACCGCCATCGAGGGCGTCACCGACGACGAGGGGAACCTCAAGTGATCCAGCAGCGAGGCAACTTCGACTGGATGCTCAAGCAGCTCAACGACGGCGTACCGGGCGTCCAGATGATCGTGGTCCTCTCCGCCGACGGACTGCGCATCGCCCGCTACGGCGGCGACCCCGACGCGGCCGACCGGGTGGCCGCCGCCTGCGCGGGCGTGCAGAGCCTCGCCGGTGCCATCATCCAGGAGATCGAGGGTGCCGGCGACATGAAGCTCGTCGTCATCGAGATCGAGGGCGGCTACTTCTACCTCATGGACGCCGGCGCCAACGCCTACCTGGCCGTGCTGGCCGACGTGACCTGCGAGCCGGGCCGGATGGCCGGCATGATGCGCGACCTCGTCGTCCGGATCGGAGCCCATCTCACCAGTCCGCCCCGGCGGAACGGGCAGACCGTATGACTCCTCCGCAACGCAAACGGCGCCTGCCGCACCAACTGCCGCCTCCACCGCCGCCACCCCCCACACCCGCGGACGGCGAGGAGAAGCCCGGGAATCCCGAACGGCTCTACGCCATCGCCGACACCGCCGACGGCGGCCGGGCCGAACTCGACCTGGTCACCCTGATCGTCGCGCGATCCGCGCCGCCGCCGTCGGCCTCACCGGAGGAGGCGGCCGTGATCCAGCTCTGTTCCTCCCCCCTGTCCGTGGCCGAGCTCTCGGCCTACCTCAACCTGCCGTTCAGCGCGATGACCGTCCTGATCACCGAGCTGATCACGAACGAACTGGTGCAGGCGCGCGCCCCGATCGTCCGCAAGGCGCTCCCGGACCGTTCTCTCCTCGAAGCGGTGATGCATGGACTTCAACGGCTCTGACAGAATCCCCGGCCCACGCACCGGGGATCACCTCCCGCAGACGGCCCAGGCCGCGGTGAAGATCGTGATCGTCGGCGGCTTCGGCGTCGGCAAGACCACCATGGTCGGTTCGGTCAGCGAGATCAGGCCGCTGACCACGGAGGAGACCATGACCCAGGCCGGGATCGGGGTCGACGACAACTACGGCTCCGAGACCAAGACCGCCACCACCGTGGCCATGGACTTCGGCCGCATCAGCATCACCGACAAGCTGGTGCTCTACCTCTTCGGCACCCCGGGCCAGGAGCGCTTCTGGTTCCTGTGGAACGGCCTGTTCGAGGGCGCGCTCGGGGCGGTCGTCCTGGTCGACACCCGCCGCCTGGAAGTCAGTTTCGACGTCATGGGACGCCTGGAGGAACGCGGCGTCCCGTTCGTCGTCGCCGTCAACTCCTTCCCCGACGCGCCTCGTTACCCGCTGGAGGAACTGCGCACCGCGCTGGACCTGGCCCCGGAGATCCCGATCATCGACTGCGACGTGCGCCGCCGGGCCTCCAGCAAGGACGTGCTGATGACCCTGATGCACTTCCTGCACTCGCTCGCCATGTCCGGCGCCCTCACCTGACCCGCATCCGACCGACCCCCACACCTTCCGCTCCGGAGCGACACTGTGACGCCTGAATCCCAATCCCTCACCGGTACCGACGCCACCGCCGGGCCGCCGCCCGGCTGCCCGGCGCACGGCCTCGGTCCCGGAGGAGTGCACCGCCTCTACGGCCCCGACGCGGCGGACCTGGACGACCTCTACGAGCGGCTGCGGGAGGAGCACGGCACCGTCGCGCCCGTGCTGCTCCACGAGGACGTGCCGATGTGGGTGGTCCTCGGGCACTCCGAGAACCTGCACCTGGTCCGCAGCCCCTCCCAGTACGCCCGGGACAGCCGGATCTGGACCCCGCTGCAGGAGGGCATGGTCAAGCCCGACCACCCGCTCATGCCGCACATCGCCTGGCAGCCGATCTGCTCGCACGCCGAGGGCGACGAGCACCAGCGGCTGCGCGGGGCGGTCACCGGCGCCATGTCGACCATCGACCACCGCAGCATGCGCCGCCACATCGGCCGCTACACCCAGGAGCTGGTCAACGACTTCTGCGAACGCGGCCGGGCCGACCTCGTCTCCCAGTTCGCCGAGCACCTGCCGATGGCCGTCATGTGCGAGATCCTCGGCATGCCCGAGGAGTACAACGACCGGATGGTGCAGGCCGCCCGCGACGCGCTCAAGGGCACCGAGACCGCCATCGAGAGCCATGCCTACGTCATGGACGCGCTGAGCCGGCTCACCACCCGCCGCCGGGCCCGGCCCGACGACGACTTCACCAGTCACCTCATCACCCACCCCGCGGGACTGACCGACGACGAGGTCCGCGAACACCTGCGCCTCGTCCTCTTCGCGGCCTACGAGGCCACCGCCAACCTGCTCGCCAACGCGCTGCGCATGGTCCTCACCGAGCCGGGCTTCCGCGCCCAGCTCAACGGCGGCCAGATGACCGTGCCGGAGGCGATCGAGCAGTCCCTGTGGGACGAGCCGCCGTTCAGCACCGTCCTCGGCTACTTCGCCAAGCAGGACACCGAGCTGGGGGGCCAGCGCATCCGCAAGGGCGACGGGCTGCTCTTCGCGCCGGCCCCGGGCAATGTGGACCCGCGGGTGCGGCCCGACCTGTCGGCCAACATGCAGGGCAACCGCTCCCACCTCGCCTTCGGCGGCGGCCCCCACGAGTGCCCCGGCCAGGACATCGGCCGTGCCATCGCCGACGTCGGCGTGGACGCCCTGCTGACGCGGCTCTCGGACATCCAGCTGGACTGTGCCGAGGAGGACCTGCGCTGGCGGTCGTCGATCGCCTCCCGGCACCTGGTGGCCCTGCCGGTGCGCTTCGAACCGAAGCCCCAGCAGGACGCCGGCCTCCCGCCCAGCCCGTCGCACATCCCGACCCAGCGCGCCACCTGGCAGGTCGGCTCCGTCCGCCCGGAACCGGCCGCCGTGCCGGAGCCCGCCCCGGCGATCCCGCGCCCGGCCCACGAGCCGGCCCCCGTGGCACCGGCGCAGCCCCGCCGGCAGAGCGTGTGGCAGCGGATGCTGCGCTGGTGGCGAGGGGAGTGAGTGAGCGGAGCGCGGTCAGGGTTCCTGGCCCGCCCACTGTTCGGGCGAGTGCCAGGCCGCCAGCGTCCGCCCGCTGACGAACGTGTGCTCCGCCCCCGTCACCGGATCGGTGAACTCCAGCCTCCGTGCGAGCAGTTGCAGCGGACGCCGGAAGTCGCCGGGCGGTACGGGGGCGGTCACCTCCGGGTACAGCGGGTCGCCGAGGATGGGGATGCCCAGTGCACTCAGGTGCACCCGCAGCTGGTGGGTCTGCCCCGTCTCCGGGACGAGCCGGTACCGGCCCAGCGCGGCCCGGTGTTCGGCCAGCTCCACCCGGGTCACGGCGTTGGGTTCGCCCTCGATCTCCCGGGCGGCCGGAATGCCGCGCTCCTTCAGGATCCGGCTGCGCACGGTCCGGGGCAGGGCGAGCGAGGCGTCGTACGGTGCGATCGCCTCGTACTCCTTGCGGACCAGCCGGTCCGCGAACAGCGTCTGGTACGCGCCGCGCTCCTCGGGCCGCACCGTGAACAGCACGAGGCCGGCGGTGAGCCGGTCCAGCCGGTGTGCGGCGGACAGCGACGGGATGCCCAGCTCGGTGCGCAGCCGGGCCAGCACGGTCTGGGTGACATGCGTGCCGCGCGGGGTCGTCGCGAGGAAGTGCGGCTTGTCGGCCACGACGATGTGCGCGTCCCGGTGGACCACCTCCAGCGGGAAGGGCACCGGCACCTCGGCGGGCAGCTCCCGGTGGAACCACACGAACATCCCCGGCTCGTACGGCGCGTCCGGCGCCACCGCCCGCCCGTCGGTCCCGACGACCCGCCCCGCGTCCAGCATCGCCCGAACCACCCCGGGCCCGGCCCCGGACAGCCGCTCCACCAGATACTCGCCCACACTGGCCCACGACCCGTCCACGGGCAGCCGAACCCGCACCGGGTCCACCCCGTCACGCTGGGGTAGGGGAGGGGCCGGGATACGGGTTCTGCGTCTCATCACCGCCCAGCGTAGGTGCTACACCGCGACCGCCTCCGCCGCCTCCGGCTCCACCGTCGCCGTACGAGGTCGGTACCTCCGGTAGGCCGTGCCCGCCGCGACAGTCCCGCCGAGGAACAGCACCGTGAACCACCGGAAGTACCAGTGCCCGCCCGCCGGGTCGTACACTGCCGCGCGCGGCCAGGCCAGGTTGACCGTCATCGCGAGGCCGTAGAGGAGGGCCAGGGCGTTGACCGGGATCCCCCAGCGGCCGAGGGAGAAGAGAGGGGCGCCCGTCTCGTCGGTGCCGGTCGAGGAGAACCGTCCGCGCAGGCGGCTGAGCAGCAGCGGGCCCGTCACCATCGCGTAGGCCAGGTACAGCATCACGATGCAGGTCGTGCCGATGGCCAGGAACGCCTCCGGTGAGGCGAAGTCGAGCAGCAGCAGGACGGCGGCCAGGACGCCCACCACCAGGGCGGGGGCGCCGGGCATGCCCGTGCGGGCATTGACCCGGGCCAGACGGCGGGCGAAGGGCAGCTGTCCGTCGCGGGCCATGGAGAACAGCATGCGGCAGGCCGCTGTCTGGATCGCGAGCGTGGCGACGGCTATCGCCACCACGACATCGGCCAGCAGCACCCGGCCCACCCCGTCGCCGAGACTGCTGGTGAGGACGTAACTCAGCCCGTCCACAGCCAGTTTCCCGTCGGTGAGGCTGGGCGCGGCGAGGATGCCGCCGAGGACGACGAGGCCACCGAGCAGGCCGGCCGCACCGAGGGCGGTGAGGATGGTGCGCGGTGCCGTGCGTCGTGGATGGTGGGTCTCCTCGCTCATTTCGCCCGCGCTGTCGAAGCCGATCATCACGTACGCCGCCGTGAAGGAGCCGATCAGCAGTGCCCCGGACAGGCCGGTCCCGGCGGCGCCCGTGCTGTGGAAGGTGATCCCGGGGGAGCGCCGGGAGTGGGTCAGCAGGAGGACCACGATCAGCAGCGCACCGATGATCTCGGCGGTCACGCCGACCCGGTTGACCATGGACATCACGCGGTTGTCGGCGAGGTTGACCAGCGTGGTCAGCGCCAGCAGGGCCATGCCGAGCACCGCCGCGTTGGCGGCGCCGTCGGCGGAGGTGGGCGAGGAGTCGGTGCCGATCAGCTGGAAGCCGGACCAGAGCGCCGGCAGCACCATCTGCAGGGCCAGCGCGGCCGCCGCCACGACCACGATCTGCCCGATCACCATGATCCAGCCGGCGAACCAGCCGAAGGCGGGGGTCGCCAGGCGCGAGGACCACTGGTAGATGGCCCCGGAGATGGGGTAGCGCGCGGCCAGTTCCGCGAAGCAGGCGGCGACCAGCAGCTGGCCGATCAGCACGGCCGGCCAGGCCCAGAAGAAGAGCGGCCCGCCGAAGGAGTAGCCGAAGGCGAAGAACTGGAAGACGGTCGTCAGGACGGAGATGAAGGAGAATCCGGCGGCGAAGGAGGCGTACCGGCCCAGGCTGCGATGCAGCTCTTGGTGGTAGCCGAACTCCTCCAGAGAACGGTCGTCGGTCGTCGTCACGGCGGCACCTGCCTAGGGGGGCGCGGGGAGTGAGTTCCTGTCGAGCGACAGAAATTAGGGACCCGCTGTTTCCTCCGCGTCTCACGGGCGTGTCCGGCACGGGCCCAAGTCCTCACGCCCTGGCGCAAGGCCGTCGGTGCGAACACGCGAAAGCGGCGGCACCCGGTCAGGGTGCCGCCGCTCGCGAAGGGTTCAGGCCGCCGCCGCGCCGTCACTCTCCTGCTCGGCCTCGATGCGCGCGTTCCAGTCCCGCTTGGAGGCCTGCCAGCCGTCCTCGTTGTGGCCGAGGCGCCAGTAGCCGGAGATCGACAGGTCCTCGCGCGGAATCTGCAGCTCGAGCCGGAGCAGCCGGCGCAGCTCCTTCACGAAGCTCGCCTCGCCGTGCACGAACGCGTGCATCCGGCCCTCGGGGAACTCCAGCGCGTGCACGGCCGCCACCAGGGCCTCGCCCACCGGCCGGTCCCCGCGGTGCACCCAGACGACCTCCACCTCGGAGTCGATCTTCTGCTCCTCCTCGGGGCCGGACACCTCCACGAAGGCGTACGCCCGGGCGTCGGAGGGCAGCGTCTCCAGGGCGCGGGCGATCGCGGGCAGCGCGCTCTCGTCACCGGCGAGCAGATGCCAGTCGGCGCTCGGGTCGGGCGCGTACGCACCCCCCGGGCCCATGAAGCGCACGCTCTCACCGGGCTGCACCCGGGTGGCCCACGGCCCGGCCAGACCCTCGTCACCATGGATCACGAAGTCCAGGGTCAGCTCGCGGTGCTCGGGATCCCAGGCGCGCACGGTGTACGTCCGCGTCACCGGCCACTGCTCACGGGGGAACTCCGCGCGGATCCGCTCCACGTCGAAGGGCTCCGGGTAGGTCACGCCAGGAGGGCCGAACAGCAGCTTCACATAGTGGTCGGTGCAGGTGTCCGCGGCGAAATCGGCGAGGCCCTCGCCGCCGAGCACCACACGCTGCATATGCGGCGTGAGCCGCTCCGTGCGCACCACCTGGGCGGTATGGAGCTTGCGCGGCTTTCGTCCCGGACGCTCTGCCATCACGGCCTCCTGCTGCATTGGTTAGGTTTACCTAAGTTAGCATCTCTCTCTGGTCGAGAGGCCTCTCGCAAGGCCTTGGTGAACGCGCTTTGCCGGAATATTCCGGTCGGACTCACTGTCCCAGTGTCGTCAGCAACCGCTGCAGGGAGCCGCCCAGCCCCCAGCGCGCCGCCAGTTCCTCGAGTCCCGCCGGATCCCGCGGGGTGTGCGGCAGCGTGGTGTCGACGTCCGGCAGCGGGACGTCGTCGGCCACCCGCACCACCTTCGGCGCGACCGCGACATACGGCCTGGCCTCGGTCAGCCGCTTGCGCTGCGACGGCGTGAGCTTCGCCTTCGGGTCGTCGACCGCCGCCATGATCCCGGCCAGGTCGCCGAACTCGGCGAGCAGCTTGGCGGCCGTCTTCTCGCCGATCCCGGACACGCCCGGCAGGCCGTCGCTCGGGTCGCCGCGCAGCAGTGCCAGATCCGCGTACCCCCGCCCGTCGACCCCATACTTCCCACGCAGTACGGCCTCGTCGGTCAGCTGCAGCGTGCCGACCCCCTTCAGCGGGTACAGCACGCGGATGCCGCGCTCGTCGTCGACGAGCTGATACAGGTCGCGGTCGCCGGTGACGATGTCGACCGGTCCGTCGGCGCGCGCGGTGAACGTGCCGATCACGTCGTCCGCCTCGTAGTCCGCGACCCCGACCCGGGCGATGCCGACCGCGTCCAGCACGGCCTCGATGACCGGCACCTGCGGGGTGAGCGTGTCCGGTACCTCCTCCTCGTCCGGCGTGCCCTCGTGCTCCTCGGCGACCCGGTGCGCCTTGTAGGTGGGGATCAGGTCCACCCGCCACTGCGGCCGCCAGTCGGCGTCCATGCAGGCCACCAGCTTCGCCGGCCGGTGGTCCTGGACCAGCCGGTCGATGAAGTCGAGCAGTCCCCGCACGGCGTTCACCGGCGTACCGTCGGGCGCCCGCACGGAGTCCGGCACGCCGAAGTAGGCGCGGAAGTACAGCGAGGCGGTGTCGAGAAGCATGAGTCGTCCGGTCACGGTCGCATCATGCCGTACGGCACTGACGGTCACCTGCCGCCACGGATCCACCCCTGTGGGCTGGGCCACTCAGGTCGCCGTCGTCGGCGTGGTCGTCCTCGCGCCCGTGGCCGGAGGCATGGGGATCTTCGGCTCGTCCTCCGGTGGGCGCCGGTGGCCCGCAAGGGTGCCGGGAGCGGGGCGGCCGGGTGACCTGACCTTCCCGACCACCCCCACCGCGGCGTCTCCGGGCGCCACCCCTCGCGGTGCATCCGGGCGCCGGCCTCCGCCGGATTTCTCACGGTCAGGATCCGGCCAACCACGGAGCGCCATGGGCCCTGCCCCCGCGGGAACACGAAGGCCCGCTCCGGCCTTGAACCAGGGGAGACCCGTCCCGCACGGCGAGCGGCCGCACTGGCGCGAACCATGGGGGTGCGGGCCCACCGGCGTGTCGGGGATGTGACAGCCGCATGAAACGGTTTGCCGAACATGCGTAGGGTGCAGACAACTCATCAGGGGTGTGTCCGGCGGTGGACACCCTGTCGGCGCGACGAGTGAAGGAGGGAGCCGGAGCGATGGGCGACCACAAAGAGCAGCAGCCCGTGCGGGTGGGCGCGGCCGTCCGGCGGCGTCGCCGTGCGCTGGAGCTCACCCTCGCCGTCGTGGCCGAGCGCAGTGGCCTCTCGGTGCCCTTCCTCAGCCAGGTCGAGAACGACCGGGCCCGCCCGAGCCGCACCTCCCTGGAGAAGCTGGCCGACGCCCTGCGCACCACGGCCGTGGAACTCCTCGCCGCCGCCGACCCGGCCTGCAGTGTGGACGTCGTCCGTGGCGAGCCCCTCGACGAGGGCGACTTCGACCCGCGCACCCGCTCCCTGGTGCGTGGCCACCACCAGCTGCACGCCTCCGAGTTCACCGGCGACCACGACGCCGGCCGCGAGTTCCAGCACCGCAACGACGAGCTGATGTACGTCGCCGACGGCGCGGTCGAGATCGAGGCCGAGGGCCGCGCGTACCGCCTCGGACGGGGCGACACCCTCTACCTCACCGGCGGAGTCCGGCATCGCTGGCGGGCCACCGTCCCCGACACGCGGGTCATCGTGGTCGCGGTCGCCGAACACATCGAGGCCGTGCAGGACCGGCCCCGCTAGTGCGAGTCGTCTCCCTGGTCCCGTCTCTCACCGAGGCGGTCGCCGTGACACTGCCCGGAGTCCTGGTCGGGGCCACCGACTGGTGCAGCCGTCCCGCGGACCTCGACGTCAGCCGGATCGGCGGCACGAAGAACCCGGACACGGAGCGGATCATCGGCCTCGCCCCCGACCTGGTGATCGCCAACGAGGAGGAGAACCGCGCCCCCGACCTGGACGCCCTGCGCGCGGCGGGCCTCGACGTGCTGGTCACCGAGGTGCGGACGGTGCCGCAGGCCTTCCGGGAGCTGGAGCGGGTGCTGACCGGGTGCGGCGCACCGGCCCGGCAGCCCTGGCTGGACGAGGCCGAGGCCGCCTGGACCGGGCTTCCCGGACCCGGGAGCCCTGTGACCGCGGTCGTGCCGATCTGGCGCCGCCCCTGGATGGTCCTGGGCCGGGACACCTTCGCGGGTGACGTGCTGGCCCGTCTCGGCGTGCACCACATCCACGCCACGCACTCCGATCGCTATCCCCGCGTGCCCCTGGAAGAACTGCGGGCGGCCGCCCCGGACGTCGTGGTGCTGCCGGACGAGCCCTACCGCTTCACCGCCGACGACGGCCCCGAGGCCTTCCCGGGCCTGCCCTGCGCCCTGGTCAGCGGACGACACCTGACCTGGTACGGACCGTCGCTGGCAGAGGCGCCACGGGTGCTGGCCGAGGCGCTGCGAGCAGCTCACCGCTGAGCAGCCCCCGCACCGTCCCCGACGCGGCCGCGAGCCACGCGGCGACCAGGATGCCGTACAGGCCGACGGCCAGGGTCTCGTACGCGGCGAGCCCGGTGTGCCGGGCCAGGGCGGCGGCGCCGGTGACACAGGTGCCCACGGGGAAGGTGAACGCCCACCAGGTCATGGCGAAACCCATGCCCTGCCGCCGGGCCCGCACCACGTGCACGGCCGCGAGCGCCAGCCACAGCAGTGCGAACCCCATGACCGGCACGCCGTAGACCAGCGCGAACACGGCGAAACCGCGGTCGTACGGGGCCGGTACGACCCGGGGGGCCGCGTCCGCGATCAGGCCGACGGCGGTGGTGGACTGCCCGAGCGGACCGAGGACCAGGAACAGGGTCGGGGTGAGGGCGAGCGGCAGCGGGCCCGAGGTGATCAGGCGGGCGAAGACCAGCGGCAGCATCAGCAGCGTCGCCAGCAGGCTCAGCCCGAACAGCGCGAAGCACGCCAGCAGCAGCGTCTCGCGAGGCTGCCCCGGCGGCAGATGCGGCACCAGCAGCGGACCGAGCGCGGCGGAGACCATCGGCGCGACGAGCGGCAGCAGCCAGACCGGGGTGGCCTGGGCCGCCTGGACGCGGTGGTGCACGGTCATCAGGTAGGGCACGGCCACGGCGGCCGCGAGCCCGACCGCCGTACCGGCACTGAACAGCACCGTGTCGAGTGCGACGGCCGGACCCGTGCCGATCCAGTCCCGGCCGACGGTCAGAGCGCCGCCGCCGACCGCCAGCAGGGCCATGGACAGGCAGCCGTAGAAGGGGGCCATGGCCGGGTCGAGGAGGTGGGCGCGGGCCTGGTCGCGGTGGTGCGCCCAGTGCCGGGCGCGGGCGGTCAGCAGGGTCAGCAGCATGAGGAGGGCCAGCGCCCAGACGGCCGTGCACACCTCGCGCAGCCCGGGAAGGCGCAGGGGCAGTGCGGCACCGGCCGTGCCGACGACGGAGGTCCCCATCACGGAGGCGTACCAGTTGGGACCGAGGTGCCGGACGCGGGTGGCGGGCAGGAAATGGGCTGCGGTGACCATGACCCCACCGTCCCGCCCCCGGGCGCCGCTGACCAGGGAGTTCATGTCTATGAGGGCATAAACTGGCTTTATGAGCGAGGAGTACGCGACGGCCGACGGCCGTCCCGCCGGGTCACTGGCGCACCGGGTGCCGGACCTCGGCGCGCTGGAACTGCTGCTGGCCGTGGCCCGCCTGGGCAGTCTCGGGGCGGCGGCACGCGAGGTCGGCATCACCCAGCCGGCCGCCAGCAGCCGCATCCGCTCCATGGAACGCCAGCTGGGCGTGGCCCTGGTCGACCGCTCCCCGCGCGGCTCCCGGCTCACGGACGCGGGCGCCCTGGTGACGGACTGGGCCCGCCGGGTGGTGGAGGCGGCGGCCGCCTTCGACGCGGGCGCCCGGGCGCTGCGCGACCGTCGGGACTCGCGGCTGCGGGTGGCTGCGAGCATGACCATCGCCGAGTACCTGCTCCCGGGCTGGCTCCTCGCCCTGCACGCCGAGCGCCCCGACACCGCGGTCTCGCTGCTCGCGGGCAACTCGGCGAAGGTGGCGGAACTCCTGCTGGCCGACGAGGCGGACCTGGGCTTCGTGGAAGGCCTCACGGTCCCGGCGGGTCTGG
Organism: Streptomyces sp. BK340; assembly: GCF_007827595.1. Classification (GTDB taxonomy): domain Bacteria; phylum Actinomycetota; class Actinomycetes; order Streptomycetales; family Streptomycetaceae; genus Streptomyces. The sequence continues at coordinate 228,871 of NZ_VISR01000014.1, forward strand.
ACTCCACCGTGATCGCCCACGACCGCCTGATCGTCGTCACGGCCCCCGGCCACCCCTGGGCCCGTCGGCGGCGTCCCCTCACCCCCGAGGAGCTGGCCGCCACGCCCCTGATCCTGCGCGAACGCGGCTCCGGCACCCGCCAGGTCCTGGACGCGGCCCTCGGCGGCCTGGCCCGCCCCCTGATGGAACTCTCCTCCACCACGGCCGTGAAGGCCTCGGCGGTCAGCGGCGCGGGTCCTTCGGTCCTCAGTGAACTGGCCGTGGGGGAGGAGCTGGGGATGCGACGGCTGGTGAGCATCCCGGTCGAGGGGGTTTCGTTGCGCCGGGATCTGCGCGCGGTGTGGCCGACGGGGCACCGGCCCACGGGGCCGGCGCGGGAGCTGCTGTCGCTGACGAGGGGGTGACCTCAGGACGCGGCCAGCACCAGAGCCCGCATCACCCGCAGATCGTCGCCCATCTCCGGATGCCACTGCACCCCGAGCACCCAGCCCTCGCCCGACGGCAGTTCGATCGCCTCCACGGTCCCGTCCGCCGCGTGGGCGGAGGGCACCAGACCCGTACCGAGCCGCTCCACCGCCTGATGGTGATACGTCGGCACGGTCGTCTCCTCGGGCGCGATCCGCGCGTACAGCGTGCCCGGCACCGGCTTCACGGTATGCCCCCCGAACACCCCGACCACCTCCGCGTGCCCGTCCATGTGCTGCACCAGCGTGCCGCCGAGAGCCACGTTCAGCAGCTGCATCCCCCGGCAGATCCCCAGCACCGGCACCCGTGCCGCCAGCGCCGCCCCGATCAGCGCGAGTTCCCACGCGTCCCGCTCCGGCGCGGGCGGCCCCGTGCGCGGCGACCGCTCGGCGCCGTACCGCGACGGGTCGACGTCCGGGCCGCCCGCGATCACCAGGCCGTCCAGCCGCTCCACCGCCTCCGCGGCCCGCTCGGGCGCGTCCGGCGGGAGCATGGCGGCGAGCCCCCCGGCCCGCTGCACCAGCCGCGGATAGCCGGCCGGCAGCAGCGCGGCGTCCAGCTCCCACACCCCCCAGCGCGCACCGGCCTCCAGGTACGTGCTCACACCGATCAGCGGTCGTACGGTCATGCCGCCCTCCCAGGCATCCAAAGGTAGATATTCATACCTTTGCAGAGCGGGCTCACGCCAGGAAGCCCCGCAGCAGCGCCGCCGTACCCGCGCAGTGCTCCCGCATCATCTCCCGCGCTCCGTCCGCGTCCCCGTCCAGCACCGCCTCCACCAGCGCGATGTGCTGCCGCTGCGAGTGCTCCAGGTTGCGCACCAGCAACGGGATGCAGTCCAGCAGGTCGTTGACGGTCGCCCGCACCGCCGCGTACTGCGCGGTCAGCGACGGCGAACCGCACAGCTCGGCCAGCGTCAGGTGCAGCAGCGTGTCCAGCCGCCGGTAGTCCGCGAGCGGCGCCTCATGGGTGCGGTCCAGCGCCTCCCGCAGCCGCCCGGCCTGCTCGTCGGTCAGTCCGTGCGCCGCGCACAGCCCTGCCGCTCCCACCTCGAGCACCTCGCGGAAGCGCAGCATGTCCTCGATGTCGACCTCGGCGATCCGCCGCCGCAGCTCGTCCTCGCCGCCCGCGTCCGTGCGCGGCAGCACGAACGTTCCGCCGTACCGCCCGCGCCGCGCCTCCACCAGGCCCTGGTCCTGCAGCACCTTCAGCACCTCGCGCAGGGTCACCCGGCTGATGCCGAGCCGCTCCGCCAGCTCCCGCTCGGCGGGCAGCCGCTCGCCGCCCGCCACCAGGCCGAGCCGTACGACCTGCAGGATCTGCTCCAGCGCTTCCTCGAAGCCGTTGCCCGCCCGCACCGGCCGCAGCACCGGAGCCAGCCGGTCGTCGACTCCCTGTGCGTGCACGCCCTGCGCGTCCGTCTCCTGCGACATCCGGCCGTACCCCCTTCCCAAGCAATGGTTCTCCGCAATACCTTATGACTCCCGGCCCCGCCGTAAGACGCGAAGCAGCCTAAGGAGGCTCTCCCGTGGCAGACCGCACACCCCCATTGAGTGTCGAGGAGCTGCACGCCCTCGTCGCCGGTGGTGAGATCGACACTGTCGTCCTGGCCTTCCCCGACATGCAAGGGCGTCTCCAGGGCAAGCGGTTCGCCGCCCGATTCTTCCTCGACGAGGTCCTGCAGCACGGCACCGAGGGCTGCAACTACCTCCTCGCCGTCGACACCGAGATGAACACCGTCGACGGCTACGCGATGTCCTCCTGGGACCGAGGCTACGGCGACTTCGCCATGCACCCCGACCTCGCCACCCTGCGCCGCATCCCCTGGCACCCCGGCACCGCCCTGCTCGTCGCCGACCTCGCCTGGAACGACGGCGCCCCGGTCGTCGCCGCCCCACGCCAGATCCTGCGCCGCCAGCTCGACCGGCTCGCCGAACTCGGCCTCACCGCCCAGGTCGGCACCGAGCTGGAGTTCATCGTCTTCAAGGACAGCTACGAGCAGGCCTGGGACGCGAACTACCGCGACCTGACCCCGGCCAACCAGTACAACATCGACTACTCCATCCTCGGCACCGGCCGCATCGAGCCCCTGCTGCGCCGCCTGCGCAACGACATGGCCGCCGCCGGCCTCACCGTCGAGTCCGCCAAGGGCGAGTGCAACCCCGGCCAGCACGAGATCGCCTTCCGCTACGACGAGGCCCTGCGCACGTGCGACCAGCACGCCCTGTACAAGACAGGTGCCAAGGAGATCGCCGCCCAGGAGGGCGTCTCGATCACCTTCATGGCCAAGTACAACGAGCGCGAGGGCAACTCCTGCCACATCCACCTCTCGCTCGCGGACGCCGACGGCGAGAACGCGATGGCGCGGGCCGGCGACGGCGGGATGTCCGACGTCATGCGGCACTTCCTCGCCGGACAGCTCGCCGCCCTGCGCGACTTCTCCCTGCTCTACGCCCCCAACATCAACTCCTACAAGCGGTTCCAGCCCGGCTCCTTCGCCCCCACGGCCGTCGCCTGGGGTCACGACAACCGCACCTGCGCCCTGCGCGTGGTCGGCCACGGCCGCTCCCTGCGCTTCGAGAACCGCCTCCCGGGCGGAGACGTCAACCCGTACCTCGCCGTCGCCGGACTGGTCGCCGCGGGCCTGTACGGCATCGAGCAGCAGCTGGAACTCCCCGAGCCCTGCCCCGGCAACGCCTACACCGCCGACTTCGAGCACGTCCCGACCACCCTGCGCGAGGCCGCCGAGCTCTGGGAGAACAGCCCGATCGCCAAGGCCGCCTTCGGCGACGAGGTCGTCGCGCACTACCGCAACATGGCACGCGTCGAACTGGAGGCCTTCGACGCCGCGGTCACCGACTGGGAGCTGCGCCGCTCCTTCGAACGCCTGTGAAAGGTCAACACGTGTCCGACCCGCACGAGCTGAAGGTCCTCAACCCCGCCACCGAGGAGGTCGTCGCCACCGTCCCCGCCGCCGACGCGGCCGAGGTGGACGCCGCCGTCGTACGGGCCTCGCGCGCCCAGGAGAAGTGGGCCGCCCTCCCGCCCGCCGACCGCGCCCGCCAGCTGCGCCGATTCGCCGACGTAGTCGACTCCCACATCGACGAACTGGCCCGGCTGGAGGTCCGTGAGGCCGGTCACACCCTCGGCAACGCCCGCTGGGAGGCCGGCAACGCACGCGACCTGCTGCTGTACGCGGCGGGCGGCGCCGAACGCCTGCTCGGCCGGCAGATCCCCGCACCCGGCGGCTGGGACGTCACGTTCCACGAACCCCTGGGCGTCGTGGGCGTGATCGCCCCCTGGAACTTCCCCATGCCGATCGCCGGCTGGGGTTCCTTCCCGGCCCTCGCCGCGGGCAACGCCGTCGTGCTCAAGCCCGCCGAGACCACCCCGCTGACGGCGCTGCGGCTGGCCGGACTCGCCCTGGAGGCGGGCCTGCCCGAAGGGGTGTTCCAGGTGCTCCCCGGCTACGGCCGCACCGCGGGCCGCGCGCTGGTCGACCACTCCGACGTCGCCAAGATCGTGTTCACCGGATCCACCCGCACCGGCCGTGAGGTCATGGAGCGCTGCGCGAAGCTCGTCAAGCCGGTCACGCTGGAACTCGGCGGCAAGAGCCCCAACGTGGTCTTCGCCGACGCCGATCTCAAGTCCGCCCTCGACCCCTTCTCCTTCCTGGACAACTCCGGCCAGGACTGCTGCGCCCGCACCCGCATCCTCGTCCAGGAGTCGGTGTACGACGAGGCCCGCGACTTCCTCGCCGACGCACTGGCCGGCGTCGTGGTGGGCGACCCGGCCGACGAGAAGACCCAGATGGGCCCGCTGATCTCCCGTCAGCAGCTCGACCGCGTCCGGTCGTACGTCCCCGAAGGCGCTCAGGCGCTGCGCGGCAGCGCACCCGACGGACCCGGCTTCTGGTTCCCGCCGACGGTCCTGACGGGGGAGAAGCACGACAGCGCGGCGGCCCGCGAGGAGATCTTCGGCCCCGTCGCCGTCCTCCTCCCCTTCACCGACGAACAGGACGCGATCCGCCTCGCCAACGACACCCCCTACGGCCTCTCCGGCTCCATCTGGACCCGGGACGTCGGCCGCGCCCTGCGCGTCTCCCAGGCCGTCCGCGCGGGCAACCTGTCCGTCAACTCCCACTCCAGCGTCCGCTACTGGACCCCGTTCGGCGGCTTCAAGCAGTCCGGCCTCGGCCGTGAGCTCGGCCCGGACGCCCTGACCGCCTTCACCGAAACCAAGAACGTCTTCATCAGCACGGAGGGCCCCGCACTGTGACCGACAACATCGTTTGCCGCCGCCTGGTCGGCCGTACCGCCGTCGTCACCGGAGCCGGCAGCGGCATCGGCCTCGCCGCCGCCCGCCGTCTCGCCTCCGAGGGCGCGCACATGGTCTGCGGCGACGTCGACGAGGCCCGCGGCAAGGCCGCCGCCGACGAGGTCGGCGGGACCTTCGTCAAGGTCGACGTCACCGACCCCGAGCAGGTCGAGGCGCTGTTCAAGACCGCCTTCGACACCTACGGCAGCGTCGACGTCGCCTTCAACAACGCGGGCATCTCCCCGCCCGACGACGACTCCATCCTGGAGACCGGCCTGGAGGCCTGGAAGCGGGTCCAGGAGGTCAACCTCACCTCGGTCTACCTGTGCTGCAAGGCCGCCATCCCGTACATGCGCCGCCAGGGCCGGGGCTCCATCATCAACACGGCGTCCTTCGTGGCCCGGATGGGCGCGGCGACCTCGCAGATCTCCTACACGGCCTCCAAGGGCGGCGTGCTCGCCATGTCCCGTGAACTGGGTGTGCAGTTCGCCCGCGAGGGCATCCGGGTCAACGCGCTCTGCCCGGGCCCGGTGAACACCCCGCTCCTGCAGGAGCTGTTCGCCAAGGACCCGGAGCGGGCCGCCCGCCGCCTCGTCCACATCCCCGTCGGCCGGTTCGCCGAGGCCGAGGAGATCGCCGCCGCCGTCGCCTTCCTGGCCAGCGACGACTCCTCCTTCGTCAACGCCACCGACTTCCTGGTGGACGGCGGGATCTCGGGCGCGTACGTCACGCCCCTGTAGGAACAAAGGTGTACGGCCCGCGCGCATGCGACAGCATCCCGCGCGGCCGCCGGCAGCGGCCGCCACCCTGGCGGCCGCGCCCACCGCATGACCCTCAGAGGAAGGTCTGCCCCTCACCCCGATAGGTGGGCACGGTCGCCGTCACCGCGTCCCCCTCGATCAGGTGCAGCGCGTCGAACCGCTCGCACAGCTCGCCCGCCTTGGCGTGCCGGAACCACACCTTGTCGCCGATGAGCAGATCGTCGGCAGGCGAACCCAGCAGCGGTGTCTGCACCTCGCCGGGGCCCTCCTGCGGGTCGTACCTGAGCCCCTCCGGCAGGTACGGCACCGGCAGCCGGTCGGGACCGGCCGCGCCGGAGGCCGGATAGCCGCCGCCGAGCACGGTCACGACACCCACGCCCGGCCGCCGCACGACGGGCTGGGCGAACAGGGCGGCCGGACGGCCGGTGAAGGACGTGTAGTTGTCGAAGAGCCGCGGCACGTACAGACCGGACCCCGCCGCGATCTCCGTGACCGCGTCCTCGGCGGCGGTGTGCTGCACACTGCCCGTGCCACCGCCGTTGACGAACTCCAGGTCGGGCGCCACCGCCCGCACCGCCCGCACCACGGCGGCGCGCCGCTCGACCAGCTCACGCTTCGCGGTCGCCTGCATCAGCCGGATCGCCCGCGACCGCAGCGGCCGTCCCGCCACCGAGTCCCCGACCCCGGCGATGTGCCCCTCGTACGCCATGACGCCCACCAGCCTGAAGCCCGGCCGCCGGGCCACCGCACGGGCCAGCTCGGCGAGTTGGGCGGGCGAGCGCAGTGGCGAACGCAGTGCCCCGACCCGGACCCGGCCGCCCAGCAGTTTCAGCGACGTGTCCAACTCCAGGCAGACCCGGACCACTTCACGCCCGCCGTCACGGGACGCGTCGATGAGGTCGAGGTGGGCGACGTCGTCGATCATCACGGTGACGGCACCCGCGAGCTTGGGATCGGCGGTCAGCTCCGCGAAACCGGACCGGTCCGCGGACGGATAGGCCAGCAGGACGTCGTCGAACCCGGAACGCGCGAGCCACAGCGACTCGGCGAGGGTGAACGACATGATGCCCTGGAATCCGTCCCTGGCCAGGACGCGTTCCAGCAGGGCCCGGCAGCGAACGGACTTGCTCGCGACCCGGACCGGCTTTCCGGCGGCACGGCGGACCAGATCGTCCGCGTTGGCGTCGAAGGCGTCCAGGTCCACGATCGCCAGGGGGGCGTCGAGATGGGCGGTGGCCCGGTCGTAACGGGCCCGATCAGCGGCAGGCGCAGTCATGACGGAAGCCTGCCAGACAGGATTACCGCAGGGTAGGGGGACGTTCCGGGCAGATGCCCCGGGCTCGTGGACTGGTTCTCCTTCTCTCCCGGACAACCCGTAGAGTGACGCGCACGTACGGCGGAACGTGTCCGGCCACTTCACCTGAACCGGGATGCCGGTCCAGCCGTACGGGTATGCGTGCCCGGACGGAATCTCCGCACCGGGCGCGGCCGAGGAGCGAGACGGCCCGCGTACGAGGAAACGGCCCGGGCACGAGGAAACGGGGGGTGCATGAGCACGGAAGCGCGCCGCGCCCCCGTACCGCCACGCCCGACGAATCCGCCTCCCGGCCCCACCCCCGAACCCCCGTCACCGGCCACCCACGCAACGGCACCGACGGCCGGACCGCCGGCACCGACGGGCGCCCGCGAACCGGCCGGGTACCGGACCACTTCCGCCGGGCCTGCGCCGGTCCCGGCCGCACCGGACTCCGAGGATCCCGACGAGGAGCCCTCCGTCTTCGCACCCCGCGCCGCGCGGGGTGTGCCCGCACGGGCACCGGGGGAGGAACAGTCCGACCACCCGGCACAGGCTGCCGGCGCGGGCCCCGCCCGGTTCGCCGGCTTCCGGCCCACCGCCGTACCCGAGGCTCCCGGCCTGGTGAGCCCGCCGCCGCCCCCCGCCTCGGCCCGCTTCCCCGACACCCCGCCGAGCGCGGGCCGGCTCCCCGACACGGCACCGAGCACGGGCCGCAAGGCACGCGCCGAACGGGCCGCCACCACCATGCCGCCCCGCCCGGGAGCACCTGCGGAGTCCCTGACGGAGACGACGACCCGGCTCCGCCAGCCGGCGGCCGAGCCGCAGCGCCCCGGCCCTGCGGTCGTGCCGCTCGCCGGCCGCCCGGGAGAGTCCGTGCCCGGCGGCCGTCCCGGTTCGCCGTCCGCGGGTCGTCCGGCCGGGTCTGCTCCGGGTGGTGCGGGTTCCGCGTCCGCGGCGTTCGCCGGTGGCCCGGGTGGGTCCGTTCCCGGCCGTCCGGGTTCTGCGTCCGCGCCGTCTGCCGGTCGTCCGGCGGAGTCTGCTCCGGGTGGTGCGGGTTCCGCGTCCGCGGCGTTCGCCGGTGGCCCGGGTGGGTCCGTTCCCGGCCGTCCGGGTTCCGCGGCCACGCCGTCCACGGGTCGTCCGGAGGGGGCCGCTCCCGGTCGTCCGGATTCCGTGGCAAAGCAGGCCGTCGGCCGTGCGGCCTCCGCGCAGGCCCCTGCCGGCGCCCGCCCGACCTCCCCGCTGCCGCCCCCCAGGCCTCCGGCGCGTGACCTCCGGGGTGCCTGGAGCCCGAACGATCCCGCACACCCGGTGAGCCCTGCTCCGGCCTCGCCGGACCCGGCGCTCTCGTGGAGTGCCGGGGCCGCCGCTCGGCCCGTCGTGTCGTTCGGGGAGCCCGAGGGGTACGACGAGCGGATGCGGACGCGGCCGCTGGGCGTGCGGGTAGGTCCCCGAACCGCCGCTGCCGCAGCCTGCCTGGTCCTCGGGCTCGGCCTCATCGGCGGTGCCGTGACCGGGAGTTGGCTCACCGGGGATGGTGGGGACGGTCCCGCCGGGAACGGTTTCACCGCGGCCGCGACGCTGTGGCACAGCGTGCCCGTCGACCGGCTCTTCCCGCCCACCCTCCAGGGCACCGGTGCCGGCCCCGGCGGTGCCGACCGGACGTGGACGCGGATCGCCGTCGCCCCGGACACCAAGTGCGCCGACGCCTTCGACCCGCTGCTGCACAAGGCGCTCGCCCCCGTCGGCTGCCAGCGGCTGCTGCGCGCCACCTACACCGACGCCACCCAGACCTACGTCACCACCGTCGGCCTGCTCTTCACCAAGGGCGACTCCGCCGCCATGTCCTCGCTCGCCGCCCGCTTCCGCGACGAGCACCTGGACCGCCGCAGCGACCTGATGCCCCGGCCGTACGCCGCCAAGGGCACCGCCGCGGCCGGGTTCGGCGACAAGCAGCGCGCCAGCTGGACCCTCTCCGTCCTCACCGACGCACCCGTCGTCGCCTACTCGGTCTCCGGCTGGGCGGACGGACGTACCGTCGACTCGCCCCAGCCCGCAGCGGACGCCCTCCGCACGGGCGCCACCTCGGCACCCGCCCAGGCCGGTCTCGGCAACGAGGCACAGGGCCTGGCCGACCGCGTCGAACGGCGACTGCGCCAGACCGTCAGCTCGGCCACGGAGAAACCGTCATGAGGCGAACGACGCGCGGCCGGCGCCGCGTGCGAATGACCGGGTCGGCGGTGAGCCTCCTGCTCGCCGGCTCCCTCGTCCTGCTGCCGTCCGCCGCGGCCCACGCCGACAGCATCCGCGCCCAGCAGTGGGGCCTGTCCGCCCTCCACCTCGACGAGGCCTGGCGCACCACCAAGGGGCAGGGCGTCACCGTCGCCGTCCTGGACACCGGAGTCGAGGCCGACCACCCGGACCTGGCCGGCAACGTCCTGTCCACCAAGGACATGATCGGCTTCGGTGCCGGGCCCGGCGACCGCGCCTGGGCCCGGCACGGCACGGCCATGGCCGGCATCATCGCCGGGCACGGCCACGGGCCCGGCGGCACCGAGGGCGTCGTGGGCGTCGCTCCCGAGGCGAAGATCCTGCCCGTCCGGGTCATCCTCGAGGACGGCGACCCCGCCCGCGCCAAGGCCCGCACCACCCGCGGCAACGCCCTCGCCGACGGCATCCGCTGGGCCGCCGACCACGGCGCCGACGTCATCAACCTATCCCTGGGCGACGACTCCAACTCCGCCCACCCGGAGCGCAGCGAGGACGAGGCCGTGCAGTACGCGCTGAAGAAGGGCGTGGTCGTCGTGGCCTCCGCGGGCAACGGCGGCGACAAGGGCGACCACGTCTCCTACCCGGCCGCCTACCCGGGCGTCATCGCCGCCACGGCCGTGGACAAGTACGGCACGCGCGCCTCCTTCTCCACCCGCCGCTGGTACGCAGCGGTCAGCGCGCCCGGCGTGAACGTCGTGATCGCCGACCCCGACCACAAGTACTACGAGGGCTGGGGCACCTCGGCCGCCTCCGCCTTCGTCTCGGGCGCCGCGGCCCTGATCAAGGCGGCCCACCCCACCCTCACCCCGGCCCAGATCAAGAAGCTCCTCGAGGACACGGCCCGCGACGCTCCGGTGGGCGGCCGCGACGACTCCCGGGGCTTCGGCATGATCGACCCCGCGGCAGCCCTCAAGGCAGCGGCCGGGCTCAAGCCGAAGGGCCTGCGCCCGGCGTCGTACGACAAGAAGTACTTCGGCCCCGGCCCGGACACCCCCCGGTCCACCACGTCCGCCTCGGACTGGGCGGGCCCCCTGGCAGGCAGCATCGGCGGAGTCCTGCTGGTGGCGGCCGTGGTCCTGTGGAGGAACCGCAGGACGACGTCCTAGGTGTATTGACCCGCAGCGTTGTTCACTCGGCTGATCGGGGGCTGGCCTCCGAGTGCGGTGTGGCAGCGGTGGTGGTTGTAGGTGTGGAGA
>NZ_VISR01000015.1 GCF_007827595.1 Streptomyces sp. BK340
GCGCCCCCCCCCCCCGCCCCCCCCCCTTTTTCCTCTTGTGCCGCCCCCCCCCCCCCCCCCGCCGCCCCCCCCCCCCCCCCCCCCCCCCCCGGCGGCGGGCGCCCGCCCCCCCCCCCCCCCCCCCCCCGACGTCCCGTGACGTACGCGCTACTGCGGCTCGTCCGACGGCTTCTCGTCGGCCGTGTGGGAGCTGGTCCTGAGCACCTCGGCCACGGTCAACTCGTAGGTGGAGTACCACCGTTCCCGGCCCAGCCGCTGCGCCACCTGGTGCTCTGGGTCGGTGCGCCACTTCTCCAGGGTCTCCGCGTCGCGCCACAGCACGACCGCGAGGCGCTCACCGTCCTCGCCCGTGTAGTGCTGGACGTCCACCAGGTCGGGCCCGGCGATGGCACGGACGCGCTGCCGCATCTCGTCCTCGGTCTCGTAGTAGTCCTCGCCCGCCTGATCGGTGAGACGCGACTTGAACAGGATCACGAACATCCGGAGTCCTCCAGGGTGACTGTGTTCGGGTCAAGGGGCACACAGGCGCGCAGCCGGCTGTCGGACGCCGTGACCAGCTGCGCGCCGTGCCGGCCGAGCAGGCTCTCCACGAGACGGTCCAGGCGCTGGTCGTTCCTCAGCACCGAGGCGTAGCTCTCCTCCGTGAAGGCGCACTGCTCGTACAGGGGCACGAACCGGTCCGGGAAGAGATCGACGAGACGCCTGCGCAGAACTCCCCTGTCGTGTGCGGTCTCCTCCTGCGGCGGGTTGGCCATGATGTGGTAGTGCTGGTACGAGAGCTGGGAGATCGCGTTGGCGTCCTCGATCCGTGACTTCTCGTAGGCCGCCAGGGCCGCCGTCCAGTCCGCGGTGGAGTCGAGGCAGTCGACGAGCGTACGGGCGTCCTCGAAGCCGCAGTTCATGCCGTGTCCCATGAAGGGGGCCATCGCGTGACAGGCGTCCCCGAGCAGCGCCAGCGTGTCCCGCCAGACCCATCGGTCGCAGCGTACGACCGTGAGGGTGGAGACGGACTTGGCGGCGAGCTGTTCGGCGATGTCCGGTATGGCGGCGGTCGGTTCGGGGAAGCGGTCGGCGAACACCTGGTACAGCTCGTCGCCGCCGCCGACCGTGGCGTAGGAGGGGGCCGGCCCTTCGAGACGCATGAACAGGGAGCCGGAGTACTCCCCCGAAGGCATGGGGAACGCGGCGAACAGCGCGTCGCCGGTCGGCCAGTAGTGCATGGTGCGGCTGTCGAGCCAGCCGCCCGGCACGTCGATCTCCTGATACGCCAGCTCGAGATTGCGTACCTCCGCCGGTGCGGTGCGGGCGGTCAGGGCGGCACGGGCCGTGGAGTGCGCGCCGTCGCAGCCGAGGACGCGGCGGCACGTCAGCCTCCGCTCGCCGTCGGCGTCTTCGACGAGCACGGCCGGTTCGTCCAGGTCCACGGAGCGCACCCGCTGCTCGAAGCGGATACCGACGCCGGGGGTGGCCTCGGCGGCGTCCAGCAGGATGCGGTGCAGCCGCTCGCGCTCCACCGACCAGATCGGCTGCCCGTCCCTGCTGTACGGGGTGACGTGGGAGGTTCCGTCGGGCAGGTGCGCGCAGCGTCCGTGCAGGGGGACGCAGATCTCCCGCACCGTCCTGTCGAGACCCAGGTCGGACAGTACGCGCCACCCGCGCGCGGACAGCATCACCGTGAGGGACCGTCCCTGCCCGGCGCCACCGCGGCGCGGGTCCGCCCGCTTCTCCAGAACCGTGACCGGACCGAACCGGGGGGCGAGATACATGGCCGTGACCACGCCGACCAGGCCGCCCCCCACGATGACGGTCTCCGGACTCCCCCCGGCGCGAGTTCGGCTAGGCCCCCGCATGGCACCGCCGTCCCTTCGTCCGGCCCTTGTTCGGCTGCCGCAGTTCCGCCAGGACCACAGCGCCCACCTCCTTCGTTCCCAGGGACCCGCCGAGATCGGGGGTGACCCGTCCGGCCTCGACGGCGGCCGCGACCGCCCGGCGCACGGCGTCGGCCTCCTCGTCGTGGCCCAGGTGTTCGACCAGCAGCGCCGTGGAGAGAATGGCGGCGAACGGGTTGGCGACCCCGGTGCCCGCGATGTCGGGCGCGCTGCCGTGCACCGGCTCGAAGACGCCCTGCCCGGTCGTGGGGTTGAGGTTGGCCGACGCGGCCACGCCGAGGCCGCCGGCGAGGGCGGCGGTGAGATCGCTCAGGATGTCGCCGTACGAGTTGTTCGTGACGATGACGTCGAACGCGGTCGGGTCGGTCACCAGCTTCATCGCGGCGGCGTCCACATAGAGATGCGAGGTGTCGAACCGCGGGTGGCGTGCGACGGCATCCTGCCAGCAGCGCTGCCACAACCGGCCGCCGTTGCGCACGGCGTTGGCCTTGTCGACCACGCACACCGACCGTCGTGCGACGGAGAACGCGAAGTCCAGGATGCGCGACACACCGTGGTGGGTGTTGAGGTCCACGTCGATGGCGATCTCCTGCGGCGATCCCGTGCGCGTGCTGCCGCCTACACCGCTGTACAGCCCTTCGGTGTTCTCCCGGACGATCGCGCAGTCGATGCCGCGTCGTGTGCCGTCGCGCAGCGGGCTGAGCCGGTCGTGCCACAGCCGTACGGGACGGTAGTTGACGTACAGGTCCAGCTCGGAGCGCAGTGTGGTCAGCACGCTGCGCACGTAGGCGGTGTCGGCCAGCCGGGGATCCCCGACCGCGCCGAGCAGCGTCGCCTCGCTGCCCCGGATCCGGTCGAGATCGGCCGGGGAAAGGGCGCTTCCGGTGCTCAGGTACGTCTGCGCGTTGACCTGGTCGAGGACGTCCAGCCGCACACCGAGTGCGAGTTCGTCGAGGACCGCCAGCGCGGGTTCGGTCACCTCCGGCCCGATGCCGTCACCGGGTATGACGGTGATCCTGGTCGTGGCGCCGCTCATGCCCGGCCCTGGCGCACGATGTCCGCCACCAGTTCCGCCACGTCGGTCGTCACATGGAAGTGCCCGCCCGGCCGCGCGCGCACCGTGAACTCACCGGAGGTGACCTCCGCCCACTCGCCCATCCGCGCCTCGTCCACCAGCGGGTCGCCCGCACCGTGATAGCAGCGCACGCCGCACGACAGCGGCTTGGCGCCGGGGCGCGGCCGGTACTCCGCGTGGGCCCGCAGGTCCGAACGCAGCGTCGGCAGCAGCAGTTCGCGCAACTCGGCGTGCTCGGCGATCCCGGGTTCGATACCGCCCAGTCCCACCAGCGTCGACCAGAACTCGTCGTCGGGTGCCAGGTGGAGGTCCGCGTCCTCCACGCTTCCGGGCGGTTCGCAGGCGGAGACGCACAGCGCGCGCGGTTCCTCGCCCGCGTCCCGCAGGACCAGGGCGGTCTCGTAGGCCACCACCGCGCCCAGGCTGTGCCCGAAGAGCACGAAGTCGCGCGGGGGAAGCCGCAGCAGATCCGCCGCCGCGTGGCCGGCCATCGCGGCCACGTCGTCCACCAACGGCTCCCCGAACCGGTCACCGCGGCCGGGGTACTGGACGGCCATGAGTTCCACGCCGGGCGGCATCGCGGTGGACCATTCACCGAAGGCCGTCGCCGAACCCCCGGAATGCGGGAAGCACACCACACGGAGCTCGGGACGTTCGACGGTGGTCAGAGAGCGCACCCAGCCCCGTTCCCGTATCCGGCTCATCATCTCCGCCTTTCTCGTCGGCCATCGGCTAACCCGTCCCGTCCCATGTTTTCCGCCGCGCACGAAATCGCGGGTTCCGCGAAAGATGTCGGCAAGACATCACGGGCGCCGTGGGGCCGGGGCATGACGATGCGGGGAAAAGGAGGATCCCGGATGAGCCCGTCGCTCGATCTCACCGACCCGGCCACCTTCGTCAGGAACGACCCCTACGAGTTCTGGCACCGGGTCCGCGGGGAGAGCCCCGTGTACTGGCACCCGGCCGCCGCGGAGCGCCCCGGCTTCTGGGTCGTGGCCGGGTACGACGACGTCCTGGCCTGCTACGACGACTGGAAGCGGCTGAGCTCCGCCCGCGGCAACGTCCTCGACGTCCTGCTGCGCGGGGGCGATTCGGCGGGCGGGAAGATGCTCGCCGTCTCCGACCGGCCCTGGCACCGGCATCTGCGCAACCTGATGCTCCGCGCCTTCTCCCCCCGGGTGCTCGGCGACGTGGTGCGGAAGGTCGAGGAGCGCGCGCAGGAGCTGATCGGCACCGTCACCGAGCTGGGCAGTTTCGACTTCGCCGCCGAGGTCGCCGAGCACATCCCGATGAACACCATCTGCGACCTGCTGTCCATCCCCGCGCAGGACCGCAAGCAGCTGCTCCTGTGGAGCAAGGAGGCCCTGGCGTCCGAGCATCAGGAGGGCGCCCGGCTGGACGCCCTGGAGGCACGCAACGAGATCGTGCTCTATCTGATGGAGCTGGGGTTCGAGCGCCGGGCGAAGCCGGGCGACGACGTGATCAGCATGATCGCCACCGCCGAGGTCGACGGGCGCCCGCTCACCCCGGAGGAGATCGCGCTCAACTGCTACAGCCTCCTCCTGGGCGGGGACGAGTCGTCGCGGATGACCGCGATCAGCTCAGTCCTCGCCTTCACCCGGCACCCCGACCAGTGGCGCGGGCTGCGCGAGGGGACGATCGGCCTCGACACGGCGGTGGAGGAACTGCTGCGGTGGGCGACGCCGGGCATGCACTTCGCGCGCACGGCGCTGAGCGACTTCTCCCTCGGCGGCCGGCAGGTGCGCGCCGGTGACATCGTGACGTTCTGGAACACCTCGGCGAACAACGACGAGACGGTCTTCGCCGAGCCCCGGACCCTCGACCTGTCCCGCCGCCCCAACAAGCACCTCACCTTCGGCCACGGTCCGCACTTCTGCGTCGGTGCGGCGCTGGGCCGGGCCGAGCTGCGCGCACTGCTGCGGGCGCTCGTCACGTCCGTGGGGGACATCGAGCTGGACGGGGAGCCGCAGCGCATCTACTCCAACTTCCTCTACGGCTACGGCAGTCTCCCCGTCGTCTTCCAGTCGCGCTCCGCCTCCTGAAAGGGAACGCCTCATGCTCGACGGTTTCGTCCCCTGGCCCGACCACCTCGCGGATGAGTACCGCCGGCGGGGAATCTGGCTGGGCCGGCCGCTCGGTGACCTGCTGCACGACTCGTGCCGGCGGCACGCCGACCGCGTGGCCGTGGTCTGCGACGGGCACAGGATGACCTACGCGGAGCTGTCCCGGCGGGCCGACCGGCTGGCGGGCGGCCTGATCGGACTGGGCATCAGACCGCTCGACCGGGTGGTCGTCCACCTGCCCAACATCCCCGAGTTCGTCGTCCTGGTCTTCGCTCTGCTGCGGGCCGGAGCCATACCCGTCCTGGCGCTGCCCGGGCACCGCAAGTCCGAGATATCCCACCTGTGCGCCCACTCCGGTGCGGTGGCCTATGCCGTGAAGGACGAGTTCGGCGGGTTCGACTACCGCGAACTCGCCCGGGAGATCCCTCCGGTCCGGCACGTCCTCGTCAGCGGCGACGCCCAGGAGTTCACCGCGCTGGAGTCGGTGGGCGGCGACGACGTCCCCCTGCCCCGCGTCGACCCGTCCGATCCGGCGCTGTTCCTCCTCTCCGGGGGCACCACCGGACTGCCGAAACTGATCCCCCGGGCCCATGACGACTACGCCTACGTCATGCGGGCCACGGCGGAGGCGATGCACGTGGGCGAGGAGGTGGCCTACCTCGCCGTCAATCCGGTCGCGCACCAGGCGGCGCTCGCCTGCCCGGGGGTGTTCGGGAGCCTCCTGCTGGGCGGCAAGGCGGTCCTGACGTCGAGCGTGCGGCCCGACGAGGTGTTCCCGCTGATCCGCCGCGAGCACGTCACCGTGACCACGGTCGTGCCCTCCGTGCTGCGGCTGTGGGCCGACTCCGGGCAGCGGCCCGATCTGTCGCACCTGCTCGTCCAGGTCGGCAGCGCGCCGCTCGACCCGGCGCTCGCCCGTCGGGCGGGAGAAGTCCTCGGGTGCCGGATCATGCGCTGGTACGGCATCAGCGAGGGTCTGCTGACCCACACCAGGTTCGACGACCCGGAGGACGTGATCATGGGCACGGACGGCCGGCCCATGTCACGGGACGACGAGGTCCGGATCGTCGACGAGTCCCTGAACCCCGTGCCCGAGGGGGAGGCGGGCGAAATGATCGCGCGCGGCCCGTACACGATCCGCGGCTACTACCGGGCCCCAGAGGAGAACACCCGCTCGTTCACGCCGGACGGGTTCTTCCGCACCGGCGACCTCGTCCGGCGCAGCCCGGAGGGCGACATCACGATCGTCGGACGGATCAAGGACGTCATCAACCGCGCCGGTGAGAAGGTGTCGGCGGAGGAGGTGGAGCGGCAGCTGCGCACCCACCCGTCCGTCCAGGACGCGGCCGTGGTCGGCGTGCCGGACACCGTGCTCGGCGAGCGGACGTACGCCTTCCTCGTGCTGACCGGTGCGCAGGTCAGGACGTCGGCGGTGAAGGAGTTCCTCCGTGGCTGCGGTCTGGCCACGTACAAGATCCCCGACCGGATAGTGCCCCTGGACCAGTTGCCGCGCACCCCGATGGGCAAGGTGGACAAGAAGACCCTGCGGGCGCTCGCCGTCTCGTCGGCCAGGTGAGCGTGCCGTGACGGCGCGGATGCCTTGAAGGTGCGGCAGGGCCGGTCGCCGAACGCGCCGGCCCTGCCGCCCGCTCTCCTACTCGCCGTGCCGTGCCTGCCACAGGGCGGGAAAAGAAGGCGTGAAAATCGCTTTGCGAAGGAACTCCGCGCCGGCCGTTCCGCCCGTACCCATCTTTTTGCCGATCATTCGCTGGACGAGAACGACATGCCGGTACTGCCATTCCTGAAAGGCCTGGTCGAGATCCACCAGGCCCTGGCAGATCTGTTCCACCACACCGTCGTCGCTGTGCAGGCCGTGCAATGCGGAGGGCAGGTCGTGGGGCGAGTAACCCTTGGCGTCGAGACAGGCGAGGAAGGCGTCGAAGAGGGTGGGCTCGCCGGCCCGCGCCCTGATGCGCTCCCGTTCCCGGCTGCCCTCGGGAAAGTGCTCGGCCGCCGTCCCGTCACGCCGTCCGAGCACCACCTCGATCTCGCGGAACTGCGCCGAGTAGAAGCCGCTGCCCACCAACTGGTCGCGGAACGCTTCGAACTGGTCGGCGGTCATCGTCTCCAGCACGTCGATCTGCGCCGTCAGCGCCCGGAAGATCGCGCGCGCCCGGCGCAGCGTCCGCAGGGCGGGGCCGCTGTCCGCCTTGCGCAAGGTCACCTGGAGGGCGTCCAGTTCGTGGAGCAGCTCCTTGAACCACAACTCGTGCGACTGGTGGACGACGACGAAGAGCAACTCGTCATGCTGTTCCGTGATCGGCTTCTGAATGTCGAGCAACGTTTCGAGAACCAAGTAATCACGATAGCCGCAGTAGGCGGAATGGGAATTGCTCATCACGGGTCGGGGCCTCCGCTCGCCGGGCGTTTACTCCCCTTGGTAACACGGCGAAACCGGCCGAAGGCCAGAATCTGTCACCTCTCATTCAACGGGGCGGCTCATCGCCCTGGCAGGCCATCATGATGGGGAAGCATGAGTGCCAGGAGAAATCGTCGTCGTTCCAATGCATCACTGAATGGACGCGAAATGGGCGATGCAAAGCACACCGTCCCCCGGCTTTTCGAGGCCGTCGCCGCCGAGGCGGGGGACGACACCGCCATCCTGTTCGAGGGCAAGGCCGTCGGCTACACGGCTCTCAACTCCGCGGCCAACCGGCTGGCACGGTACCTGATCGCCCGCGGCGTGGGACCGGACTCGGTGGTCGCCGTCTCCGTGCCCCGGTCCGCCGAACTGGTCACGGTGCTCCTTGCG
The DNA here is from genome assembly GCF_007827595.1 of Streptomyces sp. BK340. Lineage (GTDB taxonomy): Bacteria > Actinomycetota > Actinomycetes > Streptomycetales > Streptomycetaceae > Streptomyces. Next base: position 7,861 of record NZ_VISR01000015.1, read on the forward strand.
GTACTCAAGGCGGGCGGTGCCTACCTCGCCCTCGACCCGGCGTATCCGGTGGAGCGGCTGGCGCACATGGTGGCCGACGCGCGGCCGGTGCTGCTGATCCGCGCGGCGGAGCACACCGGACTCGCGCAGCCGGACGGGGGCGTGCCGGAGGTCGTCCTCGACGACCCCGCGTTCCGCGCGCAGTGCGAGGCGCACGCCGACCACGACGTGTCCGACCGGGAGCGCCTCGCCGAGCTGCGCGCCGAGCATCTGATGTACGTCGTCTACACCTCGGGGTCGACGGGCCGGCCCAAGGGCGTCGCGGTGACGCACCGTGGCGTCGCCGGCCTGGTGGCGAGCCAGGCCGAGCAGATCGGGGCGGGCCCGGGCGACCGGGTCCTGCAGTGGGCGTCGATCAGCTTCGACGCGGCCTTCTGGGACATCTCGCTGGCCCTGCTGTCCGGTGCGACGCTCGTGATGGCGCCGGCCGAGGACCTGCTGCCCGGCCAGCCGCTGCGGGACACGATGACCGAGAACAAGGTCACGCACGCCACGCTGCCCCCGGTGGCGCTCAGCGTCACCGAGGCGGACGGCGTCCTGCCCGGCGGGACGCTCGTCTCCACCGGTGACGCCCTCTCCCCGTCCCTCGTGCGGACCTGGGCCGAGGGCAGGTCCCTGCTCAACGGCTACGGCCCCACCGAGGTGACCGTCGGCATCTCCATCGGGCGGATCACCGGGCCCGACGACATCAGCATCGGCCGGACGTTCCCCGGCAGCACCGTGCACATCCTCGACGAGCGGCTGGCCGGGGCCGGTCCGGGCGACGAGGGCGAGCTGTACCTGGCGGGGCCGGGGCTGGCACGCGGGTATCTGAACCAGGCCGGCCTGACCGCCGCGCGGTTCGTGGCCGACCCGGCCGGTCCGCCGGGCAGCCGGATGTACCGCTCGGGCGACCGGGGCTGGCGCCGCGCGGACGGAGAGCTGTTCTTCGCGGGCCGGGCGGACGACCAGGTGAAACTCCGTGGCTTCCGTATCGAACTGGGCGAGATCGAGACCCGGCTGGCCGCGCATCCCGCCGTCGACCTCGCCTGTGTCGTGGTGGAGGGCGATCTCGCGACCGCGCGGATCGTGGGCTACGTGACCACGTCGGCGGGTGCGGAGGCCACCGGCGCGGAGTTGCGGGAGTACGTGGCCAGGTCGCTGCCGGAGCACATGGTGCCGTACACCGTCATCGTCCTCGACCGCTTTCCCACCACGCCGAACGGCAAGGTCGACCGCACGGCCCTCCGCGAGGCCGGCGCCAACCCTCCTGAACCGGAAACGGCGGCCTCCGCCGGCATGGACCTGTACGACCTCGTCAAGCAGATCCTCGCGGTCCCGGAGGCACGGCCCGACGACAACTTCTTCCAGCTCGGCGGGCATTCGGTCCTGGCCACGCTGCTGGCCCGGAGAATCCGCAAGGAGTTCGACGTCGTGATCCCGATGCGGACGATCTTCCAGGCCGCCACGCTGGAGGAACTGGCGGTTCTCGTGGAGGCGGCCGAAGGGCGGTCCGGCACGCACCACGAGCCGTGAGGTGCGCGTCGCCGGTCACGCCGGCCCGAGGACGCCGCGCGCGCCCGCACCACCTACGCCGTGGCGGGCGCCGACGGCCTGTTCGTCCACCGTGAGATCTCCGGTGACGGCGTCGGCCCGGCAGCCATGTTCGCTCTGCACACGTGCGTGATCTTCGATGCGGCCACCGGCACGGCCGCGAGCACTCCGACCCACCCTCGAACCCGGGCCGATCGGCACTTCCCGTTTCACCCAGCCACCCCTGCGGCGTCGAGAGATCACCACCGATTACGCTTCTCAAGCGCAACGCGTGAACGGTTTTCGCGAGTGCATGCAGGGCAACGGGGAGGAACGGGGATGGGATACACGATCCCGGGCTGGCTGGACGACGTCCTGGACTTCATCGGGATCAAGTTCCCGAACGTGGACGAGGACGACTACCGCGAAATGGCCGACGCCATGCGGGACTTCGCCGACAAGTTCGAGGGCCACGGCGGCGACGCGCACAAGGCGGTGTCCCGGATCCTGTCGTCCTCGCAGGGCTGGGCCGTCGACTCGATGGAGCAGCACTGGAACCAGGTCAAGGCGAGCCACCTCGAGAAACTCCCGGAACTTGCACGGCTGTTCGCCGATGCCTGTGACGTGCTCGCGGACATCATCTTCGGGATGAAGACCAAGGCCGAGATCGAACTGGCGGCAATGGCGGCCTCGGTGGGCGTCTCGGCCGGGCTCGCGGTCGTGACAGGCGGTCTGTCCGCGCTGATCGGCGCCGCCGAGGTCACGGCGATGCGCCAGGTGGTCAAGCGGATCATCGACGAGGCCGTGGACCGGATCGTCGACGAGGTTCTGGCCAAGATCACCGAGCCGGTCAACGCCAAACTGGAGGCGATGGTCGAGGACATGGTGCTCGACCTGGTCGACGGGGCGTTCTCCATGCCGCCCGCCGCCGGCGGCAAGGGCGGCCACGGTGGACATGGCGGTCACAGCGGGATGCAGCTCGCCTCGGCCGGCGGTGGGACCGGGGGCGCCCAGAAGATCACCCAGATCGACCACGCCGAGTTCGAGGACGGCGCGGGCAAGGTCTCACGGCACGGCAGCGAGCTGCATCTGGCATCGTCCTCGTCGCTGAACCGGGCCAGGGGGGCGTTCGGGCGGAGCAAGGGCCGCGATCCGTTCACCAAGGCCTTCGACAGCGTCCTGCACGGCGCGCTCAAGGGCTCGGAGAAGGCCCTGGGCAAGATAGCCAAGCACGTCACCGAGACTGTGCCGGACCGGGTGAAGGCCACCTCCCGGCTGCACAAGCACAACGACATCGAGATCGGCCGGCGGGCCCACGGCATTCACGTCAACAAGGGGGACGCGGGCGCCGGTTCGGGCCACGGCGGCGGTCCCGCATCCGGCCGCAAGCCCGACGACGGCCTCAAGATCGACTCTTCGAAACTGTCCCAGCAGGCCCGCGAGCTGGAGGCCAAGGAGACGTGCGGCGACCCGATCGACATGGCCAGCGGCCAGATGATCCTCGCCCAGACCGATGTGGAACTGCCCGGTGTACTGCCGCTGGTGCTGCGCCGCACCCATCTGTCCGGCTATGACGCGGGACGCTCCTTCGGGCCGTCGTGGGCCGCGACGCTGGACGAACGCCTGGAGAAGGACGAGGCGTTGGGCGGATACTGGTGGTATCGCGCGGACGGCTCCGCGCTCGCCTATCCGCGCCTGCCCGACCTGCCCGGCGACCGGGTCGGCCCGGCCGAGGGCGTACGGCTGCCGCTCACCTATGTCACGCACGGCAGCAGCTACGTCCTGACGGTGCAGGACCCGCACAGCGGTCTCGTACGTCACTTCGAACCCGCCGCCTCGGCCGACCACGTGTGGTGGCTGGTCGGCCTCGAGGACCGCAACGGCAACTCCGTCACCGTGGAACGGGGCGAGGACGACGTCCCGCTCACCGTCACCCACGGCGGCGGCTACCGGGTCCGGGTCGACTCCGACCCCGAACGGGGCCTGGTCACCGGGCTGTCGGTACTCACGGACAAGGAGCCGGCACAGATACGTTCCTTCCGTTACGACGACGCCGGTGACCTGACCGAGGTGCGCAACGCCGTCGACGCCACGACGCACTTCACCTACGACAGCGCCCACCGTGTCACCGGCTGGCGGGACTCCAACGGCACCGAGTTCACCTACACCTACGACGCCGCCGGCCGGGTGATCGAGACCCGCGGCACCGACGGCATCCTCAACTCCCGCATAGCGTACGGAGATCCGCAGCAGGACGGCACCAGTACCGTCACGTACACCGACTCCCTCGGACACGCCACGGCCTACGTCGCCAACCGCCACGGCCAGATCATCGCCATCACCGATCCGCTCGGGCACACCACCACCCAGCAGTGGGACCGGCACGACCACCTGCTGTCCCACACCGATCCGCTCGGCCGCACCACCCGCTGGGACTGGGACGCGGACGGCAACCTGACCTCCGTCACCGCCCCCGACGGGACCGTCACCCGCATCGCCTACAACGCCCTGCGGCTGCCGGTCACCCTCACCGGCCCGGACGGCACCGTGACCCGCCAGGAGTACGACGCACGGGGCAACCGGACGAGGGTCGTCGGTCCGGACGGCGCCACCCACCACTTCGCCCACCACCCCACCGGCGCGGTGCGGAGCGTCACCGACCCGCTCGGAGCGGTCCTTCGGCTGGAGGCCGACGCGGCCGGGCTGCCGGTCGCCGTGGAGGACGCCCGCGGCGCCCGCACCGTGGTCCGCCGGGACACCTTCGGGCAACCGCTCGAACTGACCGACGCGCTCGGCCGGTCCAGCCGGTTCGTGTGGGACGCCGAGGGCCGGCTCCGCACCCGCACCGGCCCGGACGGCAGCAGCGAGACCTGGGAGTGGGACGGCGAGGGCAACTGCGTCCGCCACACCGACCAGCTCGGCGGCGTCACCACCAGTACCTTCGGCCCCTTCGACCTGCTCACCGCACGGACGACACCGGACGGCCGCACGCACACCTTCGTCCACGACACCGAGCAGCGCCTCGTCCAGGTTGCCGACCCGACCGGACTGACGTGGACCTACGAGTTCGACCCGCTCGGCCGTGTGGTCGCCGAGACCGACTTCGACGGCCGCACCAGCCGCTGTGCCTACGACCCGGCCGGCCGGCTGGTCAAACGCACCAACGCGGCCGGACAGGACATCGGCTTCGAGTTCGACGAGAACGGCCGGCTCACCGCGAAAACGGTCGGGAGCACCCGCACCACGTTCTCCTACGACGTCGCGTCCCGCCTGACAGCAGCAGAAAGCCCGCAGAGCGCGCTGGAGTTCACCTACGACGTGGCGGGGCGCCTGCTCACCCAGACCGCGGACGGCGCCACCCTCCGCCTCGGCTACGACGTGGCCGGCAGGCGTGTCTCACGCACCACGCCCACCGGCGCGCGCACCGAGCTGGGCTGGGACGAGGTGGGCAACCGCACCGCCCTCACCGTCGACGGCCGGCACACCCTCGCCTTCGGCCACGACCTCCTCGGCCGCGAGACCGAACGCACCGTGGGCGACAGCCTGCGTCTCACCTCGGACTGGGACGCGGCGGGCCGCCTCACGCAGCAGAACCTGAGCACCCGCCCGGGCCGCCGGATCCGCGCCCGCAAGTACACCTACCGCGCCGACGACCACCTCACCGCCGTGCACGAAGAGGTCACCGGCCGCGGCACCACCTACGTCCTCGACCCCGTCGGCCGCCCGCTGCACGCCACGGGACCCGCCGGACCGGAGAGTTACGCCTACGACGCGTCGGGCAACCAGCTCACCGCCGAATGGCCGGACCGCGCCGCCGACCCCGCGGCCCGCGGGGAGCGCGAGTACACCGGCACCCGCGTCATCCGCGCCGGACACACCGGCTACCGCTACGACGACGCCGGACGCCTCGTCGAACGCGTCAAGAAGCGTCTGTCCCGCAAACCCGACGTGTGGCACTACGTCTGGGACGCCGAGAACCGCCTCACCTCCTGCACCACCCCCGACGGCGCCACCTGGCACTACCGGTACGACCCACTGGGCCGCCGCACCGCCAAGTTCCGCCTGGACGAGGCCGGTTCGGTCATCGACGAGACCCGCTTCACCTGGGACGGCACCCGCCTGGCCGAACAGACGACGCCCGCCACCGACACCACGCTCACCTGGGACCACGACGGCTTCCGGCCCCTCGTCCAGTACGAGCGCAAACCGCTGTCCGACGACGAGGTCGACTCCCGCTTCTTCGCCGTCGTCTCGGACCTCGTCGGCACCCCGACCGAACTCGTCGACGAGACCGGCACGATCGCCTGGCGCACCCGCGCGACGGTCTGGGGCACCACGGCCGTCAACCCGGACGCCACCGCCCACACACCCCTGCGCCAGCCCGGCCAGTACGCCGATCCCGAGACGGGCCTCCACTACAACTACTTCCGGCACTACGACCCGGAGACCGCCCGGTACGTCACACCCGACCCACTGGGCCTGATGCCGGCACCCAACCCGGTCGCCTACGTCGTCAACCCGCTGGACCTCTACGACCCGGTGGGCCTGGCGCCGTGCCGCAAGGACCACTACGAGTGGACCCAGGGCAGCAACGGGCGGGGCGGCAGCGTCCGGTACAAGCCGCTGGACCACCTCGGCCGGCCCACCGGTGTCTCGGCGTGCATACGGCCGGAGATGCTCGATTCAGGCACCGAGGCGGGCAAGTCCAAGCCGCCCGGCTGGCGCGGCCACGGGACCGCGTTCAACGAGGCCCGGGGCCATCTTCTCGCCAACCGTCTCGGCGGCGCGGGCGTGAAGCACAACGCCAAGCACAACCTGGTGACCCAGACCCAGGACCCCACCAACTCCCCGTACCAGCGCGACCTGATCGAGGAGCAGATCTACCGGGCCGTCGACGACAAGAAGGAGGTCGTCCAGTACGACATCACTCCGATCTACGAGGGGACGAATCCCATACCCGTCCGCCTCGAGTACGCCGCGTACGGCAACAAGGGATTCGAGCTGACCGGCTGGCTCGACAACCCGGCGGCCGGGGTGCGCACTGCCGTGCCCGGTTGGAAACCCTGACTGTGTAGAGTCCACGTCCGGTCCTCGGCACCGCACCCCCGTCCTGTCCCGCCCCCCGGCCCCTGGGAGTCCTGGCTCATGCCGCGTACCACCCCGCCCCGCCCCGTCGACGTAGAAGCAGCCTTCCCCGAACTGGGCGGTATGCGCCGGGGCGCCACACGGTTGCACCCGCGGCACGGCATCCCCACCGCTCAGGACAGCTCGGTCGGCGGCCCGTTTCTGTGGCCCGCCGACGAGCCCTGGCCGGTCTGCACGATCCCCCACAAGCGGGGAAGCGGCTACCGCTACACCGATGTGATCCGCAAGCGAGAGATCCTGGCAGCGGCCGGGCGGCGCGAACCGAACCCCGGACCCACCGCCGAAGAGATCGAGATCATCGACGGATTCAAACGAGGCCGGCACGCACCGCACCTCGCCGACACGGACCCCATTCCGATGCTCGCCGTGGCCCAGCTCTACCGCCGCGACGTCCCCGACCTGCCCTGGGCCGGGGAGGACGACCTGCTCCAGGTGTTCTGGTGCGGCTTCGAACGGCACGGCGACACCCGCCACGACCTCCATGTGCAGCTACGTCGGCACCGCTCCACGGACATCACCGCGCCTCTCGCCGAACAGCCGGCACCGGAGGTCGTCGGCCGCGAAGAACTCATCCCCTCCCCCTGCGTACTGCATCCCGAGGAGATCGTCGAACACCCCTACCTCGAGACCCTGCCCCCGGATCTGCAGGCTCGCATCGACGCATGGGAAGGCCCGGAGGACGGCGAAGGCCCGCAGTACATCTACGACTTGTCCACGGCCCCCGGCTGGAAGACCGGCGGATACATCGCCTGGAACCTCACCGGACCGCGACCTCTGCCCTGCGCCACCTGCGGCACGGAACTCGCCCCGCTCCTGACAGCTGACCGACGCGAATGGGACCCCGCCACCACGAGCTGGATCCCGTACGAGGACCAGCAGGACGCCGGTGTCAGGGGCGCCAACGTTCCGACCCGCGTGTCACCGGGCCACGGCCGCCTGACCATCGCGGTATGCCCCCGCGACCCGCACCATCCGCTCGGCCTCGTCAGCCAGTGAACAGCCAGGCACAGGGCCCTCAGTCGTCGGCAGTGGTGGACGTACGCCGCCGGGAGCTCGGGGCCGCTGCCCGGAATCGACGCGATCTCCTCCGTCGGCGGGGTGAATTCCTGAATGATGATTCTGGTCATAATCTCTGGACAGGCCTTGACCGTGTCCTTGTAGGACCGCGCTTCGCCGGCACCGGCCGGCTCTTCGGTTTGCGGCCGTCGTGGATCCACTTGTGGTAGTCCGTCCGGTAGGCGGCCGCGTCGATCGGCTGCCTGTTCGGCACCTGGCAGTTGACGAGGTGGACATGCATCGGGCGGGCGTCGTGGTGGGGATCGATGTAATCCCAGATCTCGGACGAGCCCTCCTTGATGAAGTCTCCATGAACGACTGCAGCGGCATGCCGTCGGACTGCCCGTTGCGAATGGCGTCGATCACGAACTGGAACAGATGGGTGGTCGGCAGCTCGTTGCGGTATTCGACTACCGTCGGGTGATCCCTGGTCACACTGAAGGCCGGCCCCAGGCAGCCCATGCCGATCGGCTTGTGAGGATCGTGCGGGTTCGTGGCCCGATAACCCCACACGGTTGCCGGCCCGATATCCCGGTGGAAGCGCCGCGATCCCTGCCGCATCGTGATCTCGTAGCAGTCGGCACCCGGCCTCCCGGACACGCCGACCCGTGAGCCGCCGCATATACAAGGCTGGTTCGGAACATTGCCACAGCGCGCCGTTCCGATCCGGGAAAGCCACTCGACGAGCCGACCCCAGCAACAATTCGACAGGCATCTGAATTGTAAAATGAATCATTCGGAACGGGAACCCGATCATTGCCGCCGGTGACTCGGATGCGGCGGCGCACGCCCAGTGATCCGGCGAGTTCATCAGCGCCTGGGTCGGTATCACGGCGCGCACCGGACCCTGACGTGGTTGCACTCGTTCTTGATCACGACGCCGCATCCCGAAACGATCAAGTCGTGCGCCCCGCTCGCCGAACCGGGTGCAACAGGAGTCCCACCGCAGCCAGTTGATCACCGTCGCACGGAAGCCGCACCGAGCCCGTCGATCCGCCGGAGCGCGCGGTGGCGAGAAAGCACCTACAGGCGGTCACCGGCCGGTGGGGCCGGCCACACAGGTTGAGCACAAATTACATACATCCCTCTCTTCATACTGGCCCCGATGGTCTAGATTGACCGTGCTTCAGCTGTTCGAACACGAGGCGACCGATAATGATCTATAGGTCCGGCGCTGCGGAAAGTCAGCAGTCGCGTCCCGGCGCCGGACGTGGGGGTGATCAATTCTTGGAGCCCGGGGGTGGGCCTTGGCTGCGGGGAGCAACCGAGGTTTCGACGGGTTCCCACGTACCTCGAGAGTCTGGCAGGACATGCGAGTCCGCTGTCGCCAGGGTGGGTTGATCACATAGCTCTGCACCAGCCGGGATGTCATGCGCGGGGGGCCTCCCGGGGGGCGAAACAGCACGGGAGGCGGGGGCCTCCCGGGGGGCGAAAACAGTGTTAGGCGAACACGTCGAACCACTGGGGACCTTGGGGGGTTCTGTGCGGCAAGGGGGACTAGTCGGCCCGTTTCCGTCTGCGCGCGGGCGTCTGGCGAACGGTGCGTTCAGCCGGCCCACGATCGACTGGGAGCAGCGGTACCGCCGTACCGTGATCATCAGCGACACCGTGGCCACCGCGTTCGTGGTGGCGGCGATCGGCAACTTCTTCGGGGCCCGGGACGCGGCCAACTGGCACGAGAAGTGGGGGATTCTCGCCTTCGGCACCGAGCTGCTGGTGCTGGGGGCGTTCGCGGTGAGCCGGGCGTGGGCTCCGGCCGTGCTCGGCCAGGGCGCCGAGGAGTTCCGCAGGCTCGGACGCTCGCTGTTCACGGCGACCGTCGTGCTGGCGCTCGGCGGGATCGCCCTCACCTCGCGCAACATCAAGCTCTGGATCTTCGTCGCGATCCCCGCGATCGCGCTCGTCACCATGACCGCGCGGTATCTGCTCCGCCTCGGTCTGCACAGACAGCGGAAGCAAGGGCAGTGTCTGAGACCGGTGCTCGCTGCCGGAAGCCCGGACACCGTGTGCGACCTGATCACCCGGACCCGCAAGTTCCCGCACATCGGCTGGCAGGTGGCGGCGGTGTGCACGCCGGACGGCCGAGGGCTCGACGGTGACGAACTGGAGGGAGTGCCGGTCGTCGGCCGCCTGGAGGACGTCGCCAAGCACGTCCGCCACGACGGTTACCGCGTCGTCGCGGTCACACCGGACCAGCACTGGACGCCGGACCGGCTGCAGCGGCTGGCCTGGAATCTCGAGGGCAGCGATGCCGAGATGGTCGTGGCCCCGGTGCTGATGGAGGTGGCCGGTCCACGGCTGCACGTCGACGCGGTGCTCGGGATCCCGCTGCTGCGGGTCAGCATGCCGACCTTCACCGGGGGACGCCGGGTGGTCAAAGGCGTCGTCGACTGGATGGGCGCGGCGGTCCTGCTCCTGCTGTTCGCGCCGCTGATGGTGTTCGTCGGGCTGCTCGTGCTGGTGGACAGTCGCGGTGGGGTGTTCTACCGCCAGCGCAGGGTCGGAAAGGACGGCTGCGAGTTCACCATTCTCAAGTTCCGCACCATGGTCGCCGGGGCCGACCGGGCACGTGCCGAGCTGGCCGGCCGCAACGAGGGTGCCGGCCCGCTGTTCAAGCTACGCCGGGATCCGCGGGTGACCCGGGTGGGAGCAGTGCTGCGCCGGTACTCGATCGACGAGCTCCCGCAGCTGTTCAACGTGCTGACCGGATCGATGTCGCTCGTCGGTCCGCGGCCTCCGCTGCCGGAGGAGTCCGCCGCCTACGGCCCGGACATCCGGCGGCGGCTGCTGGTCAAGCCCGGACTCACCGGCTTGTGGCAGATCAGCGGACGCAGCGACCTGTCGTGGGAGGAGGCGGTCCGGCTGGACCTGCGGTACGTGGAGGACTGGTCGCTCGCCCTGGACACAGTGATCTTGTGGAAGACGCTGCGTGCGGTGCTCTACGGGCAGGGGGCGTACTGATGCGCGGAGGTCGGCGTCCGGCCGGCGCAGGGACCGCAGGCCGGGAGGCCTGCCCTTGGGGGAGGAACGGGTCATGAGAGTCAGCGTTTTCGGTCTCGGTTACGTGGGCTGCGTGTCGGCCGCGTGCCTGGCCAGCATGGGGCACGAGGTCATCGGGGTCGACGTGAACCAGGTGAAGGTCGACCTGGTCAACGACGGCAAGGCCCCGGTGGTCGAGGAACGGATCGGCGAACTCATCGCCGAGGTCGTGCGGACAGGTGCACTGCGCGCCACCGACGACGTCCGCGAGGCGGTCGTGGGCAGCGAGGTGTCGCTGGTCTGCGTGGGCACGCCCTCGGAGCCCAACGGCAGCCTGTGCACCACGTACTTGGAGCGGGTCACCGAGCAGATCGGCGCCGCACTGGCCGAGCGGGGTGGGCGGCACACCGTCGTGTTCCGCAGCACCATGCTCCCGGGCACCTGCCTGAACCTGCTGGTACCGATCCTGGAGAAGTACGTCGGCGGCACGGCCGGGGTGGACATCGGGGTGGCGGTCAACCCGGAGTTCCTGCGCGAGGGCACGAGCGTGCGGGACTTCTTCGATCCGCCCAAGACCGTCATCGGCGAGCTCGACCCGGCAAGCGGCGACACGGTGAAGGCGCTGTACGAGGGCCTGCCCGGCGAGGTGTTCCGGGTACCGGTCCCGACGGCCGAGGCGATCAAGTACGCGGACAACGCGTTCCACGGCCTCAAGATCGGCTTCGCGAACGAGCTGGGCGCGGTGTGCCAGGCGCTCGGGGTGGACTCGCACCAGGTGATGGACGTGTTCCTGGCCGACCGCAAACTGAACATCAGCCCCGCCTATCTGCGGCCCGGCTTCGCCTTCGGCGGCTCCTGCCTGCCCAAGGACCTGCGCAGCCTGGTCCACGCGGCACAGCGGGCCGACGTCTCGGTGCCCATCCTCGCCCATGTGCTGCCCTCCAACTCCGACCATCTGCAGCGCGCGGTGGAGCTGGTCGAGCGCACCGGCAGGCGCCGGGTGGGACTGTTCGGGCTGTCCTTCAAACCCGGCACCGACGACCTGCGCGAGAGCCCGCTCGTCGAGCTGGCGGAGCGGCTCTTCGGCAAGGGCTACGACCTCAGGATCTACGACGCCAACGTGAGCCTTTCCCGGCTGCTCGGCGCGAACCGCGAGTACGTCGAGACCCGGCTGCCGCACCTCGCGCAGCTGCTCGCGGACTCCGTCCACGAGGTGCTCGAGCACGCCGAGGTGTGCCTGGTCGGGACCAGGGATCCGGCCGTGCTGTCGGCGCTGCCCCATGGTGACGGCACGGTGATCGTCGACCTCGTCCGCCTTCCCGACGCCGAGGCGCGCCGGGCCGAACCGGGGTACGTGGGCCTTGCTTGGTGACACATCGTTCGGTGACACGGTCGGCGCCGGCCGGCCGGGCCGGCGCGCGCTGATCCTGGTGGAGAACCTGTCGGTGCCGTTCGACCGGCGGGTGTGGCAGGAGTGCACGACGCTGCGCGACGCGGGCTGGACGGTGCACGTCATCTGTCCTCAGGGAACCAAACGGGACACGGAGCCGGAGGCGGAGATCGACGGGGTGCGGATCCACCGCTACCCGTTGCGCGCGGCCACCGGGGGGCCGGCCGGCTACCTGCGGGAGTACGGGTCGGCGCTGTGGCACACGCTCCGGCTGGCCCGGAAGGTCGGCCCCGTCGACGTGGTCCACGCCTGCAATCCGCCCGACCTGCTGTTCCTGCCGGCCCTGTGGCTGAAGCGGCGCGGAGCGCGGTTCGTCTTCGACCAGCACGACCTGGTTCCCGAGCTGTACCTCTCCCGGTTCGGCCGCGGCGAGGACCTGCTCTACCGCGGCGTGTGCGCGCTGGAACGGCTGACCTACCGGGCCGCGGACGTCGTGCTCGCCACGAACGAGAGCTACCGGGACACCGCGGTGCGCCGTGGCGGCCGGCGGCCGGCGGACGTCTTCGTGGTGCGCAGCGCACCCGACATCGACCGGTTCCACCCCGTACCGCCCGAGCCGGAGCTGAAGCGCGGCAAGCCTCATCTGCTGTGCTACCTCGGCGTCATGGGCCCGCAGGACGGCGTCGACTACGCCTTGCGGGCCCTCGCGAAGCTGCGCGACGAGCTCGGGCGGACCGACTGGCACGCGGTGTTCGTCGGCGGCGGCGACACCTTCGACGCGATGGTGGAGCTGTCCCGGCGGCTCGGGCTGGCGGAGCAGGTGCAGTTCACCGGGCGCATTCCGGACGCCGACCTGGTGCGCTACCTGTCCACCGCGGACGTGTGCCTCTCCCCCGATCCGCACAACCCGCTCAACGACGTGTCGACCATGAACAAGGTCCTGGAGTACATGGTGATGGGCCGGCCGGTCGTCTCGTTCGACCTCCGGGAGGCGCGGGTCTCCGCCGGCGACGCCGCCGTGTACGCGCCGGCCAACGACGAGGCCGAGTTCGCGAGGCTCGTCGCGCAGCTCATGGACGATCCGGAGAAGCGGGCCCTGATGGGCAAGATCGGCCAGGAGCGGATCAGCGGACCGCTCTCCTGGCGCAACTCCCAGCGAGCACTGCTCGCCGCCTACGCCACTGCCTGCCGTGACCACGCTCCGGTCCGGGCGGGCGACAAGAACCGTGCAGGGCGGAGGCCGCGCAGTTGAACGACGACACGATACGCCTGGTCACGGTCGGGCGGATCATCCGCCGGCGCTGGCGGCTCCTCACCATCCTCGCCCTGGTGGGTGCGCTCGCCGGCTACGGCACCTCTCTGCTGTTCCCACCGAGCTACACGACGTCGGCATCGGTGCTGCTGCCGGGCGCGTGGGAGGAGCGCGAGCTGCTCACGCAGCAGGAGATCGCGACCAGTTCGGTGGTGGTCGACCGCGCGGCCGCCACGCTCCACTGGCCCGGAACCGGCGGCAGCGAGCTGCGGGACCAGGTGAGCGCCACGGCCGCCGACGGGAACATCATCAAGATCTCGGGCACGGCCGACACCCCGGAGCGCGCACAGCAGCTCTCCGACCAGGTGGCTCAGCAGTTCGTCACGTTCGCCGCGCGGGTCGCGGACGGCAACACCGACCCGGAAGCGGCCGAACAGCTCGAGGCCCTGCGGCAGTCGGTGGTGCAGACCAACCGCCGCATCACCGACCTGGCCGACGCCGCAGATCCGGGGCGGACCGTGGAGAGCGTGCAGTCCCGCACCGAACTGGAGAAGCTGCGCACCTCGCTGCAGGAGGCCATCAACAAGCTGGACCAGGCCGCCCCGGCCGCAAACAAGGCCAACATGGTCGTCATGGGGCCGGCCGCCCGGCCGACCGGCGAGGCAGCGCCGACGAGACTGCAGCTCATCGTCGGCGGGGCGCTGCTGTTCTTCCTGCTCGCCGTCATCGGCCATCTCACCGCCGCGCGGATGAGCCGTCGGCTGCGCAGCGAACCGGAGATCGCCGCGGCGCTGGGCTCGACGCTGCTCGGCACCGTCGACGTACCGGGTGAACGCTCCGCGCACCGCTCGCAGGACCGTGGCACACGGGCCCGGATCCGCCGGCTGCTGGGCACCGACATCCGGTGGGACCTGCCCACCCCGCAGACGTCCGGCGACGAGGCCGGTCTGCAGATCCGCTACCGGCGGGTGTGCGCCCGTCTCCGGGACCAACTGCCGTCCTCGCGGCGGCTGCTGGTCGTGGTCCCGGACGGCGACGAGATCGCCCGCCGGGCCGCAGAGCAGCTCGTCGCCGCGGCCGGAAGCGGTCCGGTGCTGCGGGTGGTGGAGGTCCCGGTGTCCCAGCCGCTGGTGCCGGACCGCGACGACGAGTCCGGTGCCCTCGTCGTGCTCAGTGCGGGCAGCTGGACCGCGGGCGAGCTCGCCGGCATCGCCGAAGCGTGTGCGGACGCCGGGCACGACGTCGTCGGCATCGTCCTCGCGAGCCCGGTCCGGGCCCGCGCGACGCAGTCCGCCGGCCGTCCCCGGGAGACCGGCACGCCGGTCCTCGCGGTGGGCGACAAGGTGAAGGGAAGTTCAGGGTGACGACGAGTACGACGCCGGAGTCGTCGGCCGCCGCTCCGCTGCTGGACCTGCAGGCGCTGGTGGTGGCGGTGCGCCGGCGCCGCCGCCTCTGGTGCTCCACGGCCCTGCTGGGCCTGCTGCTCGGCGCGGCGATGGCAATCCTCATGCCGCCGCCTCCGACCGCCGTGGCCAAGGTGCTGGTCGCGCATCAGGAGGACCAGCCGAACGACCCCGGAACGCTGATCCGCACCGACGTCGGGCTGCTGCAGACCACGCGGATCGCCGCCGCGGCCCTGCAGTCCGTCAAGTCCCCGGAGAAACCGGAGGACTTCATGAAGGACTACAGCGCCGTCGGCCTGACCAACAACCTGATGCAGATCACCGTGACAGGTGACAGCGACGCGGAGGCGGTGGCCCGCGCCAAGGCGCTGGCCGATGCGTTCGTCGCCGACCACGTGAGGCGGATACAGGGAGCCGCGAACGCCGAGGCCAAGGCCCTGCTCGACCAGCGGGACCGGCTGCAGGGCGAACTCGCACAGGTCAACAAGGCGATCGGCGACGGATCGGGGGGGAGCGGGCCGAAGGCGTCGGCGGACCTGGAGTCGCTCTTCGCCCGCAGGGCCGAGCTCACCTCGCGGATCTCCGATTTCGGCCAGCGCGCCGCGGAGGCGCGCATCGGCACGCCCCAGCTCGTGGCCGGCACACAGGTCGTGGACGCACCGCGCGCGTTGCGGCACTCCCTGCCCAGGACCGCTGCCACGAACTCCGCGATCGGCCTCGTCCTCGGGCTCGTCCTCGGACTCGCGGTGGCCGCGGTCGGCACGGTGGTGGCGGACCGCCCCGTGCTGCGCCGGGAGATCGCGGCCAACCTCGGCGCCTCCGTCATCGCGGAGCTGCCCCGCCGGTCGGGCAGGCTCTGGCGGCGCCGACGGATCCGGACGGCACGCGAACGGCTCACCACGTCCCTGGCCCGCACCGTGCGCGGCTGCGCGGACCCCGTGTCGCTGCTCGAGCTGGGCTGTGCGCGCAGCACGAGCGCGCTCGCCCTGGATGTGGCCAGGGCACTGGCGGCGGACGGGCCCGTGGCCGTCATCGACGGTCTGCCCGGCCCGCAGCTGGCCAGGCGCCGCCCGAAGCCGGGCGACCCGACCGTGGTCAGCGGCGAGCATGCCGCGTCCGTGCCGCACCAGGAACGCAGGCTCGGCGTCGGCTCGGTGGCGCCCGGCACCGCGTGGACCGACCTGCAGTACCTCGGCACCCAGACCGTGCTCGTCGTACGGGCCGGACACGGCAGCGCCGCATGGCTGCACACCGTGGCGCGGCAGCTCGCGGACCAGTGCATCCCGGTGATCGGTGTGGTGCTGATCGACCCCGATCCGCGTGACCGGTCCGACGGCACGCTGTGGGACGGCCTGCACACCGCGCTGCGCGGCCAGAGCGAGCGGCTGGCCCGGCAGAGCGGGTCGGGCCGGCGGCGAAGGGAGCGGCTGCCGATGTGGGCGGACCGGGTCCCGGACAGCGACCAGGAGGCGCGGTAGGACATGTGTGGCATCGCAGGCACTTACCGATGGCCGGACGGGAAGGCCGTGACCGACCGGCTCACCGATACCCTCGCCCATCGCGGTCCGGACGGGGCGGGCCGCTACAGCCACTCCGCCGGTGACGGCGAAGTACACCTCGGGCACCGCCGGCTGGCCATCATCGACCTGTCCGAGACCGGCGCCCAGCCGATGGTCTCGGGCGGCCTCGTCCTGACGTACAACGGCGAGCTGTACAACGCGCCCGAGCTGCGTGCCGAGCTGTCGGCCGCCGGAGTGCGCTTCCGCGGTACCTCGGACACCGAGGTGCTGCTGGAGGCCTGGCGGCGCTGGGGCACGGACTGCCTGCCCCGGCTGCGCGGCATGTTCGCGTTCGGGATCTTCGACGAGCGCACCGGTGACCTGGTGCTCGCCCGCGACCAGCTCGGCATCAAGCCGCTGTTCCTGCTCCGGCGCGGCGAGGGTCTGGTGTTCGCCTCCGAGCTCAAGGCACTCGCCGCCGTGACCGGCGGGTCACTGCAGGTGGATCATGCGGCGCTGGTGGCCTCGCTGCTCTACTACTGGGTGCCGGACTCACGGTGCGCGTTCCGCGAAGCGGAGAAGCTGCCGCCCGGGAGCTGGCTCCGGATCCGGCCCGACGGCCGGGTGGAGCGCGGCCGGTACTGGCACCTGAAGGACGTCGCAGCCGAGGGCCGGGA
Source organism: Streptomyces sp. BK340 (assembly GCF_007827595.1). Classification (GTDB taxonomy): domain Bacteria; phylum Actinomycetota; class Actinomycetes; order Streptomycetales; family Streptomycetaceae; genus Streptomyces. Next base: position 24,813 of record NZ_VISR01000015.1, read on the forward strand.
GCGGGCCCGGGCCGGCGAGCAGCCGGACATCGCCGCCGTCGTCGAGGAGTCGACCCGGCGCCACCTGCTCTCCGACGTACCTGTGGCGACCTTCCTGTCCGGCGGTCTGGACTCCAGCTACCTGACCGCGCTGGCGGCCCGCGAACGGCCCGGCATCTCCGCCTACACGATCGGGTTCCGGGCCGAGGACGCCAGGTTCGAGGCGATGCCGGACGACCTGCGCTATGCCCGGCAGGTGGCCGGGCGGTTCGGTGTCGACCTGCATGAGATCGAGATCGCTCCGAACGTGCTCGACCTGCTGCCGCGGATGACGTACCACCTGGACGAGCCGATCGGCGACCCCGCCGCGATCAACACGTTCCTGATCTGCTCGGCGGCCCGGGAGGCCGGGGTCAAGGTGATGCTCTCGGGGATGGGCGCCGACGAGCTGTTCGCCGGTTACCGCAAGCACCTGGCCAACCTGATCGCGCTGCGCTACCAGCGCGTCCCGCGGCCCCTGCGGCGCGGCCTGTCCAGGGCCGTGGACCGGCTCCCGGTCGCCACCGCCCGCCGGGGGTACCGGTCGGTGCGCTTCGCGAAGCGGTTCCTCTCCTTCGCCGATCTGCCGGAGGAGACCGCGTTCCGGCGCAGCTACACCATGTACGACCAGGACGAGCTGCTCGCCCTGGTCGACCCGGACCTGGCCCCGGCGGTCGAGGACGTGCTGACCGAGCATGCGGACGTCTACCAGGACAACGACCTCGACGACTTCGTCAACCGCATGTGCCTGGGCGACGCCCGGATGTTCCTGCCGGGCCTGAACCTCGCTTACACGGACCGGTCGAGCATGGCCGCGTCCACCGAGGTGCGGGTGCCGTACGTGGACGTCGACGTGGTCAGGGCGGCGTTCACCGTGCCCGGTGACCGCAAGATCGTCGGACGGCAGGGCAAGGCCGTCCTCAAGGAGGCGGCCGCCTCGGTCCTGCCCCGGGAGATCGTGTACCGGCCCAAGGGCCTGTTCAGCGCCCCGCTGCGCGCCTGGATGAGCCGGGATCTGGCACCGCTGGTGCGCGAGGTGATCCACGACGGCGAGCTCGTCCGGTCCGGGTTGCTGCGCCGCGACGCGCTGGCGCGGCTGGCCGCCGAGGACGCCGCCGGGCACCGGGACTACTCCAAACATCTGTGGCATGTGCTGACCCTCGAGTACTGGTATCGCGGCGCGACCTCCGGGCCGGGCCGGAACGCTCGCTCGGCGGCGTAGAAGACGGCTCAGAAACAAGGGGACTTCGTTGAAGCAGGTTGTGCAGAACTACAAGAGCGGCGAGCTGGCGGTGCTCGACGTGCCGGTACCGGGGTGCAAGCCGGGCGGTGTGCTGGTCCGCAGCGCCTACTCGCTGATATCCACCGGGACCGAGCTCATGAAGGTGTCCGAGGCCGGCATGTCGATGCTGGGCAAGGCCCGCTCCCGGCCGGACCAGGTGGCCAAGGTCATGCAGAGCGTGGCCACCAACGGGGTGCCCGCCACCTACCGCAAGGTGATGGGCAAGCTGGACTCCTACACGCCGCTGGGCTACTCGCTGTGCGGGGTGGTCGAGCAGGTCGGCACCGGGATCGACGACGTGAAGGCCGGCGACCTCGTGGCCTGCGCCGGCAACGAGCACGCCCTGCACGCCGAGCTGAACTGGGTACCGAAGAACCTCTACACCCCCGTGCCGGACGGCCTCGCGCCGCGGCACGCGGCCTTCGGCACCGTCGGGTCGATCGCGTTGCAGGGGGTCCGCCAGGGCGAGCCGCAGCTCGGCGAAGTGGCACTGGTCATCGGCCTCGGACTGATCGGGCAGCTGGTGGTGCAGCTGCTGGCCGCCTCGGGAGTCCGGGTCATCGGGGCCGACCCCGACCCGGTGCGCTGCGAGCTGGCCGAGCGCCTGGGCGCGGCGGCCTGCGGCGATCCCTCCTCCGCTGCCGTGGAGACCGCCGTCGCCGAACTCACCGGCGGTCACGGCGTGGACCAGGTGTACCTGGCCGCCGGCGGCGGCAGCAACCAGCCCGTCGAGCTGGCCGCCCGGCTCTGCCGGGACCGCGGCCGGGTCGTCGACATCGGCAAGTGCCGCCTGGACCTGCCGTGGAACGCGTACTACGAGAAGGAGCTCGACGTCCGGTTCTCCCGCAGTTACGGCCCCGGGCGCTACGACCCGGAGTACGAGCTGGAGGGGCGGGACTACCCGATCGGCTACGTCCGCTGGACCGAGCGCCGCAACCTGGCCTGCTTCCTCGACCTCGTCGCCCGCGGCAGCGTCGACGTGGATCCCCTGGTCTCCCACATCGCCGACTTCGACGACGCCGTCGAGACGTACCGGCGTCTGAAGGACGGCGACCTGAAGGCCGTGGCCGTGCTGTTCCGGTACCCCGAACACGCGGCCGAGGCGGAGCCCGTGGCGGTGGCCGTGCCCGCGGTGAAGCGGCACGGCGGCGGAGTGTCCACCCCGGGCCGGGCCGCCAGGACGCCGGTTCGGCTGGCGTTCGTCGGCGCGGGAAACTACGCGACGTCGATGCTGCTGCCGCACCTGGCACAGCGCGACGGCGTCGAGCTGTCGACGGTCGTCACCACGACGGCGCTGTCCGCGGCGAACGCTCAGCGGAAGTTCGGCTTCGCCGGGGCGACCACCGATCTCGACGCCGTGCTCGGCGACAAGTCCATCGACGCGGTGTTCGTGGTCACCCGGCACAGCTCGCACGCCGAACTGACCCGAAAGGCGTTGCTGGCCGGCAAGTCGGTGTTCGTGGAGAAGCCGCTGGCGCTCACCGAGGACGAGCTGGCGGGCGTGCTCGCGGCGGTGGAGGAGTCCGGCAACGACCGGCTGCAGGTGGGCTTCAACCGCCGGTTCGCGCCGCTGCTGCAGGAGGCCAGGAAGCGGTTCGGCACCAGGACCGGTCCGGCGAGCCTGCGCTACCTGGTCAACGCGGGCCGGCTGGCGCACGGCAGCTGGTACCTCCAACAGGGCGCCGAGGGCTCGCGGTTCGCCGGCGAGGGCGGACACTTCATCGACACGGCGAGCTGGCTGCTCGATGCCGATCCGGTCTCGGTGTACGCGGTCGCCACGTCCGGCAACGAGGATCTGCAGGCCGTGCTGCGCTACCCGGACGGGTCCACCGCCACCATCAGCTACGTCACCACCGGCGCGCCCGGCTTCCCCAAGGAGACGCTGGACCTCGTCGCGGACGGCAAGGTGCTGCGGCTGGACGACTTCGTCCGTGCCTCGGTGTACGCCCGCAAGCGGTGGGTCAGTTCGCGGCTGCCCAAGGCCCGGGACAAGGGCCAGTCCGCCGAACTGGCCGCGTTCATCAAGGCCGTGCGGACCGGCGGCCCGATGCCGGTGCCGCTTGAGTCGCTGGTCGCCACCACGGCTGCGACCCTCGCCGTGCAGGCCGGTCTGTCCGGCGGCGCGCCGGTGACGTTGGCGAGGGCGCTGTGACCATGAGCCCGGGCTGGTACCTGCGGCGGCTGTCCCGGATGGGACCGCGGGAGGTCGGCGGGCGGGTCGGCGACGCGGTGCGCAGGCGGCGGTGGCGGTCGGTGCGGCCGGACTGCCCGAGCGTGACCGGCGCCCGGTTCACCGCCGTACTGCCCGCAGGGACCATCGCCGCCGTGCCGCCGGACGCCGCGAAACGCCTCATCGCCGAGGCGGACCGGCTGATGGCCGGGCACGCCGAGTACTTCGGGGTGGACCGCGACGACCTGGCCGACCCGGACTGGTGGTACGACCCGAAGACCGGGCGCCGGGCTCCGTGGGGCTACGCCTTCGACGTGCCGTACCGGAACGAGGACGCGGTCGGGGACATCAAGCAGATCTGGGAGCTGTCCCGGCATCAGTACCTCACCCGGCTCGCCGCCGCCTACGCGATCACCGGGGACGTCCGGTACGCCGAACGGGTGGCCGAGCACCTGCGGTCGTGGTGGGCGGGCAACGCGCCGCTGCGCGGAGTGCACTGGACCAGCGGCATCGAGCTGGGGATCCGGCTGCTGTCCTGGGTGTGGATCCGCCGGCTGCTCGACGGCTGGCCGGGCGTGGCCGCGCTGTTCGAGGACAACCCCGTGGCACACCGCCAGATCTGGCACCACCAGCGCTGGCTGGCCGCCTTCCCCAGCCGGGGGTCCTCGGCGAACAACCACGTCATCGCCGAGGCCGCCGGGCAGTTCGCCGCGGCCTGCGCGTTCGCATGGTTCCCCTCCTCGGCACGCCTGCGAGCCGACGCGCTCAGGTCGCTGGAGCGGCATCTGCGCGACAACACCTTCGAGTCCGGTCTCAACCGCGAGCTGGCCACCGAGTATCACGGCCTCGTGCTGGAGCTGGGCCTCGCCGCGGTGGCCGAGGCGGATGCCGCGGGCGTGCCGGTTCCCTCGTCGATCCGGCTGGTGCTGCTGCGGATGACCGACGCGCTCGCGGCCGTCGTGGACGGCCGGCTACGGCCGCCGCGCCAGGGGGACGCGGACGACGGACACGGTCTGGTGGTGGACGGCGCGGGCACCGACCGCTGGGCCTCGCTGCTGGCCACCGGGGACGCCGTGTTCGGCCGGCTCAGCTGGTGGCCGGAGGTGACCGGCACCGATGTGCGCACCCCGCTGCTGGCCGCGCTCATCCGGCCCACCGCACCGGCGGTGTCCCGTCCGGCAGGCCGGCCGGCCCATTTCGCCGACGCGGGCATGACCATCCTGCGTGGTCCGGCGGAGATCTGGTGCCGCTGCGACGGCGGTCCGCACGGGTTCCTGTCCATCGCCGCGCATGCTCACGCGGACGCGCTGTCGGTGGAGGTCCGGCACGACGGGGTCGACGTGCTCGCCGACCCGGGGACGTTCTGCTACCACGGGCAGCCCGAGTGGCGGCAGTACTTCCGGTCGACCCTCGGCCACAACACCCTGCAACTGGACGGCGGTGACCAGTCCGTCTCCGGCGGCCCGTTCCTGTGGACCCGGCATGCCCGCACCCGCGTCCTGGTCGCGGACACGTCCGGCGCCTCGGACGGAGGAACGGCCCGCTGGTGCGCCGAGCACGACGGTTACCAGCACTCCGTGCACCGCCGCCGGGTGGAACTGACGGCCGCGAGCCAGGAACTGACGGTGGTCGACGAGGTGCGCGGCCCGCGCCGGGCCGTGCGGCTGGCGTTCCACCTCGGCCCGGCGATCGCCGCGGACCTGGCGGGGAACCGGGCACAGCTCAGCTGGACCCGGGACGGCGAGGACCGCTCCGCGGCGCTCGACCTGCCCGGGCAGCTGAGCTGGCGGGCGCATCGCGGCGAGAGCGACCCGCCGCTGGGCTGGTACTCCGCCGGCTTCGGACGCAAGGAACCCGCCACCACGCTGGTCGGCACCGGCTTCGCCGACGGCACGGACGAGTTCACCACCGTGCTCAGGTTCCGCGGCTAGGGGGCTCTGGTGGAACTCCGTGGAAGCAAGAGCGCCCGCCGCGACGGGGGTCCCCCCTGCCCGAGCGAAGCCGAGAGCTCGGGGGAGGCCGAGAGCTTGAGGGAGGCCGATGACCGCAGCCGGCCCGACGCCCTTGAGGCAGTGGGGGAACGTGCCGGACGTCGCGACGCCGCGGAGATCCCTCAGCAGCCCCCGGGCGGAGGACGCCTGGGGATCAGGCGGCTGCACCGGGCGTGGCCGGCGGTACCGGTGGTGCTGGTCCTGCTGGCGTCGACCGGGTGTGAGAACACGGCGAGCGCACGGCCGAAGCCGACCGCCGTGCGGTCCGCACCCGTGGCCCGGATGTGCGCCGAGCCCGCGGCCGGGCCGGCGAAGGCGCCGGCCGGCGCGGTGACCGTCGATCCCGCGGTGGCCGGTGACCTCGCTGCGAAGACCAGGAGCAGCCCCCCGCACACCACGTTCTGGCTCCGACCGGGCAGGCACAGGCTCGAGCCGAACCGCTACGCCCAGGTCATCCCCAAGGAAGGGGACAGCTACCTCGGCGCGCCGGGCGCGGTGCTCGACGGCCGGAGGACCAACCAGTACGCGTTCGGCGGCACCGCCCGCAACGTCACCATCCGCTACCTGACCGTCCAGGGGTTCGTCGCGCCGCAGAACGAGGGCGTGGTCAACCACGACTCGGCCGACGGGTGGGTGATCGAGCACTCGACGATCCGGAACAACTCCGGCGCCGGGCTGATGGCCGGTGACCGCCAGCAGGTCCGCGCCAGCTGTCTGCGCGGCAACGGCCAGTACGGCATGAACGCGTACAAGGCCACCGGCCGGATCAGCGGCCTGGTGGTCGAGGGCAACGAGATCGTGGGCAACAACAAGGACGACTGGGAGCGGCGGCGGCCCGGCTGCGGCTGCACCGGGGGCGTCAAGTTCTGGGCCGTCGACGGCGCCGACGTACGTGGCAACTGGGTGCACGACAACCGCGGAGCCGGGTTGTGGGCGGACACCGACAACAACGACTTCCGCATCGAGGACAACGTGCTCGAGGCCAACGACGGTGCCGCGCTGATCTACGAGACCAGCTACAACGCGGTCATCCGGAACAACACGATCCGGCGGAACAACTGGGTCGAGGGCCGCAGGTACGCCGACCGCGGCGACAGCTTCCCGTTCGCGACCGTCTACCTGTCCGAGTCCGGCGGCGAACCACGGATCCGAGCCCGCACGGACAAGATCGAGATCTACCGGAACGTGCTGGAGAACAACTGGTCCGGGATCACCCTGTGGGAGAACGCCGACCGGTTCTGCAACAGCCCGGCCAACACCTCGTCCGGTGACTGCACTCTGCTGGTGAAGAACACCAAGCGCTGCGCACAGCCGGCGATCGCCACCGCACCTCTCTACGCCGACTGCCGGTGGCGGACCCAGCGGGTGGACATCCACAACAACCGCTTCGTGCTGGACAAGTCCGTCGTCGACTGCACGGTGAAGTGCGACCGCATGGCGGTGCTGGCGAACTACGGCACCTATCCGGACTGGTCGCCGTACCAGGGCGAGCGGGTGGCCGAGGCGATCACTCTCGAGCAGCACAACCGCTGGCACGACAACGTCTACGTCGGACCGTGGAAGTTCATCGCCCACGACCCGAGCCGGATCCTCGACTACGGGCAGTGGCAGGGCATGCCGTACCAGCAGGACGCGGGCAGCACCTTCCGCGCACCGGACGGTGATTGAGATGAGCGCGAACCACACGCCGAAGATCGTCGGGACGGTCTGGGGGCTGCTGGTCCTCAACACGCTCGGCTCCGCCGGGGCGAAGACCATCGTCCCGCTCCCCCGCTCCCTCATCCAGATGGTCACGATGGGCGCGCTGGTCACCGCGTTCGCCCTGGCGCTCGCGGTCAACCTCCGGCTGCGCCTGCGGGCCAGCGCCTACCTGTTCCTGCTCACCCTGCTGCTGGTGATGAGCGTGATCTCCAGCTCACACCTGGAGTCGGGGTTCGGGGCTCTGTTCCGCTGTTTCCGGCTGGCCCTGTTCGTCGGCACGCTGTGGCTGCTGAGCCGCTGGTGGGACGGCGGCACGACGTTCGTCCGGCATCACATCCGGATGTACCTGGCGGTGCTCGGCACGGTGGCCGCCGGTCTGGTCGCCTCACCGGGCGCGGCCCTGCCCGACCTCTACGGCGGGCGGTTGGTCGGCGCGCTGTGGCCGCTGACCCCGCCGCAGATCGGACAGTACGCGGCGGTGATCATCGGGCTGACCGTGCTGCTCCTGCTGGACCGGCGGACCGACGGGACCAGCGCGGCGGTGGTCATCGTGCCGTCACTCGTCCTGCTCGCCCTGACCCACACCCGCACGGCCACGCTCGGCCTGCTCCTCGGGCTGGCGCTGGCGATCGGCTCGCTCATGCTGACCAGCGGCGCCGCCCGCCGGTTCTTCACCCGGGCGGTGGCGATCGCCGCGGTGGCAGCGGTGGGGTTCGCCTCCGCGCTCCAGACGTGGTTCCTGCGCGGGCAGAGCCAGGAGAACTTCTCCAGCCTCACCGGCCGGGCCAAGGTCTGGCACGCTCTGCTGACCGCACCCCGGACGACCACCGAGTACCTGTTCGGCGTGGGCCTGGGCGACAAGTCGTTCGACGGGCTGCCGATCGACAACAGCTGGCTGGCCGTCTACAACGAGCAGGGTGTGATCGGCGTCGGTCTGGTGGCGGCGTTCATCGTCGTGCTGGGCGGCGTCGCGCTGCTGCGGCCGCCGTCGCTGTCGCGCGCCTGCGCGATCTTCCTGATCAGCTACTGCGCGATCGCGTCCTACACCGAGGCCGGGCTGGGCGACGCCTCGCCGTATCTGCTGCATCTGGCCGTGGCCGCCTCGCTGCTGGCGACGCCCGCGCCGGCCGCTCCCTTCCCGGCACCCGACGTCCCCCGACGGCGCGTCCCGCGCTGGGCCCAGAGAACGGAGGTGGGCTGAGCATGCAGGTCCTCGTGGTGCACAACCGCTACGCCTCGGCGCAGCCGAGCGGGGAGAACAAGGTCGTCGACCAGGAGGTGGCGCTGCTGCGCGGGGCCGGCCACCGGGTCGAGCTGTTCGAGCGGCGCAGCGACGACATCGGCGCGCTGTCCCTGCCGGCCAAGGCCGCGCTGCCGTTGCGGGTGCCGTGGAACCGGGCGGTCCGCAGGGAGCTCGCGGCGAAGCTCCGCGCCGAGCGGCCGGACGTGGTGCACGTCCACAACGTGTTCCCGCTGCTGTCGCCCGCGGTGCTGGCCGCCTGCGCCGACGCGGGCGTGCCCGCCGTCGCCACCCTGCACAACTACACCCAGGTCTGCCCGCCCGGCACTCTGCAGCGGGACGGCCGGCCGTGCACCGAGTGCGTCGGCTCCACGCCGTTGCCCGCGGTCCGGCACGGCTGCTACCGCGGCTCCCGGCTGGCGACCGTGCCGCTCGCGGTCAGCCTCTCGGCCAACCGGCGGCGGTGGTGGTCCGGCGTGGAGCGCTTCTTCTGCATCTCGGCGGCGCAGCGCGAGGTCCTGGTGGGGGCCGGCATGCCGCCCGAACTCCTTGCGGTGAAGCACAACTTCGTACCCGAGCCGGGTGTCGTCCGGGCGGGCGCCGGCGAGCATCTGCTCTATCTCGGCCGGCTCGCGGAGGCCAAGGGCGTACGGCTGCTCATGACCGCGTGGGACGAGATCGCCTCCGGCGGCGGGATCGGCGTGCCGCTCATGATCGCCGGCACGGGGCCCCTGGAGCCGGAGGTGGCCGCCTGGGCCGCGGGCCGGGACGACGTGCGGTACGTCGGTCTGTACGACCAGGAGGAGTGCCGGCGGGCCGTCGCACGGTCGGTGGCGGTGGTGGCTCCCTCCACCTGGCTGGAGGCGTTCGGCCTGGTGGTCGTGGAGGCGATGGCGGCGGGGGTCCCGGCCGTCGCCGCCGGTCACGGGGCCTTCGTGGAACTCGTCGAGGACGGGGTGACCGGGCTGCGGCACCTGCCGGGCGATCCCGGCTCGCTCGCGTCCTGTCTGCGCCGGATCACGGCCGATCCGGACCGCAACCGGGAGATGGGACAGGCGGCCCGGCGCCGGTACGAGCAGGACTTCAGTCCGGCCGTCGGGCTGGAGCGCCTGGTGGAGGGGTACCGCACCGCGATCGCGGGACGGTCAGTACTGGCTCGCGGCGGGGACACCCGCGCGAGCAGGGGGGATGGGGGCAGTAGATGACACGATGCCGACTCTGCGGCTCGGAGGCGATGGCGAGCGTCGTCGATCTTGGGGCGACGCCACCCTGTGAGAGCTTTCTCGCCGCGGACCAACTGGATCAGCCGGAGCCGGCGTACCCGCTGCACCTGCGGGTCTGCACCGACTGCTGGCTCGCGCAGATCCCGCCGCTGATCACGCCGGAGGAGACGTTCAGCGAGTACGCGTACTTCTCCTCCTTCTCCACCTCCTGGGTGGAGCACGCGCGCACCTTCGTCGACAGCGCCGCGACGCGGCTGGGTCTCGGCGGCGACTCCTTCGTGGTCGAGGTCGCGAGCAACGACGGGTATCTGCTGAAGCACGTGGTGGATCAGGGGATCCGCTGTCTGGGCATCGAGCCCTCGGTGAACGTCGGCGCCGCGGCGCGGGACGCGGGTGTGCCCACGCTGACGGCGTTCCTGGACCCGGCCACCGGCGGCGACGTCCGTGCCGAGCACGGACCGGCGGACCTGGTCGTGGCCAACAACGTGTACGCGCACATCCCCGACGTGGTCGGGTTCACGCAGGGGCTGCGCGCCCTGGTCGCCGACGACGGCTGGGTCTCCATCGAGGTGCAGCACCTGCTGACCCTGATCGAGGAGAACCAGTACGACACGATCTACCACGAGCACTTCCAGTACTACACGGTTGCGTCCGCGATCCGGGCGCTGGCGAGCGGCGGACTCGCGCTCGTCGATGTCGAGCTGCTGCCCACGCACGGCGGCTCCATCCGGCTGTGGGCCCGGCCGGCCGAGGTGGCCGGGGAGCCGTCCGCGCAGGTGGCCGAGGTGCTGGACCGGGAGAAGGCCGCCGGGCTGCAGGAGCTGTCCGGGTACACCGAGTTCTCCGCCCGGGTGGCCAAGGTGCGCCGGGACCTGCTGCGGTTCCTCATCGAGGCGGCCGAACGCGGCGAGACGGTCGTCGGCTACGGCGCCCCGGGCAAGGGCAACACCCTGCTCAACCACTGCGGCATCCGGCCCGATCTGCTCCCGTACACGGTCGACCGCAACCCCTACAAGCACGGCAGGTTCACCCCGGGCACCCGCATCCCGATCCTGCCGCCCGAGCAGATAGCCGCCGACAGACCGGACTACGTCCTCGTCCTGCCCTGGAACCTCCGGGCCGAGCTGGTCGAGCAGTTGTCCTTCGTGCACGACTGGGGCGGCCGGCTGGTCTTCCCCGTCCCGGAACTGAGCATCGTCGAGGTGGGGTCATGAAGGTCGTTCTGTTCTGCGGCGGTTACGGGATGCGGATGCGGAGCGGTGCCGCGGACGACGTCCCCAAGCCCATGGCGATGGTCGGCCCGCGGCCGCTGATCTGGCACGTCATGCGCTACTACGCGCACTTCGGGCACACGGAGTTCATCCTGTGTCTCGGGTACGGGGCTCACCACATCAAGAACTTCTTCCTCAACTACGAGGAGACGACGTCCAACGACTTCGTGCTGCGGGGCGGGCGGACCGAGCTGCTGTCCACCGACATCGCCGACTGGACGATCACGTTCGCGCAGACCGGCATCGAGTCGCCGATCGGGGAGCGGCTGCGCCGGGTACGGCACCACCTGGACGGCGACGAGATGTTCCTCGCCAACTACGCCGACGTGCTCACCGACGCCCCGCTGCCGGAGATGATCGACCGGTTCGCCCGGCGTGACGCCGGGGCGTCGATGATGGTGGTGCCGCCGCAGTCGTCGTTCCACTGCGTGGAGCTGGGCGAGGACGGCCTGGTGGGGGGCATCACCGCGGTGAGCGAACTGCCGCTGTGGGAGAACGGCGGCTACTTCGTGCTGCGCCAGGAGATCTTCGACCACATACCGGAGAACGGGGACCTGGTCGCCGACGGATGTGCCCAACTGGCCAAGCGCGGGCGGCTGGTGGCGCATCAGCACCGTGGCTTCTGGAAGCCGACCGACACCGTGAAGGAGCGGGCCGCGCTGGACGACGCCTACGCCCGGGGCGAGCGCCCGTGGGCCGTGTGGGAACAGGACGGCGCGGGAGCCGGCGCCGGAGCCAGAGCGTGATCCGGCTCGGGGCCGGGCCCCTGGACCGGATCGTCGCGGTGGGCGCGCACTGCGACGACATCGCCATCGGCGCCGGCGGCACCCTGCTGACGCTGTGCCTCGCACGGCCGGGTGTCCGCGTCGACGCGCTGGTGCTCTCCGGCGGCGGCAGCGAGCGGGAGCAGGAGGAGCAGGCCGCGCTCGCCGCCTTCTGCCCGGGTGCCGACCTGCGGCTGACCGTGCTCAAGCTGCCGGACGGCCGGCTGCCCGCGTACTGGGACGAGGCGAAGGCCGCGGTCGAGGAGCTGCGCGAGCGGACCGATCCGGATCTGGTGCTCGCGCCGCGTACCGATGACGCGCACCAGGATCACCGCGGCCTGGCGCAGCTGCTGCCCACCGCATTCCGCGACCACCTGGTGCTCGGCTACGAGATCGTCAAGTGGGACGGCGATCTCGGCCGTCCGGCGGCCTACCAGCCGCTGTCGCCGGAGATCGCCGAGCAGAAGGTGCGGCTGCTGCAGGAGCACTACCCCTCGCAGCGCCACCGGCCCTGGTACGACCGGGAGGCCTTCCTCGGCCTCGCACGGATCCGCGGCATCGAATGCCACGCGCGCTACGCCGAGGCGTTCGCCCTCACCAAACTCACTCTCGACCTGGGGGAATGAACCTTGCGCGTACTGCTCACCGGACACCAGGGCTACCTGGGCACCGTGATGGCCCCCGTCCTCGCGGCCGCCGGGCACGAGGTCGTCGGCCTCGACGCCGGCCTGTTCGCCGACTGCGTGCTGGGCCCGCAGCCGGCGGACCCGCCCGGGCACCGGGTGGACCTGCGCGACGTGACGGCCGACCATGTGGCCGGGGTGGACGCCGTGATCCACCTGGCCGCGCTGTCCAACGACCCGCTCGGTTCGCTGGCGCCGGAGCTCACCTACGACATCAACCACCACGCGTCCGTCCGGCTCGCCCGGCTGGCCCGCGACGCCGGAGTGCGGCGCTTCCTGTACGCGTCGACGTGCTCGGTCTACGGCGCCGCCGGCGGCGGCGAACTGGTGGCCGAGGACGCCCCGCTGCGCCCGGTGACGCCGTACGCGGAGTCGAAGGTGCGGGTGGAGGACGACCTGCACGCGCTGGCCGACGGCGACTTCACCCCGGTGTTCATGCGCAACGCCACCGCCTTCGGCCACTCGCCCCGGCTGCGCGCCGACATCGTGCTGAACAACCTGGTGGGGCACGCGCTCCTGTCCGGCGAGGTGTTGGTGCTCTCGGACGGCACCCCCTGGCGTCCGCTGGTGCACGCCGCCGACATCGCACGGGCCTTCGCGGCCGCGCTGGTCGCGCCGCGGGAAGCGGTGCACGACCGGGCGTTCAACATCGGCAGCGAGATCAACAACGTCACGGTCGCCGAGATCGCCGAGCAGGTCGCCGAGGCGGTGTCCGGTGCGAAGGTGGTGATCACTGGGGAGAACGGTGCCGATCCGCGGTCGTACCGGGTGGACTTCTCCCGGTTCCGCACGGCGATCCCCGGCTTCGACTGCGAGTGGACGGTGAAGCAGGGTGCGCTCGAACTCGCCGACGCCTACCGCAAACACGCACTGACCAAGGAGGACTTCGAGCGACGCTTCACCCGGCTGGCCGTGCTGCGCGCGGCGTCCGACGCCGGCGCCGTCGACGACACCCTGCGGTGGCGCCGATGACCACGGCGGGCGAAGAGATGTACGCGCTGGTGGAGCGGTTGTACCCGCTGTGCCGGAGCATCACCGGCGACGGGGTGCGCGCCACTTTGGAGATCGTCGGCGAGTACGTACCGCTGCAGGTGCACGAGGTGCCGACGGGGACTCAGGTGCTCGACTGGACGGTGCCGCAGGAGTGGAACATCCGGGACGCGTACGTCGCCGACTCCGCGGGCAACCGGGTCGTCGACTTCGCCGCGTCCAGCCTGCACGTGCTCGGCTACAGCGTGCCGGTCTCGGCGACCATGCCGCTGGCCGAGCTGCGCGGACACCTGCACACCCTGCCGGACCACCCGGCCTGGGTGCCGTACCGCACCAGCTACTACAAGCCGGAGTGGGGGTTCTGCCTGGCCCAGGAGACCCTGGACGCGCTGCCGGACGGCGAGTACGAGGTGCGCATCGACTCCACACTCGCCGACGGCCACCTCACCTACGCCGAGCACGTGGTTCCCGGGCAGGTCGCCGACGAGGTGATCGTCTCCTGCCATGTCTGCCACCCGTCGCTGGCCAACGACAACCTGGCCGGCATCGCGGTGGCGACGTTCCTGGCCCGCGCGCTGGCGCAGGAGACGCCGTACTACACCTACCGGTTCATCTACGCGCCGGGCACCATTGGGGCGATCACCTGGCTGGCCCGCAACGCGGAGCGGGTGGAACAGGTCAAGCACGGGCTGGTGCTGGCCTGTGCCGGCGACCCGGGCCGGTTGACGTACAAACAGAGCAGGCGTGGCGACGCCGAGATCGACCGGGTGCTGCGGCATGTGCTGACCGCCTCCGAACGGCCGCACCGCATCACCGGGTTCACGCCGTACGGCTACGACGAACGGCAGTTCTGCTCGCCCGGTTTCAACCTGGGCGTGGGCTCGCTCACCCGGACCCCGTACGCCGGTTACCCCGAGTATCACACCTCGGCGGACAACCTGGACTTCGTCTCCCCGGCGGCGATGGCGGACACCCTCGCCGTCTGCCGCGAGGCGTTCGCCGTCCTCGACCGCAACCGGCGGTACCTCAACCTCAGCCCCTACGGCGAACCGCAACTGGGCCGGCGCGGCCTGTACGACGCGCTCGGCGGCCGCAGCGACACCAAGCAGGCCCAGATGGCCATGCTCTGGGTGCTCAACCTCTCCGACGGCGAGCACACTCTGCTGGACGTCGCCGAGCGGTCCGGGCTCCCGTTCGACACCGTCGCAGCCGCGGCCGACGCCCTGTGCGGCGCCGAACTGATCAAGGCATGACGCCGATGACCACCGAGCGGGAGAAGACGACGGCACCGGCCGGATCCGCCAGGCGGGCCCTCGTCGGCCGGCTGTCCTGGGGACTGGCCGACCAGGCGGCCTCCAGCATCAGCAACTTCGCGGTGGGCATCTACGTGGCCCGCTCGCTCGGGGTGACCGCGTTCGGCGTGTTCAGCCTGGCCTGGGTGACCTATGGCGTGGTGCTCAACGTCTCCCGGGGCCTGGCCACCGACCCGTTCGTCGTCCGCTTCAGCGGCGCGCCGGACGCCTCCTGGCGCGGGGCGGTGGCCCGCTCGACGGGTACCGCACTCGGCGTGGGTACGGCCTTCGGCGTGGTGTGTCTGGTGGCCGGACTCGGCCTCGGCGGCCGGGTGGGGCCCGCGTTCGCCGCCCTCGGTCTCATGCTGCCGGGACTGCTGCTCCAGGACGCGTGGCGGTTCTCGTTCTTCGCCGCCGGCACCGGGCGCAAGGCGTTCGTCAACGACGTCGTGTGGGGCATCGCACTCGTCCCGGCCATGGTGGTGGCGGCCCGCGTGGACAGCGTGGCCGCCTTCGTGCTCGCCTGGGGCGCGTCCGCCACAGTGGCCGCCGGCTACGGCTGCCTCCAGTCCGGCATCCGGCCCCGGGTGACCGGGGCGCGCGGCTGGCTGCGCGAACAGCGTGATCTCGGCTACCGGTACCTGGTCGAGAACGTCAGCCTCAGTGGCGCGAGCCAGCTGCGGGCGTACGGGCTCGGCGTGATCGCCGGGGTCGGTGCGGTGGGCGCGGTGCGGGGCGCCGAACTCCTGATGGGTCCGTTCCTCGCCGTGCTGATGGGTCTTTCACTGGTCACCGTCCCGGAGGCGGCCCGGGTGCTGCGGCGGGCCCCGCATCAACTGGGCAGGTTCTGCCTCCTCCTCGGCGGGGGACAGGCAGCCGGAGCACTGCTCTGGGGCTCGGCGCTGCTGCTGATGCCGGACCGGCTCGGCGACCTGGCTCTCGGCGACGTCTGGCACTCCTCCTCGCACCTCATCGTGCAGATCACCCTCAGCGTCGCGGGGGCCGGCCTCGGCACCGGCGCGGCGGCCGGGCTGCGCGCACTCGGCGCGGCCCGGCGCAGCCTGCGCTGCCAGCTGTTCGCGTCCGCCTGCTACGTCGGCGGCGGGCTCGGCGGGGCGGCCGTATCCGGCGCGTCCGGCTCGGCCTGGGGCGTCGCCGCCGCGACCGTCAGCGGCTCGGCCGTGTGGTGGCTGCAACTGCGGTCAGCCCTGCGCGAGCGCCACCGCAATCCCATCCCCGAAGTGAGGACCGCATGACCGACCGACCCAGGCTGAGCATCGGCCTGCCCGTGTACAACGGCGAGGAGTACCTGGCCGAGTCGTTCGACGCCCTGCTCGGCCAGACCTACGAGGACTTCGAACTGGTCGTCTCCGACAACGCCTCGACCGACGGGACCGAGGACATCTGCCGCAAGTACGCCGCGCAGGACTCCCGCATCCGCTACCACCGGCTGCCCCGCAACATCGGAGCCACGCCGAACCACAACCACGTGTTCGCCGAGTCCCGCGGCGAGCTTTTCAAGTGGGCCTCGCACGACGACCTCTACGGCCGCGACCTGATCCGGCGCTGCGTCGAGGCGCTGGACGAGCGGCCGGACGTGATCCTCGCCCACACCGACCAGGCGGTCATCGACGGCGACGGCCAGGTGACGGTCCCCTACGAGTACACGCTCGCCACCGGCTCGCCGCACGCCCCGGAGCGCTTCCGCAGCCTGCTGTTCGAGCCGGGCGGCGACGACTTCTACGGGGTGATGCGGGCCGACATGCTGCGCCGGGTGAAACCGATGGACAGCTACCACCACGCGGACCGCACGTTCGTCGCCGAGATCACCCTGCACGGGCGCTTCCACCAGGTGCCCGAGCTGCTGTACTTCCGCCGCGACCACCCCACCCGCGCCGAGCGGGCCAACCCGTCCAAGCGTTCCCGGTGCGTCAACCTGGACCCGCGCCGGTCAGGCCTGCTGCACCCGACGCCCCGGCTGCTCGCCGAGTACGTCTGGGGCTTCGCCTCGGCGATCCGGCGGGCGCCGCTGTCCCCGGCCGACCGGCGCGCGTGCTACGGCCACCTGGCATCGTGGATGACCAGCCGGGCCCGGCCGGGCGCCGGCGAGCGGGTCGAGGACCGCGCCCCGGTCGACCCGGCCCTGCTCACGGTCTCCGTCGACGCCCTCGTCGCCGGCCGTGAGGGGAGGCAGGCATGACGGCCGCGGACGGGGCCCCGGTGCGCGTCGGGGTGTTCGGCCTGCTCGGCTCCGGCAACCTCGGCAACGACGGCTCGCTGGAGGCCGTCCTCGGGTACCTGCGCGCCGAGCACCCGGAGGCGGTCGTGGACGCGCTGTGCGGCGGGCCCGAGGCCGTGACGGCCCGGTTCGGGATCCCCGCCACCCGGCTGCACTGGAACCGCGCGGAGTACCGGACCGCGTCCCGCGCGGGCGCGATCGCGTCGAAGGGGCTCGGCAAACTCGTCGACGTCTTCCGCACCGCCGGCTGGGTGCGCCGGCACGACGTGGTGATCGTGCCGGGCATGGGCGTCCTGGAGGCCACCCTGCCGCTGCGGCCCTGGGGATTCCCGTACTCGCTGTTCCTGCTCTGCGCGAGCGGCCGGCTGGTGGGCACCGAGGTCGCGCTGGTCAGCGTCGGCGCCGCCGAGATCCGCAACCGGCCCACCCGGGCCCTGGTCCGCTGGTCGGGGCGCCTGGCCGCCTACCGGTCCTACCGGGACGCCCAGTCCCGGGACGCCATGCGGGCGATGGGCGTGGACACCGCCCGCGACGAGGTCTACCCGGACCTCGCCTTCTCCCTGCCGACACCGCCGGCGAGCGCGCCCTCGGGCTCGCCGGGCCCGGTCTGCGTCGGCGTCATGGACTTCCATGGCGGCAACGACGACCGCGCCCGGGCCGACGAGATCTACCGCCGCTACCTCGACGGCACGATCCGGTTCGTCCGCACGCTGGTCGAGGAGGGCAGACCGGTCCGGCTGCTCACCGGCGACCGGTGCGACGCCTCGGTGGTCGCCGCGATCCTCGACGCGGTGGACTCACCGCTGGTCACCGCCGCCGAACCGGCCTCGCTGGCCGACCTGATGAAGGAGATGGCGGCCGCCGACACCGTGGTGGCGGTCCGCTACCACAACCTGATCTGCGCGCTGAAGACCGGCACACCGGTGCTCGCCCTCAGCTACGCGGCGAAGAGCGACGCGCTCATGGCCGGGATGGGCCTCGGCGCCTACTGCCACCCGGCGCGCGAGGTCGACGCCGACCGGCTGCTGGAGCAGTTCCGGGCACTGGAGAAGAACTCGGCCGACCTGCGGCGGACCCTCGCCGCGCGGAACCTGGCCGCCGCCCGGCAACTCGACGACCAGTTCGCCGCCCTGACCGCGGCCCTGTTCCCGGCGACCGACCACGACCAGGGCCACGCCCCCACCCACGCCCCCACCCAGGCCCGTCCTCGGCAGGAGTCTCCATGAAAGCGACCGAAGTCCCGGAGATCGCCGGCGCGTTCCTGTTCGAGCCGACGCCGTACGCCGACGAGCGCGGCTTCTTCTGCCGCACCTTCGACGCCGACGTGGTCCGCTCGGTGGGCCTGGACCCGGACGCCTTCGTCCAGGACAGCGTGTCCCGCTCGGTCCGGGGCGTGCTGCGCGGCCTGCACCTGCGCTCCGGCGCCGGCGAGGCCAAGCTGGTGCGCTGCTCGTACGGGAGGATCTTCGACGTCGTCGTGGACCTGCGGCCGGATTCCCCCACCTTCCGCAACTGGGCCTCCTTTGAACTTTCAGGAGAAACACAACCAACTCTTTACATTCCCGCGGGATGCGCGCACGGTTTTCAGGCACTGACCGACACCGCCGACACCTCGTACCGCATCGACCGCCCGCACGATCCGGCCGAGGACGTGACCATCGCCTTCGACGACCCGGAGCTGGCCATTCCCTGGCCGCTGCCGGTCGCCCTGATGTCCCAACGGGACCGGGAGGCGCCGAGCCTCGCCCAGGTCCTGAAGCACAGAGAGAGCTGAGGTCCCCGTGGACACCGAAGTGCTCGACCTGCCCCTGTCGCGGACAGCCAACGAGCGGCTGCACGCCATGATCCCCGGGGGCGCTCATACCTACGCCAAGGGCGATGACCAGTACCCCGAGAACCTGGCACCGGTCATCAGCCACGGCCGCGGTGCCCACGTGTGGGACGTCGACGGCAACCGCTACATCGAGTACGGCTCCGGCCTGCGGTCGGTCAGCCTCGGCCACGCCCACCCACGCGTGACCGAGGCGGTGCGGCGGGAACTCGACCGCGGCAGCAACTTCGTCCGGCCCTCCATCGTGGAGGTCGAGGCCGCGGAACGCTTCCTGGCCACGGTGCCGACCGCCGAGATGGTGAAGTTCGCGAAGAACGGCTCCGACGCCACCACCGCCGCGGTGCGCCTCGCCCGCGCCGCCACCGGGCGCCCGCGGGTGGCCATCTGCGCCGACCATCCGTTCTTCTCCGTCGACGACTGGTTCATCGGCACCACGCCGATGTCCGCCGGCATCCCGGAGGCGAGCACCGGACTCACCGTGTCCTTCCCCTACGGGGACCTGGCGGCCACGGAAGAACTGCTCACCCGGTACCAGGACGAGGTCGCCTGCCTGATCCTCGAACCCGCCACCCACACCGAGCCCCCGCCGGGCTATCTCGCCGGCCTGCGCGAGCTGGCCGACCGGCACGGCTGCGTACTGGTCTTCGACGAGATGATCACCGGCTTCCGCTGGTCCGAGGCGGGCGCCCAGGGCCTGTACGGCGTCGTCCCCGACCTCTCCACGTTCGGCAAGGCGCTGGGCAACGGATGCGCCGTCTCCGCGCTGGCCGGGCGCCGCGAACTGATGGAGCTGGGCGGGCTGCGTCACTCCGGCGACCGGGTGTTCCTGCTGTCGACCACGCACGGTGCGGAAACGCACTCCCTGGCAGCCGCGATGGCCGTGCTCACCACCTACGTCGAAGAGGGCGTCACCGCGCGGCTGCACACCCTCGGCCAGCGGTTGGCCGACGGTGTCCGCGCCGCTGCGGCCGGCATGGGCGTCGGCGATCACATCGTCGTCCGGGGCCGGGCCAGCAACCTGGTCTTCGCCACCCTCGACGAGAACCTGCAGCCGTCCCAGGAGTACCGCACCCTGTTCCTGCGCCGGCTCCTCGCGGGCGGGGTGCTGGCCCCGTCGTTCGTGGTGAGCAGCGCGCTCGACGACGCCGACATCGATCACACCGTCGAGGTGGTGGCCCAGGCGTGTGCGGTGTACCGGAAGGCACTGGACGCCGCCGACCCCACCCCCTGGCTGGGCGGACGCCCGGTGAAGCCCGTATTCCGCCGCTTGGCGTGAACCGACGTGGCGTGACGTCAGCGGCACTCCCGCCGACCGGCGTCGGCTTTGGGGCCGGCCTTCCGGTCGGCCGTCCGGTCAGCCTTCCGGTCGGCCGTCCGGTCGACCACCCACGCGGTCGCCGGTACCACCGCCAGCGCGGTGCACCAGCCGCCGAGGACGTCGGTCGGGTAGTGCGCGCCCAGGGCGACCTGTGCCCAGCCCATGGCGGCACCGGCGACCAGCGCCGCGGCAAGCACGAGTGACGTGCCGGCCGTCCTGCCGAGGCCGAGCCGGCCGGTCGCGAGCAGCGCCACCACGAGGGCGAGCGCGGTGAGGAAGGCTGTGTGCCCACTCGGGTAGGACAGGTTCCCCTCGTGGATGGTGCGCCCCACCAGGGACTTGAGCAGCGTCGCCGTCGCCACGGCGAGGCCGGCGCCGGCGACGACGAGCACCGCGGCACGAGGACTCCGCAGCAACAGACAGCCCGCCACGACGGCCACGACCAGCGGCACCGATCCGCCGGGCTCCCCCAAGAAGTCCAAGGCCAGAGCGACATGCCGCCAGGGCTGCCCCACTCCGTCCAGCGCCGCCCCGATCCGCGCGTCCACCCTGCCGGGCTCGCTGTCGTCGGCATACAGGACCCCGAGCACGACGACCACCAGCGCGGCGAGGGCCGCAATCCCCCCGAGCCACACGCGCAGCGGTGGGGGCAGCATCGCGCGTGCCGGCCGGCCGGTCACCCGCCCACCGCGTCCGGGCTGCTGCGCGCGCCAACTCCCCACCGACGAGCCCCCCGTCGTGTCCGACCTGGCGAGCTCGCCGGCCTGTCCATCACCCCGGTCATGGACAACGGAATCAGTCTCTGCCCGCCACCCTAACCAACAACGCGGCCGGGGCGAGCCGCTGTCGGAAAGTCCGCGGATCGCTCTTGCGCGCCGGAGCCGTGGAGCGTCGATCCCCAGGTATTTGACATCGCCGCCGGACATCCACCATGCTTCCATTAATTCATTAATACAAGCATGGTGGAACCTGGGAAGGCGACGTGATCGACTACCGGATCGACCGTGGCAGCGGCGTACCGGCCTACGTGCAGATCATCGAACAGACCGAACGGGCGCTCCGGATGGGCACCCTGCGGGTCGGGGACAAGCTGCCCACGGCCAGGGAGGTGGTGGCGGCGACCGCCATCAACCCCAACACCGTGCTGCGGGCCTACCGCGACCTGGAGCAGGCCGGTCTGGTCGAACTGCGCCGTGGCCTCGGGACCTTCGTGACACGGTCGCTCGCCCGGCCCGGATCGGAGGACGACTCCCCGCTGCGCCAGGAGGTCACCGGCTGGGTGGCCCGCGCGCGGACCGCGGGCCTGGAGCGGGCCGATGTCCTCGCCCTGGTCACAGCCGTCCTGGACGCCCACGACAACGAGCAGGACAGCGGAATCCCGGGCGACCGGGACCGGAAGAAGGAGGAGGATGCATGACCGGGCCTGACGCGTCGGCCGCGCTGTGCGCCACGGGACTGGGATTCCGGTACCGCAGGCGGGGCGGCCGGGTCCTGCGGGACTGCGAGTTCACCGTGCCCGGCGGTCGTATCACCGCACTGGTCGGACGCAACGGCGCCGGCAAGAGCACTCTGCTGCACCTTGCCGGCGGCCTGCTGCGGCCCGACTCCGGGGAACTTCGCGTACTGGGCGCCGCACCCGGCACGCCCGAGGCCCGCGCCCGGGTCGCGCTGCTCACCCAGGACAAGCCGCTCTACCCCCGCTTCACCGTGGCGGACACCCTGCTGATGGGCGAGAAGCTGAACTCCGCGTGGGACCGTACGACCGCCGAGCGGATCGTCCGCGCGGGCGACATCCCGCTCCACGCCCGCGTCGGCGAACTGTCCCCCGGCCGGCGCACTCGTGTCGCACTCGCTCTGGCACTGGGCAAGCGACCCGAACTCCTGTTGCTCGACGAGCCGTTGGCCGACCTCGACCCCGTGGCACGAGGCGAGATCATGGCGGAACTGATGGCCGAGGCAGCCGAACGCGCCACGAACATCGTGCTGTCCTCACACGTCCTGCCCGAACTCGAGGAGACCTGCGACTGGGTGCTGGTACTCCGGGACGGCCGCGTCGAGCTGAGCGAGGACGCCGAAACGTTGCGCGAAAGCCATGCCGTACTGACCGGACCCGCCGACCGGGCCGACGCCCTGGCCGGATCGCACACCGTCGTGCGGAGCCGTACCGCCGGCAGACAACTGACCGCCCTGATACGGCGGCACGGACCGCTGCGCGGCGACTGGCATGTCGAACGGCCCGGACTGGAGGACGTCCTGATCGGCTACCTCCAGGCCGGTGAGCCGGGGCACCCCGCCACCGGGCTCGTCGAGCAGACGGAGGCGGCGGCGTGAAGGGCTCCCTCTGGCTCGCATGGCGACAGCAGCGCATGTCGGCCGGCATCGGCGCGGCCGCCCTCGTCGCCGTCGCGGCGATCGCCGCGTACTACCGCTCGGGCATGCTGGACGCCCTGCACAGCGGACTGTTCGACCACTGCGCCACCGGGCCGCTGTACTGCACACGGTCCGACACCGGCCTGCCCCTGCTGCTGGACGTCGAACCGCTGAAATACCTCGGGGCGCTGAACATCGCCCTGCCCGTCGTGATCGGCGTCTTCTGGGGCGCCCCGCTGCTGGGCCGAGACCGGGAACTGGGCACGCACCGCATGGTCCTCGCCCAGGGAGTGAGCCGGGGCCAGTGGTTCACCTTCCGGTTCGCCCTGGCCGCGGCGATCACGACCGCCCTCTCCGGCCTGCTCGCCGGAGTGTTCGCCTGGTGGTGGCGACCGGCCGCCGACCGGAGCTACGGGCTGTTCTGGTACGACGCCACGGCCCTGAGCGGCTCGGGCCCCCGCGTCGTGGCGGCCGCCCTGTTCGGCCTGGCGGCCGGCACCCTGCTGGGCCTGCTGGCCCGCCGGGTACTGGCGGCGATGGGCCTGACCCTGCTGGTGACCGGGGCGGTGACGCTCCTGCTGGAGTGGACGCACCGGGCGCGGGTGCTGGTCCCGCCGCACACCTACGTCAGCGCAGGCAGCATCCCCAAACCGGTGATGGGTGAGAAGTGGTCGACCGGCGACTACGGCCTGATCACCGCCTCGGGCCGCCACGACGACGTGCTGCACTGCGCCTTCCCGTCCGGCGCCCGGCTCAGGGAGTGCATGGCGGCACACGGGTACGTCGCCCGCTTCTACGAGGCCAACCCGGCAGGTGACTACTGGATCTTCCAGTGGACCGACACCGCCGTACTCGGCGGCCTCGCCGCACTGCTCACAGTCGTCACCGTGCTGTTCCTGCGCCGCCGCGTCTGACCGCGGCGACCGCATCCGGCCACTTCACCCCCTCCCCTCCCCCTTCATCCCCCACCGGTGTCACCTTTCGTACGGAGGTCGCTTCGCCATGCCTGCCGACGCCACGTCATCCGGGAGAAGCACCCGCACGGCCAGTCGAGGACACGGGTCGGCGGCGCCCCGCCGCCCAGCGCCCGAGACGGTCTCCGACACGCCGTCTTCCGGAGAGCGGAACAGGCCCGCACGCCTGGCCGCGATAGACGGGCTCCGCCTGGTGGCAGCGGTCATGGTGGCCGCGTACCACTTCCTCGGGACACCCACCCCACACTTCTGGGGACGCACCGAACTCCGCGATCTCACTCCGTTCCTGCACGAGATCAGCCGCTACGGCTGGCTCGGTGTCGAGTTCTTCTTCGTCATCAGCGGCTTCGTCATCTGCATGAGCTGCTGGGGCCGGACTCCCGCACAGTTCACCGTCTCCCGTGTCGCACGGCTCTTCCCGGCCTACTGGTGCGCCGTCCTCCTCGTCGTCGCGCTCGTCCTTGTCTCACGGCTGGGCCACTGGCCCGCCG
This sequence comes from Streptomyces sp. BK340, assembly GCF_007827595.1. Lineage (GTDB taxonomy): Bacteria > Actinomycetota > Actinomycetes > Streptomycetales > Streptomycetaceae > Streptomyces. Next base: position 48,661 of record NZ_VISR01000015.1, read on the forward strand.
CCACCCGTGTCGACCCTCGTACCGTCCTCGGAAACCTGACGATGGCTCCGGGACCACTGGGCCTCGAACTGATCGACGGAGTCGCCTGGACGCTCTGGGTGGAGGCCCGTTTCTACCTGCTGATGGCCGTACTGCTCCTGTTCGGGCTGTCGTACCGGCGGGTGGTGGCCTTCTGCGGAGCCTGGCTCCTGGCCGCTGTCATCACCCTCGAACTGCACTCGCCCCTGCTCGACGAATTCGTACTGCCCCGGTACGCCGGCCTCTTCGTGGCCGGCATCGTCCTCCACCTCATGCACAGGTTCGGACAGAGCCTCCTGCTGTGGCTGCTGCTGGGATTCGCGTGGTCCTACGAACTCACCGTGCTCGAACTCCGGGTGGCCGACCACGCCACCGTGCCCCCTGGCGAGAGCCGGCCCTCCTGGGCCGTGTGCGCGGCCGTGCTCACGGTCTGTCTCGGACTGCTGGCGCTGGCCGGTGGCAAAGGACCGCTGGCGAGGCTGCGCCGGCGCTGGCTGGTCACCGCAGGGGGACTCACCTACCCCTTCTACCTCGTCCACCAGAGCATCGGAATTCCCTTGGCCAAGGGCTTGCTCCGGGCCTTTCCAGGGCTCGGGCCGCTGCCTTCGATGGCGGTGGCCGTCGTCTGCGCGCTAGGGCTGTCCCTGCTCATCCACACAACGGTGGAGCGCCGTCTCGGACACCTGCTGAGGCATCGCCTGACGCTCGACGTGCGGGCGCGGGACCTGGCCGCGAAGCCGACTCCCGCCCGCACCCGATAACCCCGGAACTCCAGGAACTCCATCCGAAGAAAGGTCTCGCATGCCCTTCAGCGCGCGCACAAGACGCTCACGCATACTCATCGCCGCCGTCACGACGGTGGCCGCCGCCCTGGCCGTCGCGCTGACCCTGGTCCTGACGGTCACGACCTACGATCACACCTCACCGCGCGCCGCCCGCGCCGAGGCGTCGGGATCGGTGGCCGGAACCGACTGCCGCAAGGCGAAGTGCGTGGCCCTCAGCTTCGACGGCGGTCCCAGCCCGACGACGCCCGAACTGCTGGACATCCTCAAACAGGACGGCCTGCACGCCACCTTCTTCGTGCAGGGCGAGGGCCACATCGCGAAGTACCCCGCCATCCTGCGCCGCATCGCTGCCGAGGGGCACGAAATCGGCGACCACACCTGGACTCACCCCAGGCTGACGGACCTCGCCGAGGCCGACGCCCGTCGGGAACTGACCCGGACACAGGACGCCATCGAGAGGATCACCGGCAAGAAGCCCGTCCTGATGCGTCCCCCGGAGGGCCGCACCAACCGCAAAGTGGCCAAGATCTGCCGGGAGTTGGGGCTGGCCCAGGTGCTGTGGAGCGTCACGGCCAAGGACTACGAGACGACCGACTCGGCCCTGATCACCCAGAGGGTGCTCGACCAGACGCACCGCGACGGCATCATCCTGCTGCACGACCTGCACAAGGGGACCGTGCCCGCCGTCCCGGGGATCATCAAGGCGCTCGAACAGCGCGGCTACACCATCGTCACCGTGTCGCAGCTGCTCGCCCCCGCCGAGCCGCAGCCGGGCATGGTCTACCGGCCCTGAGGCAGCACCGCGAGAGCGTCCCCGAGGGCCGCGCGTGAGGCGATCCCGAGTTTCGCGCGCGGACCAGCCGGACTCGCGGGTCAGCGACCCTTTTCGGCAGGCTCCAGCTCCCCGTCTCGCTCAGTACGTCGCCGAGGTGCAAGCGAGCCTTGCGGTGACCTTGCACTGCGGCCTGCGAGAACTCAGGCCGGGAGGCCCAGTTCCCTCGCGATCAGCATGCGCTGGACCTCGCTCGTGCCCTCGCCGATCTCCAGGATCTTGGAGTCCCGCCACATCCGCGCCACCGGGTACTCGTTCATGAACCCGTACCCACCATGGATCTGCGTCGCCTCACGCGCGTTGTCCACCGCCACCGTCGAGGAGTACAGCTTCGCCACCGCCGCCTCCTTCTTGAACGACTCCCCCCGCACCAACCGCGACGCCGCGTCCCGCCAGCCCACCCGCGCCATGTGCGCCCGCATCCCCATGTCCGCGATCTTGAACTGGATCGCCTGGTAGTCACCGATCGGGCGCCCGAACGCGCGACGCTCACGCGCGTACTTCACCGACTCGTCCACGCACCCCTGCGCCAGCCCGGTCGCCAGCGCCGCGATCGCCACCCGCCCCTCGTCCAGGATCCGCAGGAACTGCGCGTACCCACGCCCCTCCTCACCCAGCAGATTCCCACCCGGCACCCGCACGTCCGAGAACGACAGCCCACGTGTGTCCGACGCGTTCCAGCCCACCTTTGAATACGGCACCGCCACCGTCAGGCCCGGAGTCCCCGACGGCACGATGATCGACGAGATCAGCGACCGCCCGTCCGGCTTGCGCCCCGTCACCGCCGTCACCGTCACCAGACCCGTGATGTCCGTACCCGAGTTGGTGATGAAGCACTTCGACCCGTTGATCACCCACTCGCCCGTCGCCTCGTCCCGCACCGCCGTCGTACGCGTCCCGCCCGCATCCGAACCGCACTCCGGCTCCGTCAGCCCGAACGCCCCCAGCATCTCCCCCGCACACAGCTTCGGCAGCCACTGCCGCTTCTGCTCCTCCGTCCCGAAACGGAACACCGGCATCGCACCCAGCGAGACGCCCGCCTCCAACGTGATCGCCACCGAGGAGTCCACCCGCGCCAGCTCCTCCAACGCGATCCCCAGGGCCAGGTAGTCCCCTCCCATCCCGCCGTACTCCTCCGGGAACGGCAGCCCGAACAGCCCCATCTGCCCCATTTCCCGCACGATCTCGTACGGAAATTCATGGCGCTCGTACAGATCCCCGATCTTCGGGGCCACCACATCATGGGCGAACTCGGCGACGGTGCGGCGCAGTTCCTCGTGCTCGGGGGTGAGGCGATGGTCCATGGTCTTCGGCGGTCCTTAAGTGAGAGGTTTCGTACACAAGAAGAGCCGGCGGGGTCAGTCCGCCCGGCGGGTCAGGCCTGCCACTTCCCGGTCAGTCGCGAGGTCGCTTCGCGCACCACGTCCGCAGGCTTGCAGAAGGAGAAGCGCACGAGACGGTCGGTGTGCGGGTTCTGTGGGCTGTGGCGGAATGCGAGGAGACGGGTGCTCCCGCGGGCGGGCGCGCGTGTGCCCACCCGCGGGTCGGCCACCGGCGGACATGGGGTGTGGTCAGCCCAGTGGGGGCCAGGTGAGGACCGCTTCGTTCTGACTGGTGAGCTTGGACAGCGGTGCGAACCGAAAGTAGAGGTCGCGCGCCAGGGCGGGAAAGAAGCCCTCCAGCTGCTCGGTCTCGCTCAGCGCACGGGCCGCGGCGACCAGCGCCTCCGTCCGCGGCCTGCGCTCGTCCTCGTAGCCGCGCAGCGCCGCGACCGGGTCCGCTGTCGCGCGCAGGTGCTGGGCGAGGACGACGGCGTCCTCGATGGCCAGCGCCGCCCCCTGGCCCAGACTCACCAGCATCGGGTGGGCCGCGTCGCCGAGCAGGGTCGTGCGTCCGGTGCCCCACCGCTGGAGGAACGGGCGGTCCTGGGCGGTGATGCGGACGATCGATTCCTCGGGGGTGGTACGGATCGCCTCCCGCACCTCGTCGGCCCAGCCCGCGAAGAGGCCCGCGAGCCCTTCCTTGCCGCGCCGCAGGTGTCCGGAGGCGCCCGGGGGCACATTCTTCGTCGCCCACCAGTAGGCGCGGCCACGGCCGATGTCAGCGAGGCCGAAGCGCTGCCCACGCCCCCAGTAGTGCGCTGCGTAGCCCTTGCTCATCTGCGGGTGTGTGAAGGGCACCGTGGCCAGCCAGCACGCGTAGTTGCCGGGCCGCGGTTCGTCGGCGCCCGCCACCTGCCTGCGAATCGCCGAGTTGAAGCCGTCCGCCCCGATCAGGAAGTCGCCCGAGGCGGTCCTGCCGTCCTCGAAGGTGACCTCGACCCCGTCCTCGCCGCTGACGAACTCAGCCGCCGCGGCACCGAATTCGATGACGCTCTCGTCTCCGAGCGCGTCCAGCAGCGTCTGCTGGAGGTCGGCCCTGTGTACGGCGTAGTTCGAGGCCCCCAGCCGGTCCGAGACCTCACGGAACGGAAGGGCCCTGATCGGATGGCCGCGCCGGGTGAGGAACTTGAGCTCGTCGAAGACCTCGCCGCGCTTGTCGAGCCCCGGGGCGATGTCGATGTCGAGGGTGCGCAGCGCCAGGACGGCGTTGCACATCAACGACACCGCCGTGGTGCCCGGGCGCAGCTCGGGAGCCCGCTCGAAGACCTGCACCTCGACGCCTGCGCGGCGCAGTGCCGCGGCTGCTGCGAGGCCGCCGATGCCCGCTCCGATGACGAGGGCCTTGCGCGGGGGGTGCTGCGTCATTTCCCACTCCTCTTCGACGGCCGGCGGCCCGGTTGGCCGGCCATGACCATCTGTGCCACCTTCTCGGCCACGACGTTCACGTGCGGTTCCTCCAGGAGCACCAAGTGGTCACCGGGGACGTCGACCACCTGGAGCCGTCCCGTGGTCAGGTCGCCCCAGCCGTTGGTGGGGTCCGTGTGCAGGCTCTGCGCGGCCCCGTGCATCGGCTGGAGGATCTCCGGCAGTTCCGAGGTCGCACGGAGCAGCACCACGTCCCCGTCGCCCGGTTCGGGCTGGTAGGTGAGGATCGCCCGCCAGTGCGCCTTGAACATCTCGAACAGGCGGCGCACGGCGGTGCGTGAGCTGCCCGCGGGCAGGACGCCCGCCTGTGTGGCGTGTCCGACGATGAAGTCGAACTTCGCCTCCTCCTCCAGGCCGTCCGGCAGCGAGACCACCGGTGCGGTGCCACCGCGCTCCATCCACAGCAGCTCCCAGAAGAACCACTCCAGCAGCGAGTGGTCGGCGACGTCGGGCCGCTCGCCCTGCTTGACGGCGATCGGGTCGATCAGCACGGTGCCGTGCAGGGCGTCCGGGTCACTGCGCCGCAGCTGTCGCGCCATCTCGAAGGCAATGAAGCCGCCGAAGGACCACCCTCCGATCACGTAGGGCCCTTCGGGGCGTACGCGCCGCACGGCTTCCAGGTAGCCCGCCGCCATCTCGGGGATTGAGCCGAGGGGCTCGGTGCCCGCCACGGTCCCCGACGCCTGGAGCGCGTAGACCGGCTGGTCCTGCGGCAGGTGACGGGCGAGGCGTACGTAGCACAGCACATGGCCGCCCAGCGGGTGGACCAGGAACAGCGGCGGCTTGTCGCCCTCGGTGCGGATCGGCACGACCGGGTCGAACCGGGCCGCGGAGCCGCTGCCCCGCAGGTGCTGTGCCAGACCGGCGACGGTCGGGGCGGCGACGAACGCGGAGAGCGGGACGTTGACGCCGTAGCGCTTCTCGATCGTCATCACCAGCCGCATCGCGGTCAGTGAGGTGCCCCCGATGTCGAAGAAATTGTCCCGCACGCCCACCGCGGGCAGTTCCAGCAGTTCCGCCAGGATGCCCACCAGTGCCTTCTCGTGCTCGTCGGCGGGCGGGACGGCGTCCGACGACGGCGCGGCCAGCGGAATGCGGCGCAGCAGCGCGTCGTCCCGCTTGCCGCTGGGCGTCAGGGGCAGGCTCTCCAGCCACTCCAGGTGCGAGGGCATCATGTAGTCCGGCAGCACCGCGCGCAGTCGGCTGCGCACCCCATCCAGGTCCACGACGTCGGCGTCGCCGACGAGGAACGCCGCGAGGAACGCGTCGCCGCCCTCCCGGCGCCGCGCCACCACCGCCACCTCTCGGATACCGGACGCCGACTGCTCCTCGGCGAGCTTGGCGATCGCGAGTTCCACCTCGGCCGGCTCGACCCGGAAGCCACGCACCTTCACCTGGGAGTCGGCGCGGCCCAGCCATGCGACGTTGCCGTCGGGCATGACCCTGGCCAGGTCGCCCGTACGGTACAGACGGGCGCCCGGCTCACCGGACGGGTCCGGTACGAACCGCTGCTCGGTCAGGTCGGGGCGATTGCGGTAGCCGTGGGCCAGGCACACCCCTCCGACGTAGATCTCGCCTTTCGCGCCCGGCGGCACCGGCCGCATCAGGCCGTCGAGCAGGTGCAACTCGATGCCGTCCACCGGCACGCCGACGGGCGGCAGGTCGGGGAAGAGGGCCGGGTCGCCGGTCATCGTGTGATGGGTCAGCAGGTGGGTCTCGGTGGGCCCGTACTGGTTCTCCAGGACCGTGTCCGGCCGCGCCGCACAGAGCCGGCGGATCTCGTCGGTGATCCTCAGCTGCTCTCCGGAGGAGATGATCACCCGCAGGGCAGCGGGGCGGATGCCCAGCGCCTGGGACGTCTCTGCGAGCTGCTGAAGCGCGACGTAGGGCATGAAGACCCGCTCCACCTCCTCGCGGTCCAGAAGCCGCAGCAGGGCCGGCATGTCCTTCCGCTCGTCCTCGGCGAGCAGCTGCAGGGTGCCGCCGCCGCACAGCGTGGAGTAGATCTCCTGGAACGCCACGTCGAAGCTCAGGGGGGCGAACTGGAGGGTCTTGCCGCCCGCCGCACCGCTGGCGGAGGGCACCTGCCAGCGCATGTAGTTGGCGAGCACCCGGTGCGGGAGTTCGACGCCCTTGGGCTCGCCGCTGGACCCGGAGGTGAACAGTAGGTAGGCGACGGTCTCGCCGGTGATCTCCGGCAACTCCGCAGAGCCACCGGGGTCCGGTTCGGCCGCGAGCAACCCGTCCACGTACAGCAGCCGGGAGAAGCCGTCGAAGAGCGATGCGTGTGCCTCGTTGGTAACGATCCACAGCGGATCGGACTGGGCGATCATCATCGCAAGCCGGGCCCGCGGGTAGCTGACGTCGAACGGCACGCAGGTGGCTCCGGCCTTCCCCACGCCCAGGACGGTCGCCAGGGTCTCGGGCGAGCGGTCCATGGCGATGCCGATGGTGGAACCGGTGCGCACTCCGGCGCCGATGAGGCCGTGGGCTATCCGGTTCGCGGCCGCGTCGAGCTGGGCGTACGTCCAGCTGCGCGCACCGCAGCTGACGGCCACCGCGTCGGGCGTACGGGCGACGTGCTCGCCGATCAGCCGGATGACGTCCGCGGGCGCCTCCCCCGCGAGCTGCGCGGTGGGTACGCGCCCGCCGCCCAGGAAGGCGAAGTCCACGTCCTCTTCGGGTTGCTCGGTGATCCGCCGGAGGATGGCGACGTACGTCTGTCCGATGCTCTCGATCTGGGAGCGAGAGAAGGTGCGTCCGTCGCAGTCCATACGCAGCCACAGGCGCTCGTCCACCGGGTCGACCACGGCGTTGACCAGGAGTTTGAAGTTCGTCTCCTCCCAGGTCCTGAACTCGGTCAGCTCCATGCCGGTGCCCTCGAAGAGCGAGGTGAGCACGTGCGGGTGGACGTAGTTGAAGGCCGTGTCGAAGATGATGTCCCCGCCACGGTCCTCCTGGATGGCGCTGAGCGGGTAGCGCCGGTGGGGATGGCTCTCCCGCTCCTGTGCGTACACCTCGCGCGCCGAGTCCAGCCAGGAACGCGGCTGGGCGTCCAGGCGCAGCGGCAGCGTCTGCAGGAACAGCCCGGTGATCCGTTCGGCGTCGGCCTGCTCCGGCCGTCCGCCGGTGACCAGGCCGGTGGTGATGTCCCGTAGGCCGGAGAACAGCCGCAGCGTCAGGCAGTGCGCTGCGAGCAGCAGGGACTTGACCGGCAGGTCGTGGGTGCGCGCCAGGCGGCCCACCCGGTCGGCCAGGCCGTCCGGCAGCTCCACCTGGTGCACGATGAGACCCGTGTCGCCCGCGGCCTCGTACGGCCGCAGGCCGTCGATCTGGGCCAGTTCGGCGCCGTCGAGCAGCCGCTGCCAGTACTGCTTGCTCTCCTCGGAGGCAAGGGCCCGGCGCTCCTCGCGTACGTACAGGGCCGGCGAGGGCAGCTCCTGCGCCGGGACGGCGGCGACGGGCTGTCCGGCGTGGTGGAGGAAGTCCTGGAGCAGTTCGCGCACCAGCGTGGCCACGCTCCAGCCGTCGAGGATCGCGTGGTGGAAGCTGAACACCAGCTCCAGGCGGTCGCGCAGGACGTGCATGCGGAACAGGTACAGCGGCGGCCGGTCCAGGCGGTACTCGTGGTAGCGCCGTTCCTGGACGTGCCGGTCCACCTCGTCCTGCGCCTCCTGCTCGCCGCGGCCGCGCAGGTCCACGATCTGCAGTCCGCCGTCGGCCTGCCGGTGCACCAGCTGGAGCGGCTCGGAGTAGCCGCCGAGGTCGAAGGCGGAGCGCAGCACCGGATGGCGCCGTACCAGGCCGTCGAAGGCGCGGCGCAGCGCCTGCTCGTCCCACGGCGACTTCAGCGAGTAGCGGAAGACGTCGTGGTAGACGGCCGACCTCTCGTGCTCCCGGCTGTGGTAGAGCAGGCCCAGGTGCAGCCGGGTGGCCGGGTAGGCGTCCGCCAGGCCGGTGAGCCGTGCCCGGTCAACGCCCGGGACCAGGGCGAACGGTGCCAGCGGTGCGTCCTCTTCCTCCCGCGGCGCGGTCGTCGCGGCCGCCGCGAGCGCGGCGACGGTGGGGTTGCGGACCATGTCGGCCAGGGTGAAGTGGACCCCTGCACGCCGTGCCTCCGCCTGGATGCGGAGCATCTGGATCGAGTCCCCGCCCAGGGAGTAGTAGTCCTGGTCGACGCCGACCGCGTCGGTTCCCAGTACGGCCGCCCAGGCCGCCGCGAGCTTCGCCTCGGTCTCGTTGGACGGCGCCTGCGCGCCGGATTCCGTCTCCACCCTGGGAGCGGGCAGCCGCCGCCGGTCGGCCTTGCCGTTCGCGGTCAGCGGTATCCGGTCGATCCGCACGAAGTACGCCGGGATCATGAACTCCGGCAGAGAGCCCAGGAGCTGGGCCCGCAGGCTGGCCGCCCCCACCTCCTCGTCCGCCACGTAGTAGCCCACCAGGTGCACGCCGCGGCCGGGCGCGGTCCGGTCCACCACAAGGGCGTCCCGCACGCCCGGGCAGGCCGCCAGGCGGTTGCCCACCTCGCCCAGCTCCACGCGGTTGCCACGGATCTTGACCTGGTCGTCCAGCCGCCCCAGGTACTCCAGGGTGCCGTCCGCCAGCCACCGCGCCCTGTCGCCGGTCCGGTACATGCGCCCGCCCGGCGCGAACGGGTCCGGCACGAACGCCGCGGCGTCCAGCTCGGGCCGGTCCAGGTAGCCGCGCGCCACGCCCACGCCCGCGATGCACAGCTCACCGGCGACGCCGGCGGGCTGAACGTCCCCGTGCGGCCCGACCACGTACAGCCGGATGTTGTCGATCGGCCGCCCGATCGGCACCCGGCGCACCTCCCCGTCCGTTCCGCCGGGGCAGTCGTAGTACGTGACGTCGACCGTGGCCTCGGTGGGACCGTAGAGGTTGACCAGCCGGGGAGCCGTGGCACCGGCGGCCGCGAACACCCGGTTGAAGCGGTTTACATGAGCGGGTGTCAGCGCCTCACCGCTGCAGAACACCTGGCGCAGGGATGCCGCGTCCGCCACCCGGGCCGGGTCCTCCTCGACCAGGTCGAGGAAGGGACCGAGCATCGACGGCACGAAGTGGGCCACGCTCACCCGGTGTGCCCGTACGGTGCGCAGGATGGCTTCGGGGTCGCGCTCCCCCCGGGGCGGCAACAGCGCGAGGCCGGCCCCGGTGAGCGCCCACCAGAACAGCTCCCACACCGACACGTCGAAGGTCGCCGGCGTCTTCTGCAGCAGGACGTCCTCCTCGCCGACCGGGTAGCGGCGTTGCATCCACTCCAGCCGGTTCACCACGGAGCGGTGCTCGATCTGCACGCCCTTGGGTCGCCCGGTGGACCCGGAGGTGTAGATCACGTACGCGAGGTCCTGCGGTCCGCCCAGCGGGACGGGTGCGGCGGGCGCGGTGGACGCCGCGGCCTCCAGGCGCCGTACGGGCACGGCGTCGCCCACCAGGGCGGTGGGCACGGTGCTGCCCAGCAGCACAGCTGCCACCTTGCTGTCCGTCAGGACGAACCGGATCCGCTCCTCGGGGTGGCCCGGGTCGACGGGGACGTAGGCGGCGCCTGCCTTGAGGACGCCCAGGACCGCTGCGACGAGGTGCGGGCCTCGCTCGGCCACCACGGCGACCCGGTCACCCGTCCGCACGCCGTCCTCGCGCAGCTGGTGCGCAATGTGGTTGGCCCAGCCGTCGAGGCGAGCGAAGGTCAGCGACTGTGCGGGGGCGTCGCTGACGACGGCCACCCGGTCGGGCGTCCGTGCCGCCTGCTGCTCGAAGAGCGCGTGGACGGTGGCGCCCTCGGTGAAGGCATGCACCGGCCCGCTGCCGGTCGCGAGCAGGGCGGCCCGCTCCGCCTCGCCGATCATGGGGATCTGCGACAGCGGCAGGTCCGCCCCCGCGAGCGCGCCCTTGAGGATCGCCTCTATGTGGGTGGCCACCGACTCCACGGGAAAGTCCGCGTCGAACACGTCCAGGGCGTAGTCCATGTCGACCAGGACGTCGCCAACGTCGTCCAGTTCGTTGACGACCACGGCCAGCACGTCGTCGTCGTGGGCACGCGCCTGCACGACGGTCTCGTACGCCACGCCCTGGACGTCCGGCGGACTGGGCCAGCGCAGATAGGCGATGGTGGTGTCGAACAGGCGCTTGGGGCCGCTCTCCTGGAGCGGTACACAGCGCAGCAGGTCGCCCAGGGAGAAGCGTTCGTGGGGCTTGAGCGCCCGGGTCGAGGCCTGTACCTCGGCGACGAGCGTGCTCATCGTGCGGTCCCCGCCGGCCGCCACCCGCAGCGGCAGCGTGTTCGCGAAGTGGCCGACGGTCTGCTTCTGCAGGGCCGTGGGCCGGTTCAGCAGCGGTACGCCCAGGACGACCTCGTCGCTGCCGTGGATCCGGGAGAGGTAGACGGCGAAGGCACTGGCGACGAACGCGAAGACCGAATGACCGCGTTCCCGGATGCCCTCGATGACAGCCCGCTCGATCAGGAAGCTGTGGCGGGCGCTCCGCCGGGAGCCGGCCGGCGCGGCACGGCGGAAGAAGGCCGGGGCGACACCCGCCAACTGCTCCTGGAAGAACCGGCGGTCCCGCTCGTGGTCGTCCGAACCCTGGTAGCGGCGCTCCTCCTCGACGAAGTCCAGGTACGACGGTGCGGGCCCGCCGCCGAACCGCCCGGTCCGCCGCACCTGGTCGTACTCGGCGCGGACCTGGGACATGAACAGGTTCAGCCCCCAGGCGTCGGCGACGATGTGATGCACCTTGACGTAGGCGTGGACGACATCCTCGCGCTCCTTGAGGACCGCGATCTCGAACAGCCGGCGGCGCTGCGCCTCGAAGGGGACGTCGAACGCGTCCTTGATCCACGTCTCGCAGGCCGCACGTGGTTCGTCGGCCCCGGAGAGGTCGATCGTCGGGATGTCGAACGTCTCGTGTTCGGCCCACTGGCGCGGGGTTCCGTCCTCCGGGACGATCCGGAGCTGGAACGCGTCATTGCGGTCGGCCGCACGACGCAGGCACTCCTTGAGCAGGTCGATGTCGACGTCACCGGTGAACCGGTCGGCGATGAAGCAGTTGAACTGCGGGAGATCCGGAAAGAGGGAGTTCGCCGCCCAGATGTCCTGCTGATAGGCCGTGAGAGAGGTACGCCCCCGTGTATGCACGATCGCTCCATTTTGCTCGGCTGCTGCCTTCGATGTCCGGACTGCGCGACTGCCTCAGTGCATGTTCTCCGCGACGATCGTGTTGCCGTGGTACCAGGGGTTTCCGGCCGCCTCGGAAATGAGATTCCGGGACGTGACCTCCCGCGCCCTCCCGAGATCGAGGGTCAGGTACTGGATGAATTCCAGGGCGGTGAAGTACTGGCGCATGAACGTCGGCTGGTCGAGCTCGATCTCGGTCACGGTGACGTTCGCGTTCTGCGGGATCGGTGCGGTCAGCAACGACACCAGGTTCTTGCGCTTCGCCCGGGTGTAGTCGTCCTCCTCCGGGTCGGAGAAGATGAGAATGCTGTGCCTTTGCTCGGGGTTGGTGAGCGTGGCCACCTCGCTGTGGCAGAACTCGTGGAAATAGTTCCGCGTCGCCGGCACCATGGCGATCTCGTTGAAGTGCATCTTGGCGAGCTTGAGCAGGCTCTCGTGCCATTTGGGCGAGCCGAGCATGATGATGTTGGCGTTCTCGCTCCGGGCCGCGGCATCGGCGGCCAACTCGCGCAGGACGGGGGTGAAGTCGGTCGCGAGGGTGTCGGCCAGGGCGCGCACCTCGGGTCCGTGGTCGGCGTCGAGCAGTCCGAACTGCAGGAACATGTCGACCAGGATCGAGAAGTACTGGCCGACGTGGAACAGCGGGTACTCGCGGTCCGGCTTGCTCAGTGTCCAGCGCGCGATGGACACCCCGTTCTCCTCGCCCAGCTCGCCGAGCCGGCCGCCGGAGGTGAGCAGCAGCACCCGGTCGTGCATCGGGCGGAGGGCGTGGAAAGCGCGGATCGGCTCGCTTGAGTGGCCGCTGTACGAACTCAGGATGATGAGCGTCCGGTCGTCCTCGATCACCGAGCGCGGGATCAGGTACTCGAAGTCGTAGTCGTTGAAGACATGTACTTCGAGGTCGCTGCGAATCGAGTTGAAGAAGACCCTGATCACATCCGACACGATGGCGGAGCAGCCCATTCCGCTGAACACGATGCGCGTGAACCGGCCGTCCCGCATCTGCTTCACGAGATCGTCCGAGATCCCGGATATGTCGTACTCGTCGTACTTCTTGAAGCCGGACCGGTACTGCTGCTCCAGGAATTCCTGGTAGCGCTCGAGGCGTGACCGCATGACTTTTTCCCTCTTTCCTGAATAGCTCGTGATGTCAGAAGGTGCTGACGATTCGCGATCTTCCGGAGTTCGCCGACCCCTTCACCACATGAACTGGCCGCCGTCCACGATCAGCTTCTGGCCGGTTATGTAGGCGGCGCGTTCGCCCACCAGGAACTCCAGGGCGTCCGCCATCTCGTCGGGGGAGCCGATCCTGCGCTGCGGGATCTCGTCCAGCAGCGCGTTCATGTATTCCGGCTCGGCCACGCGGTAGCGGGTCCGCATCTCCTCTGTGTCGATCATCCCGGGGATGAGGCAGTTCACCCGGATGCTCGGCGCCAGTTCCATGGCCAGGCACTTGGTCAGGTGGAGCAGACCGGCTTTGCTCGAACAGTAATTGGCGCCGTTCAGCCGGGGGCGGATCGCCGTGGTCGCGCCGATGTTGACGATGGAGCCGCCGCCGGCCTCCCTCATGTGCGGAGCGAAGGCCCGGGTCATGTAGAAGGGTCCCGAGAGATTGGTGTCCAGCACCCGGCGCCAGTCGGTGTCGGAGATCTCGAGTACCGGCCGGTCGATGTTCAGTCCGGCGTTGTTGACCAGCACCTGCGGGGTTCCGTGCTCGGTGCGCACGAGTTCGGCCAGGTGTGCCACGTCTTCGGGGTCGGACACATCCGACCGGACCACCGACAGACCCTTGTCGATCTCCTGCAGTGCTTGGTTCGCGGATTCCTCGTCACTGCGGAACGTCGCGACCACCCGGAATCCCATCCGGGTGAGTCTGCGGCTGAATGCGAGTCCGATTCCCTTGGTTCCGCCGGTGACGAGAGCCAACTTGTCCGGTGATTGCACACAAACCCCCGTTGCATAGGTTGCGCAGTGCGGCACCGATGGCCGCACGCCGACGCCGGGCACGACTCATGGATCGGCCGACGCCTCGTCCGTCGTGGTGCGTCCTGCATGTTTTCCGGCCCTGGGCCGGTGATCACAGTCCGGGAACGCGCCCCGCGTCCCGACCGTGTTCGAATCGCCGGCCGCCACGGAAGTGCCGGATTCCCGCACGGCGAGCCGACCGCCGACGGGGTGCAGCGTGGGCGGGGCGTCTTATTCCGTGCAAACGCTGCTCACCCCTGGAGGGCAGGGGGAGACGCGGCGGCCGGTATGCCCGGGCGGCGGGAGAGCGGCCGGTGATCGCCCGCGTCGCGCCGTCCTGTCCCCGAAGGCGGCCACGGCTCAGGTCATGCCGGTGCCGCCCCGTGGTGAGGGAACCTGCGGCGACTCAGCCGGCCACGGGCTTGCGGGCGCGGAGGATGACGTCGAACCGCCCGGGATACTGGCGGTCCATCGGCTCGAAGCCCGCTTCGGTGTACCACCGCTCGAATTCGCGTGGCGTGTACGTGCGGCCTTCGGGCGACGCGATCGTCTGGACGTACGCCGACATGAACGCGGCGTGGGTAGGGCCGGTCTCCTCGTCGTCCTGAGCGCAGGCGACGATCACCATGTGGCCACCCGGCTCCAGCGCGCGGTAGGTCTTCGCAAAGAGGGTGCGGACCTGCTCCGGGGACCAGATCTCGAGGAAGCGTGAGTACACGACGCAGTCGTGGGACGTGGGGAACTCGTCCTGCCAGATGTCGGTTCCGACGGCGCGGACCCGCTCGGACAGGCCGGACTCGGCGATCCGCTCGTTCGCCATCTGCGCCACGTTCGGGAGTTCGAGGATGGTCGCCTCGAGGTGGGGCCACCGCTGGGCGAAGCCGATGGCATTGGTCCCAGTCCCCCCGCCGACGTCCAGCACCTTGTGGTACGACGAGAAGTCCACGGCGTTGACCAGGTCCTCGACCACCGAGCGGCTCTGGTGGTCCATCATGGCGGTGAAGACCTGTTCGAGGTTCTTGTCCTCGGCGAGGAGCTCGTACAGTGTGGTCGCGGACGATCCGGCGAGCAGCTCGCGGTCCAGCCCCAGGTTCGTGTCGTCCACCAGCGATTCGTACAGCCAGCTCATCGGCCGGTACAGCATCTCGTGGGTGTAGCGGATGATGACGGGCATGAACTCGTCGGGATCGCCCGCCACGAGATCGGTCGCGGCGGTGTTGTGATACCCGTCGCCGTCCTTGCGCACGAGGCCGAAGGCACAGCAGCCGAGCATCAGCACATGTCCCGCGCGTTCTTGCAGACCTAACGCGCCGGTGATCTCTTCTAGGGTGCTGCCCGGCTGCTCCTTGAGCAGGGTGAACAGCTTCAGACGCAGTGCGGCGTGCAGGAACGGGAACCGGAAGCTGGTGTACACCAGATTCCACAGCTCGTCCATGGCGGCCGCGGACGGTTCGGTCATGGTGATCCCCCTTGGCTGGCCTCAGGTACGCACCTTCGGCCGATTCGTGGTGGAGTCAGGCATCGTCCGGGTTGTGGCGATCGACGGGCGCTCGGGCGGACACACGCAGGGGCAGCGGATCACCGCCCGCAGTCGGGTCTCGCCTTGCTCCGCCTCGGACGTGAACTACGTCCGTGTGCAGCGGTCGGCGGGCGGAGATCGTCCTCGCGGGCACGCGGGGCAGCGGCGACCTCGTCGAGTGCGGCGAGGCGTGGGCCGGCTCCGCTGCGTCCTGGCAACGGCCATGGCCCGACGACGCTGGCATCGGGTGAGCGGCGTCGCCTCTCCGCCCTCTCCTGCATCGTCAGCACCTCCCTTTGCAACAGGCAACATCACACTCGGGGGGTTACACAAGACCTTTTGAGTCGCCACCACTTCCTCGATGGCGTGAATCGTGCGGCGTTCTCCGCCGTATCCCTTCACTCCTGGCCTCTGATGCGTTCGACAACAAGGCCAAAAATTGTCCGTTGAAGGAAGCGGTGGATAGCCGGACCGTGTTCCCGGCTCGGGCAGAAGGCCGGAACAATCATCAACCGGTCGGCGCACGCGCTTGTGGCGGGCTTCGGCGGCTGGTCGCGGCGCCATCGGCCGGCTCGGCGTCCGTGTCCGCCCGCCCCCGGAGCCCCGGTGCGCGCATCGGTCTGGCGCAGGAGGTCTCCCGCGCGGCCGCGACCGATTCTTCCAGCCGTCCCGGTGCGGGTCTCGGTGCGGCCTGGGTCCGGGCGTCCAGCGCAACAACTGACCTGGTTGCCAAGAGAGTTCAACGAGCGGCGTGCGCGCCGGCCGGGGAGCCGGGACCGCATCTCGACCGGCCTCGCGGGGCGTCCGAGGGGGTGATCCGGCGGCGGTACCTCGTCATGGGCGCCCCCGGCTGCGAGTGATCCCGCACGAAGTCCCGGGACCGCACCCGGGCCTCCCGCCCTCCTCCGACCCACGAGAACAAGAAGAGCAGGCCGATTTCGGCGGCGCCTTTTCCCGGCAGGCCCAAGGCCAAGCAATGCACTGTGGGATCTGACTGAAATCCATCGCTGTACGTCCGAGATTGAACCCTGTGAGTCTGCAGTTCGGACGTCGCCCCAACTGGGCCTGCGGACATGGGTGTTCAGGCGTTCGTCTGCTCTGAGCAGAAAACAGACGGAGCCGCGATCCGTGCCGTGTGAACGTGTTAACTTCGAATGAGTCCGGGGAAGGCGAGTTCAACCCCTCGCGCACCCGACGCAGTTTCCCCCGGGACGCCTGGGGCTCGGTCAAGGACAGGGGTATTCATGAGTGACGCAAAGTTCCACAACCCGGCACCGTCTGCCTACAGCCCCAACGGCGGTGCCGCGTTCGGTGACCAGATCTACAATCGCCTGCTCAGCGACCGCATCATTTTCCTGGGCAAGGAAGTCGACGACGAAATCGCGAACCAGATCACGGCTCAGATGCTCACCTTGGCCGCTGACACGGACCAGGACATCTACCTGTACATCAACTCCCCCGGCGGCTCGGTGATGGCCGGCCTCGCGATCTACGACACGATGCAGTACATCCACAACGACGTCGTCACCGTCGCCATGGGGTTCTGCGCGTCCATGGGCCAGTTCCTGCTCACGGCCGGCACGCCGGGGAAGCGGTTCTCCCTGCCGCACACCAGGATCCTCATGCACCAGCCGTCAGCCGGGCTCTCGGGTTCCGTGACGGACATCAAGATCCACGCCAAGCAGATGCTGGAAACGAAGCGGGAGATGGCCGAGCTGATCGCCCATCACTCAGGCCAGACCTTCGAGCAGATCACCAAGGACTCGGACAGGGACCACTGGTTCACGCCCGCCCAGGCCAAGGAGTACGGCCTCATCGACGACATCATGACCCACGCCTCCGGGGCGCCTGGCAAGGCCTTCCAGCACGCGTCCGCTCGTTGACCGCCCGGTGGAACACCCCCCTGCGCACGGAGGTACCGCGCTCAGTGAAGCCCTTTGAACACACGTCCCAGCACCGGGGCGTGCCCATGACCGGTCGTTACGTCGTTCCGCACTTCGTGGAACGCACCTCGCAGGGAACCAGGGAACTGGATCCTTACGGCAAACTCTTCAGTGAACGGGTGGTCTTCCTCGGGCACCAGGTCGACGACACGTCGGCCAACGACGTCATGGCACAGCTGCTCTGCCTGGAGGCCATGGACCCGGATCGGGACATCTCCCTCTACATCAATTCACCCGGGGGCTCCTTCACGGCGTTCACCGCCATCTACGACACCATGCAGTTCGTCAAGCCGGACATCCAGACCGTCTGCCTGGGTCAGGCGACCTCCGCCGCCGCGGTGATCCTCGCCGCGGGCACAGCGGGGAAGCGGATGGCGCTGCCGAACGCCCGGATCCTCATTCAGCAGCCCGCCCACGAGGGAAGTCAGGGGCAGATATCCGACCTCGAGATCCAGGCCACGGAGGTCGAACGGCTGCGTCTGCTCATGGAGCGGGTCCTGGCGGAACACACCGGGCAATCGCTGGAGCGGATCTCCAACGACATCGAGAGGGACAGGTTCTTCACGTCGCCGGAGGCGAAGGCGTACGGGCTGATCGACCAAGTGGTGTCGCCGCGGTCGGTCGTCGGCGTGTCCTGATGCCCCTGCGGTCCGGTACCTGTGCGACCGCCGGCCGGATCACTCCGTCACGGGCAGGCACTCGGCGAGCAGGCCGACGACGTCGCGCCACGCTCGCTGCGCATGCAGCGGGTGGTAGCCGACGCCGGGGCGCACGGCGTGCTCGACCGGGGGATGGTGGAAGGCGTGCAAGGCGCCGCCGTACACCACGAGCCGCCAGTCGACGCCCGCGGCCTGCATCTCCGCGGTGAACGCATCCCGTTGCGCGGGCGGCATGATCGGGTCCTGCGACCCGACGCCGGCCCACACCGGGCACCGGATGCGCGCCGCCTCGCCCGGCTGCCCCGTGAGCAGTGCGTTGACCGTCCCGATCGCGCGCAGGTCGACGCCGTCACGTCCCAGTTCCAGCGCGATCGCTCCCCCGGTGCCGTAGCCCACGGCAGCGATCCGGTCGGGATCGGTCCGCGGTTCGGCGCGCAGCACCTTGAGCGCCGCGTGGCCGATGTCCCTTATCCGGTCGGGGTCGGCGAGCAGCGGCATCACGTGCGCCAGCATCTCCTCCGGGTCGGTGAACCAGCGCCCGCCGTTGATGTCGAAGGCCAGCGCCACGTATCCGAGCTCGGCCAGGGCGTCGGCCCGGCGACGCTGGAAGTCGTTCAGCCCGGTCCCCTCGGGCCCGACGAGCACCGCGGGCCGGCGGTCGGCACCGGCGGGGAGCGCAAGGTGCCCGATCATCGTCAGGCCGTCGGCCGGATACTCGACCGTGCGCGTGGTAACCGTCGTCATGAGACGGGACTTTAGTGATCCAGGTCACCTCAACGGTGCTGCCGCGCCGACCGCACTCCGCGTCCATCCGCAGCGTCCTCGCGATGCCCTCGTCCGGGTCGGCTCGTGTCGTACGCGGCGCGGCGGTCGCGGCAGGCGACCCGGCCGGGCAAGGGGTGTTCCGGGCAGTGGCCGCGCCTACCGCGTCACCCGCACCGGGGCCGACAACACCGTGACCTGGTCCAGTTCGGACACCCGGATCGTCGCCCTCACCGTCCAGGTTCCGGGGTGGGAGAGGGCGAAGGAGTCGGCGGACCGGTAGCCGCCACGGTCGGTGACGTGGGTGTCGAGGGGGCCCACGTGCCGGCCGGTGAGGGTCAGGGTGAGGCGCGGTTCGGGGACGGTGGACAGACCCCCGTCGGGCCCGTAGACCACCGCCTGCCACCGAGGTGCGGCCGACGCGGCCGGGGTCCGGCGTGATCCGGACCTTGCCCCGGCCGCCGGTGGTGCCGACGTCGAACGGGATGGTGGTGACCGCGGCCGTCAGGAGACCTGCCGTGGAGAGGCCGGACGACGGTGTCCCGTTCCCGCCCGCCCCGGTGGCGGCGCGGCCGGGAACGGTACTGCTGAGCCCGGGAACGGTACTGGTGAGCAGGGTCGCGCAGACCCTCTCCCTGGTCGACGGCATCCCGCCCGTGGCCGGTAAGCCCGGCCGCCCGCGTCGTCGGCCGGACGCCGTGCTCGGCGACAAGGGCTACGACCGCAACCCCGACCGCCATGAACTGCGCAGGCGCCGGATCCTGCCGGTGATCTCCCGCAAGGGCGCCCCCGACATCCAGGGCCTGGGAAAGCTCCGCCATGTCGTCGAGCGGACCTTCTCGCTCCTGCACCACTTCAAGCGCCTGGCCGTCCGCTGGGAACGACGCCTCGACCTGCACGACGCCTTCGTCTCCCCGGCCTGCGGCCTCATCTGCTGGAGACGCCTCAAGAAAGCCCGACCATGATCGTGTTACGAGGTCATAGGGGCATCAACCTCAACACTCATCTCGCCGCCGGATGCGCCGCTGCATCGCCGACCGACCGCGACTGGCTCACCGTCTACCGGCTACCCGTTGACGCGTTCTGTCCGAATGACGAATCCGTTTAGGTCGCGATGCACCACGAGACAACACCAACCCCGAGAACCGCGCAAGACCATTCACGCCCCAACCCCCTCATTGATGGCGTGAATCGATCGCTTCCACCTCTGCACGCCTATATTTTTTGACCGAAGGAGCCCCGATCCTGGCCCCAGACTGAGCATCAAGGGGCTGAAAATTACCCATTGGATAGAGCGTCAGATAGCTGGATCATCTTTCCAAAATGGACAGGTCGCCGGATTGAGGCGTCCCATTCGTCGACTACAGTCGAGGATCCGCTCCGGAACATGTCTGCGAGACGCGCAAGCGCCGAAGAAGACCAAAAAGTATTCGGCCGACCATGGGGCGTCCTGTATTTTTTGATGCCGTCCGCAGCCACATCCATGATCCGGAGCCGACCCAACCCACAAGGAGCCTTGGTGTACCTCCGGTTGCTCGACGCAAAGTTCAATGATCCCGCCTACGACGCCTATCTCGAAGCCCAGCAGCGCGCTTATTCCGCGACCGGCTACGAGACGGTGACGAAGTACGGAAGCACGGACCCGCGCACTACTCGCGACCCGGTGAGTTACCTTGCTGTTTTCGACGAGACGGCAGGCGACGAGGGCGGGCGGCTCGTCGGCGGTATCCGCATCCACCGGAAAATAGCGGGCCAGCTGCCGTCCGAGATCCACCTCGCGAGCCAGGATTTCAACGATGCCTTGGCGGACGAAGTCGCCGCCGGCGAGTCGGTGGCAGAGATCTGCGGCACCTGGGCGGAAAACGACTGGAGGGGCCGCAACCTCTCGTCCCTGCTGTGCTTCGCCTCCGTCGTGGCGGCTCAGCGACTGGGGGCAACCGTGATCTGTGGCAGCGGCCCCACTAAACGAATCAAGGGGTACGAACGGGGCGGTCTCCGTTTCCGGCATGACCGCCCCCTGCACGACCGCCCCTTTCCGGGCATCACGGCGTACTACTTCATCAACCGGGCCGCGGCCATCCGCCATCGCGAGGAGCGATTGACCAATGCGGCGGTGCTGCTGGACCGCGCCCTGGACGAAGCGCCCCTTATCCCCACCGACGTGGCCCGCGCCGTCGCCGAGAAACTCGGCCTCGGGCACTCCACCTCCCCGGCATCCGTAGGCAACGCACGTTAGGAGATCAATGGACCTGGAAGCGCATCTCGGCACCCTCACCCAGACCACCGGCAACATTGCTCCATGGCGACCGAGGCTGTACGCACCGGTCGAGCCCGAGCAACGTTCTGCCTTGACAGAGCTCCTCGAAAGCGGTGTCGTCGACTCCGTCCACGACACGTGCGCCGACCAGCTGGCAGAGCTCCTCTCCGCTCGGTGCCCCGACTGGCGTCCGGACGCCGACGAGTTGGCCTTTGCGGTCACTGACCACCTCGGCAGTAGGCCCCCGGCGGAGTACGGCACATGGGCGTGGTACGCCTGGTCTCGACAGCTCGTCCACGTCCTACCGCCGGCCGAGCACCGCGAGCTCCGTCAGTCCCGCAACCGCTACAAGATCACCGCGGAGGAGCAGAACCTCCTGTCACGGAAGACCGTGGCCGTGGTCGGCCTCTCCGTGGGCGCCGCAAGTGCGGTCACCCTCGCTCAGGAGGGCGTGGGCCACCGTTTCCGGCTCGCCGACTTCGACCACCTCTCCCTCTCCAACCTCAACCGACTCCGCGCCTCGGTCGCCGATGTCGGCCTGCCCAAAGTCGTCATAGCCGCACGGCAGATGTACGAGATCGACCCCTACCTCGACATCACTGTCTGGCCGGAGGGACTGACCGAGGAGAACACCGACGCCTTCCTCGCGGGCGGTGGCCGCACCGACCTCCTCGTCGAGGAGTGCGACGACATGTTCCTCAAGGTCCACGTCCGTGAACGCGCCCGCGCGCTCGGCATCCCCGTCCTGATGGAGACCAACGAGCGCGGCATGCTGGATGTGGAGCGGTTCGACCTCGAACCTGGGCGTCCCCTTCTGCACGGCCTTCTGCAGGGAGTGGGGGCCTCCAAAGTCAAGGCGATGTCGACCCGCGAAAAGCTCCCGCACCTCCTCCGCATCCTCGGTCAGGACGAGCCCTCCGAGCGTCTGGTCTCCTCCCTCGTCGAGACAGGCAAGACCATCTCCTCATGGCCACAGCTGGCCTCGGGAGTCAGCCTGGGCGCCGCGCTGGTGACAGATACCGCTCGCCGCCTCCTCCTCGGTCAATTCACGGCCTCGGGGAGGTACTTCGTCGACCCCGGCACGCTGATCCGCGAGGGCGCGGAGACCTCCTTGACACCAGCGGAGCCTACGTCCGAGGCCACTGCGGAGGTGGCCTCCCCTCCCCTCCTCCTGCCGCCGCCGCCCAGCAACGCCGGCGCCACCCTGGGTGAAGAAGGCATTCGCCGCCTGGTCGCCCACGGCATCCAGGCGCCGTCCGGCGGCAACAGCCAGCCCTGGCAGTTCATTGCCCATGACGAGGCGTTGGACTGCCGCATCGACGCCGCGCAGCCGCAGACCTTGCTCGACTTCGAAGGCTGCGCCACCCATCTGGCCATCGGCGCGGCGGTGGAGAACATTCACCTCGCGGCCCAAGCCTCGGGCTGGGCCTGCCATGTGCAGTACTTCCCCACTCCGGCCGACTCCGGACTGGTTTGCCGACTCACCTTCTCCAGCGCGGCTGACGTCCCGCGCCCCGCACTGTTCGACTGGATCGAGCACCGCACCACCAACCGCAGCCCTGGCCCCGTTCGCCCGCTCGTCGAGTCGCACGCCGCAGCGCTGACGGCTTGCGCCACCGAGAGCGGCGCCCGACTCCACCTCGTCACCGACCGCGATCAGTTGGACGAGATGGGCCGGATCCTGGGGGCGGGTGACCGGCTGCGGATACTTTCCCCGCAACTGCATCGGGACATGATGAACGAGTTGCGCTGGGACCCCGAGGAGACGCGGCGCACGCGGGACGGCATAGACGTCGCCACTCTGGGGCTCGACGACGTCGACCTCGCGGGCCTCCGTCTGGCCCGACAATGGCCCGGTCTAGCCTTCGTTCGCCGGATCGGCGGCGGCAAAGCCTTCGAGGAGAGTGCCGGAAAGGCCCTTGCCGCCTCGTCGGCCGTCGGCTGCCTCACCATCCCGGGCAAGGGCCCTCACGCCTTCGTCAACGGCGGCCGCGCCCTGCAACGGCTCTGGCTCACCGCCACTTCCCTCGGCTTGGGATTCCAGCCCCACACCTCCCTGCTCTACCTGTTCGCCCGCGTGGAAGGTGGCAGCGAGACCGGACTCGACGCCGCCGAGACCGGCGTTCTGCGCACTCTGCGCACCAGGTTCACCGCCATCATCCCCGGCAAGCCGGACGAGGCCGAACTCATGCTCTTTCGGCTCTCCTACGCGTCGCCGCCAACGACCCGCTCGCTGCGCCGCACCGTCGACTCGGTGCTTCAATTCGGAGGGCCGCCTTCGCGGAGCAGGGCGTGACGTGTCTCCGGCACGGCCGCGGAACGCTGTTGGTGATCTCCAGGCGGCCATGTTCGACAGCGCATGATGCCGAGAGCGAGCGTCCGCAACAACGGATGCGTCAAGCGGAGGTTCGCCCTTGTTGACCCGGCCGCGGGACAAGGCGCCTGCTGGTTCGCAGCCCTCAACCGGCATTTCTGGAAGCATCACTCCGTTACGGGCATGCGCCGCTACATCCCCGACCACGACTGGCTCACCGTCTACCAGCTGCCGCCCTACGCACCCGACCTCAACCCGGTCGAAGGCATCTGGTCCGTCCTGCGCCGCACCACCACCGCCAACCGGGCCTTCAAGACCCCAGCCGACCTGATCACCGCGATCCGGCACGGCCTCCGCCGACTCCATACCGACACGACGTCCTCGACGGCTGTCTCAC
This sequence comes from Streptomyces sp. BK340, assembly GCF_007827595.1. GTDB lineage: Bacteria > Actinomycetota > Actinomycetes > Streptomycetales > Streptomycetaceae > Streptomyces. The sequence continues at coordinate 72,109 of NZ_VISR01000015.1, forward strand.
CGGCACCAGACTACTCGATTCACCCGTGACGACATCACGCATTCAAGGTCAGTAGCAAGGGGATCGGACAGTTGTGCGGGTGTGAAAGCGGGATTAGAGTGAACGGCCGTGCTCGGAGTGGTCGGCGGGGGCCGGTTAACCCGGGCCTGAGGGAAAGGAATTCCGTCTTGACCGAGACCGAGACCAAGACCGAGAACGCCGTCGCCGATCCCGCGATACCCGACATAACAGAACGGCCCGAAAGCCCCGGCGGGATCGAGTTACTCGCCTCGCTCAGCCCCGACTTCGACGCCGACCCGTACACCGCCTACGCGCGGCTGCGCGAGCGCGGTCCGGTGCACCAGGTGGTGACGCCCGACAGGGGCGTGGTGTGGCTCGTGGTCGGGTACGAGGCCGCGCGCGAGGCCTTCACCGCCCCGCAGCTCAGCCGGGACTGGCATCGCGAGTGGCGGCAGACCGGCTGGAGCCCGCCGTACGCCCTGAACATGCTCGGCAACTCCAACATGCTGATGAGCGACCCGCCCCACCACACCCGGCTGCGGAAGCTGGTGGCGGGGGAGTTCACGGCCCGGCGGGTCGAGGGGATGCGGGGGCGCATCCAGGAGATCACGGACGAGCTGCTGGACCGCATGACGGCGGACGGAGCGCGCCGCGCCGACCTCATCGAGGCGTTCGCCTCCCCGCTCCCCATGATCGTCATCTCCGAACTGCTCGGCGTCCCCGGCCTGGACCGCGCCTCCTTCCACGCCTGGTCCAACGAGACCCTCGCGCCCACCAGCCCCGAGGCGGAGAAGGAGGCGTACGAGCAGATCATGCCGTATCTCACAGGGCTCATCGCCGCCAAGCGCGAGAGCCCCGGGGAGGACCTGCTCAGCGCCCTCGTCCACACGGTCGACGAGGGCGGCGACCGGCTCACCGAGGACGAGCTGGTCTCGTTGGCCTTCCTGCTGCTCGTCGCCGGGCACGAGACGACGGTCAACACGATCGGCAACGCGGTGCGCGCGCTCCTCGCGCACCCCGAGCAGCTGGCGGCCGTACGGGCCGATCCGGCGGGGCTGGCGGCGGGGCTGGTGGAGGAGACGCTGCGCTACGACGGGCCGGTGGCGACCACCACGCCGCGCATCGCCCTGGAGGACACCGAGGTCGGCGGCGTACCGGTGCCGCGCGGTGCCATCGTGCTGATCGCCATGGCCGGCGCGGACCACGACCCGGCGCGCTTCCCCGATCCGGAACGCTTCGACGTACGGCGCCGCGAGGCCCGGGGCCATCTCTCCTTCGGACACGGGATCCACTTCTGCCTGGGCGCCCCCCTCGCCCGCCTCGAGGGCGAGGTGGCACTGCGCACGCTGCTGGAGCGCTGCCCGGATCTGGCGGCGGACGGGGAGCCGGGAGAGTGGCTCCCGGGGATGCTGATCCGGGGGAGGCGGAGCCTGCCGGTGCGGTGGTGATACGCCCGCCGCGGGCGGGCTGACGGGCGGGTGAGCGGTCGCGGCACGCCGTTCGCGCAGGTCAGCGGGGACTGTCAGTGGCGGGTCCACACTGTCCGCGGTGCTGCGACAGAGGCGTCACACACCGGACAGGACAGAGGCGATCGTCATGACCGCGCCCCTGCTGCTGGCGAGCACCAGGAAGGAGCTCTTCCTCGCCCACCGGCGCGACGGGGCAGGGGAGTTCGAGGAGCCGCACTTCCCCGGCCAGGCCGTGTACGCCGAGGCCATCCACGCGTGGCACTCGGGCGGGCCCCGGCTGCTCGCCTCCGGGGACAGTGCGCACTGGGGCCCGGCGTCTTCCACTCCGACGGCCTCGGCGCCAGCCGGCAGGAGCCCGAACGGCCCGCCGTGCGCTTCCCGGAGGGGACCGGGGTCTCGCTCGAGCGGGTGTGACAGCTGATCCCGGCGCCCGCCGAGGGGCCCGAGGTGGTGTATGCGGGGGCGGACCCGCCGCGTTGTCCCGTTCCGCCGACGGGGCGAGACCTTCGAGCTCGTACGCGGCCTGCGGGACCACCCGCTGCCACGACGCGGCCGCCTTCATCGGCGGGGTCGGCTACAGCGAGCTGGCGGCCCATCCCGAGGCCCTCGACCAACTGAGGCAGGACCTGCGCATCGACGGCCGGCACGACGCCGCCCAACTCGAGCAGTGCCTCACCCACCTTGGCGAAGGTGCCACCGCGATGCTGTTCCGCTGCACCGTCTGCGACACCTGCCTCACCTACGCCGACGCCTCATTACGGCCACTGAGCTCGGCAGGTCGCGAGATCGAACTGATCATCCCTTCAGAAGAAACCGCACCCAACGCACTCAGCCTCCGGGAGAAGCTCCGTGTCTGCTGTTGAAGCCATTGACCTGAGCAGCCTGAGTGGCCCGGCCGGGGGCTCGCAGAGGCTGAAGGGGCACCTCACCCGACCGGATGGCCCAGGACCCTGGCCGGGCGTGGTCATTGCACACGAGGTACTCGGCGTTGACGACGTCATGCTCCGCCAGGCCGAGCGTCTGGCCGGCGCCGGGTACCTCACGCTGATGCCCGACCTGTTCACCGAGGGCGGCGCACGGCGCTGCCTGATCCCTACGATCCGCGCGGCCATGTCCGGGACCGGGCGTGCTTACCAGGACCTGGAGGCTGCCCGCTCCTATCTGCTGGCCCAAAGTGACTGCACCGGCGCGGTCGGCATCATCGGCTTCTGTATGGGAGGGGCGTTCGCTTTGATGACGGCTGGACGCAGTGCCTACGACGCGGCGTCCGCCAACTACGGACTGCTTCCCAAGGACCTGGACGTCCTCTCCGACGCCTGCCCCGTCGTCGCCAGCTTCGGCGGGAAGGACCGCACCCTGAAGGGGGCGGCCGACCGGCTGAGCGCGGCCCTCGAACACCATGGAGTCGTGCATGACGTCAAGGAGTACCCGCAAGCAGGCCACGCCTTTCTCAACGACGCCGAGGCCGGCCCCAGGCCACTGCGCCCCCTGTTCCGCGTCATGAACATCGGCCCGGATCCGGACGCTTCGGCGGACGCCTGGCAGCGCATCGAGACCTTCTTTGCCACCCACCTTCACGCTCCCCGCACCTGAGTAAGCCGAGTCATGAGCATTCTTGGCTTTAAGGTTTGAGTTGGGGTCCGGCACAAATCAAAAAACAAGCTGACGGATCATCAAGTCCAATCGAAACCGCAGGTTCAGCACTTCGGGAAACAGGTCGAGCGTATCCGGCCACGCCTGAGAAACCCGAGAAACTGCAGTTCAGACCCGCTTTGCAGCGGGTTCCAGAATCGCCACGCACTCCACGTGATGCGTCATCGGAAACAGGTCGAACGCGCGCAGCGTCCGCACCCGGTATCCGCCGTCCCGGAAGTACGCCAGATCGCGAGCCAGCGCAGCGGGATCGCAGGCGACGTAGGCGATACGGCGGGCGCCGAGGGAGGAGAGGTGTTCGACCGTCTTGCGGCCGGCGCCGGCGCGCGGCGGGTCGAGGACGACGAGATCGACCTCGGTGATGCCGGTGCGCGGGAGGACCGACTCGACCTTGCCCTGTTCGATGCGGACGCGGGGGAAGTCGGCGAGGTTGTGGCGGGCGTCCTCGACGGCGCGCTTGCCGGACTCGATGCCGAGGACCGCGCCCTTCTCGCCGAGACGGTCGGCGAGGGCACCGGCGAAGAGGCCGACGCCGCAGTACAGGTCGAGGGCCATCTCGCCCTTGCGCGGCAGCAGGCCCTGCATGACGGCCTTCACCAGGGTGTCGGCGGCCTTCGGGTGGACCTGCCAGAAACCGCCGCTGCCGACGCGGTAGGTGCGGTCGTCGGCGCGCTCACGCACGAACGCGCGGCCGTGGACCCGGTGGATGCCGCCGTCCTTCTCGTCGACGCGCATGACGGAGACGGGCCGGTCGAGCTCGACGAGCGGCAGCCGGGCGCCGGGGCGGGGCTCCAGGATCACCATGCGGTCCTGGGAACCCGTCGCGGCGATCGCGTCGACGGACGCCATGCCGGCCCAGTCCCGGTCCTCGATGCCGAGTTCGGTGACACCGGGCGCGGCGATCATGCAGTGATCGATCGGTTCGACCTCGTGCGAGCGGTGGCGGCGCAGTCCGGCGTTGCCGTCGGCGTCGACCGCGTACTGCACGCGCGTCCGCCACTGCGGGACCTGACCCGCCGGGAGCTTGTCGCCCTCGGCCGGCATCACGGTGCCGTCCCAGCCCGCTTCCTCGGGCGTGAGGCCCGCGAGCCGCTGGAGCTGCTCGGCGATCACCTCGCCCTTCAGTCGGCGCTGGGCGCCCGGCTTGGCGTGCTGCCAGTCGCAGCCGCCGCAGCGGCCGGGGCCGGCGAAGGGGCAGGGAGCCTCGACACGGTCCTTGGAGGCCTCCAGGATCTCGACGGCGTCGGCCCGCAGGAAGCGTGCACCCTCCTCGCCCTCGGTCACCCGGGCCACCACGCGCTCGCCGGGCAGCGCGTGCCGGACGAACAGCACCTGGCCCTCGGCGGTACGGGCGATGCAGTGGCCGCCGTGGGCGACGGGGCCGATCTCGACCTCGTACTCCTCGCCCACCAGAGACTTGGTCGGTTCTGCCTGCATGGTGGGGTGACTCCAGATCGGGAGGGAAACCGGGAAGGGACGTCGGGAACGGCGCTTCGGGAAGGAAACGGAAGCGGCCGCAGCCGGTGGGCCTGGACAACAGCCCACCAGTCTACGGCCTTCCCCGCACGCCTCGGACCTGGACGCCCGAGACCTGGATGCCTCAGTCCTTGGCCGCGGACTCCTTCGGCCGCTCCGCCGCCGGACCACGCCGCACGGCACCCGGCGCGTTCCACTCCTGCCGCTTGCGGGCACGGAGCTTGGCCGCCTCGGAGGAGGCCAGCTGGTAGGGGACGGAGGTCACCATCACGCCGGGCGTGAACAGCAGGCGGCCCTTCAGGCGCAGGGCGCTCTGGTTGTGCAGCAGGTGCTCGTACCAGTGACCGACCACGTACTCCGGGATGATCACGGAGACCGCATCGCGCGGGGACTCCTTGCGCAGGCCCTTGACGTACTCGATGATCGGCCGCGTGATCTCGCGGTACGGCGAGTCGAGGACCTTCAGCGGTACGTCGATGCCCCGCCGCTCCCACTCCTCCTGCAGCGCCTTGGTCTCCGCCGGGTCGACGTTGACGGTGAGCGCCTCCAGGGTGTCCGAGCGCATCAGCTTGGCATAGGCCATGGCGCGCAGGGTGGGGCGGTGGATCTTGGAGATGAGGACGACCGAGTGGACGCGGGAGGGGCGGACACTGTCGTCGCTGGGGCCCTCGGGGGCCGCGATCTCGTCGGCGACGCGGTCGTAGTGCTTCCGGATCGCGGTCATCGTCGCGTAGAAGATGCACATGCCGAGCAGGGCCACCCAGGCGCCGTGCGTGAACTTCGTGACCAGGACGACGACCAGCACCAGGCCGGTGAAGAAGGCGCCGAACGTGTTGATCGCGCGGGAGCGGACCATGTGGCGGCGCTTGGCCTGGTCGCGCTCCGTCGCCAGGTGGCGGTTCCAGTGCTTGACCATGCCGGTCTGGCTGAGCGTGAAGGACACGAACACACCGACGATGTACAGCTGGATCAGGCGTGTGGAGTCGGCGCCGTAGATGACGGTGAGCAGGGCCGCCGCACCGGCGAGCAGCACGATGCCGTTGGAGAAGGCGAGGCGGTCGCCGCGGGTGTGCAGCTGGCGCGGCAGGTAGCGGTCCTGGGCGAGGATCGAGCCGAGCAGCGGGAAGCCGTTGTACGCCGTGTTGGCCGCCAGGAACAGGACCAGGGCGGTGGCCGCCGCGAGCACGATGAACAGGAAGCTGCCCTTGCCGAACACCGCCTCGGCGACCTGGGAGATCACCGGGTTCTGGACGTAGTGCGAGCCGAGCGCGACGCCGTTGTGGATCAGGTCGGTGGCCGGGTTCTCGGCCATGCGGACCTTGGTCACCATGGCGAGGGCGATGATGCCGCAGAACATGGTCACGGCCAGCAGACCCATCATCGCCAGCGTGGTCGCCGCGTTCTTCGACTTGGGCTTGCGGAAGGCCGGGACGCCGTTGGAGATGGCCTCCACGCCGGTGAGCGCGGCACAGCCGGAGGAGAAGGCGCGCAGCAGCAGGAAGACGAGGGCGAAGCCCGCAAGGCCCTGGTGTTCGGCCTTGATGTGGTAGTCGGCGGTGGGCGCCCGCATGGTGTCGCCGAGGACCAGGCCCCGGAACGCGCCCCACGCGATCATGATGAAGACACCGCCGACGAAGACGTACGTCGGGATCGCGAAGAGCTTGCCCGACTCCTTCACGCCGCGCAGGTTCATCAGCGTCAGCAGGACGATCACGGCGACGGCGCAGAGCACCTTGTGCTGCACCACGAAGGGGACCGCCGAGCCGAGGTTCTCGATGCCGGAGGCGATCGAGACGGCGACGGTCAGGACGTAGTCGACGAGGAGCGCGCTCGCGACGGTGAGGCCTGCCCTGGGGCCCAGGTTGGTGGTGGCGACCTCGTAGTCACCACCGCCGCTCGGGTAGGCATGGACGTTCTGCCGGTACGAGGCGACGACCGTGAACATCAGCACGACGACCGCGACCGCGATCCAGGGGCTGAAGTGGTAGGCCGACACGCCCGCGATGGACAGGACCAGCAGGACCTCCCCCGGCGCGTAGGCGACGGAGGACAGCGGGTCGGAGGCGAAGACGGGGAGTGCGATGCGCTTCGGCAGGAGCGTTTCGCCCAGCCGGTCACTGCGCAGTGCGCGCCCGATCAGGATCCGTTTGGGCACGTCGGTCAGTTTGGACACGACAGAGGATGGTAGGCCTTCGAACAGGCAGCCGCCCACCCGGCATCCCGGTTCTGCCTCATGAGTGAAATCACGGGCGCACGGAACTGCGGATTCCGCGGTTCGCACACCCTCCGTGTCTAGATGGCAGACCCCGCCTGTCATCGCACTTCGGAGGTCCCATGCCCGCGACCGCAGAGCTGATCGGGGCCACGGTCGCGCTGGCCGGCCTCGGAATCCTGACCCTGTTCAGCGTGCGCAGCATCACTCGTCGCCGGCCACCCGCAGGTGAGCGGCGTGCGAGGGACGTCATCGGGTGATCACGGAAGGTGATCGCGAGAAACCCCGGCACAGGGGTGCCCGGCCCGAACCACTCGTGTGTAGCTTTGGGCGTCGGTCTGAGACCCTGATGCTGAGCAGTAACTTTTGGACACCGGAAGGACGGTCGTGCACATCGTCATCATGGGCTGCGGAAGAGTGGGATCCGCTCTTGCCCAGACCCTGGAGCAACAGGGACACACGGTCGCCGTGATCGACCAGGACCCCACCGCCTTCCGCCGGCTGGGCCCCGGGTTCGGTGGCCGCCGGGTCACCGGGGTCGGGTTCGACCAGGACACCCTGCGCGAGGCGGGCATCGAGGAGGCCGGCGCCTTCGCCGCCGTCTCCAGCGGCGACAACTCCAACATCATCTCCGCGCGCGTGGCCCGCGAGATGTTCGGTGTGGAGAACGTGGCCGCCCGTATCTACGACCCGCGCCGTGCCGAGGTCTACCAGCGCCTGGGCATCCCCACCGTGGCCACGGTCCGCTGGACGGCCGACCAGATGCTGCGCCGCCTGCTGCCCTCGGGTGCCGAGCCGCTGTGGCGCGACCCCACCGGCGGCGTCCAGCTCGCCGAGGTGCACGCCTCCCCGAAGTGGGTGGGCCACAAGATCAGCAAGCTGCAGGAGGAGACGGGCGTCCGCGTGGCGTTCCTGACCCGCCTGGGCGAGGCCATCCTGCCCACCTCGCAGACGGTGCTGCAGGAGGGCGACCTCGTCCACGTGATGATGCGGGCGGACGACGTCGACAAGGTCGAAGCGGCATTCGCCGCGGGCCCGGAAGAGGAGGGCGGTCACTGATGAGGGTCGCCATTGCCGGAGCCGGCGCCGTCGGCCGCTCGATCGCGGGCGAGCTGCTGGAGAACGGCCACGAGATCCTGCTCATCGACAAGGCACCGACCGCCATCTCGGTGGAGCGGGTGCCGCAGGCGGAGTGGCTGCTGGCCGACGCCTGTGAGATCACGTCGCTGGACGAGGCGGCGCTGCAGCGCTGCAACGTCGTGATCGCCGCGACCGGCGACGACAAGGTCAACCTGGTCGTCTCGCTGCTCGCGAAGACGGAGTACGGCGTTCCGCGCGTCGTCGCCCGGGTGAACAACCCCAAGAACGAGTGGCTGTTCAACGAGGCCTGGGGCGTCGACGTGGCCGTGTCCACGCCGCGCCTGATGTCCGCCCTGGTCGAGGAGGCGGTGAGCGTCGGCGACCTGGTCCGCCTGCTCCGCTTCAGCCACGGCGACGCCAACCTCGTCGAGCTGACCCTGCCGGAGGAGTCGGCCCTGGCCGGCACCCAGGTCGGCGACGTGGAGTGGCCGCAGGACACCTCCCTGGTCACGATCATCCGCGGCAACCGCGTTCTGACCCCGTCCAAGGAGGACTCCCTGGAGCCGGGCGACGAACTCCTCTTCGTGGCCGCGCAGGCCCGGGAGGAGCAGCTGGAGGAGCTGCTGTCGGTGCGGCGCGAGAGCTGAACCCACGAGAGAGGGCGCCCTGGGTCTCCAGGGCGCCCTCTCTCGTCGTACGAAGGCCGGTCGGCCGCGGCTACGCGTCCCGGCGGTGCCGTCCGCCGGTGGGCTCGCCGCCCTCGGCGGCGAGCGCGGCCTTGCGCTCCTCCTCGGCCTTCTCCTCCGCCTCCATCTCCGCGAACACGTCGATCGGCGCGGGCGCCTTCGCGAGGAAGACCCAGGTGAGCCAGACCGCCAGCAGGAACGGCGGGATCTTCAGGGCGACCAGCACCCAGCCGAGCTGGGCGGTGTTGGCCCACCAGTACAGCGGGAAGAGGATCGCGCACTTGGCGAGCAGGATCAGACCCCAGGCCCAACTGGCCTTCGCATAGGCCTTCTTGCGGCCGGGGTTGCGGGTGCGCCAGGAGAGGTTCTCCTTGAAGACCGGGCCGAGGATGAGACCGATCAGGGGGACACCGGCCAGGGTCGTGATGATGTAGGCCAGCGCCAGGCCCAGCGTGTAGAGCATGCCGGGGAGGTAGAAGTCCTTGGCGTTGCCCGTGAACATCGCGAACAGCACGCCGAAGGCCACGCCGAAGACACCGCTGAAGGCGTGCTTGACGGTGTCCTTGCGCACCAGCCGGACCACGACCAGCACCAGGGACACGGCCAGCGCGGCGATCGCCGCGCTGTGCAGGTCCTTGTTGACCGTGAAGATCGCGACGAAGAGGAGACCGGGCACGACCGTCTCGACCATGCCTCGGACACCGCCGAACGCCTCGAACAGCGCGGCCTCGGTGACCGCGCGGGCATCGTCCGACCGAGTCTGTTCGGTGTCTTCGGTCGGCTTGTCGAGGGACGTCACCGGCTACTCCCGTCCGAGGGGTCGCAGTTCGTATTTGGGGTTGAACAGCACCCGGCGGCCCCGGCTCATGGAGATCCGGCCCGATGCGATCAGCTTGCGCCCCGGTTCTATGCCGACGATGGAGCGCCTGCCGAGCCACACCACGTCCAGCGCGGCCGAGCCGTCGAACAGCTCGGCCTCCAGGGCGGGGACCCCGGCGCGCGGCCGGAGGGTGACCGTGCGCAAGGTACCAGTTACGGTGACGATCTGGCGGTCCAGGCAGTCACCGATCCGGGTGCATCCCGCGGTCTCGGCGTCTTCCCGCAGCTCCTCGGACTCCAGGTCCTCCTGGGAGGTGGAGAGCCGGTCGAGCATCCGCCGGAACCGGCCGGCCGGCTTCTGGGAACGGGGAACAGCAGTCATATCTGAAGCGTACCGGGGCCCACCTACACCGCCGTAGCGCAGCTCACTTCTCGAACCGGGCGCCCTGCACCTCACTTCTCGAACCGGTACCCCATCCCCGGCTCCGTGATGAAGTGCTTCGGGTGCGACGGGTCCGTCTCCAGCTTCCTGCGCAGCTGGGCCATGTAGACGCGCAGGTAGTTGGTCTCCGTCCCGTACGACGGACCCCACACCTCCTGCAGCAGCTGTTTCTGGCTGACCAGGCGGCCGCTGTTGCGGACCAGTACCTCCAGCAGATGCCACTCGGTCGGGGTGAGCCGGACGTCCTTGCCCGCGCGGTTGACCTTCTTCGCGGCCAGGTCGACGGTGAAGCCCTCGGTCTCCACGGTCGTCAGGTCGTCCTCGCCCGGCCCGACCGGCTCGGCCCGGCGTACGGCGGCCCGCAGCCGGGCCAGCAGCTCGTCCATGCCGAAGGGCTTGGTGACGTAGTCGTCGGCGCCCGCGTCCAGCGCCTCGACCTTCTCGTCCGAGGAGTGACGGGCGGACAGGACCAGGATCGGGACACGGGTCCAGCCGCGCAGCCCCTTGATCACCTCGACGCCGTCCATGTCCGGCAGGCCCAGGTCGAGAACGACCACGTCGGGGTGGCGGGACGCGGCGAGTTCGAGGGCGGTCCTGCCGTCGGGAGCCGCGTCGACCTCGTACTTGCGCGCCTTGAGGTTGATCACGAGCGCACGCACGATCTGCGGCTCGTCGTCGACCACGAGCACCCTCGTGGGGGTCTGGGGGGTCCCCCCAGTGGGGCTCAGCATTGGGTCTGCCTCTCTGGTTCTGTGCTGGACTCCCCGACGGGGAGGGGCTCGGGACGCGATCCTGCCGCACGGAGGCAGAGCACCATCGTGAGCCCGCCGCCCGGCGTGTCCTCGGCGTTCAGGGTGCCGCCCATGGCCTCGGCGAAGCCGCGCGCGACCGCGAGGCCGAGGCCGACCCCGGCGCCGCGCGGGGCGTCGCCGTAGCGCTGGAAGGGCTCGAAGATACGGTCCTTCGCCTCGTCCGGGACCCCGGGCCCGCGGTCCACGACACGCACCTCGACACGGTCGACTATGGCGCTGGCGGACACCAGGACGCGCTGTCCCGGCGGGCTGTACTTGACGGCGTTCTCCACCAGGTTGGCCACGGACCGCTCCAGCAGGCCGGGGTCGACGGCGACCATGGGCAGCGTCTCGGGGATGTCCAGCTCGACGCTGTCCTCGGGTACGCCGCCCAGCGCCATCGGGACCACCTCGTCCACGTCGATCTCGCGGATGAGCGGGGTGACGGTGCCGGTCTGCAGCCGCGACATGTCGAGCAGGTTGCCCACGAGGTGGTCGAGCCGGTCGGCGCCCTCCTCGATGCCTTCCAGCAGCTCCGCCCGGTCCTCCTCGGACCAGGCCACGTCGTCGGAGCGCAGCGAGGAGACGGCGGCCTTGATCGCGGCGAGCGGGGTGCGCAGGTCGTGGCTGACGGCGGCCAGCAGGGCGGTGCGGATGCGGTTGCCCTCGGCGAGCGCCCTGGCCTGGTCGGCCTCCTCCTGGAGGCGCCGGCGGTCCAGCACCACGACGGCCTGCGCGGCGAACGCGGCGAGCACCCGGCGGTCCTCGGCGGGCAGCACCCGGCCGGTCAGGGCGAGCGCCATGTGGTCGCCGATCGGCATGTCGACGTCGGCGTCCTCGGGCCGTTCCAGGGCGGGCCCGAATCCGGCGCTGCCCGCGCAGCTCCACGGCTCGACGTCGCTCTCGCGTTCCAGCAGGGCGGCCGACTCCATGCCGAAGGTCTCGCGGACCCGCTCCAGCAGCTCCTCCAGGCCCGTCTCGCCGCGCAGCACGTTGCCGGCGAGGAAGGAGAGGATCTCGGACTCCGCCCGCAGCCGGGCGGCCTGGTGGGTGCGCCGGGCGGCGAGGTCCACCACCGAGGCGACCGACACGGCGACCCCGAAGAAGATCGCGATGGCGACGATGTTCTTGGGGTCGGCGATGGTCAGCCGGTGCAGGGGCGGGGTGTAGAAGTAGTTCAGGAGCAGCGAACCGAAGGCCGCCGAGGCCAGGGCGGGCAGCAGGCCGCCGAGCAGGGCCGCGGCGACGGTCAGGGCCAGGAACAGCAGCATGTCGTTGGCGAGGCCGAGGTCGACGGTGTTCAGCAGCACGGCCATGATCGCCGGGCCCGCCAGGCCCACCACCCAGCCCGAGATGATCCTGGCCCGGCCCAGCCGCGCACCCCGGGCGACGGGCAGTCCGCGGCCCTTGGCGACCTCCTCGTGGGTGACGATGTGGACGTCGAGATCGGGGCCGGACTCCCGGGCGACCGTGGCGCCGACGCCGGGCCCGAAGACGTACTGCCAGGCCTTGCGGCGCGAGGAGCCGAGCACGATCTGGGTGGCGTTGACACCGCGCGCGAAGTCCAGCAGCGCGGCCGGTATGTCGTCGCCCACCACGTGGTGGAAGGTGCCGCCCAGATCCTCCACCAGGGTGCGCTGGACGGCCAGCTCCTTCGGGGAGGCCGAGGTCAGGCCGTCGCTGCGGGCTATGTAGACGGCCATCACCTCGCCGCCTGCGCCCTTCTCCGCCAGCCTGGCCGCGCGCCGGATCAGGGTGCGCCCCTCGGGGCCGCCGGTGAGGCCGACCACGATCCGCTCGCGCGAACCCCAGATGGCCGAGACCCGGTGCTCGGTGCGGTACTCGGTCAGGTACTCGTCGACCCGGTCGGCGACCCACAGCAGCGCCAGCTCACGCAGGGCGGTGAGATTGCCGGGCCGGAAGTAGTTCGACAGGGCCGCGTCGACCTTGTCCGGCTTGTAGATGTTCCCGTGCGCCATACGGCGGCGCAGCGCCTCCGGCGACATGTCGACCAGCTCGATCTGGCCGGCCCGCCGTACGACCTCGTCGGGCACCGTCTCCCGCTGCCGCACCCCCGTGATCGACTCCACCACGTCGCCGAGCGACTCCAGGTGCTGGATGTTCACGGTCGAGACCACGTCGATCCCCGCCGCGAGCAGCTCCTCGACGTCCTGCCAGCGCTTGGCGTTGCGGGAGCCGGGAACGTTGGTGTGGGCGAGTTCGTCCACGAGGGCGACGGCGGGGGCGCGGCGCAGCACCGCGTCGACGTCCATCTCACCGAAGGTGGCGCCCCGGTACTCCAGCTCCTTGCGCGGTATCTGCTCCAGGCCGTGCAGCATCACCTCGGTGCGCGGCCGGCCGTAGTGCTCGACGAACGCGACCACACAGTCGGTGCCCCGCTCCACCCGGCGGTGCGCCTCGGACAGCATGGCGTAGGTCTTGCCCACGCCCGGTGCCGCCCCGAGGTAGATCCGAAGCTTGCCGCGTGCCATGGCCCCATTGTCTTCCGGTATCTGCTGCGTACGCAGCGTCGACCTTACGGCCAACGATGCGGACAAACGGGACGATGGCCCGGTCAACAGGGGTCTTTGACGCAACTCTGATGGCGGCCGAGGCCGTCAGTGCTCGACGATCTCGCCGTCCCGCAGCTCCAGCACCCGGTCGGCCAGGTCGAGCAGGGTCGTGTCGTGCGTGGCGACCAGCGCGGTGGCCCCCTCGCTGCGGACGACGGCCCGCAGCAGCTCCATGACGGCGTGGCCGGTCTCTGCGTCCAGCTGGCCGGTGGGCTCGTCGGCGACGATCAGGGCGGGGCGGTTCGCGAGGGCGCGGGCGATGGCGACGCGCTGCTGCTGGCCGCCGGACAGTTCGCCCGGCCGCTGGGCCGCGTGGTCGGCGAGTCCGACGAGGGAGAGCAGCAGGTCGACGCGCTCCTCGCGCTCGCGCGGGTCGGCCCGGCGCAGCCGCAGGGGTACGCCGACGTTCTCGGCGGCGGTGAGGATCGGGATGAGCCCGAAGGACTGGAAGACGAACCCGATCCGGTCCCGGCGCAGCTCCAGCAGCCCGCTCTCGCCGAGCCCGGCCAGATCCTGCCCGTCTACCTCGGCCCGCCCGCGGTCGGGGGTGTCGAGTCCGCCGACGATGTTGAGCAGGGTGGTCTTGCCGGAGCCGGAACGCCCCTTGAGGGCGACGAGTTCGCCGCGCGGAACCTCGAAGGAGACCCCGCGCAGGGCGTGGACGGCGGCGGCGCCGCGCCCGAACGACTTGTGGACGTCCTCGACGCGCACCATGGTCTCGGTGAGCACCTGACTCATTCCGCCTCCCCCGTGTCCCCCGTGTCCCGCGGGCCGGGCGCCAGTATCGCCGCGGAGGGCCCGGCCGTTCAACGGTTCGGTTCGGGTTGTCGCCGTGGGTGAGGGTCTCCCGGGCGACGAAGGGGTTGTTGCTGCCGGCCGGGTCCGAGACGGTGGGCACGGACCATCCGCCGTCAAGGGGTCCGGCGCGCACGCATGCGAAAGGGCCGTACCCCATGAGGTACGGCCCTTCGTCGTCGCGTTGTCAGCGGACCTCGGTGATCTCCGGTCCGCGCTGCAGCTGGCCCATGCCGCCGGAGAAGCGGGAGCCCTCCTCCTGCTGGACACCCTCGGGAACCATCTGAGCGTCGTTCGGCAGCTTGAGGACGATCGGGTCGCGGGGCGCCATCGGGCCCTCGCCGCGGACCACGACGGTGTCCCGGAAGATCTGCTCCAGCAGGCCGGCGACCTGCGGCTGCACGGCGGCCTGACCCGAGATCACACCGCGCAGGAACCAGCGCGGGCCGTCCACACCGACGAACCGCACGACCTGGAAGCCGCCCGTGCCGTCCGGCAGCTGCACCGGCACCTGGGCACGCAGCTCCCAGCCCAGCGGCCCCTCGACCTCGTCGACGATGCCGCCCTGCTGGGTGATGCCGCCCGCGATCTCCTCGCGGACCTCGCCCCAGATGCCCTCGCGCTTGGGCGCGGCGAAGGCCTGGAGCTGGATGGCGCTGTCGCGCAGCACGACGGTCGCCGCGACGATCGCGTCACCGGCGACCTCGACCCGCAGCTCCATGCCGTCGACGCCCGGCACGAAAACGCCGCCGAGGTCCACCCGGCCCTCGCCCGGGTCGCTCACCTCGGTGCTGTCCCACGGCCCGTCGGGCCGGGGCTCGGGCTCCAGCCGGACACGCTCGCGCTCGGCCTCTTCCTCGTCCGCCTCGGTGTCGACGCTGTCGACGACCTGCTCGGCCTCGCCGGCCGCGTCCTCGGCGGCACCCTTCTTCTTGCGACGTCCGAACACGTCACTGTCCTTCCCGGTCGGATACGACCGAAGCGTATCGATTCCCACCCGTCCCGCCGCCCATGGCGGCCGGACCGCTTGTGCCGCTTTCGTCGCCCACCGAGGCATGGCCACCGGTGGACCCGAAGCCCCCTTCGGCCCGCGCCGAGCCGGGAAGTTCCGCCACCTCCTGGAAGCGGACCCTCTCGACCTGCTGGACGACCAGTTGGGCAATCCGGTCGAAGCGCTCGAACCGCACTGCCTCGCGCGGGTCGAGATTCACCACGATCACCTTGATCTCCCCACGGTACCCGGCATCAACCGTCCCCGGGGCATTCACGAGGGCGACACCGCAGCGGGCGGCGAGCCCGGAACGTGGGTGCACGAAGGCCGCGTACCCCTCCGGGAGGGCGATCGACACTCCCGTGGGCAGCACGGCACGCTCACCGGGCCCGAGTTCACAGGCCTCGGTGGTCCGCAGATCGGCTCCGGCGTCCCCGGGGTGTTCGTACGCGGGAAGCGGTACGTCCGGGTCGACGCGGCGGATCTGCACGTTCAGGGGCTCGCGGCGCAGCGGGCCGAGGGGGTGCTCGAAGCTCACGGGTTCACCTCGAAGGCGCGGGCACGGCGGATCTGGTCCGGGTCGCTCATGGCGGCCTGGATCTCCTCCTCGCGGCCGTGGTCGATGAAGTGGTCGACCTTCACCTCGATGAAGAGGGCGTCCGCGCGTACGGCGACGGGCCCGTCGGGGCTCCCGATCCGGCCGGTGGCGGTGGAGTAGATCTTCCGCCCGGCCACGGCGGTGACCTCCGCCTCCAGGTACAGCGTGGTGTCCACCGGGACCGGCCGCACGAAGTCGGTCTCCAGCCGGCCGGTGACGGCGATGGTCCGCAGCAGCCAGTTCAGCGAGCCGAGGGTCTCGTCGAGGGCGCTGGCCAGCACTCCGCCGTGCGCGAGGCCCGGGGCGCCCTGATGGGCGGGCTGGACGGTGAACTCGGCGGTCAGCGAGACCCCCTCACCGGCACGTGCCTCCAGGTGCAGGCCGTGCGACTGCGCGGGACCGCAACCGAAACAGTGTTCGTAGTGGGCACCGAGAAGCTCGCCGGGTGCGGGAGCATCGGGGTGCCGTACCGGTTGCACGGCGTCGGCGGGGGGCTGAAGAGCTGCGGAACTACCACTCACAGGCGCAGACCTTACCCGCCCGCCCGTCACCCACCACCGCCCCACCCGAGAGCGCTTCGCCCCGGCTGCCCCGACTCCGGCGATATCCGGATACCGTGCCAAGCTTGGCCCCATGCAGCTCTCCGCCACTCCCTACGAAGAACGCCTCACCGCCCCCCGCTCGTGGTGGCTGATCAGCTTCCTCGTGGGCGTCTCGTTCGCCCTGATCCTGCTCCCGTTCGGCACGCTGCCGCTGCTCGGCGGCCTGGTCGGCGGTACGGCCGCGGCCGCGGTGGTGGCCAGTGCCTACGGCTCCCTGCGCATCCGTGTGGTGGGCGATTCGCTGATCGCGGGCGAGGCGAAGATCCCGGTGTCGGCGCTCGGCGACGCGGAGATCCTGGACCCGGAGGAGGCCCGCGCCTGGCGCACGTACAAGGCCGACACCCGCGCGTTCCTGCTGCTGCGCGCCTACATCCCGAGGGCCCTGCGCGTGGAGGTCACGGACCCGCAGGACCCGACGCCGTACCTGTACCTGTCGACGCGCGAGCCGGAGCTGCTGGCGGCGGCCATCGAGGCGGCGAAGCACCGGGCTGGCGGCCGGTCCGAGGACCAGCAGGCGTAACCGCGTGCGGGGACGTGCGGGGGACGTCAGTCCCCCCAGTCCTCGGGAGGCTCGTCCAGCTTCAGGGGCTTGGCGGGCTTCTCCAGCGGCGGGAGCTCCGCCAGCGCTTCCCAGGGCACCTGGATCTTCCGCAGGTCGGCCCGGACCCGCGCGGCGAGCTTTCTGGTGTCCCGGCGGTTCATGACCGCCCCCACCGCCGCGCCCACCATGAACGGCATGAGGTTGGGCAGATCCCGGACCATGCGTTTCATGATCTGCTGACGCAGCTCGCGTTTCATCTGGCCCCCGAGGGCCGTGTTGACCGTCGACGGCTTCATCACGTCGATCCCGCGCTCCCCCGACCAGGAGGACAGATACGCGGTACTGCGGGCCACCACGTTCCCGGGCGGCCGCACGCCGTACAGCTCGTGCAGCTCGGCGATCAGCTTGAGCTCGATCGCCGCGACCCCGGTGATCTCCGCGGCCAGTTCGGTCGGCATGGCAGGCGGCACCGGCAGCATCGCCGCAGCACCGATTCCGGCCCCGACCGTCGAGGTCGCGCCGGCCGCGCCCGCCACGAGTTTGTCGGCGATCTCCTCGGGCCCGAGGCCCGGGAACTGCCTGCGCAGCGTCGCGAGGTCGCGTACGGGGACACGCGGGGCGATCTCGATGATCCGGTCCGTGATGTACGCCAGCCCCGCCCTGGCGCGGCTGCCGCCCATACGGGCGCCTTCCCGGGCCAGATCCCGCGCCTTGTCACGGATCACCGCGGCCCGCCGCCTGGCGACAGGCGCGGGCCGCCGCGCCGGCGTCGGCGGGCCTTCTGGGCCCGACGCCGGTTCGAGCGAGGCTCCCACACCGGGCGAGCCCCGCTCGTCGTCACGCGCGCCGTGCGGGCCGTCGTGCGGCCCCTTGTCCGCTCCCGGCAGGGGGAAGCGGCGCTTCCGTGGAGGGGTCGAGCCAGTCACGGCCGACCCGTCCTCAGTCGCAGTCGCGGCAGATCGGCTGACCGTTCTTCTCCCGGGCCAGCTGGCTGCGGTGGTGCACCAGGAAGCAGCTCATGCACGTGAACTCGTCCTGCTGCTTGGGCAGCACGCGGACGGCCAGCTCCTCGTTCGAGAGGTCGGCGCCCGGCAGCTCGAGGCCCTCGGCGGCCTCGAACTCGTCGACGTCTACCGCCGAGGTGGACTTGTCGTTCCGACGGGCCTTCAGTTCTTCGAGACTGTCCGAGTCGACGTCGTCATCGGTCTTGCGTGGAGTGTCGTAATCGGTTGCCATGTCGCTCTCCCCCTCTGGGTGTCTGCGGTGTCTCCAGCGCACGTAACGCGTGAGAGGCCGGACTTGTGCCCGACCTGAGGCGGAGATTTTGCCTCACATCAAGGTCTGTTACTCAATCGACACCCAACCCGACACCTCAAGAGTGATCGGCTTGGATGGCGGTGAGGACCGTACACGGTTCGAATGCCGCACCTCAAAGGCGCCTCACCGTGTACTTCCCGTGATCAAGAGCCCTGAAAACCAGGATTTTCCCGGCTTTATGGCTCCTGTCATGATCACGGAACGTACATGACTGGAAATCCGCCCATGTGATCGATCACACAGGGTCAACCTGAAAGGGTGCCCAGAAAATTCCGCGCAAAGCGAACATCCTCCGCGTGTGTCGGATCTGCGTCACAACGGCAGGGTGACGCGCATCACCAGGCCGCCGCCCTCGCGGGGCTGCGCCACGATGTGGCCGCCGTGCGCGCGGGCCACGGACCGGACGATGGACAGGCCGAGGCCCACCCCCTTGTCACTGCCCGTGCGCTCCGTACGGAGCCGTCTGAAGGGCTCGAAGAGGTTGTCGACCTCGTACGCCGGCACGACCGGCCCGGTGTTCGAGACGGTCAGCACCGCCTGCCCGTGCTCCACCTCCGTGGTGACCTCGACCCATCCATTCTCGGCCATGTTGTAGCGCACGGCGTTCTGTACGAGGTTCAGCGCGATCCGCTCCAGCAGCACGCCGTTGCCCTGCACCACGGCGGGTTTGCGCTCACCGCTGATCTTGACGCCCTTGGCCGCCGCCTCGGCGTGCACCTGGTCGACGGCCTGGCCGGCCACCTCGGCCAGGTCGACCGGTTTGCGCTCGACGATCTGGTTGTCGCTGCGGGCGAGCAGCAGCAGGCCCTCCACCAGCTGCTCGCTGCGCTCGTTGGTGGCCAGCAGCGTCCTGCCGAGCTGCTGCAGCTCCACGGGGGCGTTCGGGTCGGACAGGTGCACTTCCAGGAGCGTGCGGTTGATCGCGAGCGGTGTGCGCAGCTCGTGGGAGGCGTTGCCGACGAAGCGCTGCTGGGCAGTGAAGGCGCGCTCCAGTCGCTCCAGCATGTCGTCGAAGGTGTCCGCCAGCTCCTTCAGCTCGTCGTCCGGGCCGTCCAGCTCGATCCTGCGGGACAGATCCGATCCGGCCACCTGACGGGCGGTGCGGGTGATCCGGCCGAGCGGGGACAGCACGCGGCCCGCCATCGCGTAGCCGAACGCGAAGGCGATCACGGCGAGGCCCAGCAGGGCCAGCAGCGAGCGGCTGAGCAGGTCGTCCAGGGCCGACTGGCGCCGCAGGTCGACGCAGTGGCTGATCGCGTCGTTGAAGTCCTGGAGCGACAGACCGGACGTGTTCCCGGCCATGTTGATCGCGGGGCAGTAGTCGCTGGTGATCTTCAGCTGGGAGCCCTGGCTGAAACTGACGATCCGGAACGGCGGCATGTTGCCGGTGGTGATCGCCTGCGCGGCCAGCAGGTAGATGATCGACAGCAGCAGGATGCCGGCGATCAGGAACATGCCGCCGTACAGCAGCGTCAGCCGTATCCGGATCGTCGGGCGCAGCCAAGGGAAGGGCGGCTGCGGCCGCCGGGGGTCCCAGGTGGGCTTCGGGGGCGTCTGGGCGGGTGTGGGTGTCGTGGCCACGGCGGATCAGATCCGGTAGCCGGAGCCGGGCACGGTGACGATCACGGGCGGCTCGCCGAGCTTGCGGCGCAGCGTCATGACCGTGACACGGACCACGTTGGTGAACGGGTCGGTGTTCTCGTCCCAGGCCTTCTCCAGCAGCTGCTCGGCCGAGACGACCGCGCCCTCGCTGCGCATCAGCACCTCGAGGACCGCGAACTCCTTGGGTGCGAGCTGGACCTCCCTGCCGTCGCGGAAGACCTCGCGGCGGTTGGGGTCGAGCTTGATGCCCGCGCGCTCCAGGACCGGGGGCAGCGGCACGCTCGTACGGCGTCCGAGGGCGCGCACACGCGCGATCAGCTCACTGAACGCGAACGGCTTGGGGAGATAGTCGTCCGCGCCGATCTCCAGGCCCTCGACGCGGTCGCTGACGTCGCCGGACGCGGTGAGCATGAGCACGCGCGTGGACATGCCCAGCTCCACGATCTTGCGGCAGACGTCGTCGCCGTGCACGAGCGGGAGGTCGCGGTCGAGGACGACCACGTCGTAGTCGTTGACGCCGATGCGCTCCAGGGCGGCCGCACCGTCGTACACGACGTCGACGGCCATGGCCTCCCGGCGCAGTCCGGTGGCCACCGCATCGGCGAGCAGCTGCTCGTCCTCGACGACGAGTACGCGCACGTCGCTTGTCCTTCCTGTGTCCACCCGCGTAGCGCTCAGTGAGCGCGCGCGGGCGGGGGTGTCCGTGGGATGTGGCCTCCATCCTGCCCTTTTCGGTCATAAGTCGGCTGTAAGGCGGGGTCCGGGCCGCAGGGATGCGGCTCCCGGGGCGGGAATGCGGGATTTTCTCTGGCGGTTGAGGTTTCCACGGAAGGACGTGAGGGGAGGACGGCTTTACACCCCGCGATCACGCTCTGCATGTGCCGCAACACCATGCGGTACGTCGTAGTCCGCTTCCGCAGAGCGGGCGTGGGTGTCCGGCACCGTCGCCGCCCGGCAGGGGGGCGCTGGGCACCCGCGTAGGACGTGATCGCCCCTTCCTAACGGCACACCCCCGTGCCACCGACCCACGACCCAGGACGAGGGGGCGCAGCATGGACGCATTCACCGCAGGACTTCTGCAGCGCATAAGGGCGACCGAGTCCGACCTGTCGCGGGCTCGTGACGAGGGCGACGACTTCCTCGCCGAGGTGGAGCAGGCAGAGCTCGACGACCTGCGCCGCCTCGCCGCCGAACACGGTGTGGAAGTCGGCGCGTCACGCGTCTGATCGGCCCGCAGCACAACGGCGGAACCCCCCGGCGAATCCAGCGCCGGGGGGTTCCGTCGTTCTCGCGCCCTGCGCCGGCGCGGTCCCGTCAGTCGTGCCAGGCCCCGAATTCCTCCAGCAGGCGCTGAAGGGGCTCGAAGACGCCCGGTGTACCCGCGACCGTCAGATCACGTGACGGGCGCTCTCCGGGCCGCCCACCGGTCAGCGCGCCCGCCTCCCGCGCGATCAGGTCCCCTGCCGCGAAGTCCCAGGCGTTGAGTCCCCGCTCGTAGTACCCGTCCAGGCGGCCGCAGGCCACGTCGCACAGGTCGACCGCGGCCGACCCGCTGCGCCGGATGTCCCGCAGCAGCGGGATCAGCCGGCCGGCCACCCCGGCCTGGTGGGCGCGGACGCCGGCCACGTAGTTGAAGCCCGTGGACACCAGCGCCTGGTCCAGCGGGGGCGCGGGGCGGCAGGACAGTGCCCGCTCGCCCTCCCACGCGCCCGTGGCCCAGGCGCCGCCGCCGCGTACCGCGTGGTACGTCTCGCCGCGCATCGGTGCCGCGACGACCCCGACGACGGTCTCGCCGTCCAGCTCGGCCGCGATGGACACGGCCCAGGTCGGCAGCCCGTACAGATAGTTGACGGTGCCGTCGAGCGGGTCGATCACCCAGCGGACGCCGCTGGTGCCCACGGCGTCGGCGCCCTCCTCGCCCAGGAAGCCGTCGGCCGGGCGGCGGTCGGAGATCAGGCCGGTGATCAGCTTCTCCGCCGCGATGTCCATCTCGGTGACGACGTCGATGGGGCTCGACTTGGTCCTGGCCACCGCCAGATCGGCGGGACGGCCGTCCCGCAGCAGCTCGCCGGCGCGGCGGGCGGCCTCCTGGGCCAGGTCGAGCAGTTCCCTGTGCAGGGCGTCGGTCACGGGTCTCCTCACGCGTAGGGGCTGTCGGCGCCGGCGGCGGCCGGGTGGGGGGCACGGGCCGGGCAGCAGCCCACCGGGCAGAGGTTGTGGCTCGCGCCGAGCGCGCCCAGGGCGCACGGCGTGACCTCCTGCCCGCGCTCCACGGCGGCCCGCTCCAGGATCAGCTCACGGATCGCCGCGGCGAACCGCGGGTCGGCACCCACGGTGGCCGAGCGGCGCACCGGCAGGCCCAGTTCCCCGGCCTTGGCCGTGGCCTCGGTGTCGAGGTCGTAGAGGACCTCCATGTGGTCCGAGACGAAGCCGATGGGCGCCATGACGACGGCCGGGGCGCCGGCGGCGTGCCGCTCCTCGAGGTGGTCGCAGATGTCCGGCTCCAGCCAGGGGATGTGCGGGGCGCCGGAGCGGGACTGGTAGACGAGCCGCCAGGGGTGGTCGACGCCGGTGCGCTCACGGACCGCGTCGGCGATCAGCTGGGCCACGTCCAGGTGCTGCTCGACGTACGCGCCGCCCTCGCCGTGGGTCTCGACCGGGCCGGAGGTGTCGGCGGCGGCGGTCGGGATGGAGTGGGTGCTGAAGGCGATGTGGGCGCCGTCGCGGACGTCCTCGGGGAGGTCGGCCAGGGAGCGCAGCACGCCGTCGGCCATGGGCTCGACGAAGCCGGGGTGGTTGAAGTAGTGCCGCAGCTTGTCGATCTTCGGCAGTTCGAGGCCCTCCGCCCGCAGGGTGGCCAGCGCGTCGGCGAGGTTCTCGCGGTACTGGCGGCAGCCCGAGTAGGAGGCGTAGGCGCTGGTGGTGAGCACCAGGACGCGACGCCGGCCGTCGGCGACCAGCTCGCGCAGGGTGTCCGTCAGGTAGGGCGCCCAGTTGCGGTTGCCCCAGTAGACCGGCAGGTCCAGGCCGTGCTCGGCGAAGTCCTTGTGCAGGGCGTCCAGCAGGGCGCGGTTCTGGTCGTTGATCGGGCTGACCCCGCCGAACAGGAAGTAGTGCTGCCCGACTTCCTTGAGCCGTTCCTTGGGGATGCCACGCCCACGCGTGACGTTCTCCAGGAACGGGACCACGTCGTCGGGGCCTTCGGGGCCGCCGAACGAGAGCAGGAGCAGGGAGTCGTAGGGGGTGGCATCGAGCGCGTCTGGCATGGGTCGATCCTGCCACCCGGCCCTGACAGCCGGGCAACAGCAGAGTGAAGAGTCGAGTTCCAGCCGGTTTAGTCCGGTATTTCCGGCCGTGATTCCTGGTGCAATTAGGGTCACCTAACTCGTAAGCTGTATCAGCCGCATTCGCGCCTTACCGATGTCCCGGAGACCACGTGCCCAGCCCCTACCGCGCCCTGTTCGCCGAGCCCGGCACCAAGAGCTTCTCCGCAGCCGGCTTCGTCGGCCGGATGCCGCTGTCGATGATGGGCATCGGCGTGGTCACGATGGTCTCCCAGCTCACCGGGCGCTACGGCCTCGCGGGCGCGCTGTCGGCCACCATCGCCCTGTCCGCCGCCGCGGTCGGGCCGCAGATATCCCGGCTGGTGGACCGGCACGGCCAGCGCCGGGTGCTGCGCCCCGCGACCCTGGCGGCGCTCCTGGCGGCTGCCGGACTGCTGCTCACCGCGCATCTCGGGTGGCCGGACTGGATGCTGTTCGTCTGCGCGGCCGGCATCGGCACGGTGCCGAGCCTGGGCGCGATGATCCGGGCCCGCTGGGCGGCCCTGTACCGGGGCACGCCGAAGCTGCACACCGCCTACTCGTTCGAGTCGGTGGTGGACGAGGTGTGCTTCATCTTCGGGCCGATCATCTCCATCGGCCTGTCCACGGCCTGGTTCCCGGAGGCGGGTCCCCTGCTGGCGGCCTGCTTCCTGGCCGTCGGCGTCTTCTGGCTGACCGCCCAGCGCGCCACCGAGCCGGAGCCGCACCCGCGCGAGCGGCACGACGGCGGCAGCGCGCTGCGCTCGGCCGGGCTCCAGGTCCTGGTGGCCACCTTCGCGGCCACGGGGACGATCTTCGGGGCGGTCGACGTGGTCACCGTCGCCTTCGCCGACGAGCACGGCCACAAGGCGGCCGCGAGCGTGGTGCTGGCGCTGTACGCCGCCGGTTCCTGTGTCGCGGGTGCCGTGTTCGGGCTGCTGCGCTTCTCGGGAGCCCCGGAACGTCGCTGGCTGCTGGGCGTGGGGGCGATGGCCGTGAGTATGATCCCCCTCCTACTGGTCGGAAACTTGCCGCTTCTGGCCGTGGCGCTGTTCGTTGCGGGGCTGTCCATCGCACCGACGATGATCACGACGATGTCCCTCATCGAAGAGCACGTACCTCGCGCGAAGCTGACCGAGGGCATGACCTGGGTCAGCACCGGCCTCGCGGTCGGGGTCGCGCTCGGCTCCTCCGTGGCCGGCTGGGTGATCGACGCAGCCGGTGCGCGTGCCGGGTACGGGGTTCCGGTCGTGTCCGGAGCCGTCGCGGTCGCGGTCGGTTTCCTGGGGTACCGCCGGCTCCGCAGGCCGGCCGCGGGTCGGGGAGGCACCGTTGAGCACCACAGCGAGCGCGAAGAACGGCACCTGGCGTAACTGGGGCGGCAATGTCGCCGCCCGCCCCGCCCGGCAGGTCGAGCCGGCCTCGGTGGAGGAACTGGCCGCGGCCGTGCGCAAGGCGGCCGAGGACGGCCTGAAGGTGAAGGCGGTCGGCACCGGGCACTCCTTCACGTCCATCGCCGCCACCGACGGTGTGCTGATCCGCCCTCAACTGCTGACCGGCATTCGCGACATCGACCGGGACGCCATGACCGTGACGGTCGAGGCGGGCACCCCGCTCAAGAGACTCAACGCGGTCCTGGCGCGCGAGGGCCTGTCGCTCACCAACATGGGCGACATCATGGAGCAGACCGTCTCCGGTGCCACCAGCACCGGCACCCACGGCACGGGCCGCGAGTCGGCCTCCATCGCCGCCCAGATCAAGGCGCTCGAACTCGTCACCGCCGATGGCTCGGTGCTGAGTTGCTCCGAGAAGGGGACCGAAGAAGAACGCGCGGTCTTCGCGGCCGCCCGGATCGGCCTCGGCGCGCTCGGCATCGTCACCGCGATCACCTTCGCCGTGGAGCCGCTCTTCCTGCTCACCGCGCGCGAGGAGCCGATGCCCTTCGAGCGGGTGCTGGCCGAGTTCGACCAGCTGTGGGCCGAGAACGAGCACTTCGAGTTCTACTGGTTCCCGCACACCGGCAACACCAACACCAAGCGGAACAACCGCAGTGCGGGCCCGGAGCAGCCCGTGGGACAGCTGGCCGGGTGGTTCGAGGACGAGTTCCTCTCCAACGGCGTCTTCCAGGTGGCGCAGTGGGTCGGCCGCGCCGCCCCCGCGGCCATTCCGGCGATCGCCCAGGTCTCCAGCAAGGCGCTGTCCGCGCGGACGTACACCGACATCCCGTACAAGGTCTTCACCTCTCCGCGCCGCGTGCGCTTCGTGGAGATGGAGTACGCCGTCCCGCGCGCGGCCCTGGCCGACACGCTGCGCGAACTGAAGGCCATGGTCGACCGTTCCGGTCTGCGCGTCAGCTTCCCGGTCGAGGTGCGCACCGCTCCGGCCGACGACATCACCCTGTCCACCGCCTCGGGCCGGGACAGCGCGTACATCGCCGTCCACATGTTCCGGGGCACGCCGTACCAGGCCTACTTCACCGCCGCGGAGCGCATCTTCACGGCGCACGAGGGGCGGCCGCACTGGGGCAAGGTGCACACGCGGGACGCGGAGTACTTCGCCGGGGCCTACCCGCGCTTCGGCGAGTTCACGGCGCTGCGGGACCGCCTCGACCCGGAACGGCTGTTCCAGAACGACTACTTGCGGCGGGTCCTGGGGGCGTAAGGCGTCACCGCGGACCCGACGGGCGTGGGCGTCGCGCCGACGGTCGCGCCGACGCCGTCGACGGCACCCGTCGACGGCACGTCCGAATACGACGAGTGGGCGGAAGACACCGAAGGGTCCGCGCCCGCACCGGAATTCGGGGAGGCCGGACCCCCGACCGGCGGCCGCGTCGGGCGAAACCATTAGTTCCGTTTCTGGGGATTGCGTGAAGTTCGCCACGTTCATGATCGGCAAAACGGGTTGCGCAGGGCCAAGTCGCGTCCCTTACGAGAAGTTGGGCGGCGCGCCAATCCACGCACGTGGTCCGAATGGAGTACTGTTGCGAGCCCTGGGTCCGGTCTCCCACCAGGGTGTCCGCGGCCTTGCAGGACCGCCGGGAGGGGGCTTGTTGCACAGGGTGATGAGGTTCGTCACTTAGCGTTGCGAATAGGTAACCGTGCCATAACGGCGACCCAGGGCCCGTGCCCGACACGCCGGGCAACTCGGCAAGGTTGTGGCAGGCTGCACCCGGGCAGGCCACACTCGACTAGCGGAAGCAGCGACGCACGTGACGTCGGCAGGCACCACCCGGGAGGTCCCCATGCCCGAACTGCGTGTCGTGGCCGTCTCGAATGACGGCACACGGCTGGTGCTCAAGGCTGCCGACTCTACGGAGTACACGCTTCCGATCGACGAACGCCTGCGCGCCGCCGTGCGCGGCGACCGGCCACGCCTCGGTCAGATCGAGATCGAGGTCGAGAGCCATCTCCGTCCCCGCGACATCCAGGCCCGTATACGTGCCGGTGCCACCGCGGAAGAGGTGGCCCAGCTCGCCGGCATCCCCGTCGACCGGGTGCGGCGCTTCGAGGGTCCGGTACTGGCCGAGCGCGCCTTCATGGCCGAGCGGGCCCGCAAGACCCCGGTCCGCCGCCCCGGTGAGAACTCCGGCCCGCTGCTCGGCGAGGCCGTGCAGGAGCGGCTGCTGCTGCGCGGTGCCGAGAAGGACACCGTGCAGTGGGACTCCTGGCGCCGTGACGACGGCACCTGGGAGGTCCTCCTCGTCTACCGGGTCGCGGGCGAACCGCACTCGGCGAGCTGGACCTACGACCCGCCCAGGCGGCTCGTCCAGGCCGTGGACGACGAGGCGCGCTCGCTGATCGGCGAGTCCGACGACCTCGCCGTGGCGGAGCCGAGTTTCCCGTTCGTCCCGCGCATCGCCAGGCTGCCGCGCGAGCGTTCGATGGACCGCGCCCTCGACCGGAGCGACCGGGAGCGGCCGAGCCTGCCGGCCCAGTCCTCCGAGCCCGCCGAGGAGAGCACGGGCGAACGCGACTCGCTCACCAGCCTGTTGGAGGCGGTGCCGAGTTTCCGGGGCGACCTGGTGGTCCCGGAACGGCCCGTGGAGTCCCCGGAGGAACCCGTCGAGGAACCTGCGGTGGAGGAGCCCCCGGCGCCCGCGGCCTCGGCCGGCTCCGCCTACGCGGACGTCCTCATGCCCCGCTCGGTGGGCAGCCACCGCGACCGGCTCATCGGAGCCACCGACCGCCAGGCCGAGGCCGACGGTGTCCGCCCCGGCCGCCGCGCCGCGGTACCGAGCTGGGACGAGATCGTGTTCGGGACCCGGCGCAAGAAACAGGAGTAAACCGGCCGTACGGCCGTATGAAGTGGGGGCACGCGTGCGTGCCCCCACTCTTTCCGTCGCCTACTGCGGGTCCGGCCCCACCGCGACCGGACGGGACGGGTCCGAGGACCACTCCGACCAGGAGCCGACGTACAGCGCCGCCTCGATGTCCGCGACCGCGAGGGCCAGCACCTCGTGCGCGCCCGAGACACCCGAGCCGCAGTAGACGCCCACCGGCGCCTCCTCGGACACGCCCAGGGCCTTGAAGCGGTCCCGCAGGTCCGCCGCGGGCAGGAAGCGGCCGTCCGGGCCCACGTTCTCGTTCGTCGGCGCGGACACCGCGCCCGGGATGTGCCCACCGACCCGGTCGATCGGCTCCACCTCGCCGCGGTACCGCTCCCCCGCGCGCGCGTCGAGCAACACGCCCGAGCGGGCCAGTGCGGCGGCCCCGTCCGCGTCGAGCAACCCGGCCGCGGCGGGCGCCGGTTCGAAGTCGCCCTCCGCCGGGTCGGGCACCTCCGTCGACAGCGTGCCCTGCCAGGCGGGCAACCCGCCGTCGAGCACCCGCGCGTCCGGGTGACCCGTCCAGCGCAGCAGCCACCACGCGCGCGCCGCCGCCCAGCCCTGTCCGCCGTCGTAGACGACGACCGGACGTCCTGCCGACACGCCCGCGCGGCGCATGGCCGCGCCGAACTCCTCGAGGTCGGGCAGCGGATGGCGACCGCTGTCACCGGGGGTCGAGGCCAGCTCCCGGTCCAGGTCGACGAAGACCGCGCCGGGGAGGTGCCCGGCCGTGTACTCGGCCCGGCCGTCGAAGGCGGGGGCGCCCGCGGCCTTGGCCATGGTCAGCTGCCAGCGGACGTCCAGCAGGACGGGCGGACGCTCCCCGGCCAGGTCGGCGGCGAGTTCGGTTGCGGTGATGATGGCTGTCATGGGTCCATCCTTACGCCAGGGGTGGCCGAGGCGTCCAGGTCCGGCTAATCTGCTCCGCCGGGCGGGCTCGATCACGAGGCGTACGGGATCGAGCACACGCTGTACAGCTGACGGCCACCCGTCGGCCACCGTCAGGAAGCATCCAAAGGCGGCAGATCGGACATCCTCCCAGGGGTATCGCCCGGGGCGTCGGCGCACGGTGTGCGGCACGCCGGAGGATGCGGGTACCGGCACGGGCGTGCGCGCGCCAGCGGCACACCCCTTCCGGGGAGCGGAAGCGACACGGCCACCGCGAGGGGCCGGGGAGAGAGTGATCGATGACCGAGGCACGGGAGTCGGCCGGTCCGCACGCGTGGTGCACACCGGGTTCGCCCTGCTGGGTGAGCCTGATGGTGCACCGGCTGGCCACGACCGAGGAGTTCTACGGGGAGCTGTTCGGCTGGGAGTTCCGGCCGGGCCCGCAGCAGCTCGGCCCCTATGTGCGGGCGCTGCTGGACGGGCACGAGGTGGCGGGCATCGGCCAGCTGCCGCCGGACCACCGGCTGCCGGTCGCCTGGACGCCGTACCTCGCCTCGGACGACGTGGACCAGACGGCCGATCAGGTGCGGCTGTGCGGTGGCACGGTGGCCGTCGGACCGCTCGACGCGGCCGAGGCCGGGCGGATGGCCATCGCGGCCGACCCCACCGGAGCGGTGTTCGGGATCTGCCAGGCGGGCGCCCACTTCGGCACGTCGCTCAGCGGCGTCCCCGGTACCCCCGCATGGAACGAGCTGCTCACCTTCGAGACGGAGAGCGTCAGCAAGTTCTACGAGGTGGTGTTCGGGTACGAGGAGGAGCCGGTGCTGTCCGCCGGCTTCGACTACCTGACGCTGTGCATCGGGGGGCGCCCGGTGGCCGGCATCCACGGCGTCGGCCATGGTCTGCCCCGGGACCGGGGGCCGCACTGGCTGACGTACTTCGAGGTCGCGGACGCCGACGCGACGCTGCGGCAGGTCGCCGAACTGGGCGGCCGGGTGCTCAGGCCGGCCCATGACAGCGAGCACGGGCGGGTCGCCACGGTGGCGGATCCGGAGGGAGCGGTCTTCTCGGTGGTCCAGGGCAGGTGAGCGGCCGCCGCCCGGCATCCTGGAGGGGCCCGACGACCGTTACGAAGTGATCGCCTCCCGCACGAGCGAGCAGAAGACGGGCGGCGCATCGCCTCGGTGAGGGATGCACGCCACGAACCGCATCCCCTACGTGCAGGCCAACTTGATCGTGGTCAAGGACGGCGCCGAGCGGTGCGGCGGTCTCCTGATGGTGTGCTGCCGGCCGGCCTCGCCGTGGCGGCACAGGTCAGCCGGACGTCACCGGCAGCACGTCAGGTGAGAGTGCCGCCGCTCGCGCCGTCGCGCTCGTCATCCGCTTGCGGTAATGACGGCGGCACAGGACCTCGTACCCGACGATCTCCGCGGCCACGCCCACGTCCCCCACCACGACCTGCTCGCCCTCGACGACCATCTCGCCACCCACCGTCCGTGCGTTGTGGGTGGCCCGTGCCCCGCACCAGCACATCGCCTCGACCTGCAGCGTCTCGACCCGGTCCGCCAACTCGATCAGCCGCTGCGAGCCGGGGAACAACTTGGTCCGGAAGTCCGTGGTGATGCCGAACGCGAACACGTCGAGGCCCAGATCGTCCACGATCCGGGCCAGCTGGTCGATCTGCTCCATCAGCAGGAACTGGGCCTCGTCCACGATGACGTAGTCGACCTTGCCGCCTCGCGACATGAGCTCCACCACAAACGCGTAGAGATCCAGTTCGGGCGTCGCCTCCACCGCCTCGGTCACCAGCCCCAGGCGCGACGACAGCTTGCCCTCCCCCGCACGGTCGTCCCTCGTGAAGATCACGCTCTGCAGACCGCGAGCCGAACGGTTGTGCGCGATTTGGAGAGCCAGTGTCGACTTCCCGCAGTCCATCGTTCCGGAGAAGAACACCAGCTCGGGCATGAGAAGTTGAGCACCTTTCGGGGAGTGGTCACAGGGCGGGGAGGTTCAGGAGCGTACTTCGAGCAGCGGGACCAGCTGCTCCGCGGGGGTCATCGAACCGTGGTTGCCGGTCAGCGACGACTCCTTGGGCTCCTGCTCGGAGGCGATGATCAGGACGTCGTCGTGCGCGGCCGCGACCACGTCACCGATGCGCGCGTACACCCGGTCGTCCACCTGCGGCCCGAACCAGCCCGCCGCGATCGCCTCGTCCCGCGAGGCCACCCAGAACTGCTCGCCGAGCACCTCGCGCCAGACGGTCAGCACGTCGTTCTCGGCGCCCGGCACCGCGTACACGTGCCGCGCCCGTCCCTCCCCGCCGAGCAGGGCGACTCCGGCGCGCAGCTCCCAGTCCTCGTCGAAGTCGATGCGGTGCTGCTCGTCGAAGGGGACGTCGACCATGCCGTGGTCGGCGGTGACGTACAGGGCGCTGCGCGGGGGCAGCTGCTCGGCCAGGCGCTGGGCGAGCCGGTCGACGCACATGAGCTGTCCGCGCCAGGTGTCCGAGGCGACGCCGTAGCGGTGTCCGGCGCCGTCCAGCTCGGCGTAGTACGTGTACACCAGGGAGCGGTCACCGGCGGCCAGTTGCTCGGCGGCGAGGTCCATGCGGTCCTCGCCGGTGAGCCGTCCGTGGAAGGTGCCGCCACTGAGCGCGATCTTGGTCAGCGGGGTGTGCTGGAAGGTGGGCGAGGACACCTGGGCGGAGTGCACCCCGGCCTCGTGGGCCAGCTGGAAGATCGTGGGGTAAGGCTGCCAGGGGCGCGGGTCGGTGTACGGCTGCCAGCGGAGCTGGTTCATCAGCTCGCCGGTGGCCGGGTTGCGGACGGCGTAGCCGGGCAGGCCGTGGGCGCCCGGGGGCAGACCGGTACCGACGGAGGCCAGGGAGGTCGCGGTGGTCGCCGGGTAGCCGGCGGTGAGCGGTCGTCCGGTGCCGCCGCGCGAGCTGCCGAGCAGCGAGGTGAGGAAGGGGGCCTCGTCGGGGTGCGCCCGCAACTGCTCCCAGCCGAGCCCGTCGACCAGGAAGACACAGGCCCGGTCCACCGGGGTCAGCTCAGTGATCGCGGCGGTCGTGCCGGGTACGCCGAGGCCGGCGGCCAGGGTCGGGAGGAGGTCGGCGAGGGATCCGGTGCCGTACTCGGGCAGCGGCGCGGTGTCCAGGGGGAGCGGTTCGGGGTGGCCCCAGGAGTAAGGGGCGGCAGATGCGGGCACGGTGCGCCCTCGGTCATGGGCGGCGGAGGGAGACGGGTGGGACATCAGCGCGTGATGTCCGCGGTCGCCTCGGAGATGGCCTGCGCGAAGGCGAGCGTCTGGCGCACGGTCTCCGGGCCGTCCCCGGCCTCGCTGACGCGCAGGCTGAGGTCGTCCGCCGTGGAGTTGCCCGTGTAGCCGTGGTCGGCCTCACAGTTGGGGTCGCCGCAGGCGGCGGGCTCCAGGTCGATGCGGCTGACCGCGCCCCAGCCGATGGTCAGCACGACCTCGCGGGGCAGCGTGCCCGGCGTGTACTGCTCCGGGTTCGCGACGACGCGGCTGACGACGACCGACGAGATCCGGCCGAGCTTCACGGACTCCGTGGACGTCGTGGCGTACGGCGTCGGGGAGGTGCTGTCGGCGGCCTGCTCGTCGGTGTGGCTGACGATGAACCGGTTGCCGGTGAGGACGAGGACGGTCACATGCCGCCGCACCTCGTTCTGGTCGAACGTCGTCTCCTGGTGGACCAGGTACGACCGGATCGGCTCGCCGCCCACAGCGGCCTCCACCGCCTCGGACACGAGGGCCGGGTAGTAGCCGCTGCGCTCGATCGCCGTGCGCAGCCCCTGGGTCGTCGTACTGGTCTTGGCCATGGCGTCCATCTTAATCCGTGGGCAAGGGGGGTCCGGGCCAGTCGCGCGTACCTGTGGCGGCCCTCGCACCCGTGCGCGAGTGCCGCGGGACGAGTCCCGTCAGTATGTCCGGACGCTCGGCGGCGATCGGACGGGAGACGGGTTCGCGCCCGCCGGCATCCGCTTCGAACGCGACGACGACGGGCGGTGCTTCGCCCAGGGCGCGCACGAGCCTCGCGATCTCCACGGGCCCCCTCCCCCTCAGTAGGCCGGCAGTGTGCGCGGGCCCAGGTCGTCGCGGGCTGGTGGCGGGGCGAGCCGCAGGGTGGCGCCGAGGACGCTCACGCCGTGCTGGGCGACGACGACCGGCTCCAGGGTGACGGCGACGACCTCGGGGTGGTCGTCCACCAGCCGGGACACCCGCAGCAGCAGCTCCTCCAGCGCGGGTGTGTCCACGGGTGTGGAGCCGCGCCAGCCGAACAGCAGCGGCGCCGTCCGGATCGACCGCACCAGTGAGGTCGCCTCCCGGTCGGTGACCGGGACCAGCCGGTGCGCCATGTCCCCGAGCAGTTGTGAGGCGGCCCCGGCGAGCCCGAAGGACAGCACGGCCCCTGCCGCCGGATCGATCACCGCCCGTACGACCGTGTCGACGCCGCGGGGCGCCATCCCCTGCACCACCGGCCGCAGCTCCTCGGACGGCCCGAAGAGCTCGGTCAACTCGGCGTAGGCCCTCCTCAGTTGCTCCTCGTCCGCCAGATCGAGGCGTACGCCGCCCAGGTCGGCCCGGTGCCTGAGGTGCGGGGCCGTGGCCTTGAGGGCCACGGGGTAGCCGAGGGTGCGGGCGGCCGCGGCGGCGGCGTCCGGGGTGGGGGCGGCCAGCGCCCGGCGCACGTGGACGCCGTACTTCTCGAGCAGCTCGCAGGTCTCCGCCTGCCCGGTCGTGAGCCCCTGCCCACGCTCCAGCAGTGCTCCGATCAGCTCGGCGGCCCCCTTCTCGTCGATGTCGTCGTACTCCGGCACCTTGCCCGGATCGGCGGCCTCCCGCCGCCACTGCCCGTACTTCACGGCTTCGGCAAGGGCCCGGACGGCGCGCTCGGCGGCGGGGTAGGCGGGGATGAGGCGGGAGCCGGTGCCTTCAGGGGTGGGGTTCTCGGGGCTTTCGGGTACGGGTGTCGCCGCGGTGGGCAGTCGTTCCGCAGGGTGGAACGGGCGGGCGGCGCCCTCGGCGCCGGGTGCCTTCGCAAGGGCCTGCGGTGCCGTACTGGCCGCGGCCGACAACGCCTCCGCAAGCCCCCCGAGCTCCACGTGCACCACCAGCACCGGCTTGCCCGGGACGGCAGCCGCAGCCGACCGGAGCGCCTCGGCCAGCTCCGCGTCCCCCGGTGATCCCTCCCCGATCGCCGGGATCGCCGTGACGACGACGGCGTCACACGTCTCGTCCGCCAGCGCCCGCGACAGCGCCCGGTGGAAGTCCGCCGCCGTCGCCCCGGTCGTCAGGTCCAGCGGCGGCGACGGCCGCAGCCCCTCCGCGAGACAGCGGTCGTACGTCAGCACGCCCAGCGACTCGGAGTTCCCGACGATCGCCACGCGCGGCCCCGTGGGCAGCGGCTGCCGGGCGAGCAGCAGCCCCGCGTCGACCAGTTCGGTGATGGTGTCGACCCGGATCACCCCGGCCTGCCGCAGCAGCGCGGAGACGGTCGCGTGCGGCAGCCGTGTGGCCCGTACCGCGTGCCCCTGCGGCGCGGATCCCACGCCCTGCACGACGACGAGCGGCTTCGCCGCCGCCGTGCGCCGGGCGAGGCGGGTGAACTTGCGCGGGTTGCCGAGGGACTCCAGGTACATCAGGACGACATCGGTCTCCGGGTCGTCGTACCAGTACTGGAGGACGTCGTTGCCGGACACGTCGGCCCGGTTCCCGGCGGACACGAAGGTGGACACCCCGGTGACCCCGGTGACGCCTCCCCCGCGCCGGTGCAGCCGGGACAGCAGCGCGATACCGATGGCCCCCGACTGTGTGAACAGGCCGATGCGGCCCGGGCGGGGCATCTCGGGTGCGAGCGAGGCGTTCAGCAGGACGTCCGGCGCGGTGTTGATGACACCGAAGGCGTTCGGGCCGATGATCCGCATGCCGTACGCGCGCGCGAGCCGGACCAGGGCCCGCTGCCGCTCGCGCCCCTCGGGCCCGCTCTCGGCGTACCCGGCCGACAGGACGACCAGTCCCTGCACCCCGTGCTCGCCGCACTCGGCGACGACCGCGGGCACGTGCTCGGCCGGTACGGCGACGACGGCGAGGTCCACCGGGCCGTCGATGTCCCGCACCGAGCGGTACGCGCGCACCCCGTCGACCTCCTTGAGGTCCTCGGGGAAGGCCTTGTTCACGGCGTACAGATCGCCGGGGTGGCCGGCGTCCCGGATGTTGCCGAGGACGCTGCGGCCCACCCCGCCGGGCGCGCGGCCGACGCCGACGACCGCGACGGAGCCGGGCGCCAGCAGTCGCCGTACCGAGCGGGCCTCGGCGCGCTGCTCCCGCGCGCGCTGCACCGCGAGCGAGCGGTCGGTGGGCTCGAGGTCGAACTCCAGGCGTACGACGCCGTCCTCGAAACTGCGCTTCTGCGTGTACCCGGCATCCGTGAACACCTTGATCATCTTGGTGTTGGCGGGCAGCACCTCGGCGGCGAAGCGGCGGATCCCGCGCTCGCGGGCGACGGCGGCGATGTGCTCCAGGAGGGCGGAAGCGACCCCGCGGCCCTGGTGGGCGTCCTGCACCAGGAAGGCGACCTCGGCCTCGTCGGCGGGCGCGGAGGCGGGCCGACCGTCGGGACCAATGCGGTCATAGCGTACGGTGGCGATGAACTCGCCGCCGATCGTGGCGGCAAGTCCCACCCTGTCCACGAAGTCGTGGTGCGTGAAGCGGTGGACGTCCTTGGCGGAGAGCCGTGGGTACGGCGCGAAGAAGCGGTAGTACTTCGACTCGTCCGAGACCTGCTCGTAGAAGCTGACGAGGCGGTCGGCGTCATCAACGGTGATGGGCCGGATGCGCGCGGCACCCCCGTCGCGCAGCACAACGTCCGCCTCCCAGTGGGCGGGGTACTCGTGCCGGTCCTGCCGGTCCGCCGGGCTCTGCATGGGCCCCAGAGTAAGGCTCGCGTACGACAACGGCGCGAGGCAGTCTGTGAGGACGGAAGCCGGACCGAGGCCGCGGTCCGGCGACACACCGGAGCGGAACGAAGGTCCGCGCCGGGCACGCTTCGCGATATGGGAAACTGGTCTAGACAACCCTGAACACCGAAGGGCAGCAACACATGGCTGAGCGCCGCGTCAACGTCGGCTGGGCCGAGGGCCTCCACGCCCGTCCCGCCTCCATCTTCGTCCGGGCCGCCACGGCCGCAGGTGTCCCGGTGACGATCGCCAAGGCTGACGGCAACCCCGTCAACGCGGCCTCCATGCTGGCTGTCCTGGGCCTGGGCGCCCAGGGCGGCGAGGAGATCGTCCTCGCCTCCGACGCCGAGGGCGCGGACATCGCCCTGGACCGTCTGGCCAAGCTGGTCTCCGAGGGCCTGGAAGAGCTCCCCGAGACCGTCTGAGGCATGCCGGTGAGCCGCGCCACCCTTTCCGGGTGGCGCGGCTTCCGCGTTTTTGGTGCCCGGTCCGGGAAATTCACCGCAGGCACACCGAAGGCGCGCTACCGTGAATTGACGGCGCGCCGGAGAAAAGGGCAGCGGAAATATCCGCCCACCGAATATCCCTCTTTGTATACGGCGCCCGTGTTAATGCCGCAGGCTCGGCATGTTTACGGCATGTTGCGAGTTCCTCACACGTTCGGGACGGTCCCCGCCCGAGGCGAACCGCAGCCGGTGCGCAGCCGTCGCGCGCTCGGTGTGCATCGCCGTGATCGCCCGCGCGCGCTCGCTGTCGCCGCGTGCCACGGCGTCCACGATCGCGCCGTGCTCCGCCCAGCAGTCCACCGGGCTCGGCGGCGCCGGCACCGTGTACATCCAGGCGATCTTGTGCCGCAGCTGGGTCAGCATCGAGGTCAGCGAAGGGCTTGCGGAGGCCTGCGCCAGCGTCTCGTGGAACCAGGCGCCCAGCGAGCGCAGGTCCTCGCTGTTGCCCCGCCTGGCCCGCTCCTGGCCCAGCCGGACCAGGCCCCGCAGCACCTTCAGATGGGCCTCGGTGCGCCGCTGGGCGGCCCGGGAGGCGCCGAGCGGCTCCAGGAGCGTGCGCATCTCCAGCAGGTCGACGGCCTCCTGCTCGGTCGGCTCGGCCACACACGCGCCCGCGTGCCGCCGGGTCACCACGAAGCCCTCCGCCTCCAGGGTGCGCAGGGCCTCACGGACGGGGACGCGCGAGACGCCGTAACGACGGGCGAGGACTTCCTCGGTGAGGCGGCCGCCGCGCTCGTAGACACCCGCGACGATGTCGTCCCGGATCGCCGTGCACACCGAATGCGCCGGAATACGCATGACCGACCTCCGCCTTAATCCCCGTGAAACGCCGACGATGGACGTCCGTTCCGTGACTCTATTGCAATGAGCCGGAATTTCCGACGGCAGGCCGGAATCCATGGATATTTTTTGGACAGCGGGTGCGGCGGACACCGCGAAAAACGGCGAAAGCCCCGGCTCGCGAGCCGGGGCTTCGGGATGTCGTGTGCCGGAGCGTCAGACGTTCACGCCGTGCTGGCGGAGATAGGCGATCGGGTCGACGTCCGAGCCGTACTCGGGGGTCGTACGGGCCTCGAAGTGCAGGTGCGGTCCGGTGACGTTGCCGGTCGCCCCGGACAGACCGATCTGCTGGCCCGAGAGGACCTTCTGGCCCACGACGACGCCGATGGACGACAGGTGGCCGTACTGGGTGTACATGCCGTCGGCCATCCGGATCACGATCTGGTTGCCGTACGCGCCGCCCCAGCCGGTGGAGACGACCGTGCCGGAGCCGACCGCGTGGACGGACGTACCGCTGGCCGCGTGGAAGTCGATGCCGGTGTGGGAACCGGAGGACCACAGGGAGCTGCTGGCCTTGTAGCCGGTGGAGACGTAGGAGTGCGCGATCGGGGCGACGAACGCGTTCAGGCGCTTGCGCTCGGCCTCTCGCGCGGCGCGGGCCTGGGCCTCGCGCTCCTTCTTCGCCTCCTCGGCGGCCACCTTGGCCGCGGCCTCCTCGGCCGCCTTCTGCCGGGCGGCCACCAGCTGGGCCTCGGCCTGCGCGTCGATCTGCTCGGCGACCGTGTCGCTGACGGTGATGACCGGGGTGAGGCCGGTGTCCTCGACCGAGTTGTCCGCGGCGAGCGCCGGGCTGGCCGCCAGGGTGCCGACGACACCGGTGGTGGTGAGGGCCGCGACACCGGCCGCCTGGACGGTGGTGCGCTTGACCCGGCCGGGCTTGCGGTGCTTCCCGGTGGCGTACATGAACGCCATGAAGTGGCTGGTCCTTTCCTTCCCTCTCGCCTACCGGGTTAGCTGACGGGTTCGGAGCAGGAAGGTCTCCTACGGACCCCCTCGCCGGAGCGCGGGCGTCCGATTCACCCCAGGGACTGCGGTGGGTCCCCGGCTCCCCTGGCTCGCGCCGTGGGGGACTCGGCGATGACTGTCCGGTGCCGCGGGCGCGGCGCACTGCCTGACGAACAGCCCGGTCGACGCTATGCGGCCCGACTTTCGATCCCCAAACGGATCCGGGCTTTTGTAGCGCATCCCACAGGCCAGACAGGCAACCTCTGCCGCAATTCGGACATCTGAGGAAGGGCTGTGCACGGCAAAGGGCCCTGACGAACCGTCGGATCGTCAGGGCCCCACGCGCGCGGGGTGCCGTGATGCCGCTACTCGGCCGCCACGACGGTGACTTCGCCGATGCCGAGTGCCTCGACCGGCGCCTTGATCTCGGCCGCGTCACCCACGAGGACGGTCACCAGACGGTCCACCGGGAAGGCGTTGATGACCGCCGCGGTGGCCTCCACGGTGCCGGTGCCGGCGAGCTGTTGATACAGGGTCGCCTGGAAGTCGTCGGGCAGGTACTGCTCGACCTGGTCCGCCAGCGTGCTCGCGACGGCCGCCGCGGTCTCGTACTTCAGCGGCGCCACACCGACCAGGTTCTGCACGGCGACGTCCCGCTCGGCGTCGGTCAGGCCCTCCGCCGCGAGTGTGCGCAGCACCGTCCACAGGTCCTGCAGGGCGGGACCCGTGTTCGGGGTGTCCACGGAGCCGCTGATGGCGAGCATCGCGGCGCCCGAGCCGTCCGGCGCGGAACGCAGGACCTGTCCGAAGGAGCGCACGCCGTAGGTGTAGCCCTTCTCCTCGCGCAGGACGCGGTCCAGGCGGGAGGTGAGGGTGCCGCCGAGGCAGTAGGTACCGAGCACCTGGGCGGGCCACACACGGTCGTGCCGGTCGGCCCCGATCCGGCCGATGAGCAGCTGGGTCTGGACGGCGCCCGGCCGGTCGACGATGACCACCCGGCCGGTGTCGTCGGCGCTCACCGGCGGCACGGGCCGCGGCGTGCCCGGCGTGCCGGTCCAGGCGCCCAGGGTGTCGGCGAGCAGCTCGTCCAGGTCGGTTCCGGTGAGGTCACCGACGACGACCGCGGTGGCCGTGGCGGGCCGCACATGGCGGTCGTAGAAGGCGCGTACGGCCGCCGCGTCGATCTTCTCGACCGTCTCCTCGGTGCCCTGGCGCGGCCGCGACATGCGCGAGGTCGCCGGGAACAGCTCCTTGGAGAGTTCCTTGGCGGCGCGGCGGGCCGGGTTGGCCAGCTCGTGCGGGATCTCGTCCAGGCGGTTGCGGACCAGCCGCTCGACCTCGCTGTCGTCGAAGGCGGGCGCGCGCAGGGCGTCGGCGAGCAGGCCGAGGCCCTTGGCCAGGCGGGAGGCCGGGACCTCCAGGCTGAGGCGGACGCCGGGGTGGTCGGCGTGCGCGTCCAGCGTGGCGCCGGCCCGCTCCAGCTCGGCGGCGAACTCCTCGGCGGAGTGCTTGTCGGTGCCCTCCGAGAAGGCCCGCGCCATGATCGTGGCGACGCCCTCCAGGCCGGGCTTCTCGGCGTCCAGGGGCGCGTCCAGCAGCACCTCGACGGCGACGACCTGCTGGCCGGGGCGGTGGCAGCGCAGCACGGTCAGGCCGTTGTCCAGCGTGCCGCGCTCGGGAGCGGGAAACGCCCACGGCCTGGCCTCGCCCGGCTGCGGCTGGGGGTGGAAGTCCATCGTGGCGAGCTCGGTCACTTGGCCGTCTCCTCGTTGTCGTTGCCGGCCTCTACGGTGGCTTCCTGCTCCGGGTCCTCGGGGACGTCGGCGTCCTGGACGGTCTCCGGGTGCTTCGGCTCGTAGACGAGGACCGCGCGGTTGTCGGGGCGCAGGCAGGCCTTGGCGACCTCCTGGACCTCCTCGGGGGTCACCTCGAGGACGCGCTGGACGGCGGTGAGGGCGAGCTGCGGGTCGCCGAACAGGACGGCGAACCGGCACAGTTCGTCGGCGCGGCCGGCGACCGTGCCGAGCCGGTCCAGCCACTCGCGCTCCAACTGGGCCTGGGCGCGCTCCATCTCCTCGGCCGTGGGGCCCTCCTCGGCGAACCGGGCCAGCTCCTCGTCGATCGCGGACTCGATCACCGGCACCTCGACGTCACCGGAGGTCTTCACGTCCAGCCAGCCGAGCGAGGGCGCGCCGGCCAGGCGCAGCAGGCCGAAGCCGGCCGCGACGGCCGTACGGTCGCGGCGCACGAGCCGGTTGTACAGGCGGGAGGACTCGCCGCCGCCGAGGACGGTCAGGGCGAGGTCGGCCGCGTCCGCCTTGCGGGTGCCGTCCTGCGGGAGCCGGTAGGCGGCCATCAGGGCACGCGCCGGGACCTCCTCCTCGACGACCTCGCGCAGCTGCTCGCCGATGATCTCGGGCAGGGAGCCGTCGCGGGGCTCGGGCTTGCCGTCGTGGGGGGAGATCGACCCGAAGTACTTCTCGATCCAGGCGAGGGTCTGCACGGGGTCGATGTCGCCGACCACGGAGAGCACCGCGTTGTTGGGTGCGTAGTAGGTGCGGAAGAACTGACGCGCGTCCTCCAGGGTGGCCGCGTCCAGGTCCGCCATCGAGCCGATCGGCGTGTGGTGGTAGGGGTGGCCCTCCGGGTAGGCGAGGGCGGTCAGCTTCTCGAACGCGGTGCCGTAGGGCACGTTGTCGTAGCGCTGGCGGCGCTCGTTCTTGACGACGTCCCGCTGGTTCTCCATGGACTCGTCGTCCAGGGCGGTGAGCAGGGAGCCCATGCGGTCGGCCTCCAGCCAGAGGGCGAGCTCCAGCTGGTGGGTGGGCATGGTCTCGAAGTAGTTGGTGCGCTCGAAGCTGGTGGTGCCGTTAAGGGAGCCGCCGGCGCCCTGCACCAGCTCGAAGTGGCCGTTGCCCTTGACCTGCGCCGACCCCTGGAACATCAGGTGCTCGAAAAGGTGAGCCAGGCCGGTGCGTCCCTTGACTTCATGGCGGGAGCCGACGTCGTACCAGAGGCACACCGCCGCCACCGGGGTCAGGTGGTCCTCGGAGAGCACCACGCGCAGACCGTTGGCCAGACGGTGCTCGGTCGCTGTCAGGCCCCCGGAGCCTGCCTCGGCTGTGGTCGTGTGACCCATGGGCATGTACGTCCCTTCGCGAGCGGAGGCGGTCGTCGAAACCGCTGTTTTCCTGCCGGTCCTGCCACTGTATGCAAAGCGTGCGAGGCCTCGGCGAAGTTCCCGCCGGACGTAC
The DNA here is from genome assembly GCF_007827595.1 of Streptomyces sp. BK340. Lineage (GTDB taxonomy): Bacteria > Actinomycetota > Actinomycetes > Streptomycetales > Streptomycetaceae > Streptomyces. The sequence continues at coordinate 112,795 of NZ_VISR01000015.1, forward strand.
GCCCACAGCGGATCGCGTAGCCTGCGTCAGGCGTGCCGTGGGACGGCTTTCCGGCACCGGGCAGAACCGCAGGTACCGGGTCGTGGCCCGGGTTGTCGGTGCCCCGGTCCACAATGGTCCGCGTCAGATCCGTCAAACGCTTCAGCAAGGAGCCAGGCAGGATGGCCCGCCGCAGCACGAAGACCCCGCCGCCCGACGACTCGTACGAGGAGAAGATCCTCGACATCGACGTCGTGGACGAGATGCGTGGCTCCTACCTTGAGTACGCGTACTCGGTCATCTACTCGCGCGCCCTGCCGGACGCCCGTGACGGCCTCAAGCCGGTGCACCGCCGGATCGTCTACCAGATGAACGAGATGGGCCTGCGCCGCGACCGCGGCTACGTGAAGTGCGCCCGGGTCGTCGGCGAGGTCATGGGCAAGCTGCACCCGCACGGCGACGCGTCGATCTACGACGCCCTGGTGCGCATGGCCCAGCCGTTCTCGATGCGCCTCCCGCTGGTCGACGGCCACGGCAACTTCGGCTCGCTGGGCAACGACGACCCGCCGGCCGCCATGCGGTACACCGAGTGCCGGATGGCCGAGGCGACGAGCCTGATGACCGAGTCCATCGACGAGGACACGGTCGACTTCACACCCAACTACGACGGCCAGGAACAGGAGCCGGTGGCGCTGCCCGCCGCCTTCCCGAACCTGCTGGTCAACGGCTCCTCGGGCATCGCGGTCGGCATGGCGACGAACATGCCGCCGCACAACCTGCGCGAGGTCATCGCGGCCGCCCGCCACCTGATCAGGCACCCGAACGCGGACCTGGACGCGCTGATGCGGCACGTCCCGGGCCCCGACCTGCCCACCGGCGGCCGGATCGTCGGCCTGGACGGCGTCCGGGACGCGTACGCGACGGGCCGCGGCACCTTCAAGATCCGCGCGACGGTCTCGATCGAGACCGTGACCGCCCGCCGCAAGGGCCTGATCGTCACCGAACTGCCCTTCACGGTCGGTCCGGAGAAGGTGATCGCCAAGATCAAGGACCTGGTCAACTCGAAGAAGGTCCAGGGCATCGCCGACGTCAAGGACCTCACCGACCGCGAGCACGGCCTGCGTCTGGTCATCGAGATCAAGAACGGCTTCGTGCCGGAGGCGATCCTGGAGCAGCTGTACAAGCTGACCCCGATGGAGGAGTCCTTCGGCATCAACAACGTGGCCCTGGTGGACGGTCAGCCGCTCACCCTGGGCCTGAAGGAGCTGCTGGAGGTCTACCTCGACCACCGCTTCGACGTCGTGCGGCGCCGCAGCGAGTTCCGCCGCAGCAAGCGCCGTGACCGTCTGCACCTGGTCGAGGGTCTGCTGACCGCCCTGGTCGACATCGACGAGGTCATCCGGCTGATCCGGTCCAGCGACAACTCCGCGCAGGCCAAGGAACGCCTGATGGAGCGGTTCTCGCTGAGCGAGGTCCAGACGCAGTACATCCTCGACACGCCGCTGCGCCGGCTCACCAGGTACGACCGCATCGAGCTGGAGGCGGAGAAGGAGAAGCTCACCGCGGAGATCGCGGAGCTGACCCGGATCCTGGATTCGGACGCGGAGCTGCGCAAGCTGGTCTCGGCCGAACTGGCCTCCGTGGCCAAGCAGTTCGGCACCGACCGGCGCACGGTCCTGCTGGAGTCGGCCGGCACCCCGGTGGCCACCGTCCCGCTCCAGGTCGCCGACGACCCGTGCCGGGTGCTGCTGTCCTCCACGGGCCTGCTGGCCCGTACGGCGGACAACGAGCCGTTCACGGAGGACGCCGACGCCAGGCGCGCCAAGCACGATGTGATCGTCTCGGCGGTCCCGGCGACCGCGCGCGGCGAGATCGGCGCGGTGACCTCGGCGGGCCGTCTGCTGCGGATCAACGTGGTCGACCTGCCCCAGCTGCCCGCGACGGCGACCACGCCGAACCTCGCCGGAGGGGCGCCGCTGGCCGAGTTCGTCTCCCTGGAGGACGACGAGACGGTGGTCTGCCTGATCACGCTGGACGAGTCGTCCCCGGGTCTGGCGCTCGGCACCGAGCAGGGTGTAGTCAAGCGCGTGGTGCCCGACTACCCGTCCAACAAGGACGAGTTGGAGGTCATCACGCTCAAGGAGGGCGACCGGATCGTCGGCGCGGTGGAGCTGCGCACCGGCGAGGAGGACCTGGTGTTCATCACGGACGACGCGCAGCTGCTGCGTTTCCAGGCATCCATCGTCCGCCCGCAGGGCCGCCCGGCCGGCGGTATGGCGGGCATCAAGCTCACCGAGGGCGCGAAGGTCATCTCGTTCACGGCGGTCGACCCGGCCGCCGACGCGGTGGTCTTCACGGTGGCGGGCTCGCGCGGCACGCTGGACGACTCCGTGCAGACGACGGCCAAGCTGACCCCGTTCGACCAGTACCCGCGCAAGGGCCGGGCCACCGGCGGCGTGCGCTGCCAGCGGTTCCTGAAGGGCGAGGACTGCCTGTCGCTGGCCTGGGCGGGTCCCGTCCCGGCCCGGGCGGCGCAGAAGAACGGCACCCCGGCGGAACTGCCGGAGCCGGACCCGCGCCGGGACGGCTCGGGCACGTCGCTGGCGAAGACGGTCTCGGTGGTCGCGGGACCGGTGTTCTAGCCCTCGTACGCCACCGCGTCGGGCTCCTCCGCGGAGCCCGGTACGTACCGCAGGACGCCCCACATGCCGTGCTCGTCGGCGTGTGGGGCGTCGTTCCTGCACCCCTCCAGGTCCTTGCCGAGGGTGTCCGCCTCGATGCCGGAGCCGATCAGCACGAGCTGGGTGCCGCGGGCGTCGGCGGGCGGCCACGGTTCGGGGTAGAAGCGCAGGAACGGGCCGACGGCATGGACGGCGTACCGGTTGACCGTGTCGTACGGCCCGAAGTCCACGTACCCCTTGATCCGGTACAGCCCCTGCGGACGGCTGTCCAGGAACCGCATCAGCCGACGGGGCTCCATCGGCACGTCGGAGGTGAAGGACAGGCTGTCGTAGCCGGTGTGCAGGTGACCGCGGTGGTCGTCGTCGCCGTGCTCGTGCAGGTCGTCGAAGGACAGCTGCCCGATGCGCTCCTCGCTCGGGCGGCAGTCGAAGAGGAATTCCGGGTCGATGCGGCCGTAGGTGGCGGGGACGACGGCGGCCCGCTCGGCCAGCGAGCGGACCGGACGCAGGACGCGGTCGGCGTCCGGCACCCGGTCGAGCTTGTTGACCACGACGAGGTCGGCGAGGGCGAGGTGCCGGTCGATCTCGGGGTGCCGGGCCCGGGTGCCGTCGAACTCGGCGGCGTCGACGACTTCGACCAGACCGCCGTAGACGATGCCGGGATGCTCGCTGGCGAGCACCATCCGCACGAGTTCCTGCGGCTCGGCGAGGCCACTGGCCTCGATGACGATGACGTCGATGCCGGCGTCGGGCGCGGCGAGCCGCTCCAGGTAGACGTCGAGCTCGCTCGCGTCGACCGCGCAGCACAGGCAGCCGTTGCCGAGCGAGACGGTCGAGTCGCCGAGGGCGCCGGCGACGGCCATGGCATCGATCTCGATGGCACCGAAGTCGTTGACGATCGCCCCGATGCGGCTGCCTCCGCTGCGGTGCAGCAGGTGGTTGAGGAGCGTCGTCTTCCCCGAGCCGAGGAATCCGGCGAGCACGACGACGGGGATCTGCTGCGGGGTGCGGCTGTTGCCCAACGGGCGCCCTCTCTCACGTGGACCGACTGCCGGACCAGGATAAGAGCGGGGCGCCCCGGGGCGGGGCGCCGCCGGGGCCCGCGTGCGTGCCGGGCCGGGCGGCGACGGCCTGCGGGGTCCCTCAGGGCTGTGCCGGCACCGCGACCGGCGGCTCCGGGCCCACGTACCTCGCGATCGGCCGGATGATCTTCGAGTCCTCCGCCTGTTCCAGGATGTTGGCGCTCCAGCCGACCACGCGGGCCGCCGCGAAGGTGGGGGTGAACATCTCCCGGGGCAGGCCGCACAGCTCCATGACCACGCCCGCGTAGAACTCCACGTTCGTGTGCAGTTCGCGGCCGGGCTTCAGCTCGGCGAGGATCGCCTCGACCTGCCGCTCGACCTCGACGGCGAAGGCGACGCGTTCGCCTCCGAAGCCCTGGGCGATCTCGCGCAGCATCCGCGAACGGGGGTCCTCCGTGCGGTAGATGGCATGTCCGAAGCCCATGATGCGGTCGCCGGCGAGCACCCGCTCCCGGATCCAGGAGTCGATCCGGTCGGGCGTGCCGATCGCGTCCAGCGTGTCGAGGGCGCGGCTGGGCGCTCCGCCGTGCAGCGGCCCGGACAGTGCGCCCACGGCCCCGACCAGGCAGGCCGCCACGTCGGCGCCCGTGGACGCGATGACCCGCGCGGTAAAGGTTGATGCATTGAATCCGTGATCAATGGTTGAGATCAGGTACTGCTCGACGGCACGGGCCCGCCGCGGGTCCGGTTCCTCACCCGTGAGCATGTAGAGGTAGTTGGCCGCGTACGACAGGTCCTCGCGCGGCTCGACCGCGTCGAGGCCCTGCCCCAGCCGGTGGAGCGCGGTCAGCAGGGTCGGTACGGCCGCGCAGACGGCGACGGTGTCCGCGCGGCGCCGGCCGGCGCCGATGTCGTACACCGGCCGGAACCCCCGCGCCGCGCCCAGCAGCGACAGCGCGGTGCGCAGCCCGGCCAGCGGTCCGGAGATGCGGCTCGCCGCCGCTATGGCGGGCAGGGCCGCGCGGACCTCCTCGGGCAGCCGGCGCAGTCTCGCCGTCTCGGCGGTGAAGGCGGCGCGGTGCTCCGTGTCCGGGAGCGCACCGTGGACGAGGAGGTGCCAGACGTCTTCGAAGCCACGGGTCCGCGCGAGTTCGACGGCCGAGTACTGGCGGTAGTGGTAGAAGCCCTCGAGCCCCCGTACGTCTCCGATCTCGGTGTCGGTGACGACGACTCCCGCGAGACCGCGCGGTACGTCGACACGGGGTGCGGTCCTGTTGATGGACATGATGTTCCTCCCTGGACTTGATCCGACTGTCCATGCTTGACGCATTTCCTGTCAACGTTGATCGAATCAATGTTTTGCTATCAAGGTGTGCAGAGGCGACTACGGTGACTCCCATGCGCCATCACGAACCCGCTCCCGATCGTCCGGGGCGAAGGCTGACCACCAGGGAGACCGCCGAACTGCTCGGCGTGAAACCGGAGACGGTGTACGCCTACGTGAGCCGCGGCCTGCTCAGCAGCGCCCGCGAGCCGGGCGGCCGGGCCAGCACCTTCGAGGCGCGCGAAGTCGAGGCCCTGGCACGCCGCAACCGCCGGGAAGCGGCGGGGAGTCCGGGCTCCGGCGGGGATCTGTCCGTCCGTACCCGGCTCACGTTCATCGACAAGGACCGGTACTACTTCCGTGGCGTCGACGCCACGGAACTGGCCGTCCGCCACTCCTACGAGGAGGTCGCGGAGTGGCTGTGGACGGGCCGGATGACCCGGGGCGTCACCTTCACCGCGCCCGAGGAGACCGTCGAGGTCGCCCGGCACGCCGTGCGCGCCCTGCCCGAGCACACCTCCCCCACCGACCGGCTGCGGGTGGCGGCGATCGCCGCGGCGGCCGAGGACCCGCTGCGCTTCGACCTGTCCGAGCGGGCCGTGCTGAGCACGGCACGCACCCTCATCCCCACGCTCGTCGCCGCGCTGCCGCCGGTCCTGCACACGCCCGAGGACGACGGCCCGCTGGCCCACCGGCTGTGGTGCCGGCTGACCGGACGCCCCGCCGACGAGGCGGCACTGCGCGTCCTGGACACCGCCCTCGCCCTGCTCGTCGACCACGACCTGGCCGCCTCGACGCTCGCCGTCCGGGTCGCCGCCTCGGCCCGCGCACACGCCTACGCGGCCGTCTCGGCCGGACTCGGCGTCCTGGAGGGCCCGTTGCACGGCGCCGCCAGCGGCCTGGCCCACCGGATGCTGCTCGACGTCCTCGACCAGGGCACCGCGGTCCCGGTGATCGCGGACGAACTGCGCGCGGGACGCCGTGTCCCCGGGCTCGGCCACCGGCTCTACCCCGGTGAAGACCCGCGCGCGCGGGTCCTGTTCGGCTTCCTGGAGCAGCTTCCGCGAGCAGAACCCGCCCTGCTCGCGGCCCGCGACATCGTCGCCACGACCGCCCGTCACACCCCGCTGCACGCCAACGTCGATCTGGCCCTCGCCGTGTTCACCGCCTCCTGCGGCATGCCCGCCACGGCCGGCGAGACCATCTTCGCGGTGGCCCGGACCGCGGGCTGGATCGCCCATGCCCTGGAGGAGTACGGCGAGCGTCCGCTGCGCATGCGCCCCAGCGGTCACTACGTCGGTCCGCGTCCTCCGCAGCCCCTCCCGGAGTAGCGCACGGACACGGCCGGAAGTCGCCCCGGGCAAAGTCAGGTTAGGCTCACCTCTGTGAGTAGGTGTGCGACCGTCTCCCGGAGCCTGGACGAGCCCGTTTCCGGCACGGCTGCCACGGCGACGACGTGGCTGCTGCTGGAACAGCCCGGCCCATGGGGCGTCAAGGCGCTCACTTCGAGCCACCTCGACGCCGCACTGGGCCGTGCTCTGGAAGCCGCCGCCGAGGGAACCGGCGTCCGCGTCGCGCTCATCCGCCGTCCCGGCCGCCACGCCGACTGCGGCACGCAGGCGCTTCGGCAGGTGTACGTGGCCCACACCGTCCCCGGGAACGTCTGGCTGCACAGCGCCACCACCCGCGATCCGTACCGGCTGCTCGGCCTCGACTTCGCCGCTCTCGGCGCGGGCGACCACCGTTCCTTCGGCACGGCACTGGGCGGCCGGCCGCACACCGGCGACCCGCTCGCGCTCGTGTGCACCAACGGCAGGCGCGACCGCTGCTGCGCCCTCCTGGGACGCCCCCTCGCCGCCGAACTGGGCTCGTCCGGTGTACGTGGCGTCTGGGAGGTCACCCATCTGGGTGGTCATCGCTTCTCCCCCACCGTTCTCGTCCTGCCGTACGGCTACGCGTACGGACGCGCGGAGGCGCACACCATCAAGGAGGCCCTGCACGGGGTCCAGGAGGGCCGCGTGGTGGTCGAGGGGTGCCGCGGGTGCTCCGCCTGGGACCGGCCCGGCCAGGCGGCCGAGCTGGCCGTGCGCTCGGCGGCGGGCGAGTACGCGGCGGGCGCGCTGAGCGTCGTACGGACCGAGGGCAGGGCACCGCACTGGGAGGTGGTGGTCGCCCACACCGACGGCCGCCACTGGCTCGTCACCGTGGCCCAGGGCGCGTCCCTGCCGCCGCGTCCGGAGAGCTGCGGCGCGACGGTGCTCGGGACGCCGGCGCGGATGGACGTGGTGGCCGTGCGCGAGTTGCGGACGACGGCGCTGGCGAGCTGATCCGGACCACTCCCCCGGCCGCGCCTTCGAGAACCCCCGCACCCGCTTCTTCAAGAAATGGTCAAGAGATCCACGCCACACCCGCTACGGGGACCGACGTCTGCCCACGTACCGTCGTGGGCATGAGCCCCACTCCCCCCGCGCGCCGCCTGCGCCTCGGTCTGCCGCGGCGGGTCTTCTCGCAGGTGCTGCTGATGCAGGTGGCGATCGCCGCGGGGGTCGCGGTGCTCGCGACCGGGCTCTTCCTGGCTCCGCTGAGCAAGCAGCTGGACCAGGAGGCGATGCGCCGCGCGCTGGCCATCGCCCAGACCACGGCGCAGGACCCGCAGATCGGCGAGGGCGTCCAGCACACCCCGCCGACCAGGAACGGCCCGGTGCAGAAGGAGGCCGAGCGGATCCGGCACGCCACGGACGCCGAGTACATCGTGGTGCTGGACCCGCGAGGGATCCGCTGGTCGCACCCGACCCCGGGCGAGATCGGCCGTCCGGTCTCCACCGACCCGCGCGAGGCCCTGGCCGGCAAGGAGGTCATGGAGATCGACAGGGGCACCCTGGGCCGTTCGGCCCGCGGCAAGGTCCCCCTGTACGACGCCGACCACCGCATCATCGGGGCGGTCTCGGTCGGTATCGCGTACGACAGCGTGCGCGCCCGGCTGATCAGCGCGATCCCGGGGCTGTTCGCCTACGCCGGCGGCGCTCTCGCGGTGGGCGCGCTGGCCGCCTGGCTGATCTCCCGTCGGGTGCAGCGGCAGACCCGGGACCTTGCCTTCTCCGACATCTCGGCGCTGCTCGCCGAGCGCGAGGCGATGCTGCACGGCATCCGCGAGGGCGTGGTCGCCCTCGACCGCGGCGGCCGCATCCGGCTGCTCAACGACGAGGCGAGGCGGCTGCTGGGCATGGGCGACGAGGCCGTCGGCAAGTCCCTTGACGAGGCTTTGGGCGAGGGCCGTACGGCGGACGTCCTGGCCGGGCGGGTGACCGGCACCGACCTGCTGACCGTGCGCGGCCAGCGCGTCCTGGTCGCCAACCGCATGCCCACGGACGACGGCGGCGCCGTCGCCACCCTGCGCGACCGCACCGAACTGGAACAGCTGGGCCGCGAACTCGACTCCACGCGCGGCCTGATCGACGCCCTGCGCGCCCAGGACCACGAGCACGCCAACCGCATGCACACCCTGCTCGGGCTGCTGGAGCTGGAGATGTACGACGACGCCGTGGAGTTCGTCGGCGAGGTCGTCGGGGACCACCGGGTCACCGCCGAGCAGGTCACCGAGAAGATCCAGGACCCACTGCTCGCCGCCCTGCTGGTCGGCAAGGCGACCGTGGCTGCCGAACGGGGGGTCGCCCTGTGGGTGTCGGAGCGCACCCGGCTCCCGGACCGGCTGATCGACCCCCGGGGGCTGGTCACGGTCGTGGGCAACCTCGTGGACAACGCGCTCGACGCGGTCGCGGGCACTCCGCACGCGCGCGTGGAGGTCGAGTTGCGCACCGAGGGCCGTACGGTCGTCCTCCGCGTGCAGGACACCGGGCCCGGGATCCCGGCGGACCAACGGGAGTTGATCTTCACGGCGGGGTGGTCCACCAAGAAGCCCCCCGCGCACGGCAAGCGGGGCCTCGGGCTCTCGCTGGTGCGCCGGCTCGCCGAACGGCAGGGCGGGAGCGCGGCGGTGGGCGCGGCGGACGGCGGAGGTGCGGAGTTCACGGTCGTCCTGCCCGAGGCACTGACCGAGCCGGAACTGGAACCGGTCCTCACGGGGTCCGGGGAGCCGGCCTTCACGGGGTCCGGACAGCCGGTCCTCCCTGGGTCCGGGGAGCCGGCCACCGGCGATGTACCGACCGGTGCCGAGGAAGAGGCGCGATGATCGAGGTCCTGGTCGTGGACGACGACGTGCGGGTCGCTCGGGTCAACGCCGCCTATGTCGAGAAGGTGCCCGGCTTCCATGTGGCCGGTGAGGCGCACAACGCGGCCGAGGCACTGCGCCACCTGGACACGCTCCCGCGGCTCGACCTGGTCCTCATGGACCACTACCTGCCCGACGACACCGGCCTCGCGGTCGTCCAGGAGATGCGCCGGCGCGGCCACCAGACCGACGTGATCATGGTGACGGCCGCCCGGGACGTGTCGACCGTCCAGGCGGCCATGCGGCACGGCGCCCTGCAGTACCTGGTGAAGCCGTTCGCCTTCGCCGGGCTGCGGGCCAAGCTGGAGGCCTACGCCCAGCTGCGCCGCACGCTGGACGGCGGCGGCGAGGCCGAACAGGCCGAGGTGGACCGCATCTTCGGTGCCCTGTCGGCGCCGTCGGAGCCGGGGCTGCCCAAGGGGCACTCCCCCACCACGGCCGAGCTGGTGCGCCAGGCCCTGATGAGCGCCGAGGGGCCGCTGTCCGCCCAGGAGATCGCCGAGCGGACCGGGGTGAGCCGCCAGACCGCCCAGCGCTACCTCAAGCTCCTGGAGCGCACGGGACGGGCCGGGCTGACTCTCAAATACGGCGACGCGGGCCGCCCGGAACACCGTTACGTGTGGGCGACCCGCGCCTGAGCGGGCGTCAGCGAGCCGTCACTCGGCGGCCTTCTCGACGAACTCGGTCGTGAACGTCTTGCTCAGGTCCACCTTGGCGTTCTGGATGGTGGGGTTGAACGACTTGAGGACCTTCTCGACGGTCTCGGGACCGTTCGCGGGCATCACGCCGTCCTTGGTGAACATCGGCAGCGTGCTCTTGATCGCCTGGGCGTAGAGCGCCTTGTCGCCCTGGGAGTAGTCGGCGGGCATCTTGGCCGCGATCTCGTCCGCACTGTGGGTGGACATCCACTTGAGCGTCTTGACGAATGCATTGGCCAACTTCTGGACGGTGTCCTTGTGGCTGTTGACCCAGTCCGTCTGCATGTACAGGCTCGACGACGGGTACGGCCCGCCCAGCGCCTCCTGCGAGCCCTCGGGGGTACGCATGTCGAGGAGGACCTTGCCGGCCTTCTTGTCCAGGATGGTGGCGACGGTCGGGTCGGTGGTCATGCCGCCGTCGATCGCGCCCTGCTGCAGCGCCGAGATGAAGGTCGGGCCGGCACCGACGGCGACCGGGGTGAACTCGCTGACCTTCACGCCGTTCTTGACGGCGAGGTACTTGGTGAGGAAGTCGGTCGAGGAACCGAGACCGGTGACACCGAGCTTCTTCCCCTTGAAGTCCTTGGGCGACGTGATGTCGCCCGCCGCCTTGCCGGAGACGACCTCCACCTCGCCGGGCGCGTGTGAGAACTGCACCACCGACTCCACGGACTTGCCCTTCACCTGGAGGTCGAGGGTGTGGTCGTAGAAGCCGACCGCCCCCTGCACCTGCCCGGAGACGAGCGCGGTCTCGGCCTGGACACCGGCGGGCTCGCTCAGCAGCTCCACGTCGAGGCCCTCGGCGTCGAAGTAGCCGAGCCGCTGGGTGAGCATCGCGGGCAGGTAGATGACCTTGTCGAGGCCGCCGACCATGATCTTGACCTTCGTGCCCTTGCCGTCGCCCTTGCTGCCGGAGCCGGCCGAGGCGGTGCTCGCCGCGTCATTGGCACAGGCGGTGAGGGAGGAGAGGGCGAGCAGACCGGCGGCGGCCAGGGTGGTGTATCTGGCGGACTTGCGCATGGCGGTTCACGTCCTTGTGAGAGGGCGGTGCGGGGAAAGGGGGGTGGCTCGCGGAAGCGTTCGGAAGGGGGGGGTGGCTCGGGGGGCGTTCAGCTGTCGGAGCCGGCCGGCTTCCACCGGAAGATGCGGCGCTCGGCGAAGGTCAGCAGCCCCTCGGCGACGAGGGCGACGGCAGCGAGGATGACCATCGCGGAGTAGACGCCGGCCGCGTTGAAGGTGCCCTGCGACTGCGCGACGAGGAGGCCGATGCCCTCGGTCGCGCCGATGTACTCGCCGACGATGGCGCCGATGAGGGCGAAGCCGAAGCTGACGTGGAGGCTGGTGAAGATCCACGAGGTGGCCGACGGGATGACGACCTGGAGCGTCACCCTGCGGTCGCTGGCGCCGAGGATCCGGGCGTTGGAGACCAGGTTGCGGTCGACTTCACGGGCGCCCTGGAAGGCGTTGAAGAACACCGGGAAGAACACCAGCACGACGGCCGACGCGACCTTGGAGGCGGGGCCGAGTCCGAACCAGATCACGAAGATCGGGGCAAGGACGATCCTGGGTATCGAGTTGAGCACCTTGATGTATGGACCAAGGACGTCGGCGAGGAAGGCGATCCGTCCGAGGGCGATACCGAACACGACACCGGCGACCACACCGAGCACCCAGCCGAGCAGCGCCTCGTGGACCGTGGCCCAGATCTGCTCGCCGAGGGAGCCCTGGGCGGTCCCGTGCATCACCCAGGTCCAGATCTGGTCCCAGATCTTCGAGGGCATCGAGAAGTTGAACGGATCGATGGTCTTGGCCCGGGAGAGCGCCTCCCACAGGCCGAGGACGACGATCAGGAGCAGTACGCGGGCGCCCATGACGACGACTTTGCGTCTGCGGGCGGCACGCACGCGCGTCTGCGTGCGGTCCGTCCTGTTGCCGGGCTCGGTCATGGTCAGCGCGACCTGGGCCTCGGGCATGACGTCAGGCGACATGGGCGGCACCCCTCTCGCGGGTGATGCGGACCTCTTCGCCGAGGGACTCCCAGATCTCGCGGTAGATCTCGATGAACCGCGGCTCCAGGCGCACCGACTCGACCTTGCGCGGCCGCGGCAGGTCGATGTCGAAGACCTGCTTCACGGTCGCGGGCCCGGCGGTCATCACGACGACCCGGTCGGCCAGCGCGATGGACTCCTCCAGGTCGTGGGTGACGAAGACGACGGAGGCGCCGGTGCCCTCCCACAGCTCCAGCAGTTCGTCCGACATCAGCGCGCGGGTCTGCACGTCGAGCGCCGAGAACGGCTCGTCCATGAGCAGGATCCCGGGGTCGTTGACGAAGGTGGCGGCGAGGGCGACGCGCTTGCGCTGCCCGCCGGAGAGCTGGTGCGGGTAGCGGTCCTCGAAGGCCGCGAGTCCGACACGGGCCAGCCACTCGCGGGCCTTCTGCCTGGCCTCCGCCTTGGGCACGCCCCGGAAGCGGGGGCCGGCCATGACGTTGGACAGGACCGTCCGCCAGGGGAAGGTGGCGTCCTGCTGGAAGACGAAGCCGACCTTGTCGCCGACGCCGTCGACCGGCTCCCCGGCCACCAGCACCTCGCCCTCGGTGGGCTCCTCCAGACCGCTGACGAGGGTCAGCGTGGTGGACTTCCCGCACCCGGTGGGTCCGACGACGGCCACGAACTCGCCACGTCGCACGGTGAGGTCCAGGTTGCGCACGGCCGTGTGCAGACCCCCCGACGGGGTCCTGAAGGTTTTGCTCGCGCCCCGTAGCTCGATGGCGGGGCTGGTGTCTGTGCTCATGGGCCGGGACGGTAGGTGTGGCCCCGGCCACACCTGCAGTCTTGTGAGCACAAGCCGTTCTTTTGCTCGCAAGGGCCTGTTGTGCTCATTTTGCTCGCGCTACAACTGCGGAGCACGAAACACGGGCTTAACGCTCGCCGGCCTTGAAGGAGAGGCCTGATGATTGACGTCCTGGTGGTGGACGACGACTTTCGCGTCGCTGAGATAAACGCCAAGTACGTGGGGAAGGTTCCCGGCTTCCGGGTGACCGCCCGCGCGCACAGTGCCGCCCAGGCCCTGGCCGCCGTCGAACGCGGCGCCATCGACCTCGTCCTGCTCGACCACTACCTGCCGGACCGGACCGGCCTCGAACTCGTCCACCGCATGCGGGAGCAGGGCCACGGCACCGACGTCATCATGATCACGGCAGCCAGCGATGTGACGACCGTGCAGCAGGCGATGCGCCTGGGCGCCCTGCACTACCTGGTCAAGCCCTTCACCTTCGTCGCCCTGCGCACCCGACTGGACTCCTACGCGGCCCTGCGCCGCACCGTCGACCGGGTGGGCGGCCGGGGTCTGACGGGCCAGGACCAGGTGGACCGGATCTTCGGCGCCCTGCGCACCTCCTCCGCACCGTCGGCGCCGGGCCTGCCCAGCGGTCACTCGGAGCCCACGACGGACCTCATCTGCGGCGTCCTGCACAGCGCCGCCCAGCCCCTGTCGGCCCACGAGGTCGCCGCCCGAACCGGACTCAGCCGCTCCACGGCCCAGCGCTACCTCCGCCATCTGGAGCAGGCGGGCCGCCTGCGACTCTCCCTGAAGTACGGCGACACCGGCCGCCCGGAACACCGGTACGCGTGGGTGGCGCCGTAGGCGGACGGGCGGCCGTCTGCCGGGCCAGGGCCGTGCGGACGCCGTCGGCTAGACGGCTCCCGCCCCGGTCAGCGAGCGCACCTCGGTCTCCGCGTACTTGGCCTCGTCCGCGGACTCGTCCGAGGTGACCGTGCCCAGCCAGCCGGCGAGGAAGCCGAGCGGGATGGAGACGATGCCCGGGTTCTGCAGGGGGAAGTACTGGAAGTCGACGTCCGGGAAGAGCGAGTCCGGGCTGCCGGACACCACCGGCGACAGCAGCACCAGACCGATCGCGGGAATCAGCCCGCCGTAGACGGCCCACACCGCACCGCGTGTGGTGAAGGCACGCCAGAACAGCGAGTAGAGCAGCACCGGGAGGTTCGCCGACGCGGCCACGGCGAAGGCGAGGCCCACCAGGAAGGCGACGTTGAGGTCGCGGGCCAGCAGGCCCAGGGCGATCGCCACGACGCCGATGCCGACCGCCGCGATCCGCGCCACCGCCACCTCACTGCGCGCCTTGACGTGCCGCCGCCGCAGCGACGCGTACAGATCGTGCGCCACGGACGCGGAGGAGGCGAGCGTGATCCCGGCGACCACCGCGAGGATCGTCGCGAAGGCGACGGCCGCGACGACAGCGAACAGAACCGTTCCACCGGTGGAACCGGCGCCGCCGCCCAGTTCCAGCGCCAGCAGGGGCACCGCCGTGTTCCCGGATGCGCTCGAGCGGCTCACGACGTCCGGCCCCACCACGGCGGCGGCCCCGAAGCCGAGGACGATCGTCATCAGGTAGAAGCCGCCGATGAGGCCGATGGACCACACCACCGAGCGACGGGCCGCCCGCGCGGTCGGCACCGTGTAGAAGCGGGACAGGATGTGCGGCAGCCCCGCCGTGCCCAGCACCAGCGCGAGCCCCAGGCTGATGAAGTCGAGACGGGCCGTCCAGCTCCCGCCGTACTTCAGTCCCGGCGCCAGAAACGCGCTCCCGTGGCCGCTGCGCTCCGCGGCCGTGACCAGCAGGCGGTCGAAGTCGCCGTGGAACCGCACCAGCACCAGCACGGTCAGCGCGACCGTCCCACCCAGCAGCAGGACCGCCTTCACGATCTGGATCCAGGTGGTGGCCCGCATGCCTCCGAGGGACACATAGATCACCATCAGCGCACCCACGCCGATGACCGTCCAGGCCTGGGCCGCCTCGCTCGTCCGCCCCAGCAGCAGCGCCACCAGGCTGCCCGCGCCCACCATTTGCGCCACCAAATACAGAACGGACACCGTGACCGAGGAGGTTCCCGCGGCGATCCGCACCGGCCGCTCGCTCATCCGCGCGGCCACCACGTCGGCCAGGGTGAACCGCCCGCAGTTGCGCACCAGTTCCGCCACCAGGAACAGCACCACCAGCCAGGCCACGAGGAAGCCCACCACATACAGCAGCCCGTCGTAGCCGAACAGCGCGATGAGCCCGGTGACCCCCAGGAAGGAGGCGGCCGACATGTAGTCGCCCGCGATGGCAAAACCATTCTCCATCGGGGAGAAGAGCCGTCCGCCGGCGTAGAACTCCTCAGCCGAACCCTGCCGCCTGCGACTCACCCATGTCGTGATCCCCAGGGTGACGGCCACGAAGGCGCTGAACAGCAGTAGCGCAGGCATCTGGTGATCGCCCGTCACAAGGCGCCTCCCTGGGCTCCGCGCGTCAGTTCCTGGGTGTCCCAGCGCAGCTCCAGCGCCGCCCGGTCCCGGCGCAGCCGCGCATGCCGGGCGTAGGCCCAGGTGAACAGGAACGTGGTCAGGAACTGCCCGAGCCCCGCCAGCATCCCCACGTTCACCGCTCCCACCACGGGACGGGCCATGAATCCGGGAGCGGTCGTCGCGGCGACCACGTATCCCACGTACCAGGTGAGGAAGGCGGCGACCCCCGGCACCACGAACCGCCGGTACCTGCCGCGCACCTCCTGGAAGGCCTCGCTGCGCTGCACCTCGACGTACACGTCACGAGCGCGAAGGTCCGCCGCGTCCTGCTGCCCGCGCGCGGACGGTACGGCCCGGGCCGGCACACCGGTGCCGTCCAGCTCGCCCCAGCCGGTGGCCAGCGCGTCGTACCAAGGGTCCTCGTACCTCGCGTCGCGGGACACCACGCCGGGGTCTTCCTGGCTCTCGGCCGGGTCCCCGGAACCGTCCCCGGCTCCGCGGGCACGACCGTTGCTTGACTGCATGTCCAAGGATGGACAGATCGGGAAGATCCCTGACTCTTCTTCCCTCGGCTCTTCACCCCATCAGGTGACTCACTCCGCGCGGGGCCGCACCAGCCCCTTCCCGTAGGCGTAACGCACCGCCTGCGCCCGGTCCTTGAGGCCCGTCTTGGCGAAGAGGTTGTTGATGTGTGTCTTCACGGTCGCGGTGGAGACATGCAGCTTGCGGGCGATCTCCTGGTTGCTCAGCCCCTCACCGATCAGCACCAGGACCTCGGTCTCCCGCGCGGTCAGCCCGTCGGGCGCCTCGGCCTCGGCCGGCTTGGGCGCGGGCTCCGACAGCCGTTCCAGCAGTCGGCGCTGGACACTCGGCGACAGTCCCGCGTCCCCCGACAGGACGCTCTCCACGGCGCGCACGATCTCGTCGCCACCCGCGTCCTTGGTGAGATAGCCCCGGGCTCCCGCGTGCAGCGCGGGGAACAGCGACTCGTCGTCCGCGTACGTGGTGAGCACCACGACCTGGGTCCCCGGGTACCGGGCCCGGATCCGCCGCGTGGCCTCCACGCCGTCGCAGCGGGGCATCCGCAGGTCCATCAGGACCACGTCGGGGGCGAGTTCCCCGACCAGCCGAACGGCCTCCTCGCCGTCCCCCGCGGAACCCACGACCTCCACACCGGGCAGCAGCCCGAGCAGCATCACGATGCCTTCCCGGACCACGGTCTGGTCGTCGGCGACGACCACCCGCGCAGGCTTCTTCTCCCCCTCCGCCTCCGTCATACCGGCACCTTCAGCGTCACCGAGAACCCCTCCTCGTCCGGTCCCGCGTCGAGCGAGCCGCCCAGCAGCTCGGCGCGCTCGCGCATCCCCAGCAGACCGTACCCGCCGCCGGACCCGGTCAGTTCGCCCGGCAGGCCGCCCGAGTCCCGTACGTCCAGGGTCACTTCGTGCGCGCCGTAGTCGAGCCGCAGGTGCACCTTGGCGCCGTGGGCGTGCTTGCGGACGTTCGTCAGTGCCTCCTGCGCCACCCGGCGCACGGCCTGGGACGCCTCGGCCGGCAGGGGTCTGCGCTCACCCGTGACGGTGACCTCGGCGCCGTCGGACCCGCTGACGATCTCGGTCAGGAAGTCCTCCAGCGGGGTCAGCTCGCCGCGCAGCGCGGACAGTGCCTGCCGGGTCTCGGCGAGGCCGTCGCGAGCCATGCCCCGGGCGGCGACCACGCGCTCCAGGATCTGCTCCCGGTCGGCGCCGCGCTCGATCAGCAGCCGGGCCGCCTCCAGGTGGACCAGCTGGGCCGAGAGGCTGTGCGCCAGCACGTCGTGGATCTCCCTGGCGATCCTCGCCCGCTCGCCCAGCGCCGCCGACTCCGCCTCGGCGACCCTCGCGGCCCGCTCCTGGGCGAGCAGCCGCTGTGCGCTGCCCCGGGCCTCCGCGTCCAGTCGCAGGACGTATCCGGCGAGAGCCATGCCCGCCACCGTGGCGGCCGTGGTCAGCCACACGTCCTTGTTGGACGCTGAGTACGAGGCCAGTGCCACGGACGTCACGGGCAGGGCGGCCCCGAGCGGCAGCCGCTCCAGGGCGGCGACCCCGCAGCCGCACCAGATCACCAGGGCCGGCCCTTCGAACCCGGTGGCCTGGGCCGCGAGCGCGATCCCCAGGAGCACGCCGACGAGCCCCAGGGACGGCAGCAGCCGGTGTTCGTAGGTGGTGCGGAAGAAGGCCCAGGAGACGACGCCGGCCAGCACGACTCCCGACGCGGCCGCGAGCGCGCCCCAGATGCCGACGTGCTTCTGGCTGAAGGCGCTCCACAGGAGCAGGGCGATCACGAGCAGCCTGACGGCCCAGGCGATCATGCGCCGGGGCCGGCTGGTCCCGGCCCGGCCGAGCGCCTCTCGCGACGGCCAGCGGGTCCAGGCGTTGTCCTTCACACCCGCTCCTTCCACGCCGACCGCATGTCGTCACCGTACGCCGGGGCCGGACGGCTCGCGGAGCCGACGGACCGGGCCCGCCAGGCCAGGACCCCGGCACGGACGAGCAGGGTGACGGCGAGGCCGAGCATCAGCGCCGAGCTGTCCTGGTGCACGCCGAACGCGGCGCCGACGGCGAAGACGCCGACCCGGAGGGCGATCCCGACGAGCCATACGACGACGCTGGCCTTGGTGCTCTTGCTCCACACGACGCCGTCCGGTGCCGTCCAGATCCCGGTGGTCCAGGCCCAGCCGGCGCCCGTGGCCAGGCCGATGAGCACCTCCACGGCGAGCAGCACGGCGGATCCGGCGCGGTGGTGGGCATCGAGTATGCCGGGCTCGCGCAGCGCCACGACCGCGAGGATCACGGGCAACAGCCACCAGCGCCGGTCGGTGTCGATCGCGCGGGCACGGAACTGCCGCACGACCACTACGGCGACCACGGCCACGATCATCAACACGTTGGCGAGCCCGGACATCACAGCCTCCGCAAGCGAGAAGGTGGTGTCGGGAGCGAGCGCTGCCGACGCCTTCGAAGTTACGGAAATCCGCAGGTCAGGAGATCGGAGCAGGGGTGGATCGCGGGTGGAATCCGAAGACCGGCCGGCCTCCACCCACGGGTGGAGAGAGCTGCGGTGGGGCGCCGGTCGCGAGATCGGGGCGGCCGGCCGGGCGCGAGGTGTCGCGGCACGGAGCGGCCACGCGCATCGGCCGACCGGCCCGCTCCTGGTGAGCGAACCGGTCGGCCGAAGCCCGGCTCAGCGGTTACGCGTCGATCCGCGACCGGTCCAGGGTCGCCGCCGAGCTGGAGATGAACTCCTTGCGCGGCGCGACGTCGTTGCCCATGAGCAGGTCGAAGACCTGTTCGGCGGCCTCCAGGTCGGAGAGGTTGATCCGGCGCAGGGTGCGGTGACGCGGGTCCATGGTGGTCTCGGCCAGCTGGTCGGCGTCCATCTCGCCCAGACCCTTGTAGCGCTGGATGGAGTCCTTGTACCGGATGCCCTTGCTCTGGAACTCCATGAGCTTGTCGCGCAGCTCACGGTCCGAGTACGTGTAGACGTACTTGTCCTGGCCCTTCTTCGGCTGGATCAGCTCGACGCGGTGCAGCGGCGGCACCGCGGCGAAGACCCGGCCCGCCTCGACCATGGGCCGCATGTAGCGCTGGAACAGCGTCAGCAGCAGGCACCGGATGTGGGAGCCGTCCACATCGGCGTCGGTCATCATGATGATCTTGCCGTAGCGGGCCGCGTCGATGTCGAACGTACGGCCCGACCCGGCTCCTATGACCTGGATGATGGCGCCGCACTCGGCGTTCTTGAGCATGTCGGTCACCGAGGACCGCTGCACGTTGAGGATCTTGCCCCGGATCGGCAGCAGCGCCTGGAACTCGGAGTTCCGGGCGAGCTTCGCCGTGCCGAGCGCGGAGTCGCCCTCGACGATGAACAGCTCGCTGCGGTCGACGTCGTCGCTGCGGCAGTCGGCGAGCTTGGCCGGCAGGGACGAGGACTCCAGAGCGGTCTTCCGCCGCTGGGCGTCCTTGTGCTGGCGGGCCGCGACGCGCGTACGGGCGGCGGCGACCGCCTTCTCCAGGACGACCCGGGCCTGGGCGGCCGCGTCACGCTTGGTGGCGGTCAGGAACGCCTTCAGCTCCTTGGAGACCACGTTGCCCACGATGCGGCGGGCCGCCGAGGTACCGAGGACCTCCTTGGTCTGTCCCTCGAACTGCGGCTCCGCCAGCCGCACGGTGACGACGGCGGTGAGGCCTTCGAGGGCATCGTCCTTGACGATGTTGTCCTCGGCCACACGCAGCATCTTCTTGGCGCGCAGCACGTCGTTCAGCGTCTGGGTGATGGCCTGCTCGAAGCCGCTCACGTGGGTGCCGCCCTTGGGGGTGGCGATGATGTTGACGAAGGACCTCAGGGTGGTGTCGTAGCCCGTGCCCCAGCGCAACGCGACATCCACGCCCAGCTCACGCGTGACCTCGGTGGGGGTCATCTGGCCGTGTTCGTCCAGGACCGGGACGGTCTCCTTGAACGTGCCCTGCCCCGAGAAGCGGAGGACGTCGCACACCGGCTTGTCGCTGGCCAGGTACTCACAGAACTCGCTGATGCCGCCGTCGAAGCGGAAGGACTCCTCGCCCTTGCTGCCGCCCTCGCCGAGGCCGAACTCGTCGCGGACGACGATCGTGAGGCCGGGTACCAGGAAGGCGGTCTGCCGGGCGCGCTGGTGCAGCGTCTCCAGGGAGAGCTTGGCGTCCTTCAGGAAGATCTGCCGGTCGGCCCAGTACCGCACACGCGTACCGGTACGGGTCCTGGGGATCTTCTTGCCCTTGGCCAGACCGCTCCTGGCCTCGAACTTCGCGTCCGGGCCCTCTCCCCGGAAGGCCCCCGGCACACCGCGCCGGAAGCTGACTGCGTGGGTGTGGCCACTGCGGTCCACCTCGACGTCGAGACGGGCGGAGAGCGCGTTGACCACGGAGGCGCCGACACCGTGCAGGCCGCCGGAGGCGGCGTAGGAGCCGCCGCCGAACTTGCCGCCGGCGTGGAGCTTGGTCATGACGACCTCGACGCCGGACAGGCCGGTCTTGGGCTCCACGTCCACGGGGATGCCGCGGCCGTTGTCCCGCACCTCCACGGAGCCGTCGTCGTGGAGGATCACCTCGATGTGGTCGCAGTAGCCACCGAGGGCCTCGTCCACGGAGTTGTCGATGATCTCCCACAGGCAGTGCATCAGACCGCGGCTGTCGGTCGAGCCGATGTACATACCCGGGCGCTTGCGCACGGCCTCGAGGCCCTCGAGGACGAGCAGGTGCCGCGCGGTGTAGTTGGAACCGTCCCGGTCTGCTCCTGCCAGCAGCGCTGTGGACGGCACGGACGTATCGGCGGTCACGCGGTTCGCTCCTCGCTGAATTTCAGGTGACCCCCTTTTGGGTAAGGGGGCGGCTTCGGTCGCCGCTCAGAGGGTACCGAGGCCTGGTAGAGCCGTTGTAACGCCACCCTCGTCGGGAAGTCAGCCTAGTCCAGGCTCGCATGCATGTTCGATCCCTCGATGGAGTGAAGTACATATCACGTTCCATTGGAGGCATGAACCATTTAGGCTCCGGGCACGTCCTCATGAACAACCGGCAACCCGGCCGGGAGGACGTGAACCCAAGACATGCGCGAAACCGTAAGCACATAAGACACGCACTACGGCACATTCGCCGCCAACCGGCAGCAGACAGCAGCCCCGGAAAGATTTTTTCGAGGAAAAGCCACGAGCGGGAACGTTTTCGGGCTGGTTGGATGTTGACCCTGGTACGACAGCTCGTCGAGCTAGAGAAGAGGCGACGTGACTACTGTTCTGACCCCCGCGAGCCCGCTGACGGCCGCCGATCGCTGCGACCGCTGCGGCGCCCAGGCATACCTGCGCGTGGTCCTGCTCAGCGGCGGAGAACTGCTCTTCTGCGCCCACCACGGTCGCAAGTTCGAGCCGGAACTCAAGAAGATC
This sequence comes from Streptomyces sp. BK340, assembly GCF_007827595.1. Taxonomy (GTDB): domain Bacteria; phylum Actinomycetota; class Actinomycetes; order Streptomycetales; family Streptomycetaceae; genus Streptomyces. The sequence goes on from NZ_VISR01000015.1 coordinate 133,987, forward strand.
GCCGCTGAGATACAGGACGAGACGGAGCGGCTGACGACCGTTCCTGGCTCTGCTTCCGAGGACGAGCGCTGACGTCTCGCACGACGACGAGCCAGCCCTGGCACAGGCCAGCAGACGGGCGGCCGCTCCTCACCATCAGGAGCAGCCGCCCGTGCTCATGCCCGCACGCAGTCCCTCAGGTGCCCTTGTAGGGCCTCTGCGGACCAGCGAGGGCCGGTTTCAGCGTGCGCAGGACGTCGGACACTCGGGTGTAGACCCCGGGACTGCCGGGGCGCCCACAGCCGCTCCCCCAGGACACGAGGCCGATCAGCCTTCCTGAGGCCACCAGAGGGCCGCCGCTGTCGCCCTGACAGGCGTCCGGACCGCCCCCGACCTCTCCGGCACAGAGCATGGAGTCGGCCCGGTAGGTGCCGTCCAGACCGCCCGGGTAGGCACGAGCGCACAGGTCGTCGGCCAGCACGCGCACGCGTGCGGCGTGGAGCCGATGCGCATAGGCGCCGCCGCCGGTCGTGTCACCCCATCCGGAGACCAGAGCCTGCGTCTGCGCCTTGTACGCCGGATCTCCCGCCTGCGCCATGGCCACGACCGCGCTCTGCGGCAGTGGCGCGGCAAGCGTGAGCACGGCGAAGTCGCCGGAGTTGGTGACCGGGTCGTATCGCGGATTCACCCGGATGCCCTGTACGGCGATCTCCGCGCCCTCACCGGACAGCAGGTCCGTACGGCCCGCGATGACCTTCAGGTCGTGCGTCTCGTTCGGAGGCGTCCCCAGGACCTCGTCGTCCACGCAGTGGGCCGCGGTGAGCACGGTGGTCCGGGAGACCGCCACTCCGCCGCAGAACTGCCCCGCGCGCGTACCCCCGAACCGGTCACGGCTGGAGAGCGCCACGGTCCACGGGGCCTGCGAAATCTCTATCGGGAAACCCCCTACGACGACGCTGTCGGCGGCCGCCGGGGCAGCGCCCATCAGGGGTATGGCGGTCATCGTGGCCGCCAGGACCAGGGGCCGGATCAGGGCCCGGGCAATGGAACGGCGCATGCATGCTCCTCACTCTGCGGTGGTGCTGGGACACCCAGAGTCAGTCACCGCACGACTGCGCGCAGCACGAAGGCCCGGCTCCCCTCGTGGGGAGCCGGGCCTTCGTCGTCGTACGACCGGGACCTAGTCGAGGTAGTCGCGCAGCACCTGCGAACGCGACGGGTGGCGCAGCTTCGACATGGTCTTGGACTCGATCTGACGGATGCGCTCACGCGTCACGCCGTAGACCTTGCCGATCTCGTCGAGGGTCTTCGGCTGACCGTCGGTGAGACCGAACCGCATGGACACGACGCCGGCCTCGCGCTCGGACAGGGTGTCCAGAACGGAGTGCAGCTGCTCCTGCAGAAGCGTGAAGCTGACGGCGTCGGCGGGGACGACGGCCTCGGAGTCCTCGATGAGGTCACCGAACTCGCTGTCGCCGTCCTCACCCAGCGGGGTGTGGAGCGAGATGGGCTCGCGGCCGTACTTCTGGACCTCGATGACCTTCTCCGGGGTCATGTCGAGTTCCTTGGCCAGCTCCTCCGGGGTGGGCTCGCGGCCCAGGTCCTGGAGCATCTGGCGCTGCACGCGCGCGAGCTTGTTGATGACCTCGACCATGTGCACCGGGATACGGATGGTGCGGGCCTGGTCGGCCATGGCCCGGGTGATCGCCTGACGGATCCACCAGGTGGCGTACGTCGAGAACTTGTAACCCTTGGTGTAGTCGAACTTCTCCACCGCGCGGATCAGACCGAGGTTGCCCTCCTGGATGAGGTCCAGGAAGAGCATGCCGCGGCCGGTGTACCGCTTGGCCAGGGAGACCACCAGACGGAGGTTGGCCTCCAGGAGGTGGTTCTTGGCGCGGCGGCCGTCCTCGGCGATGATCTCCAGCTCGCGCTTCAGCTTCGGGGCGAGCTTGTCGGAGTTCGCCAGCTTGTCCTCGGCGAACAGACCCGCCTCGATGCGCTTGGCCAGCTCGACCTCCTGCTCGGCGTTGAGCAGGGGGACCTTGCCGATCTGCTTGAGGTAGTCCTTGACCGGGTCGGCGGTGGCACCGGCTGCGGCGACCTGCTGGGCGGGAGCGTCGTCCTCGTCCTCGTCGGAGAGCACGAAGCCGGCGCTCTCGGTGCCCTCGGGCTCGTCGGCGACCTTGGTTTCCTCGAGGACCTCGTCCTCGGTCAGCTCGACGTCGTCCGACTTGCCAGTGGTCTTCTTGGCGGCCGTCTTCTTGGCGACGGTCTTCTTCGCGGCCGCCTTCTTGGCGGTCGCCTTCTTGGCTGCTGCTGCCTTCTTGGCGGGTGCGACTTCCCCGGCGGGGTCGTCGGCTGCCGGGGCGGCGGGCGCGGCCGGGGCGGCCGTGGTGGCGGTGGCCTTCCTGGTGGTCACCGTCTTCGCCGCGACCGTCTTGGTGGCGGTGCGCTTCGCCGGGCTCTTCGCTGCGACGCTCTTTCGGGTGCGCTTGGGCTCTGCGGCACTGACCATCAGCGTCACACCCTCTTCCTCAAGGATCTGGTTGAGGCTGCGCAGTACGTTCTTCCACTGAGTGGCCGGAATCTGGTCAGCTTCGAAGGCCCGACGCACATCGTCGCCGGCGATCTGCCCCTCAGCCTTTCCCCGCTCAATGAGCGCCATGACAGAGACGGACTCGGCGATCTCCGGCGGGAGCGTACGGGATGTGCTGGCCGACACGAACAACCTCTCGGAACGTTGGAAAACGGCTTCCGGCCCCGTCCACAGCGGACAGGAGCCGACCACCGGCCTGGGGATGGGCCGACGGCGCGGGCGGGGGCCGGGAAGAGTCACAGCGCCTGTCATGGCGTCCGTATTCCCTCCGCGGCTGTCACCTCTTAGGTCATCGCGCTGCTCCCGCGAGCGTTACGCCCAATCTGCGTGGCCCGAGTCACACCTCGTAAGCGGTCAAAAGCGGTCAGGCACGGACAGATGAGATTGCTGTTGCGTCGACCGGGACAGCTCTGCCGGCACGGGCGGCCCGCCGCGTCGCCGGGCCTCGCCGGATCCCCGAGGATCCGGCGAGGCCCGGCGACGGCCGGTTCCCAGGCCCGGCGCCGCCACGAGAGCCACGAGGACGCGGCACACCGGCGACCGCATCGCCTTCGGTACGGGTCAGTGCTCGCGCGGGGCGGGGACCACGCGCTCCACCTCGGGGTGGACGGTGAGCAGCTGCCGCATGGCCGACTCCGCCGCCGTACCGTCGCCGGTGCCGAGCGCGTCGACGATCCGCGCGTGCAGGGCGAGGGAGGCCTCGTTCGGCCGGTCACAGCCCGTGACCGGCCCACCGGAGACCTGGAGGGCGGCCGTGACGATCCCGGAGAGGTGCTCCAGCATGCGGTTGCCCGCGATCTGGATGAGCAGCGCATGGAACTCCGTGTCGGCGCGCGAGAAGGTCAGCGCGTCCCCCTGGGCCATGGCGTGGCTCATGATCTCGACCATGTCGGACAGGCGCTGCTGCACCTCCTCACGTCCGTGCCCGGCGGCGAGGCGGGCGGCGAGCGGCTCGATCGTCCAGCGCAGCTCGCTCAGCTCACGGCGCTGGTCGTCGCGCTGCGGCCCGAAGGCCCGCCATTCGATGATGTCCGGGTCCAGGAGGTTCCAGTCGCTGACGGGCCGCACGCGCGTGCCGACGTTCGGACGGGCGCTGACGAGGCCCTTGGCCTCCAGGACGCGGAGGGACTCGCGGACGACGGTGCGGGAGACCTCGAAGCGCTGGCCGATCTCCTCGGGCACCAGCGGGCGGTCCGCCCCCAGGTCGCCGGAGACGATCATCTGCCCCAGCTGCTGGACGAGTTGGCCGTGCAGACCGCGTCCGCGGCTGCCCGCGGCACGCCGGCCCACGCGGCCCAGCTCGGGTTCCGCTCCGTCCCAGACGGGTGCTCCGACGCGGTCGGGCACCGGGACCTCGGCGTAGGGGTAGCGGTCGAGATCGCCCGGGCCGGTCAGACCAGAGTCTGCGGAGCGGGCGGCGGTCATCATGGTGTGCGCAAGGGTACTCACGCATCCTTTGTCGGCGTCGCCTCCAACTCCCTTGAGGTCTTTGGTGAAAAGCACACGAAAGGGTGATCGCTCACCCCGTCGCAATTGACGCCTTATCGGAAAGAAACGGGCTTTCTCCGGGGAGTTGTGCGCACAGCAGGGCCACAAGCGTACGGACGGTCGTCATCGGACCCTGGCGCGAAGCGTCGTGACCAGATACACGCACAGCAGCGCCGCCAGCGACAACGTCAGTGCACCACCCACGGGTTGGGCGACGACCCGGGCCATGGCGAGCACATACCGATCCCCTCCGAAGGGCCACTGCAACAGAAGGACCTCCCGCATCCGCACCGGGAGGCCGGCCGCCATCCCCACGGCGGGCCCCTGTAGCGCCTGGTGCACGGCCGGCACGACGAGGACGGGTACGGCGAGAACGGCGGCGAGGCCCGCCGTCGTGGACCGGAAGACACCGGACGCCAGGACACCGGCCCACGCGCAGCCGACGACCAGCCCGAGCCAACTCGCACTGAGCGAGAGCCAGTCCGGGGGAACTCGCGTCAGCTCCCGTCCGTAGACGAGATAGAGCGCTTCGGCGTCGCAGCCCACGGTGACGATGGCCAGCGTCAGGGCGGTGGCTCCGGAGACGAGGAGTTTCGCGGTGAGCAGCCCCAGCCGGCGGGGGACGGTCCCGCGGTCCGCCGCCAGCGCGGGGTGGCGGAACTCGTCTCCGAAGGCCAGCGCACCGAGCAGCCCCGCCGCGAGCGCCGTGGGCGGCAGGGGAAGCTCCCGCGGCCACGCCGCGAAGAGCCGCGCCTGCGGGGTGTGGCCGAGCCTCGCCAGGAGTACGGCGGTGAGCGCGGACACCACCAGCACGGCCCCGCAGGTGAGGAATCCGGTGCCGATTCCGGTGGCGCGCCGGAGTTCGTAGCGCAGGGGGCGCAGCGGGCTGCGCGCGGGGCGGATGGAGATGGAGGGCGGGAGGGCGGACAGAGCGTCGGGGGCAGGGGTGGCGTCGGCGCGCGAGGGTGCCGGTCGCCCGGCCTGCCCTGTCCGGGGCTGGGGGCCGCCGGGTCTCCGGGCGTCCGGATTCCGAGCGCCGGGGACGGTCGTGCCGACCGCCAGTGTGCCGACCGCGGTGGTGCTCGCGGTGCCGGCCTCTGCTCCCGGCTCCGTGGACGCCTCCGGGGAGTCGACCTCGCGTGCGGCCGCGTGGGGGCGGATGTCGGCGGCGATCGCAGGCGCACCGGCGGGAGCGGCCCCCTCGGCACCGCCGGCCACTCCGGCCGCGGCGGCGGAGGCCACACTCGGGGCCGCGCGGTCGGCTCCAGGAGGAGCGCCGAGGGATGTGCGGCCGGTTCCGGAGACGGTGTCGGCCTGCGACGACACCTCGGCCGAGATGTCGTCGGCGACCCTCGTGCGGCTCGGCAGGGAGCCGCGGCCATGAACGCCTTCGTGAGGCCAATCGTCGCCGGCGCACTGCTCCGGCTCGGGCTCCCGCTCCGGCGTGGAGATTCCGGACGCCACCGGTTCGTGATCCTCGGACGTACGGCCGGACACTGCCTGCGCAGGGGGAGCGCCCCGGTCCTCCGACGACGCGCCGGACGCGACTTGCTCCGGCTCCTGCGGCAAGTGGTCCATTTCTGCCCGTTCCGGCCCGGCGGCCGCCACCTCCAAATCGGCCGCTCGCACCTCGCCCCCGGCTCCCGCATTTGGCCCCATGTCCCCGACCTCGTCCGCGAGTTGGTGGACGAGAATGCCGTGCCGGAATGCGGTCTCGCCGATCTCGGCGGTGGTACTGCCGTACACGGAGAGGCGGTTGCCGCCCTCGCGCACGACCTCGACGGACCGCTGGTCGGTCCGGGCCTCCTTGGCAAGCAGTGCCGCGAGGCGAGCGGCGTGGGGGCTGCGGACGGCCACGCGCGGACGCAGCCGGGTGCGGGCGAACTCCTTGGCCTCCAGGTCGGCGACGATCGTGCCGTCGTCGAGGGTGACGACCCGGTCGGCCTCACGCGCGGCCTCCTTGGAGTCGGCAGTCGTGAACAGCACGGTGCCGCCCTGGGCCGCGTGTGCGCGCAGCATGCCGTGCAGCCAGCGCGCCTCGCGGGCGGAGAGGCCGTCGGCGGGTTCGTCCAGCACGAGCGTGTGCGGGTCGGGCAGGAGGGCGCAGGCCAGGCCGAGTCTGCGGTCCATGCCCCGCGACAGGGTGCCGAGGCGTTCCTCACGAAGGCTGACGAGGCCCACGACCTCGAGGACCTCGTCGGCACGCCGGGCGGGAACTCCCGCCGCCGCGCACAGCATGCGCAGATGCCCGCGCACGGAGCGAGCCGGATGGCCGGGTACGTCGCCGAGGAGTACGCCGACCTCCCGTGCCGGATGGGCGATCTGATGCAGGGGCCGGCCCTTGAAGTAGGTGATGCCGCGGCCCTGTTGGAGTTCGAGCATCAGCCTGAGCGCGGTCGTCTTGCCCGCGCCCTCCGCGCCGAGGAGCACGGTGACACGGCCGGCGGGCGCCTCGAAGGAGACGTCGTCGACGGCAGGCGGGTGACCCTTGCGGGGGGTGCTGGTCAGTCCGAAAGCCTGGATCACCTGCAGCAAGATAGCGCGGGGTGTCCGGTTTTTCCGGTATCACCTGATCTGTTCTTCGGTGGCGCGCAAGTCGGAGGGGACTTTTGTCCGCCGTTCGATGGATCAGACCTCGGGACGGAGCATCGGAGGGTTGAGCAGGGTGGCGCCGCCGGCCCGGAAGAGCTGGGCCGGCCGGCCGCCCTGGCGGGTGGTCGTACCGCCCGTCGGAACCAGGAAGCCCGGCGTTCCGGTGACCTTGCGGTGGAAGTTGCGCGGGTCGAGGGCCACTCCCCACACCGCCTCGTAGACCCGGCGCAGCTCGCCGACGGTGAACTCGGGCGGGCAGAACGCGGTGGCCAGGGACGAGTACTCGATCTTGGAACGGGCCCGCTCGACACCGTCGGCGAGGATCTGGGCGTGGTCGAAGGCGAGCGGTGCCACCGGCTCACCGTCGCGACCGTACCCGCCCTGCTGGAGCAGCTCCTCGACCGGCGCCCAGCGCGCGTTGCTCGCGTCGCCGCCGGCCCGCGGTGCGGGCAGGTCCGGGGCGAGGGCGAGGTGCGCCACACTGACGACCCGCATCCGGGGGTCCCGCTTCGGGTCGCCGTAGGTGGCGAGCTGTTCCAGGTGAGCGCCGTTGTCCTGGGCCGGAGCCGAGGGGTCGTGGGCACGCAGCCCGGTCTCCTCGACCAGCTCACGCGCTGCTGCTTGGGACAGGTCCTCGTCGGCCCGTACGAATCCGCCGGGCAGTGCCCAGCGCCCCTGGAACGGCGGCTCGCCCCTGCGTACCGCCAACGCGCACAGGGCATGGCGGCGCACGGTCAGCACGACCAGGTCCACGGTGACGGCGAAGGGCGGAAAGGCTGACGGGTCGTAGGGCATGCGGCGATCATAGTCGTCTGCCTGACGATAAACACTCCCTTCGTCTGCCGCACGGGCGCGGTCCGCTTCGTTCCGGTATGAGGCGCGGGGTGAGCTCCCGTTCGTCGTGCCGGTCGCGTCGTACGAGGTCACAGTCCCAATTGCAGACCGTCCGCCGCCTCCTCGACCATGGCGAGTCCCAGTCGGCTGACTCGCACGGCGAAGGGAGCACCCGCGACGCGCAGCCCCGTCAGACCGATCTCGCCGACGGGAGCGCTCTGCACCGGGCGCAGGGTGACGGTGCGGGCGGGAGCGTCGGGCCGGATGCCCGCGAGCGCGGTGAGGACCCGGACCGCGGAGGCAGCGGCGGTGGCCGCCGGGCGGCAGGCCGCCGGGTGCGGGAGAGGAGCGCTCCCGGCGGAGCGCTGCTCCCCCGCGAACATCTCCGGTAGCCGGTGGCCGAAGTGCTCCGCTGCCTCCAGCAGCCCCGTCAGCAGGCTGCCCGCCTCCTTCTCGTAGCCGCCGGCGGCCAGTCCGGCGACGGCGAGCGCGGTCTCGTGGACCCGCACGGCGCCGGTGCGGTGGCCGAACGGATTGTGTCCGGCCTCCTTGGTCCCGAGACCTCGCAGTCCCCAGCCCGCGTCCATCGCGGGGCCGCCGAGCAGCCGGGCGAGCTGTTCGGTCTGCACGTTGTCGAGCAGACCGGGGGCGAGCCTGCCGGCGCCGAGCAGACCGGTGTCGAGAAGGTGCACGGCGGCGGAGCCGAGGTGCGGAACGGGGCGGCCGTCCGGCGCCAGGGCCGCGGCCGGGCGTCCGCCGCTGCGGTCCTCCACCCAGAAGTCCGTGCGGAACGCGTTGCGGAGAGCCTGGGCCCACTGTCTCGACTCCGAGCCCCCCGGCCTGCCGTACGCATCGAGAAGATCGGCGCCGAGGACGGCGGCACGGTGGGCGTGCGCCTGCGTCTCGCAGCGGACCGGGCCTCCCGGCTGGGGGTCGCGCAGGTAGGCGCCGTCACCGACGGTGGTCCGCAACCAGGTCAGACAGCGCTCGGCGGCAGGCAGCAGCTCCTGTGTCTCCTGCTCGGGGAGCCCCCAGCGGCGGGCCTCGGCGAGCAGGACGGGGAAGAGAAGCGTGGCCTCGGTGCCTGTGCACGCCGGCGGGAGGAGGGCCCCGGCGTCGCGTCGCGGACCGGGGATCAGGCCGGCCTGTGGGCCCCGGCCCTGAAGCTGGGTACGGGCGAGGGTGCGCAGCGTGCCCGCGGCGAGCCTGGCGCCGAGGGGCAGCGCCATCCGGGCCGCGGCGAGCGCCTCCGCCGGGGCCATGCCGCAGCGCCAGGGCGCGCCCGCCGCGAGATAGAAGTCCGCCGGGTGCGCGGGGTCGCGCAGCAGCAGGGCCTGGAGGTCGTCGACGGCGGCCCGGAGAAGGGCTGCCACTCGCGGGTCGTCGCCTGCCGCCCGGGCGGACGCGAAGGGGCTCGTCGCGGCCTGGCCCACCGCGCGCAGCGGTCCAGCACCGTCCGGGCGTACTCGTAGTTCCACGCTCGCCGTTCCGCCCGAAGGCAGTTCCAGCTCCCAGCGCAGCAGTCCGGCGGAAGCCAGTGCGTCGGCGGGCGCGGGGTCGGCGGTGACACTGGCGCCGCCACCGGCCGAGGACCAGCGCAGGCCCGAGTCATGGACGCTGGCCGGGAGTTCGGGGCCTGTTCTGCCGCAGGCGATGGCGCCGAGGTCCGCCAGGTCCGAGCCGAGGGCGACCTCGAACGGGAGGCGGAGGGAGCGTGGGGAGGCGTTCCGAAGTGTGATGCGCTCGGTTCCGTCGGCGCTGCGGATCCGCTCGACGACGACGTCGGGATCCGGACCCGCCCCCGGGGAGACACGCAGCGTCCCGACGAAGCGGGCCCGGTCCGCCCCGGTCATCCCGGCCTGCACCGCGAGCGGTTCCCGCCCGGCGATCCGGACCTGACACCGCGAGAGCAGGCGCCGGCCGCCCCGGTAGAACCCCTCCAGTCCCCGTCCGGCCAGCTGTCCCTGGTCGCCGGAGATGGCGAGGCCCGGCAGGGCGACGCAGATCAGGGCGGTGTGCGTGGGCGGCAGGTCGGGAGCCGGCCGGGGCGTCGGGTACGGCATGCGCGGGGAAGCGCCGGGAGCCGGTGCGGTGGCGGGGCGGCCCGGCCGGCTCCTGGGCTGGGCCGAGCCGCGGGGCCGGCCATCGACTGCCGGGGGGACGGAGGACGCGCCCGGAGGCGACGGTGGCCTGGGCGCACCGATGATTTCCGGTGCAGTGATCCCGGCACCGGGCTGCGGGAAGGGCGTGTGCCCGACCTCTGGCAGGTGGCTCTCGTCGATGACTGAGAGCCGAGTCGGCTGCTGATGCATGCGATGGCTTCTTCTGCACTCGGTGCGCCTCGGGCCTGCTGCGCGCGGGGTGGAGCGCCCGGAGGGACAAGGGTCGTAGGGCGGCACGACCGGTCCAGGCGTTCCGCCACTCAGGTGAACGGAGAGAAGCTCCTCCTGGTCACGCCTCGCATCGGGCGAGCCGACCGAAGGGCGGCGTGTCGGGCGCAAGCCCGGCACGGCTTCTGTGCGGAGGAAGGGCCTCGACCCCCGCCGCAGTTTCTCTGCGCTCACCCGTCCCCCTCGGTCTCGCGTCGGCCGCCCGCCGCCGCGGTGCCGCGGCTCGGGCTCCCACCGGTACGCGCGCGCTTGCCGTCCGGCTTCGTGCCGCCCGGACGCGAGGGTCCGCCGGCCGTTGATCCGGGGTGGGAGCCGGTCGAGCGCCGCCGTGTGTCCTCCCCTCGCGGCGGACGAGGGCCACGGTCGCCGCCCTCCGCGGCCCGCGGTCGCCGGCGGCGCCGAGAACCGCCGGTCCGCGAGGCGGGCTCACCGTGGCGCCCGTCCGTCCGGGCGGCTGCTCCGGGGCCTGCGACGGCTGTTTCCGAAAGCGCGCCGGGGGTCGCTTCCGCCGCCGCGTCCGCCTGCTCCAGGGTGTCGGTGCCGGCACGCCCCGCGCGTTCCGCACGCAGGCAGCGGCGGACCGACTCGGGGTCGAGCCCTTCGTTGCAGGCCTGATGGAGGAGGCGGGCGAAGAGGTAGTCGGGGTCCGCGCCCAGCGCCATCGCGAGGGCTTCCCGGGCCTCCAGCTCGTCGCCCGTGGACCAGGCCACCCAGCCCGCCAGGGTGAGCGGGGCGGCGGCGTGCTCGCCGTACGGCCCGACGCAGCGGCGGGCGAGTGCGCGCCAGAGCCGCAGAGCCGGACCGGCCTCGTCGCCCTCCATCCATGCGGCCGCCCGGTCGCGGGTCGTGCGGTCCTGGAGTCCGAGGATCAGCGTCGCCCCCTCGTCGTGGGTGAGCAGTGCGTCGTCGCGGAGGTCGGCCGGGTGCGTGCCGGACACCGGCGCCGCCGCGGCGAACCTGCGAATGATCCGCTCGGCCAGATCGAGGGTTTCGTCCGCCACGCTCTGCCGGGCCGTGTCGTCCAGGATGCGGGGCACCAGGGACATCCCGGCCGCATCCAGGGCTACCTCCTGTGCCAGGGCGGCGCTGGTCTCCCAGGGCAGCAGCCTGGCCCGCAGTTCACGGAGCGTCCCACGCACCTGGATCCCCGCGTAGGTGGCCGCGGCGGCCAGCACCGAGGTGCCGGGCAGGCCCATCGGCGTTCCGTCGGCAGGGCAGCATCCCGCGACCGCGCAGCTGTAGGACCAGAAACGGCCGTCCGAGATGCACAGGGCCTCGACCACGGGTGCGTCGAGGTCGCCGCATTCGGTGCGCAGCTGGGCGATCAGCGGCTCGAGGCGGAGCATCACGTCCCGGCCGGTCTCGCCCCGGCCCGGTTCCTGGCACACGTAGGCGACCATCTGCTCGGGCCGCCTGCCGCGCCGCTCGCTGCTGGTCACCAGCCCCCTGACCAGCTGCTGCACGGCCTCCTCCCAGTCCTCGGTGTGTGCGGGGATGCCCAGCCTGGCCCGGCCGCCGAACCTGCCGCGGCCTTCCCGGTCGTGCAGGGCGACCAGCACGATGCTGTCCTCGGGGCGATAGCCGAGCAGGTAGGGCAGGGCGTCGGCCAGCTCGGCCGGCGAGCGCAGAGTGACCTGTGTGTCGTGCGCGGACTGCTCGTTCAGCGGCTCTCGTCCCGTGATGTCGCCGTTCTCGAAGGGTCCGGCCGTTTCGCTGTGATTCGTCATGCGCAGACGATCTCGCGGATCACGAGATTCCGGTTGGGCCTGTGGATAACTCGAATCAGGGACACGACAAGTCCGTCCGGCCGTGGGCGCTTCGCCCACGGCCGGGCCGTCGCGGTCGTCCGCTCGCGGCCGGCGCCCGCCCGGTTGTCAGTCGCGTCCTGTTGTATGGGACGCATGGAGCACACGAGCAACGCGGACCTCCGGGCACAGGCCGACACCGTCCTCGCCCGGCTCGTCGGGGACGCCACGGGCACGGCCCGGCTGCGCGAGGATCAGTGGCGGGCGATCGAGGCACTGGTCGCCGACCGGCGCCGGGCCCTGGTCGTGCAGCGCACGGGATGGGGCAAGTCCGCGGTGTACTTCGTGGCGACCTCGCTGCTGCGGGCCAGAGGCGGCGGACCCACGGTGATCGTCTCCCCGCTGCTCGCGCTCATGCGCAACCAGGTGGAGGCCGCGGCCCGGGCCGGAATCCACGCCCGGACCATCAACTCCTCCAACACGGAGGAGTGGGAAGCCGTCCAGACCGAGATCGAGGCCGGCGAGGTCGACGTGCTGCTCGTCAGCCCGGAGCGGCTGAACAACCCCGACTTCCGCGACCAGGTCCTGCCCAAGCTCTCCGCGGCGACCGGACTGCTCGTGGTGGACGAGGCCCACTGCATCTCCGACTGGGGCCACGACTTCCGACCGGACTACCGCCGGCTGCGCACCATGCTCGGTGAACTTCCGCCAGGTGTCCCGGTGCTGGCCACCACCGCCACGGCCAACGCGCGCGTGACCGCCGACGTCGCCGAGCAGCTCGGCACGGGTGGCTCCTCGGACGCCCTGGTGCTGCGCGGACCGCTGGACCGGGAGAGCCTGAGCCTCGGTGTACTGCGGCTGCCCGACGCAGCGCACCGGATGGCCTGGCTAGCCGACCATCTCGACGACCTGCCGGGCTCCGGCATCATCTACACCCTCACCGTGGCCGCCGCCGAGGAGGTCACCGCCTTCCTGCGGCAGCGCGGGCACGCCGTCGCCTCGTACACGGGCCGGACGGAGAACGCCGACCGGCAGCAGGCCGAGGACGATCTGCTCGCCAACCGGGTCAAGGCACTGGTCGCCACCTCCGCGCTCGGCATGGGCTTCGACAAGCCGGACCTCGGATTCGTCGTGCACCTGGGGTCGCCCTCGTCCCCCATCGCCTACTACCAGCAGGTCGGCCGCGCGGGCCGTGGTGTCGAGCACGCCGAGGTACTGCTGCTGCCGGGCAGGGAGGACGAGGCGATCTGGGAGTACTTCGCGTCGCTCGCCTTCCCCTCCGAGGATCTGGTGCGCCGCACTCTGGACGTTCTCGCCCGGGCGGCGGGACCCCTGTCGCTCCCGGCGCTCGAACCCCTGGTGGAACTGCGTCGTTCCCGGCTGGAGACGATGCTGAAGGTCCTCGACGTGGACGGAGCGGTGAACCGCGTCAAGGGCGGCTGGACCGCGACCGGGCAGCCATGGTCGTACGACGCCGAGCGATACGACTGGGTGGCACGGCAGCGCAAGGCGGAGCAGCAGGCGATGCGCGAATACGCCGCCACCACGGACTGCCGGATGGAGTACCTCCAGCGCCAGCTCGACGACGAGGGCGCCAAGCCCTGCGGCCGGTGCGACAACTGCGCGGGGCCACGCTTCACCGCCGACATGTCCACGTCGGCCCTGGACGCCGCACGTGTCGACCTGGATCGTGCCGGGGTCGAGGTGGAGCCCCGCCGTATGTGGCCGACCGGCCTCCCGGCGATCGGCATCGACCTCAAGGGGCGTATCCCGGTCGGTGAACAGGCCTCGTCCGGGCGGGCGCTGGGTCGGTTGTCGGACATCGGCTGGGGCAACCGGCTGCGGCCCCTGCTGGCACCCCAGGCCCCGGACGCGCCCGTGCCGGACGACGTGGCGCGAGCCGTGGTGGAGGTGCTGGCTGACTGGGCGAAGGGCCCCGGCGGCTGGGCCTCCGGGGCGGCCGGCGCGCAGTCCCGGCCCGTGGGTGTGGTCACCGTCGCCTCCCGCACCCGGCCGACGCTGATCCACTCCCTGGGCGCCCGTATCGCCGAGATCGGCCGGCTGCCCCTGCTGGGCTCCGTGGAGTACGCCGGTGACGCGTCACGGGTGTCACGCAGCAACAGTGCCCAGCGTCTGAAGGCCCTCGACGGATCGCTGACCGTGCCGCCAGCCCTCGCCGACGCGCTCGCCGAGGCCAGTGGTCCGGTCCTGCTGGTGGACGACTTCACGGAGACGGGTTGGACCCTCGCGGTCGGGGCACGTCTACTGAGAAGGGCCGGCGCCGCCGGGGTGTTGCCCCTGGTGCTGGCCGTCCAGGGCTGACCAGCCGTGGCGCGTGGGGTGCGTCGGCGCCCGGACCGGCGCACGTATGTGCCGTGATCGAACACCGCAGGGGTCGTCAGCGGCACTTGTGGGTAGGGATATAAGCCACGCTCCACCAGATAACAGTCGGTGGCCCCAATTGCTCGTTGCCGCATCCCAGTTCGACAGGAAGAATTGAAGTCCGCTCCCCGCACGGCTCGTCCGTGATCCGGCTGGGCTTTGCTGCGGTGCGCGGTCCCCCGAAATCCGACCTCGCCCGCAGTGTGGGCGCGTAGCCGAAGGGAGGAACGTGACCTTCGGATTCGCCTCGTCCTCGGCGGCCTCGTTGTCGACGTCCGCGTCCGCCGCTTCCGCCAGCCGTCTGCTCGAGCCCGCGGAGTGGGCAGCCGCCGGAATCCCCCTGCTGCGCAATCCCCGTGAGGTCGTCAGCGGGCTGCACGCCCGCCATCGTCCCAAGCCGTCCATGGCGATCGTGGCCGTGCTGGATCCCGAGGAACGGCTCTGCGCCAGCGCCTCGTTCGTGCGCCGTCCGGCGCCGGCCGACGGCTGGATGTTCCGCAACGCGCTGCTCGCCCAGCTGCGCCGGGTCATTCCGCACGACCTGCGCCGACGCACCCCGGTGCGCACCGCCGTGCTGCTCTACTGCCGCGAGGGCGATGCGCGTTGGACCGAGGAGGACGGCGCCTGGATGTGGGGGCTGCGCGACGCCTGCACACTGCACGGGCTGCGCTGCGGGGCGTACATCACGCTGACCGGTGACGGCTGGCAGGTGCTCGGCGAGGGGCGCGGCGGACGCCGGCCCAGCATCCACTCGCAGCCGGAGCCCTTCGCCATGTCGGAAGTCCCGGCCCTGGCACCACGTACCGGCGGCCCGGTCTCCGAGGTGCTGCGCCGCGCGGCCGCTCGCTGAAGGGCCGACCCGGGTTCGGCCGCGTACGAGTCACGCGACACCGAGGCTCGTACGCGGGGCGGCACGGCCTGCGCGAGACCCGCGCGGTCCGCCCGGTGCGCGGACGCACAGCCTTCGCACTGCCGCCCGGACGGTCCGACGGGCGGCCGTCCCCGGAGGAGGAACGGCCACCGCCAGTCATCCGGGCATGCCGAATGCAGCACCGTGCGGCTGCCCTCGGAGCCGTCTTCGTCGCCCCGGCACCCCGAGGTGCCGGGCGGGACTCAGACAGCCGCGCCCAGCACCGAATTGATCTGCTGCGGGTCACCGCAGACGATCAGCAGCGCACCGGCCCGGGAGTGGGCCAGCGGAAGGGCGGTGGCGGCAGCGGCGGCGGAATCGCCGTTGACGGCCACGACGACCACGGGGCGGGACGCGGCACGGGAGGCGATGGCGGCGTCCGTGTAGAACACGTCGTCACCGGCGTCATGCTGCGCCCAGTAGGAGGCTTCGCCGAAGGACAGTTCGTGCTCGGCCCACGGGTGCTGGGAACCGGTGGTGATCACCAGCACGTCCGCGGGGGCACGGCCCGAGTCCAGGAGCAGGTCCACCGCCTCGTCGGCTGCGTCGAGCGCACCCTCTGGCGAGGCCGGGATCAGCTGGATCTGCGGGGTGGCCGCCGGGGCGGCGGGAGCGGCCGGACCCGACGGGCCTGGCTTGGACGGAGCCACGTCACGCTGTGTCCGCTGCACCGGCGGCGTGGGCCGCGGAGGGCCGGGACGACCGGGGCGCGACGGAGCCGCGGGGCGGGGGCCGGGTACGGGGCGGGGGGTCGGCGCGGTACGGCCGCTGGCGGGCGTGGCGCGGGGACCCTGGGCACTCTCGTGAATCTGAGGCTCCTCGGGAATGAGAGGCATGAGCTGATATTTATCAAACATTGGTGCGGCGCGGGTGACCGGGTGGCACATCAGTGCGATCGGAACCGTCAGAAATCGAAGCCGAGCTGACCCTCGATTTCCGGAGCGCTTCCGTCCGCCCAGCTGCGGACCTTCTTGAGGTGCCGCCACTGGGGCAGCGAATCAAGATACGCCCACGACAAGCGGTGGTACGGGGTGGGTCCCCGTACCTCCAGTGCGGCCTTGTGCACGGGCGACGGATACCCGGCGTTGTCCGCAAATCCGAAGTCTGCATGGTCGATGCCCAGTTCGGCCATCATTTTGTCGCGCTGAACCTTGGCGATCACCGACGCCGCCGCAACAGCCACGCACGACCGGTCACCCTTGATCACCGTGCGCACCTTCCACGGGGCACCGAGGTAGTCGTGCTTCCCGTCGAGGATCACGGCTTCAGGACGGACCGGCAGAGCGTCCAGGGCACGGACGGCGGCGAGCCGCAGTGCGGCGGTCATCCCCCGTTCGTCGATCTCCTCGGGGGAAGCATGCCCCAGGGCATAGGCCGTCACCCACGACTGCAGTATCTCGGCCAGTTCCGTGCGCCGTTTTACGGTCAGCAGCTTGGAATCGGTCAGGCCCTCGGGCGGCCGGCGGAGTCCGGTGATCGCCGCGCAGACGGTGACGGGCCCTGCCCAGGCTCCCCGCCCCACCTCGTCGACACCGGCAATGACCTTCGCTCCGGTCGTGGCGCGCAGGGAGCGCTCGACGGTATGAGTGGGTGGTTCGTACGGCATGGCGTCCTTAGCGTACGCCGCCGAGATCGTCGCGCGACACCCCAGGTCCCCCGGTCGGCGCGAAGGTCGCCGGCGGCCGGGATCAGGCGCCGTGCGGCCGCAGCAGCGGAAGCATCAGCCGGTCGATCATCTCTTCCAGATCCTGCTCACTCCATTCGCTGCCGCACATTTTCGAGCGGTACATCATCATCGCGGGGATGGCGTCGAACACGTAGCCGTTGGCCGCGTCGGACCGTACCTCTCCTCGCCCTATACCCCGGGTGATGACCTCACGCAGCAGCTTGATGGTCGGCTCGACCACTCCTTCGAAGATCACACCATGGAAGCGCTCGACCTGCGCTGGATCGCATTCGTGAATCACTGCACGCAGCGCGAAACCGGGGCGCGAGAACATGGCGTCCCGCGCTCGCCGGCACAAGGCCAGCAGGTCCTCGCGCACACTGCCGAGGTCGGGCACCTCCTCGAAGCGGGGCAGTCCGGCCTCGAGCGCGTCGGCGACCAGGTCCTCCTTGGAGGGCCAGCGACGGTAGACCGCGGCCTTGCCGGTCTGGGCGCCTGCGGCGACGCCCTCCATCGTCAGGCCGTTCCAGCCGACCGTACTGAGCTGCTCCAGAGCGGCGTCCAGAATTGCGCGCTCGAGCACCGCACCGCGCCGACGAGGGGAAGCCGCCTGAGCAGGGGCGGCCGTCCAGCGCGAGGTAACCATCCGAGTTTCTCCAGCAGACAAGGGGAAGCGGGTGTTCCGGGGCGGGGCTGCGTCGCGCCGCAGCAAGGGGGGACGCGGCACGCGACACAGGATTAAGTGAACGCTTGCGTTCACTGTTGGGGACTCATTACCGTTGACGCGACAGTGAACGCGAGCGTTCACTAACGCCTTTGTGGGGGACCCATAGTGACAACCTCTCAGCTCATCCAGGAACAGAAACCAGGAGCGGCCCGCCGGGAGGGGCATCCCGGCATAGCGCTCACCGTCATCGCGGCCTGCCAACTCATGGTGGTGCTCGACGCGACGATTGTGAACATCGCGCTCCCACACATTCAAGACGCACTCAAGTTCAGCACCACCGACCTCACTTGGGTGGTCAGCGCCTACACGCTCACCTTCGGCGGTCTGCTGCTCCTCGGCGCACGGGCCGGTGACATCCTCGGCCGGCGCCGGGTCTTCATGACCGGAATCCTGCTGTTCACCTTCGCCTCGCTGCTGGGCGGCCTGGCCCAGGAACCCTGGCAGCTGCTGGCCGCACGCGCCCTGCAGGGCGTGGGAGGCGCGATCGCATCGCCCACGTCGCTCGCGTTGATCACCACCACTTTCCCCGAAGGCCCCGAGCGCAACCGGGCGTTCGGGGTGTTCGCCGCGGTGTCGGCGGGCGGCGGCGCCATCGGTCTGCTCGCGGGCGGCATGCTGACCGACTGGCTCGACTGGCGGTGGGTGCTCTTCGTCAACGTGCCCATCGGCGTGTTGATCGCCGCACTCACGCCGCTGTACATCAGCGAGTCCCAGCGCCACCCGGGGCGGTTCGACATCGCGGGTGCGCTGACGTCGACGGCGGGCATGGCCTCGCTGGTGTACGGGTTCATCCGTGCCGCGGAGGACGGCTGGCGGGACGGGCTCACCCTCGGCTCGTTCGGCGCGGCGGTGGTCCTTCTGGTGGCCTTCGTCTTCACCGAGCTGCGGGCGAAGGAACCGATCACCCCGCTCAAGATGTTCCGCGACCGCAACCGCTCGGGCACCTACGTGGTCATGCTGAGCCTGGCGGCCGCGATGTTCGGCATGTTCTTCTACATCGTGCTGTTCGTTCAGAACGTGCTCGGCTACAGCCCCATCAAGGCCGGCCTGGCCTTCCTCCCCGTGACGGTCGCCATCGCGGTCGGCGCGGGCCTGTCGCAGCGGTTCCTGCCCACGCTCGGCCCCAAGCCGTTCATGGTGACCGGCTCGGCGCTCGTGGCGATCGGGCTGTTCTGGCAGACCTTCATCACCCCTGACAGCTCCTACGCCGGCGGGATCCTGGGCCCGATGCTGGTCTTCGGTTTCGGCATGGGCCTGAACTTCGTGACGGTCACCGTCACGGCGGTCTCCGGTGTCGCCCCGCACGAGGCGGGCGCGGCCTCCGGGTTGCTCAACGCCACGCAGCAGGTCGGCGGCTCGCTGGGCCTGTCCATCCTGACCACCGTCTTCGGCTCGGCGAGCACGGACGAGGCGAAGAAGCAGCTGCCGAAGTTCCTCGCGCAGGGCACGCCGGAGCAGAAGGCGCAGTTCGCCAAGACGCATCAGCTGCCCGCACCCTGGGGAAGCGAGGTGCTCGCCCACGGCATCTCGATCGCCTTCATCCCGGCCGTGGCGATGGCCGGACTCGCGTTCCTCACCGCCTGGACGGCGATCAAGGTCCGCAAGAGCGACCTCGAAGCCCTCGCCGGGACGGCGGGCCCGGGAATGGGCTGAGCCCGGCACAGCAACGACCGACACCACCCTCACCCTCCTGCCTCCTGGTCCGCCGCCTGCCCGAGCCGAGCCCCTCGTTCGGTCCGGCTCGGGCGGCGGATACCGGGACAACGGGCCACAGTCACGCAGAGTTCCCACAAGGCACGGAGAGTTGCAGGGGCCGGTGCGCCCCTCAGAGACCTGCGGGCACCCAGTCCGGCAGCGCCTCGGTCCGCTCCGCCCACTGCGCGGGCGGCGCCCCCGCCTTGCCGGACGCGAGCACACCACCCACGATCGCGCAGGTGGTGTCCACGTCCCCGCCCACCTGGGCGGTCGTCCAGAACGCCGTCTCGAAGTCGGCGAGGGACCGCGCCGCGGACCAGAGCGCGAAGGGGACGGTGTCATGGGCACTCGTACGGCGTCCGCACCCCAGAACGGCGGCGACCGTGCCCGCGTCGCCGTAGTCGAGCATGTCCCGGGCACGGCGCAGCCCGGCGCCGACGGCGCTCTTCGGCACCAGGGCGATCACGCCGTCGAGGAGCGCCTCGGGGCTGGGCGGGCCGTCGGGCGAGGCCGCCAGCGAGGCGGCCGCCGCGACGGCCATCGCTCCGACCACGGCCTCACGGTGCTGATGCGTGGGATAGGCCGAGATCTCCGCCTGGTGGGTCGCCTGCTCCGGATCGTCCGCGTACCAGGCGCCCAGGGGCGCGATGCGCATCGCGGCGCCGTTGCCCCAGGAGCCCTGTCCACCGAAGAGGCCCGCGGCCAGCTCACGCCAGTCCTGGCCCTCCCGGACGAGGCGGAGCAGCCGGTTGACGGCGGGGCCGTAGCCGCGGTCGAAGTCGTGGTGCTCGGCGAAGGAGCGGGCCAGTGCGTCCTGGTCCAGGCGCTGGTGGGCGGCCAGGACAGCCACCACGGAGCAGGCCATCTCCGTGTCGTCGGTCCACTGCCAAAGGCCCACGGGCGTCTCGCGGCTCTTGAGCAGGGGGTAGTTCACCGGGACGAAGAACTGCGAGCCCAGCGCGTCTCCCACCGCCAGTCCGCGCAGGCTGGCCAGGGCGCGCTCCAGGCGCCGGAGGGAAGAGGAGTCAGCGGTCATCGCTCTGCCACTCTATCCGGTGACCCAGTACGGCACTGGGTCCCGCCAGCGCTCGAAGGGCCGGTCGAGGGTGTACTTGTCATCGTCCCCGAGAACGAGCATCCGCATCTCGGCGTTCCCGGGGTTCGACAGCGACTCGAATTCCGCGACCGTCCAGTGGAACCAGCGCATGCAGAACAGCCGCATCGCGAGTCCATGGGTCACCAGGAGCACGTTCGGCGGATGATCAGGGGCCTCGAAGCTGCGAAACAGGCTCTCCAGGAAGCCGCCGACCCGGTCGTACACGTCGGCGCCGGACTCCCCCTGCGGGAAACGGAAGAAGAAGTGGCCGTACGCGTCCCGGTACGCCTTCTGCAGGCGCACGTCGTCGCGGTCCTGCCAGTTGCCCCAGTCCTGCTCGCGCAGCCTGGGTTCCTCCCGCACCCGTATGTGGTCCGGGTCGAGGTGGAAGGCGCGCAGGGTCTCGAGCGTACGGCGGTACGGGGAGACGTACACGCTCACGCGCTCCCGGCCGAAGACCTCCCGGATCCTCTTGCCGGTCTCCTCGGCCTGCTGCCGGCCGCGTTCGGTCAGTGCGAGCGCGTGGTCGGGCTCCCGCTCGTACACGGAGTCATCAACATTGCCCGTTGACTCGCCGTGCCGGACAAGGACGATGCGCCGTGGTCGTGCCATGCCAAAACCCTAGATCGTGTGGGGGGCGGTCGAGCACTCGAACGGGCCCCTTACGGCGTAGGTCACACGAATCCCGCTCATGGAACCGCTCCCGGCAGGCAATTTGAGCGTTGGATTTTCCAACTATCTCAGACCGTCCAGGACGGTTCCAGTTCCACGATGTCACCGGAGAGAGCGGCGATGTCCGCTTCCGTCTGGGCGCGCAGGGCGAGGCGCTCCACCCGCTCGGTGCGGTACTTGCCGTGCTCGGCCGCCGACCGCCACATGGACAGGACCAGGAACTCATGCTCGGGTGCCTCGCCGAACATGCCCCGGATCATGCCCGGCGAGCCGGCCATCGCGGGGTTCCAGACCTTCTCCTGCATGAGGGTGAAGTGTTCGACGCGCTCCTCGTGCACCCGGCAGAGGGCCACACGGATCAGATCCGAGTCGGTGAACCGGGGCTCAAAGCCCGTCTTCACGTCGAAGCGGTACTCGAACAGCTTGACCTGGGCGTCCTTGAACGTGCCGGACTGGGCGGCCGCCAGGCGGTCGTGGGAGCGGGCCATGAAGGAGTCGTAGAAGGCACGGCTCTCCCAGAAGGCGAAGATGTGCGCCACTCCCGGCCGCTGCCGGCTCCAGCCGCCACCCTGCCCCCGAAACCCCGGCTCCCCCAGAAGCCCCGCCCATTTCCGCTGCCCGCGCTCGAAGCCGCGGCGGTCCACCACGGTGCAGCGAATCCACTTGACCAGCACCGCGCCATCGTAAGGCCACCGGGCGTGGCGTCGGTCACGCTCCGGCGGAGATCGCCCGCGCATACGCCCCCGCGCGCGTGGCACGATGAACAAGGAACCCCGGCTCCATGGCAGTTGGGGAAGAAGGATCTTCAGGGGGGAAGGGGAAGCCCGGTGACCGGCTTCAGCAAGGGAAACCGCAAGATCGAGGTCGCCCTCAAGTGGGACCCCAGTCCGACGGGTCAGCCGCCCACGGACCTCGACGTCGTCGCCGCGACCTTCGTGTCCGGTGACCCGTACGGAACTCCGGCCTATCTGGTGCACTACGACAGCCGCTCACCGGACGGCACGATCTTCCTCAACCGGGACAGCACGGACGGCAAGGGATTCGGCTGGGACGAGGTGATGACGCTCGAACTGGACCGGCTCGACAGCCGGTACGCGCGCGTGGTGATCGGTGTCGTCATCCAGCAGCAGTCCGGTCCCAGGACGTTCGCCGACGTGCTCAATCCGGCCATGCGTGTGCGTGAGGGTTACACCGTGCTCGCCGAGGACGAATTCGGCTCGGTTCCCAGGGCCACGGCGGCCACGATCGCCGAGTTCGTACGGGACGAGTCCGGCGCGTGGAACTTCCGCGCCGGTGTCCACGGCTTCGACGAGGATCCGGCGACCTTCACCCGGGTCATGGGCAGGGCACACCGGTCCTGACGCTCAGGCCGTGTAAGGGGCCACGATCGCGAGCGTCCCGGCCAGCTCCCCGAGGACGGCCTCACGGTGGGTGGGCGAGCGCGGGGGCTCGTCCGTGTTTCGCCTGCTCAGCCCCCGGTCGGCCAGGAGGTAGAGCATCCGCAGCGTGCGCATGGCGTTGGAGGCCCAGGCCGGCACCGGGCCGGGCTCACCGGTCCGGAAAGCCGCCGCGACCGGGGCCAGCCAGCGCACCGAGTCGGCCTCGGTGAGGTCGGGGTGGCAGAGGATCTGCGCGAGCGCGTAGGCGAGGCGGTCGTCCTCCTGCGCGTCGAAGAGGTGATCCGTGGGCGCCATCAACCGGGCGGCGGCCAACTCGGCCAGCGGCTGCGGTGGCTGGCCGGGGTGCCGGGCGAGTACCGCCAGGAGATCCGCGCCGTGGGCGACGGCGTGCACCCAGCCCAGGTCCGGGTCGTGGCCGCGCAGATCCGTCTCCGCGGGGTACCAGTCCGCGAAGGCGTCCCACCACTGCGGCTGCCAGTCGCCGGCCTCCACGATCCGGGCCAGGACGAGCGGCGCGAAGCTGCGCGCCTGCACGGCAGGGTCCTTCAGATGAAGGGCCATACGGTCGCCGAGCCGGGCACGCTCCCCGGCGCGGAGCGCGGGTGTCCAGCGGACGGCCGCGAGGTAGGCGCCGTCGTCGCGCACCACGGGATCGGGTGAACGCAGGTCCTCGGCCAAGGTGTCGAGGGCCATGGCCCGGTCCGCCTCGGAGAGGCCGCGGATGTCGGCGTCGTACCGCTGTGGTGTGGTCATGAACGGAGGCTACGGCGCTCCGCGCACCCGGGAGGATCAACCGCAAAAGTAAGGGGCGCCGGCCCATGGCCGGCGCCCCTTACCTCAGAAGCCGCGTGTCATCAGCTGCAGCCGCTGGTCGAGCCGCAGCCCTCGCAGATGTAGCAGGAGCCGGCGCGCTGCATCTTCGTGCCGCAGGAGAAGCACAGCGGGGCGTCGGCCTGGATGCCCAGCTGCATCTCCACCAGCTCGGCGCTGGTGTGCGCCTGCTTCGTGGCGGGCTTGGCCACCTCGACCTCGGCCTTCGGGGCGGCGACGGCCTTCAGCTCCTGGGCGCGCGGCGCCGACTGGGCCAGGCCCTCGACGTCGACCTCGTCATCGTCGATGGACTGCTCGTAGGAGCCGGTCTCCAGGTGGCGCTGACGCTCTTCGGCGGAGTGGATACCGAGCGCGGAGCGCGTCTCGAAGGGCAGGAAGTCCAGCGCCAGGCGGCGGAAGATGTAGTCGACGATCGACTGCGCCATCCGCACGTCCGGGTCGTCCGTCATACCGGCCGGCTCGAAGCGCATGTTCGTGAACTTCGAGACGTACGTCTCCAGCGGCACGCCGTACTGGAGGCCGACGGAGACCGCGATGGAGAAGGCGTCCATCATGCCCGCGAGAGTCGAGCCCTGCTTGGACATCTTCAGGAAGACCTCGCCGAGACCGTCGTCCGGGTAGGAGTTGGCGGTCATGTAGCCCTCGGCGCCACCGACCGTGAAGGACGTGGTGATGCCCGGGCGGCCCTTGGGGAGACGCTTGCGGACCGGGCGGTACTCGACCACCTTCTCGACCGCGGTACGGATCGTCTCCTCGGCCTTCTCGGTGATCTCGGCCTTCTCCTCCTCCTTCTTCTTGGCGGAGAGCGGCTGGCCGACCTTGCAGTTGTCGCGGTAGATCGCGAGCGCCTTGACGCCGAGCTTCCAGGCCTCGTAGTAGATCTCCTCGACCTCCTCGACGGTCGCCGTCTCCGGCATGTTGACCGTCTTGGAGATGGCGCCGGAGATCCAGGGCTGGATCGCGGCCATCATGCGGACGTGGCCCATCGGGGAGATGGCGCGCTCGCCCATGGCGCAGTCGAAGACTTCGTAGTGCTCGTGCTTGAGGCCGGGGGCGTCGATCACGTTGCCGTGCTCGGCGATGTGGGCGACGATCGCCTCGATCTGCTCCTCCTGGTAACCCAGGCGGCGCAGGGCCTGCGGGACGGTGCCGTTGACGATCTGCATCGAGCCGCCGCCGACGAGCTTCTTGAACTTCACCAGCGCGAGGTCGGGCTCGACACCGGTGGTGTCACAGGACATCGCCAGACCGATGGTGCCGGTCGGGGCGAGGACGGACGCCTGGGAGTTACGGAAACCGTTCTGCTCACCGATGCGCAGCACGTCCTGCCAGGCCTCCGTGGCGGCGGCCCACACCGGGGTGTCCAGGTCGTCCATGCCGACGGCCTTGCCGTTGGCGTCGGCGTGCTGCTTCATGACGCGCTTGTGGGCGTCGGCGTTGCGGGCGTAGCCGTCGTACGGGCCGACGACCGCGGCCAGCTCGGAGGAGCGGCGGTAGGCCGTACCCGTCATCAGGGAGGTGATGGCACCGGCCAGGGCGCGGCCGCCGTCCGAGTCGTACGCGTGGCCGGTCGCCATCAGCAGGGCGCCGAGGTTGGCGTAGCCGATGCCGAGCTGGCGGAAGGCGCGGGTGTTCTCGCCGATCTTCTGGGTCGGGAAGTCCGCGAAGCAGATCGAGATGTCCATCGCGGTGATGACCAGCTCGACGACCTTCTGGAAGCGCTCGGTGTCGAAGGACTGGTTGCCCTTGCCGTCGTCCTTGAGGAACTTCATCAGGTTCAGCGAGGCCAGGTTGCAGGACGTGTTGTCCAGGTGCATGTACTCGCTGCAGGGGTTCGAGCCGTTGATCCGGCCGGACTCCGGGCAGGTGTGCCAGTGGTTGATGGTGTCGTCGTACTGGATGCCCGGGTCGGCGCAGGCCCAGGCGGCCTCGGCCATCTTGCGGAAGAGGGACTTGGCGTCGACCTCCTCGATGACCTCGCCGGTCATGCGCGCACGCAGGCCGAACTTGCCGCTCTGCTCGACCGCCTTCATGAACTCGTCGTTCACACGGACCGAGTTGTTGGCGTTCTGGTACTGGACCGAGGTGATGTCGTCGCCACCGAGGTCCATGTCGAAGCCCGCGTCGCGCAGGGCGCGGATCTTCTCCTCTTCCTTCACCTTGGTCTCGATGAAGTCCTCGACGTCGGGGTGGTCGACGTCCAGGATGACCATCTTGGCGGCCCGGCGGGTGGCGCCACCGGACTTGATGGTGCCGGCGGAGGCGTCGGCACCGCGCATGAAGGAGACCGGCCCGGAGGCGTTGCCGCCGGAGGACAGCAGCTCCTTGGACGAGCGGATGCGGGAGAGGTTCAGGCCGGCTCCGGAGCCGCCCTTGAAGATCATGCCCTCTTCCTTGTACCAGTCGAGGATCGACTCCATGGAGTCGTCGACGGACAGGATGAAGCAGGCGGAGACCTGCTGGGGCTGCGGGGTTCCGACGTTGAACCAGACGGGGCTGTTGAAGCTGAAGATCTGGTGCAGGAGGGCGTACGCCAGCTCGTGCTCGAAGATCTCGGCGTCGGCGGGCGAGGCGAAGTACTTGTGGTCCTCGCCGGCCTTCCGGTACGTCTTCACGATGCGGTCGATCAGCTGCTTGAGGCTGACCTCGCGCTGCGGGGTGCCGACGGCACCACGGAAGTACTTGCTGGTGACGATGTTGACCGCGTTCACCGACCAGAAGTCGGGGAACTCGACGCCACGCTGCTCGAAGTTGACCGAGCCGTCGCGCCAGTTGGTCATGACGACGTCACGGCGCGCCCACTCGACCTCGTCGTACGGGTGTACGCCGGGGGTGGTGTGGATGCGCTCGATACGCAGCCCCTTGGTGGCCTTGGCGCCCTTCGCTCGGGAACCTCGTGCCGGACCGCTCGCCGTCTCTGTCATGCCGCCTCCCTCTACGGGCTAAAACGCCCTGAAGTGCCACGATGTTCCCGTGACACGGTGTTCTGTCTTGTGTTGCGGGCACCCTCGGATACGCCCGCAACAGGTCTTCGGTCGCCGCCTCCCGGCCGGAACCCGGGTCTCCGTCCGGTTCCGGCCCACCGGTCAGTCGGCGGCGTGGACGGGCACGGGGACCTGGGTGGTCCCTCCGGGCCCGCGATGGTCTTCCTGGCTCCCCGCTCCCGCGCCTGCGTCGTCCGCGGCGGGGCCGCGCGTCGCTTCCCTCAGTTCCGCGATGGCGGCCTCGAAGTCCTCGAGCGAGTCGAACGCCCGGTAGACGGAGGCGAATCGCAGATAGGCGACGAGGTCGAGCTCCTGCAGGGGGCCGAGTATGGCCAGGCCCACATCGTGGGTGGTCAGCTCGGCGCTCCCGGTGGCCCGCACCGCCTCCTCGACCCGCTGGCCCAGCTGGGCGAGTGCGTCCTCGGTGACAGGCCGCCCCTGGCACGCCTTGCGCACGCCGTTGATGACCTTGGTACGGCTGAATGGCTCGGTGACTCCGGACCGCTTCACCACCATGAGCGAACACGTCTCCACGGTCGTGAAACGACGGGAGCAGTCCGGGCACTGGCGGCGCCGGCGGATCGACGTGCCGTCGTCGGTCGTACGACTGTCGACCACGCGGCTGTCGGGGTGCCTGCAGAAGGGGCAGTGCATGATCTCCAACCCTCCTCACAGCAGACTAAACAGCCCCCAGAGGCCTCTGGGGCCTCTCGAAGCAGCCCCAAGCATAGGCGATCGCGGAGGCCTCTCAGACCCGGGGGACCACAACTTGTGGGCTGCTGTAGCAATCCAACCACTAGATGTGGGGATTGGCTGATACATCGACAGCTCGCGCGTGTCGCAGAGGCACACCCCCGAACGGCCCAGTCGGCCCGCCACCTGTGAAAACACGCGCACACGGACGTACCGCCAGGACACTTGCGGAGATAGCGTGGGCGCCGCACGGAGGACGAGTAGGGCTCCGGCACAGAAGGGACCCGGATCCCGGTTGACAGGGTCGGGTGGCAGACTGGGGAAGCAACCCACGAGGTGATCCGCCCCGGCGGTGAAGCGTACAACGATGGGCGCTTTTGTCTGCCAGAGGTCGCGTTAGCCCATACACCCGGACACATGATCGCGTCAGGTGAATCGCACTTTTTCACTCGAACGTGTGTTTGGCGCAACCTTTCGAAAGCAACTACCGTTGTCCAGCAGGGAGACCATCGAGAGGGGCCGACGTGACCACCACCGCAGACAGTGCCACCATCACTGCCCAGGACCGCTCCCAGGGCCGAGTCGAGCCGGTACATGCGATGAACGAAGCCACGAATCCCGAGGGGCACAAGCGCTCCCTGCCGGGCCGACCTCCAGGCATCCGGGCGGACAGTTCCGGACTCACCGACCGGCAGCGCCGGGTGATCGAGGTCATCAGGGACTCCGTGCAGCGACGCGGTTACCCGCCGTCGATGCGCGAGATCGGCCAGGCCGTCGGGCTCTCCAGCACGTCCTCGGTCGCGCACCAGCTGATGGCGCTGGAGCGCAAGGGCTTCCTGCGCCGCGACCCGCACCGCCCGCGCGCCTACGAGGTGCGCGGCTCCGACCAGGCCGTGACCGTGCAGCCCACCGACACCGCCGGCAAGCCCGCGGCGTCGTACGTCCCGCTGGTCGGCCGTATCGCCGCCGGTGGCCCGATCCTCGCTGAGGAGTCGGTCGAGGACGTCTTCCCTCTCCCCCGGCAGCTCGTCGGCGACGGCGAACTGTTCGTCCTCAAGGTCGTCGGCGACTCCATGATCGAGGCCGCGATCTGTGACGGCGACTGGGTCACCGTCCGCCGTCAGCCCGTCGCCGAGAACGGCGACATCGTGGCGGCCATGCTGGAGGGTGAAGCCACCGTCAAGCGGTTCAAGCGCGAGGACGGCCATGTCTGGCTCCTCCCGCACAACTCGGCCTACGAGCCGATCCCCGGCGACGACGCGACCATCCTCGGCAAGGTCGTCGCAGTGCTGCGGCGCGTGTGACCGCTGCGGCGGACGGGCCGTGCGGCCCGCTCCCTGACCGGGCCCCGGGACCTCTGCGCCGGTTCCGGGGCCCTGTGCGTTCGGCTCCGCACAGAGCCGCCGTACGGCCCACCTGGCCCTATCGGTCCAGGTGGGAGAGGGTCACTGGGCTTCCGTCAGCTTCGCGGCCGCGTCGATCGCCGCGAGCGATTTGCGCACCTGGTTGCGGTCCGTGGTGTACCAGAACTCGGGCAGTGACGCCTTGAGGTAGCCGCCGTACCGCGCGGTGGCGAGCCTCTGGTCGAGTACGGCGACCACACCGCGGTCCTCGGAGGCCCGGACGAGACGGCCGGCGCCCTGGGCCATGAGCAGGGCCGCATGTGTCGCGGCCACCGCCATGAAGCCGTTGCCGCCCGCCTCCTCCACCGCCTTCTGGCGGGCGCTCATCAGCGGGTCGTCCGGGCGCGGGAACGGGATCTTGTCCATGACGACCAGCTGACAGCTGGGGCCCGGGACATCGACACCCTGCCACAGCGACAGCGTGCCGAAGAGGCAGGTCTTGGGGTCGGCCGCGAAGTTCTTGATCAGCTCGCCGAGGGTCTCCTCGCCCTGGAGCAGTATCGGGAACTCGGGGATCCGGGAGCGCAGCTCCTCGGCGGCGAGCTGGGCGGCCCGCATCGACGAGAACAGCCCGAGGGTGCGGCCCCCGGCCGCCTGGATCAGCTCGGTCAGCTCCTCGAGCATGTCGGTGCGCTCGCCGTCCCGTGCGGGGCGGGCGAGATGCTTGGCGACGTAGAGGATGCCCTGCTTGCGGTAGTCGAAGGGCGAGCCCACGTCGAGGCCCTTCCAGACCGGGAGATCCTCGCCCTCCACGCCCTCCGGCCCCAGCCCCAGGGAGGCCCCCACGCCGTTGAAGTCGCCGCCCAGCTTGAGGGTCGCCGAGGCGAGGACGACGCTGCGGTCCGCGAAGAGCTTCTCCCTGAGCAGCCCGGAGACCGACATGGGGGCGACACACAGGGAGGCGCCGAACCGGTCGTGGCGCTCGTACCAGACGACGTCCCACTCGGAGCCGTTCAGGACCCGCTCCGCCACGTCGTGGACCGTCTCCACCGAGGCCAGCGCCTGCTTGCGGACCGCGTCCTCGTCCTGGACGGACTTGTCACGGGTCGCGCCGATCGCGGAGATGACCGTGCGGGCCGCGTCCCGCATCGCCATCAGGGCATAGCCGAGGTCTTCCGGGATCTCCTCCAGACGGCCCGGCAGGGCCAGCTCCATCAGCCGCTCGAAGCCCTCGGCGGCGGTCTGGAGCTGGTCGGCGGCCTTCTCGTTGACGAGCTTGGCGGCTCGGCGCACGGCACGGTTGACCTGGCCGGGCGTGAGTTCGCCGGTGGCGACGCCGGTGACGCGGGAGACCAGCTCGTGCGCCTCGTCGACGATCAGAACCTCGTGCTGCGGGAGCACCGGTGCGCCCTCGATGGCGTCGATGGCCAAAAGCGCGTGGTTCGTGACGACGACCTCGGCGAGCTTGGCCCGCTCGCGGGCCATCTCCGCGAAGCACTCGGCGCCGTAGGCGCACTTCGACGCGCCCAGGCACTCACGGGAGGACACCGACACCTGGGACCAGGCACGGTCGGAGACGCCCGGCGTGAGGTCGTCCCGGTCGCCGGTCTCCGTCTCGTCGGCCCAGTCCCGCAGGCGCAGCAGGTCCTGGCCCAGCTTGCTGGTGGGAGCGGCGGCCTCGAACTGGTCGAAGAGCCCGTCCTCCTCGTCCTGCGGCATGCCCTCGTGCAGGCGGTGCAGGCACAGGTAGTTCGACCTGCCCTTGAGCATGGCGAACTCCGGGCGGCGGCGCAGCAGCGGGTGCAGGGCGTCGACGGTGCGGGGCAGGTCCCGTTCGACGAGCTGGCGCTGCAGCGCGAGTGTGGCCGTGGCGACGACCACACGCTCCCCGTGCGCGAGCGCGGGCACGAGATAGCCCAGCGACTTTCCGGTGCCGGTGCCGGCCTGGACCAGCAGATGGGATCCGTCGTCGATCGCCTCGGCGACCGATTCGGCCATGGACACCTGGCCGGGGCGCTCCGTACCGCCGACGGCTGCGACAGCGGCATGCAGGAGTTCGGGGAGTGAGGGCTTCGTCATAGCCCGACCACCCTACGGCCCGGCACTGACAAACGGGCGATCAAGGCTGGTACGAGGGATGGGATCACGGCCGGGGCTCCTGGGACGGGGCGGGATGGGGGCGAGGACGGGCGGCGCGTACGGCTCGTTCGGCGGGGCTCCGGAATCCGTTCCGGGCGAGCGGGAACCACAGCGGCCCGCCGGACGTACAACATGTGAACGCTCAGCCACGCAGCGTTACATCAGACCGCGCAGGACTCGGTCCCGGATCATGAGGGCGGCCTGCTTGCCGGGCAGGTCGATCTCGGCCTCGAACCGAAAGCCTGCGCTCAGGAAGGCGGCCACGGAGGGGGTGTTGCGAAGATCGGGCTCCGCGACGACACGGGAGCATGCGGGGCGACGGTCGAGGACCAGATCGGCCACGGCTCTGAGCAGGGCGGATCCCAGTCCGCGCCCTCGGTCGGCGGCGCCGCCGATGAGGAGGTGGATCCCGGTGTCGTGCGGACGGGCCGGGTAGTGGCGGGCCAGTGGATCCAGGTCCGCCCGGTAGATCTCCCAATAGCTCATGGGGGTGCCGTCCAGCACGCCCAGGCAGGGAGTGCTGCGTCCGTCGCCGTCGATCTGGGCGCGCAGGTGGCTCTCCGTCTGGTTGTGGGCCCCGGCCAGCTCCCAGAACGGGGCGACGGCGGGGTCGTGCATCCAGCGCCGGACGAGTGGCAGATCGTGTTCGAGACGCACCGGCACCAGCTGGAACATGCCCACAGGGGTGGGGTTCGGCCCCCAGGTGGGGATCTGGTCGAGCAGGTCGTCCAGGCCGTGGGCGAGGCGAGGCTCGACGAACCGGGCGATGAACTCGTCGGGCAGGCGCAGGTCCAGCGTGTCCTCGCCGTCCCCGAAGGACGAGGTGTCCCCGGCGCCCTTGCCCCAGGCGCCGTCGCCCCCGGTGCCCCGGAAGTCCCAGGGGCCGGTGTCGCCCGGGTGGAGGGGGACGGAGCCGGGGCCGGTGCCGGCGCTCGCGTCGGTGGGAGGCACGGAGCGCTCCTCTCAGGAGACGAAGGGGGGCATGGCCCTCGGAGATGACGGAAGACGGTGCGGTTCGTTCAGGAGTGAAGGGGGTTGGCGATGGTGACGTAGACGGACTGGGTGTCGACCGGGCCGACGAGTTCGTCGAGGCCGTGCAGTCTGGTCAGCAGGTTGGCCTTGCAGCGCAGGGTGGGTGAGTCGAGGAGGAGGCCGGGGAGCGAGGAGCGGGGGGCGTCGGGGCCCGAGGCGACGTCGGTGAGGAAGCGGCGGAACGCCGCGAGGAGCAGTCGCTCGTCGGCGAGGCGCTGGGAGCCGAACGCGCCGATCAGGCCGAGCACGTTGTTGATGGCGAGGTAGTACGCGAAGCGTTCGTCGGTTACCTCGTCCGAGACGAACGTGTCGCTGTGCTCGCCGATGCCGGGCAGCCGGGCATCGAGGTCGGCCCGCCGGGACTCGCGGAAGTAGTAGCCCTGGTTGTCGCGGTAGCGGCCACCGGCGGGCCAGCCGTCGCGGTCGAGCAGGAGCAGCGTGTTCTGCTGGTGCGCTTCGAGGGCGATGCCGGCTTCGCTGTCCAGCCACAGCACGGGGCGGACGACCTGTTCGAGGTAGCGCAGGAACCACTCCGCGGCGACGGCTCCGACGGGCCGGCCGGTGCCGGCGGACAGCCGTGCGACGAGCTGGGCCAGTCGGGAGCGGTGGAGCCAGGGGCCGTTAGTCGCTGCGGCGTTGATGCCGGGTTCGGTGAGGGGCCGGGGTGAGACGAGACCGGCGACGCAGCCGACGTCGTCGGCAGGGGCGAACGGGTTGTGCCTGATCATGGCGTCGAGGCCGGGCACGGGGCGGCCGTCCGGGTCGTCGACGGCGAGCCAGGCCGGGTCGCGGACGATGTCGAAGCCGGGATGCACGGCCTGCCACTGCTTGAACAGGCCGCCGCGCAGCAGCCGGTGCACCTCGACTCCGCGATGGAGTTCCTTGCGCAGGTTCTCGCGACGGGAGTTGGTGATGCGCAGTCCCAGCGACAGCTTGAGCATCGCGGGGGCGCCGGACTGGTGGACGGTGCGTACGGAGGAGGTGGGGTGCCAGTCGGAGCCGAGCGGACCGAGGTCGCGGAGGGCGCCGGAGTCGAGCAGAGCGGCGACCGGTTCACGGTGCCGGACCTCGCGTGCCTGCCAGGGGTGCAGGGGCAGGGCGCAGTATCCGTCGGGCAGCGGCAGGGCGGTCCCGGCGAGTCGTTGTGTGAGGTGGTCGGCGGGGACGGGACGTCCGCGCTCGGTCCAGGCCGAGTCGGTCGCGAGCAGAGAGGGGGCGACAGCCATCCAGTGCAGGGGGAAGGAGCCGCGCAGCTCCGGCGAGTACAGCAGGCCCTCGGTCTCGGTCAGGCCTTCCCGGCTCTTCGGGGTCGGATGCAGGGGGTGTCCGAGGAGAAGGGCCTGCTCGGCGGCGAGGAACAGGTCGGGGCCGTCCGCCGGGTGTGTGCGGCGGTCGCGGATGAAGATCGCGGTGCGGCGCAGGGAGTCGGCCACCCTGGCGACCATGTCGGCGCCGTCGTCGGAGGCCGTGGGCTTCGAGGTGCTTCTGCCCTCCCTGTCCCCGGGTGTCTCCCTGGCGAGCAGCGCTGCGAGGGTGACCGCGTCGACCGGTGGGGCCGTTTCGGGGGCGTCGGCGAGGCGGGGTGGCCCGAAGCGGTGCCAGCCCGTCGGGGACCAGTGGCGGATCGGTGCGATCAGGGCGGTGCCGCTGCCGGGCAGGGGGATGCGCAGGGTGTTGGTCGCGGGGGCGGCGAGGTTCGTCTCCCGTACCCAGCAGCGCAGGAGGCTCTCCACGGCGGCGGCCTGGGCTGCGGTGCGGGGGTCGGGGTCGTCCAGCGGATCGGCGCCGGGCTCTCCCGCACGGGTGCCGTCCGGGGTCCGCCTCTTCTGCGGGGGTACCGAATCGGCGAGCGGCACCGGAGAGGGCTGGGAGCCGGAGTCACCCTGGTCGTCGGGGCCGCCGGACCTGCCGTCGGGTGTGGGGGTGGCGTTCAAGACGGCTCCTCGGGGCTGGTCTGGGGTGTGGCGGGGCTGGTCTCGTCCGGTCGGGCGCGCTCGGTCGTCGTGCCGTGGTCGGTGGGGCGCCCTGGTGGCGAGGACGTGTGGCGCAGGCGGTGTCGGGCTCTCCGGCTGCGGCGGTGCGGGCGCCGGTGTGCGGTGTCTAGCCGGTGCCCTGGGCAGGGCCGTCCGGCCGGTGCTGACGGTGGCCGCGGTCCTGCTGACGGCGGGTCGCGGCGGCCACCGCGTCGGCGAGGCGGTCCAGCACGGCTGCCGCCTGCTCGTCGCTGATGGTCAGCGGCGGAAGGAGCCGTACGACACTGTCGTGGCGGCCGCCCAGCTCCACGATGAGGCCGCGGTCGAGGCACTCCCGCTGGACGACCGCGGCGAGTTCGGGGTCCGCGGGGCGTGGCGCGCGGGTGGGTTCCAGCCCGCTCGTCGTGACGTGGTGGTCGTCGGCGGAGGGGGTTGCACCCGGCCCGGTCCCCTCGCCCTCCGGGTCCACCAGTTCGACGCCGATCATCAGGCCGCGGCCCCGCACGTCCCCGACGCAGGGGAACTCCGGCTGCAGTCCGCGCAGTTCGGACAGCATCCGGGAGCCGAGGACGGCGGCCCGCTCGGCGAGGCCGTTCTCTCGGACATGGGCCAGGGTTGCGGTGCCCGCGGCCATGGCCAGCTGGTTGCCGCGGAAGGTGCCCGCGTGGGCGCCGGGCTGCCAGACGTCGAGGTCGTCGCGGTAGACGACCACGGCCAGCGGGAGGCTGCCGCCGATGGCCTTGGACAGGACCATGACGTCGGGCGTGACGCCGCTGTGCCCGACGCCCCAGAAGGCGCCGGTGCGGCCGACGCCGGTCTGGATCTCGTCGGCGATCAGCGGGACGGACCGGTCGGCCGTGATCTGCCGCATACGGCGCAGCCAGTCGTCCGGCGCCGGGATCACCCCGCCCTCGCCCTGGACGGGTTCGAGGATCATCCCGGCGGGCAGCGGCACGCCCGACTTGGGGTCGTCGAGGAGGGACTCGGTCCAGCGGGCGGCGAGTTCGGCGCCGGGCGGGCCTCCGACACCGAAGGGGCAGCGGTAGTCCTGCGGGTAGGGCAGACGGGCGACCCGTACGTCGCCCGCGCCGCCGGAGGCGGCGAGGGCTCCGGAGGTCATGCCGTGGTAGGCGCCGGTGAAGGCGAGCATGCCGGTACGCCCGGTCGCGGCCCTGACCAGCTTGAAGGCGGCCTCGACCGCATCGGTGCCGGCCGGTCCGCAGAACTGGACGCGGGCGCGGTCGGCGAGCCCGGGCGGCAGGGTGCGGAACAGTTCGGTGATGAACGCGTCCTTGACGGGGGTCGCCAGGTCGAGGACGGAGAGCGGGGCGCCGGATTCGAGGACGCGGCGGATGGCTTCCAGCACGACCGGGTGGTTGTGGCCGAGGGCGAGCGTTCCGGCGCCGGAGAGGCAGTCCAGGTAGCGGCGGCCGTCGGCGCCCTCGATGGTCATCCCCCGGGCCCGCACGGGCACGATGGGCAGGGCGCGTGCGTAGGTGCGCGCCGCGGACTCGCGCGCCGACTGGCGCCTGAGGATCCCCTCGTGCACGGCACGCGCTCCCCCGTGCGCCCCTTCAGCCACCGACTCGGTCACGGCCACGGCTCGCTGTCCTCCCTGCTGTCCAGAGGCGAGTTGATCCACGGGGACCGGGCACAGGCAGCAGGACCCCCACCGCTACCAACAGCTCACGAGCCTGCGGGTTACGGGTTGCCTCAAGATCCTTGCCGTGACGGAACTGTTGCGCTTCCGTCGGAAGTCACCCACAGCGAGCGCATAGTGTGTGGTCCCGTTCCCATAAAGCCGTGACACCGGCATGAACTCCGAGCGGGTTCACGGCCGGTGCCGCAGCCGAAGCGCCGAGTTCCTTTACAGCAGGGGGAGTCAAGACCATGCGATCCATACGGCCGTCGTTCACCGTTCGCCGCGGGAGGGGTGCGTCCCGCAGAACCTCCCCCGCGCTGGCGGCGGTCGCCCTCGCTTCGGCGCTGGCCCTGACCGCCACCGCCTGCAACGGCGACGACCACGCCGACGGCAAGCCGACCGCCAGCGCGACGGCGAACGGGACCGGCGACGGAAAGATCCAGATCCCGGACGACATCAAGAACAAGCTCAAAGAGCACGGGATCGACATCGACAAGTGGAAGAACGGCGCCTGGAAGAACTGGAACAGGGACGACTGGCTGCGCGAGGCCAACGACTTCATCAACCCGATCATCAAGGGCCTGTGGGACCCGGACCGGATGCGGGGCGCCAACGACCCGGACAAGGACAAGGGTGTCGACGACAACGACATCTCCGGCGACCAGGGCGTGACCGACCCGACCCCGGCGCCGGTGAAGGCACAGGCGGTCCGGCCGCCGTACCACACCAGCGCGGCCACGTCGGGCAAGGTGTTCTTCGACTCCCCCGAGGGCACCATGGTCTGCTCGGCGACGGTCGTGCAGGACCCGGCGCACCCGGGCAAGTCCAACCTCATCTGGACGGCGGGGCACTGCGTGCACGCCGGCAAGAGCGGCGGCTGGTACCGCAACATCGCCTTCGTGCCGTCGTACAACAACGCGGCCAAGTCGGCGGACCAGCTGCAGAACGCCGCACGGGAAGAGGTCGCGCCGTACGGCGTCTGGTGGGCCGACGGTGCGAAGACCTCGCAGCAGTGGATCGACCAGGGTGGTGAGACCGGCGGCAACGGCGCCTCCTACGACTACGCCGTGATCCACGTGACCCCGGAGCAGGGCAACGCCGGGAAGTCGCTTGAGGAGACTGTCGGCGGCGCGCTTCCGGTGAACTTCAACGCCCCTGCCGTGCCGCAGGTGCGGAGCATCACGGCGACCGGCTACCCGGCGGCGGCTCCTTACGACGGCCAGCTGGCGTACCAGTGCCAGGACAAGCCGGGCCGGCTGTCGATCAACAAGTCGGACCCGACGATGTACCGCATCGGCTGCACGATGACCGGTGGCTCCTCCGGCGGCGGCTGGGTGGAGACGGGCGCGGACGGCAAGCCGGCGCTCGTGTCCAACACGTCCATCGGCCCGGTGACTTCGGGCTGGCTGGCGGGTCCCCGGCTGGGTGAGGTGGCCAAGGGCGTGTACGACTCGGTCAGCAAGAAGTTCGCCGGACGGTAGGTCCGCGGGCACAGTCCGGGCACGGGCGGCGGCAAGGCGTCTCACAGGAACCTTCACCGTCTCGCCGCCGTCCGTCCCCGATCCCACGGGCATAGTGGGATGTCATCAAAAGCTTCAACGGGGGTTATCGCACCAATGCGTTCCGCACATAGGTCCTCGAGGGGCCGTCGCCGTACCGTCCTTGCCGCGACCGGCCTGGTCGCCGCCCTGGCGCTCACCGCCACGGCCTGCAACGGCTCCGACGACGACAAGGCGGGCGGCCGGGCCGGCGCTTCGCAGGCCGCCGGCGACGACGGCAAGGTCCACATACCGGACGACATCAAGGACAAGCTCAAGAAGCACGGCGTCGACGTCGACAAGTGGCAGAACGGCGGCTGGAAGAACTGGGACAAGGACAAGTGGCTCAGTGAGGCCAAGGATTTCGTCAACCCGGTGATCCAGGGTCTGTGGAAGCCGGAGCGGATGAAGTCCGCCAAGGAGGCCAACAAGACGCTGTCCACCAAGGACGCCGCCGCCGACCAGGGCGTCAGTGACCCGGAGCCGCAGCCGGTCAAGGCCGTGGCGGAGAAGACGCCGTACCACCGGAACGCGGCCCCCGTGGGCAAGGTCTTCTTCGACTCGCCCGAGGGTGCGATGGTCTGCTCCGGCACGGTGATCAAGGACGTCAACCACCCGGGCAAGTCCAACCTGGTGTGGACGGCGGGCCACTGCGTGCACGCCGGCAAGGAGGGCGGCTGGTACCGCAACATCGCCTTCGTGCCGTCGTACAACGACCTCGGCAAGCCGGAGTCGGAGCTGGCGAACGCGACGACCTCGGAGGTCGCGCCGTACGGCACGTGGTGGGCGGACTGGGCCTCGACCTCGAACGAGTGGATCCAGGGCGGCTCGGAGTCGGGCGGCTCGGGTGCGCCGTACGACTACGCGGTGCTGCACGTGAAGCCCGAGTCCGGGGCCAAGTCGCTGGAGGAGACGGTCGGGGCTGCCCTCGACGTCGACTTCTCGGCGCCGTCCGCGACCGAGGTGTCGACCATGGGCGCCTGGGGCTACCCGGCGGCGCCGCCGTTCAACGGGCTGAAGATGTTCAAGTGCCTCGACCGGCCCGGCCGGCTGTCGCTGAGCTCGTCGCTGCCCACGATGTACCGGATCGGCTGCACCATGACCGGCGGCTCCTCCGGCGGCGGCTGGTTCCGTGTGGTGAACGGCAGGACCGCGCTGGTCTCGAACACGTCGATCGGCCCGACGAACAACACCTGGCTCGCCGGCCCGCAGCTCGGTCCGGAGGCCCAGGCGCTCTACGAGAGCATGAGCAAGACGTACGGCGGTCGCTGACCGCACACGGCCGGAAGGCCCGTTCCCTCGTGCGAGGGAACGGGCCTTCCGGCCGTGCTGGGAGTGTCAGGCGAGCTGCGCCGGAACGTACGGCGCGAGGTCGGCCGCGAGTTCCTCGTGGACCCGGACCTTGAGCAGGGTGCCCTCCGGGGTGTGCTCCTCGGAGATCACCTCGCCCTCGGTGTGGGCGCGGGCGACGAGCTTGCCGTGCGTGTACGGCACGATCGCCTCGATCTCGACCGACGGCCGCGGCAGGTCGCTGTCGATCAGTGCCAGCAGCTCCTCGAGGCCCTGGCCGGTGCGGGCCGAGACCGCGATGGAGCGCTTCTCGATCCGCATCAGCCGCTGGAGCACCAGCGGGTCGGCCGCGTCCGCCTTGTTGATCACGACGATCTCGGGTACGTCGGTGGCGCCGACGTCCCGGATCACCTCGCGCACGGCGGCGAGCTGCTCCTCCGGGGCCGGGTGCGAGCCGTCCACCACATGCAGGATCAGGTCGGAGTCGCCGACCTCCTCCATGGTGGAGCGGAACGCCTCGACCAGGTGGTGCGGCAGGTGCCGGACGAAGCCGACGGTGTCGGCCAGGGTGTACAGGCGGCCGCTCGGGGTCTCCGCGCGGCGCACGGTCGGGTCCAGGGTCGCGAACAGGGCGTTCTCGACCAGGACGCCCGCGCCGGTGAGGCGGTTGAGCAGGGAGGACTTGCCGGCGTTGGTGTAGCCCGCGATGGCGACGGACGGCACCTTGTGACGCCGGCGCTCCTGGCGCTTGATCTCGCGGCCGGTCTTCATCTCCGCGATCTCCCGGCGCATCTTCGCCATCTTCTCGCGGATCCGTCGCCGGTCCGTCTCGATCTTGGTCTCACCGGGGCCACGGGTGGCGAGGCCGCCGCGACCGCCACCCATCTGGCGGGACAGCGACTGACCCCAGCCTCGCAGCCTCGGCAGCATGTACTGCATCTGCGCGAGCGCGACCTGCGCCTTGCCCTCTCGGGACTTGGCGTGCTGGGCGAAGATGTCGAGGATCAGGGCCGTGCGGTCGATGACCTTGACCTTGACGACGTCCTCGAGCTGGATCAGCTGGCCCGGGCTCAGCTCACCGTCGCAGATGACGGTGTCGGCGCCCGTCTCGAGGACGATGTCGCGCAGCTCCAGCGCCTTGCCGGAGCCGATGTAGGTGGCCGCGTCGGGCTTGTCACGGCGCTGGATCACGCCGTCGAGCACGAGCGCGCCCGCGGTCTCGGCGAGGGCGGCCAGCTCCGCGAGGGAGTTGTCCGCGTCCTGCGCCGTGCCCGTGGTCCACACCCCGACGAGCACGACCCGCTCCAGGCGGAGCTGTCGGTACTCGACCTCGGTGACGTCCTCGAGCTCGGTGGAGAGGCCCGCCACACGGCGCAGCGCCGCGCGTTCGGAGCGGTCGAACTGGTCGCCGTCCCGCTCGCCGTCGATCTCGTGGCTCCAGGCGACGTCCTCTTCCATCAGGGCATCGGCCCGAAGACCTTCGGGATAGTCGTGCGCGAGGCGCTTGGTGTCCTGGGAAGGGGAAGAAGAGGAGGTCATTGGATCCTTACGTCGATGCGAATGCCGAATCGGCGGACATTGTCTCAACGCGTGGGCACCCCGGGAGATTCCCGTGTCCGTACCGCGCCGACCTGAAGATGGTCGCACGGTACGGCCCGTCTCGTCACCGCCTTATTTCCGGGCCGGGCCCATGGCACGCATGGTGTCCTCGGTGTTCTTGGCGTCCCTGCCCGGCTTCATGGTCTTCCAGTCCGGGTGGCCGGGCATCGGCGGGGTCTTCTCCCCGTACAGCCAGTCCTCGAGGAACCCGCTCAGGTCGCGGCCGGCGACGGCCGAGGCGAGGCGGATGTAGTCGGCGGTGGTGGCGGTGGAGTCCCGGTGCTGCTTGACCCACAGCTTCTCCAGGCGCTCGAAGGCCCGTGCGCCGATCTCCTGGCGCAGGGCGTAGAGGGCCAGCGCGGCGCCGTCGTAGATGTTGGGACGGAAGATGCCGATCTTCTGGCCGGGCGCGGGCGGCTTGGGCCGGGCGGGCGGGCCGCCGGAGGCGCGCCAGCTGTCGGAGGCGCTGTAGGCGGCCTTCATCCGGTCCTCCATGGGCTTGTGCGCCTTCTCCTCCGAGTAGAGGGACTCGTACCAGGTGGCGTGGCCCTCGTTCAGCCAGACGTCGGACCAGGTGCGGGGG
The DNA here is from genome assembly GCF_007827595.1 of Streptomyces sp. BK340. Lineage (GTDB taxonomy): Bacteria > Actinomycetota > Actinomycetes > Streptomycetales > Streptomycetaceae > Streptomyces. The sequence continues at coordinate 173,809 of NZ_VISR01000015.1, forward strand.
CTGACGCTGTCGCCGAACCACTGGTGGGACAGCTCGTGCACCATGATCGACTCGAGGTACCACTTGGGGTAGTCGGGCCCCGTGAACAGGCGCTTCTCGAAGAGCGAGAGAGTCTGTGTCTCCAGTTCGAATCCGGTGGAGGCCTGCGCCATGAGCACGCCGTACGTCTCGAACGGGAACTTGCCGACCTTGCTCTCCATCCAGGCGATCTGGTCGGGCGTCTTCGCGAGCCAGGGTTCGAGTTCCTTGCGGTCGGCGCTGGGCACGACGTCCCGGACCGGCAGCCCGTGCGGCCCGTCGCGGTGCAGGACGGCGGAGCGGCCGATGGACACCTGGGCGAGTTCGGTGGCCATGGGGTGCTCGGTGCGGTAGGTCCAGGTGGTGCCGTTGCCGACCCGGTTCGCTCCGGCGGGTACGCCGTTGGCGACGACGGTGTAACCGTTCGGGGCGGTGACGTGGATGGTGAACATCGCCTTGTCGGACGGGTGGTCGTTGCACGGGAAGACCAGGTGGGCGGCGTCGGCCTGGTTGGCCATGGCGAGGCCGTCGGAGGTGCGCACCCAGCCGCCGTCCTCGTCCTTGCCAGCGACGGGATCGCTGGTGTGCGTCACGACGATCCGGGTCCAGTGGCCCTTGTGCAGGGATCGCACCGGCGTGACGACCAGGTCCTGGCCGGCACTCGTGAAGCCGGCGCGGCGGCCGTCGACCTCGACGGACTCGACCTTGCCGTGCGCGAAGTCGAGGTTGACGCGGTCCAGGTCGGCGGTCGTCCGGGCGTCGATCGTCGTGACGGCCCGGAGCGGCTTGTCGTTGGAGCCGGGATAGGTGAAGGACAGGTCGTACGACGCCACGTCGTATCCGGGGTTGCCCAGGTACGGGTAGAGGCGGTCGCCGACGCCCAGGGGCTGGGCGGGTGCGGCGGCGGCGAGGAGGCAGACGGAGACGGCGGAGGCGAGCAGGGCAGCCGTCCGGCGGCGCAGGGGCCGGTGGTTCGCGCGCGGGCGGGAGGTGAGCGGCATGCAACACCGCTACCAGCGCGCGCGTGCGCCACGGCGGCGACGCGCGCCCGGCCCACCCGAACGGGTTCGTCCGGAGCGCCTTTCTCAGGAAGCCCGGCGGCTCTTCTCGCGGGACGCCGGCGTCGCTTCAGGAAGCGGGCGCCTGGTGCTGGGCCCTGCTCACGTCGTACACCCCGGCCACGTCGCGCATCGCGCGCATGAGGGCCGGGAGGTGGGCCGCGTCGGGCAGCTCCAGGGTGTAGGTGTGGCGGACCCGCTGCTGGGTCGGGGGTTCCACGGTCGCGGAGACGATCTCGGCGCCCTGCAGGGCGATCGCCTCGGTGAGGTCGGCGAGCAGATGGGGGCGGCCGAACGATTCAGCGACCAGGGTGACCCGGCACGCGGTGGTGTCTCCCCAGCGCACACCGATCTCCGCACGCCCCCGGCTCTTCATGTGCGCCACCCCCGCACACCCCACGCGGTGCACGGTCACCACTCCCCCGCGCACGGCGAAGCCGGTGATCTCGTCGGGCGGTACGGGCGTACAGCACCCGGCGAGGCGTACGGCGGCCCCGGGGCGGTCCGCCAGGACGTCGGCGCCGCGTGGGCGGCCCGCGGCGGCGCCGTCGGTCCCGGCGGACCGGGCGGCCGTACCGCTCGCCGTGGCCGCGCCGCCTCCCGTGCCCGCGGTGCTCCCGCCGGCGCTCGCTGACTCGCCCTCCGCACCGCTCGCCGCGGCCGCGCCAGTCCCGCCCTCCGCACCCTCGGCCCCGCCCTCCGCGTCCCCGGCCGGGTGCGTGGCCAGCCATCGCTGGATGGCGATGCGGGCGGCCGGGGTGTGTGCGTGCTCCAGCCACTCGCGGGAGGGCTCGGAGGCCGGGTCCTGGCCCATGAGGAGCTGGACCGTGTCGCCGTCTCTCAGGATCGTGCTGAGGGTAGCCAGGCGGCCGTTGACCCGGGCGCCGATGCAGGCGTGGGCGTCCTCGCCGTACTGCGCGTAGGCGGCGTCCACACAGGTGGCGCCCTCGGGCAGGCCCAGAGTGCCGCCGTCGGGGCGGAAGACGGTGATCTCGCGGTCCTGGGCGAGGTCCTCGCGCAGGGTGGACCAGAAGGTGTCCGGGTCGGGCGCGGCCTGCTGCCAGTCGAGGAGGCGGGAGAGCCAGCCGGGGCGGGTGGGGTCGGCGCGCTCGCCGTCGGCCGGGTCGTCGGAGCCCGGTGCGTACGGGTTGCCGAGGGCGACCACGCCGGCTTCGGCCACCTTGTGCATCTGGTGGGTGCGGATGAGGACTTCGGCGACCTGGCCGTCCGCGCGGGCGACCGCGGTGTGCAGGGACTGGTAGAGGTTGAACTTCGGTACGGCGATGAAGTCCTTGAACTCCGAGACGACCGGCGTCATGCAGGTGTGCAGTTCACCGAGGACGCCGTAACAGTCCGCGTCCTCGTTCACGAGCACCAGGAGGCGGCCGAAGTCGGCGCCGCGCAGTTCTCCGCGTTTTCGGGCCACACGGTGGACGGAGACGAAGTGGCGGGGGCGGATGAGGACTTCGGCCGGGATGTCCGCCTCGCGCAGCACTCCACGGGCCTCGTCGGCGATCTCCGAGAGGGGATCGTCGGAGCGGGCCGCGTTCGCGGCGATCAGCTCCCTGGTGTGTTCGTACTCCTCGGGATGGAGGATGGCGAAGACGAGGTCCTCCAGTTCGGTCTTCAGGGCCTGCACACCCAGGCGTTCGGCGAGCGGGATGAGGACGTCGCGGGTGACCTTGGCGATCCGCTCCTGCTTCTCGGGGCGCATCACGCCGAGCGTGCGCATGTTGTGCAGGCGGTCGGCGAGCTTGATCGACATGACGCGCACGTCGCTGCCCGTGGCGACGAGCATCTTGCGGAAGGTCTCGGGCTCGGCGGCCGCTCCGTAGTCGACCTTCTCCAGCTTCGTGACGCCGTCGACCAGGTAACGCACCTCCTCGCCGAACTGCTCGCGCACCTGGTCCAGCGTCACATCGGTGTCCTCGACGGTGTCGTGGAGCAGAGAGGCCGTCAAGGTGGTGGTCTCGGCGCCGAGTTCGGCGAGGATCAGGGTCACGGCCAGCGGGTGCGTGATGTACGGCTCGCCGCTCTTGCGCATCTGGCCGCGGTGCGAGGACTCGGCCAGGACGTAGGCGCGGCGCAGGGGTTCGAGGTCCGCGTCGGGGTGGTGGGCGCGGTGCGCCTCCACGACGTGGCCGATCGCGTCGGGCAGCCTGCCGCGAACGGCGGGGCCGAGCAGCGCGGCCCGGCCGAGCCTGCGCAGGTCGATCCGGGCCCGGGACTTCCTGCGGGCCACTGTGGGCGCCGTGGGCGCTACCGGGCCAGGGGTCGCAGGGTTCGTGGCCTCCGCACTCATGGGCACCTCCGGCTCGTCGACCGGCGGACGGAGCCCAGGGCATGCGCGGCTCAGGGATGGCAACGTTCCCCCGTCCGTGCCGGTGCTTGATGCTACCGAGCCCACCACGTGCGACTGACCGCCTCTCGCCGAGCGTGAAACGGATCACCCAATCGAGCGACGACGAGGAGGTTTAGAGTTTGCGCCACCTGCCCTGCACTCGGCCGCGGTTTCGAACGGTCCCGGCCGCCGGAAATCACCGAAACCGGCGCCCGGAGCCGCTCGTTGCACGGTTTCCCCAGGTCAGCGGAGCGCGTTTTCCAGCCACTGGGAGTCGATCTCGCCCTCGGCGACGATCACGGCGGGTCCGGTCATCTCGATCTCGCCGTCCGGCCGTTCGGTGATGACCAGGCGCCCGCCGGGCACGTCCACGGTGTACGTCGTCGGCGCACCGGTGACGGCCGGGTCGGCACCGTCGCGCCGGGCGGTGGCCACGGCGACCGCGCACGCGCCGGTGCCGCAGGAGCGGGTCTCGCCGGAGCCGCGCTCGTGCACGCGCATCGCGACGTGCCGGGGGCCGCGGTCGACGACGAACTCGACGTTGACCCCGTCCGGGTAGGCGGCCGCCGGGCTGACGGGCGGCGCGGCGTACAGGTTGCCGGCGTGTGCGAGGTCCTCGACGAAGGCGACGGCGTGCGGGTTGCCCATGTTCACGTTGCGCGCGGGCCAGCTGCGCTCGCCGACGCTCACGGAGACCTCGCCCTCGGGCAGGCGGGCCCTGCCCATGCCGATGGTGACGTCACCGTCCTTCGCGATGTGCACGCTCTTCACGCCCGCGCGCGTGGCGATCGAGAGGTCGCCCTCGCCCACGAGCCCGGCGTGCTGGAGGTAGCGGGCGAACACCCGGGTGCCGTTGCCGCACATCTCCGCGATCGAGCCGTCGCCGTTGCGGTAGTCCATGAACCACTCCGCCTCGGCGGCCATCTCCCGGGCCTCCGGGTGCGCGGCGGACCGGACGACGTGCAGCACCCCGTCGCCGCCGATGCCGGCGCGGCGGTCGCACAGGGCGGCGACGGTCTCCGGCGTGAGGTCGAGGGCGTTCTCGGGGTCCGGGACGATCACGAAGTCGTTCTCGGTGCCGTGGCCCTTGAGGAAGGAAATCCGCGTGCGCGTGCTCATTCCTCGATCGTAAGGGAAGGGCGTCCTCGCGCTGCGGGACCTGCACCCCTTGCGGGACGCCTCAGCGGAGCCTCGCCACGCGCCAGACGGCAAGAGTGACCACGACGGCAACCAGCAGGACGTACCCGAGCACCACCCGCCAGTCCGGGCGGCGGCCCGAGCCGCGGGCGGGGAGACCCGGCCAGGTGTAGCCCACCCGGCGGGCGGCCATCATGCCCCAGCCCGCCGCGCAGGAGCAGATCAGGAGGCCCAGCATGGCGATCACGGCGCCGCTGTCGCCGAAGTCGAAGGCGAGCGGGAAGGCGAACATCAGGGAGCCGCCCGCGGCCAGGGCCACGATGGGCGCGAGCTGCCAGATGCGCAGGCGCCGCTGCGGGCGCAGCTCGACCTCGACCTCCGGGCCGCTCGCGTACATCTCCTCGGGCGCAGGCCCGTCGGCAGTGACAACGCCCGGGGTCTCGTCCGGGCCGTCGTCGGTCAGGTCGGTCAGCTCGGTCAGAGAGTCCTCGCGCCGGTCCGGCTCGTCACCGTCCGTGGTGACGTGCTCGGTACTCCGTGCGGTGTCGCGAGGGCCGGCCTCCATCGCCACGCGCCCTCCCAACTAGGACTCCACTTGGTCGATCGAAGCACGATGATGGCACGGCGCCGCGCGCCCCGCTGACCGGCGGCGCATCCCGATGCCATGACGTGATCAGGCTGTGACCGGTCGTTCGACCAACGCCAGGGCCTGCCGCGGAAGTTCCCCGCGGTCCGCCGCGGCCCCACTCAGCCAGTGCACCCGCGGATCGCGCCTGAACCATGAATCCTGGCGGCGCGCGAAGCGCTTGGTGGCGCGCACGGTCTCGGCCCGCGCTTCCGCTTCGGTGCAGTCCCCGGCGAGCGCGGCGAGTACCTGCTGGTAGCCCAGCGCGCGCGAGGCCGTGACGCCCTCGCGCAGCCCCTGCGTCTCCAGGGCGCGCACCTCGTCGACGAGACCCGCCTCCCACATCCGGTCGACACGGAGCGCGATGCGCTCGTCGAGTTCGGGGCGCGCGACGTCGACGCCGATCTGGACGGTGTCGTAGACGGAGTCGTGGCCGGGAAGGTTGGCCGTGAAGGGCTGCCCGGTGATCTCGATCACTTCCAGGGCGCGGACGATACGGCGGCCGTTGCTGGGCAGGATCGCGCGGGCGGCCTCGGGGTCGGCGGCGGCCAGGCGCGCGTGCAGGGCGCCGGAGCCACGCAGCGCCAGCTCCTCCTCCAGGCGGGCCCTGACCACGGGGTCGGTGCCGGGGAACTCCAGGTTGTCGACGGCTCCGCGGACGTAGAGTCCGGAGCCGCCCACCAGGATCGGCCAGCGGCCCTCGGCGAGCAGGGCGTCGATCCGCTCGCGGGCCAGCTTCTGGTACTCGGCGACGGAGGCGGTGACCGTCACGTCCCAGATGTCCAGCAGGTGGTGCGGGATGCCGCCGCGCTCCTCGCGCGTCAGCTTGGCGGTGCCGATGTCCATCCCTCGGTAGAGCTGCATGGAGTCGGCGTTGACGACCTCGCCGTCGAGTCGTTGGGCCAGGAAAACGCCCAGATCGGACTTTCCGGCCGCTGTGGGTCCGACGACGGCGATGACGCGGGGGGCGGAAGATGCACTGCTCACCGCACCAGTCTCGCAAACCTCACGACCACGCCTCGAACGAGTTACGTGACGGTACGCATCGCACTTCGTTGCACCGAGGTGCCCACCGGTCGTCGGACATGGTGACCCGGGTGGCGCAAACGGATGCACCGTGTGACGCGGGATTTCGCCCACACGAGTAATGTAAGGAGTGGATATGGGCGTTTTTGCACGGCTCCTCGGCAGGTCGAAAGCGACGCAGGAGGCGGCGCCCGACGAGGTGCAGACCGGCACCGAGTCGGGAGCGGCCGAGGTGGTGGCGGAAGCGGACCGGGCAGCGGAGGCGAAGGGGTCGGCCGAGGACGGGCGCGAGGGCGAGGCGGCGGAGGCGAAGGCCACCGAGTCCGGCGCGGCCGAGAGCGCGGAGATCCCCAAGCAGCAGTCGGCGGACGCGGCCGCCGACAGCGAGGCCGGTGAGAGCGCCCGCACATGACTGTCCCCGTGAGGGAAGGTGGACCATGGGTCTGATGGACAACGTGAAGGCCAAGCTCGCCCCGGCCAGGGACAAGGTGTCGGACCTCGCCCAGAAGCACGGGGACAAGGTCCAGCACAGCATCGACAAGGCCGCCAAGGCCGTGGACGATCGGACCAAGGGCAAGTACAGCGACAAGATCCATGTCGGTACGGACAAGGCGAAGGGGGCGATGGACCGCCTGGCGCACAAGGAGGGTCCGGAGACCGGCGACGCCGCGACCCCGACCCGGCCGGAGGGCCCGCCACCGGCTTCCTGAACGACACGCGGATCGGCGGACGGCCGTGGAGCGCCAGCGCTCCCGGCCGTCCGCCGTTTCGTCTCCGCGGCGGGGCGCCGCCCGGGGCTTGTCCGCCGCCGCGCGGCGCCTAGGACCAGGTGGCGACCAGGTACCCGACGCCGTAAGGGGCGTCGTCGTAGAACAGTGCCCCGCTCAGGCCCGTGCCCGCGGCCGCTCCGGCGAGGACCTGCCAGGGCGCGCGGCCGGAGGCCTTCAGCTCGTACGCCAGCCCGGCGTCCAGCGCCTCGACGGCCGCCATGTCCGCCGCTCCCAGCGCACGCGCGACCTCGGCGTCGAAGGGCGCCGCCCGCTCGTCCAGGTAGCCCGGTGCCTTGAGCGTGCGGCACGCGCTGGCGTCGCCCATCACCAGCAGCGCCACCCGCTCGGCCCGGGCGGCGATGTCCCGTCCGGCCTCGACGCACAGCTCGGTCGCGAGCGGTTCCCCGACACCGAGCCCCTCGATCGGGGCGTCCGCCCAGCCGGTGCGCTCCAGCAGCCAGGCCCCGACCGCCAGCGACGTGGGCAGCTCACCCTCGGCGGCGGCGTCCGTGGCCGGACCGAGGCGTACGTCCACGTCGACACCGAAGCCCCGGAAGGAGCCCGGGGTGCCCTGCGGATGCCGGCCGCGCCCGCTCGGCTCGGCGGGCCCGACGACCACCAGCAGGTCGGGGCGGGCGGCGGCGAGCACGCCGAGCGCGTCGGTGCACGCCGCGCGCGCGGCGTCCAGTTCGGGCGCGGCACCCGCGGCGACCTGGGGCACGAGCAGCGGCGGGCAGGGGCAGACGGCTGCGGCGACAAGCATGATCGGGAGCCTACTGCCAGGGGGGCGGCACCGGGTCGGAGCTCCACACCAGCTCGGCAAGCCGGTAGATCACGCGGAACGTGGAGACCATCCCCTCGATGTTCGCGTAGTAGGCGTCCCCGTCCCCGATCCGGTAGACGTCACGGCGCTTCTGGCGCAGCCCGGGGCGGGGGCGATGGGTGCGGGCGAGCTCGTAGAGGCGGGCGCGGGCCTCCTCCAGGGTGCCTTCGAAGCGCGCCGCCTCCTCGCTGCGGTACTCGTCCCCGTGACCGAACTGCGCGAGAACCGTCCAGTGCGGCATGCTCCGCCCCCCGTCCCTGGGTTCCGGATGTGGTCAGTCCAGCGCGCAGCCGCTCGTGGCGGCCGGCAGCGGCGCCGGCACCCCGATCGTCGGCAGCCCCAGCATCACGCCCGCCGGCTTGGCGGCCTGGGCGGCGTTGCGCTTCTCCCACGCGTCGCCCGCGCGCGTGCGGCGCACGGCGAGGACGGCACCCTCGGCGAGGAGGTGGTGCGGGGCGGCGTACGTGATCTCGACGGTGACCACGTCACCGGGGCGGACGTCCTGCTCCGGCTTGGTGAAGTGGACCAGCCGGTTGTCGGGGGCGCGGCCGGACAGCCGGTGGGTGGCGCCGTCCTTGCGGCCCTCGCCCTCGGCGACCATCAGCTCCAGGGTGCGGCCGACCTGCTTCTTGTTCTCCTCCCAGGAGATCTCCTCCTGGAGGGCGACGAGCCGCTCGTAGCGCGCCTGGACGACCTCCTTGGGGATCTGGTCGTCCATGGTGGCGGCGGGGGTGCCGGGCCGCTTGGAGTACTGGAAGGTGAACGCCTGCGTGAAGCGCGCCTCGCGGACGACGTGGAGGGTCTGCTCGAAGTCCTCCTCGGTCTCCCCCGGGAAGCCCACGATGATGTCGGTGGTGATGGCGGCGTGCGGGATGGCGGCCCGCACCTTCTCGATGATCCCGAGGTAGCGGTCCTGCCGGTAGGAGCGGCGCATCGCCTTCAGGACGGTGTCCGAGCCGGACTGGAGCGGCATGTGCAGCTGCGGCATGACGTTCGGTGTCTCGGCCATGGCGGCGATGACGTCGTCGGTGAAGTCGCGCGGGTGCGGCGAGGTGAAGCGGACCCGCTCCAGGCCCTCGATCCTGCCGCAGGCGCGCAGCAGCTTGCTGAAGGCCTCGCGGTCGCCGATGTCGGAGCCGTACGCGTTGACGTTCTGCCCGAGCAGCGTGATCTCGGAGACGCCCTCGGCGACCAGCGCCTCGACCTCGGCGAGGATGTCGCCGGGACGGCGGTCCTTCTCCTTGCCACGCAGGGCCGGCACGATGCAGAAGGTGCAGGTGTTGTTGCAGCCGACGGAGATCGAGACCCAGGCCGCGTAGGCGCTCTCGCGCCGGGTCGGCAGTGTGGAGGGGAACGCCTCCAGCGACTCGGCGATCTCGACCTGCGCCTCTTCCTGGACGCGGGCACGCTCCAGCAGGACGGGCAGCTTGCCGATGTTGTGCGTGCCGAAGACGACGTCCACCCAGGGCGCCTTCTGCACGATGGTGTCGCGGTCCTTCTGCGCGAGGCAGCCGCCGACCGCGATCTGCATACCGGGGTGGCCCGCCTTCTTGGACGCGAGGCGGCCGAGGTTGCCGTAGAGCCGGTTGTCGGCGTTCTCGCGCACCGCGCACGTGTTGAAGACCACGACGTCCGCGTCGCCGTCCGACCCCTCGGGGGCGCGCACGTACCCGGCGTCTTCGAGCAGCCCGGACAATCGCTCGGAATCGTGGACGTTCATCTGGCACCCGTAGGTACGGACTTCGTAGGTCTTGGGTGCTGCTACGTCCACTGCGGGGCTCCGGTCGCTGCTGATGGTCATGGGTCAAGGGTAGGCGCTCCCGGAGACCCGGTGCCTCGGTGCTCCCGTCCGCCGGCGTGCACGCGGTCGGCACCCGTCGCCATATACGAAACACCTCGGGTCCTTTTCTGATAATCGGCGCCCGTGTCTGCGTCAGCGCCACATGTGACTGAAGAACCAGCCGAGCGCCGCGACGGCCTCGTCCGTCAGCTCCGGGTGGCGCCCGCGCATTTCCTCAGGGAAATGGGCGGTCCCGCAGGAGAGGCTGTGGTCCCCCCATTCGATGTCGAACGCCGCGGCCTCGCCGACGATCTCCTTCGCGTAGGCCGCCGGCCCGGGACCGTCGCCCGGGCGCGCAGTGTCACGATGACCTGCACCGTCCCGGAGTCGGCGGCGGCGCGAATCTCCTCGACGTCGTCGATGCCGCGAAGGACGTCGGTCAGCACGCGGCGGGTGGCGGCGGCGCGCAGCGGGAGCTTGGACGGCTTGCCGACCGCGGTGACCGGGAGCGCGTCGAGAATGCGGACGGCCCTGGGCGCGGCGGCTGCCTCGCTCACGTGGGCCGCGGCCCAGGCGCGCAGGTCGTCCGCGGTGACCGTGGCGTCGGCGAGGGTCACGTACGCCACCGGGACCTCGCCCGCCCGCCGGTCCGGCTGTCCGACGGCCTGGGCGCCGGTCACCGCGGGGTGCGAGAGCAGCGCGTCCTCGACGACCCGGGGGTCGATGTTGTGGCCTCCGCGGATGATGAGGTCCTTCGCGCGTCCGGCGACGGTGTCGGGGCGGCGGACGCCGAGCCGGTGGAGGGCGTCGGCGGTCCGGTGCACGTCGGCGAGCAGCTCCGTATGGGTGCGGGACCTGGGCGAGCGCCAGGACGCGGCATCCGGCAGGACGGTGGGCGCGGTCCGCTCGGGCCACTGCTCGGCCGTGCACCGCCGCAGCTCGCAAGAGGTGGCGGGCAGCCCGCGCTCGGCCAGCGGGATGGCCTCGATGCCGGCCGGCTCGTCGGGGTGGTCGTAGCCCGGCCGCCCCGCACGCGGGTCGATGCTCACGCGTACCTCAACCACTTCGACAGCAGGGAGGACCTCTTCCGGGTCGCGGTCGAGGAGACGCTGGAGTGGTGGGGCACGGTGATGGACCGCCTCACCGCGGACGTCGACGACCCCGCGGTGGCGTTCCGCCCAGAGTTTCCGCATGACCGGCCGGCTGCACCGCCCGCACCCTGAGCTGAGCCGGATCCTGCTGCACCACGGACTCGAACTGGCCCGGTCCGAAAGCGGATCGGCACCACGAGCCGTCCACGACATCCGTGCCGCGGTGGACGCAGGCCGCTTCGGGGTGGAGGACCTGGACCTCGCGCTGGCGATGACGGCGGGCGCCGCGTCGGCACTGGGCGCGCTGCTGCACTCGCAGCCCGACCGCGACGACGCCAGGTCCGCGGACCTGGTCACCAGCGGCCTCCTGCGACAGTTCGGCATCCCCGCCGACGAGGCCGAGCGGATCTGCGCGCTCGACCTGCCGGACATCGAGGTCGCCGACACCCTGGCGCGGTGAGCCCGCAACGCCTCCCCGCCGGGCCGCTCGGCGGCGTGGCGACGAACGCGGCGAGAGCGACCCCGCGGCACCACCGTGACGCCACAGGCAGCCGAAACTGGGTTCGTGCACTCAGCCCCAAGGCTGCAGAAGCGCTCAGGGCGAGCGGGTTCCCCCCTCGCGCCCGCTCGCCCGACCCGCGCGCCCCTCATACGGAGCGGGGGTCTTCCCCCATTCCATCGGGGCCGCCGGGCGGCCGTCGGTCGTACGGTGGGCGGATCCCGGCGGGTATGCGCTCCACGAGCGCCGCCGCCTCGGGCGTACGCACCAGGAAGTGGACGTCCCAGTCGGCCCCTCGGGCCAACTCCGCCTCCACCGCGGCCCATAAGGCGGCCAGGCTGACGTCGTACGCCAGCCCGCCCCGGCCCGAGCCGAGCAGCGGGAAGCACACCGAGCGCAGCGGCGGGTCGAAGCGGTCGCGTTCCTCCGCCAGGAGCGCGAGCGCCCGGGAGGCGGCCCGGGTGATGTCGGACGGCAGCACGTCGTAGTCGTTGGTCCCGGCCCGGGGAACGGCGACCGCGGCGTGGTAGATCCGTCGTACGCCCTGTGCGGCCAGGGACCCCGTACCGGTGGCGGCCACGGTGCCGGGCAGCACGGCGCGCCCGGAAGTGCCGTTCCGGCACGCCCACTTGTGCAGCTCGGCGTGGACCGGATCGTCCAGGACGTCACCGGTCACGCCGCGCACCGAGGACACCCGGCGCAGCGAGGCGGCGACCGACGACTTGTACGGCTGGGGCAGCGCGAAGTGGACGTTGGACGGAGAGACGACCACGTCCACGTCGCGCAGCAGGTCCACCGGGTGCACATGGAGGGTGAGCGTCACCGGCCGCTCGCCGACCCGGGCCCGCACGGTCCGGTGCGTGCCGGTCCCCGCCTCGGCCACGGCGGCTCCGGGTGCCGCGGCCGGCTCCGCCGCCAGCCGCAGCACGTGCTCGGCGACCTGGCCGAGGACCATCACCTCGTGGTCCTTGCGGAACCGCTCGACGCTCACCCCGTACACCGAGGCCGCCCGGGCCCGGCGGGAGGATGCGGGCCAGTCCCGGGTGCCCTGGGCCAGCCCCAGGGTGTACTCGGCGGCGGTGCGCAGGGTCCCGGCGTCCAGGCGCGACACGGCGAGCCGCAGCAACGCCTCCACGGCCGCGCCGGCAGGCCGGGCGCCGGTCGCGGGCACCGCCTGCGCCGCCGACTCCAGGCCGGGCAGCGCACGCCCGCGCAGCCTCACCAGTCCGGCGCGCCTGACCTCCTTGAGTTCATGGACAAGTGATGCATGGTCAGGGAGGGACGATGCCATGCGCCCACGATGGCATCACGTCTCGGCCACCGACAAGCGGGACGGGGCCGTCCCCACATCACTGCCACACGGGCTCCGAGATGACCGCCCGCAGCGGTTCGAGGATCTCGTTGGCCTTCTTCATGCCCTCCTGGGAGCCCAGGTCCGGGATCCCGCCGTCCCGCAGCACCTCCAGCGGCCCGCCGTCGCAGTGCTCGAAGCGGTCGTGGAAGAGCACCAGGGCGCGCTGGGCCCGGTTGCGCCGGGACTCCCAGATCAGCCCCATCGCATCGGGTGCCTGCGCCCGGATCTCGCTCGACCAGCGCCGTGCGAGCGCGTAGTTGCTCTCGTCCTCCAGGAGCGTGGAGTCCTGGCAGACGGCGGCCAGATCCTGCCCGTCGACCAGGGAGACCAGGTTCAGCTCGCACCGGGTGCGCAGGCCGCTCAGCGACCGCCGCCAGACGGCGCTGTAGGGGATCCGCCGTGTACCGGCCGGCAGTTCGAAGGGCCGCGAGCGCAGCACGCTCTCCGCGAGGGCGGTGAGCCCGGTGTCCGCCAGGTACAGGCTGTGGTACGGATCCAGCACCGTGCCCTCGAAGCGGCCCCCGCCGAAATGGATGTCCGCGAGCTTCGGGCTGAACTGGTCCGGCGCGTACTTGGACTGGTGCACCCGCCACAGTTCCGCACCGGCCGGGATCACCAGACGGTTGGGGCGCAACTCCAGCTCGATCATCGGGAAGAAGCCGCTCATCAGTCCCCCTCCACCAGTGCGGCGGCAGCGCCGACCAGCCGATGGTCCGGCAGCCGGCCGAGCAGCGACGCGGGTGTCCCGCCCAGCCAGGTGTTGCCGTTCAGCCACCAGGCCGCGGCGCCCCAGGGGTCGATGTCGGCGAGGAGCAGCCGGTTGACCCGGAGGACGACCTCGCGCGGGGTACCGTCGCCCGCGCCGAACTGGAACTCCGGATAGCGGTCGCCGTCCTGGGGATCCGTCAGTCTGATCAGCTCTGGGGGCGGCGCGCCGCCGCAGCGGACCCGCGCCTCGTCGGCCGAGAGGGACGGCGCCCCGAGCAGCATCCGGTCCTCTTCGGACGCGGTGCCGTACGCCGGTTCGGGGGCGCTCGGCAGCGCGGTCAGCAGAGCCATCAATTCGCGAGCCCCCACCACGGTCCTCGGGCCGGGCGGCGCCGCGCCGAGTCGTACGGAGTCCAGCGCCCTGCGTACGGGATGGTCCAGCGGCAGGGGCAGCAGGGCCAGCCGAACCCTCTGGGACGCCCGGCGCACCGCCCTGTCGTCGGCCGCGTCCGTGGCCGCGAGGGCCTCCAGCCGGGCCAGCAGCAGCGCGTACTGCTCGTCGTCGAGCGCCTCGCGGATGGCGTCCCGGTGCTCGCCGATCAGGACGAGCAGCCGCTCCGTCGAACCGCCGGGGCCGTCGCCCGTACCGTCGTCGCTCATGCGTTCCCCCCTTCGGTACCTGCTTCTGCCCTCGGCCTGAGCGCCACTATGCCGATCCACCGGACCGGTGGCGACAAGATCCCGGGCTTCGGGTGCTCATCGCCCGAAATCCACCCAGGAGGCGCCCAGTTCGACCCTCATCGCCCGCCGTATCCGCCGCAGTCCGCCCCACAACGCGTCGATGCCCTGCTGCACGGCGGCCGGCGAGTCACCGGCGCGCGGGGCGCCCTCGTCCAGGCGCCGGACCATGCCGTAGACCGTGCCCAGGTCACGGCTGAAGTCGCCCGCGAGGTCGAGCACGCGCTCCGGCACCCGCAGCTGCGCCTCCGCGTACACGTCCCGGTACTGGTCACGGGCTTCGGTGAGCCGCTGCCGTACGACCCGCCCGTCCTCGGTGCGGCCCAGCGCGTGCAACTGGTCGGTGAGCGCGGCCAGATAATGCCGGGCGGAGGTGTTCAGGGCCACGTAGCACGACCGCAGCTCCTGGGCCTGCCTGCGCCGCTCCTGCAGTTCCTCGGCGTGCTCCTGCTCGCGCCGGCGGCTGCGGTCGGCCGCGCGCTGGGTCAGCAGCGCGGACAGCAGCGTCCCGACGACTCCGACGACCGCGACCACGAGCGCGGTCGCTCCCCCGACGTCCACGCCTCCTCCGTCCGCCGTTCCGGCCCGACTCCAGGTAAGCAGTGGAATCCGGGTGCGGTGAACACCGGGCCCGGACGTCGCCCGGTGTTCGCCCGGTCGCCGACCGCGTGATCGATCCGGGCGTCCGGCGGGCACATTCGGGCGCCCGGCAGCAGCCTTCGCGACGAGCCGGCCGAGGGACCGGGGCCGGACCACCCGGCGGCCCGGGCCGCCCTCATCCACCGGGGCCACCCCGGCCGGGACCGGGCTACTCGTCCACGACGCGCGCGACCGCGAGCGTGATGTTGTCGGGACCGCCGGCCGCGATGGCGGCCTTCCACAGCTCGAAGGCAGCGCGGTTGTCGTCGCGCTCCCGCATGACGTCGTCCAGGACCTCCGGCGGCACCGGATCGGTCAGTCCGTCGGTGCAGATGAGGTAGCGGTCGCCGGGCGTCAGGGGCACGGCCGCCACATGCGGGCGGATGGGGCGGTAGCCGGGACTGCCGCCGAGGCACTGGGTGACGATGGAGGTGGTGCGCTGCCCGGGCTCGAGGGGTGGGCTGTCGTCGACGCTCAGCTGGCGCAGCCCGTCCTCGGAGGCGGCGAGGACCCGGCTGTCGCCCACGTTGAACACCATGAGCGAGCCGGGCTGTACGACGATGCCGGCGACCGTCGTCCCCATGGCGGCCAGCTCGCTCGCGTCGTCGCCGCCGGCGGCCAGGTACACCGCGCGGTTGCAGGCGCTGAGGGCGTCGCGGACGGCGCCCTCGCTACCCAGGGAGGAGCCGATGGACGCGATCCGGCGGACGACCAGCGCACTGGCCACGTCACCGCCGGGATGCCCGCCGAGTCCGTCCGCCACGGCGACCACCAGAGGCGACCCGAGCGGGAAGAACAGGGTCTGCGGGCTCTCGGTCACGGTGGCACACAGCGTCCACGGGCCCACCACGAGGCTGTCCTCGTTCCGCTCGCGGAGCAGCCCGGGATGGCTCAGCGCGGTCACAGTCACGTACGGCATGGAACGCCACCGCCTTCCCCCCAAAGTCTAGTTTCGTGCCGGAAACCCGGTGGAGGCGTGCCGCACTCCGTGCCTAAGGTCGCGGGATGAGTACCCGAACCTTCCGTATCACGGTCCGCGGCGCCTTCGACGGGCTCGGCGAGGCCCAGCGGGCCGAACTGCTCGCCGACGCCGCCCGGCACGACGTGCTGCACGCCGCCTACACGCCCGAGGGGCACCTCAGCTACGACATCGCCGCCCGGCCCGCCTTCGTCTTCCGCTTCTCGGACACCGGGGAGGAAGAGGAGGACATCCTGGAGGCGACCGAGCGGGCCGAGGAGGCGGCGAAGGCGTGGCTGACGGAGCGTGGCTACGGCTTCAAGAACCTCAGGTCCAGCGCGGAGGACCTCTCCCAGGCACCCCTGGGGAAGCGGCAGCGGCGTGCCGCGCGTTCCGGCCGCGCATAAACTTGAGTAGTCAAGGAGATGGCAATCAACAGGAGGGCGGCGAGCGGGATGCCGGTGAGTGATGAGTGACGCCCTGGACGCCTCGCTGCGGCTGGTGCGGGCGCAGACGGCGCTCGTGCGGCGCTTCGACGCCCGGCTCGGCGGGCTGCACGGGGTGAGCCTGGCCGACTTCACGATGCTGCTGCGCCTGGGGCAGGCTCCCGGCGGCCGGATGCGCCGGGTCGATCTGGCCGAGGCGCTGGGGCTGACCGCCTCCGGGGTGACCCGCGGGCTGGCTCCCCTGGAGCGGATCGGGCTGGTGACCCGCGAGCCGGACGCCCGTGACGCGCGCGTGGCCTACGCGTCGCTGACCGGGACCGGCCGGGAGCGCCTGACGGAGATGCTGGCCACGGCCAAGGAGACGGCCTCCGAGATCTTCGTCGGTCCCGCGTGGAGCGAGGAGGACATCGCCCTGCTCTCCGGTCTGTTGACCCGGCTCGGCGGCACGGGGCTGACGGGCTGACCTCCGTCCTGCGGGGAGGGGGCGGGTCGGCGGACTCGCCCCCCTGACCGGGACTCGCCCCCAGACCGGGACTCGCCCCCCCTGACTGGGTCTCGCCCCCCTGACTGGGTTCCGGCCACCGCACGGCCTGAACTCACCGTGTTCCAGGTCACGTTGGGTTGTGGCCGAATTGTGCGCGGTCCGTGCGCGCAGCCATGGCATGCTCATGGCTCACCACCGAGTTACCGGCCGGTTCTACCCATAGGTAGCCGGCCGTCGGTGCTGCCCTTTTTCACCACCCCCCACTTCACCCCAGGACCGACCTTGCGCAGACGCACGAGGCACCGCCGTGCCCTCCTGCCCGCCTTCGCCGTGACCGCCCTCTTCCTCGCCGCGGGCTGCTCCTCTTCCCCGCCGCACGCCGCGCCACCGGCGGCGGGCCAGAGCCAGGACGTCCGGGCCACCGAAGGCCCCACCGGCGACACCGGCCACTCGCTCACCGTCGCGGCCGCCCCCGCCGCCACCGCGACCGCCACGGCCGGCACCTCCGGCACGGACCGGCGGGCGCACAAGACCGCACTCACCGTCAGCTCGTACGACAGCCGGACCCGACGCGCCGTCATCTCCAAGGCACCGGCGAGGAGCGGGACTTCGCAGACCCCCGCGCCCCCCTCGCCCACCTCCTCGGCGGCGCCGCACCGGGCCGCCGTGGGCGACGTCATCGCCAGCGCCCCCGCGCCCGGGGCCCCGCACGGCCTGCTCGCCAAGGTCACCAAGGTGATCGGCGAGAGCGACCGGGGCACCGAGGTGCAGACCGAACCGGCGGCGCTCAACTCGCTGCTGGGTGCCGACACGGCCAAGGGCACCGTGCCGGTCGACCCGTCCTCCTTCGCCGTCGACAAGCTGCTGCCCGACGTAAAGGTCTCCTGGTCCAAGGCCGGTGACGTGCACGTCGGACCCAAGGGCGCGACCGTGCCGCTCGGCAGCCTCCGGCTCGACGTCGGCGCCAAGGTGCAGACGGCCGAGGGCGCCCCGGCCTCGGCCGGCGCCTCGGTGTCCGGGTTCGTCCAGGTGGCCCCGCAGGTCGACTTCAGCTACGGCGGCACCGGGACCGACGCGACGCCCGGCTCGGCCTACCTCGGGGTGTCCGGCGACTGGACCTCCGGATGGGCCGTGAAGGGCCGCGCCGCCGCGACCACCGGCACCCCGCTGCGGATCCCGTTCGCCAAGCTGCACGCCGACCCCGTCCTGCAGGTCGGCCCGGTCCCCGTCGTCGTCAACCTCGACCTGACCTGCTACTTCCAGATCAGCGCCGACGGACACGTGACCGTCGACGTCGAGCAGAGCCTCAAGGGCGACTTCAAGGCGGGCGGCACCTTCGGGGTCGGCAAGGGGTGGACGCCGGTCAGCTCCTCCGACATGAAGAGCACGCCCGTCCGGGCCTCCCTGACCACCGCCGGGAGCGTGCAGACGGCTCTCGGCGCCGAGGCGACCGTCGGCCTCTACGGCACCGTCGGCGTCACCGCCGACCTGGCGCCGTACCTGCGCGGCGAGGCCGCCGGGACCGTCACCGCCTCCTCCGACACACCCGATGTGAAGGCCGAGGGCACCTGGGCGGTGTACGGCGGCGTCGACCTGTCGGGCACCCTGCGGATCCAGCTCTCCATCTTCGGCACGCCGGTGCTGCAGCGGAGCGTGCCGCTGGGCTCCCTGCACCGCGAGTGGAAGCTGGCGGGCGGCTCCCTGTCGTCGTAGCCGTCAGGCTGCGCCGCCGGGTGTCCATCCCTGGCGGCGCAGCACGGCCGACACGTCCGGCGCCCGGTAGTGCTCGCCCTTGAGGACCTTGCCGTCCGAGCGGCGGGCGATCTGGCCGTCCGGGCCCAGCTTGCTCATGTTGGCGCGGTGGATCTCGGCGATCACCTCGTCGAGATCGATCCCGTGGACCAGTGCGGTGCCGTAGGCCACGTACACCACGTCCGCCAGTTCGTGGGCGAGCTTGTCCAGCGGGCCCTCGACCGAGACCTCGGCGACCTCCGCGGCCTCCTCGGCGAGCAGTTCCCCGCGGTGCGCGGCCAGTTCGGGTCCCACCTCCGTCGGCGTGGCGCGGGTGTCGAGGCCGAAGACGCGGTGGAACTCACGGACGAGTCGGGCGGGCGAAGAGCTCATACGGCGACTCTAACGGCCGCCACCGACAGTCCCGCCGCGCTTCCCGGGGGCCCGGAGTGACCCCGCCCCTGGTCAGCCCGGCGCACGGCCTGGCAGGATCGCCCGCATGTCCAAGGTGTTCCCCCGTGTCAGCAGGCGCCGGTCGCTCCAGGGCGCGACCGTCGGCGTCGTGGCCCTCGGGCTGCTGCTGTGGTGGCTGCTGCCGCTGGGCGAGACCCCGCCGAGCGGGACGATCGTCTTCAGCACCGGCACACCCCGCGGGGTCTACCAGGAGTACGGCGAGCGGCTGCGCAACGAACTGGCCAGGGACATGCCCGGGCTGCAGGTGAAGCTGCTGAACAGCGCCGGCTCGCAGGAGAACGTCGAGCGGGTGGCGACCGGGAAGGCCGACTTCACGATCGCGGCGGCCGACGCGGTGGAGACGTACGAGCTTCGGCACCGCAGCGGCGCGGACCGGCTGCGCGGTGTGGCCCGGCTCTACGACGACTACGTGCAGCTGATCGTGCCGCGCGACTCGAAGGTCGACAGCGTCGCGGACCTGCGGCACAAGCGGGTCGCCACCGGGCTGCCCGACTCCGGGGTGCGGCTGATCGCGAACCGGGTGCTCAGAGCCGCGGGCATCGACCCGCACAAGGACATCACGCCGATGGCGGAGGGCATAGACACCGGCCCGGACCGCTTGCGGCACGGCAAGATCGACGCCTTCTTCTGGTCGGGCGGCCTGCCCACCAAGGGGCTGGTCGAGCTGGCCGAGAAGTACGCCTTCAGGTTCGTACCGATCGACGGCGACCTCGTCACCAAGCTGCACGCCGGCGGGGACGCCGCCCGCTACTACCGGGCCACCAACATGCCCGAGACGGCCTACCCGTCGGTGCAGCACGGCACCGCGGTGCCGACGATCGCGGTGTCCAACGTGCTGATGACCCGCAAGGACATGGATCCCCGGCTGACCGAGTGGCTGACCCGCACGGTGATCAAGAGCCGCGACGGCATCGGCGCCCATGTCCACTCGGCCCAGCTCGTCGACCTTCGTACGGCGATCTACACCGACCCGCTGCCTCTGCAGGAGGGCGCCCGGCGGTACTACAGGTCGATGAAGCCCTAGTCGGCCCGTGCCTGCTCGCTCTGTGCCTGCTCGGTCAGTGCCTGCTCGGTCAGTGTCTATTCGCTCAGTGCCTGCTCGGTGAGACTCTGTTCTCGGCCTCTGTTCTCGGTTCGGTGAGGACCTGCTCGGTGAGGCCCTGTTCTCGGTGAGACCTCAGAGGCCGTCCGGGTTCCTCGGCACCGCCACGGTCACCTGGAGTCCCCCCGGCTCGTGGTGCGCGTAGGTGATCGAGCCGCCGCCCGCCGCGAGCAGGGCGCGGGTGATGGACAGGCCCAGACCCGAGCCCTTGACGTTCTGATGGCGGCCGCTGCGCCAGAACCGGTCGCCCACGCGGGCGAGTTCCTCGTCGGTGAGGCCGGGGCCGGTGTCCGTGACCACGACCGTCGAGGTGTCGCCGTTGGAGGCGACGACGATCTCGACCGTGCCGCCCTCCGGGGTGAACTTCACGGCGTTGTCGATCACCGCGTCCAGCGCGCTGGAGAGGGTGATCGAGTCGGCCCAGGCGGTGATGGGCGGGCAGTCGCCGACCAGCCGGACGCCCTTGGCGGCGGCGGTCGGCGACCAGGCGGCCACCCGCTCCCCGGCCAGGGCTCCGACATCGGTCAGCCTGAGGTCGGCCGCGGCGTGCTCGGCCAGCGCCAGGTCGAGCAGGTCGTCCAGGACCTGCGCCAGGCGCTTGCCCTCGGTGCGGACCGAGGCGATCTCCTCGTTGCCCTGCGGGAGTTCCAGGGCGAGCAGCTCGATGCGCAGCAGCAGCGCCGAGAGCGGGTTGCGCAGCTGGTGCGAGGCGTCCGCGACGAAGGCGCGCTGCTGCTCCAGCACTTCCTCGACGTTGTCCGCCATCTCGTTGAACGACCGGGCCAGCCTCCTGAGTTCCGGCGGCCCGCCGGCCACCGCCACCCGGGACTTGAGGCGTCCGGTGGCGATGTCGTGGGTGGTGGCGTCCAGGATCCGTACCGGCCGGAGCACCCAGCCGGTCAGCCGCAGTGCGGCGCCCACGGCGAGCAGCATCGCGGCGAACTCGCCGGCCCCGATGAACAGCCAGCCGCGCAGGATCCGCGAACGCATCTGCCCGGTGGGCGAGTCGGTGACGACGACCGCCACGACGTCCCCGTCCCGGATCACCGGCGAGGCGACGATCAGCCGGCTGCGCTGCCAGGGCCACACCTGCCGGGGGTCGTGGCTGCGGCGGCTCAGCAGCGCCTCGCCGAACGCCTCCCGGACCTCCCCCGTCTGCGGGACGACCCAGTCGTCCGGGGCGTTGGCCATGACCGAGCCGTTGCCGTAGAAGACACCCACACGGATGCCGTAGACGTCGTAATAGCTGTCCAGTTCCCGGCGGAGCGTCGCCTGGCGCTCGTCCGGGGCAGTACGTCGGGATCCGCTCGGCGCATCGGTGACGAACTGCGCGAGCGCGGCGAAGCGCGCGGTGTCGTCGATCCGGTCGACGACCACCTTCTGCTGCTGGGCCGCGGCCACGCTGACGGCGAGCGGGAGACCGAGGGCGAGGAGTACGGCCGCCATCAGGACGATGAGCAGCGGCAGGAGCCGTGTGCGCACCCGGCCCCGCTAGGCGGCCGGCGCGACGAGCCGGTAGCCGACGCCCCGTACCGTCTCGATCAGCGCGGGCATGCGCAGCTTGGCGCGCAGGGAGGCGACGTGCACCTCCAGGGTGCGGCCGGTGCCCTCCCAGCTGGTGCGCCAGACCTCACTGATGATCTGTTCCCGCCGGAAGACGACGCCCGGCCGCTGGGCGAGCAGCGCGAGCAGGTCGAACTCCTTGCGGGTCAGCTGGACCACCGAACCTCCCACGCTGACCTGGCGGTTGGGCAGTTCGATGAGCACGGAACCGAGACGCAGCGAGGTCTCGGCGCCCGGTGCCGCGTCCTCGTGGGCGGTGCGCCGGCTGACCGCGTGGATCCGGGCGAGCAGCTCCCCGGTGTCGTACGGCTTCACCACGTAGTCGTCGGCGCCCAGGTTGAGCCCGTGGATGCGGGAGCGGACGTCGGAGCGCGCGGTGACCATGATCACCGGGGTGCCGGTGCGCTTGCGGATCTTGCCGCACACCTCGTAGCCGTCCTGGTCGGGCAGGCCCAGGTCGAGCAGGACCACGCCGAATCCGGCGCCCTCGGGGACGAGTGCCTGGAGGGCCTCCTCGCCGCTGCGCGCGTGGGTGACGTCGAATCCGTGCCGCGCGAGGACCGCGGACAGCGCGGCCGCGACATGGTTGTCGTCCTCGACGAGCAGCAGTCTCATCCCGGCCCCCTCCGGTTCAGCGGTCATACGGTCATGGTTCTCGTTCGGCTTGTAGATCGCGCGCACGCACGCGTGCACCATGGAAGTCACGCCGATGGAGAAGGACGGCGTCAAGAGGGTTCCGGTTGCCTGGCGCTTCCGTTATCCCCCCGATATACGCACGGGTCTCAAGTGCTACGACACGTGTCCGATTGCTATCGGATCGTGATGCTCAGATTCCCCTCAGATGTGATGACGCTGGTCACCGGCCATCACTACTGTCCACCGAAACCGAGGAGGACGGAGCCTGAGAGCGATGACCAAAGTATCGGTGGCCAAGGAAGACGTGGCCGCGTCCGGCGAACTGGTCGTCCTGAAGAGCGTCAACAAGCACTTCGGCGCGTTGCACGTACTCCAGGACATCGACCTGACGATCGCCCGCGGTGAGGTCGTCGTGGTCATCGGGCCCTCCGGGTCCGGAAAGTCGACCCTGTGCCGCACCATCAACCGCCTGGAGACGATCGACTCGGGCGCCATCACGATCGACGGAAAGCCGCTGCCCCACGAGGGCAGGGAGCTGGCCCGGCTGCGCGCCGACGTCGGAATGGTCTTCCAGTCCTTCAACCTCTTCGCCCACAAGACCGTGCTCGAGAACGTCGTCCTCGGGCAGGTCAAGGTCCGCAAGGCGGACAAGAAGCAGGCCGAGGAGAAGGCCCGTGCCCTGCTCGACCGGGTCGGTGTCGGCGCCCAGGCCGACAAGTACCCGGCCCAGCTGTCCGGCGGCCAGCAGCAGCGCGTCGCGATCGCCCGGGCGCTGGCTATGGACCCGAAGGTCATGCTCTTCGACGAGCCGACCTCGGCCCTCGACCCCGAGATGATCAACGAGGTCCTCGAGGTCATGCAACAGCTCGCCCGGGAGGGCATGACCATGATCGTCGTCACCCATGAGATGGGTTTCGCACGATCGGCTGCAAACCGGGTGGTCTTCATGGCGGACGGTCGCATCGTCGAAGAGGCTGCGCCCGACCAGTTCTTCAGCAATCCGCGCAGTGACCGGGCCAAGGACTTCCTGTCGAAGATCCTGCACCACTGACGCCACCGGGCCCGCTCGCTGCGGCCGCCCCGGCGCCACCCGTCCCTCACGGACCGCGTTCCTCACCACTCAAAGGATGTTCACGATGAAGCTCCGCAAGGTCACCGCCGCCTCCGCCGTCGTACTGGCCCTCACCGTGTCCGCCACCGCGTGCGGCGGCGACAAGAAGGACGACAACGGCTCCGGCGGCGGCAAGAAGATCGCCGTCGGCATCAAGTTCGACCAGCCCGGCATCGGCCAGAAGACCCCGCAGGGCTACGCGGGCTTCGACGTCGACGTGGCGACCTACGTGGCCGGCAAGCTCGGCTACAAGCCCGACCAGATCGAGTGGAAGGAGTCGAAGAGCGCCGACCGCGAGACCATGCTGCAGCGCGGTGACGTCGACTTCATCGCGGCCTCCTACTCGATCACCCCGGAGCGTCAGCAGAAGGTCGACTTCGCCGGCCCGTACCTGCTGGCCCACCAGGACGTGCTGATCCGCGCGGACGACAACACCATCAAGTCGCCGGCGGACCTGAACAAGAAGAAGCTGTGCTCGGTCGTCGGCTCCACGTCGGCGCAGAACGTCCACGACAAGCTGGCCCCCAAGGCGCAGCTCCAGCAGTACCCGACGTACTCGGCCTGCCTGACCGGTCTGCAGAGCAAGGCGATCGACGCGCTGACGACGGACGACTCGATCCTCGCCGGTTACGCCGCCCAGTCCCAGTTCAAGGGCAAGTTCAAGCTCGGCGGCTTCAAGATGACCAACGAGAACTACGGCATCGGCGTCAAGAAGGGCAGCGACCTCAAGGCCAAGATCAACAAGGCCCTGGAGGAGATGGTCTCCGACGGTTCCTGGCAGAAGGCCGTGGACAAGAACTTCGGCCCGGCCGGCTACAAGAACGAGCCCGCTCCGAAGATCGGCGACATCAAGAGCTGAGGCAACGCCCGACGGGTGCGCCGCTCCTGACGGCGGCGCACCCGGGCATCCCTACACGCGAAAGCGCGGGAGATCGTGTTCGACTTTCTTGACAAGTACGACGTGCTGGGCGCCTTCTGGACGACAGTGCAGCTCACGCTGCTGTCGGCCGTCGGCTCCCTGATCTGGGGCACCCTGCTGGCCGGCATGCGGGTGGGCCCGGTGCCGCTGATGCGCGGTTTCGGCACCGCGTACGTGAACATCGTGCGGAACATCCCGCTCACGGTGATCATCCTGTTCGCCTCGCTCGGCCTGAAGGACACGCTGAACATCACCCTGGGGTCGGACCAGGTCGACACGAGCACCTTCCGGCTGGCGGTGCTCGGGCTGACCGTCTACACGTCGGCCTTCGTCTGCGAGGCGATCCGCGCCGGCATCAACACGGTTCCGGTCGGCCAGGCGGAGGCGGCCCGGGCCATCGGCCTGAGCTTCACGCAGGTTCTCGGCCTGATCGTGCTGCCGCAGGCGTTCCGCGCGGCCGTCGCCCCGCTGACCAACGTGTTGATCGCGTTGACGAAGAACACGACGGTGGCGGCCGCGATCGGCGTGGCGGAAGCGGCACTCCTGATGAAGGAGATGGTGGAGAACGAGGCACAGCTGCTGCTGATCTCCGCGTTCATCGCCTTCGGATTCTGCTGCCTGACCCTGCCGACCGGTCTGATCCTCGGCTGGGTGGGCAAGAAGGTGGCGGTGAAGCGATGAGTTCGGTCCTGTACGACGCCCAGGGCCCCCGGGCCAAGCGGCGCAACATCCTCTACACGGCGGGCTTCCTCGTCGTCCTCGCGGCCGTCCTGTGGTGGGTGTACAAGGGGCTCGACGACAAGGGCCAGTGGGAGTGGGTGCTCTGGAAGCCGTTCTTCACCGGCACCGAGGCCTACTCGACGTACATCTGGCCGGGTCTGCAGAACACCCTGAAGGCCGCGGCCCTGTCGATGGTCATCGCGCTCCCGCTCGGCGCCGTGCTCGGCATCGCCCGCCTCTCGGACCACGTATGGATACGTGTCCCGGTCGCGATGGTCGTGGAGTTCTTCCGCGCGATCCCGGTGCTGGTCCTGATGATCTTCGGGCTCGCCCTGTTCGCCCAGTACACCGACGTCCCCTCCGACGACCGTCCGCTCTACGCAGTCGTGACCGGTCTGGTGCTGTACAACGCGTCGGTGCTGGCGGAGATCGTCCGCGCGGGCATCCTCGCCCTGCCGAAGGGCCAGTCCGAGGCGGCCATGGCGATCGGTATGCGCAAGAACCAGGTGATGCGGCTCATCCTGCTGCCGCAGTCGGTCACTGCGATGCTTCCGGCGATCGTCAGCCAGCTGGTCGTGATCGTGAAGGACACGGCGCTCGGCGGCGCGGTCCTGACCTTCCCCGAACTGCTCGCCTCGGCCAACACGATGAGCGGCTACTACGGTGCCAACACCATCGCCTCGTTCACGATCGTCGCCACGATCTTCGTGGTCATCAACTTCTCGCTGACCTCGTTCGCGAGCTGGCTGGAGGGGCGGCTGCGGCGGCGCAAGAAGTCGACCGGCGCGGTGCTCGGTGTCGACGACACCGTCAACATCGCGGGCGCCGCGGGAACCGGAATCGCAGCCTGACGTCAGGTCAAACCCGAATGCGTCACCCGGAGGCAGTGGCATGATCGCCACTGCCTCTGGTCACTTGACGCAAACTCTGCCAATGGGTTGCATACGTTCTGTGATCGTGCACCCCGCTTCACCTTCCTGTTCCTCCATGTCCGTCAGGGCACCACTGCGGGCAGGGGGCGCCGCACCGTGGACCCGGTGATCATCGTCGGAGCGGGGCCCGTCGGGCTCACGCTCGCCCTGGCGCTGGCCCGTCAGGAGGTGCCCTCCGTCGTCCTGGACGAGGGCCCCGGCAAGGACGAACCACGCCCGGCACGCACCGTCGTGCTGCGCGAGGACACGGCCGCGCTGCTGGAGCGGCTGACCGGGGTCGCCGTCGCCGACCACGGCGTGAGATGGACCGGATGGCGGTCGGTCAGGCGACGGCAGGTGCTGACCGAGATCACCTTCGACGAGGGCGACCCCGCGGCCCCGCTGCACCTCGCCCAGCACGTCCTCACGGGTGCCCTGCGCGCGGCCGTGGCGCACGAGCCCCTGGTCGAGGTCGCCGCGGACAGCCGGCTCGACTCGATCGAGCAGGAGCGTTCCGGCATCTCCGCCCACACCCGTGGCCCCAAGGGAACCTGGTGGCGGGGAAGCTACCTGGTCGGCTGCGACGGGCCCCGCTCGACCGTGCGCAAGCTGCAGGACATCCGCTTCCCGGGCCGTACCTCGGTGGAGCGGCACGCGGTCGCGGCCCTGCGCGTGGAACTTCCCTGGGAGGGCCAGGCGTTGCTCCATCGGATGCCGCCGTGGCGGTCGTCCGGGCCCTCGGCCGGGGAGGTGACCGCCCGCCCCCTCCCGGACGGCGTGTGGCGTCTGGACTGGCTGCTGCCACCGGGCAAGGACCTGGTCACGCCCGACATCCTGGTGGCCCGGATCCGCGAGACCCTCGCGGGCTGGACGGACGGCACCACACCGGCCTACGACCTCCTCGACACCGGTGTCCACACGGTTCACCACCGGCTCGCCCGTCGCTGGCGCGCCGGCCGGGTCTTCCTGGCCGGGGACGCGGCCCACCTGCTCGGCGCGCTCGGCACCCAGGGGCTCGACGAGGGTCTCCGGGACGCCGACAACCTGGCCTGGAAGCTGGCCCCGGCCTGGCACCACGGGCACCACGAGGCACTGCTCGACAGCTACCAGGCCGAGCGGCGCGCGGTGGTCGCCGCCCGGCTGCGCGCCGCCGACCAGCTGCTGCCGGTGCTGCGCGGCGGGGGCGGGCTGCGGCACTACGTGCCCGGCGCGGCCCGGGGCCACGACGCGCTGCTCACGGACGGTCATCTGGGACGCGGCCCGGTGGGTGCGCCGGGGGCGTACGCCGACTCGCCGCTGACGCCCCGGCATCTGGAGGCGGAGATCCAGGTCGACACCCCGTTCGGCTCACCGGTCGCCGATGTACGGGTCACCGCGGAGGACGGTTCCTTCGTACAGCTGCGCGACCGGCTGGGCCGTGGCGCGCTGCTCGTCGTGCTGATCGCGCCGGGCACGGGCGTGTGGGACCGCAAGCACTGGGTGTCCGCCGGGGTCATGCCCCGGCTCGCCGCCGCGGTGGCGGCCCTTCCGCACCCGGCCGAGCTGCTGGTCGCCGAGGGCTACCCGGGTGCGCCGGCGCACAGCGTGCTGCTCGTGCGCCCCGACGGCCACCTGGTCACCGCGCTGAACGGGGTGCGTCCGGCCGACCTGTACGCGGCGGCCGAGGCGACGCTCGGCGGCGCCGTGCCGGAGGAGAAGGAGCAGGAGGAGGAGAAGAAGGAGGAGGCTGAGGCCGGCTCCGGTGTGCGCTGACCGTGCGCCCTGTCACCCTCTGTCCACATGGTGACGGTGAGTTGACCGGAGTGCAGCAGCATGCTGTACTCCGGATCGTGACCGACACCTGTGTGCGCCTGTGGCGGAGGGTCCATATGGACCTCGTCCGCTATGCGGGCTGCGTGTGTCGCCCGTCCTGCTGAATTCGCTCCCCTCTTCTTCCTCCGGGCGCCGTTGTGCGCCCGTTCGGCGAACCCTCTTCAGGACGGTGCACGTGTCCGTAACCCCCTCCGTCTCCCCCGCTGCCACCGGCGGTACCGCCGACTCGCCGCCGACCCAGGCGGACCTCCTCGACTTCGCGCGGCGCACGGCCGCCGACACCGAGCTGATCGCCTCGCTCCCGCTCGACCCGGAGGGCCGCACCTGGGTGCGCCTCGAAGGCCCCGGCGGCAGTGAGGCCTGGCTGATCGGCTGGCCGCCCGGCAGCGGCACCGGCTGGCACGACCACGCAGACTCGGTCGGCGCCTTCGTCACCGCGGACGGTGCGCTCACTGAGTCCTCCCTGGCCGCCCGGCTGCCCACCGACGGCTGGAAGACCCTGGAACTCGCCGAGGGCGTCGACCGCGAGCGCCGGCTGCCCGCGGGACAGGGCCGCTCCTTCGGCCGCCACCATGTGCACGAGGTGCTGAACGAGTCCCCGGACCGGCACGCGGTCTCCGTCCACGCCTACTACCCGCCGCTGCCGCGGATCCGTCGCTACAGTCGCACGGGTCAGGTGCTGCGCCTGGAGCAGGTCGAGCGCCCGGAGGACTGGCAGTGAGCGACGGTACGGAGATTCGGCCGGTCGGTATCGACGACCTGCTGGAGCGGGTCCGCGCGGGCTACCGGCGCATCGAGGCACAGGAGGCGCACGCGGCGGCAGGCCGCGGTGAGGCCCTGCTGGTCGACATCCGGTACGCGGCCCTGCGCGAGCGGGACGGCGTGATCCCCGGCGCGCTCGTCATCGAGCGCAACGAACTGGAGTGGCGTCTCGACCCCCGGGGCAGCCACCGGGTCCCCGAGGCCACCGGCCACGACCTGCGCGTCGTCGTCATCTGCAACGAGGGCTACGCCTCCAGCCTGGCAGCCGCCTCGCTCCACCAGCTTGGCCTGCACCGGGCGACGGACCTGGTGGGTGGCTTCCAGGCGTGGCGGACACAGGGGCTGCCGGTGGAGCCGGTGACCGGCTGACGCAGGCCCGACGGGACGGTGGCCGAGGCCTTCCCCCCTCCTCCTCACTCCTTCGCCGTGGCCACCGTCACCGCCGGGACGCGCAGCGCCGCGCGGCCCGGAAGGGCACTGGAGACGAGCGCGAGCAGGGCGGCGACCGCGACCACGCCGACGTAGAGCAGGGGTGTGACCGTCGGGGCCGCCCGGCCGGTCATGCCGACGCTGAACGCGGTGAGTACGGCGAGCGCGATGCCGCTGCCGAGCGCGGTGGCGAGGAGCAGCACGGACAGTACCTCGGTGCGCAGCACGCGAAGCACCTGACGGCGGGTCGCTCCGGCGAGGCGGAGCAGGGCGAACTCCCGGACACGCTCAGCGACCGACATGGCGAGGGTGTTGACGACCGCGATGGCGGTGAAGGCCAGCACGAGCCCCATGGCCAGGTAGTTGACCTCGGCGTTCGCCTGCTGCCGGTCGGCCTGGAGGGAATCCGCGGCGGCCGGCGAAAGAATCCGCAGCCCCGGGAACTCACGCAGCGTAGTCGCGAGTTGTGTCTGTGTACGGGTCGTGCCGACGAGGACGGAGGAGGCGAGCGGATTGTCGATGTGCCGGGCCACGAGGTCGTGGGCGAGAGTGAGGTCGCCGAAGCCGAGACCCCGGTCGTAGACGGCGGCGACGGTGAGCGTGGCGGGCGTGCCGTCGCCGAGCGTGAGCTTCAGAGTGCTTCCGGGCTTCAAGTGGTGCTGGTCCGCGGCCAGTTCACTGACGGCGACGGTGCCGGGGGCGAGATCGCGGAGGGAGCCGGCGGTGACCTTCGGGTCCCAGGTGCGGGTCAGACCGGTCGGCGTGACGCCCTGGGCCGGGTACTTGTCGAGGCCGATGCGAACGGTCGTGCGGACCACCTCGGTGACGGTGTCGTGCTGCGCGCGCAGCAGCCGTGCGGCCTCGCCCGGGACACCGGGCCCCTGGGCGGCGACGACCCAGTCGGCGGTGACGCCCTCGCGCGCCTGGCTCCGGGCGGCGTCACCGAGGGTCGACTGGACGAACAGGACGGTGCAGGTCATGCCGATGAGCAGGGTGAGGGGGGTGACGACGGAGGCCATCCGGGTGGCGTTGCCGCGCAGGTTGGCGGTGGCGAGGCGGCCGCCGTGACCGGTGAGCCGCAGGGGGCCGGCCAGCAGCAGCGCGGCCGCCTTGACGAGCAGAGGGCCGAGCAGGGCCACGGAGGTGGACAGGACGACGACGGCGAGGAAGGTCACGGGAGTCGAGGCGGGCTCGGTACGCAGGGAGCTGAGGACGGCGACGAGGACCACTCCGCCGGCGAGGAGCAGCAGACCGGCGGCGATACGCCCCCAGGCCGGGCGGGCGCGCTCGGTCCTGGCCTCCGCCAGGGCTTCCGCCGGGCGGATCCCGGCGATCCTGCGGGAGGCGATCCGGGCCGCGGCCCAGGCGCCGAGCAGGGTGGCGGCGAGGGCGGTGAACGGCGGGAACACGCTGACGGTGTGCTGGAGCGTGACGGGTACGGCTCCCAGGGCGACGAACCTGGAGTGCAGCCAGCCGCCCAGCGGCAGCCCTAGCAGTGCGCCGGCGCTTCCCGCCGCCGCGCCGACGATCAGTGCCTCCCGGCCCAGCAGGGTGCGGATCTGTCCGGGCGTGGCGGCGATGGCCCGGAGCAGGGCGAGTTCGCGGTGGCGCTGCTGGACGGAGAGCGCGAAGGTGCCGACGACCACGAGTACCGCCACCAGCAGCGAGGTGCCGCCCATCGCGCCGCCCATGCTGACCAGCCGGGTGCGGGCGGCGGCCGCGTCCAGGAACTCGACGGGCCCGCGGGCGTCGCCGGCGCTGACCTGCGCGGTGGTCCCGTGCAGTGCCCGCGCCACGGCCTGCCGCACCGCCTCCGGGTCGGTGCCCCTGGCCGGGAGCACGCCGAACGCGGTGACCTGCCCGGGGTGCGCGGCCAGCCGCTCGGCCTCCGCCGTGGCGAAGAACAGCGACGTCTGGTGGCGGACGGCGGTGGCCGGTGTGGCGATACCGGTGATCCGGTAGCTGCGCGGGGACTGCGTCGACTGCACGGTGAGGCGGTCGCCGGGGCCGAGGTGGGCGCGTGCCGCGAGGTCGTCGTCGATGACGAGGTCGCCGGCGGCCTTGGGCGCACTGCCCGTGGTCAGCCGGTACGGCGTCAGCGCCGCGGAGTCCCAGGCATGCCCGTAGGCGGTACGGCCGTCGACGCCCGCCTGGGTCAACGGCTGTGCGAGGAAGGTCAGTTCGGGGACGACACGGGCGACTCCGGGGGTGCGGGCGATGGTGTCGCGCAGGTCGGCCGAGAGCCAGGCGCGTTCGGCGACGGGTTTCGCCTTGTGCTTGACCTTGGTCTTGCCCTTCTTGTGCTTCACGGTGGTCTGGTGGACGTACTGGTCGGCGGAGACCACGACGGGAGCGGCGGCATAGCGCTCGGTGCGGATCGTGCCGCGCAGGCCGGTGTCGAGGAGGGTGCCACAGGCGGTGATCAGAGCGGCCGCGCACATCAGGGCGAGGAAGGCGCCGAGAAAGCCCGCCTTTCGGGCGCGGACGGTCTGGAGGGCGTAACGCAGCATCATCGGGGCGGGCTCTCTTCTGTTGTGCGTCTCGGGGGTCCGTGCGCCGCCCCGGCCTCGGCTCGGGCCGTGGTCCGGGGCATGGATACACACTCGCGCGTGCACGGGTCCGGAAGCACTGCGGTGGCCCGGCGTCTTGGCCGGGGGTTAACCCCACCGCCAAACCGGGCGCCCGGCTGTCAGAACGAGTCGCCCTCGAGGAACTCCGTGTCCTCGCCCTCTTCCTCCAGGGCCTGGCGGACCACGCGGAGGGCCATGCCCTCGGGGTAGCCCTTGCGGGCGAGCATGCCGGCGAGACGCCGGAGCCGCTTGTCGCGGTCGAGGCCACGGGTGGCCCGCAGCTTGCGGGCGACCAGCTCGCGGGCGGTCGCCTCCTCCTGCTCGGAGTCGAGCTGGCCGACGGCCTCGTCGATCAGCGCGGAGTCGACGCCCTTGGTGCGCAGCTCCCGGGCCAGCGCGCGGCGGGCGAGCCCCCGGCCGTGATGCCGGGACTCCACCCAGGCGTCCGCGAACGCGCTGTCGTCGATGAGCCCGACCTCCTCGAACCGGGACAGCACCTCCTCGGCCACGTCCTCGGGGATCTCCCGCTTGCGCAGGGCGTCCCCGAGCTGCTTGCGGGTGCGCGGGGTCCCGGTGAGCAGGCGCAGACAGATCGCCCGCGCCCGCTCAGCCGGGTCCCCTGAAGACTCCCCCCGCTCGGCCCTCGACGAGGTAGGGGTGCCTTCGTCCTCACCGGGCGGCTCCCCGAAGCCGCCCCGCCTGCGGCCACGGCTGCGCCCCCGACCGCCCCGTGGCCCGGCCCCGCCGTGCTCCCCGTCGCCGTACCCGTCGTCACCGGCCGTGGCGGAGCCCGAGTCGCCGCCGCTGCCTCTTCCCCTTGGGGCACCGGGGATGGCGTGCTCGTACTCGGCCCAGTCGGTTCGTCGTGTCACGGGTCAGCTCTTGGCAGTGGCGGCCTTGGGCTTGGTGGCCTTGGCGGGCGCCGCCTTGGTGTCGTCCTCGGCCGCGCTGGTCACCGCCGCGTCCGCGCCCGGCTCGGCGGAGGGCTCCTCCGGCCGGACACCCACGCCCAGCTTCTCCTTGATCTTCTTCTCGATCTCGTTGGCCAGGTCCGGGTTGTCCTTGAGGAAGTTGCGCGCGTTCTCCTTGCCCTGACCGAGCTGGTCGCCCTCGTACGTGTACCAGGCGCCGGCCTTGCGGACGAAGCCGTGCTCCACGCCCATGTCAATCAGGCCGCCCTCGCGGCTGATGCCCTGGCCGTAGAGGATGTCGAACTCGGCCTGCTTGAAGGGCGGGGCGACCTTGTTCTTGACGACCTTGCAGCGGGTCCGGTTGCCGACCGCCTCCGTGCCGTCCTTCAGGGTCTCGATGCGGCGGATGTCGATACGCACCGAGGCGTAGAACTTCAGCGCCCGGCCACCGGTCGTGGTCTCCGGGGAGCCGAACATCACGCCGATCTTCTCGCGCAGCTGGTTGATGAAGATCGCGGTGGTCTTGGACTGGTTGAGCGCGCTGGTGATCTTCCGCAGGGCCTGGCTCATCAGTCGGGCCTGCAGACCGACGTGGCTGTCACCCATCTCGCCCTCGATCTCCGCACGCGGGACGAGCGCGGCGACGGAGTCGATGACGATGAGGTCGAGGGCGCCGGAGCGGACGAGCATGTCCACGATCTCCAGGGCCTGCTCACCGTTGTCGGGCTGGGAGAGGATCAGGTTGTCGATGTCGACACCGAGCTTGCGCGCGTACTCGGGGTCGAGGGCGTGCTCGGCGTCCACGAAGGCGACCTGACCGCCCGCCTTCTGGGCGTTGGCCACGGCGTGCAGGGTCAGGGTCGTCTTACCGGAGGACTCCGGGCCGTAGATCTCGACCACACGGCCGCGCGGCAGCCCACCGACGCCGAGGGCGACGTCGAGTGCGGTCGACCCGGTCGGGATGACCTCGATGGGCTCCCGCGACCGCTCGCCCATGCGCATGACCGCGCCCTTGCCGAATTGTCGTTCAATCTGTGCGAGCGCGGCGTCGAGCGCCTTCTCGCGGTCGGTTCCTGCCATGGGTTCCACCCGGTTTGCTTGAGTCGATCGCTTCACGTCAAAGACGCTAACGCCTGCCACTGACAATGCGCCCCGACGTCGGCCCGGCCTGTGGATAACAAGGGGACATCTCAACATGAAACATGCCGAAATCCCCGTCTGGAGCCTTGCCCAAGCCCCCATGAGAATGGATGTTCGATTTTCGTGTCAAGCGCACCACGCAGTGCCCGCAGCCCCCTCCCACGCCGCGGCGCCCGCCCTACTCCCGGCGTCGTAGAGCGGGTGTCTTCGGCCGGACGACGACCGCACGGCGCGCTCCCGGGAGCCTGGGCCCATGAAGAATCCGCGCCCCGCCGAGCGGCTGTGCCACGCGACCGGTCTGCTCCTCGTTCTCTCCGGTCTCGCCCACCTGGTGGTGTTCGCGGTCGACGGCGGCCCGTGGGACGGTCCCGTCTCCTGGCGCAAGCCCGTCACGTTCGGGCTCTCCTTCGGGGTGACGCTGATCGCGATCACCTGGGTCACGTCGTACCTGCGCGTCGGGTCGCGGCTGCGCACCGTCCTGCTCGCCGTCTTCGCCGCGGACTGTGTGCTGGAGGTCGGCGGCATCACCCTTCAGGCCTGGCGCCGGGTGCCCTCGCACCTGAACATGGAGACCCCCTTCGACACCGCGGTGTCCATGACGCTCGCGGTGGGCGGTGGTGTCCTGGTGGCGCTGCTCACCGTCTTCGCCGTCGCGTCCTTCCGGCACCACCCGGCGGGCCCCGCCGGCATGCCGCTCGCGGTGCGCTCGGGGTTCGCGATCCTGCTCGTGGCGCTGGCCTCGGGCGTGGCGATGATCGCGCGCGGGGTCGTGCTCACCCGGACGGGCCACCAGGAGGCCGCCTATCACTCGACGGCCCCGCTCAAGCCGCTGCACGGAGTGAGCCTGCACGCCGTCCTGGTCCTGCCGCTGCTGGCCTGGCTGCTGTCCCGCACGACCTGGAGCGAGCGCGCGCGGTGGCGTGTCGTGGCCGCCGCGGTGGGTTGCTACGCGGCGGCCGTCGCGGCCGCCGGGGTGTGGGCGGTCCTGACGTACTGACCACGACCCCGGGCCCGGGACCCTACGAGGACTCCTCCGTGCCGGGCCGCCGTTCCCACAGCTGCCGAATGCGGGTGCGCCCCCCTGGGCGGCCGGGCCCCCGTGTGCGGTGTCCGTGCACCCGGGGATCGTCCGTGACGGCGTACCGCTTCACGTACGCGCCCAGGAAGGCCTGCAGCGTGGCGACCGCCGGGATGGCGATCAGCGCGCCGACCGCGCCCAGCAGCGCGGTGCCCGCGATCACCGAGCCGAAGGCGACGGCCGGGTGGATGTCGACGGTCTTGGCGGTCAGCTTGGGCTGCAGCATGTAGTTCTCGAACTGCTGGTAGACCACGACGAAGACCAGCACCCACACCGCGTACCAGGGGGCCACGGTGAACGCGATCAGCATCGGCAGCGCACCCGCGAGGTAGGTGCCGATGGTCGGGATGAACTGTGAGACGAGCCCCACCCAGACACCGAGCACGGGCGCGTACGGCACGCCCAGGGCCTGGAACAGGATGTAGTGCGCTATCCCGGAGATGAGCGCCATCAGACCGCGCGAGTAGAGGTAGCCGCCCGTCTTGTCGACGGCGATCTCCCAGGCCCGCAGCACCTCCGCCTGGCGCGCGGGCGGCAGGACGGAGCACAGCGCGCGGCGCAGCCGGGGACCGTCGGCGGCGAAGTAGAACGAGAACAGCGTGACCGTCAGCAGCTGGAAGAGGCCGCCGAGCACCTGGGCGGACACGTCGAGCACTCCGGCCGCGCTGTTCTGCGCGTACTTGCGCAGCCAGTCGGAGTGCAGCAGGCCCTCCTGGACGTCCACGCGCCTCAGGTCCGTGTGGAACGTCTCGTTGATCCAGTTGATGACCGAGTCCAGGTAGTCGGGGAAGCCCTCGACCATCTTGATGATCTGGCCGGCCAGCATCGAGCCGAGCAACGTGACGAAGCCGGCGGTGACGATCACCAGGCCCAGGAAGACCAGGAAGGTGGCGAGTCCCCTGCGCATGCCGCGGGCGGCCATCCAGCTCACCGCGGGCTCTATGGCGAGGGCCAGGAAGAACGCGATCAATATGTTGATCAACAGTCCGGTCAGCTGGTGGAAGGCCCAGCTGCCCAGCTGGAAGGCGGCTATGAGCGCGAGCGCGAGCACCATGGCGCGCGGCAGCCAGCGCGGCATGCGGCCGCCCGGCGCGGCGGCGTCGGCCGGGGGCCGGTCGGGCGTCGTCGAAGCGGTCGGGGATGCTGCGTGCCGGTCGACCGGCACGGTCTCGTCAGTGGGTGCCACGGGCCAAGTCTCGCCCACGCCGCCGACAACCCGATGGCCGCCCGGGAAGTTCGTGCCCGGTCAGCGCCGCTCCCCGGGCACGTTCATGACCGAGCAGACCACGCGCCACACGTCCTTGGCCGCCCAGCCGGCGTCCAGCGCCTCGTGCACCGTGCGCTCGCCCAGCTCCGACATCACATGATCGCGCGCGAAGGTGTCGGCGTACCCCGGACCGAAGTGTTCCGCCATCCGCTGCCAGAAGACCGTCAACCGCATGACCCCAGTATCCCGCCCCTGAGAGTGGGGCCCGCCCGGGACCGCTTGCCGAGACCGCTTTCCGCCCTACGGTCTGTCGCATGGCCGAATCAGGAGCTTCCTCCCTGCCCTCTACGCCCCCGGCGCGCTCCCCGCTCTTCCGCGCCGAACAGTTCGTCTGGCTCACCGCGCGCGTGCTGGAGCAGCGGCTCTTCGCGTACCACTTCCTGAACGGAGCCGCCGATCCGGTGGAGGCGGCGCTGGACGCCTACCGCAACGAGGACGGCGGGTACGGTCACGCGCTGGAACCCGATCTGCGCGGCCCGGTGAGCCAGCCCCTGCACACCGGTCACGCGCTGCGCGTCCTGGACGCCGTCGGGCGCTGCGGCGGGCAGCGGGTGGAGCGGGTGTGCCGCTATCTGACCTCCGTCTCCACCGCGGACGGCGCCCTGCCGGCGATCCACCCCAGCCAGCGCGGCTACCCGTCGGCCCCGTTCGTCCCGGTGGTGGACAACCCCCCGAGCGAGCTGCTCGCCACCGGCCCCGTGGTCGGTCTCCTGCACCGCAACGAGGTCTGGCACGCCTGGCTGTTCCGGGCCACCGACTTCTGCTGGCAGGCCGTGGAGTCCCTGGAGAAGTCCCACCCCTACGAGGTGGAGGCCGCCGTGGCCTTCCTGGACTCCGCTCCCGACCGCTCGCGCGCGGAGGCCGCCGCCGACCGTCTCGGCCGCCTCGTGCGCGAGCAACGGCTGGCGGCCCTGGACCCGGATCACCTCGACGCCTTCCCGGTCGCTCCCGGCTACGCCCCGGGCGAGCACCACTTCCCGCACGACTTCGCGAAGATCCCGCAATCGCTCGCGCGCGCGTGGTTCACGGACGCGGAGATGGCGCGCTCCCTGGACCACCTCGCGGCCGAGCAGCAGGAGGACGGCGGCTGGCCCGTCCGCTGGCACCACTGGGCACCGGCGGCCACGCTGGAGGCGCGCCCCGTGGTGACCATCGAGGCGCTGCGCACCCTCAGGGCGTACAGCCGCTTCGTGGGCTGAGTCCAGCTGCCCCGGGCTGAGCGCGGCCGCCCCCGTCCGAGCCCGACCGACCTCGCTGAACCCGGCTGACCCGGCTGACCCGGCTGACCCGGCTGACCCGGCTGACCCGGCTGACCCGGCTGAGCCTGCCAGCCCGCCGGCCCCAGCCGCGCTCACCCACCGATCGCCCGCACCCCCGCCGTCACCACCACGGCCGCCGCGACGACCAGCAGGAACGGTGCCCGCAGCACCAGCGCCACGGCGGCCGCGCCGAGTCCGGCGGCCCTCGCGTCCAGCACGAGCGTGTGCCCGTCGGCGAACGTCTGCTGGGCCGTGAGCGCGGCGAGGAGGGCGACGGGCAGCAGGGCGGCGAGCCGCCGGACGAACGGCCGCTCCAGGACGTCCGCGGGGACCAGCAGTCCGGCGAGTTTGACGACGTAGCAGCCGAGAGCGGTCGCAGCGATCGCGATCCACGTGTTCATCGGACCTCCTCCGATCCGCCCGGCACATCCTGACCGTCCGGCTCCCCCTGCGCGTCCGGCGCGTCCTGCCGGGTACGACCGCTGCGCCGCCCCGCGGCGAACAGCACGGCCGGTGCCGCCAGCGCGGCCGCCAGGACCGGTACGCCGGCCGGCAGGACGGGCAGCAGGCCGAGGCCCAGCAGGATCGCGAGGCCCGCGACCATGCGCTCCGTGGACGTCTTCAGCATCGGCGCGAGCAGGGCCAGGAAGACCGCCGGTCCGGCCGCGTCCAGGCCCCACGCGTCGCTGTCCCCGATGGCCTTAGCACCCACCGCGCCGAGCAGCGTGGTGAGGTTCCACAGCAGATAGAGACTGAGCCCGGTGACGGTGAACCCGATCCGCGCGGCCCGCCGGGTCGGCTGGGCCAGGGTCACCGCCGTGGTCTCGTCGATCACCCACTGGGCGGCGAACGGCCGCACCGCGCGCGGGAGGGCCAGCAGCTGCGACAGCCGCAGCCCGTAGAAGGCGTTGCGCACGCCCAGGAAGAACGCGCCGGCGGCGGCCGTCAACGGATTGCCGCCGGCGGCGAGCGCGCCCACCAGGGCGAACTGGGAGGCGCCGGTGAACACCAGGAGGCTGAGCGCGCAGGTCTGCATGAGTCCGAGTCCGCTGCCGACCGAGGTCACCCCGAAGGCGACCCCGGACAGCCCGACGGCGACGCCGACGCCCAGGGCGTCCCGTACGACGGCGGAGTCGGGCTTTTCCGTGCCGTCGGCGGCCATGTCCGCGAGTGCTGTCTGTTGTGCCACACACCTGACGCTACGGGCGGTCGTCAGCCCAGGTCTTGTACGTTCTTGCGCTCGCGCTGATAGGCGCCCGGAGGGACTCCGACGATCCGGGTGAAGTGCCGGTTGAGGTGCGGCTGGTCCGTGAAGCCGACGGCGGCGGCCGCCTCGGCGGGCGCCGTGCCCGCGTCGAGCAACAGCCGCGCGCGCCGTACCCGGGCGTCGGTCAGCCAGGTGTGCGGCGGCATGCCGTAGGCGTCGCGGAACGCCCGCAGCAGGGCGAACGGACTGGTTCCGAGGTCGGTGGCGAGGCGTTCCAGGGTCGGCGGCTCGGCCATCCGCTCCTCCAGCACGGCACGCGCGCGTGCCGCGGTCCGCGCTCCGGCGGTCCGTGTCCGCCGCTGCGGCAGCGGCCCGCCGTTGAGCCGCAGCAGCCTGGTGACGGCCACACGCAAGAGGGTGTCCGCGGCCAGCGCGTTGCCCTCGTCCGCGGCGCGGAGCACCTGATGGACCAGGCGGACGGCGTACGGATCGTCGAGGACCGGACTGACGAAGCCGGGTGTGCCGCGAATCGTGGTGGTCTCGGCCGCGATCCCGGCCACCACCTCGGGCGAGGGGTAGACCGCACCGTACCGCCAGCCCTCGGGGACACCGGCCCGGCCCGTGTGCGGGGTGTCCGGATTGACCAGTGCCAGGGCACCTGCGCCGGCGGACACGTCGGAGCCTCGGTGGTGGAAGACCTCGACGCCGTCGGCGATGGCCGCGATCACGAAGTTCTCGTGGGTGTGCCGGACGAAGGTCTTGCGGATGTAGTGGGCGCGCAGCAGGTCGACGCCGGGAAGCTCCTCGTACCGCCAGTGCCGCGCCCGCTCCGCTGAACCCGCCATACGACCATTGTCCGTCCCGCCCGCCGGCCGTCCGCCCCGGCCCGCTCCCGCCTGTTCCTTGCAGGTCAGCACGATTGTCAGTGGCCGGGTGCAGGATGGGTGGCATGGTCAGCTCCGCACACCGAGCCCTCGACGGCTTCTCGCCCGCGACCCGCGGCTGGTTCACGGGGGCGTTCTCCGCGCCCACCGCGGCCCAGGCGGGCGCGTGGCAGGCCATCCGCGAGGGCTCGGACGTGCTGGTGGTCGCCCCCACCGGCTCGGGCAAGACGCTGGCCGCGTTCCTCGCCGCCCTTGACCAGCTGGCCTCGTCCCCGCCCCCGGCCGACCCGAAGAAGCGCTGCCGGGTGCTGTACGTGTCACCGCTGAAGGCGCTCGCGGTCGACGTCGAGCGGAACCTGCGCAGCCCGCTGACCGGTATACGCCAGGAGTCCGTGCGCCTGGGCCTGCCCGAGCCCGAGGTGAAGGTCGGCATCCGCTCCGGCGACACCCCGGCCGCCGAGCGGCGCGCGCTGTCCACGCGTCCGCCGGACATCCTGATCACCACCCCCGAGTCGCTGTTCCTGATGCTCACGTCGGCCACGCGGGACGCGCTGACGGGTGTGGAGACGGTGATCCTGGACGAGGTGCACGCGGTCGCGGGCACCAAGCGCGGCGCGCACCTCGCGCTGTCCCTGGAGCGGCTGGACGAGCTGCTGCCGAGGCCGGCCCGCCGGATCGGCCTGTCGGCGACCGTCCGCCCGGTGGACGAGGTGGCCCGCTATCTCTCGCCGCGCCGCAAGGTGGAGATCGTCCAGCCGGAGTCCGGCAAGGAGTTCGACCTCTCCGTGGTCGTCCCGGTCGAGGACATGAGCAATCCGGGCGAGCCGCGCGAAGCGCGTCCCAATAAGGGTGGTGGTGAGCGACGGGTGGGAGGCTCCCAGGCGGCCGACGGCAACGAGGGAGCGGAGAAGCCGTCGATCTGGCCGCATGTGGAGGAGCGGATCGCCGACCTGGTCCAGGCCCACCGCTCCACGATCGTGTTCGCCAACTCCCGGCGCCTGGCCGAGCGGCTGTGCAACCGGCTCAACGAGATCGCCTACGAGCGGGCGACCGGCGAGACGCTGCAGGAGCACCACGCACCGGCCGAGCTGATGGGCGGCTCGGGAGCGGCCCAGGGCGCGCCCCCGGTGATCGCCCGCGCGCACCACGGCTCGGTCTCCAAGGAGCAGCGGGCCCTCGTCGAGGAGGACCTGAAGGCGGGCCGGCTGCCCGCCGTGGTCGCCACGTCCAGCCTGGAGCTGGGCATCGACATGGGCGCCGTCGACCTCGTCGTGCAGGTCGAGTCCCCGCCCTCGGTGGCCTCCGGGCTCCAGCGCGTCGGCCGCGCGGGGCACCAGGTGGGCGCCGTCTCCACCGGTGTGGTCTTCCCCAAGTACCGGGGCGACCTGGTCCAGTCGGCCGTGGTCACCGAGCGGATGCGCACCGGTGCCATCGAGTCCCTGAGGGTCCCCGCGAACCCGCTGGACGTGCTGGCCCAGCAGCTCGTCGCCATGACGGCACTGGACACCTGGCAGTTCGACGACCTGCTCGCCACGGTCCGCCGCGCCGCCCCCTTCGCCTCGCTGCCCGAGTCGGCGTTCACGGCGACCCTGGACATGCTGGCGGGCCGCTACCCGTCCGACGCGTTCGCCGAGCTGCGCCCGCGCGTGGTGTGGGACCGCGTCGCCGGCACGATCACCGGCCGGCCGGGCGCCCAGCGCCTGGCCGTCACCTCCGGCGGCACGATCCCCGACCGCGGCCTCTTCGGTGTCTTCCTCGCCGGTTCCGACCCCAAGAAGGGCGGCGGCCGGGTCGGCGAGCTGGACGAGGAGATGGTGTACGAGTCCCGGGTGGGGGACGTCTTCACGCTGGGCACGAGTTCCTGGCGCATCGAGGACATCACACGCGACCGGGTGCTGGTCTCCCCCGCGCCGGGCGTGCCGGGAAGGCTACCGTTCTGGAAGGGCGACCAGCTGGGCCGTCCGCTCGAACTGGGGCGCGCGGTGGGCGCGTTCCTGCGCGAGGTCGGCTCGCTGCCCAAGGACGACGCCCGGCTGCGTCTGCTCGCGGCGGGCCTGGACACATGGGCGGCCGACAACGTCCTGTCCTACCTGGACGAGCAGCGCGAGGCCTGCGGCCATGTCCCCGACGACCGCACGATCGTGGTCGAGCGCTTCCGCGACGAGCTGGGCGACTGGCGGGTCGTCGTCCACTCCCCCTTCGGCGCCCAGGTGCACGCCCCCTGGGCCCTGGCGCTCGGCGCCCGCCTCGCCGAGCGGTACGGCATGGACGCGCAGGTCATGCACGCCGACGACGGCATCGTGCTGCGTCTGCCCGACGCCGACCTGATGGGCCTGGACCTGCTCGACCAGGAGCCCATGAAGGGGGGCACCGAGTACGACAGCGAGCAGGCTCCGGTGGGCGCGGCGGACGTCGCCTTCGACAAGGGCGAGGTCGACCAGGTCGTCACCGACCAGGTCGGCAGCTCCGCCCTGTTCGCCTCCCGGTTCCGGGAGTGCGCGGCCCGCGCGCTGCTGCTGCCGCGCCGCAACCCCGGCAAGCGCACGCCCTTGTGGCAGCAGCGCCAGCGGGCGGCCCAACTTTTGCAGGTGGCCAGCGAGTTCGGCTCGTTCCCGATCGTCCTGGAAGCGGTCCGCGAGTGCCTCCAGGACGTCTTCGACGTCCCCGGCCTCGTGGAGCTGATGGGCGACATCGAGTCCCGCAAGGTCCGCCTGGTCGAGGTCACCACCCCGGAGCCGTCCCCGTTCGCCCGGTCCCTCCTGTTCGGGTACGTCGCCCAGTTCCTGTACGAGGGCGACTCCCCGCTCGCCGAGCGCCGCGCCGCCGCGCTGTCCCTGGACTCCCGGCTGCTGGCCGAGCTGCTGGGCCAGGCGGAGCTGCGTGAGCTGCTCGACGCGGAGGTGCTGGCCGAGCTGGAGCGCGAGCTGCAGTGGCTGACGCAGGACCGGCGGGTCAAGGACGTGGAGGGCGTGGCCGACGTGCTGCGCCTGCTCGGCCCGCTCACCGACGCCGAGCTGGCCGAGCGGGGCGCCGAGCCTCAGTGGGCACGGGAGCTGGCCGCTGCCCGCCGGGTCATCCGGGTCCGTATCGCGGGCAGGGACCACTGGGCGGCCGTCGAGGACGCGGGCCGGCTGCGCGACGCGCTCGGCACGGCGTTGCCGGTCGGTGTCCCCGAGGCGTTCACCGAGCCGGTGAAGGACCCGCTCGGCGACCTCCTCGCGCGCCACGCCCGCACCCACGGTCCCTTCACGTCGGCCACCGCGGCGGCCCGCTTCGGCCTGGGCGTGGCGGTCACCGAGGGCGCCCTGCAGCGGCTGGCCGCGAACGGCCGGGTCGTGCAGGGCGAGTTCCACCCGGCGGGCATCGGCCAGGAGTGGTGCGACGCCGCCGTACTGCGCCGGCTGCGCCGCCGCTCCCTGGCCGCGCTGCGGCACGAGCTGGAGCCGGTGCCGCCGGCCGCCCTGGCACAGTTCCTGCCGCAGTGGCAGCACATCGGCAAGGGTCACGGTCTGCGCGGCATCGACGGACTGGTGCGCGCCGTCGAGCAGTTGCAGGGCGCCTCCGTGCCGGCCTCCGCGCTGGAGAAGCTGGTCCTGCCCTCCCGGGTGGCGGACTACACGCCGTCGATGCTCGACGAACTGACCTCCGCCGGCGAGGTGGTGTGGGCCGGAGCGGGCGCCCTGCCCGGCAAGGACGGCTGGGTCTCGCTGTACATGGCGGACGCTGCGCCGCTGCTCCTGCCGCCGCCGCATCCCCTTGAGCCGACGGCGCTCCACCAGTCCGTCCTGGACGCGCTCTCCGGTGGCTACGGCCTGTTCTTCCGGCAGATCGCCGACCAGATCCGGGCCACCACCCACCCCGACGCCACCGATCCCCAACTGGCCGACGCCCTGTGGGACCTGGCGTGGTCGGGGCGGCTCACCAACGACACCCTCGCCCCGATGCGCTCCCTGCTGGGCTCGGGCCGTACGGCGGGCTCGACGGCGCACCGCGCCAAGCGAACCGTCCCGCGCGGCAGGTACGGCTCTCTGACGGCCGCCGCCCGCCCCGCCTCCCGCACCGGCCCGCCCACGGTGGCCGGCCGCTGGGCCCTGCTGCCCGCGGCCGAGCCGGACGCCACCGTGCGCGCCCACGC
This sequence comes from Streptomyces sp. BK340, assembly GCF_007827595.1. GTDB lineage: Bacteria > Actinomycetota > Actinomycetes > Streptomycetales > Streptomycetaceae > Streptomyces. The sequence goes on from NZ_VISR01000015.1 coordinate 216,925, forward strand.
GCTGGCCCGCACCCTCCTCGACCGGCACGGTGTGGTCACCCGGGGAGCGGTCGCCGCGGAGGGCGTCGAGGGCGGCTTCTCGGCGGTGTACCGCGTGCTGTCGGCGTTCGAGGAGAGCGGTCAGGCGCGGCGCGGCTACGTGGTCGAAGGCCTGGGGGCAGCCCAGTTCGCGATGGACGGCGCGGTCGACCGTCTCCGCGCGGTGTCCAACGCCCGCGATCGCGGCGAGGGCCTGCCCGCCCCGGGTCCGAACGGCTTCGGCAGCGGAAACCCGCTGTTCCTCGACGGCGGCCACACCACCCCGAACGTCTTCGACCAGGCCGACGCCGGACGCGCCCACCCGGGCCTCGACGGCGACTTCACCTGGCCGCCCGAGGACCACCCGGCCACGCCGGGCGACTTCACCTGGCCACCGGAGAACCGTCGCGCCGACGAGTACGTCTCCCCCCGCGACCTTGCTCCCCCCGACCCCTTCGCCTCCCCCGGCTACGGCGGCCCCCGCGGCGGCGCGGCCTCCCCGTACGGCTCACCGGCGAGCCGCGGCTTCGGCGACCGTCGTACGCGACCGTCGTCCCCCGACCCGCGCACCGTGGTCCTCGCCGCGGCCGACCCCGCCAACGCCTATGGCGCGGCGCTCCCCTGGCCCGAGCCGCCGAACGGGGCCGGGCACAAGCCGGGCCGCAAGGCGGGCTCCCTCGTCGTGCTGGTGGAGGGCGAGTTGACGCTGTACATGGAGCGCGGCGGCAAGACGCTGCTGGCCTGGCCCGCGGACCCGGATGCCGCCGCCGCCGCCGACGATCCACGGCTGGGCACGGCCGCTGAGGCCCTGGCCGCTGCCGCCCGCGCGGGCTCGCTGGGCACGGTGACGGTGGAGCGGATCAACGGCGCCCAGGCCCTGACCGCTCCCCTGGGCACCCTGCTGGAGGCGGCGGGCTTCATCGCCACGCCGCGTGGTCTGCGGCTGAGAGCCTGAGCACCGCGATCCCGCGGAGCATCGGCCCCCGGGTTACGGCCGCCCCGTGTCACCCCACCGTGGCACCCTTGACGCATGCCCGAAGGTGACACGGTCTGGCAGACCGCGAGGCGGTTGCACGAGGCCCTCGCGGGCAAGGTGCTGACCCGCAGCGACTTCCGGGTGCCGAAATACGCGACGGTCGACCTCCAGGGCCGTACGGTCCTGAGCACGACCCCGCGCGGCAAACATCTGCTCACCCGCTTCGAGGGCGACCTGACCCTGCACACGCACCTGCGCATGGAAGGCGCCTGGAAGGTGTACGGCACGGACGAGCGCTGGCGGGGCGGCCCGGCGCACCAGATCCGGGTGATCCTCGGCACCGCCGATCGCACCGCCGTCGGCTATCGCCTCCAGGTGCTGGAGTTCCTGCGCACCGGCGAGGAGGAGCGCGTAGTCGGTCACCTGGGACCCGACCTGCTCGGTCCGGACTGGGACCCGGAGCGTGCCCTCGCCAACCTCCTCGAGGACCCCGCCCGCCCCCTCGGCGAGGCCCTGCTCGACCAGCGCAATCTGGCCGGCATCGGCAACGTCTACAAGAGCGAGCTGTGCTTCCTGCTTGGCGTGACGCCCTGGCTGCCGGCCGGCGCCCTGCCCGCGGACCGCGCCGCCAAGCTGCCCGCCCTCGCCAAGAAGCTCCTGGAGGCCAACCGCGACCGCCCGGTCCGCCAGACCACGGGCCTGCCCCGGCAGGACCTGTTCGTGTACGGCCGCGCGTCCCGCCCCTGTCTGCGCTGTCGCACACCGGTGAGGGTGGCCGACCAGGGCGACGGATCCCAGGAGCGCCCCACCTACTGGTGCCCGGCCTGTCAGACGGGCCCCGCGCCGGCGCCGGGGACGGCACAGCAGTGGCGCAGCCGCTATCCCCGTCCAGCCAATTGACGGACCGTCAGAAACGCTCGTACCGTCCCTGTATGCCCCTCCAGGCGTACGACCTCACCGGACGCACCGCGTTCGTCACCGGAGCCGCCGGCGGCATCGGCCGGGCCTCCGCCGTCCTGCTCGCGTCGGCTGGTGCCATGGTGCACTGCGCCGACCTGGACGCGGACGGCCTGCTCGGCACGGCCAAGCTGATCGAGGACCGCGGCGGCACGGCCCGCACGCACACCGTCGACGTCACCGACCGAGCCGCCCTCGCGGCGGCCGTCCGCTCCTGCGGACACTTGGACGCCATGGCCGCGATCGCCGGGATCATGCACAGCAGCCCGGTCCTGGAGACCCGGGACGAGGATCTGGACCGCGTCCTGAACGTCAACTTCAAGGGTGTGCTGTACGCCTGCCAGGAGGCGGCCCGGCTGATGCTCGCCCACGGCACCCGGGGCAGCATCGTCACCATGGCCTCCGGCGCCGTCGACACCGGAGGCCCCGGACTGCTCTGCTACGGCGCGGCGAAAGCGGCCGTGGTCCAGTTGACGAAGACGCTGGCCACCGAGGTCGGCCGGCACGGCATCCGGGTGAACGCGGTCGCACCGGGCTGGATCCGGACGCCCATGACCGACCGTCACGACCAGGAGGCACAGGCGCACACCGAGTCCCTGATGGCCCGGATGTCCCCGCTGGGCCGGGTCGGCGAGCCGGACGACGTCGCGCACACGGTGCTGTACCTGGCGTCGGACGCGTCGGCGTTCACGACGGGTCAGATCCTGCGTCCGAACGGGGGCGTGGCGATGCCCTGGTAGCGCCCTCCGCCCGCCAGGCGGCCGCCCACCGCCCCGTTTCCACGGCTCCCACCGCACGTCTCTTGGACACGCAGTGCACCGGCAGCACGCTCAGCCCCCATCCGCTGACCGCGACGGCCCCCTCGAGCACCCCGGCGCCGGACCCCACGGCGATCCGCAGGACCGCCCACCACCAGACCGCCCCCAGCCCGAGCGCGGCCCCCCAGCGCAGTATCCGCCCCACCATGGCCGCCACCTCCAGCGGGAAGCTAGAACGCCTCGTGACCCGCACGGGAGGCGCACCGAGGGCTCACCGATGCAACACCGGGCACTCCGACACGCTCACGCGTTCTCCGCCTGGAACATCCAGTGATGCTTCTCCAGGTCCGCCGTGATGCCGATGAAGATGTCCTGGGACACCGGATCCGCCTCTCCGGTCCCCTGGACCCGCTCCCGCATCCGGGTGATCACCGCGCCCAGGGCGTCCACCATCGTGCGGACCGCGTCCGTGTCCTTGATCCAGCCGGCCGGGGCGGTCCCGATGCCGCTGGCGGAGGCCACCGTGGCCGCGCGCCCGTCGGGCGGGACACCGAGGGCGGACGCCCGCTCGGCCACCGTGTCGGAGTGCGTGCGGGCGGAGTCGACGACCTCGTCGAGCTGGAGGTGGATGGACCGGAAGCGGGGTCCTACGACGTTCCAGTGGATCTGCTTGGCGACCAGCGAGAGGTCCACCAGGTCGACCAGGGCGCCGTGCAGCGCCTCGGACACGGTCTTCAGATCGTCATCGGGCAATGGGCTCTTCACGACTGACATCCACTTTCCTCCGGTGCATTCGGCGCAGGCACGTCCCTCCACGATGACCGCCCCGCCGAATACCGGCAAATGGAGGCAAAAGAGACAGGAATCACACGCCCGGAGCACACAAAAGCCTCGGCCGGGCTTCCCCAGGGAGACCTGGGGAAGCCCGGCCGAGGCTTCACGCCTTCCCGGGTGGCTAAGCCGCGCACACGGACGTCACGCGGCGACCACGTCCACCGCTCCGGCGGGCGCCTTGATGGTCACCCGTTCCGGTGGCACGCCGGCCACCGACACGGTACCCAGCACCGGACGGACCGGCGTGGGTACGGGCTCGGTAGCCGCGGCGGACTGGGCCAGCTCGGCGAGCGCCAGTTCGTCGCTCACCTCTCGCATCAGTTCCGACATCCGTACGTCCAGCGCGTCGCAGATGGCGGAGAGCAGCTCGGAGGAAGCCTCCTTCTGCCCCCGCTCCACCTCGGAGAGATAGCCGAGTGAGACTCGGGCGGACGAGGAGACTTCGCGCAGAGTACGGCCCTGGCGTTGGCGCTGCCGACGCAGCACGTCACCAAGCAGGCGACGGAGCAGAATCATCGGTGGCTCCCTCCTCGGACCGCGTAGCCGCATCCTTCTCGCCCCACCGTACCGCCTCGCGCCGCGGCCGTGCGGGGAGCGATGTCGTGTTCACTCAGGGCTGTAAACATCAAAACCCCCCGTTCCGTTCCGTATCCTGTGCCCGCTCGTTCCCGGTCTGTTCGCCCGCAAGCTCCCTCAGAAGCAGTGCGAGTACGCTCCGTACACTCTCCATACGAATTTCCGCACGGTCGCCGTTCAACCGCAGGGCCGCTACTTTTCCGCCACCGGCAGAACCGGAGCTGGCGGTGAGAGGCCCGTCGACGGCCACGAAGACCGTTCCGACGGGGCGGCCGTCCTGCGGTTCGGGTCCGGCGACACCGGTCGTCGCGATACCCCAGTCGGCTCCCAGGGCTTTGCGGACCCCGGCCGCCATCTGGGCCGCGACCTGCGGATCCACCGCCCCCTGCGCCGCCAGCAGAGTGGCGTCGACGCCGAGCAGCTCGTGCTTCAGGTCGGTGGCGTAGGCGGTGACCGAACCCCGGAAGACCTTGGACGCCCCGGGGACGGCCGTGATCTCCGCCGCGACGAGACCACCGGTGAGCGACTCCGCGACGGCGATGCTCTCGCCCCTCACGGTCAGTAGTCGCACCAGTTCGGTGGCCGGGGAACTCACGCTTCCTTCTCCTCCAACGCGGCCGCGCGCTCGGCGATTCCCTGCCGGCGCAGCACAATGGCTTGTCTCACGTAGTCGAGGCCAGTGACGACGGTGAGGACGACCGCCACGGCCATCACCCAGAACCTCAGGGTCGCCAGCCACCCCGTCAGTGCCAGGACGTACATCCCGACGGCCACGCCCTGGGTGAGCGTCTTGAGCTTGCCGCCCCGGCTCGCGGGGATCACGCCGTAGCGAATGACCAGAAAACGCATCAGCGTGATGCCGAGTTCCCGGCCGAGGATCACGGCCGTCACCCACCACGGGAGGTCGCCCAGGGCGGACAGACAGATGAGCGCCGCCCCCATGATCGCCTTGTCGGCGATGGGGTCGGCGATCTTCCCGAAATCGGTGACCAGGTTGTAGGTGCGCGCCAGATGCCCGTCGAACAGATCGGTGATCATGGCGACGGCGAAGGCCGCCCAGGCCAGCGAGCGCCAGGCCGGGTCGTAGCCGCCGTCCGCCAGCATCAGCGCCACGAAACCGGGCACCAGCAGCAGCCGGAGCATCGTCAGCAGATTGGCGACGTTCCACAGGCTGGCCTGGTTGACGGCCGCGGCCGCGATCTTCGCGCCACGCGGGGGCTTCGCACCTTCGGCAGCGGAGTCGGAAGCGGGACCGGAGACCTCGGAAGCAGCGCCGTCGGCAGCGGCGGCGGAACCCCGCGCGCCCTGCGCGCCGGAGGAGCCGCCCGCGGCGGATGCCGGGACTCCGGTCATCTGCCCGCCTCCTCACTACACGCGAGCGAGCCGGTGAGCGGCTCGGCGACGAGGTCGACACCTTCCGTACCGACCACCTTCGCCTCGACCATACGTCCGACGCTCAGGCCCTCGCCGCTCGTGAGCAGCACCTGTCCGTCCGTCTCCGGCGCCTGGTGCTCGGCACGGCCGTACACGCCCTCTTCCTCGTCCACGGACTCCACGAGGACGTGCACGGTCTCGCCGAGGCGCTCCTCGGCGCGCTGCGAGACGAGATCCTCGGCGAGCCGGGAGATGTGGGCCAGGCGCTCGGCGACGACGTCCTCGTCGAGCTTGTTCTCGTACGTCGCCGCCTCCGTGCCCTCCTCGTCGGAGTAGCCGAAGACACCGATGGCATCCAGGCGGGCGCCGTTCAGGAAGCGCTCCAGCTCGGCCAGGTCCCACTCGGTCTCGCCGGGGAAGCCGACGATGAAGTTGGAGCGCACACCGGCCTCGGGGGCCTTGCTGCGGATGGTGTCCAGCAGCTCCAGGAAGCGGTCGGTGTCGCCGAAGCGGCGCATGGCGCGCAGCACGTCGGGCGCGGAGTGCTGGAAGGACAGGTCGAAGTAGGGCACGACCTTCGGGGTGGACGTCAGGACGTCGATCAGGCCGGGGCGCATCTCGGCCGGCTGCAGGTAGCTCACCCGCACCCGCTCGATGCCGTCGACCTCGGCCAGCTCCGGCAGCAGGGACTCCAGCAGGCGGATGTCGCCCAGGTCCTTGCCGTAGGAGGTGTTGTTCTCGGAGACCAGCATGATCTCCTTGACGCCCTGCTCGGCCAGCCACCGCGTCTCGTTCAGCACGTCGCTCGGGCGGCGGGAGATGAAGGAGCCGCGGAAGGACGGGATGGCGCAGAAGGAGCAGCGCCGGTCACAGCCGGAGGCGAGCTTGACGGAGGCGACCGGGGCGCCGTCCAGGCGGCGGCGCAGGGGCGCACGGGGGCCGGAGGCGGGCGCGACCCCTTCCGGGAGGTCGGACGGGCCGTGGCCGGGCAGCGCGACGGAGGCGGCCGACTCCTGCCGCTCGGCCGGGCTGATCGGCAGCAGCTTGCGCCGGTCACGCGGGGTGTGGGCGGCGTGGATGCCGCCGGACAGGATGGTCTGCAGGCGGTCGGAGATGTCGGCGTAGTCGTCGAAGCCGAGCACGCCGTCGGCCTCGGGCAGGGCCTCGGCGAGTTCCTTGCCGTACCGCTCGGCCATGCAGCCCACCGCCACGACGGCCTGGGTTCTGCCGTGGTCCTTGAGGTCGTTGGCCTCCAGCAGGGCGTCCACGGAGTCCTTCTTGGCGGCTTCGACGAAGCCACAGGTGTTGACCACGGCGACGTCGGCGTCCGCGGCGTCCTCGACGAGCTGCCAGCCGTCCGCCTCCAAACGGCCTGCGAGCTCCTCCGAGTCCACCTCGTTACGGGCGCAGCCGAGAGTGACGAGAGCGACGGTACGGCGTTCAGGCATGGGCTCAAGACTACTTTGTCTGTCAGACACCCCATGTCGAAGGGGTTGGCCGATCTTGGCCAACCCCTTCGCGTCCGCTCCCCCAGAGGCCCGTCATCCGGCCTCGGGGTCGCCCTTCGTGTACGTGAGGCGTTCCACAGCGCCCTTCTGGAAGTTGTCCTCGATCTTCTTTCCGTTGACGTAGAGCTGGATCGCGCCGGCGTCACCGAGGATGAGGTTGATCTTGGAGCTGTCCTGGAAGGTCTTGGACTCGCCCTGCTTCAGCAGCCCGTCGAAGAGCATCCGGCCGTTGTGGTCCTTGGCGGAGATCCAGCTGCGCCCGCCCGCGGCACTGACCTGGACGGTCACCTTGTCCTGGGGGGCGGCCGCGATGGCGCTGTCGGACGCCTCGGAGGTCGGCGCGGCGGGCTTGTCCTTCTTGGGCGTGGGCGAGGCGGCCTTGCTGGGGGTGGGCGAGGTGGCGCCGTCGGCCACCTGCGACTTGGCGTCGTTCCCGTTGTCGCCGCCCTTGAAGGCGGTGAAGCCGACGAAGCCGACGACGGCGACGATCGCGGCGACCATGGCCGCGGTCCAGTTGGGCCCGCGCCGCTCGGGGCGGATACGTTCCGCCTCGAACAGGGGAGCCGCCGGAGTGGGTGCGGGCCGCCCGCCGTGCGCGGCGTCGAACTGCGCGATCAGCGGAGCGGGGTCCAGATGGACGGCCTTGGCCAGCGTGCGGATGTGCCCACGGGCGTAGACGTCCCCGCCACAGGGGGCGAAGTCGTCCGCCTCGATGGCGTGCACGATGGCGATACGGACACGAGTGGCGCTGCTGACGTCGTCGACGGTGAGCCCGGCCTCGATGCGCGCCTGCTTCAGGGCGCGTCCCACTGAGGGACGGACTTCCTCCGACGCGTCCTGGAACGGACGCTCGTCTTCAGGGGAGTTGCCGATGGACACGGGGGCGCCTTTCGAGCGTGTGAGCCACCTGTGCTGGAGGTTCAGTCTAGGGGGGTGCGAAACGATGAGGCGACCGTGCGGTGCTATTTGTACGCCATCGGAACGGCCGCTCATCCCAACGGCGGGCCAGGCACAAAGCCCACAGTGAGCCCCTAACCTGTCCTCTCGCTCAACTTGACGTGCGACAAAGGGAAACGGTTGCTCGCAGATCTCTAACGGGTGGATCACGGTCCTGCCGCCACCCGGCGTAAACCCGACACGCCGGGCGGTCCGCAGCCCTATCCGTCAGACTCCCCGCGAATCAGCGCGAGCACGCCGTCCAGTTCGTCAGGTTTCACAAGAACGTCACGCGCCTTGGAGCCCTCACTGGGGCCGACGATGTTCCGGGACTCCATCAGGTCCATGAGCCGCCCGGCCTTGGCGAAGCCGACGCGCAGCTTGCGCTGGAGCATGGACGTCGACCCGAACTGGGTGGAGACGACCAGCTCCGCCGCCTGGCACAGCAGGTCGAGGTCGTCGCCGATGTCCTCGTCGATCTCCTTCTTCTGCTTGGTGCCCACGGTGACGTCGTCCCGGAACACCGGCGCCATCTGGTCCTTGCAGTGCTGCACGACGAGCGCGACCTCGGCCTCGGTCACGAACGCGCCCTGCATACGGGTCGGCTTGTTCGCGCCCATCGGCAGGAACAGGCCGTCGCCCTTGCCGATCAGCTTCTCGGCGCCGGGCTGGTCGAGGATGACCCGGGAGTCGGCGAGCGAGGAGGTGGCGAACGCCAGCCGGGAGGGCACGTTGGCCTTGATCAGGCCGGTGACCACGTCGACCGACGGGCGCTGGGTGGCGAGCACCAGGTGGATGCCGGCCGCACGCGCGAGCTGCGTGATGCGCACGATGGCGTCCTCGACGTCCCGCGGCGCGACCATCATCAGGTCGGCCAGCTCGTCCACGATCACCAGCAGGTACGGGTACGGCTGCAGCTCCCGCTCGCTGCCCTCGGGCAGCTTCACCTTGCCGTCGCGGATGGCCTTGTTGAAGTCGTCGATGTGCCGGAAGCCGAACGCGGCCAGGTCGTCGTAGCGCAGGTCCATCTCGCGTACGACCCACTGCAGCGCCTCGGCGGCCCGCTTGGGGTTGGTGATGATCGGCGTGATCAGGTGCGGGATGCCCTCGTAGGCGGTCAGCTCGACGCGCTTGGGGTCGACCAGGATCATCCGGACGTCGTCCGGGGTCGCCCGCATCATGACCGAGGTGATCAGGCAGTTGATGCACGAGGACTTGCCGGAACCGGTCGCACCGGCGACGAGCATGTGCGGCATCTTCGCCAGCGAGTGCATCACGTACCCGCCCTCGACGTCCTTGCCGAAGGCGACCAGCATCGGGTCGTCGTCCTCGGCGGACTCCGCGAGGCGCAGCACGTCGCCGAGGTTGACCATCTCCCGGTCGGTGTTCGGGATCTCGATGCCGACCGCGGACTTGCCCGGGATGGGGCTGATGATCCGCACGTCCGGACTGGCCACGGCGTACGCGATGTTCTTGGTCAGCGCGGTGATCCGCTCCACCTTCACGGCGGGGCCGAGCTGAACCTCGTAGCGGGTGACCGTCGGGCCACGGGTGAACCCGGTGACGTCGGCGTCCACCTTGAACTCGGAGAAGACGTTGCGCAGGGAGCCGACGATCGCGTCGTTCGCCTCGCTGCGGACCTTGCCGGGGCCTCCACGGGTGAGGAGGTCGAGCGACGGCAGCGAGTAGGTGATGTCCCCGGAGAGCCGGAGCTGCTCCGCGCGCGCGGGCAGGTCACGGGACTCCTCGGGGGCCGCCTTCGTGAGGTCGGGGACGCTCGCGACCTTCAGCTTCTCCTGCTTGGGGCGCGCGGCGGGCGCGGGAACCGGGGCCGGCGTGGGCTCCGGCGACGGAGCGGGAACCGGTGTGGTCTCCTCACGGTCGCCCACGCTCACCCCCTGGGTGAGGTCGGCGACGAGCGCGGACGGCGGCATGCCGTGCAGGACGGCACCGTCTAGGGCGGCAGCGGCGGCCGCGGCGACGTCCACCGCGTCCATCTGGCGCTGCAGATCGGGCTGGGGCACCGCGGAGCGCCTGGGGCGGCCGCGGCGCTGCGAGAGGGCCTCCTCCTCGGCGCCGTCGGGGTCGTACGCCTCGGGGACGCTCCGGCGCCTTCGGGGGCGTGCGGGCAGATCCTCGCGCCACTGCTCCTCGTACCGCGTGTCGTCCTCGGAGGGCTCGTACTCCTCCGGGTCGGGCAGCAGGCCCAGGCGCACGCCGAGCGCGCGCAGCCGCTGCGGGATGGCGTTGACCGGGGTGGCGGTGACCACCAGCAGCCCGAAGATCGTCAGCAGCACCAGCAGCGGTACGGCGAGCACCTCGCTCATGGTGTACGTCAGCGGGGTCGCCGCCGCCCAGCCGATGAGGCCGCCGGCGTCCCTTATGGCCTGCATGCCGTCGCCGCGGGCGGGCGAGCCGCAGGCGATGTGGACCTGGCCGAGCACGCCGATGACGAGCGCGGACAGGCCGATGACGATCCGCCCGTTGGCCTCCGGCTTCTCCGGGTGCCGGATGAACCGTACGGCGATCACCGCGAGCAGTATCGGCACCAGCAGGTCGAGCCGGCCGAAGGCACCGGTGACCAGGATCTCCACCAGGTCGCCGACGGGACCGCGCAGATCGGCCCACGTACCGGCGGCGACGATCAGCGCGACGCCGAAGAGCAGCAGTGCGACACCGTCCTTGCGGTGGGCCGGGTCGAGGTTCTTCGCGCCCTGCCCTATGCCCCGGAAGACGGCGCCGACCGCGTGCGCGAGACCGAGCCAGACGGCGCGCACGAGCCGGTACACGCCCCCCGTGGGATTCGGTGCCGGCTTCGGAGGCGCGGCCTTCTTCGCCGGAGCCTTCTTGGCGGGCGCCTTCTTGGCCGGGGCCTTCTTCGCTGCGGCCTTCCTCGCCGGAGCCTTCGCGGGAGCGGCCGCCTTCTTCGCGGGCTGCTTCTTGGCTGCGGAGGGACGTGAGGCCATGGGTGTGAGGTTACCGGGGGAGACGACAGTGGACACGCGTGCCCACTGCTTCACCCGTTCGTGTCGCCCTTGCCGGGGCGCGGAACTGACGCACGCTCATGGGCAACTGCGCCCCCGGCGAGTGTCAGTTCTGCGTCGGCACCGACGCGGTACCGCTGCCCGCACCGGGCTCCAGCGCGTCGAGCGCACGGCGCAGCCCGGTGAGTTTGCGTTCCAGATGCGCGGCCGTGGCCACCGCTGCCGCGTCCGCCGACTCGTCGTCCAGCTGCTTCGACAGCGCCTCGGCCTGCTCCTCGACGGCCGCGAGCCGCGCCGACAGCTCGGCGAGCAGCCCGGCCGACTCCTTGCCGCCGACCGCGCCCTTGCCGCCGCCCTCCAACTGGAGCCGCAGCAGCGCCGCCTGCTCGCGCAGCTGGCAGTTCTTCATGTACAGCTCGACGAAGACCGACACCTTCGCGCGCAGCACCCACGGGTCGAACGGCTTCGAGATGTAGTCGACCGCGCCCGCCGCGTAGCCCCGGAAGGTGTGGTGGGGACCGTGGTTGATCGCGGTGAGGAAGATGATCGGGATGTCCCGGGTCCGCTCCCGCCGCTTGATGTGCGCCGCGGTCTCGAAACCGTCCATGCCCGGCATCTGGACATCCAGCAGAATGACCGCGAAGTCGTCCGTGAGCAGTGCTTTGAGCGCTTCCTCCCCGGACGATGCCCGCACCAGCGTCTGATCGAGCGCAGAGAGGATGGCCTCCAGCGCCAGCAGATTCTCCGGCCGGTCATCGACCAGGAGGATCTTGGCCTTCTGCACCATGGCCCGCCCTCCTCGCCCCGGCGGTACACCGGGCGCCGCCCCAGGGGACGACTCCCTTTCGCCGCCCGTCCTTGTGCCGGTCATCGTAGCCGCACCCCGCCCGTCGCCACACCCTGTCACCGCGATGTCACTGTGCACGCAACGGAAACGCCGCGAGAGACCGGAAAGTTCCCGGAATCCGGGATTCCCGCACGCCCCCGGACCCTTCGGAACGACAACTCCGAGTGCACTCCCAAGGTTCCCCCAGCGTTCACATCCGCGCCGGTCACCCCGTCACTCCTCACGCATCCACTGCCGCATGACCGCCAGCAGATGGTCCGGATCGACCGGCTTCGTCACGTAGTCGGAGGCACCCGACTCGATCGCCTTCTCCCGGTCGCCCTTCATCGCCTTCGCGGTCAGCGCGATGATCGGCAGCCCCGCGAACTGCGGCATCCTGCGGATCGCCGTGGTCGTCGCGTATCCGTCCATCTCGGGCATCATGATGTCCATCAGCACGACCGCCACGTCGTCGTGCTGCTCCAGCACCTCGATGCCCTCGCGTCCGTTCTCGGCGTACAGCACCGACAGCCCGTGCTGCTCCAGGACGCTGGTGAGCGCGAACACGTTGCGGATGTCGTCGTCGACGATCAGCACCTTCTCACCGCCGAACCGTACCGCTCGGTCCGGCTGCGGCGCGCTCTCCTGCTCGCCGACCGTCGCCCACCGCTCGGGGCGGTACTCGACCGGCGGCAGGCTCCGGCGGCGGCGCCGGAAGAGCGCGGCGGCGCCGTTCTGCGTCTCCTGGTACGACTTCACCTCCGCCGGCGTCTCGATCTCCACGGCGGACAGCTCGGACGACAGCCCGGCCGCGGAGGCGACCAGCTCGCCCGCCTCCAGCGGGGTCACGGACTGCTGGTAGCCCTGCGGCGGCAGTTCGCTCGGGTGCAGCGGCAGGTACAGCGTGAACGTCGAGCCGCGGCCGGGCTCGCTCTGCGCGTAAATCTCACCGCCGAGCAGCTGTGCGATCTCCCGCGAGATGGACAGGCCGAGGCCCGTGCCGCCGTACTTGCGGCTGGTCGTGCCGTCCGCCTGCTTGAACGCCTCGAAGATCACCCGCATCTTGCTCGCCGCGATACCGATGCCGGTGTCGGTCACCGAGAACGCGATCAGCGGCGCGTCCGGATCGCTGAGCGAGCCGGTCTCCAGCAACTGCTCACGAATGACCTGCGGGACACCGGAACCGGCGGGCCGGATCACCAGCTCGACCGACCCGGAGTCGGTGAACTTCACCGCGTTCGACAGCAGGTTCCGCAGCACCTGCAGCAGCCGCTGCTCGTCGGTGTGCAGGGTCGCGGGCAGCTCCGGGGAGACCCGCACGGACAGGTCCAGGCCCTTCTCCGCGGTCAACGGCCGGAAAGTGGCCTCCACGTAGTCCACGAGCTGGACGAGCGCGATACGCGTCGGGGAGACGTCCATCTTGCCCGCCTCGACCTTCGACAGGTCGAGGATGTCGTTGATCAGCTGGAGCAGGTCGGATCCCGCGCCGTGGATGGTCTCGGCGAACTCCACCTGCTTCGGCGTGAGGTTGGTGTCCGCGTTGTCGGCGAGCAGCTTGGCCAGGATCAGCAGCGAGTTGAGCGGCGTACGCAGCTCGTGCGACATGTTGGCGAGGAACTCGCTCTTGTAGCGCATCGACACCGCGAGCTGTTCGGCACGCTCCTCCAGAACCTGCCGGGCCTCCTCGATCTCGGTGTTCTTCACCTCGATGTCCCGGTTCTGCCGGGCCAGCAGCTCGGCCTTCTCCTCCAGTTCGGCGTTGGAGGCCTGCAGCGCCTTCTGCCGGTTCTCCAACTCCGCCGACCGCTCACGGAGTTGCTCGGTCAGCTCCTGCGACTGCTTCAGCAGCAGCTCGGTCTTGGTGTTGACCGAGATGGTGTTGACGCTGGTCGCGATCATCTCGGCGATCTGGTTGAGGAAGTCCCTCTGGATCTGCGTGAACGGCGTGAAGGACGCCAGCTCGATCACACCGAGCACCTTGCCCTCGAAGAGGACCGGCAACACGATCACCTGCGCGGGCGGGGCCTCGCCGAGCCCGGAGGAGATCTTCAGATAGCCGCTCGGCGCGTTCTCGACCAGGATCGTGCGCTTCTCCTTGGCGGCCGTGCCGATCAGCGCCTCACCGGGCCGGAACGACGTCGGCATGGAGCCCATCGAGTAGCCGTACGAGCCGAGCATCCGCAGCTCGTAGCGGTCCTCGGCGTCGACGCTGAGGTCCTGGCCGTCCATCAGCGGCATCGTCAGGAAGAACGCGCCGTGCTGCGCGGAGACCACCGGCGTCAGCTCGCTCATGATGAGCGAAGCCACGTCCGCCAGGTCCCGGCGGCCCTGCATCAGCGCGGAGATGCGGGCGAGGTTGCCCTTGAGCCAGTCCTGCTCCTTGTTGGCGATCGTGGTGTCGCGCAGGTTGGCGATCATCTTGTTGATGTAGTCCTGCAGCTCCTGGATCTCGCCGGACGCGTCGACGTCGATCTTCAGGTTCAGGTCACCGCGGGTCACCGCGGTCGCCACGCGCGCGATGGCGCGCACCTGCCGGGTCAGGTTCCCGGCCATCTCGTTCACCGACTCGGTGAGGTCCCGCCAGGTGCCGTCGACGTCACGCACCCGTGCCTGGCCGCCGAGCTGCCCCTCGGTGCCCACCTCGCGGGCCACCCGGGTGACCTCCTCGGCGAAGCTGGACAGCTGGTCGACCATCGTGTTGATCGTCGTCTTGAGTTCGAGGATCTCACCGCGCGCGTCGATGTCGATCTTCTTCGTCAGGTCACCCTTGGCGATGGCCGTGGTCACCATGGCGATGTTGCGCACCTGGCCGGTCAGGTTGGACGCCATCTGGTTCACGGACTCGGTGAGGTCCTTCCACGTGCCGGCCACACCCGGAACGTGCGCCTGACCGCCCAGGATGCCGTCCGTGCCCACCTCACGGGCCACCTTGGTGACCTGGTCGGCGAACGAACTCAGCGTCTTCACCATCGTGTTGAAGGTGTCGGCGAGCTGCGCCACCTCACCGCTCGCCTCGATCGTCACCTGACGCGTCAGGTCACCGTTGGCGACGGCCGCGGCGACCTGGGAGATGTTCCGCACCTGCATGGTCAGGTTGTTGGCCATCAGGTTGACGTTGTTGCTCAGGTCCTTCCAGATGCCCGTGACACCCGGAACGTGCGCCTGGCCGCCCAGGATGCCCTCGGTGCCCACCTCACGAGCCACCCGGGTCACCTGCTCGGCAAAGCTGGACAGCTGGTCGACCATCGTGTTGACGGTCGTGACGAGCTCGAGGATCTCGCCCTTCGCGTCAACGGTGATCTTCTTGGACAGGTCGCCCTTGGCGACCGCCGTCGTCACCTCGGCGATGTTGCGCACCTGGATGGTCAGGTTGTTCGCCATGAAGTTCACGGACTGCGTGAGGTCCTTCCAGGTGCCGGAGACTCCCTGGACCTCGGCCTGACCGCCGAGGATGCCCTCCGTACCCACCTCACGGGCCACCCGGGTGACCTCCTGGGCGAACGACGACAGCTGGTCGACCATCGTGTTCAGCGTGTTCTTCAGCTCCAGGATCTCCCCGCGCGCGTCCACGGTGATCTTCTGGGAGAGGTCACCGCGGGCCACGGCCGTGGCCACCTGGGCGATGTTGCGCACCTGGGCGGTGAGGTTTCCGGCCATGCCGTTCACGGAGTCGGTGAGGTCCCGCCACACACCGGCCACACCCGGCACCTGCGCCTGACCGCCGAGCCGGCCCTCGGTACCCACGTCCCGGGCGACCCGGGTCACCTGGTCCGCGAAGGCGGAGAGCTGGTCGACCATCGTGTTGATGGTGTTCTTCAGCTCGAGGATCTCCCCGCGCGCGTCGACGTCGATCTTCTGCGAGAGGTCACCGTTGGCCACCGCCGTCGTCACCTGGGCGATGTTGCGCACCTGCGACGTCAGGTTTCCGGCCATGAAGTTGACGGAGTCCGTCAGCTCCTTCCAGGTGCCCGAGACACCGTCGACCCTGGCCTGACCGCCCAGCCGGCCCTCCGTACCCACGTCCCGGGCCATCCGCGTGACCTGGTCCGCGAACGAGGACAGCTGGTCCACCATCGTGTTCACGGTGTTCTTCAGCTGGAGCATCTCGCCGGAGACGTCGACGGTGACCTTCTGCGACAGGTCACCGTTGGCCACCGCCGTCGTGACCTGGGCGATGTTGCGCACCTGACCGGTCAGGTTGCGGAACGCCGTGTTGACGGAGTCCGTCAGGTCCTTCCACGTACCGGCCGCACCCGACACCTGCGCCTGGCCGCCCAGTTCACCCTCGACGCCGATCTCCCGCGCGACCCGGGTCACCTCGGAACCGAACGCCGACAGCTGGTCCACCATGCCGTTGACGGTGTTCTTCAGCTCCAGCATCTCGCCGGCCACGTCGACGGTGACCTTCTGCGACAGGTCACCACTGGCCACGGCGGTCGTCACCGCGGCGATGTCCCTCACCTGTGTGGTCAGATTCCGGAACACCGTGTTGACGGAGTCCGTCAGGTCCTTCCAGGTGCCGGCAGCGCCCGGCACGTTCGCCTGCCCGCCGAGTCGGCCCTCCCCACCGACCTCGTTGGCCACACGCGTGACCTCGTCCGCGAAGATCCGCAGAGTCTCCGTCATCTGGTTGATCGTCTCGGCGAGCTGCGCGACCTCGCCGCGCGCCGGAACCGTCACCTTCTGCGACAGGTCACCGTTCGCGACCGCCGTCGTGACCTGGGAGATCCCCCGCACCTGTGCGGTCAGGTTGCCCGCCATCGTGTTGACGGAGTCGGTCAGCTCCTTCCACACGCCGGCCACCCCGGGCACCTGCGCCTGGCCGCCCAGGATGCCCTCGGTGCCCACCTCGCGGGCCACCCGGGTCACCTCGGAGGAGAAGGAGGACAGCTGCTCCACCATCGTGTTGACGGTGTTCTTCAGCTCCAGCATCTCGCCGGCGACATGCACGGTGACCTTGCGTGACAGATCGCCCCGCGCGACCGCCGTCGTCACCAGGGCGATGTCGCGCACCTGAGCGGTGAGGCGGTTCGCCATCGTGTTGACGGACTCGGTCAGGTCCTTCCATGAACCGGACATACCACGCACCCGGGCCTGGCCGCCGAGCTTGCCCTCGGTGCCGACCTCGCTGGCCACGCGCGTGACCTCGTCGGTGAACGTCGACAACTGGTCGACCAGGTTGTTGACGGTACGGCCGACCTTCAGGAACTCGCCCCGCAGCGGATGCCCGGTTCCGTCGGGCGCCTGGGTGCGCAGGTCCATCCGCGGCGACAGATCACCCTCGGCGACCGCCGTCAGGACCCGGCTGACCTCCGAGACGGGCCAGACGAGATCGTCGACCAGCGCGTTGGAGTTGTCGATCGCGGCCGCCCAGGAGCCCTCGCAGGCACCTGTTTCCAGCCGTTCCGTGAGTTTTCCCTCACGCCCGACCATGCGCCGCACCCGTGACAGCTCACCGGTCAGATGCAGATTCCGGTCCGCGACCTCGTTGAAGACCGCGGCGATCTCCGACATCACGCCGTCGCCGGACACCGTGAGCCGCTTGCGGAAGTTGCCGTCGCGCATCGACACGAGGGCCACCAGCAGCCGGTTCAGGGCAGCCGTGTCCACGGCGGTGGTGCCGCCGTTCCTGCCCAGGGACGGTCCGCCCTTCGCGCGCGCCTTCGTGCCCCGCGTCCCTGCGCCAGACTCCACTGTGTCCCTCCCGAAGGGGTAGACCATCACTGCCGTGCTCACCGCGTCGGCCCGGCCGGGCCGATCACCCGGCTCACCGAATACTTCCGCGCATTCGTTACTGCTCGGTATTTCTGCCAGACGAGATCCGGCCACACCAGAGGCTGCTGCCCTCCGTACACGGAACACACGCAGCATGACCGGACCTTCATCAGAAGCTTGCCCAGTGTTTCACCCCGGCCGAACCAGGCCATAACAGTTCGGCAGCTTCGCACATCGTCCGCACACCCTGGGGGCGTAAACACCGGCGACCGGCATCCGCTCGGAGGGCGAAGGTAAGTAACCTTGCATGCGGCTGTCCAGCCACACCGGTCCGACCGGCCTGGGCGGTGGCACGAGCACGAGCGGGCATCGGAGGGGCGGCCGCAGACCATGACCACCGGACTGATCCCCGGGGGACATACCCCGGAGCCACGGCCGACGGGCGAACGGATGCCGCAGCAGCGGCGCGAGCCGGCCGGCCACGCTGCCCTGCACGTCGACAACCGGCCGAGGAGTTCTGTGATCACCGCGCGCGCGGCCGCCAGTTTCGAACCCGTCGGGCGATCCGTCGCGACCGCCCGGTCCTTCGTCCGAGACACCCTCCAGGGCTGGGGCTTCGCCGACGTCGTCGACGACGCGGTGGTCCTCACCAGCGAACTGGTGACCAACGCGGTGGTGCACGCGGGCACACACGCGGATGTGCTGTGCCTGCGCACCGAGGACGGCGTGCGCATCGAGGTCTCGGACCGCTACCCGGAGCGCGAGGTCCCGCTGCAGGCCTCGCCGGCCTCCATGGGCAGCCCCGACCGCGAGGGCGGCCGCGGCCTGCAGCTGTGCGCGGCCCTGGCGGCCCGCTGGGGCGTGGACTACACGCCCACCCACAAGAACGTCTGGTTCCATCTCGATCTGCCCGAGCGTCCGGTCGGCACCCGCGCCGCCGGCCCCTCCCTCCCCGCCGACCTCCTCCCGCTCGCCGACGGCCGGGTGCGCGTCGCGGTCCTCCAGATCGACCGGAAGGGCTCCATCAGCAGCTGGAACGAGGACGCGGAGGAGCTGTTCGGCTACCCGGCCCCCGAGGTCATCGGCAAGCCCCTCACCGACCTCGCCGCCTGGCCGCACACCCCGGGCACCGGCACCGGCATCGCCGAAGCGCTCCAGCTCTCACGCTGGGAGGGCAGTTACGGCGTCCGCGGCTCCGACGGCCGCGTGGCCCCGGTCTACGCCTCCCACCTCAGGGTCCGCGACACCGGCGGCGAACCCTCCACCGTGTGCCTCCTGGTACGGGACCACGAACGCGCCGTCCTGCAGACGCCGTTGCGCGGCCCCGCCACCGACCAGACAGCAGGCTCCGACGGCCAGAGCACCGACCCCTTCGAGGTGTTCATCGGCTCCCCCGCCCCGGACGACCTCGACGGCCTCCTGCAACGCACGGTGGAGCGCGCCCGCGACATGCTCGACGGCGACTCCGCGTTCCTGCTGCTGGCAACCGACGACGAGACCGAGCTGGAGGTCCGGGCCTCCACCGGCCTGCCCTCCGCCCGCCAGCGCTTCGCCCGCGTCCCGGTCGAGGCCGGCCCCGGCCGGTACGGCTCCGCGCGCATGCCCGCCGTCCACGACGACCTCACCGCCGTACCCGGAGCCGTACCGCTGCTGTCCGGTACCGGCATGCGCTCGGTCGTCACGGTCCCGCTGAAGGTCGAGGGCCGCCTCACGGGCTCCCTCGGCGTGGCGGCCGAGGCACCCGGCCGGTACTCCAACGAGGAGGCGCTGCGCCTGCAGTTCGCCGCCGACCGCATCGCCCTGGCCGTCGAGTCGGCCCGCCTCGGCGAGCTGGAGCGGCTGCGCCGAGGTTCCCTGAGCTTCCTGGTCGAGGCCTCCGACCTGCTGGCAGGTACTCTGGACCGCGACCAGACCCTGGCCCTGATGGCCCAGATGACGGTCCCGACGCTGGCCACCTGGTGCGCCGTCTACACGATCGCCGACCAGGCCTCCGAGCCGTACCTGTCGTACGTGCTGCACGAGGACGAAGAGCTCATCGACGGCATCAAGTCGCTGCTGTCGAAGGTTCCCGCGCCCGACCCGGTACCCACGCCCGGCGCCCGGGTCTGGACCGCTCCCGGCGAGGTCGCCCACCAGGCGGCCCTGCGCTCCTCGATGCGCAGTCTCGGCCTGTCCGGCGGCCCCACCCGCCAGGTCTCCTCGGGCATCGGCCCGACGCTCGCGACGGCCTCCGCCGTCGGCGGCGAGACGGTCGTCCTGCCGCTCGTCGCCCGCAACCGCGTCATCGGCATGCTGACGCTGGGCAAGCCCACCGACGAGCACTTCCGCCAGGAGATCCTCGAACTGGCCGAGGACCTGAGCCGCCGGGCCGCGCTCGCCCTGGACAACGCCCGCCTGTACTCGGAGCGCACGGCCATCAGCCAGTCCCTCCAGCGCAGCCTGCTCCCGCCCGGCCTGCCGCAGATCGACGGCGTCGAGGTCGAGGTCATCTACCGCGCGGCCGGCGAGGGCAACGAGGTCGGCGGCGACTTCTACGACCTCTTCCCGATCGGCAACGGCGCCTACGGATTCGCCATCGGCGACGTCTGCGGTACGGGCCCGAACGCGGCGGCGGTCACGGGCCTGGCCCGGCACGCACTGCGCCTGCTGGCCCGCGAGGGCCTGTCCGGCCCGGCAGTTCTCGAGCGCCTGAACTCCGCGATCCTCGACGAGGGCGACCGCAGCCGATTCCTGACCCTGCTGTACGGCGAGTTGCGGCCGCAGGAGGACGGCAGCGCCGAGCTGAAGGTGGTCTGCGCCGGCCACCCGCTCCCGCTGCGGCTGCGCCAGGACGGCACCGTGACGGCTGCGGCCGAGCCCCAGCCGCTGCTCGGCGTCATCGAGGACCTGGAGCTGTACGAGGAGACGGTCACCCTCGACCCCGGCGACGTCCTCCTCTGTGTCACGGACGGCGTCACCGAACGCCGCGAGGGCACGCGCATGCTGGGCGACGACGGCCTCGCCGACGTCCTCACCACCTGCACGGGCCTCACGGCGGGCGCGGTCGCGGCACGCATCATGCGTGCCGTGGAACGCTTCGCGTCCGATGCCCCGTCCGACGACATGGCGATTCTGGCGATGCGGGTCCCGGGGCTTCACAAGGACTGAAGCCCCCGGGCCCGCCCGGGCGTCCGTAGAAACGACAAAGGCCCCGCCCGATAGGGCGAGGCCTTCATTGCTGAGCCCCCAAACGGAATCGAACCGTTGACCTTCTCCTTACCATGGAGACGCTCTGCCGACTGAGCTATGGGGGCCTTGTCTTTTCCGAGGTTTCCCTCGCGGCGACAAGAAAAGAGTACCCCGAACAGGCCCGTTTCCCAAATTCGTTCGGTGCCCGTTCAGAAGGCGGGCTGGAGCAAACCGCCAAGGGCGTTGCAGGCAGAGACGATCCGCTGCATCTCACGCTTCGTCAGGGAGGCGTCCACGGGCAGCGCAAGTGTTTCGTCCGCTGCCCGCTCGGTCTCGGGCAGCGCCACGCAGCGCCGGAACTCGGGCAGCCGGTGCACGGGCGTCTTCACGGGAACGCGGCACTCAACTCCCCTGGCCCGCAGGGCCCGGGCGAAGGCATCGCGGTCCGGCCGGCCATTGCCCGGCACCCGCACCACGTACTGCTGGTAGGTGTGGCAGTCACCCCCGTCCGGGGTGCTCACGCCCTTCAACTTGGCGTCGAGATAGGCGGCCCGCTCCCGGCGCTGCGCCATCTCGTCGTACGGCGCCTCGGACTCACCCTGTTCCAGCACGAGCAGTCCGTGCCGCTGTCCGACCTCGTGCAGCCGCGTGACGTCCGCACGCCGGCCGAACCGGTGGACCACAACGACCGTGACGGTACGAGGAGTTACGGCCGCTTCCACGGCCGACGGGTCGAGACAGTAGGTGATCGGATCTATGTCGGCGAACACCGGAAGTGCACCCGCCAGGGTCACGGCCTCGGCCACTTCGACGTTCCCGAAGGCCGGTACGACGACCTCGTCACCGACTCCGACGCCGGCGGCCCTGAGCATTGCAGCAGTACCCATGTGCTGGATGTTCCGCGCGCAACGTGAACGACACGTTAAGGAGAACGTAAAAAGGTCGGACCCTGAACCGAAGTTCAGGGTCCGACCTTTTCAAAATTTGTTCGGCGGCGTCCTACTCTCCCACAGGGTCCCCCCTGCAGTACCATCGGCGCTGTGAGGCTTAGCTTCCGGGTTCGGAATGTAAC